>NZ_SSWX01000018.1 GCF_004803635.1 Lampropedia aestuarii | reverse complement strand
TCTCGGCTTTCGTTGGGTTTTGAGAGGTTCCTCTTAGATAAGAAATAATGGGTAATGTCACTAAAGGAGCTGTAAAGAAAGACAGCAAGTAACGATATTCTCCTGCGATGGAGAATATGAAGACGGCAAGAAATTGGATGGCATAAACTGAAATAATGCTTGCTTCCAATGTGGCTCGCTTGCTAAAGCTGATAATGAGCGCGATGATGATGGTGAGGTAGCCTATCCATGGCGCCCATATGAATCCATGGTGCCTTTCAGAAAAAGAAAAATACTTATCTAAATATTGATTCGTAATAAATTCAATTGGTCGAATACTTGAAATTGCTTGTGTTTGGTGTAAAACATTGTCGGCATTGGTTGGGCCCGGAATTCCACCCATGGCCAGAGTTGCATGGAAGAATATGTTTACCCTACTGGCAGCGAATGCTGGGAAGTTGTGCCATAAGTTGTATTTAAAAAACTCTTTAATGATCCTTTTTTTACTATTTTCAGGGAGGCTTAATAGAGCAGGTCCATCTGGAAAGAAAATCAATGGATCCCAATAATAATGATCGTAAAATTGCGATATATGCTCTAGTGTTTTGCCGCTTGATGTGAGCGCTTGTACTGTTTTTTCTGTAACGCGAGGCTCATTCCTTTCCCAGTTGCCCATGGGGCGATGTTCTAGGAATCCAACGGTTTCGTATAAGGCCATTGGAAATATTGTTCCAATGGGGTGCTTTATTGGAAATAGAACGCTTGCTGTAACTCCTATCGCTAGCCATGGCGTGAACAAGGCGATGGCCTTTTTTCTTTCTAGTCCTCTCAAAAATACAAATAGTATGACAATGATAGATATGTTTAATATGCCATTCGGTCTTGAAAATATGGCATAAGGGATGCAGGCAAATAGCATGATTCCTGATGTCAGATCAATTTTCTTATTCTTGCAGCACCGCCATACTTCAAACATTAAGCCTGATAGACATACTGCATAAATACCGTCAGAATAAAGACTGGAGACGTAGTAGATGACGCTTGGCCCGCAAGCTATGAAAATAATGCTAAAAATGAATGATTTTTTTAAATTGTTAGAGTACATCCATGCTAGTATTCTGGAGAAAATAAAGATGCATAATGTGATTTGTACGATGATTGGAATTTCTACTAGCTTGGTTGGCCCGTAGAATATGTAAGTGTGCAAGAACCAGAATGGTGGTTTTCCGGATTGAAATTCTCTTTTTGTATCTACTTCTAGAAGTATTGCTAGACTGTCTTGTCCAAATACTCCAGGCCAAAAGGCCAGCATCCATAAAGAATAAATTAATGTCAGAAATAAAAAAATCGCAATGAATGATCGAGAAAATATTGAATTCTTCATGTTATTTTTTTCTCTTTGGTTTGAATTTTAAAAACCATTTTTCAATGTAGTTCCACGACAGGTAGGCTAGGCACACTGTAATGAGTGCGGATATTGCCATCGTCTCCCAGAATCCCCAGCTTGGCCAAAGATACTTGATGACGGTTTGTTGGATAGGGTATGCAATTAAGTAGATGCCATAGGATGGATCGCCCCATCTGCCAAATTGATTAATGATGCGTGTGTTGCTGGTTCCAAAAAAAATAATTGCATATGGCACAAATACCCAGGCAGCCATATAGCGCCACCCGATGCTCCAAAGGATTGTGGCTATGATGATGCATAGTGCCAAGACAACCCTAGGTTTTTTTTGCCAGTGTTCTTTTAAGGCGAATAATCCTGCGCCTGCAAGGAAAAAAGCACTAAATTCTCTAGCGTAATGAATTTTTTGATAAATGTCTGCACTGCTTTTAAGCGTGAACCAAATCATGTATGCAACAATGGACCCAAGGAAGATGTATTTATTCTTTAAGAGCCCAAAAAGGCCGAGTGCAGCGAGAACGATATAGCAGCGCACTTCCAGCGGAATGGTCCATAAAGAGCCGTTGACACCTAGGGGGTAGGGGTTGTTTTCGAAAACACCTGGTAAAACAAAGACTATATTCATTCTTAAAATATGGAAGTAGTCATATGTCGCTCTGTGGGTAAAATAATCTTGCAAAGGTAAGCTGGTTACGATTGGTCCCAAAATGAAGGCGGTGCATGCAACAACAAGGGTTAATGCAGGCCAAATTCTTAATGCTCGGCGCCAAGCGAATCTAAAAATATTTGGGTCGTTGTACCAGCTTGCTGTCACTAAATAGCCACTGACAACGAAAAACACCAGAACAGCAGCGCCTCCCAAACTGTGTAATCCAAAGAAAGAAGGCTCCATTTGCGCAGTCAAGGCAAAATGATGGCTGTAGAGAACGGCTAGGGCAGCAATTATTCTTATAAAGTCAAAATTATTGCTGTGCACAGCTGAAATATTTTTACTTTTCATTGTCGGTAATTATTTATTTTTGGAGTGGGCGCTAGTGCTATTGCAGTGCGAAGCTCTTTTGGCCATTACTCTTATTTGTAAACGCTTTTGTCTCTGTAGCGATGCCCTGAACTCGCTTTAATAATTGCTAATTTGCTGAATTCGATTGCGGTGTTTGTCTTGCATTGAAACTTCATTTGCATCGAGATTATTGGATTTTGGCTATATAAGTGACCAAATCCCCAATTGAAATTTTTTCCGGGCTTTAATCCTCTTAATGATGTTTCTGTTTCTAGTATTTCACCTGAGCTTCTGGTTACTGAGATCCATAATTTTTTACAGGATTTGCTGATTGTCAGGTTTTCAAGGTGAAGTAGCATCTCACCGTTTAAAATTAACGGATCGATCTTCCATTCAATCGTGAATTGCCGATCGTTTGATATTGCTTGTTGTTGCAGTGGGGACTGATTCAGTGCCGTCACTGTTATCTCGTTGGAGTTTGCCTCAATAACGGGAGTGACTTCGGCGGAGCTCAAATCAGGCAATAGTTTTGCGCTATAGCGCTGATGGTAGGCACCTGCTGTGACAGCTACAATCGTCAATACAAGCAACAGCCAAAAACGTTTTTTATGGCTTTGATGCCAAGCGCTCCAGCCTCCTAGCGCCGCCAAAAATGTCAAAGGCAAATCTAAAGCAGCAATGCTGTAGCGCGGCGTGTAAAGTGCAGGAATGTGCACAAGCCATTGGTAAACAAACACGCCTGCAATGACCCAAGTGATCGGGTTGCGGCGCATCCACCAAAAGCCAGCTAATCCAAAGCAGAGTAAAGCGATACGCCAGATGCGTTCAGTGTAGTTACGCAGGTGTGAGGTGCTGTAAATCAATAAAGCTTGTGCTTTGTGCAGCCCTAAAGACACTAGCTGAGGCAGCGGGGTGTCTTGGACCATTTGTTTGACGGCTGCCATTTGCTTCTCATCTGCACCTAAAGTGAGCTGCTTTGCTGTGCCCAATAAGTAATACTCGTCAAAGGCCGCACCGTACAAAGGCAGATCTTCGCCATGATAGATCGGGTTTAAGCCATAGTAGAGTGCATTTCCTGCACCTGCCGCTATGACGGGCTTGCCAAACTCAACGTGTGACCGAGCCACAAAGGAGCCGACCAGCACCAACGCGATGAGATGGATGAATGCCAATGGTCGCCAAAAAGGCTCGTTGGGTTTACGCCAAGCAAGGAACACGAAGCAGAATGCTGCTACTGGAATGCCATACAGGTAGGTGCCACGTGTGAGTGTCGCGCAAGCCAGAGCCAGCCCTCCAATAGCAATAGCAAGCCAACGCAATCGCCTAGAGGCTTGATTGAGGTGCGTTGCCCAGACGCAAGCCCACAGCCAGAGTCCGGTCAAGAAGATAAAAACCGGTTCTCCCATAGGATACACCGTCCAAAAAAGCAAGGCCGGCGAGAGCACGTATAACCACGCCGCCAGAGCGCCGGCTCCCCAGCCAGCCATGCGACGCAGAGCATCAAAAAGCAAGATGGTAATGCCCATTGACATCGCAAGATTGCCGGCCTTGATGGTCTCCATATCTGCTTGCATGAGAGCCATGTAGAGATAGGCACCTGGCGCTGTTTTGAGCATTAGCTCGCTATGCCAAAGCGAGGCAAAATCATCTAGCGCCATTCTCGCTAGTGGTAGGTACGAGTATTGTGTATCGAAAGGAACGAAGAGGTCCAATAGCAGTGGCACTGCACGTACTGCACAGACAATCAGCGGCAAGCCCAGCCCGAATAGAACCAATACCCAAGTTGGGTGGTCTTGGTTGGTTGTTGGTATTGCCAACTTCATCTCGTCCCCTCACGACTCATCGTATTTATCCTGCTTGTAACTCTAAGCCTGCATGCTCTCGCAGTGGGTGAAACGTGATTTTCGGAAACCGCTCTTGCGCAAGCCGCACGTCATACGGTGAGGTGCACATATAAGCCAGGGCATTGGCCGCATCGTGCGCCATGCGCAGCGGATAGGCGGCTTCAAATTTGCGCAGTTCTTCAGCATTGGGCGCGCTGATCCAGCGTGCGCTGGTGTACTGGCTAGGCTCCAGGCGTACTTCCGCGTCGTATTCGGTCTTGAGGCGGTGTTGCACCACTTCAAATTGCAATTGACCCACCGCGCCCAGCAGCATATTACCGCCAGCGTCGGGTTTGAAGACTTGAATTGCGCCTTCTTCACCGAGCTGCATCAAGCCTTGCTGCAGTTGTTTGGTGCGCAGCGGGTTTTTCAGCACGACTGCGGCAAACATTTCTGGCGCGAAGAAGGGAAGGCCGGTAAATTGCAGGTTCGCGCCATCGGTGATGGTATCGCCCAATTGCACGCCTCCATGGGTAGTAAAACCGATGATGTCGCCGGCGTAAGCTTCTTCTACGGCTTCGCGGCGTTGGCTCATGAAGGTCACGACGCTGGTGGGACGCAGTTCTTTGGTGGTGCGCTGCACTTTGAGTTTCATGCCTGGTGCGTATTTGCCAGAGGCCACACGCACAAAGGCAATGCGGTCGCGGTGATTGGCATCCATATTGGCTTGCACCTTGAACACTACGCCTGAGAAGTGTTTGTCAGCTGGATCAATGACGGTTTCAGTCACATCTCCATTTTTGGCAATCAAGCGGCTGGTGCGTTGGCCTGGTGGTGGCGACATGTCGATCACGGCGTCAAGCACTTCCATGACACCAAAGTTGTTCACGCCTGAGCCAAAGAACACGGGGGTCAGTTTGCCTTCCAAGAAAGCTTGGTGGTCCCATTCAGCCGAGGCGCCTTGCGCCAGCTCCATGCTCTCGAGCGCATCGTCAAAGGCGCGGCCAAAACGCGCGCGCAGTTTGTCGACTTCGCTTAAAGGAATGCTTTCAAAGTCTTGCGGACGTTTGTCACTGCCAGACTGGAATACGGTCATACTTTGGGTTTGTATGTTAATGATGCCTCCAAAGCTTTTGCCTTGCCCGACTGGCCATGTGATGGGGCAGCAAGGCATTTTCAGCTCACGCTCGACTTCGTCCAAGATGTCCAGTGGATCGCGCACTTCGCGGTCCATTTTGTTGACGAAGGTGATGATGGGGGTGTCGCGTTGGCGGCACACTTCAATCAATCGGCGGGTTTGTGCTTCAACACCATTGGCTGCATCGATCACCATCAAGACGGAGTCCACGGCCGTAAGTACGCGGTAGGTATCTTCCGAAAAGTCTTTGTGTCCAGGGGTGTCGAGCAGGTTGACTACGTGGTCGCGGTAGCTCATTTGCATCACCGAGGAGGCAACCGAGATGCCCCGTTGCTTCTCAATCTCCATCCAGTCCGATGTTGCATGGCGGCTGGCTTTTCGCCCTTTTACTGCGCCGGCAATCTGGATCGCTCCAGAGAACAGCAACAGCTTTTCTGTCAGCGTGGTTTTACCCGCATCAGGGTGAGAGATGATGGCGAAAGTGCGCCGCAAGCGCGTTTCTTTTTCGTAGGTCACAGGCAAAGCCCCGTAGAAGGGAGGGTTCAGGCAAACGCTGCATTCTAATGAACATGCTGCCTGAAAGCGATGGGCGGCCAGTTTTGTGCCTTTTAAAAATCGCAAATTAGTGCAAAAAATTGAAATTGAGCGATGCACTTTGATTGGTTCGAGCGTAAAGCCAAGGCCGTGGATAATCTCCTTTTGTCAATTTTATAAAAATACAATGAATGAAATCAATTTGTTACGCTAAAGTGACGAGCGGTTGCAGGGGGGCGCAGAGTATTTTCTTGAAATTTCTCATCGCCAACGTCGTTGAGGCCAATCAGATAGCCACTTTTCGTGTCTTTGGCGTCGACGCTAAGCGTTGTAGGTGGGGCATGTGCCTCGTGGTACGCCCTTCTGGAGCCTCATCCAATTATGAGGGGCTTGCAAATTCATTTAATTTTTAAACTGTTGACTTAAATGATGAGAGTTACCATTTTTTGAAGGCAACTGTACGTTGATCAAATTTTGTGCGCTAAGTTTTCTTAGGATGCTCGGAGCCTAGGCTGTGCTGTGCTCACTGAGCTTTGAGTGACAACGAACAATCCAGCGATATTTCCTGCATGAGACTCCCTCGTATTCGATGCATTTTTTAATCGATATTTCAAACTAAGGCCACTGACATTGACTATTGTAAAAACACCCATGGAAATATCTAATAGTTCACATCGTCAGATGGAGTGGCTTCAGGCGCTCAGGGCGTTTGCCGCGTTGGCTGTTCTGCTTTTTCACACCAAAGATGCATTTTCTCAATACCCTGTCATACAAAAAATTTTAGGGCAAGGTTTTTTTGGTGTGGATGTTTTCTTTTGTTTGAGCGGCTACATCATGTGCCTCTCCTGCAGTCAGAAGGTGCCAGGAGTGCGCAACGGCCTGCGCTTTCTGTTGATGCGAGGCGCGCGTATTTATTCCGGTTACTGGTTGGCTTTGCTATTGGTACTGGCCGTCTCTGCGACCGGACTTCACCCAGTAACTGGGGACTGGTTTGCAAGCATATTTCTAACATCCGCTCTGTTTGGAGATCAGTTCTTAGAAACTGCTTGGACATTGGTGTATGAGTTGCGCTTTTACCTTGTGATTGGACTTTTGTATTTCTTCTTCTCGGCTAAGTTATCGGTGCGCAATATTACGATTATTGCTACCCTGATTGTCTTGTACAACCTGGCTTACTACGCTTTCGCGTTTGATACCATCATGGGCGGTGTCTGGCCGTTGCGTAGCACCTTGAATGGCTTTTTCCTGGAATTCACGTTTGGCATGTACGTCTACATGCTGAACCAAAAGTACCCATTGCAGCTGGAGAACTGCCTGTTCTTGATCCCGGCTGCTATCTTGTTGCTTGCTGCAGGCGCGTTTGACTTATTTTTTGCCAACTTTGAATTGCTTCGTGCGGCCACCTATGGCTTAGCTTCCATGTTGATTCTTGCGATTTTTATTGCATTGGAGAACAAACCCGAGCTACGTCCGTTTGCATGGTTGGTCAAAATTGGCGATGCATCCTACAGCTTGTATTTGATCCATCCAGTCCTGCTGACCTTGCTATTCACGGTTCTGTACCACTACCTTCCAGTGCGGTATTTCTATGCTTTTTTTGTGTTTGGAATTGTGCTGATTGTCTTGGCGTCTTGGGTTTGGTTCAAGCTATTAGAGAAGCCGGTTTTTCAGTGGGTGTCAGCCTTTATTAACGCCATTTTGAATTCTCCTCGGCTCGAACAAAAAAACGCGGGCTCTTAAGGGAACCTCTCAAAACCTCAATCCCGAAAAATTTGCATCAACTAAATCAATGAGTTGCAGACGATGAATTTGCGTTTTTAGGGCTTATGTGAGGTTCCCTTAAGGATGCTCTGAAAATCTCAATATCTGAAGATGGATCTCTAATATCAATAACTTACAATGATTTTGAGGAGGACTTTAAGGGGGCTTATGGTCCGCTGAGCCGGCTGGTCCACGACTACGTGCCAGTGTCTGCACATCTTAGCATTGGCCTCTGTTTAAACTTTTGCTTGGCCAGCAGAAATTTTAGTCTTTTTGTACTGTTGGCTTTTCTGGCGCCATGTCAATGGGTGGGATTTCTAAATGCACGCGATTGATGTTGTCGAAGGATGAGCTTAGTCCATGCTGAAAATTATGCAGGCTACCTAGGGTTTTCGGTTCGAACAAGCATCAATGCTTTGTGAGCAGCAGTGCTTGCATAGAATTGGCATGCGTTTTGCTTGTTGAACTGCAAAGCATGGCACGCGATAGGCAATTGTGACCATGGCGCAGTTTTTTGCTGGCGTTGAAAGGGGGGATGCCGCATCAAGCGCTGCAATAGTTCGTCAACTTCCGCGTTTGCGATGATGTCAAAGACGCATAAATCGTGTACAAATGGGTATGTTCCATTTTGGTGCAGTGATTCACATTCCTGGAGTAATGAAATGAAAAAACATTTGTTCGCTATCACTTTGCTGGCTGCAGCTTCTGCTGCATTTGCGCAATCCAATACTTTGGAAAAAATTGCCAATTCTGGCGAAATCACTCTGGGCGTACGGGAATCTTCAGGTTTGGGCTACACCTTGGGCAATGGCAAATACGTGGGCTTCCACACTGAAATGGCTGAAAACATCGTCAAGGACCTGGAAAAAGACACAGGCAAGACCATCACCATCAAGTACCAGCCAGTAACATCACAGAACCGTATCCCATTGGTGACTAATGGCACGGTTGATTTGGAGTGTGGCTCGACGACCAACAACCAAGCACGCCAAAAGGACGTGGACTTCGCTTTGACCACTTATGTGGAAGAAGTGCGCATGGCGACGAAGAAGGATTCTGGTATCAAGTCGGTTGCCGACCTGAATGGCAAAAAGGTCGCTGTGACTACAGGTACTACTTCAGTGCAAACCTTGCGTAAAAACAAGCGTGCAGAAGGTGTGCAATTCAATGAGGTCATGGGCAAAGACCATGCCGACAGCTTTTTGCTGCTCGAGACCGGCCGCGCTGATGTGTTCGTGATGGACGGTTCGATTTTGGCGGCCAACATCTCCAAATCACGCAATCCAGGTGATTACGCGATTGTGGGGGAGGTCTTGAACGTGGAGCCTATCGCTTGTATGCTGCGTAAGAACGACGATGCATTCAAAGCCGCCGTTGACAAGAGCATCGAACGCCAGATGAAAGACGGTACTTTGCTGGCATTGTGGGACAAATGGTTCCTGCAACCCATTCCTCCAGCGAACACGACCGTTGGCTTGGAGTTGTCTGAGAGCACCAAAAATGCTTGGGCAAATCCCAATGATAAGCCCATGGAAGAGTACACTGTTCAATAATTTGCTGCTTATTGGTGCGTAAAATCGCAACTTGTGCGCGAGTTGCGATAGCCATTCGTAACAAATCACATACGCTCCGATGTGCAGGATTTCCTGCACGCCTCGGAGCGTTTTTTAATCACTCCAATACTCCAGCAGTGGGGAGATGCAAATGAATTGGGACTGGCAGGTTTTTTGCGAAGACAACATCACGGGTGAAGTCGTGAGCGGTTGTTTTGGCAAAGGAGGGGATGTCACCTATTTGGATTGGATGATGTCGGCATGGGGGTGGACCGTCGCAGTGTCTCTGCTTGCGTTGATTCTGGCCTTGGTGGCTGGCTCACTTATCGGCACCATCAGAACGCTACCAAACAGCCCTTGGCTGGTGCGATTTGGGAATGCTTGGGTGGAGCTGTTCCGCAATATTCCCTTATTGGTACAGATTTTTCTTTGGTACCACGTCGTGCCGGCGATGTTTCCTGTGATGCGCAGTGTCTCGGGCTTCACGCTGGTTGTGATTGCTTTGGGCTTGTTTACCTCAGCACGTATTGCTGAGCAGTTGCGCGCTGGTATCCAGGCGCTGCCTAAGGGCCAGCGTTATGCGGGCATGGCTTTGGGATTCACAACCGCACAGTACTACCGCTATGTGCTGCTGCCAATGGCTTACCGGATCATCATTCCGCCGTTGACCAGCGAGTCTATGAATATTTTCAAAAACTCCTCAGTGGCGTTTGCGGTATCGATTTCTGAGCTGACCATGTTTGCGATGCAGGCGCAAGAAGAAACTTCGCGTGGCGTTGAAATTTATCTGGCAGTGACGGTGCTGTATGTGATCTCAGCCTTGGTGATCAACCGCATCATGACCTTCATCGAAAAACGCACGCGCGTACCTGGCTTCATTGCCAGCGCAGGGGGAGGGCACTGAGATGTTATTAGATCTGAGCTTCTTTAACTGGGACATCATCCATGACTATGTGCTCAAAGGCTTGTACTTCAGTATTCAGCTGACAGTGATTGCCACTTTGGGCGGTATTTTCTTTGGCACATTGCTGGCGATGATGCGCCTGTCAGGCAATAAGTGGCTGGAGCTTCCTGCGACCATTTATGTCAATGGCATGCGCAGTATTCCACTGGTCATGGTGATTCTGTGGTTTTTCTTGCTGGTGCCTATGATCACAGGCAAGCCCATTGGCGCGGATACTTCGGCCATTATCACCTTTATCGCATTCGAGGCGGCTTATTTCAGCGAGATCATGCGCGCAGGGATTCAGTCGATTCCGCGTGGCCAAGTGTTTGCGGGGCAAGCCGTTGGCATGACCTATGGCCAGAACATGCGGTTGGTGATTTTGCCTCAGGCGTTTCGCAATATGCTGCCGATTTTGCTGACGCAGACCATCATCTTGTTCCAGGATACCTCCTTGGTCTATGCGATTGGCGCCTACGACTTACTCAAAGGCTTTGATACCGCAGGCAAGAACTTTGGTCGCCCGATGGAAGCCTATATCGGCGCCGCCTTGGTGTATTTTGTTATTTGTTTTAGTCTGTCGTATCTCGTGAAACGATTGCACAAAAAGATTGCCATCATTCGATAAGGGAGTGTTGCACCATGATTGAATTGAAAAATGTGTCCAAGTGGTATGGTGAGGTGCAAGTGCTCAATGGCTGCACCACCAACATTCAAAAAGGTGAGGTGGTGGTGGTGGCGGGGCCATCGGGTTCTGGCAAATCCACGCTGATCAAAACCATCAATGCGCTGGAGCCGTTCCAGCAAGGTGAGATTTGGGTTGATGGCGTGCCTGTGCACGACAAAAAAACCAATTTGCCCAAGCTGCGCAGCCGCGTAGGTATGGTGTTTCAGCACTTCGAGCTGTTTCCACATTTGTCGGTGACCGAGAACTTGACGATTGCCCAAATCAAGGTGCTGGGACGCAATGCTGCGGACGCCAAAGCCCATGGTTTGAAATACCTGGAGCGTGTGGGCTTGATAGCCCACAAAGACAAATACCCAGGCCAGCTCTCTGGTGGCCAGCAGCAGCGTGTGGCGATTGCCCGTGCGTTGACTATGGATCCAATTGTGATGTTGTTCGATGAGCCTACTTCAGCGCTGGACCCTGAGATGGTGGGGGAAGTGCTGGAAGTCATGGTGGGCCTGGCCAACGAAGGCATGACGATGATGTGCGTGACCCATGAAATGGGCTTTGCACGCAAAGTGGGCAGCCGCGTCATCTTTATGGACGTGGGTGGCAAGATTCTGGAGGACTGCTCAACCCAAGAGTTCTTTGGCAATCCTGAGGCGCGTCAGCCCCGTACCAAAGATTTTCTGCATAAAATCTTGCAGCATTGATATGGCCTTGGCAGGCATGCTCTGTCAAGCGTAGTGCGCACAGAAAAAGCCTTCAAATGAAGGCTTTTTTCAAATGTCTAGCCGAGTTAAAACTTGATTGCCAGTGCTGGAATATCGACCTTGACCACTGGGCGAGCCAAGGCAGCGACCGTGGCATTGGCAAATTGCTGCGCCCAGGCAGTGTCTGACCAATGTGTTTGGCTGGCATGCGCAGCAATTGCTAGCACCTTATCGGCGGTAAGTACTTTACCGCTGGGGCGCAGCGGCTCACAATCCAAGTCAACAAATTGCTGGTCCAGCCACTGTCTTGCCTCTAATGCCGGCATGTCCTTTTGGGCCAGCAGCTGAAATTCATTGCCCAGCGTTAACTCCACGGTCACGAAACTTTGCATTCGGTGTCTCCTTGCGGCATTGTGAGGGATGCGCGCTCAATGTGTTGATTGTGCTTAAGGCCTCTAGCACATGGTTGATGGTGGTTGATTGTCTCGCCACATGCAGGCGTTCAGCCGTAAAGCCACAAAGCACGCATGATCAGAGCCAGGGCAACGGGCTCATCTTAACTTGAGCGGCGCGTGCAGTGCATCCGATGCCGCCCTTAGTCAGTGCATTTATTTGCTCTTTCTGCGCGCCAATACGGCTTGCGAGAGCAGCTCCAGGATTTCCTCTGATTCTTGCCAGTCGACACAGGCATCTGTAATGCTTTTGCCATATTCCAAATCTTGCGGGTCATCCACGCCAGGCGTGAATTTTTGCGCACCTGCCTTGAGGTTGCTTTCCACCATAACGCCAAATATTTGGTGTGAGCCACTAGCCAATTGACCGGCAACGTCTTGCGCGACGACTTTTTGCAGCTCGTGCTTTTTGTTGCTATTGGCATGGGAGCAGTCGATCATTAGGCTGGCTGGCAGCTTCGCTTTCTCCAAATCACGGCAAGCAGCTTCAACAAATTCTGCTTGGTAGTTGGGGGCTTTGCCGCCACGCAAAATCACATGGCAGTCTTCATTGCCCTCGGTGACGACAATGGCCACTTGACCGGTTTTGTGCACTGACAAAAAGTGGTGTGAACGTCCGGCCGACATGATGGCGTCGGTAGCGATGCGGATATTGCCATCTGTACCGTTTTTGAAGCCAATTGGTGACGACAGGCCCGATGCCAGCTCGCGGTGCACCTGGCTTTCAGTAGTGCGCGCGCCAATTGCGCCCCATGCAATCAAATCACCGATGTATTGCGGCGAGATCACATCCAGAAACTCGCTGCCAGCGGGCACGCCAATGCGATTGATGTCGACCAGCAGTTGGCGTGCAATGCGCAGGCCCTCGTCGATGCGAAAGCTCTGGTCCATGTACGGGTCATTGATCAGACCTTTCCAGCCCACGGTCGTGCGAGGCTTCTCGAAGTACACGCGCATCACGACTTCCAGGCTGTCTTTGTACTTGTCGCGCATGACTTTGAGCTTGCGTGCATATTCAAGGGCAGCTGCGGGGTCATGGATGCTGCAAGGCCCAATCACGACCAGCAAGCGGTCATCCTGACCGTGCATGATAGAGCGAATGCGCTGGCGTGTTTCGAGCACCAAGCGCTCAGTGCGGGTTCCTTTGATGGGGAAGAAACGAATCAAATGCTCTGGCGGTGGCAACACGGCGATGTCCTGTATACGTTGGTTGTCTGTCTGACTGGTTCTTTCGACAGAGTCTTGCCAATAGGCCGGTTGATTCGTCTGGATCGGGTTCATCTGGGTCCTCACATTGAAAAACTAAGAAGACAAAAAAACCGCCGAGCTGTTGAGGCGTCGGCGGTTTAGGTATTAGTTGATGCTTTGCTTATGCAGGCTATCCCCTCTCATCCGCCATGGACCGAGAAGTAAAACCAAAAAAAGTATGCGCGTGCAAAAGAAAGCATGGAATTTAATGTACCACAAATTATCTAACGGGGTAGTTGCTTCTGGTCAACAGCATGTGGCGGGCTGGTCAAGCCATGCGTTTGCGTTTTGGCCCAGCGATGCTTTTGGCGATGACCTCAACAAAGAAGCGCCTATCCAGCCATAGCCAGATCAAAATTGGCAACAAGGTGGGCACAACCAAGGTGCCAAATTGAAAACCATAGACAATGCCCTCTATTTGCCAGGCGCTGAGTCTGAGCTTGGCTGCATCAATATTGGTGGAGACCAAAATCTGCAGAAGAATAAAAAAGGCCAAGGTGAACGCTTGAAAGGGCAATAACACCAAATAGCCTGCAATTGCTTTGCCCAGCATTTTTCTTTGTCTTGCCGCCAGAAGCAATGACAGGAAGATGGGCAAGCCGTATGCGTAGCGCGAGGGGTCGCCGTCGAGAATCATCTCGGCCCGCTGACCGCCAGAGCCAGGCACGGGCACATCAATGCGCGTGCTGACTTCGAGGTGGCCAAAGGCCACGTCCTCTGAGGCGTCGGCAGGGCCAATCATGCGTGCCTCGCGAATCCAGGTCGGCGCACCGACCTCAAGGGCGACTCCGGCGATGGCCCCTGCAGGGTAGGAGGTCCATGGGTTTACGTACATCCAAATAGTGATCAGCACCGCCATCCATGCAAATGCCGATAGGGCAAATACCGGCACACTGATGGCTTTGGCTGTTTGAGGGCCTGAGGCCGCAATTGCGCTGGACTCAGGCATGGGCCAACTCCTGGGTAGTTGCGGCATTGGCTGTGCTGTTGGGTGGATCCTGGCCGTCATCTTCGTTGCTACGAATACTGCGCACCCACAGCAGCCAGACAATCAGCACGTCAATCATGATCAAAGCCTGCCACAGGTATTCGTGGGCAAATTTGAATGCAGTGTCGTTCCATTGGCCCAGATAAAACAAACTGATCACGCGAACAATGTTGACCGCTTGAATGGCGACAAAGCCAATCAAGATACCGGCGGCCTTGGCGCGCCAACTGGATGGATAGGCCATCACGGCAGAAAACAACACAATGCAGGCCTCAATGCCATTGCAGCCTGGCTCAATGGAGACGCCAAAACCATTGGACGGATTCCACAGCACTTTGCCAGCGGCCATAGCCGTGTCATCAAAAGTCGTGACGAGATAAGCACATATTTGTGCTAATAGCGAAGTCCAAGGCAATACGACTGTTTGCTGTACCACGTTCAACATATTGAGACCAAAGAGCCCCATTTGCAACGCCAGAAAGATGAGAAAGAATCGCAGCATGATTTCCCCAAAGAGCCAAAATGAAAAAAACAGATGCCCAAGCACGATGCAAATAGGCATGCGCGTGCATTGCCCATCTTAAAACGATGCATCTAACCTGCACTGCGCTGTCACCTGATGGATCCAAACACAGTTCTACGCAGCACCATCAAAGCGATGATCTTGCCATTCTAGAGTGCTTGCCATGTTATGACCTCGCTGATCACGGCCAATTGCATGGCTGTTTTTTAGCCTCTTACAGCACACAGTTTACATTTTCTCCGCTGTCTGCAGCCAACAACAAAGCGCATCCTGCGCCTGCATGAGACTGGATCTGCGTGCGGTCCTGCTCCATAGTGCTACCTTCCATTCATGTGTGAATAATGCACTGTCAAAATGCGGATCTAAACACCGGCGCTCAGCGCCAGTACAAAATTTCCACACAGCCGCGCAAAGCACAAACAAGGCAACGCCGCAATGCCTCTTTTTTGTGCCTTGCCTTTCGGGTTGAAGTCGAAAAGGCGCACTGCTTTGTTAAAAATTCTCGTTGGGCAGCTAGCCAGACGGCGTTTTTTGCCGCGCACTGCATCCTTTTGGGCTTCAATGCGGTTGCGTGGGGATTTTTGAACTGGCTCTTACATCTGCAGAAATACTGCAGATCGGTGCACAAAGACGTTAAAACCAAAACATTATTCAGCGCAAGTGCATTTGCGCGCACAATCGAAGTTTGCGCCATGCCTCGAGAACGGCTTATCGTCACCTTGGTGAACAGTGATTAACGCCTCAAGCGGTAATGACGATGTGCAAGAGTATGAACCAGCCGTGCTGGCGTGGCCTCTGCATTGTCTTGTGTGCGACTTGAGTGCGACGATGGCCCCCATTTCTGAGGACTGTGTCAACACACGTGAACAGGATCGTTGGCTGGCGCGTTTTGTGCTTAACCCATCAATCTCTACAACATAATAACTGCATGCAAAAGAGATGGAAACCCAATGTGACAGTGGCTGCTGTCATCGAACAAGACGGACGCTTTCTTCTGGTTGAGGAAGATACGCGTGATGGCTTGCGCTTGAACACACCGGCAGGGCACCTCGATCCTGGCGAGAGTCCGGTGCAGGCTTGCAGCCGTGAAACCTTGGAGGAGGCAGCGTATGACTTCACGCCAAGCCATTTGGTGGGCATTTATCTGAACCGCTTCGCACCCACCAATGCGACAGAAGATATTACTTACCTGCGCTTCACGTTTTGTGGTGAATTGGGCCGCCACTACCCTGAGCGCGCATTGGATTTCGGCATTGCACGTGCGGTTTGGATGACCATCGATGAGATCAGGGCTGCTCAAGAGCGGCATCGCTCACCGATTGTGATGCGCTGTATAGATGACTATTTGGCAGGAAAACGCTTTCCTGTGGACTTGCTGCAAGTGGATCCGAGTATCTATTGCACGCCTGCCGTATTGGCTTAAGAACGTNAGTGGATCCGAGTATCTATTGCACGCCTGCCGTATTGGCTTAAGAACGTTTTACGATCTTTTTACAGACCGCGTTGGAGCCCAAAAGGATGCAATACGCGGCAGCAGGTGCTTTGCCCTGCCTCTTTTTTGTGCCTTGCGCGACTGCGCGCAGATTGTGAACAGGCATTAAGATGTGCTTGAAAGGGTGGCGGATCACTTTGCGACACACCTTGTATCTTTTTAATCAAGCAGCTGACTATGCACCATACCGATTCGTTTGACCCAGCGATTTATTCCAAACGCCGCCAGCAGCTGGCCCAGCAGATGCAGCCAGGCAGCATTGCCTTGATTCCTACGGCGGCTGAGCAGGTTCGCAACCGCGACTCGCATTTCCCATTTCGGCCTGATAGCTACTTTTATTACCTGACCGGGTTCACCGAGCCCAATGCCTGGCTGGTGCTGGATGCGCAGGGCCACACCAGCTTGTTCTGCCAGCCCAAAGACCTGCAGCGTGAAATCTGGGATGGCTACCGTTTGGGTCCAGACGATGCCATTGCCACCTTGGCGGTGGATGAAGCACAGTCATCTGAGCAGCTGATGGAGCGCTTGCCGCGCTTGCTCGAAAACACCAGCGCTGTGTACTACCCGTTTGCAACGCACCCAGGATTGGCCCAACAGGTCGAAAGCTTGTTGGAGAAGGTACGTGCACGCGCGCGATTTGGCGCCAATACACCGACTGCACAAATTGATTTGTGCGGCCTGCTCGATGAAATGCGCCTGGTCAAAGACAGCCATGAAATCGCCATCATGCGCCGCGCTGGGGCCATCAGTGCCCAGGCCCATATCCGCGCCATGCAACGTTCTTCGCGGATGTTGGCAGCAGGGCAAGACACGCGCGAATACCATTTGGAAGCAGAGCTATTGCATGCCTTTAGAGAGCATGGTGCGCAGGCGCCAGCCTACACCAGCATTGTTGCCTCAGGGGCTAATGCTTGCGTATTGCATTACCGCGCCAGCGATGCGGCAGTGCGTGATGGCGAACTGGTCTTGATTGATGCGGCCTGTGAACTCGATGGCTATGCCAGCGACATCACGCGCACATTCCCAGCCAATGGCCGCTTCAGTGCGGCCCAGCGTGATCTCTACGATCTGGTCTTGGCCAGCGAAGAGACGGCGATTGCCGCCACCAAAGCCGGCGCGCGTTTCAACGACCCGCACGATGCGGCTGTGCGCGTATTGACTCAAGGCATGCTTGATTTTGGGCTGCTCGATGCCAACCGGGTAGGCACGGTAGACGATGCCATTGCACAGCGCGCTTACTTCAAGTTCTACATGCATCGCACCGGCCACTGGTTGGGCATGGATGTGCACGACTGCGGCAGCTACAACGAACCTTCTGAAGAGGGCCAGTTCCAGCAAAGACAGGATCCGCTCAGCGGCGAGACGATTCGCAATCGACCCTCACGCCTTTTGAAGCCAGGCATGGTCTTGACGATTGAGCCAGGCATCTATGTGCGTGCAGATGACACGGTTCCAGCGGCATTTCATGGCATTGGCATTCGCATCGAGGACAATGCATTGGTGACCGCTGCGGGCTGTGAGCTACTGACCCGTGATGTGCCTGTGCAGGCCGATGCAATTGAAGCGCTGATGCGTGCGTGAGTACAGATGGGGTTGAGGCGCCTGACAGATCCTTTGCCGAGTGGACAAAGCAGACACCGCAAGTGTACCCAGGCGGGGGGCTGGCTGGCTGCAGCTTGGTCAGTGCGTAGTTTTATACTGAAATTACTTACAGTATTTTCAGTATTTCTATTGATTTATAGACGCATCTGCATTTAAATTCTTAAACTAATCTCACCCCATCATACAGAGGACTTCCGACATGGCACAAACCGGCTTCTTTGGTAAGCGCACCGAAACCCCGAAAACCGAAACTGCAACCAGCCCTGCCGTCCCAGCAGCGACTCCAGCATCTACCGTGAGCACTCCGAGCTCCCCGGTCGCGCCTACCGCCAAGCCAGCCGGTTTTTTTGGCAGTGCTCCCGCCGCAGGCTTTGCCAACAACAGCGCGGCTGACAAAGCAGGTGAGTCTGAAGCTGCAGCGAACGCTAAAGAGAGCAAGCTCACGGTTGGCCCAAACATCAAGCTCAAAGGCGTAGAGATCACCGATTGCGACGTACTCTACATCGATGGCGTAGTCGAGGCGACATTGGACTCCAAGCTGATTCAAATTTCTCAGCAAGGCTCGTTCAATGGCACGGCCAATATTGACGTGGCAGAAATCCACGGCACGTTTGAGGGTGACTTGACCGTGCGAGACAAACTCACCATTTTTGCCACAGGTAAAGTCACAGGCAAGATCCGCTATGGCAAGTTGGTGGTTGAAGAGGGCGCCAATATCAGCGGCGAGATCAGCTCGACAGCCAAGTGACATGCCAAGGTCGGCTGCCCGCTGCTAAAGCCAGCGCCAATGGGCTGACTTGAGGCGGTGCACTCAATGCATTTTGGGACGCGTAGGCGTCCCATTTTTATGTGCTGAATGTGTGCGGTCTTGCTCAAAATGCCCAGATAGTGCAGCAAGCTGCTGCCAAATTCAATGACGCGAGCACCTAGCCGCGTTTGAGCTTGAACACCAGCATCGCCATACCGCCTGCAGCCAAGCCCCAAAATGCCGAGCCAATGCCCGCCAGGCTCAAGCCTGAGGCCGTGACTAAAAAAGCGATCAGGGCTGGCTCACGGCTGCCTTCTTCATGCAATGCCGTGAGCAAACTATTGGCTATAGTGCCCAGCACTGCAATGCCGGCAATGGCCATGATCAACTCTTTAGGCAGGCCAGCAAACAAGGCCACCACGGCACCGCCCAGCAAGCCCGCTAACAAGTAAAAGCAGCCCGCTGCCATCGCGGCTACATAACGGCGTTGTGGATTCTCGTGCGCTTCGCGGCCCATGCAAATGGCTGCGGTGATCGCTGCCAGATTAAACGCGTAGCCACCAAATGGCGCAAGAGCCAGATTCACGATGCCGATAAAGCCAATGATGGGCGAGACTGGCAATTGGTAGCCCATGCTCTTGGCCACAATCACACCGGGAATATTCTGTGATGCCATGGTCACAATGAACAGCGGCAGTGCAATGCTGAAAAAACCACTGACCGACAGGCTTGGCCAAGTCATCACTGGCTGTGGCCACTGCCACTGCAGGCCTTCCATTTGCAACATGCCGCCGTGGGCCGCCAGCACAATGCCCACGGTAAAGGTCGCGATAATGGCGTAACGGCTAAACCACACACGACCTGCCAAATAAGTGGCCAGCATGGCCAGCACCAGCTGGGGCTGCGTTTGCACAGCAGCAAAAGCATCAATGCCAAAACGGAGCAAGATACCTGCCAACATGCCGGATGCCAAAGCCATTGGGACTCGATTCATGACTTTTTCAAACCACCCGGTGTAGCCGGCGAATGTAATCATCAGTGCGCTGAGCATAAAGGCACCAATCACCTCGGACATGGGCAAGCCTAAGGCACTGCCAGCTAACATGGCAGCTCCTGGTGTTGACCATGCAGTCACAACGGGCAAACGCAGCCACAGCGAGGGGACAAGGCAGGTAATGCCCATGCCGATCCCCAGTGCCCACATCCACGAGGCGATTTCGGCTGGGTTGGCTCCCAAGGATCGTGCAGCTTGAAACACGATCGCCGCTGAGCTGGTGTAGCCGACCAAAACGGTGATGAAGCCCGCTACTAAAGCTGAGAGCGAGACATCCCGCACAAGCGAGAACTGACGGGGCGAAGTGATGGAAGCCATACCGATGAATGCAAGAAAAGTCAGGCGCTGTTGATCGTCAAACACCGTGCCAAGACCGCAATTGGGGGCAGAGCTGGCGTTGCGCAAAGACGCTATCCTACGCTGAGTGGAAGTAGGTGTTAAAAATCTTGTGCAAACATGATTGAAGGTCTGTGTTGGTTGTGCGCCTGTCTGCATCCATAAAAAAACAGCGCTCATTGGAGCGCTGTTTTGATTGAATGGGGCCGCGTGAGGCAATCAGACCTTGAACGCTTCACGGTCTTGGCCCTGAATCCAGCGTGGAGGCTTACCGCGGCCTGTCCAGGATTCACCAGTGGCTTTGTTTAAATATTTAATGGCCACTTTTTTACCAGCAGAAGCAGATGATTTGCTGTTTTTTGATGCGCTGAAAATATCGCTTGGAGTCAATTCAAATTGTTGAATCAGTGACTGAATTTGTGTCAGTGCTTCAGTGCGGGCCTGCTGACGCATTGCATTGATTTGCTGGTCCAAAGCTTCGCGTTGCTGAATAAGATCGTCTAATTGCGCCATGGTTGTAATTTCCATCAATTGGGTTGGTGTATTTTGATTATAGCCATTTTTTAATATTCAGCTGAATGTCAGGTGAGTGCGAGGTCTTTTGTTGCAAATTGTGATTAACGTTTTGCGAATATGTGAAAAATAAATTGGTTCGCCCAAATACATGCGCTTGCGCTGTAGCACGAATTGCTCTTCGAAGCATGCCAGAGTCTAACTCGAGACGTGGAGCAGTGGCCTTTGGCCAATGCCGCTGTGGGCCGATTGAGGTTGAGAGGCTTATCCCAGTGAATGCTTACGCTGCACTTGGTGAATAGCCAGGCCTGTGAACCTATTATTGGCGCAGACCACAAGGGGACTGTCAGCAAAGTCCGGGTGTACGATGCTTGGTGAAGCCGTTGCCTGCGATAAGATGCGCCAACTCAGCAATATACGGAGTGCATGTACTCTTGGTAAGTTCAATCAGGTGAATCTGGAAAATATGTTTTCTCCATCGCAACAATAGAATCAATGGCTTGGGAGCTAATAAAGACGAATGCCAGGGGGTTGAGAAGCGCCTTCTACTAGTGAATGCTTGAACTATCTTGGAACGTCTTAACCGATACCCCATGCGTAGCGAGGTGGCATTAGCCAGTAACCAACCCATTGACACACCTCAGGGGCGTTTTATTTGGTGGGTATTTTCAGGCGCACTGCATGTTTTGATGGCGCGTTCCATTATGTGGGCCTGCGTTGTTTAGACAAGGTGCCAGGCGCTGTGCGTGGTTCATCCGCGCTGTCAAAAATATTGTGTGATTTGGGTCGGTATTGACCAGGGCACATTTCTCGTAATTAAGGTAGAAGATAATGGCCAAGTATGTGGTGGGTGATGTGCAGGGCTGCGATAGCGCTTTGCACAATCTATTAGAGCAGGTGGGCTTTTCTGCGAGCCGTGACCATCTTTATTTAGTCGGTGACCTGGTCAATCGCGGCCCGGACTCATTGGCCGTACTGCGCCGCTGCATGGCAGGGCAGGGCAGTATTTCGGTGATTTTGGGCAATCACGATTTGCACCTGCTTGCGCGTTATTACGGATTTAGAAAAGCCGGCAAGCGTGACACCTTGGAGCAGGTATTGCATGCACCTGATGTGGCCGATGTAATGCGCTGGGTACGCCATCAACCACTGACTCTGCAAATAGCGCTGACAGATGCGTCTTTGCTGCTGGTGCATGCGGGTTTGCTGCCGCAGTGGAGTGCGGCCAAGGCCTGTGAGCTGGCAGCGGAGGTGCACCAGGTACTGGCGGATGAAGAGCGCTGCAAAGTCTTTTTGCAGCACATGTACGGCAACCAGCCTGATGTTTGGCGTGATGACTTGGGTGGGATGGAGCGCCTGCGAGTGATTGTCAATGCGCTGACACGTTTGCGCTTTTGTTCGGCGCAAGGGCGAATGGATTTTGACAGCAACGAGGGGGCTGAGCAGGCCCCTGCAGGGCTGATGCCCTGGTTTGAAGTACCTGGCAGGCAGAGTGCGCAGGAGGCGATTGCGTTTGGGCACTGGTCAACACTGGGCTTGCAAAACCGCCCACATTTGATCGCTTTGGATACCGGTTGTGTCTGGGGCGGTTGTTTGACCGCATTGCGTTTGGAGGCGAGTCTGGCATCTCGCGAATTCATTCAAACGCATTGCGAGGCGGCGCAAACCCCGGGATGAATGGCTGCGCGAGCACCTGGCCATTTCAGATGGCGCGCAGACAGTGATGCAAATGCGCGCACGTTCTTAGAAGTCCAGATAGCCGCTGTGCTTTCTCGTGCTATTGCAATATATTCACAAAATTTGCTCGTATGATCAACAGCAAACTGGTAGCGAACATCTATATCAGTGGCGCAGTGGGCGTTTTTTAACAAGGCTGTTGCGCGACGTTGGCCGTAATTGCGGCAACAGGCCTGTCTGCATGGCAATTGGGCAGACCAACCCCGGTGCTCTGACGTTTTTAGTGATTGCAATTCATGTAAAAACAAGGGGTTGCAGACTGCTCTGTGCGCTGCTTCACTGCGGCGCTGCGATGGTTGTGATGAGGATGGCGTGCCAAGGCCGGGTGAATGCATCCAGGCCGACTCTTGAATTTCCCAGCTCTGCCCCGAACTGGCTCGTATATTTACAGGTGATCTCTTTATGACAAACCAATTCCAAGCTCAGGCAGGCTCAAGTATTACGCTGCCACTTTTGCCACTGCGGGATGTGGTGGTGTTTCCCAGCATGGTGGTGCCATTGTTCGTGGGGCGCGCCAAAAGCATCAAAGCGCTTGAGATGGCGATGGACCAGGAGCGCCGCATTGTCTTGGTGTCACAAAAGACCGCTTCCCAGGACGACCCTAAAACCGAAGATCTGTTTGAGATCGGTTGTATCGCCACTATTGTGCAAATGCTGAAATTGCCCGATGGCACTGTCAAGGTGCTGGTCGAGGGGCAGGAGCGCGCCTTGCTCAATAGCGTGGTCGAGACCGAAACCCATTTTGAAGCCAGTGTTGCCCCCATGGTGGCTGGCGAGCTCCAGGGCGAAGTTTCTGAGCTCGAAGCCATGCGGCGCGCTGTGATGCAGCAGTTTGAGCAGTACGCCAAGCTGAATAAAAAAATCCCGCAAGACATTGCCACGTCGATTGCTGGCATTGAGGATGCAGGTCGGCTGGCCGACACCATCATGGCGCATTTGCCTGCCAAGCTGGAAATCAAGCAGGAGTTGCTGCAAACCATTGATCCTGCCCAGCGTCTTGAAATGCTGCTGGAGCAATTGAGCTCGGAAGTCGATATCCTGCAAATCGACAAGCGCATCCGTGGCCGTGTCAAACGCCAGATGGAGAAAAACCAGCGCGACTTCTATCTGAACGAGCAAGTCAAGGCCATTCAGAAAGAGTTGGGCGAGGGCGAAGACGGCGCCGATATGGAAGAGCTTGAGAAAAAAATCAGCGACGCCAAGATGACTGCCGATGCACGCAAAAAAGCCGATGCAGAGATCAAAAAGCTCAAAATGATGTCGCCGATGTCGGCCGAGGCCTCGGTGGTGCGCAACTACCTTGATGTGCTCGTGGGCTTGCCTTGGGCCAAGAAAACCAAAATCAAAAAGAATTTGGAAGCGGCCGAAAAAATCCTCAACGAAGACCACTACGGTCTGGACAAGGTCAAAGAGCGCATTCTTGAGCACCTGGCAGTGCAGCAACGCGTTGACAAGGTCAAGTCGCCCATTCTGTGCCTGGTCGGCCCTCCTGGCGTGGGTAAAACCTCGTTGGGCCAGTCGATTGCCAAAGCCACTGGGCGCAAATACGTGCGCATGGCTTTGGGCGGCATGCGCGATGAGGCAGAAATCCGTGGCCACCGCCGCACCTATATTGGTGCGATGCCGGGGAAAATCCTGCAAAACCTCAGCAAAGTAGGCACTCGCAACCCGTTGTTCCTGCTCGACGAGATTGACAAACTCGGCGCCGACTTCCGTGGCGATCCATCCAGTGCGTTGCTGGAGGTGCTCGATCCTGAGCAAAACAGCCACTTTGCCGACCACTACGCAGAAGTCGATTTCGACCTCTCGGATGTGATGTTTGTTGCGACGTCCAACAGCATGAACATTCCGCCAGCGCTGCTGGACCGGATGGAGGTGATTCGGCTCTCGGGCTATACCGAGGATGAAAAACTCCATATTGCCCAGCGCTACCTGTTGCCCAAGCAAATCAGCAACAACGGCGTCAAAGCCAACGAGCTGGAGGTGAGCGAAGAGGCGGTGCGCGACATCGTGCGTTACTACACACGCGAGGCCGGTGTGCGCTCTTTGGAGCGCGAAATCTCACGCATTTGCCGCAAAGCTGTCAAAGGCATCCAGCTCAAGCAAATGCAGGCGCCGGTGCAGGTCAATGCCGAGAATTTGTCCGAATTCCTGGGGGTGCGCAAATTCAATTACGGCCGTGCTGAGAAAGACGACCAAGTGGGCCAAGTCGTCGGTTTGGCTTGGACTGAGGTGGGTGGCGATTTGCTGACCATCGAGGCTGTGACCATGCCGGGTAAAGGCCTGGTGACCCGCACCGGTTCGCTGGGCGATGTGATGAAAGAGTCGGTTGAGGCCGCTCGCACCGTGGTGCGCAGCCGCGCATTGCAGCTGGGCATTCAGCCGGTCGATTTCGACAAGAAAGACGTGCATATCCACGTGCCAGATGGGGCGACGCCTAAAGATGGTCCAAGCGCCGGAGCGGCGATGGCCACAGCCTTTGTGTCGGCTCTGACAGGCATTCCCGTGCGTGCCGATGTGGCCATGACCGGCGAGATCACCTTGCGCGGCGAAATTACTGCGATTGGTGGCTTGAAAGAGAAGCTGCTGGCGGCATTGCGCGGTGGTATCAAGACTGCCTTGATCCCTGAGGAAAACGTCAAGGACTTGCAAGAGCTGCCCGATGTGGTGCGCAATGGCCTGGAGATTATTCCGGTCAAATGGTTTGATCAGGTACTCAAGCATGCGCTGGTGCGCCAGCCTGTGGCTTTGACCGAAGACGATGTGATTGTGGCTGCCACGCCAGTGGTGACGGTCGATACTGGCAAGGGCTCGGGCATGGTCGATGTGGTCTCGCACTAAGATCCTAAACACGTTCCAAGGGCCTGTTCAAAATCTTCGCGGCTACGTGAAGAGTATTAACAGGCTCTAAAGGTGAGAGGGCCATACGGGCTGCCTGTGTATGCCTTTTGAAATTTTTTCAAAAAAAGCGTTTTTTCATCAAACGAGCGTGTTTTTTGGCATACAATACGAGTCTTGCTGCTAATCATTGATTGGTTTGCACATGCGGGAATAGCTCAGTTGGTAGAGCGATACCTTGCCAAGGTATAGGTCGACGGTTCGAACCCGTTTTCCCGCTCCAGATTCAAAAAGTCGCTTTATAAGCGGCTTTTTTTTTGCCTGTATTTTCGTTGGTATGAATCACGGGCTTATCACACCAAGGAGTTGTACATGTCCTCTCAAGCTGCGATTGAGCGGCGCCATGTAGGCGCGCGTTTGTCTGAAACCGCTGTATTCAATGGCGTGGTCTATTTGGCCGGACAAATCCCTGAGAATAACCCTGGCGCTGATATCCGCATCCAAACCCAGGAAGTGCTGGGCCATATCGACCGCTTATTGGCCGAAGTTGGCGCCAGCAAAAAAAGCATTCTGCAATGCCAGATCTACCTGAGTGACATCAGCGAGATTGGTGCGATGAACGAGGTCTGGGATGCGTGGGTTGCGCCCGGCCATACGCCACCACGTGCCACCGTGCAGGCCTTGTTGGCCAATGCCGACTACCGCATTGAGGTGGTGGTGGTCGCCGCTGTCGAAGCGGCTTGAGTGCCGCTACTGCTGCATGTAGGCAATCTCTGCAAAACCCGCATGGCTGAAGAAGCCGCTCGTATCAAGGCCTGCAATCAGGCCAATGGCAACATCTGTGGCCATAGGGTGGGCGAATGCGCGAGCTGCAGTGTGTTGGTTTAATCAAGTAACGAAACACCAAGGCAGCGCGCTGGGCCCATTCATCAGACCAGCTGGCGTGTGCATTGATTGCGATCCTGTTGTACGCTTGAGCGCTCGCACAAACCGTCAACGGCGCCAAGCCCGCGCCACATTGCAAGGAAACACGCATGAGTCAGTCACACACTTTGTTGCCCACCGCGCTTTGGCAAGAGCGCCTGTTCACCGGCGAGTGGCGTGCTGGAGCCAGCACCAGCGCGGTGGTGGAGCCCGCCACCGGCGCTGAGCTGGGGCGTGTGGCGCTGGCCGATCCGGCGCTGATTGCCAGCCAAGCTGCGGCAGCCGCGCAAGCGCAAAAAGCCTGGGCGGCACTGCCTTATGACGAGCGGGCCAAGGTTTTGCGCAAAGCTGCGTGCCTGGCTGAAGACCATGCAGACGAGATTGCCAGTTGGGTCGTGCGTGAGAGTGGCTCGATCCAAATGAAGGCCGGTTTTGAAGTGGCTGTGACGATCAAGGCTTTGCACGAGGCTTCGGGCCTGCCTTCGCGCAGTGCTGGTGAGGTGCTGCCCTCGGAGCCTGGGCGTTTGAGTCTGGCACGCCGCCGCCCGCTTGGGGTTGTGGGTGTGATTGCGCCATTCAATTTCCCGCTGTACTTGGCGATGCGCGCCGTTGCGCCATCGCTGGCGCTGGGTAATGCGGTGGTGCTCAAGCCCGATCCGCGCACTGCAGTGTGTGGTGGTGTGGCCATTGCGCGTTTGTTTGAACTGGCTGGCTTGCCTGCCGGGGTGTTGCAAGTGCTGCCAGGCGATGGCGCAGTAGGTGCTGCGATAACCAGCGATCCGCATATTGCGATGATCCACTTCACTGGCTCTACAGCAGCAGGGCGCAAAGTGGGGGAAGCCGCCAGCCGCAATCTCAAAAAGGTCTCGCTGGAGTTGGGCGGTAAAAATTCGCTGATTGTGCTGGACGACGCAGATCTGGACTTGGCCATTGCCAACACCGCCTGGGGCGTGTATTTGCACCAAGGACAGATTTGCATGTCGGCCGGGCGGGTGCTGGTGCAGCGTGGTATTTACGACAGCTTTGTGCAACAACTCACAGCCAAGGCTCGCAGCCTCAAGGTCGGCAATCCGCTGCAGGGTGAGGTCCAAATTGGCCCGTTGATCAATGCGGCGCAGCGCGACCGCGCGCTGCGCGTGATTGAGTCGGCGACGCAAGCCGGTGCGGTGCTGGAAGTGGGCGGCACGCACGAGGGCTTGTTCCTTGCGCCTACGGTGCTCAGCGGCGTCACGCCCGAGAACCCAGCGTTCCATGAAGAAATTTTCGGCCCGGTGGCAGTGGTCATTCCATTCGATACCGACGCCGACGCGGCGCGGCTGGCCAACGACACCGAGTATGGCTTGTCGATGGCGATTTTGTCGCGCGATGTAGGGCGTGCGCTCCAACTGGGCGAGTCGCTGCACACGGGCTTGCTGCACATCAACGACCAAACCGTCAACGACGAGGTGGTCAATCCGTTTGGCGGTGTGGGAGCTTCTGGTAACGGCAGCAGCATCGGTGGCTCGGCCAACTGGGAAGAATTCACGCAGTGGCAGTGGCTGACTGTTAAAGGGCAGGCCCCTGCCTATCCATTCTGACAAGAAGCACATACTGACCATTGTGTATGGCTCGACGCGATTTGGCCAGATGGTGAGAGGGAGGCTTTACCCCTTGGCAGCCCTTGGGGCTGTCAGTTGCGGCGGTTTTGGGGCAAGGCATGGGCGCTGCCAGTGCGCAGCAACAGCCATCTGCTCAGCCACGCGCAGCAAGCACCGATGGCGTAACCAACGAGCACATCGGCTGGGAAGTGCATTCCCAGGTTGATACGGGCCAGGCCGACCGCGATCACGTAGACCACCAGTGCGCAGCGCGCCAGCGCAGACACACGTGGCCACAGGCAAACGGCCAGCCACATGGCAAAAGTCGCATGGCCGCTGGGAAAGCTGTAGCGCGAATCCTCAGGCACGATGGAGTGCACGACCTGGCTGCCAAACACGGTGCCCGGGCGGGGCAATTGGAGTCCAAATTTGAAGGCTGCAACCAGGGCCATGGCCAGCACAAAGCCCAGCGCTGCAACGGCCAAAAAGCGCAGGCGCGCATGGAATTGGGCCCTGGGGCAGCGCAGCAACAACAAGGCGCAGGCCAGCGGCAGCAGCCAGACAATGTTCAGCGCACTGCCAGACAGCGAGACGGCATTGAGCACCGCATCAATGGCCGGAGAGCGCCAACTGTTAATCCATAAAAAAATGCTATGGTTCATTCACATCGCAATGCGTTCAGTAAAACGCACCAATTCTGCCAGTGAATCCATGCCCAGTTTGCGCATTGCATGGCTGCGTCGCACTTTGACGGTGATTTCGCTCACATCCAGTTGCGCTGCCACTTGCTTGTTCAGCAAGCCTTGGACCACCAGGCGCACCACGTCTTGTTCGCCAGGACTTAAGCTGTTCCAGCGCGCTTGCCTGGCAGCCTGCTCAGCTGCTTGCTGGCGCTGTGCACGGTTTTTCTCGATGCCGTGGTGAATCGCATCGAGTAATTGCTGGTCCCGAAACGGCTTGGTGAGAAACTCAAGCGCGCCGTTTTTCATCGCCTCTACGCCCATGGCGATATCGCCGTGGCCAGTGATGAAAATCACCGGCAGATCGAGTCCCAACTGCGGCATTTGGCGGTGAAAGTCCATGCCGCTTTGGCCGGGCATGCGCACATCCAAAATCAGACAGGCGGCTTTGTTGGGGCGCTCGTGGCTGAGGAACTGTGCTGTTGAGGCAAAGCTTTGTACTTGCAGCCCGACAGAAGCGAGCAAGTCTTCCAAAGCGGCGCGCACCGAGGCATCATCGTCAACCACGTAGACGATGGCATCGGCGCTGTCGGTATTGGCAGAGGTCATAAGGAGTGAAGGAGCAGTCGGCTCAAGCTCCCCATCATCTCATGCCACAGGTGCAATTGGCGCAATTGGCACAAGAAAGCGAAAGCATGCGCCCGTGCCATGGTGGTCTTCATCGAGCCAGAGTCGCCCGCCATTGGCATCGATGATGGTGCGAGACAGGCTCAGGCCCACGCCAATGCCGTCTTTTTTAGTGGTCCAAAAGGCATCGAACAAATGGTCCTTGATGCTGGGGGCGATGCCGTCTGCCGTGTCGGTGAAGCTGATCTGCACAAAGCTGCCGCCGACGAGGCTGGACTCGATCTGCAAATGCCGCCTGGTGGGCGGCACGCAGCGCAGCGCATCGATGGCATTGAGCAGCAGATTGGCCGCGACCTGCTGCACTTGCACTTTGTCGGCGTAAGCTGCCGGCAGCGCCTCCTCCAACTGCAAGGAGACGGTGATGTCTTGCAGATCCAGCTCGGCTTTGGACAAGGCCAGAATCTCCTGCAAGGCGGTGTTGATGTCGAAGGCTGCCTGGTGTGGCGCATCGCCGCGTGTCAGGCCGCGGATACGGGCGATGATGGTGCTCGCGCGCTGTGCATCAGCGGCAATGCGCTCCAGTGTTTCGTGTGCTTTGGTGACATTGGGGGGATTTTGTGTGAGCCAACGCTGGCCGGCATTGGCACTGGTCACGATGGCCGCTAAGGGCTGGTTGATCTCATGGGCGATCGAGACGGTCAAGGCCTCCATGCTTTGAATGCGCGTCATCCTGATCAATTGGCTTTGCGCTTGTTGCGCGGCCAGACGCGCTGCGCGCATTTTGGTGATCAGATAAGCGGTTGCGACAATGGTGCATAAGCTGATGATGAGGTTGACCAGACCGGCGTGCAAATCACCATGCGCGGTCAAGGCGAAACTCACAAGAATCAGAACCAAACCGCCTGCGGTACAAGCCCATAACCCACGTGGGTTTAAATGGGCCTCGATGGCCAGCAGCGTGGCGGCATAGAACACCGAGACAGCGACTTCATAGTACGTGGTGGTGTCTGCGACAAAAATGGCGACCACGGCCAAGATCGTCATTAGCCATTTGGGCAGTGACATGCGCGCCATGCTGCTCAGCTCAGGGCTGTTGGCCGGGGCTGCAGTGGCTTGCAGCCCGGTGGTGCGAACCTGCGCCGCATCGATGGCTTGTGCGCCGTGTTTTTTAACCTTCATCGCCGACCGTCCAAAATGCTTGTTTCACACCAGGCAAGGCCTCAGCCTTAGCCACTGCTTGGTCAAGTTCTTCGCCCTGCACCGCAGTGGCAAACAAGGTAAATTCAATGCGCACACTGTCCTCACCAAAATCTTCGTCTTCGACTTGGCGCGCTGGGTAGGTCGCCTGCTCGAGCAACTCCACCATTTGCTCGTGCACATCCGAGCGCACATCACGGCTACAAATCACATGCACCATGTAGAGCGCCTCGCTGTGCTCTTCGTTGAACGGGCTGCGGTTGATGCGGTTCACCACTGGGCGCAGCAAGGTGTTGCCAGCAATCACAAACACGGTGGCAATCGCAGCCTCACCCCATAAACCGGCGCCACAACAAGCCCCTACGGCACCGGCTCCCCACAGGGTGGCGGCAGTATTGAGGCCTGAGATATTCGCACCTTCCTTCATGATCGCACCCGCGCCCAGAAAGCCAATGCCGGAGACGACGTAGGCGACGATGTGAATCGGCGTTTGTGGCCCGCCGGTGATATCAAACAGGCGCACCCCCAAAGAAACAAAGATGGCCGCACCTACGGCGACTAGGGTATTGGTGCGCAAGCCCGCGGTACGTTGGCGAAATTGGCGCTCAACACCAATCAGCGCGCCAAGCACAAAGGCCATGCTCAGATTGATGAACATGATGCCCAGAGCATGCCAGTTGGTGGAGTAGAAATTGCTTTCCAGCATGGTGTCCTCAAGAATGTTTGGTGCTGGCCAGACTGGCCAGTCTGGCACAGAGTTGCGCAAGCGGCCGCGTTGGCGCAGGCTACTTGCGAGGCGATTATGGAGAGGTTCTTGGCCAGTGCCAAGCCGGTTCAGACCAAGCGCATGCCGCCTGTGTGTTCGGCGCTGCGGTCATCTGCTTGTCACACAACCGGGTATCAGTAGGGCGTTGCTGCAGTGGGCATGGAGCAGGCGCTCAGGCGCCGGTCAGTAAATGTCCCATGAAGGCGTAAGCCAGGCCAAAAAACACCACCACGCCAAGCAAGTCCATGATTGAGGTGATCAGTGGCGCGCTGAGGGTTGCCGGATCAGCACCGATGAACCGGGCTGCGAAGGGCAGCAATGCACCAATCAAACCGCCCAGCACCATGCAGATGAACATCGACAGGCCCACAATCAGCATGACTTCTACGCCAATGCCTTTGCTAAAGTAAGCCAGCACCACCTCCATCACACCGATAACCGCGCCCAGCGCCAGCACCACGGGTAATTCGCGGCGCATGACCAGCCACAAATCTCGCCAGCGCAGCTGTGTCTCACCCAAAGCCATGGCACGAATTACCAAGGTGGCTGACTGGCTGCCGGTATTGCCGCCGCTGTCAATAATCGGTGCGATAAAGGCTGCGAGAATCAAAATTTCACTGAGCATTTCTTCTTGCGCTGCAACAAAGGTGCTGGTGATGATGCCAAAGATCGTCAGGATGCTGAGCCAGAAGGCGCGGGTCGTGAAAATCTGCCGAAACGACGAGTGCGCCAGGCTGATATCGGGGCTGCTGCCAATGCTGGCATTGCCACCAAATTTGACCATATTGCGCCCACGTGCAGATTCACTGACCTCCATCGCATCGTCGACTGTGACTACACCGAGCAAAATGCCGGACTCGTCAACAATCGGCAAGGCCAGCAAGTCGTATTTGGCGATTTTCTCGGCTGTGCTTTCTTTGCTGTCGTGGGCGTGACCGACGATGCCGTGCGTTTGCATCAACTCCCCGACGCATGCCGATTCACTGGCCAAAAGCAGCTCAGGCAAGGAGACCACACCTTGCAGTTTTTTGTGCGCATCGACCACATAGCACTGGTAGATCAACTCTTTGTCCAGCGCTTCGCGGCGCAGCACTTCAATGGCCTCGCTGGCGCTTAGCTCGGCCAGCAAATGCGCGTACTCTGAGGTCATGATGGCACCTGCCGTGCCCTCGGGGTAGGCCGCCAGTTTCAGCATGTCTTCGCGCTGCGCCAGCTCGATATCGGGCAGCAAGGCCGTTTGCTCGTCGGCGCTCAGCTGTTTGAACAGGTCGGCGCGTTTGTCAGCCGGCATTGCACCAATCAGGGCAATGAGATCAGGGCGTTTGAGCGCCCGCACGGTCTCCAGCTGCTCGGGCGCGTCCAGGTAGCCGACCACATCGGCTTGGCGACGCAGTGGCAGCAATAAAAAAACGCGCAGCCGCTCTGCAGTCGGCATGGCAGTGATGCCGTGTGCGATCTCAGCGCTGTGGATGCCAGGCAGCAAGGTGCGCAGCAACTCCAGTTCGTTGGCTGCCAGCAGGCAGCCCATGGTGGATGATTTGGTGGTGTCTGTCATGTTCTTCTCCGCGTGAGGCAGGGGCTGGCCAGCGAGGCAGGTGCTGCCTCACGCCATGCATCGGGAACCGGGCCCGACAGGGCCTGGAATCAAAGGTTCACAGCGGCAGCTCTTGGGATTGCGCCGGTATTGCTGGCTGGGGCGTGCTGCGCGCCAAGGCCGGTGCTGATGCACGAAGGGCGCAGACTGGCAGCTTGCGTGATGCTGTAGCGCAAGGGCTTGGGCAAATGGAGTTGCACCCGGTGGCGGTCGGCGGCAGGCAGCATCGACAGCGCATCTGCGACGGCGCGCTTGGACAGCCCAGCGAGCGCGTGGGCAAACACGGCCTCGCCGTGGTGGTCGAACATGATTTTCAAGGCCGCAGGGCGGTGTGATGCAATGGCCGCCCGCAGAGAAACTTGCAGGTGCTTGCTAGGGCGCAGTTGTTGAAACAGCATGAAATACTCCTTGAGCTTCAGGCTCTTGGAGTTCAGCCCGTCTTAGGTGAACAACGCAGCGCCTGCAAAGCTATGGGGTGTGTGAAAAACGCTTGGTCGCTGAGTTGGCCGCATCGGGCCAATTCGGGTCTGGGTCCACGGTTTTCTCCTGGGGTTAAAACATGGCTTGGATCAATCCTGCAATGCCTGCAGGATCAATGAGAGGCAAGCCAACTAAAGGGTAATGGGCAGGTTGATCCTGCTCATCACAGGGCGCAATTGTGCGTGGAACACGCACGCAAGCCAAGCGCGCATTGGCATCGCGATTGGCTACCAATAGATGGCCAAGGTATACGAAGGTATAGCGCCGCGTACAGCCTGTTACTGCAGCGCGGCTTGTCCCAAGTGCTCGGTGATCACCGCTGCCGACTCACTCGACAGCAGCTGGTTGTTCTGGCCTGACCATAGCGGTGTGAAGTCCCCCAGTCCCTGGGCCTCGGCATGGCTGCGCAACGGCGCGATGGCGCTGCTGGCCAGTGGGAAGGCCGGTATGTCCGCATCCTGTGTATTCAGGGCTTGTATGGCCCGGTTGACAATGCCACGCGCTGCGCCGCCTGTGAACGCACGTGTCAAGGCGGTGTGCCTGGCCGCCGGTGACTGCAGCGCCTGGCGGTGCACGGCGCTGGTTTGCGCCTCGGGGCTGAGCAAATAGGCTGTGCCCACTTGCACGCCTGCAGCGCCCAAGGCCATCGCAGCGCGCACCGTTTCTACACTGGCAATACCGCCGGCGGCGATGACAGGAATGCGCAGCGCCTGCACCAGTTGGGGCACCAACGCGAAGGTGCCCATTTGCAGGCTGGTATCGCGGCTGAGGAAGTGGCCGCGATGGCCTCCCGCCTCCAGACCTTGGGCGATGACGGCATCAGCACCATGTGCCTGCAGCCACTCGCCTTCTGCCACGGTGGTGGCGCTGGCAATCACTTGGCCGCCCCAGCTTTTGATTTGCTCGACCAAGGCGGCAGGCGGCAAGCCAAAATGAAAGCTCACCACTTGCGGCTTAAAAGGCGCTATCAGATCGGCCAAGGCCGCTGTGAACGGCTGGCGGCCTGATTGCAGCCCAGGTATCGCTTGGCTATCGAGCCCCAGTTCTTCGTACAGCGGCGCCAGGGCCTTGTGCCAACGCTGCTCGGCTTCTGCAGTGATGGCAGGCTCACTATGACAAAAGAAGTTGACGTTGATGGCGGAATCTGCGCCCAGGGATTGGCGCAGGGCTTGCAGGTTCTCTTGCAGGGCCTGGGCGCTCAAGGTCGCGCATGGCAGTGAGCCTAGGCCGCCTGCTTGCGCAACGCTTAAAGCCAGGCGGAAGTCTTGCACGCCCGCCATTGGGGCTTGAATGAGCGGGTAGCGCAGGCCTAAATGTTGGAAAAATGGATGCATCACATGGGTTCCTTTTAATAGAGCTTGGGCAGGCACTGCCATGGTTGGCGCGTTTTTGTGACGTGCTGCGTGCAGCAGCCGAAAGCCCACTTCATTCTAAGAGCCTGTTCAAAGTCTCGACGCAGTCGCGCTAGGCACACAAACGGGGATGTGCATAATGGGCAACGCCGCAGTGCGCTTTGGTGTGCTTTGCCCTTCGGGGTGGGGCCCAAAAGGCGCATGGCTGGTAAAAATACTTGTCCGACAGATAGCCAGACTGCGGCTTTTGCTGCGCATTGCATCCTTTAGGGCTTCAACGCGGCTGTGTAGAGCGGGGTGAACAGGTTCTACGCAAGTGGTATAACACAGCATCTGCGCACTGCATTGTGCCCTTTTGGCGCTGCATTGCATTGTCGGCGTGCCTTTTTATAGAGCACGGATTTTTGATTTTTCTTACCCTCTCATGCATTACCGCACTGTGCGCTATCTGTTTGCTGCTGCCCTCGTGCTGGCCGCTGCAGCTGTGGCCTGGTTCACACTGGTGCGCCAGCCCGCGCCTGCCTCTGAATTTGTCTTGCTAGACGGCTCACGCCAGAGCATGCAGGCCTTGCAAGGCAAGGTCACGATGGTGAATTTCTGGGCCACCAGTTGCGCGCCTTGCGTGGCTGAAATGCCTGGTTTTGCAAGCACTTACACGCAGTACGCCGACCAGGGGCTGGAGCTGGTGGCTGTTGCGATGTCCTACGACCGGCCCGATCATGTGGTCAATTTTGCGCAATCGAGGCAATTGCCGTTCAAGGTGGCGATCGACAACACTGGCCAAGTCGCTAAGGCGTGGGGCGATGTGCAACTGACACCGACCACTTTCGTCGTGGACAAGCGCGGCGCTATTGCCAAAACCTACGTGGGTGTGCCTCAATTGGACGACTTGCACCGCCTGATTGAGCGGCTGTTGGCTGAATCTGCCTGATCAGGCATGGCATTTACTGTATAACATTCAATTGAGTTGGGCCTTGGTCCGCTGCCATTGTCGTTTTTTACCTACCTACCAATTACCCCAGTCATGGAGTCTCCCCCCAATGTCGTGATTCGCGCGGCCCAGAGTTCAGAGGATTTTGACTTGGTGCGCGAATTGTTTGACGAGTATGCAAGCAATCTGTCAGTGGACCTGGCCTTCCAAGACTTTGAGCAAGAACTCAGCAGCCTGCCAGGTGAATACGCGTGGCCAGCTGGCTGTGTGATGCTGGCCTTTGTCGATGACCAATTGGCAGGCTGCTGCGCGTTGCGCCCGCTGGTCAATTCGGACTATTCGAATGCCTGCGAAATGAAACGCCTTTACGTGCGCAAATTGTTTCGCGGTTTTGGCTTGGGGCGCAGTCTGGCACATGCGGTGATGGAGGCGGCACAATTGTCGGGCTATTCATGCATTTTGCTCGACACTCTGGATGAAATGGATGCTGCCCGGGCCTTGTACGAAGAGTTGGGCTTTTACGAGATCGCGCCTTACTACTACAACCCATACCCAGGCGCCTTTTTTCTCAAAGCCGACTTTTTCTGAGTTGTCGTGGCCAGGCGCTTAGCGCGTGAAATCCACCCCCAACCACATCATCCACAGTGGCAAGCTGATTATCGTCAACAAGGTTTGGGTGGTAATCAAGGTCGCCATCAAGCGGGCGTCACCGCCCATTTGCCGCGCCATGATGTAAGCATTCGGAGCGGTTGGCAAACTGGCATAAAAACACGCGGCGATGGTGGTCGAGGGCTCCACGTTCAGCAGTTGGCACAGCAGCCAGGTCAAAGCTGGCAGCACCATCAGTTTCATCGTATTGGTCACCAAGATGGCCACTGGCCTTGCGCCTTCGAGCCGAAACACCAGCCCGCCGCCAACGCACAGCAAACCCAAACCCAGTGCCACATTGCCCAAAATACCCAAGGCGGTTGCCAGTGGCGTCCAGATGGGCAGATCGGTGGCGTTATACAGCGCGCCAGCGACGGTGGCAACAATGATGGGGTTGCGCACGAGGTTGCGCAGCACCGATCGGGCTGTGACTTTTTTGCCACTCCACCATGACAGCGCGACCACGGCAACCACATTGACCAAGGGCAGAGCAATTGCCAAGGTCAGCATGATCAGGCCTGCAATGTGGTCGGTGAACACCAGGCCCGCTACAGCCAGACCGAAATACGTGCTGGGGCGCGTTGCGCCCTGGATCACAGAAGAGCGCGCCGGATCGGGAAACTGGCGTGCGATGCGCAAGCCAAGCAAGCACAAGAGCAGTACCGCAGCCATCGGCAGCGTGACCAGTAAAGTCAATGACTCCAGGGCTGAGGCATCGATTGTGAGCTGGGCCGTATTCAAAAACAGCAATGCTGGAAACGCCACATAAAAGCTGAACCACTCCAAGGCCGGAAACAGGCCTTCAGGTGGATGCGGTGAGCGCTTGATCCAGACGCCCAGTGCAATGATCAGAAAGATCGGAATGGTAGAGGCCAGCATGCGGGACGTGCTCTAAAAACAATAACTCAAAGAAAGGCGCTGAAGAGAGACTTGGAAGTCGCGCTTAGAACCTGTTTACGATCTTTTCACAGTCGCGCAAGGCACAAAAAAGAGGCAGTGTAAGGCGCCTGTTGCCGCTCATACGTCTGTATGAGCAAAACGGGCAACGCAGCAATGCGCTTTTTTGTGCCTTGCCCTTCGGGTTGGAGCCCAAAAGGCACGCTGCTTTGTTAAAAATCCTCGCCGGGCAGATAGCCCGACTGCGGTTTTTGCCGCGCATCGTATCCTTTTGGGTTCCAACGCGGTCTGTGAAAAGATCGTAAACAGGTTCTTAGGCTTTTGCGACCAGCAAGACGACTGCGCGCGCCTCCATCGATTCACCACGGCCTACTGGGCCGAGTTTCTCCGCCGTTTTGGCCTTGATGTTGACCTGTGTGAGTGGCAAGTCCAGTGCTTTGGCGACATGTGCATTCATCGCAGGCATATGGGGTGCGAGTTTGGGTGCCTGGGCAATGATGGTGCTGTCCAGGTTGCCAATCACCCAGCCGGCCGCTTGCACGCGGCGGTAGGCTTCTTGCAGCAGCACGGTGGAGTCGGCTCCCTTGAACTCAGCCGCAGTGTCAGGGAAGTGGCGGCCAATGTCGCCCAGGCCCGCCCCGCCTAATAAGGCATCGGTAATGGCGTGCAGCAGCACATCGGCATCGGAGTGGCCCAGCAGGCCTGTGGTGTGCGCAATCGTGATGCCGCCCAAGATCAGTGGACGTCCTGGCACCAAAGCATGGGTGTCCCAACCTTCGCCAATGCGAAAGAGTGGGGCGGGATGTGTGGTCTGTGTCATGGCGTTGTGGATTCTGTGGAGTTGGGGGTGTGGCGCGCTTGGCGCGCCATCAAAATGGCCTCAGCCAAAGCGAAGTCTTCTGGGTAGGTGACTTTGAAATTCTGCGCGCTCGAGTGCACCAGCAGCGGCGCATGGCCGAGCCATTCAATCGCACTGGCCTCGTCGGTAATCAGGCCCAGGTCGGCTTGTTGCAGCGCGCTGCGCAGCATACCCAGGCGGAACATTTGCGGCGTGTGGGCCAGCCACTTGCCGCTGCGGGGCACAGTTTGGGCCACACGCGCTGCGGCAGGCTTGGGGTGGCCCTCTGCCAATGGTTGGCAGCGTTGCTCTTTGAGCGTGTCTGGCAAAGGCAGTGCCAGTAAACCGCCGACCGCATCGTGCTGGCAGGCGCTGATCAAACGGGCAATCCACTCTGGTGTGATCAGGCAGCGTGCTGCATCGTGCACCAGCACCCAGTCATGGTCTTGCGCCCCCCAATGCTCGGCAAGTGTCTGCAAGCCGTTGCGGACCGAGGCGGCACGGCTGTCGCCGCCGACGGCGAAGGCCTGGGTCCTGGCGACATGGTTTTCAGCTTGCTGGGAAAAAACAGCATCATCTGGTGCAATCACCACGGCTGTGCCCGCGATGGCTTGCACTTGCGCAAACGCCTGCAAAGTGTGCGCCAGCACACTGCAGCCGACAAGACGGTGGTATTGCTTGGGCAAAGGGCGGCTGCTGGTTTGCTGGTCCGCGCGCAGGGCGCGCTGGCCAACGCCAGCTGCGGGAATGACGGCCCAGATTCTGGGTGCTTGGGGTTCAGTGCGAAGCGGCATGCTCGCAATTGTAAGTAGGTCTGGTGGGCGGCGGTGTCAACCTGGCATTGGCGCAGTTTCACACGCTTAGGCGCCGGCGCTTCAGTGCTACATTGCAGCCTGGGAGCGCGTTGCAAAACGCCCTGTTGCTGCCTGAGTGCGGTTTGCTTTGCAAGACTTTTTGGTCCATAGCGGCGGCGATGGTCTTCAAAAGATGCCTCGCAGCCCATCTCGATGCTGCACGCATTCCTGCTGAGAGGATTTTGCTGGCTTTCCTTGTTTTTGCGCCACGTTGGCGCATTGATGCCGCCCAGGCAATGGCTTGTTGGAGCAGACCCTTGGCGACGTTGCCAATGCACGATATACAACACACTATATGCAATTGATTGATATTGGGGCCAATCTGACCCATGAGAGTTTTGATCGCGACCGCGATGCGGTCATTGGGCGTGCCCGCGCCGCAGGGGTCGTGCGCCAAATCATCACCGGTGCGACGGTGGAGCATTCCGAGCAGGCCTTGGCCTTGGCGCTGCAGTACCCAGGCGAGTTGTTTGCCACTGCGGGCGTGCACCCACACCACGCCAGTGACTACACGCCAGAGTGCGATGCGCGCCTGCGTCAGCTGTGCCAGCATCCTGCAGTGGTCTCGGCAGGCGAGTGTGGATTGGATTATTTTCGTGATTTCAGCCCGCGCCATGACCAGCAGCGGGCCTTTGAGATGCAACTGCAATTGGCAGTGGATTTGCATAAACCGCTTTTTTTGCACCAGCGTGATGCCCATCAGGACTTTATGGCCGTGATGGCGGGCTTTACAAACCAGCTCGGTCCCGCTGTCGTGCATTGTTTTACCGGCAGCAAAGAGGAATTGTTTGATTACCTGGACCAAGACTGGTATATCGGCATCACCGGCTGGATTTGCGATGAGCGCCGCGGCGCGCACCTGCGTGAATTGGTCAAGGCCATTACTGCCGAGCGTTTGATGGTGGAGACCGACGCACCTTATTTACTACCACGCACCCTCAAGCCCATGCCCAAGGACCGCCGCAATGAACCGGCTTTTTTGCCACATATTGTGCAAGAGATTGCGCGTGAGCGTGGTGAGGACTGGCAGGCTACTGCGGCTGCCAGTACCCGTGTGGCCAATGTTTTTTTTGGTTTGCAGCCGTAGCGGTCAACTTTCAAGTATCTGTCAATGATCGCTTCTTAAAAGCAATTAATTGTCTTAAAAAGACAAAGATGGAACTTTTTGTAGACAAGAGTGCGCAATTGCAGGGGATTGAGTTATACTCTGGTACATATGGACAAAAAAGTGTGTGGTTTTTATCCGTACACAATGGTGTTCAGACTAGGTACCACTAATCGATAGCTCTGTGATGGAACTTTTGATGAGTGACAGATTCCTAAAAGAATCGTTTGAAAATTTGCGAGAACTATCCAAGATCCCCTCTCACCCCCGCTACCCAGCGGGGGTTTTTTTATGCGTAACGCACTGCCGCTGATATTCCCATAATAGAATGGGATATTGTCGACAGCAAGAATCATGCCGTTATGCGTAATTTATTTTCCCTCATAGCTTTATGCGCCGCTGCTGCCACTTTCAGCAGCGCTTATGCCCTCGAGAGTGATCGTGACCAGCCGATGAACATCGAGGCCAACGCGATGCGCCATGACGATGTGAAGCAAGTCACCGAGTTTTCGGGCTCGGTGGTTGTGACCAAGGGCACGATCATTTTGCGTGGTGACACCCTCACTGTCGAGCAGCGTCCCGACGGCAGCCAGTTTGGCGTGGCCCTTGCCAATGAGGGCAAACGGGCGTTTTTCAGCCAGCAAAAAGACACGCCCAAAGGTGCGCCGGTGGAAATCATGGAGGCGCAAGCCCAGCGCATTGAGCATGACACCAAGGCCAACACCGTGCGCTTGCTAGGTCAGGCGCAGCTGCGCCGTTTGGTCAATGGCCAGTTCAATGATGAAATCAATGGCGCCGAGATTCTGTATTTCAGCAATACGGGCATGTTCACTGTCGATGGGGCGGCTCGCAATACAGACTCCGCGGGGGGCTCAGGCCGTGTGCGCGCAGTCATTGGTGCCAGTACGACCAATAAAAATACGCCCAGCCCTGCAGCGCCTGCCAGTGGTGCAGGCGCGGTGGAACTCAAGCCTAGCTCATCGTTGAGTCAGTAAACAGCCAGCGACGCGATGGGGAAAAGCAGTATGTCCAATTTGTTCGACTCTCCCGCAGGTGCGGCGCAGCGTGAACAGGCCTCCAGTTTGCAAGCCAAACACCTGAAGAAAACCTATGGAGGACGCACGGTCGTCAAAGATGTCTCGTTGGACATCCACAAAGGCGAAGTGGTGGGGTTGCTCGGGCCTAATGGCGCAGGTAAAACCACGTCCTTTTATATGATCGTGGGCTTGGTGCGCAGCGATGGCGGTGGTATTTTTATCGATGGACAATCAATTGCCGACATGCCGATTCACAAGCGCTCACGCTTGGGTTTGTCCTATTTGCCGCAAGAGGCCTCGATCTTTCGCCGCCTGACGGTGGAGGAGAATGTACGTGCCGTGCTGGAGCTGCAGATCGACGAACAGGGCAAGCCGCTGCAACGCAAGGAAATTGGCATCCGCACCGAGCAGTTGCTGGAAGAGCTGCGTGTTGACCATTTGCGCAACTCACCAGCCTTGGCCCTGTCTGGCGGTGAGCGCAGGCGGGTGGAAATTGCCAGGGCATTGGCGACCAAGCCCCGTTTTATCCTGCTCGATGAGCCGTTTGCCGGGGTCGATCCGATTGCGGTGATGGAGATTCAGCGCAGTATTGCATTTTTGAAAGACCGTGGCATTGGCGTCTTGATTACCGACCACAACGTGCGTGAAACGCTGGGTATTTGTGATCGCGCGTTCATCATCAGCGAAGGCTCGGTCTTGGCGCATGGTTCTGCCCAAGAGATCATTGAAAACCCAGATGTGCGCCGCGTATATTTGGGTGAAAACTTTCGCATGTAATGGCAGCGGGCATCAAACTTGGCGTGTCGCTGCGAACTTCGCAGAACCTGGCCTTGACGCCGCAATTGCAGCAGTCGATTCGGCTGCTGCAACTCTCCACGTTGGAGATGCAGCAAGAGGTCGAGCAAATGCTCGACGAAAACCCGTTCCTGGAAGTGCAAGACGAGAGTGCCGAAGCCGAAAGCTTCGGGCTCGAGCGTGCCGATGCCCCAATCTCCACAGGCGACCGGGTCTCAGAGCGTGAAGCGCAAAGCGCCAGCAGCGATGAGCGCGGCGATGGCGATAGCGCCAGTGATGTGGGCGATGCCGCCGAGTTCGATGCCGGACCCAGTGACTGGGAGGGCGATGGCTCAGCCGATCTCTCGCCCAATGATGGCGAGTGGGGCGGTGATGCGCCAGCGCGCGGCAGCGGCCACAGCGAGGAAGAGGTCGATGCGGCCGATATCAACAGCGCCCATATTTCCTTGGCCGACCATCTGCATACGCAAGCGGGCGAGTTTTTTCTTTCGCCAGTTGAGCGCTCGGCGCTGCACTTTTTGATCGAGTCGCTCAACGAAGATGGGTACCTAGAAGACTCTCTAGAAGATTTGGCTCTGCCATTGGCGCGCAGTCTGGCAGAGGTTGATGAGTTGTTGCACCATTTCCAAATGGCACTGAACCTGCTGCACACGATGGAGCCGGCGGGCGTAGGCGCGCGTGATTTGGCGCAATGCCTGCAACTGCAATTGCGCGCCTTGCAGCGCTCGGAGGACTACAGTGGTGACATGGCCCAGCTGGACTTGGCGATGCAGGTCTGCGCGCAGCCGCTGGAGCTACTGGCCAGGCGCGACGTCAAGCAATTGTGTGCAGTGACCCAGGCCAGTGCGGATCAAATCCGTGCGGTGCTGATCCTGATCGCCCGTCTGGAGCCTAAGCCGGGCAGGCGCTTTGCCGATGTGGATCGCAACATCATCGTGCCCGATGTGATCGTGCGCCCGCTCAAGCGCAGCGCCAACAACCGCGAGTTCACCACCCGTCTCAATCCCGATGTGATGCCGCGTTTGCGTGTGCATGATGTGTATGCCAGCGCGATGCGCAAAAGCAACGGTGGCCAAGAATTGCAACAGCGCTTGCAAGAGGCACGCTGGTTCATCAAGAATATCCAGCAGCGCTTCGATACCATCTTGCGTGTCTCGGAAACCATTGTGGAGCGTCAAAAAGACTTCTTCATTCGTGGTGAGATGGCCATGCGCCCCTTGGTGCTGCGTGAAATTGCTGACGAGCTTGGCATGCACGAGTCGACCATTTCGCGTGTGACTACGGCCAAATACATGGACACGCCCCATGGTACGTTTGAGCTGAAGTATTTTTTTGGCTCAGGGCTGGAGACCGACTCTGGCACCAGCACCTCGAGTACCGCAGTGCGGGCCTTGATCAAGCAATTGATTGCCGCTGAGAATCCGCTCAAGCCGCTGTCAGACAGCAAGCTGTCTGACCTGTTGAAAGAGCAAGGCATCGAGTGCGCCAGACGCACCGTTGCCAAATACCGTGAAGCCATGCGCATTGCGCCGGCGAATTTAAGAAAGAGTTTGTGAGTTTATCAATGCCACCATCCCCTGCTGTGAGCCGAGAGTTAGCTGGCTTGGCCTTGTTTTTGCCGTGTGCGGCGCAGACCGAAGCGCTGCTGGGCGACGAGGTGCGCAGCATTCTGGCAGCGCCTGATTTGGACATTGAGGTCCAACGCGGTGGCGTGCGCGTGCAAGTGGCCAGGCATGCCCTGATGGAGGCGGTGATGCGCCTGAATCTGCACAGCCGCATGGCCCAGCGCGTACTGATCGCGCTGCGGCAAGATTTCTACCGAAGCGAAGACGATGTCTATGCGCTGGCCTCTGGCATCGCCTGGGAGCAATGGTTTGGTGTGAACAAAACCATCAAGGTTGATGTCACAGCGCACAATAGCCCGCTCAAAAGCCTGAACTTTGTTGCCTTGCGCCTCAAAGACGCCGTAGTTGATCGCTTTCGCAACCTCAACGGCAGCCGCCCCAGCATCGATACGCACCACCCCGATGTGCGCATTCACCTGCATTTGGATGCCGAGCAAGCTTTTATCTCGCTCGACACCAGCGGTGAGCCCTTGTTCAAGCGCGGCTGGCGTGAAGACAAAGGCGATGCGCCATTGAAAGAAACCTTGGCCGCGACGATGATTGCCGCCAGCGGCTGGGACCCCAAAGGCACGCTGCCCTTGTACGACCCGTGCTGCGGCAGCGGCACGATTGTGGTGGAAGCTGCGCAAATGGCCTGCGGTATTGCGCCGGGCTTGCAGCGGCGTTTTGCGTTTGAAAAATTGCAGGGCTTTGAGCGCGCAGCCTGGCAAGCGCTGTGCGCCGAAGCCAGGGCCCAGCAGCGCACACCGACGGCTGCTGTTTTCGGCAGCGATATTGCGCACCGCATGGTCGATTTTGCCAAACGCAATGCCGAACGCGCAGGCGTTGGGCAGGTGGTGCAACTGCGTGGCGGTGATGCGCTGCAGCGCATGCCGCCCAGCGATGTGCCTGGCATCATGTTGCTTAACCCGCCCTATGGCACACGGATTGAGGCCGCTGGTCAGGGCGGGCGCAATATGCAGCAGCGCCGTGACATGGGCTTTTCGGCGCGTGAATTCTCGGATGGTGACGATGGTGCGGCTTTTTTCCAAAAGCTGGCCGCGCACTGGAAAGGCCACTACGCAGGCTGGACTGCGTGGTTGCTCACGCCCGATATGAAGTTGCCCGGCAAGCTGCGCTTTAAAGAGTCGCGCCGTGTGCCGATGTGGAACGGCCCGATTGATTGCCGTTTGTTCCGCTTTGATTTGACGGCGCGCAAAGTGCAGCCAGACCAGGCGCAGTAACAGACCAGGCTCTGGTTGGCGCTGGTGCGCTGGTCGCTATTACTGGCGCGGTTTGGATTTGGCTTTGCCATGCTGCCCAAGCCAATAGCGCCAAGCTACGCGGATGTCGTAGCCTAAGGGCGCAATCGCCAATACGATCAGCAAGGCGGCCAAGGCCAGCGTGAAACCAAAGCCAATGCGGTTAAACGCCCAGGCACCGGTCACGCCGCCGATGAAAAAGAACAGCAGCAGGGCCGTCAGGCTGATGATTTGGCGCTGGTTGGCCCTGATGGCGCTGCGCCCGTCGCTGAACTGCGAGCGGTTCCAATACAGCATCTTGCCCAGCTCCACGCCCAAATCAGTGACCGTGCCTGTCACGTGGGTGGTGCGAATCGGGCTGCCACTGAGCTGGGTCGCGACGGCGTTTTGCACCCCCATGATGAAGCACAGCAACAGCACCGTGACAGGCACAAACAAGGGCGAGAGCACGCTGTGCAATTGCGCGCCCATGACGCCAAACACAATCAGCAGCATGGCTTCAAGCATCAGCGGCATGGCGTATTCACTCTCTAGGCGGTGCCTGCGCGCATAACTGACCATCACCGACGTGCAGGTGGCCCCCAATAAAAATGCCAGCAAACCACCCAAGGCCGCCAATGCCAGGTCATAGGCGCCCAGCAGCAGCGAATCGGCCATGTGTGCGACGATGCCAGTCATGTGCGAGGTGTATTGCGCCACCGCCAGGAAACCGCCAGCGTTGGTGGCGCCGGCGACAAAGCTGAGCGTCAGGCTCAGCAGCAGGTTGTTGCGCGCAGTACGGGTGCGGCCTGTGAGTTGTCGCGCATGCCGCCAGTAAGACCTGATTTTCACAGTATGGGCCGAAAAGTGAAATGAGGCAGCCAAAGCTGCCAAAGCTGCCAAAGCTGCCAATGCCTGCCATTGTGCGCGCTGGCGCACTTTAATGCCAGCGCCCTGTGCTCGCCTGCAGTCGTCCAGGGCGCAGGCCTGGCAATTACTTTTTCAGGTATTTGTCCAGCCAGTGCTGGGTCAGCTTGCTGGCCGCTTCGCGCCCACCCAGACCAAAGGCCAAGGCGACGGCAACAGCGACAGCGCCCAGCACCAAACCAAAGCCGAGGTTGATGATGTCATCGGCAATGCCCATGGCCCGCAGACCCATTGCCAACACCAGTGCGATGATGGCGATGCGGACAATGCGGGCTGGCACGCGGCCACTGCTGGGATTGGCGCGCACAATCGCTTTGGCAACCACATCTGCCAGCCAATAGCCAACCAGCAAGATCACGCTGCCCAGCAACACGTCGCTGCCAAAATCGATGAAGACCATCAACAAGTCGCGTACGCTGTAGAAACTGAGCTGGTTGGCCGCCTCCATCGAGGCGAACAGCATGATGAAAAACCAGGCCAGACGTCCCAGCCACGCCGACGGGCTTAGCGTGTAGGCGGGTGCATGCGTGGTGTTTGAGGTGGTGGTGTCGGTATCCAGCGCGGGATAAAGCGGTTTGTCTTCGTCGTCTTGCTCGGCTGAGCGGCACTGCAGGCCCAGTCTGGCAGGCAAATGGTCAAAGCCCAGATTCTCCAGCAAACGCGTGACCAGATTGCTGACCAATTTTCCGACATACCAAGCCAGGGCCAGAATCAGGATGGCCGCGAAAATATTCGGCACAGCATCCATGAATTGCGCGAGCATGCCCGCTGCGGGGTCAGAGATGGCTGAGATCTCCAGCGCATCCAGGGCCGCAATGGTGCTTGGCACCAGGACAAAAATAAAGGTCAGGGTGCCCAAGAGGCGCGAGATGCGTACATCAGCAGGCAAGCCCAGGCTGCTGCCCAGGCGGTCTGCACCAGCGGCGCTTGCCAGGTTGGTGACCAGGCCATGCAGGACTTTGGCCAAAAGCCAGCCGGCCACACCAATCACGGCCGCGGCAAAGATATTGGGTAGGCTGCCGGTGATGCGCTGTGTCAGGTCAGTCAAAGGCGCAGCCAGCCCTTCAATGCGCAAGGCTGCGACGATGGCCGGCAGAAACAGCAGCAGCACCAGCCAGAACACCACATCGCCCAGGATGGCACCAATCGGCTGGACCCCGGCGGACTCGGAGAGTTTCTCATCGAGCTGCGTGGAATCGGTGAGTTTGTTGATGCCCAGCCTGAGCACCACCGCCAGTACCCAGGCTGTCAGCGCCAGAATCCCTGCGAGCAAAATGCGTGGCAGATACAGCATGATTTCAGAAGCAAGGCTGGCAAATGGCTGGTACAAGGCTTCAAAGCGCAGTGTGCTTAGCATGGCCAACAGCGTCAGCAAAAGTACGAACCAAAAACCAATATTGGCCACAATGTTGGTGTAGCTGATCGGGCTGAGGGTTTGCTGGTTCAGGCGCCGGTCCAGCCCGATGGCCAGCAGGGCTTTGCGAATTCCGGCCTTGAGCAGCAAGGCCAGTACCAGACCAACTAACAAGATGGCGATGGCGCCCAGCATCAAAGGCAAATAACCACCCAGGCTGGCTTGCAATTGGTCAGTGAAGGAAGGGGGCATAAAAACTCCTTGCTTAAAGTTCACATACACGCAGGCATTGCACCAGGCGCTCCAAGCGCCTGTCTACGATATTTCCATTCTTGCACAAGGCATAAGTAAGAGGCAGTGCAAGGCGCCTGCTGCCACTCACACAGGCACACAGGCGCTTTTAAACCGCCATTGTTGCCTTGTGCGATGGCGTCCGAAAGGATGAACAGGCTTTGAAACAAAGGGCTACCAATGATGGCGTTGATTGTGCCCAATCTGGGGAGGATGCACTTGGCAATGCGTATAAGAGCACGCGCAACTGACAAAAACAACAAAAAATTACATTATTGCGGAGGGCAGTCAGGCCGCTAGCAAGGCCGTCGCCCTTCAACTGCAAGCCCCGGCAGTTTGGCACGTGGGAAGCAGGAGCAATGCACCGTGTGCACTTGGTGTGTGCCATGCACTGGCCCAAGTTGGCACTTTGGCAATGGCAAGGCCCTGTTGCAACAGGGCCTTGGGGTGCAGTGAGCGGTGCGTGATGACCGCGGGTACGCATTAATCTAGGCGCGGGTCTTTGTCTTCTCGCAGCTCCATAGGCAGCGGGATCTGGCGGTCACGCGGCGTTGTGGGGGCGGCCGGTTTAAGCGGCTGCTTGGGTTCTGGCTCTGCTTCAGGTTTTTTCGGTGGTGCGAGGCTGAGTAAACGGGCAATTGCCGCATCAATCAGCTCGGGTGGCGTGCCTTTGAGTTTGCCGCCAAACTCGAGCAGCCATTCTTGCGCCTCGGGAATATCGCCTGACTGCGACAGCACATCGACCATCAGATCCAGTACCGCATCGACGCGGGGGAAGTTGCGCAAATCCAGCAGGCGCGCATCGGTTTGTGGCAATTTTTCATACAGCGCACGCAGAATTTGCACATGCTCAAACGCCTGCTCATAGGCCGACTGGTCGCGCAGCGCGCAGGCAAAATACAAATGCATCGAGGCCACGCTCAAGCCGGGGGTGTCCAAGCTTTCTTCATGGGCTTTGATGGCGTTCTCAAACGCATTCGTGCCTTGTTGCAGGTTGCCTGCCAAAGTGGCTGAAGTCACTACATTGAACCAATCGCTGACGCTTTGTGTGCGCGATGCCAGCTCTTTGAAGATTGGCCAGGCTTGGGCGTAGTGCTGTTGGTGGAAATACACCAAGCCCAGAAAACGTTGGCCGTTGATGGCCACGTCTTCAATGTGGGAGGTGCTCAGTTGCTGGGCCAAGCGTTCGGCGGTTTGGTATTGGCCTTGGCGCAGTGCGTCGTTGGTTTGCTCCAGCTGCTGGTATTGCTCTTCCTCGGACAGGAGCAAAAGTGGCTGATGGGCAGAATGTTCTTTTTGCCAAAGCTTTTTGATGCGATCCCACATTGGTCAGTGGCCTTTTCTTTCGGAGACGGCGTCTATTGTGACAACAAATATTTGAATTAAGCAGCAGCCAAGCGTCGCAAAGCGTATGGTGTCTGCTGTACTGCAGTCAAAGTATGCCTGTAATACTAATCGAATGTGACGAATTTAGGGCGATTTAAGCCATTTTGGGTGTTTTAGAAGTTACGAAATGCCAGTAATGGCCTGGCTGTACGCGGATTCATACCCTGTTGAGCGCCGCCAAACGTTCGGGGGTGCCCACATCGGTCCAGGGGCCTGTGTAGATGCTGGCGCTGACCCGGCCAAGGGCCGCGGCTTTGAACAGCAGGGGGCCAAGTGCTGCAGGCAGACCGGTCGGATTGCCAGGTGGAAGATCACACCAAGGCGCTGCAAACAAGCTGTGTTTGAGCAGCGCAATCGTGCTGTAGGTATAGCTGAGCCCAGGGCGCTTTGCGCTACTGGCCGAGTTGGCGCAGGCCGGATTTTTGGCTGCTGTCGGATAGGCCAGGCCGTCTTGAATCGTGAAATCACCAGCCTGGTTGTGGGCAGGATTGGGCACCAGCCACAAATGGGCCAGCGCATGGGAGGCGGCAAAACGCGCCCGTTCGCCATCGTCGAATGCAAACTCAGGCACAAACACATCGCCTGCGACCAGCCAGAAGCTCTCGCACAGCAGCGGCAGCGCCCGGCTGATGCCGCCTGCCGTCTCAATGCCGCCGCCAAAATCCAGGTCTTCACGTGAATACTGCAGCGTCAAGGCGCCTGCGGCATGGGCTGCACTGGCAGGCAGCGTGTAGTGATGGCCTAAGGCGGCAGGAATCTGGGCGCCCAACCAACCGGTGTTGATGACTACCTGCGACAAACCAGCCCGCGCCAAGGCCTGCAAATGCCACTCCAGCAAGGCTTTGCCTTGCACTTGTAGCAGCGGTTTGGGCGTGTGGTCAGTCAACGGGCGCATGCGCTCGCCGCGGCCCGCAGCGAGGACCATGGCTTGCGCAAATAATGGCGTGGCGTGCATGAGTAGGTTGCGCAGTGAAGTCAGTCTTGGCGGTGGTGGTCTTGCTCAATGGCTTCCAAATCGCGTGCGATTGCCTCGCCGTGGGTGCGCAGATTGTGGCGGTGCCACAGCATGATCAGCAAGGTGATCGAACACACCATGATGCCAAATGCGGACATGGCGGTTTTTGCCCCCAGTCCCAGTTTGGTGGCCCATACATACAATAAACCCAAGAACAGGATACAGGCTTGCTCATTGAAGTTTTGTACTGCAATCGAGCGGCCTGCGCCCATCAGCGTGTGACCGCGGTGTTGCAGCAGCGCATTCATCGGCACGACCAGATAGCCTCCCAGCAAGCCCACCGCCACGAAGATTGGTACAGCCCAAAAGAGGCTATTGACCCAGTGCATCAAGACCACTACCGCCCCCATCAAGGCACCAACCCACAGCACCGAGGCCGCACGTTCGAGGCGCACAACAACAGTCGCGATGACAGCGCCGATAGCTGTGCCAATGGCCACTACGCCTAATAAGGACGAGGATTGGGTGGTATTGAGTCCAAGTACCACGGCGCTCCAGGCCAGAACGATGTAGCGCAAATTGCCAGAGGCGCCCCAGAACAAGGTCGTGGTGGACAAGGCGATTTGGCCCAGTTTGTCTCGCCACAGGCAGCTGTTGGCAGTGACAAAATCATCCAATAAGGCTTTGCAAGAACCTAGTGGGCCTAAGTTTGTGCCTTTCCACATTGGACGCAGCGGCACCACGGTGCGGGGGATAAAAATATTGATGATGGCCGCCAGAGCGTAAACCACCACAATCACCCCCAGCGCTGCGTGTACCGGGGAGTGGAGTGCGTGGTGCAGGCCGGGGATGGACAAGGCGAGCAGGTTGTCGTAGAACGCATCGCTGACCAGCAGGCCGCCGAGAACCACGCCCAAGATGATTGAGGAGATCGTCAAGCCCTCAATCCAGCCATTGGCTTTGACCAGCAGCGACGGCGGCAGCAGCTCGGTCAGGATGCCGTATTTGGCTGGCGAGTATGCCGCTGCGCCCAAACCGACAATTGCGTAGGACAGCAAAGGGTGCGAGCCATAGAGCATCATCAAGCAACCGACGACTTTGATCGAGTTGCTCAAAAACATCACCCGCCCTTTGGGATAGGCATCGGCAAAGGCGCCCACAAAGGGGGCAAGCAACACATAAAACAGCGCGAACATGGGCACCAAACCCGCACTCTGCCATTCCGGCGCGGCACTGCGGCGCAGCAGCTCCACCGCAACCACGAACAGGGCGTTGTCTGCCAGTGAGCTGAAAAACTGGGCAGACATGATGGTGGAGAAGCCGGGTTTCATGAGACGCTTGGGTGTGGGAGCTAAATCAAAGCACATCGTTATAACATGAGCCTGTTACGGAGTGAGACAATAAGCCGTTTAATTACCTACGAGTGCCAGCCATGCCCCGTCCTATTCATGCTGTGATCCATTCTGATGCGCTGCGCCACAATATGGCGGTTGTGCGCGCGCGCGCGCAAGATGCCAATCTCTGGGCCGTAGTCAAAGCCAATGCTTATGGGCATGGTATTGAGCATGTGTTCGAGGCATTTCGAGCCGCCGATGGCTTTGCGCTGCTGGACTTGCAAGAGGCAGAGCGGGTGCGGCAGCTGGGGTGGCGTGGGCCGATCCTGCTGCTGGAAGGCGTGTTTGAATTGCGCGATCTGGAATTGTGTTCACGTCTGGGGTTGTGGCATGTGGTGCATAACGAAGCGCAAATCGACATGTTGGCAGCCCACAAAACCCATACGCCACACCGGGTGTTTCTCAAACTCAACAGCGGCATGAACCGCCTGGGCTTCAAGCCACAAAGCTATCGCGCGGCTTGGGCCAGACTCAATGCGCTGCCGCAGGTCGAGGAAATCTCGCTGATCACGCACTTCAGTGATGCGGATGGCGAGCAGGGCATTGCCAGGCAGCTGGCGGTATTCCAGGCAGCTGTCGAAGGTCTGCCGGGAGAGCGCAGCATCTGCAACAGTGCTGCAACATTGCGCTTTGCCAGCGGCGATGCGCAGGCCCGGCAAGATTGGGTGCGCGGTGGGATTGCCTTGTATGGCAGCTCCCCGGACTACCCCAGCACCAGCAGCGCCGGCTGGGATTTGCAGCCTGCGATGAGCTTGCGCACCGCCATTATTGGTATGCAGCAACTGCAAGTGGGCGACACGGTTGGCTATGGCTCGCGTTTTGTGGCGCCCGTGCCTATGACGATTGGCATTGCCGCCTGTGGCTACGCCGATGGCTATCCGCGCATTTGCGACACCGGCACGCCGATCCTGGTCGATGGGGTACGCACCCGCACAATCGGCCGCGTCAGCATGGACATGCTGGCGCTGGATTTGACGCCTTTGTTGGCGCAAGGCCGCGCAGCGGGCTTGGGCAGCGAGGTGACCTTATGGGGCAAGGCTTCGGCGGCCCATGGTGCTACGGTATTGCCGATTGATGAAGTGGCGGCATGCGCGCAGACGGTTGGTTACGAGCTGATGTGCGCAGTGGCGCCGCGGGTGGCCATGCAGCTCGAAGCCTGATGCGCCTCGCGCTTGCCACCATGCCTGCCGCATGAATAAATGCGCTAAGCTTGGCGAGATGCCATTTTTTTGCAGATCTACGGAGTGCGGCCATGTTTGGATACATCCTCAAACGCTTGCTGTTGATGATTCCTACCCTGTTCGGGGTGCTCTTGTTGACCTTTGTGATCGTGCAGTTCGTGCCAGGCGGGCCGGTTGAGCAGTTTTTGGCTGAAGCGCGCGCGGGCGCAGGTGGGATTGAGGGGGGCGGCATCAGCTACCGCGGCAGCGAAGGCATGGATGCCAAGCGCCTGGATGAAATCAAGGCGTTGTATGGTTTTGACAAACCTGCCGATGAGCGTTTCTTTCAAATGCTGGGCCAGTTTGCCCGCTTTGACTTGGGGCGCAGCTTCATGCACAACAAGGATGTTTGGCAGCTTATTAAAGAAAAACTGCCCGTCTCTATCAGCCTCGGTTTATGGACCTTTTTCATCAGCTACTTGATTGCCGTGCCTTTGGGCATTGCCAAAGCCGTGCGGGCAGGCAGCCGGTTTGACTTTGTCACGACGCTGCTGGTGTTGGTCGGTTACGCCGTGCCTGGCTTTGTGCTTGGCGTGGTGTTGCTGGTGGTGTTTGGCGGCCAGCTTGAGTGGTTCCCGCTGCGTGGCCTCACCTCTTCTGGCTGGGAGGAAATGAACTGGGCGCAGCGTGTGCTCGATTATTTGTGGCACATCGTGCTGCCGGTGACTGCGATGGTGGCTGGCAGTTTTGCTGTGACTACGCTGTTGACCAAGAACGCGGTGCTGGAAGAAATCCGCAAGCAATATGTGCTGACCGCCAGAGCCAAGGGCCTCAGCGAGCGCCAAGTGCTTTGGGGCCATGTGTTTCGCAATGCCTTGATTCCCATCGTCACAGGGTTTCCTGCTGCTTTCATTGGGGCATTTTTTGCAGGCTCCTTGCTGATTGAAACCTTGTTCACACTGGATGGCCTTGGCTTGCTGGGCTATGAGAGTATTATTCGTCGCGACTATCCGGTGGTGCTGGGCACGCTCTATCTGTTTACCTTGATTGGTTTGTTTGCCAAGTTGCTCAGTGACCTGTGTTATGTGTGGGTTGATCCGCGCGTCAAGTTCGAGTGAGGGCTGCTGCGGGCGCCATTTCTGGCCATCAGATTCATTCAAACTATGCTAAGAATTGACAGGGCGCTGCATCACATGCAGGCCTGCGGCGATCGGGGGGCTGTGCGTGGCAGCAGCGAGCAGCTGTTGGTGCCTAGGAGCGCTTTGCAAAACGTTTTGTTGCGGCCGCACGGTCTCGATCGAGCCACTTGTGTGACTTTGTCGTCCTTAAGGGCGGCTACGGCCTGCGCAAGAGGTCTTGCAGCGCATCGCAAACCCGCACTTCTTTCTGCAGCAAGGGTTTTGCAGATTTTCTCTAGGCTGATGCGCTGGTTGGCGCTGTGTCTCCTGGCCTGGGGTTTGCTGGGCTGCTCGCTGCCTTCCTTGGAGTCGCGCAGCCAGAGTGTCGCATTGAGTGCTGCGCACAGCCAGCAGACTGTGTTGGGGCAGGCCGTTGCACACAGTATGCAGCTGCATCCAGGTTTGGCCGGCTTGTATTTGTTGACAGACCCGCATGAAGCTTTTGCCGCTCGGATTGAGTTGAGCCAACAAGCCGAACAGACGCTGGACATCCAGTACTACATTTGGCGCGGAGATATCACGGGGCAGCTGATGTTGGATGCCTTAAAGGACGCCGCTGACAGGGGAGTGCGGGTGCGTTTATTGCTCGATGACCTGGGGGTGTCGCAGTTGGATGATGAGCTGTACTTGCTCGATACCCATCCCAATATCGAGGTTCGTTTTTTTAATCCGTTTGTGTTTCGTGCGTTCAAACCGCTGGGGTTTGTGACGGATTTCTCACGTGCCAATCGGCGCATGCACAACAAGAGCTTCACTGCTGACAATGCGGTCACCGTGATTGGTGGGCGCAATGTGGGCGATGAGTATTTTGGCGCCACAGATGGTGTCTTGTTTGCGGATTTGGATGTGCTGGTGCTCGGGCCTGTGGTGCAGGACGTCTCGGACTCGTTCGATGCTTACTGGGCCAGTGCGTCGTCTTATCCGGTTGCGCTGATAGTCAAGCCCCCTAGCAAACGGCAATTGAGCCAATTGGATGCGCGCGCTAGAAAGGTCGAACGCTCGCCTGAGGCGGCGATATACAAAGACGTGGTCAGCGATGCCTCGGTGGTGAATCGGATGCTGGCGCAGAGCTTACCCATGCATTGGGCGGCCACTAAGCTGGTGGTCGATGATCCTGCCAAAGGCTTGGGGGAGGCGGCCAAAACCGAGCTGATCACCCACCACATCATGCGCATGATGGGCCAACCCACCAAGAGCATGGACCTGGTGTCGCCCTATTTTGTGCCAACGGATCTTGGCGTGGATTATTTTGTCGATTTGGCTGCGCAAGGCGTGGAAATTCGAATTTTGACGAACTCCTTGGTCGCCACTGATGTGTTGCCCGTGCACTCGGGTTACGCACGCCACCGCAAGCGCTTGCTGGGGGCTGGTATCGAGCTGTTTGAGCTCAAGCCCGACCTGGAGGTGGCCAATGGTTTTGCAGCACAGCACAGCTTTATGGGCAGCTCGGGCTCAAGTCTGCACGCCAAGACTTTTGCGATTGATGCGGAACGTTTGTTTATTGGCTCGTTCAATTTCGATCCGCGCTCGGCCATGCTCAATACCGAAATGGGGTTTGTGATTGACAGTCCCGAACTGGTAGCGGGCATGAACCAGCTGTTTCTCAAACAAATTCCAGAGCGCAGCTGGGTGTTGAGCCTGTCTGAAGACCAGGGGCAGCTGCAATGGCTGGATCTCTCCCAGCAGCCCAAGATGGTGCTGACCACTGAGCCCATGACTACGTGGCAGCAACGCTTGGCAGTGCAATTGTTGAGCTGGCTGCCCATTGACTGGTTGCTGTAAAACCCCGTAGCTTGTGGCACATGCCAGGCCAAGGATGGCGCGCAAACGCAGCCATCAATGGCGCATTACCGGTTGGGGTAATACAGCGTACTGGTAAAGCCGCCAGGCACAACTTCGCGTTTTTGGCGCTCTTGCGGGTTTTTAAAGCGCATATAGTAAGGCTCGCTGGAAGCGGGCGAGAAATGCGTCACCAGGCTGCGGCGTGTCAGGCTAGGGTCCACAATTTGACTGCCGCCATGGGCCAAATCGGCGGACCAGATCAGTACATCGCCTTTTTTCGGCAGGAAGTGCTCCAGCGGCAAGCCTCTTTCCTGTGAAACTTTATGCAGGTACTCCAAGTGGCCCATGTGCTGTTCATGGGCATCACGCTCATGGTTGTAGTGCTTGTATTTTTCGCTGTAGACCCAGTCAGGGTTGCGGTGGCTGCCGACGTAGTACATCAGCTCGCCCGAGCCTGGTTGCACATCTTCAAGGGCCAGCCACGAGGCGCACACATGCAAGGGGTTCTCAGACACCACATAGGCGGTGTCTTGGTGCACGGCCTGGGTCGAGCCCCGTTCAAAATGCAGGCCTTGGAATGCCCAGATATCGTCTTCAAATACAGCTCTGAGAAAACGCGTGACCTTGTCGTTGAAGATCATCGGGATGGCCGAGTCAATGTACTGGTAGGTATCGAGGATTTTTGACAGGGGCGTGAGAATATCGGCTTCGTGCAGTGGGATCACATCCTTGTCTTGCGGGCCTACCACCGGCACGCTGACTTTGATCGGACTGTTGCCGGAGTCGATTTGCGCTTGCAATTCGGCGCGGTAGCGGTCAATTTGTTCGTGGCTGACAGCGCCAGGCAAAATCACAAAGCCGTTTTGCATGAACGAGCGAATCAGCGCTTCTTGCTCAGCCACATCGGGATCGGTTTTGAGTTTTTCTGCCAGTACCTGCTCGGCATCCAAGCGGTCTACCCACAAGCCACCAAAGCGGCTGTGGAATTTGGCGTTCGGGTCGTTGCGTGTCAGCAGCGGGCCTGCAGCTGGGGCTGCTGGTTTGGATGCGGCCGATTGGCCAAATAATTTATTGAATAGCGTATTGAGCATGGTCTTAAATGAATCAAAGCAGCCAAATCACCAAGCCAATTCAGGCCCAGGGCGAAGTGGTAGGCTGGCTGTAAAAATGGTTATCAATCACCTATTCTAGGGGTTGCAGCACCTCTGGCGTGCCAGTTCGGTGCAATCTTGGAATGCTTTACCCAACTCTTTGCTGTGGCTTGAGTTCCGTCTCAGGCAATCGGCTGCGCAAGTCCTGTTCGTCCATGGCGACCGCTTTGGGTGAACAAGGTGCCTGGCGACCCATTCTGACACCGCAGGCATTGCAGCAACGCGGGTTTTGCAGAGTTTCTCAAGTGTGATCAGGCCTGCCAGTTACAGGTAGGCCTGTTACCTCTTGAGCGCTGTCGTTCAGCACGGTCAGTAGCTGCGCTGGTGGCGCATCACCGTGTGCATTGCGCGACTGCGTGGAGATGATAGACAAGCTCTAAGACCGTAAACACGTTCTAAGATTAGTCTGCTGTTGGGGCGGCTGGCTTGGCTTTAGGACTGCGGCTTTTTTTCGCAGGCGCTGCAGCAGGCTGGGCCTGGCCCAAAATGAACTGGGTCAGCAAACCAACGGGGCGGCCTGTTGCGCCTTTGCTTGCACCACTTTTCCAGGCGGTGCCGGCAATGTCCAAATGCGCCCAAGGCCAGCTGCCGACAAATTTCTGCAGGAATTTCGCTGCTGTGACCGCACCGGCTTCACGGCCTGCGACGTTGGCCATGTCGGCAAAATTGGTTTTCAGGCCGCTGCTGTAATCGTCGTCCAGCGGCAGGCGCCAGCTCAAATCGTGGGCCTGCTCACCAGCAGTCAACAGGGCATTGGCCAGGCTGTCATCACTGGCGAACAAGCCACTGCGCACGCCGCCAAGGGCGATGACGCAAGCGCCTGTCAGCGTCGCAACGTCAATCACGGCTTGGGGTTTGAAGCGGTCGGCATAGCTCAGGGCATCGCACAAAATCAGGCGGCCTTCAGCGTCGGTATTGAGAATCTCAATGGTTTGGCCACTCATGCTGGTGACAACATCTCCAGGCTTGATGGACTTGCCGCCTGGCATGTTCTCAGTGGCAGGGATCAAACCCACGACATTGATATGGGGTTGCAAGTGGGCCAGGGCTTGGAATACGCCCAGTACGCTGGCTGCGCCGCACATGTCGTACTTCATCTCGTCCATGCCTGCTGCGGGCTTGATTGAAATACCGCCGGTGTCAAACGTCACGCCTTTGCCTACCAGTACGATCGGTGCTTCGGACTTGGCCGTACCTTGGTAGTGCAGCTCAATGAATTGCGCAGGCTGCGCCGAGCCCTGGGCCACGGCCAGGAAGGCGCCCATTTTGAGTTTTTCAATCTCTTTGGGGCCATGCACCTTGACGCTGATGTTTTTGGCCTTGCCCAGTCCTTTGGCCACTTCTGCCAAATGGCTCGGGGTCGCATGGTTGGCGGGCAAGTTACCCAGTTCCTTGGCCAGCGCGACACCAGCTGCAATGCCCAGTGAGCGTTCAAAGACGGCTTGGGCGTCGGCTTTGCTGGGCACACCCACGGTCAGTTTGCTCAAGCTCAGGGGCTTTTCGCTGGGTTTGGTGCGGGTGTAGCGGTAGCTGATATCGGCCAGGCCCAGCACCAAGGCCTGGATGGCGGCATCGTCCAGCGCTGCATGCGTGCTCAGCACACAGGCTTTGTGGGTGTCGCTGTGTCGCAATGCAGTGCTGACACTGCCCAGCGCTGTGCGAATATCGCTGGCACTGCCATCGCCTGCAGCAACGAGTAGCACGCGGCGGGCAGCAACTTGTGCGACACTGTAGAGCCATAAATGATTTCCGGCTTTAGACAGCTCAAGGTCTTTGGCGCTGAGGGCTTGCTCAATGGTGGTCTGCAGACCTGTTGCCGCGGCACTGGCTGCGCCTTTAGGGAGTTTGCCGTCTTTGCTAGGGGCTGTGCCCGCCAGCAGTACCACGAGTACATCGACTTTTTCCTGGCCTGCTGATTGCAAATTCAGGCTTTTGAGCTCAAACGTTGTTGACATGATGTGCATTCCTTCGGTCAATACGGTCTACAAATAGAACAATTGATTCATCCAAACCTATGTTGTTTGATTCTGCTTTGCGCAAGGATTTATCCCGCAGCTTACTGGCCACTTTGACGGTGTTGCTGACGGTGGTCGTCACACTGATGCTGATTCGTACGCTGGGCCAAGCCAGCAAAGGTTCGGTCAGTCCATCTGACATTATGCTGGTAATGGCCTATACCGTTTTGGGCTATATGCCCATTGTGCTGAGTTTGAGCCTGTTTGTCGCCATTATTGGCACTTTGGCGCGCATGTACCAAGACAGTGAGATGGTGATATGGTTTGCCAGTGGCTTGGGCCTGGCACATATTTTGCCGACTCTGATGCGCTTTGCCTGGCCTTTGATTGTGGCGATTGCGGGCTTGGCTTTGTTTGGCTGGCCTTGGTCGCAAGAGCAAATTCTGGATTTGCGCAACCAGTTCCAGCAACGCAGCGATATTGACCGGATTGCGCCCGGTGAATTCCAAATCTCCTCCAGCGGTGACAGCGTGTTCTTTGTGGACCGTGACAGCAGCTCGCTGGAGCAGGCCAAGCAAATCTTTTTTGCACGCAGCAAGAATGAAGAGAACTCGGTCACTGTCTCGAAGGAGGCCAGTCTGATCCAACAGGATGGACAAACCTGGGTTCAGCTCGAGTCAGGTCAGCGCGTGCAGCAAACCTACGGAGCCAAACCAGTCATCCGTGTGATGGAGTTTGAACGCTATGAAACCCTACTGAGCCGTAATCCTGTGGCTTCTGTGCAAGCGACGGTGCGCACTATGCCTTCGCTGGAGTTGTTCGAGCAGCGCAGCGATTCGGCCAATGATTCAGAGCTGGCCTGGCGCATCGGCCTGGTGTTGGCAGCCATCAACTATGTGGTCTTGGCGCTGGCCTTGACCAGCGGCAATCCGCGCTCGGGCCGCATGACCCACATCATCACCGCCTTGCTGGTGTTCATCGTGTATTTCAATTTGCTCTCACTGGGTGAGAGTTGGGTGGGCAACGGTGTGCTCAGCGGCGGCGCCTGGCTGTTGATCCTGCATGGCGGCGTGTTTGCGGTGGGCATGTCCTGGCTGTGGATGCGTAATGCGCAACGGTCTTTCAAGGACTTGTGGACCAAACGTGGGGAGGCACGCGCATGAAAGTAGTGACTCGCATGTTGCAAACGGAAATACTTGCTGCCGTTGCACTCACCACCACCGCTTTTTTGGCCTTGCTGGTGTTTTTTGATTTGATCAGCGAGACCCGCTTTGTCAGCCGTGCTGGCTCGGACAGCTACGGTTTAAGCGATGCACTGACGCATTTGGCCTTTTCCGTGCCATCGCATATTTATGAGCTGCTGCCGATTTGCGCATTGATTGGTACGGTCTTTGTCATGGCGCGCTATGCCAAGACATCGCAATTCACGATCTTGCGAACTGCGGGTTTAGGGCCAGGACGTGCGCTGGGTATTTTGCTGTCCATTGGCGCATTCTTTACCATCGTGACCTTTGTGATGGGCGATTATGTGGCGCCCTGGGCGGAGCGCTCAGCCCAGTTGCTGCGTGCGCAGCACATGGGCGGGCAAATCATTGCCGGTGGTGGAGCGGGTGCGTGGCTGCGTGAAAAACAAGGTGATAGCTCGGTCATTGTCAGTGTTGCTGCGCTGCAAACCGATGGCGAGGTCGTTGGCGTGCGTATTTTTGAATATGGCAGCGATGGCCGTTTGAAGCGGCAGATACGGGCTGGCAGCGCGCAGGTGGAGTCCGGCGAGTGGGTCTTGAGTCAGGCCACAGAAGAGGTGTTGCCGGTCTCCAGTGCCGAGCCTGTCATGCAGCCCGACGGCAGCTTGATTGGACCGATTGATTCGATGCGTGTCACGCAGTTGCCAGAGATGCGTTGGCAAACTGCGATCAACCCTGAAATGATCAACGCTGCGATTCTCAAACCCGATGGCATGTCGACCTTGCAACTGGCCAACTACGTCACGCATTTGAAGGCCAATGACCAATCTTCGCAGCGTTTTGAGCTGGAGCTGTGGAAGAAGGTGTTCTACCCGCTAGGCTGTCTGGTCATGATGGTCTTGGCCCTGCCTTTTGCGTATTTGCATTTTCGCTCAGGCGGCATCATGGGTTATGTGTTTGTAGGCATTTTGGTGGGGATCAGCTATTTGCTGATGAACAACGTGCTCGGTTATGTGGGCAATCTTCGTGGCTGGCCGCCTTTGCTGGCTGCTGCCACACCTGCGATTCTTTATACGGTATTCGCACTGGGGGTGTTCACCCACATGGTCAGGCAGCGCTAGGCCAGCTCTGCAAAGATCCCTGTGGGTGCCGGGTGATTGCACGTGATTTACTGGCGCAAGTTGCGCATGGCGCTAGCCACGGCTGCAAGCGTTTTATGGCGGGCTGCCATGCTTGGTGCGTGCATGAAAAGCAGCCTGCTGCCTTGAAAGCACCAGGCTGCATGCCGGCAGTGTCCCTGCCTTTATGGCGAGCTGACTTTGTAGCCAGCCTCTTCAATCGCGGCCACCAGAGCAGAGCGCGGTAGCTTGCTATTGATACTGACCAAACCGGAAGGCAGATCCACTTGAATGCCCGCGGTGTTATCGGTCTTCAAAATGGCCGTTTGCACGGCGTTGACGCAATGGCTGCAGGTCATGCCGCTGACTTTGAATGTTTGGTTCATAAACTGTCCTTTCTGGCAATGCATGCCGGGGTACGCTGCCAACGCTTGCTCATCTCGATCGGTGCGCGCAAGCGTCCACATGCGATACCTGCTTTTGGAGTGCTCTCATCGCCTTAGCAAGGGCTGCCTAAGGTCTGGCTGGTTTGCGCACCGTCGACTCATTCTGCCAATCATAGGCTTAGATGGGGGTGGCCGCTATTGAATCAAGCAGTTTATGTAGTGCGGGGACGCGGCGCATGCGGTTAGTACCGATGCCCGATGCGTGATCGTGCACGCAGGCGCTAAAAAGGCATCTGGTCAGTGCCCATTGTGCGATTCATGCTTGGCGCGAATGGCTTGTGCTTTGAGCGAGGCAAAATGCAGTGCATACTGCGGGATATGACAGTTTCTTCAGTTTCTTCTCCAGATCCGCTTGAAGCCAAAAAAGCTTTGGGCTGGTGGCACACTGCCCGTTTTCGGACCACCGCTGCGCAATTGGATCAGGTCCCCGCGATTCATTTGCCTGAAGTGGCATTTGTCGGGCGCTCCAATGCGGGCAAATCGACTTGTATCAATACCCTGACACAGCAGCGCCAGTTGGCTTTTGCCTCCAAAACGCCAGGGCGTACCCAGCACATCAACTTGTTCGATTTGGGGCCTAAGGATGCGCCGCAGGCAGTTTTGGCCGATTTGCCCGGTTACGGCTACGCGGCTGTGCCTCGTCAGGACAAGCTGCGTTGGCAGCGCGTGATGGCCAATTACCTGATGAGCCGCAACAATCTGAGTGCGATTGTGCTGCTGTGTGACTCCCGCCTGGGTTTGACCGAACTGGATGAGGCCTTGCTGGAGATGATGCGCCCGCGCGTTGAAGCCGGTCTGCGTTTTCTGGTGCTACTGACCAAAGCTGACAAACTCAACCGCACCGAGCAAACCAGGGCCTTGCAAATCACACGCTTGAATGCCGGTGGCGGGCAGGTGCATTTGTTTTCTGCACTGAAAAAGCAAGGTGTTGCCGATGTGGCGTTATTGCTGCGCGATTGGTTGCTGGAAGATGCGCCGCTGTATGCAGCTCAGGAGACTGAGCCACCGTCTGGTGCAACTGGTGCAACTGGTGCAACTGGTGCAGCGGGGACAGAATAGACCGCAGCTGCGACCCAAATAACTGCCTGAATGAAGACAACAGAAGCATGTATGACTGACAACACCTCTCTTGCCGATGTGGCGCGCCGTGATGGTGGGATTTCTGTGCGTTGCGCTTACCAGAGCGTGTGGGCAGTCAGTATCTGTGTTGTCTTGATGGCTGCTGCGCATGCGCAAACTGCCCCAGCACCGAGCACACCGGTCACTACCCAGACCATGCCGCCAGTGGACACAGCGGCTCAAGGGCAAAGCGAAGAGGACGAGATCGAGCTGCTGGAGTCGGCCAGGGACTACACCTTCAAGGGTTCATACTGGTTGGCCAGAGAGGTCAATAGCTGGTTTGGTGATGCGCCATTTGAACGGCATGGCCGAGTCTCTGGCTATGTCCGTGTCAACGGTTTGTGGGACCAGCGAGATGGCTCCAAGGCCAATGTGCGATTTCGTTTGCGGGTGAAATTGCCCAACTTGCAAAACCGGGCTTACGCCTTTGTGGGTCAAGACAACAAAGACGAGATTGTGCGTGATCAGCCAGCGGCGTTCACGCGTGAGCAAATGCTGATGCGTGAAAATGGCCGCCAGGACCAATCTTTCTTTGCTGGTTTGGGCTATGACCTCAAGGACAGTATTGATTTTCGCATCGGTTTTCGTGGTGGCTTGAATCCGTATGCACAGGCTCGCTACCGCAAGGATTGGCAGCTCTCGCCACGCGGTATTGTGTATTTTCGGGAAAGCTTGTTCTGGTCGGTCAAAGACAGCTTTGGCTCGACCACGGTAGTGGACTATGAGCACGCGCTGACATCCTCATTGATTGCCCGCTGGAGTACCGTGGGCACGATTACGCGGCACACCCATGGTTTTGAGTGGCAAAGCAGTGTTGGCTTGATCAAGGACTTTCCTGGTATTCGCACCGCAAGCATTGAGGCTCTGGTGCAAGGCAATACCGGCGAGGTCGATGTCTCCAATTACGGCGTGCGTGCGTCTTGGCGGCAACCTGTCTACAAAGAATGGATGTTTGGCAAAGTCACGCTGGGGCATTTTTGGCCTAAAGACAAACAGCTGAGCAACCGTGAACGTGCCTGGGCGCTGGGTGCAAGCGTAGAGATGCACTTCTGAGCTTTTGCGCCCTGTGATGCCGCGCGTTGTTGCATTGCACAAGTGGAATACAAGGCCCGCGCTCAGTAGCGATCAATAGCGCTTAATAGCGCTCTGGCACATACAAACTCTCTGGCACAGGGTGGCGCGCGTAGTTGCTGTTGAACACACGTGCAGGCAAAGCCACCTCAGGGTGTGCGATGGCTTCGTAGGGCAGCTGCTCCAGCAAATGCGCAATGCAGTTCAAGCGGGCGCGCTTCTTATCGACTGCCTGCACAATCCACCAAGGTGCCTCGGGAATGTGGGTGCGCTCAAGCATGACTTCCTTGGCCTTGGTGTAGTCTTCCCAGCGGCTGCGTGACTCGATATCCATCGGACTGAGCTTCCACTGCTTGAGTGGGTCATGGATGCGGGCCATGAAGCGAGCTTCCTGTTCTTCATCAGTGATTGAGAACCAGTATTTGATCAAGCGAATGCCTGAGCGCACCAGCATGCGCTCAAATTCGGGCACCGAGCGGAAGAATTCCTCATACTGGTCTTCACTGCAAAAGCCCATCACGCGCTCAACGCCTGCGCGGTTGTACCAGCTGCGGTCAAACAAGACGATTTCGCCGCCAGCAGGCAGGTGCGAGACATAGCGCTGGAAATACCACTGTGTGCGCTCGCGGTCATTGGGCGCAGGCAAGGCCGCCACTTTGCATACGCGGGGGTTTAGGCGCTGGGTGATGCGCTTGATCACACCGCCTTTGCCGGCCGAGTCGCGGCCCTCAAAAATCACCACGACTTTTTCTTTGGTGTGCTGCACCCAGTCTTGTAACTTGACCAATTCACCTTGCAAGCGCAGCAGTTCCAGAAAATAGGTCTTGCGGCTCATATCGTTGTCGTCCACGCTGTCCTTGTGGATGCCGAGTGCCTGTAGCAAGCCGGCATCGTGGAGGCGGTCATCGTCAATTTCTTGCTCCAGCTCTTCATCGTAGCTGTCAATCAGATCACGTTCGATGCTGCGCAAGATGTCTTGATGGTGGCTTGGTAAGGTGCGGTCGGTCATGGTGAACTCCTAGTGAGCAAGCACGATAGGTGTATTTGGTGACGGCTGTATGACAATGCAGAAGGCAGGCGGGCCCGCGCCCATACAAAAGTCAAAAGCCACGAGCCGCCCTGGTGGGCGGCTCGTGGGGGGAGGGCGTTGGCTGCGCCAATTGCCCTGCAATGCGTTGCGATTGAGTTAGCCGTTGTAAGCTCTTTCGCCGTGTGAGGTGATGTCCAGGCCTTCGCGCTCGGCATCGACAGTGACCCGCAAACCAACCGTGGCTTTGGCGACCATGAAGGCAATGAATGCCACTACACCCGACAGAACCATCGTCACCAAGACGCTCTTGATTTGGACCCATACTTGGCCAGCCATGGTCATGTCGTCTACACCCACACCGCCCAGCGACGGGAAGACAAACACCCCTGTCAGGACTGCGCCGAGAATCCCAGCCAAACCGTGGATGCCGAAGACGTCGAAAGAGTCGTCCACATTCAGCATGCGTTTGAGGCCACTGACACCCCAGACGCAGATCGCACCAGACAGAGCGCCAATGATGATGGCGCCAATGGGGCCCACAAAGCCAGCTGCTGGCGTGACGCCAACCAGGCCAGCGACTGCACCAGATGCACCGCCAAGCAGCGAAGGCTTGCCTTTGACCAGCGACTCGACCAGCAACCAGCCCAGTACGCCACCAGAGGTTGCGACGATGGTGTTGATGAAAGCCAAACCAGCGATGCCGTTGGCAGCACCAGCGGAGCCGGCATTAAAGCCGAACCAGCCCACCCACAGCAAACAAGCGCCAATCATGGTGAATGTCAGGTTGTGCGGAGTAAAGGCCTCTTTGCCAAAACCGGTGCGTTTGCCCAGCACATAAGCACCGACCAAACCTGCGATACCGGCATTGATGTGGATCACCGTGCCACCAGCAAAGTCCAGTGCGCCATCTTCTGCCAAAATGCCGCCGCCCCAGACCATGTGGGCCATTGGCAGGTAGCTGAAGGTGAACCAGATGATGGCAAACACCAATACGGCACTGAATTTGATACGCTCTGCCAGCGAGCCCACGACCAGCGCCACAGTAATGGCAGCAAAAGCCGCTTGGAACGAGACAAACACAAACTCAGGAATGGTGCTCAAGGCCGAGGACATCGTGTCCGGTGTAATCCCTTTGAGGAACACATAGTCGAATGTGCCGTAGATTTGACCAGCGCCGCCAAACGCCAGACTGAAGCCGTAGATCACCCACAGGAAGGTGATCAAAGAAAACACGGTGAGCACCTGCAGCAGCACCGAGACCATGTTTTTCGAGCGTGCGAGGCCGCCATAAAACAGCGCCAAACCAGGAATGCTCATCAAAATGACCAGCACGGTGGAGGTCAGCATCCAAGCGGTATCGCCAGAGTCGAGCGCGGGTGCGATTTCTTCGGCCGCAACCACGATTGGCGCTGCTTCTTGCGCTAGCGCAACAGTAGAGGCGCACAACAGGCCGAGTCCAGCAGCGGCCGCAAGTGTCTTGTTCATAGGAGATTCCTTCTGGGGAGCCTGGGGGAAGTGAGGGGTAGCGGGCGGGGTGGATTTAGATTGCGTCGCTGCCGGTCTCGCCGGTGCGTATGCGAATCACATGTTCGAGTGGTGAGACGAAAATCTTGCCGTCACCGATCTTGCCCGTGCGAGCAGCGTTCTCAATCGCCTCAATGACCTGGTCCACGGTTTCGCTGGGAACAGCCACTTCCATTTTGATTTTGGGCAGAAAATCGACCACGTATTCGGCACCACGGTAGAGCTCGGTATGCCCTTTTTGGCGTCCAAAGCCTTTGACTTCAGACACGGTGATGCCTTGCACGCCGATAGACGAGAGTGCTTCGCGCACTTCGTCAAGCTTGAATGGTTTGATGATGGCAGATACCATTTTCATGAGCACTACTCCTGTTGCTCCGCGCCAGCGCGCTGGCGGGCTGATGGATCAAAGATGGTTTGAGAAAGCTGCCTCATGTTTGCCGCGCCTACAGGACAAAAATCAGGCCTATGCGCTGTAGCAGAGCGTGCATCCGCGAGGATGTGAGGAGTAATGCACAGACCGTGCCAGCTCGGATGCCAGGCTTGGCCTTGCGCTGCCGGTTGTGAGTGCGAAAGCCGTGTTGTTTGTACGCGTTTGCGCTTTTGCAGCGCAGTCAATCCTCTGGCAGTGGCGGTGGGTGCACTCATTGAGTGCATCATTGGGGGGATTGCATCTACCGGTGCACAGCCCTACCCAAACCGGGGATTGGGTAGGGCTGTGCACTGTTTCGGGGATTGGTACTGCCCTTTTTATGCACGTGCTCGCGTGCCATCAGCGCTGCGACAGCACCACAGTGCAGCAGCCCGTTGGGGCCTCCATACCTCTGTTTGCTGTCAGTCGTTGACATTTGAGTGCCGCTATCCAGGGCGACATCGCTTATAAAAAACGCGCAACAAGCAACAAGCAACAAGCAACAAGCAACAAGCAACAAGCAACAAGCAACAAGCAACAAGCAACAAGCATGCAGTAAGCACCGTGTGCGCCGAGACAAGACATGGGCATACCAACGACGTGGGAGGTACGAATATGGGTTTGGCCCAACTGCATAGCAGGGCATTACTCGGTTTGCAGGCCCCAGACGTGACGGTCGAGGTCGATTTGGCCAATGGTCTGCCCAGCTTCAGTCTGGTGGGCCTGGCTGAGGTTGAAGTGCGTGAAGCCAAAGAACGTGTGCGCTCAGCCATTAGCAACAGTGGCCTGGAGTTTCCTAGTAATAAACGCATTACCGTCAATCTGGCGCCTGCCGATTTGCCCAAGGATTCAGGTCGGTTTGACTTGCCGATTGCGCTGGGTATTTTGGCTGCCAGTGGCCAGTTGGAATGGCGTGCGCTTGAGACGTTTGCATTTGCGGGTGAACTCTCGCTCTCAGGGGCTCTGCGCGCAGTGCGCGGCGCGCTGCCGATGGTGCTGGCCAGCCAGGCGCTGCAGGCGCAGTCCTTGGTGTTATCGGATGACTCGGCGGGCCCAACGCAGGCCGCACTCCAGTGGGTGTTGCCACCGGGCAGTGCCCAAGAAGCGGCCTTGGTGCCTGACTGTGTGGTCTATGAAGCCAAACACCTCTTGGATGTGGTGCAGTATTTCAAACAAATCCAATCGGGCACGGCTGCTACAGGCGCTGAATGCGCGCCACCAACCGGCTGGAGCCGGCTAGATGCTGCAGCACTGCATACGGCGCTGGCACAGCCGCGTTATGCCGATATGGCCGATGTCAAAGGCCAAAGTGCTGCCAGACGCGCGCTGGAGATTGCAGCGGCAGGCGGCCATCACCTGCTGATGGTGGGCTCGCCAGGGGCTGGCAAATCCATGTTGGCGCAGCGCATGGCCGGCCTATTGCCGCCGATGGGGTTGGCCGATGCCTTGCAAAGTGCTGCAGTGGCCAGTCTGAATGGCCAGTTTGATTGGCAACATTGGGGCACCAGGCCGGTGCGCAGCCCCCACCATACCGCCAGTGCAGTGGCCTTGGTGGGCGGCGCCAGTCCACCGCGCCCGGGCGAAATTTCACTGGCGCACCAAGGCATTTTGTTTTTGGATGAGTTGCCAGAATTTCCACGCATGGCTTTGGAGGCGTTGCGCGAGCCGTTGGAGACCGGCACGATTCATATTGCGCGCGCAGGCCGCTCCGCGCAGTTTCCGGCGCGTTTTCAATTGGCTGCTGCAATGAACCCATGTCCTTGTGGCTACTGGGGCTCGGCCATGCGCAAGTGCCGTTGCTCGCCCGACCAAGTGGCCCGCTACCAAGCGCGCTTGAGCGGTCCATTGCTCGATCGCATTGATTTGCATGTGGAAGTGCAGGCCATGCCCGCTGCTGAGCTGATGGCAGCTCAAGCGGGCGAGGCCAGTGCCGCCATGCAAGCACGTGTGATCGCTGCGCACAACAAGGCATTGGCACGCCAGGGTTATACCAACCAAGGTTTGCAAGGCCAGGCACTGGAGCAGTTTGCGCCGCTACAGCCATCAGCCCAAGGCCTACTGCAAAGCGCCGCAGCCAGCATGGGCTTGTCCGCACGGGCCATGCACAAGATCGTGCGGGTGGCGCGCACCATTGCCGACCTTGAGCCGATGGGGCCCGCTGATGCAGCGATTGAGTCCAACCATGTCGCCGAAGCCATTCAATATCGGCGCGCGTTACTGGGGCAGGACTTGTAAGAGCCTGCTCATCATCTCCGCGCCGTCGCGCAATGCACAAACAGGCGCATTGCGGCGTTGCCTGTTGTGTGCCGCCTCTTTTTTGTACCTTGCGCGACGGCGTGGAAATGGCGCATCGGCTCACAGGTCACCAAGGCGACAGAGGCAACCTCACAGGACATAAGGTTTTGTATTTTTTGCAGCCAAAGCGCTCCAAGATGCGCTACATTTCAGCCCCTAGGGTTTCCCCTATATTTGTGGCGTGCTAGCGGGCTTGTGGCCAGCGTCTCACGCATCTCTCGATGCCAGTTGTAGTTATTCGTGTTGTCTATGTTCGATGTCAAAACTTCCTCTTCAGCGCTACTTGAGAGTGGGGCGCATGCCCGTGAGGTGACGCAGGCATCGACAGAGCACAGTTACACGCCGATTCGCACATTGAGTGCCTCGCATCGCGGCCAGATTTTGCAGCACTTGCTGGACTTGTCTGCCCATGACCGCTACTTGCGTTTTGGTTATCCGGCCTCGGATGCACAAGTGCAGCGCTATGTCGATGGGCTGGACTTCACGCGTGATGAAGTATTTGGCATCCATGGCAGCCAGCTGGAGTTGGTTGCCGTCGCGCATTTGGCATTCGATGCTGCCGAAGACAAACCCAAAGCCGCTGAATTTGGCGTGTCAGTCTCTGGACATTGCAGGGGCCAGCGGATTGGCGCCCGTTTGTTTGAGCGCGCCGTCATGCACGCCAGCAACGAAGGCGTGCAAACCATGTACATCCATGCCCTCAGCGAGAATGTGGCGATGCTCAAAATCGCCCGCAAAGCCGGTGCCACCGTACAGCGCTGGGGCAGCGAGTCCGAAGCGTATTTGACACTGCCAGTGGCGAATCTGAACTCACGCCTGTGCGCTGTCTGGGAAGACCAGATTGGCGAGATGGACTACCGCATCAAAGCCCAGGCACACCAATTCCAGACTTTTTTGGGGCAATTGCAAACCTGGGGCACTCTGCCTGAGGCAGAGCCGCTGGAGTCGACGGAGTAAGCGAGCACAAATGGCTCCAGTGCCTGCGCCGCAAGGCCGTAAACAGGCACCTTGCACGGCCCATTTTTTGTGCCTTGCAGCTCCTTTGGGTGTTGGGGTTAAAGCCCTAAAGGCGCGCTGCTTTGTTAAAAATCCTCGCCTAGCAAGATAGCCCGGCCGCGATTTTTGCCGCGCATTGCATTCTTTGGGGCTTCAATGCGGCTGCGTCGAGATTTTGTACAGGCTCTAAGCAAGCGATGCACATCTGCCTGTAGCGGTCTGCGCGCGCTACCAGGCGATCCGCTGTGATGCCGCATGCATTTTCCCTGCAACGAGGCTGTCGCATAGCTTGCCTGCAACAGCGCCAGGCCACTGAGTGAGAGCTGGGCTGTTGTCCCGGAACGTCGCTGCTGGCTTCGAGTTCGGCTATGCTGTAGGCGTGTCTAACCACTGCCAGCAGGCCCACGGTTTGAAGTGACTACCGAACCAACCCATTCCAAGCCCTCCGATAAAGATGACAAGCGCAGCTTGCGCCAACGTCTGACTGATTTTTTACACCCGCCACCTGCCACTCCTGAGGCTTTGATTGAGATCATTGCTGCAGCGGAGGACAGCGACACCATCAAGCCTGATGTACGCATCATGCTGGAGCGGGTGATCCGCTTGGAGCAGTTAACCGCATCGGATGCGATGGTGTCAACCTCGCGCATGGACTTGTTGGATATCGATGCTGCTTACGAAGATTTGCTCGACAAAGTCATTCGCGATGCCCATTCGCGCTTTCCAGTCTATGAAGGCTCGCGTGACAACATCATTGGGGTGCTGCTGTCCAAGCACCTATTGCAACTGCAGCGCTCACCGAATTTGAATGTGCGGGCCTTGTTGCGGCCACCTTTGGTGCTGCCTGAAACCAAGCGCCTGAGCGATTTGCTGCGTGAGTTTCGCTTGCACCGCAACCACATGGCCATTCTTGTGGACGAGTTTGGTCGCACATCGGGCTTGATCACGATTGAAGATGTGCTGGAAGAAATCGTGGGTGAAATCGAGGACGAATTCGATGAACCCGAGGATGAAGGCGAGATCTACCAGCTGGCCAATGGCAGCTGGCGCGTGCGCGGTGATACGCCGATTGAGAAAGTGCAAGAGAGCTTCGAGGTTCGCCTGACCCCTGATGACTTTGACGACGACATCGAAACCATTGGCGGCCTGGTCACCCAGCAGCTCGGCCGCGTGCCGGCGCGTGGTGAAGTGCTGGAGCTTGCTGGGTTGCGCTTTGAGGTCTTGTTTGCCAAAGGCGGTGCGGTGCGTTGGTTTCGAGTTCGCCGCCAAACCAGCGAATAACTGCGCTGGTCAGAATGAAGAGCACTGGGCACTTGATGGCTGCTTGGTGATCTGTTCAATTGTTGACTGAGTGGGCAGCGCCGCCGTGGTGCTGCCTCGTCTTGGTAGCTTGCTCCAGCAGGGCGGCCGCCATGCCATGCAGGCCCAGCCTCTGACACCATGCAGAGTGCGGGCTGTTTGCCGTTAAGGGAATCGTTCACTATGTCTTTATTGGCCCGAGAATTTCGGCTCATCCGTTTTGAGCGCATCGCTGCCTGGCTGTGCCTGCCGCTGCTGGCCATGCTGCAAGCCTGGTCCTTGGCCAGCCAGTCCGGTCAAGCCGCTTGGTGGGCGCAGGTTGGGGCACTCGCTGGCTTCTTTCTGTTTTTGGATGGCAGCCGCAGTGCCAAGCAAGCCGCCTTGCGTGGCTGGTGGTTTGCCACTTGCTGGCTGGCCTCGGTCTTTAGCTGGCTTTACATCTCGATGCACACCTATGCGGGCTTGTCCGCTGCGTTGGCGGCGGCGGCCGTGCTGGCTCTGGCTGCCGCGCTGGCCTTGTATTACGCAATTGCGGCAGCGCTGTATTGGCGTTTGCGGGTGTATGGCTTCATGGGCAGTGCGCTGCTGTTTGCCGCTTGCTGGAGTTTGGCCGAACTCGCTCGTGGGCAGTGGCTGACCGGTTTTCCCTGGGGGGCGATTGGCTACGCCCATGTGGATGGCCCGCTGGCCTGGCTGGCGCGCTGGGTGGGCGTCTACGGCATTGGCGCAGTGGCTGCCATGTTTGCGGCTTTGCTGGCATTTGTGCTCGTTGCGGTGCTGGGCTATATATTTGGGCGGTTTATCAGCATTTCACGATTGCCGGTCTCTGGTCCACGCATGCTGTCCGCGCCTGCCTGGCTGCTGTTGCTGGCAGTGGCCGTGCATGTCGGTGGTGTCTGGCAGCGCGCGCAGTTTGCCAGTGCCGATGCACAGCAGCACAGCCAGCCGGTGAGCGTGGCGCTGCTGCAAGGCAATATCCCCATTGCCGAGAAATTCGACCCCTCCACTGGCGTGATCGACTCACTCAATTGGTATGGTGACCAATTCCGCCAGCGCACGGAAAGCCTGGTGATTGCGCCTGAGACAGCCATTCCGGTGCTCAAGCCTGATTTGCCGATCGAGTACTTCGCCATCGTCACTGAGCCTTACCGCAATGGCGAACAAGCACTGTTGACTGGCATTCCACTGGGCAGCCCATTGACTGGGTATACGAACTCGGTTGAAGGCGTCAAACCCGGTGGCGAACCTTATATTTACAGCAAATCCCATTTGGTGCCATTTGGCGAGTTCGTGCCGCCGATGTTCCAGTGGTTCAATGACATGATGGACATTCCGCTGGACAGTTTCAGCCGTGGCGCGGTGGTTCAACCATCGTTTGAATGGCAGGGTGAGCGTTTTGCTCCCAATATCTGCTATGAGGATTTGTTTGGTGAAGAGCTGGCGCAGCGCTTTACCGACGCCAACCAAGCACCGACCGTACTGGTCAATTTCAGCAATATTGGCTGGTTTGGTGAGGGCAAGGTGATTGACCAGCATTTGAACATCAGCCGGATGCGCACGCTGGAATTGGAGCGCCCAATGATTCGCGCCACCAATACCGGCGCGACGGCCATCATCGACCACCGCGGCCAGGTGCAAGCCAAGGCACCGCGCGCCACAGTGCAGGTGCTGTCGGGTGAAGTCACTGGCGTGGGACAGGGAGGTGAGGCCAGCAGCATTACCCCATATGCGCGTTGGGCTGGCGTGTGGCGCTTGTGGCCGCTGTGGATGGTGGCCTTGCTGACGCTGGTGTTGGTGCCCGTGGTGCTGCGCCGTTTGCCAGCGCTGCGCCGCAGTTATCAATAACCAAGCTAAATGTCCCAAATGGGTTTTATATTGTCTGCGGGCATGAATTAGAATCCTAGGCTTGCCTTGGCTTTAAGAGCCTGCTCAAAATCTCCACGCAGCCGAGTTAAAGCCCAAAAAGCGCATTGCGGCGTTGCCTGTTTTGCTCATACAGACGTATGGGCTGCAATAGGCGGCTTGCACAGCCTCTTTTTTGTGCCTTGCGCGGCTGCAAAAAGATCGTAAACACGTTCTAAGGCGCGTCTGACATACGTAGGCGCGTTTGTTTTATTTGGTCTGCCAGGCCCGCTTTCACGAATTCACCACTGCCATGCTTACCTTCCAGCAAATCATCCTTACCTTGCAAAACTACTGGGACCAGCAAGGCTGCACGCTGCTGCAGCCCTATGACATGGAAGTGGGGGCGGGCACCAGCCATACCGCAACCTTTTTGCGCGCTATTGGCCCTGAGCCATGGAAGGCCGCTTATGTGCAGCCTAGCCGTCGCCCCAAGGATGGCCGCTACGGCGAGAACCCGAACCGCTTGCAGCACTATTACCAATACCAGGTGGTGCTCAAGCCAGCGCCAGCCAATATCCTGGACTTGTATTTGGGCAGTCTGAAAGCGCTGGGCTTTGATCTGAACAAAAATGACATCCGTTTTGTCGAAGACGACTGGGAAAATCCGACTTTGGGCGCCTGGGGCCTGGGCTGGGAAGTCTGGCTCAACGGCATGGAGGTCACGCAATTCACCTACTTCCAGCAAGTAGGCGGGATTGACTGCCGCCCGATTACCGGTGAGATCACCTATGGTCTGGAGCGTCTGGCGATGTATCTGCAAGGCGTAGAGAACGTTTATGACCTGACTTATTCGATCGCTCCAGATGGCACGAAGGTCACTTACGGCGATGTCTTCCACCAAAACGAGGTCGAGCAATCGACCTACAACTTTGAATACTCCGACGCCGATTTCCTGTTCATTGCATTCAATGCCTACGAGAAAGAAGCCCAGTTGTTGATGGAAAAGCAATTGGCTTTGCCAGCCTATGAGCAGGTGCTCAAAGCCGCGCACACCTTCAATTTGCTGGATGCGCGTGGCGCGATCTCGGTGACCGAGCGTGCCGCTTACATTGGCCGTATTCGCAATCTGGCGCGCAGCGTCGCCAAGAGTTACTACGAAAGCCGTGAGCGCTTGGGCTTTCCAATGGCGCCGCGCGAATGGGTGGCGCAAATGGAAAAGGCCACTGACAACAAGAAAGTGGCTTAAACACGCAGGCCCTGCTGCCCCTTTGCCATCAAACTGCCGTGCCCACGATCTTCTCTCATATCGCTGTGCCGATTGCTGCCAAAGTGGCGGCTGGGGCGAGGATTCCTGCCTCGATGCTGTTGATGGGCATGTTGGCTGCGATCCTGCCCGACTTCGACGGCATTCCGCGCCAGTTTGGCCTGCGTTTTGAGGGGATTTGGGACCATCGCGGCTTCACGCATTCGATTGGTTTTGCCTTTGCCATCGGCATGGTCGGCATTGGCTTTGCCAAGCGCTGGGGCATCGCCTGGTGGAAAGCTTGGGTGTGGATGTTTGTCTGCTGCTTCTCGCACCCATTGCTGGATGCCTGTACGACCGGGCGCTATGGTGTGCCGCTGATGTGGCCGCTGTGGGATGCGCGCTACAACAGTCCGTGGAAGTTCATTGCTGTCTCGCCGGTGCGCGCAGATGCGTTTTTCACGGCCAGGGGCTGGGCCGTCTTTAAAAATGAATTGTTGACAGTGTGGTTGCCTTTGATGGGCGCTGCTGTCTTGGTCTTGTTTGGCCGCAAGATGCGTTAGAGCCTGCTGCAAGGGGCCACTATGCTTGACTTAAAGGCCACTTGAAGCGGCAAACTCCAGTCCTGTTCGACATGCATCGGACAGCATGGCCGTGCCGGTGCAGGCGTGGCCTGATCTTTACACAACAGGCTGGTATGACTCCCTTACACAAGACTTCCTGGCGCAATATTGCTTTGGCCATTGTGACCTCGCTGGTTGCGTCGTTTCAAATTGGCAAAGCCATTATTGCGCTGCCGTTGCTGCAAGCTGCTCCGCTGCATTTGAGCCTGACACAAACGGGCATGGTGATCTCGGCTTTGGCCATTGTCGGTGCATTTTTTGCGATGCCCTTGGGAGTTCTCATTGCGCGGCTGGATGCCCGCAAGGTGCTGACTGTGGGCTTGTTGGTGGTGGCTGCGAGCAGTGTTGCAGGCAGCCAAGCCGATCACATTGTGGGCTTATTGGTCTCGCGGGTGCTGGAGGGCGTGGCGGTAGTGGTATTGCTGGTGTGTGCCTCAAGCGTTGTCGGGCGCCAGGCCCATGCTGCAGACCGTGATTTGGCGATGGCACTGTCCAGCACGGCAGTGCCAAGCGGCATTGCCTTGGTGATTTGTGCGACTACGTTGGCGGCTGCGCTGGGTTTTGAGTTGACTTGGAGCTGCATTTGGATGGTCAATGCCGTGCTGGCGTTGGCCTATGCACCCGTTGTTTGGCTGGGCTTGCCGCGTATGCCACCCTTGTCATTGCACATCGGCTCATCAGACGAGCGGGTGCAGACGAGCAGCATTTGGGGTGCTATTGGCCGTGTAGCCACTACGCGTAAAGCGCAATTGATTGCCATCGGTTTTGGCCTCTATGCGATTGTGTATTTTGCGTTCTCGGGCTTTCTGCCCTTATTGCTGCGCGATTTGTTGGCTTTGACACCGATTCAGGCAGGTTTTGCCAGCGCCGCCATCGTTGCTACCAATGTGCTGGGCAATCTTGGTGCTGGGGCCTTGATGCGGCGTGGCGTGGCGCCGCGCCATATTGTCGCAGGCAGTTTTGGGGCCGCAGTAGTGTGTATTCCGGTATTGTTTTGGCTCAGCTTGCCACCAGTGCTGGCGGCCTTCGTGTCCGCGGGGATGATTGGCTGCATGGGGGCGACTCCCGGCGCCTTGTCTGCGCTTGCGCCCCGCGTGGCGCCAGAACCAGCCTTGGTCGCCCCCACGATTGGTTTGATGCTGCAAGGCAGCTATTTGGGGCAGGTGATTGGCCCCATGTCGGCAGGAGGCCTGGCGCAATTGGGCGGATGGACCTTGGTCGCTTGCATGCTGCTGCCTTTGGCACTGGCAGGGGTGTTTGTGGCGCGTAAGTTATGAGTTGGGTGGGCGCCAATATTCAGGTTTTTCCGGGTGTTTGTATGCCATCCTCAGGCTCGGCGGCAGTCAGCCTGTCGCCCAGCCACACGCGTGGGCCAGCGCCTTTGACGGCGATGCAGTCAGCACGGTTGAAGACATTGCAGACCTTCATCGACAGGCAGCCGCAGCCAATGCAGTTATCCAGGCTTTTGCGCAGGTGCGTCAGCTCTGCAATGCGCTCGTCGACACGGCTGACCCATAACTGCGACAGGCTGCTCCATTCCTCGCCAGTGGGTGCATGGTGCTTGGGAAGGCCATTGAGCTGCTCGGCAATTTCTTCCAGCTGAAAGCCCAGGCGCTGGGCAAACAGGATATAGGCGACGCGGCGCAAGGATGAGCGCCGGTAACGGCGGTGTCCGGTCTGGCTGCGCACCGATTCCAGCAATCCCAGGCTCTCGTAATAGCGCAACGCAGACGCATTGACGCCGCTGCGCTGGGCAATCTTGCCAATCGATAGCAGTTCATCTTCCCGTACGTTCATTGGGGTTTCCTCGTTCATTTCTTGACTTAAAGTTAACTTTAACTTGAAGAATGCATTCCCGCAACGGGTCCAGCCCAATTGAGCGCCATGTGTAGCAGTGCATGGCTGCCTCGCAGACCAGCTTGTCAAGCTGCAAGCCAAGCCCGTGCTGCCAGTTCCCATCCCTGCGCAGAGGGCGCAGAGGGGCCGTTTTTGCATTAAAGGAAACCACATGCCATCCATTTTTTCCACGCACTGGTGCGCGCGCAGCGCAGCGGCGCTGAGCACAGTGCTTGTGCTCTTGGCCTTGTCCGCCTGTCGACCCGCGCCAAGCAATCAGGCACAAGCAGCGTCCAGTGAGCCAATACCGGCCACCGTGCAGGTGGTGCAGGTGCAGAGCCAGCCCGTGCAGCTATGGGACAGTTTCAATGGCCGCATTGCTGCGCCTGAGACCGTCGAGTTGCGGCCCCGGGTTGATGGCTATATCGACAGCGTGGCTTTCACTGAAGGCCAGTGGGTTGAAAAAGGCCAGGTGCTGTTTCGCATCGACCCGCGATCCTACAGGGCGGCTCTGGCCAGTGCACAAGCGCAATTGCAAAGTGCCAAAGCGGCGGCTGTTTTGGCCAAGAGCCAGGACCAGCGCGCCCGCGATTTGGTTGCGGCCAAGGCCATTTCGGTCGAAGAGGCCGATCAACGCGCAGGCACACTGGCGCAAGCGCAGGCCCAGGTGCAAGCGGCTGAAGCGGCTGTGAGCACGGCGCAACTGGCGCTGAACTTTACCGAAGTGCGCGCACCCATCAGTGGCCTGGCCGGTCGCGCGTTGTTGACCGTGGGTAATTTGGCGCAGGCCAACCAAAGCGTGTTGACGACGCTGGTCTCGGGCAATCCAGTCCATGTGTATTTCGATGCCGACGAGCACAGCCTGCGGCGCAGCCGCGAAGCCGGGGCTGCCGCGCAGGTTGCGATGGTGCGTGTGGGACTCAGTGGCGAGGTCGACTTCCCGCACCAGGGGCAGCTGAGCTTTACCGACAACCAGCTCGATCCGCAAACCGGCACGATCCGCCTGCGCGCTACCCTGGATAACACCCAGGGCCAGTTCACACCGGGCATGTTTGCACGTGTGCAAATGCAGGCTGGCCAGCCCATCACTGCCGTGTTGATCGATGACAAGGCCGTGCTGACCGACCAGAGTCGCCAATATGCGTATGTGGTGGGCCCTGACCAGCGCGCCGAGCGGCGTGAGCTGACATTGGGGCGCATGGTGCAAGGCCAGCGCGTGGTTCACGCGGGCTTGCAGCCAGGTGATTGGCTGGTGGTTGCGGGGATGCAGCGTATCTACTACCCCGGCATGCCACTGGCGCCTGAGCCGCAGGGCGATATGCCCAAGGCTGCCGATGCCGATGCCGATGCCGATGCCGTGGCTCGTGCTGTAGCGCAGCCGCAATCCTGATCGGAGCCACGCATGAACTTCAGCCGATTTTTCATCGACCGGCCGATCTTTGCGATCGTGCTCTCCGTCATCTTGTTCGCTGCTGGTTTGATTGCCATTCCGCAGCTGCCTTCGGGTGAATATCCCGAGGTCGTGCCGCCCAGCGTCATGGTGCGAGCGGTCTATCCAGGCGCCAATCCCAAGGACATTGCCGAATCGGTTGCCGTGCCCTTGGAAGAAGCCATCAACGGTGTTGAAGGCCTGATGTACCTGAAGTCAGTGGCCGCTTCTGATGGCAGCTTGCAGGTGATTGCCAGTTTTCGTCCTGGCACTGACCCCGATGCCGCTGCCGTGCGGGTGCAAAACCGCGTCAGCCAAGCGCAAAGTCGCCTGCCTGAAGAGGTGCGGCAATACGGCATTACTACGCAAAAGCAGTCGAACACGCCGCTGATGTATGTGGGGCTGGCCTCGACCGACGGCCAGCACGACACCTTGTATCTGCGCAATTACGTGACCTTGCAAGTCAAGGATGTGCTGGCGCGCATTCCCGGCATTGGCGATGTGGGCGTGTACGGTGCGGGCGATTACGCCATGCGCATTTGGCTGGACCCTGAGCAGCTCGCTGCACGGCAACTGACAGCCAGCGATGTGCTGGCGGCGGTGCGTGAGCAAAACGTGCAGGTCTCGGCTGGGCAATTGGGCGCTGAGCCCAGCAAAGCGGGCGCGGACAAGCTGCTGTCGATCAACGTGCAAGGCCGACTCAAAAGCCCAGAAGAGTTTGGCGAGATCGTGCTCAAAGCAGGTGAGTCTGGGCAGTTGGTCCGACTGGCCGATGTGGCCAGGCTGGAGCTGGGCGCCAGCGACTACAGCTTGCGCGCATCGCTTGACCACCAGGATATGGCTGCGATGGGCATTTTCCTCACGCCAGGGGCCAATGCGCTGGGCGTGGCCGAGCAGGTTTACCAAACCTTGGATTCGCTCTCTGCGAATTTGCCGCAGGGCACACAATTTGAGTATCTGTGGGACCCGACGGTGTTTGTGCGCGATTCGATCAAAGCCGTGCAAACCACCTTGATAGAAGCGGTGGTGCTGGTTGTGCTGGTGGTGATTGTCTTTTTGCAGACCTGGCGCGCCTCGCTGATTCCCTTGCTGGCGGTGCCGGTGTCGATTGTCGGCACCTTTGCGGGACTCTACCTGCTGGGTTATTCGATCAATACCCTGACCTTGTTTGGGCTGGTGCTGGCCATTGGGATTGTGGTTGACGATGCGATTGTCGTGGTCGAGAACGTCGAGCGCTTTATTCAGCAAGGCCACCAACCGCGACAGGCAGCGTATTTGGCCATGCAAGAGGTGACTGGGCCGATTATTGCAATTGCCCTGGTGCTGTGCGCGGTGTTTGTGCCAATGGCATTTTTGGATGGCATCACCGGGCAGTTTTACCAGCAGTTTGCGGTGACGATTGCGATCTCTACCGTGATTTCGGCGATCAACTCGCTGACCTTGTCGCCAGCGCTGGCGGCCAAGCTGTTGCAAGGCCATGGCGCGCGCAAGGACTGGCTCACGCGTGCCATGGATGCCTGCTTGGGCCGCTTCTTCCAAGCCTTTAACCGTGTGTTTGCGCGCAGCGCCAACGCCTATGAGGGCGTGGTGGGGCGCTCTTTCCGCGCGCGTGGTGTGGTCATGCTGGTCTACGTTGGTTTGCTGGCGGGCACAGCCGTGCTGCTCAACCACGTGCCAGGTGGCTTTATTCCAATGCAGGACAAGCTGTACTTGTTTGCAGGGGCCAAACTGCCAGAAGGCGCGTCGCTGCAGCGCACCGACCAGGTCACGCAAGCGTTGACGCAGCTGTCGCTGTCGGTTGAGGGGGTCGAATCCGTGTCGGCCTTTGCAGGCCTGAATGCATTGCAAGGCACGAATACGCCCAATCTCAGCAGCTCTTACGTGATTTTGAAACCGTTCGAGGCACGCTCGCGCAGTGCCACCGACATCAGCGCCGAGCTCAATGCCAAGCTCGCAGGCATGGACGAGGGCTTTGGCTACGCACTGATGCCGCCGCCAATTCAGGGCCTGGGCAATGGCTCGGGCTATTCGCTGTTTTTGGAAGACCGCGCAGGTTTAGGCTACGCCGCACTGCAGCAGGCGCTCGATGCGATGCAGGCCGAGATCGCCAAAACACCGGGCATGCATTACCCGGTCAGCGCCTACCAATCGAATATTCCGCAGTTGGAGGTCGAGGTCGATCGCAGCAAAGCCAAGGCGCAAGGCGTGGCACTGGGCGATCTGTTTCAAACCTTGCAAACCTATTTGGGCTCGGTGTACGTCAATGACTTCAATGCGTTTGGCCGTGTCTACCGGGTCGTGCTGCAAGCCGATGCCGACTACCGCCAGACTGCCCAAGACATTGGCCAGCTGCAAACGCGCAATCAGCAGGGCCAGATGGTGCCGCTGGCCTCCATGGTCAGCATCACACCCAGCTATGGGCCCGATCCGGTGATGCGCTACAACGGATTTCCTGCGGCTGATTTGATTGGTGATGCAGACCCACGTGTGCTGTCATCCAGCCAGACGCTGGCCAAGCTGCGCGAGATCGCAGACAACACCCTGCCGCCGGGCATTGCGCTGGCTTGGACCGAGATGAGCTACCAGCAAGTGGCGCAAAGCGATGCATCCAGCGTGGTGTTTATGCTCGCTGTGGTCCTTGTGTTTTTGGTGTTGGCTGCGCTCTATGAAAGCTGGACCTTGCCATTGGCGGTCATCCTGATCGTGCCAGTCAGTATCTGTGCAGCCTTGTTTGGAGTCTGGCTTACGGGGGGGGACAACAACGTGTTTGTGCAAGTGGGCCTGGTCGTGCTGATGGGACTGGCCTGCAAAAACGCGATTTTGATTGTCGAGTTTGCGCGTGAGCTGGAAATGCAAGGTGTTGCTACATGGCAGGCAGCGCGGCAAGCCTGCCGGTTGCGATTGCGGCCGATTGTGATGACCTCGATTGCCTTTATTGCCGGCGCTGTGCCGCTGCTGGTGGGGCATGGTGCGGGGGCTGAAGTGCGTGCGGTCACTGGTGTGACCGTGTTCTCAGGCATGCTGGGCGTGACCTTGTTTGGCTTGTTCCTGACGCCAGTGTTTTATGTGAGCCTGCGCAAGCTCAGCGGTGGATCGCTGGTGGCTGTGCGCGGTGATGCAACCCCATCGATGCAGGAGGCCACCCATGGCTAAGCAAGGAATTGCCAGTGGCATGGCCCTGGCCTGCAGCTTGTTGATTACTGGCTGCGCCACGGTAGGCCCGGATTTTCAAAGCCCACAAGCCGCCAGCGCGTGGCCCGCACAGTTTGCACGAGCCACTATGGCCGCTTCTACTGAAGCGCAGCAAGACCGCGGTGACCTGCAGGGCACAGCGTTCTGGCGCCAGTTTGGTGATGCGCAGTTGAGCGCGCTGGTGCAACAAGCGCTGCACAACAACCAGGACCTGGCTGCAGCGGCGGCCAGACTGCAAGCTGCGCAGGCCTTGTTGTCGCAGGCGCAATGGCAGCGTTGGCCCAGTGTGACCATGCAAGGCAATGCAGCGCAGCAAAACCGCAGCGCTGAACAAATGGCCTCAGCGCGCAGCTACAGTGCCAGCATCCATGCCCGTTGGGAGCTGGATTGGTGGGGCCGCATTCAGCGTGCGGTCGAGGCCGAGCAGGCGCAGCAGCAAGCCACGCAGGCCGATTTGCAGGCGCTGCAAGTGCTGATTGCCGCGCAAGTAGCCGATAGCTACGTGCAGCTGCGCGGCTTGCAGCAGCGGCTGGCGATTGCCATGGCGGCCGAGCGCAACCAGCATGCGATCTGGCAATTGGTTGAGCGCCGACTGCAGGCCGGCAGCAGCACCGAGCTCGATCGCAGCCGCGCTCAGGCGCAATGGCAAGCCACGCAAGCACAACTGCCACCACTGCAGCAGCACATTGCGCGGCAAGAGCACCGACTGGCTGTTTTATTGGGGCGTACACCCAATCAATTGATTGGGGCGTTTGATGGCAATGGCCAGTTGCCACAACCGCCTGCGATGATGGCACCCGGCACACCGGCCGATGTCCTGCGGCGCAGACCCGATATAGCGGCTGCAGAGGCGCGCCTGCATGCGGCCACTGCGCGCATTGGAGTGGCCACTGCCGATTTGTTCCCAAGCGTTAGCTTAGGCGCAGTGCTGGGCAGTACCGCATTTGCTGGGCGTGATGTATTCAGCGCTGGCACGGCCAATCGCAGCGTGCTGTTGGGCATTGATTGGACGTTTCTGGATGCAGGCCGCGTGCGTGCGCGCATAGCCGCCAGCGAAGCCGGTGCGGCAGAACAGTTGGCGAACTACCAGCAGCAAGTGCTTCTGGCCTTGGAGGAGGTGGAAAACGCCTTGGTGCAGTTGGACCGCAACCATGCGGAGCTGCAGCTGCTGCAGTCCGTTACTGCGCAACGCAACCAGGCCGAGCAACTGGCCCAGCGCATGTTCCAGGCAGGCACGGCGAGCCTGTTCGATGTGCTGGAGACGCAACGAGAGCAACTGAACGCCCAGGATGCACAGGCTCAAAGCCAAGTCAACGCCGTGCGCGCCAGCATTGCGCTGTACCAGGCCATCGCTGGTGATTGGACTGCGAATGCGGAAGGTGGCTAGCGCGCGGGGGGCGCAATTAGAGCGCGCAATTGCTCAGTGCTGCTGGGGGTTAAATAGCCAGCCCAGGCATGCTTATTGGCTGCGAAACAAGGCCTTGAACTCACGCGGCTGGCTGCGCCAATACTGCGGTGGTGCATCGACCTGAGCCCCCAGCTCTGCCGCTGCATGCCACGGCCAGCGTGGATCGTAGAGCGCTGCGCGGCCAATGCCGATGGCATCGGCTTGGCCGCTGGCCAAAAGCGCCTCTGCGTAGGCGGGTGTGGTGATCAGGCCCACAGCAATCACCGCAATGTCGGCTTCTTTTTTGATCGCCGTGGCAAAGCCGACCTGGTAGCCTGCTTCGAGTGGGATTGCCTGTTGCGGCGACAGGCCACCGCTGGAGACGTGGATGATCGGCGCGCCCAGGGCTTTGAGTGCTTTAGACAGGGTCACCGAGCTCTCCAGATCCCAGCCGCCATCGACCCAGTCTGAGGCCGAAATACGCACCCAGACCGGTTTGCTGGGGTTAAAGGCCTGGCGCACGGCTTGGTACAGCTGCAGAGCAAAACGCATGCGGTTTTCCAAACTGCCGCCGTATTCATCGTCCCGCTGGTTGCTCAAGGGCGAGAGGAACTGGTGCACCAGATAGCCGTGCGCCATGTGCAGTTCAATGCCGTCGATGCCTGCGGCATCGGCACGCTGGGCGGCACGCACAAAATCGGCAATCACTTGGGTGATGTCTTCTTTGGACAAGGCGCGTGGCGGTGCATCGATGTCGTTATGGGGCAGTGCCGAGGCTGAGATGGTTTGCCAGCCATTGGGCTGGTTCGGGGCAATATTGGCGCCGCCATGCCATGGTGCTTGGCACGAGGCCTTGCGGCCTGCATGGGCCAGCTGGATGGCTACCGGCATGGTTGACATGTGAGCGAGTTGCTTGCGCAGCTTGGTCAAAGCGGCTTGGTTGTCATCGCTGTACAAGCCCACATCCCAGGCGGTGATGCGGCCTTCTGGGGCGACGGCCGTGGCCTCAATAATCAATAAACCAGCGCCAGAAACGGCCAGGCTGCCGTAGTGCATGGAGTGCCAGTCATTGGCATTGCCGTCTTGTGCCGAATATTGACACATGGGCGGAATAACGATGCGGTTAGTCAGGCTTAAATGGCCAATGGTCAGGGCTGTGAATAGCTGCGGGGATTGATCGGGTGCGTGGCTCATGGTGCGTGCGTGTTGATTAAAAAGATCAGTGGGATGGACAAGTGCCAAGCGCATCTGCAGGCTAGCGTTGGCTGGTGCAGTGCCACTGGGCTCTTACTACGGATACCATCATGCGTCTTTTCATTAAAAATGAGAATACTCTAAAATTCGTTATCTTCTTTGCGTTAAACGCAATGATGAGATGGGTTTTTTGGCGCTTTATAGGATTACGGCAGAGGAGGCACCTATGGACAAATTTGCGGCATTGAATGCATTTATGGCGGTGGTGGAGAATGGGGGGTTTGCGCCGGCTGCGCGCCGATTGGGGGTGGCACCTTCTTCGTTGACGCGGCAGTTGAACATGCTGGAGAAGCAGCTGAGTGCACGCCTGATGAACCGCTCCACACGCATGGTCACACTCACCGATGCCGGGCAGCGGTACTACGAAGAGGCGCGCCGGATTGTTGATGAGTTGGAGAGTGCCGATCGCTCAATTTGTGAGCTGGCCGGGCCGCCCAGTGGCTTGCTGCGTATTTCGATGCCGCAGGCGTTTGGCTGGTTGCATATTGCCCCTGTCGTGGCCGATTTCTTGCAGCAGTATCCGGATGTGCGCTTGGATATTCAGCTCAGCGATGAACTGGCCAACTTGGTCGAGGACCGCTTCGATGTGGCGATTCGTCTTGGCTCCACAGTGGCGCAGAACCTGGTGGCGCGCAAACTCGCTCCGCATACACGCTTGTTGTGCGCCAGTCCCTCGTATCTGCAAGCGCATGGCGTGCCTGCCACGCCGGCCGATTTGAGCCGCCACAATTGCTTGAGTTTTAATTATGGTGACTTGAGCCATTCCAGCACCTGGTCGTTCACTTGTCAGAGCAAGACCGAGAAGGTGCGTGTTTCTGGCAATTTGCGCGCCAATGGCTCAGAGGTTCTCAGACAGGCGACTATCGGTGGCGTCGGCTTGGCGATCATGCCGACTTGGCTGATTGGACAAGACGTGAGCGCAGGTCGGCTTGTGAGGGTGCTGCAGGATTGGCAGCCATGGGTTGGCGACAGCGACATGGGAGGCATTTGGGCCGTGTATTTGCCCAACCGGCGCGGCTCTAAAAAACTCAATGCGTTTTTGGACTTTCTCAGTGGCCATTTTGGCTCTCCGGCGTATTGGGATCGTTGCCAGCAGCCGCAGCCATGACAGGCAGTCTGGGCTGCCATGGTTGTGGACTGGCGCTTCATCCCAAATAGGCGCCAAGCCTGCAGGGCGCACTTCGTGGCCATTGCGCTCAAGGCTTGCGTGATGCGCCATGTTCTCGCATGTGGTCGATGAGGGACGCACCGCATAGCCCAGCTGCCGCGCCCCGGCCTGGGCAATGTGCGCCACTGTGCGCAATGCCTTGATCTGCATCGGCTTCGTTGTCGTCAAACCAGGCCGAGGAGCAAACGGTCGCGCGCAAGGCACTTGCCGATTGCAGCTGACGCATGGCTTGCTGCATCTATGCAACGCTGTCATGGCAGAGCCAGTTCTATCGTGCTAGCATCGATTCTTCTTGCTAAAAATTGATCAAAAATATTTCATAGTCAGTTTTCTCTATCGTGGTTGCCTCTTGTGTGCGACAGGCGATGGTGATCCACCCATTTAGAAGGGGCGGTATGGTCAAAAAATATTTCTCAACCATATTTTTCGCGCTTGCTCTCTTGAGTTTTTCTCCTTTTTTATATGCTTGGGATCTCGCCGTCTCGGTGGGACGTACAGGGCAAACACAAACCACTTATCGGGTCGGGGCTTTTCAGGATTGGTCCTCCCGCTGGCTAGAAAGCTCGACGGGTTACGTGTCAGGATTTTGGGACATGGGTCTGACCCGTTGGCAGGCCGGAGATCTCGGGCAGACAAGCTACAGCCTGTCTTTGAGCCCTGTGTTTGTCTACCAATTCAAACGCAGTGGCTCTTTGCAGCCATTTTTTGAAGCGGGCATTGGTGCTGCGGCGTTTTCAAAAACGCGTGTAGGGGACAAACAGCTCGGTGGGTCGCTGAATTTTGAAGACCGCCTGGGCGTGGGCTTTGATTATGGAAAGCACCGCTTTGGGTTCAGAGTGCTGCACTACTCCAACGCGGGGATCAGTAAGCCCAATGAAGGCATTGAAAGTTATAGCCTCTACTACAGCTATCGATTTGATTGAATTGCATCAGACCTGACTCGAGCAGACAAACGCACCACGGATGCAAGTGGTGCAATGCGCTGCTGTGGTGCGGCTGCTAGTCATGCCTGCTGCATTCGCCAACTTGCAGGCGATCCGGGCAGTGGTGAGCTGCAAGAGGGCTTTGCCAATGCCCTCTTAGAGCCTGCTCAAATTCTCCACGCAGACCGCGTTGGAGCCCAAAAGGATACGATGCGCGGCAAAAACCGCAGTCGGGCTATCTGCCCGGCGAGGATTTTTAACAAGGCAGCGTGCCTTTTGGGCCCCAACCCGAAGGGCAAGGCACAAAAAGCGCATGACTGCGTTGCCCGTTGTGCTCATACAGACATATGAGCTGCAACAGGCGTCTTGTACTGCCTCTTTTTTTGTCCCTTGCGCGACTGCGTCGAGACTAAACAGCCGAGCAGTTTCAGGTCAGGATGGTCGATGCTTGTGCCCAAGCATGGTGCAGCTGTTTAGTGGCCTTGTTGCAGCTGTGCCTGGCTAACCCAGGTGCCGTGAAAGCCAT
>NZ_SSWX01000017.1:32890-97482 GCF_004803635.1 Lampropedia aestuarii | reverse complement strand
TAGCGCAGTTTTGGCGCCATGAAACGGAAAGACCTTTATTTTTTTGTCAGCCACTTGTGCCATACAGGTCGCAGTTGTCTGGGCAAGTTGGGCACGAGCCCCAAATCCCCATCACCTTCTTCCGGCTGGTGAAAGTCACTGCCTCTGGATGCCGTGAACTGCATCTCTACGGCAGTGCTCGCCAATTGCTCAATCTCTGAACGACTCAGCCGTGCACCAGAAACCACCTCAATGGCCTCGCCACCAGCCTGCTGAAAAGCAGTCAACAAAACATCCAACTCCCAAGGTTTCAAACCATAAGCCAACGGGTGGGCCAATACCGCTGTGCCACCTGCGGCGCGTATGGCGGCAATGGCCGCTCCCATACTGACCCAGTCGGTCGCAATAAAACAGCTTTTGCCATCGCCTAGCCAGCGCTCAAACACGCCCTGGACTGTATCGGCCTGGCCACTCTCCACCAAATAGCGGGCAAAGTGCGGTCGCGCCAAATTGGTGGGTGAGCCTGCCACACGCAAAGCGCCTTCCAGGACGCCTGTAAACCCTTGGGTTTCAAGTTTTTGCGCCATCAGCTTGGCACGTTCGTCACGCAGCGCACGGTTGTCGTCCAATAGGCGGTTCAACCCAATGTCTGTTACATCAAAGCCCAGACCAACGATGTGAATCGTGCGCCCCGCAAATAAGGTCGATATTTCTACCCCTGAGACGTAGTCAATTCCAAGTTCTGTAGCAGCCGTCGCTGCTTCCAACTGGCCTTGCAAAGTGTCGTGGTCTGTCAGCGACCATATCTGTACCCCATTGTGGTGCGCTCTTAAGGCCAACATCCGTGGCTCCAGCACACCGTCAGAAGCGGTCGAGTGGCAATGCAGATCTGCATTGGGCACGTCTTGGAGTGACTCTATGTGCATGCGGACCGCCTTCAAAGAATTGCCAGATAAGAATAAACAAACGTGCCATCACCAAAAACTTGGCTCCAGCCCCCCCTACCAGACAAGCCTGGTCACACAGACTTACTCAACCGCATACGGGTTGCTGTACCCCAACTCCAGCATGATCTCGGTCTCATAGGCTTCCATTTCTTGCGCATCTGCTTCGCTGGTCTCATGGTCCCAGCCTTGGGCATGCAAAGCGCCATGCACTAACAGATGGGCGTAGTGCTCCTCCAGGCTTTTGCCCAGCTCCTGGGCCTCGCGCTCGACCACTGGCGCGCACAAGACCAAATCCGCCATGACCACGGGTTCTGCCGCGTAGTCAAAAGTCAGCACATTGGTCGCGTAGTCTTTGTGGCGGTAGTCGCGGTTCAGCGCCTGGCCCTCTTCGGCATCGACGATGCGCACGGTGATTTCGCCGTCCGAGGCCAGCGCATGGCGCAGCCAACGGATGACTTTGTGGCGCTTGAGTACATCACGGTGCACAGCCGCGTTGGCCAATTGGCCAAATTGCAGTGACAGATTCAGCGTAGGCAATGCCATGGTGCATGCATCCTTGTAGTTGTTCTTGGTGTTCTTATCAAGATTGGACTGGTTGACAGCCAGTCAACACCGGCGTTTCTACCGCTGTGCGGTTCGGGGCACGCACACGCAATGAACCAGAGCCATTGGCCTCTAATAGCCAGCGGTAGTCGTTGCGCTCATCATTGGCCAGAAAAACCGGATTACCAGGCAAGCGCGCCCGGTTGAATTGCGTCTGCGATTCGCCGCGCTGTAATGTCAGCGCTGTGGCTGTTTCTGGCGATTGGCCATGGTAGGTGGCGACTAGCCACTCGCCTCCTTTAGGGCTTGGGCACTGGTAGCGCCATTGCACTCTGGCGCTACTGGTTACCGCCGGAGGTGGCATTGCCGCTGCTGGCTGTGGTGTTTGTACGCGGGGCGCAACTGCTTGCGTGTTGCTAGCCGGCAAAGCGGCTTGTGGCGTGTTCGCAGGCTGGCCCGCACCGCAGCCCGTTAGCAGGGCCGCGACAAGCGATGGCGCCCACAAACTGCCACAGCGGCGAAAGGTCAGGAATCGCTTAGTCATCGTTCTTTTTCCTTGCTTTGGTGCCGACCTCAGGTGTAGGCCTGCTGCTGTAGTCCGGGGGGGTAGCCGCATCGTAGGCGTCGACAATGCGCGCGACCAACGGATGGCGTACCACGTCACCACTGTCAAACTCAGTGAAAGCAATGCCTTTGACGCGTTTGAGAATATGCCGCGCATCCAGCAAGCCACTGCCCGTACCTTTCGGTAAGTCAATCTGACTCACGTCGCCAGTGATCACTGCCTTGGCGCCAAAGCCAATGCGAGTGAGGAACATTTTCATCTGCTCCGGCGTGGTGTTTTGCGCCTCATCCAGAATCACAAACGCATTGTTCAGGGTGCGCCCGCGCATAAACGCCAATGGCGCAATCTCTAAGGCATTGCGCTCAAATGCCTTCTGCACGCGTTCAAAGCCCATCAATTCATAGAGCGCGTCATACAAGGGGCGCAGGTAAGGGTCGACTTTTTGCGTCAAATCGCCCGGCAAAAAGCCTAGGCGCTCACCGGCCTCAACCGCCGGGCGGGTCAGCACAATGCGCTGCACGGCGTTGCGCTCTAGCGCATCGACCGCGCAAGCCACGGCCAAATAAGTCTTGCCGGTACCCGCTGGACCAATACCGAAGGTGATGTCGTGGTCGGCAATATGGTTCAGGTAAACCGTCTGGTTGGGTGTGCGCGCGCGCAAGTCGCTTCTGCGTGTAGACAGCCGCGCCGAGCCGTCTGCGCCCTCCAACACCGGACCGTCGCCAGCCAACATCAATTGCAAATGGTCGCCAGAGATGCTTTTATGGGCAATTTCATACAGTGCCTGCAGCACTTCGATCGCACGCTCGGCATTGCGTTTGCTGCCCTCAGCCTTGAAGGTTTCCTCACGGCGTGAAATGGTGGTTTGCGTGGCGGCTTCAATCGTGCGGATGTGAGAGTCCATCGGCCCCACCAAATTAGCCAGACGCGAATTGCTCACAGGAATAAAAGAATGGCGCACAATCACTGACAAATCAGAATCCTATCGAGACAATCAAGACAATAACCGACAGGGTGCGCTTGATTTGTCTCGAAACAATGAGCATCACCTGCGGATCGACTGACACCACATACTTTGGCGGTAATAATTCAGTCTTTATGCAATAGCCTTTGGCTTAATCGCATTATCGCAATACTTGGAAGCAGCATGATAGGAAAACTCAGCGGCAAGTTAGTGGAGAAAGCCCCTCCATTGGTGGTGATCGACTGCCACGGCGTCGGTTACGAGGTCTTGGTGTCGATGAACACCTTCTACAACCTGCCGCAATTGGGTGAGGCCTGCAGCGTGCTGACCCATATGATTGTGCGCGAAGACGCCCATTTGCTGTATGGTTTTGGCAGCACGGAGGAGCGCGCCAGCTTTCGCGAGTTGATCAAAGTCACGGGTCTGGGGCCCAAAACCGCTCTGAGCATTTTGTCGGGTATGACGATTAGTGATTTGGCCAGCGCGATTGCCCAACAAGAGCTGGGTTTGCTCACACGTGTGCCCGGCATTGGCAAAAAAACCGCTGAGCGCATGCTGCTCGAGCTCAAAGGCAAAATCGGTGAAGTGCCTGGCGCCAGCGCAGCGACAACGGGCCAGCACCACCACGCCGATATTTTGCAGGCCTTGCTGGCCTTGGGCTACTCCGACAAAGAGGCACAACAGACGCTCAAAACGCTGCCAGCTGACATTGGCACGAGCGAAGGTATTCGACAAGCACTGCGTTCTTTAGCGAAATAAACACCAGGCACCACAAGGGAAGACCATGGCTTTTTCACTTCATCCCTCCACTCGCAAATTGGCAGTTGGCCTCAGCGTACTCTACGCTGGTCTGAGCCAGGCTGCCACGATCCAGTCCATCACACCATCCGGGCGTGTCTCAGATGCCGTGCAAGTGGTTGTGACCATGCAAAAAGCCGCTGTGCCGCTTGGCCAGCCAACTGCGACTGCGCCAGTACAAGTTCATTGCAATGGCCAAGAGGCCGCAGGCAGTGGCCGCTGGATTGACGAGCGCCGCTGGGTCTTTGACTTTACCAAACCAATAGGCGGTGGTGAGTTGTGCAGTGTACAAAGCAACGCCGCCTTCAAAGACTTGGATGGGGCCGGCCTGGCTGCTACCAAGGCACACAACTTCAATACCGGCGGCCCAGCTGTTGAGCATATTCTGCCCTACCGCTGGGATGGTGCGATTGACGAGGAACAGCAATTTCTGCTCTATCTCAACAGTCCAGTGGATCTGGCCTCAATTGCCTCGCGCAGCTGGTGCCAAACCAAAGATGTGGGCGAGCGCATTCCCGTGCGCATACTCAGCGAGGCCGAACGCAGCACCTTGCTGGAGTTGGTTGATTCGCGCTACGACGGCGATGCACAAGCCAATGACAAGAACACCGTCGCACTGGCCTGCCAGCGCCGCCTGACCGCCGGCACCGATATGACGCTGGTCTGGGGTAAAGGCATTGCTGCGCCGAATGGCCTCAAAACCGAAGAAGCACAAACCTTTGAATACACAGTGCGTGCACCGTTTGAGGCCACCTTCTCCTGCCAGCGCGAGCAAGCCAGCGAGCCTTGCATCCCGGTGTTGCCGTTTGAGCTGCGTTTGAGCGCCGATGTCGATATGCGCTGGATCGAGCAGTTCCAATTGCAACACGACAAGCAAAGCTGGCAGCCTAGCGTCCAAATCCGCGACGAATGGGGCTATAGCGATGGCCAATCCATCACACTGTCGCAATGGCAGGACAATCCAGTCGCATACCAAGGTCAGGCCTTTAACACCGTCGTATTTGAAGGCCCATTCCCTGAGCAAGCACAGCTGAGCCTGAGCCTGCCAGAAGGCCTGCAAGACGAAGCCGGTCGCCCCCTAGAGAACGCCGCAGCGTACCCGCTGACCGTCAAGACGGGCAACGCCCCGGCGCTGGCAAAATTCCCCACCGGCAATTTCGCCATCATCGAGCCGTTTGCCGAGGGCTACCACGAGCGTGCGCTGCTGCCGATCACCTTGCGCCGTGTCGAAGCGCCACTGCCAATCACGATCTTGCCAGTGCAGTCCGATGCCGAGATCATCGAATGGATGTTCCTGACCGAGCGCTTTAGCCCAGGCAATTTTGTCAGTCGCACCTTCGCTGAAGAAGCTGGCATCCGTGATTTGCCGATCATGAATAAAAAGGAAGCCGACGAGCGCGAGCCCTCCTACATTGAGGCACGCGCGATTTCCCTGCTGAACGGCGTCGCTGGCACAGAAAAACAAACCATTCCCGCCAGCTCCAACAACAAAGACCGTGCGGCCACGGAAGTTGTCGGCATTCCTTTGAAACCAGGCTTCCAAGTCGTCGAAGCCGCCTCGCCCGCGCTGGGACAGGCCTTGCTCGATCCTGATTACGCCAGCGCCCGCGTGCTGTATGCGCGCACCAGCGTGCTGGTCACGAATTTGGCCGTGCACTTCAAGCTCGGCGGGGAAAACTCCCTGGCCTGGGTGACTTCACTGGACAGCGGCCTGCCAGTGGCCAATGCCAAAGTCCAGATCAACCGCTGCGATGGCAGCGTGGTCGCCAACGCCACGACCGACTCCGAGGGCATTGCCCGTTTTGACGAGATCAAAGGCCCGCCGAGCGAATGCCGCCGCGATGGCAATTATTGGAATTCCCGCGCCTATATGATTTCGGCCCGCTCGGCAGATGGCGAAGACATGGGCCTGGTCTGGAGTGACTGGACCCGCGGCATAGAGCCGTGGCGCTTCAACGTGCCGACCAGCTCACCCTACTACAGCGCGCACGAATCAGTCGCCCATACCGTGCTGGACCGCAGCCTGCTGCGCGCTGGAGAAACCGTCTCGATGAAGCACTTCGTGCGTGCGCAAACCCTCAACGGCTTTGCCGCTCCCGCACAAGACGAGTTACCCGCCAAAATGGTCGTGCGCCATATCGGCAGCGGCAAGGAATACGAACAAGAGCTGGAGTGGAATACCGCTGGCAACAGCACGGCCAGCGCCGTTTCTGAATTAAAGCTGCCTCAATCTGCGGCGCTGGGCCAGTACATGGTCACGCTGCAAGGCGAACGCTACACCAATAGCTACAGCACCAGCAGCTTCCGCGTGGAAGAATTCAGGCTGCCGGTGTTTGAAGGCAGCATGACACCGGTGGGCAATGCCACGCTGGTCGGCGTCGACAGCGTCGACATGAATGTGCAGCTGGGCTATGTCAGCGGCGGCGCTGCAGCCGATTGGCCAGTGCAAATCTCAGCGATGCTGGAGCCGCGCACGCTGCGCTTTGACAACTACCCCAGCTACAGCTTTGACGCCCCGAACCCCAGCAACAGCGAACAGGACGACGCCGCGGACAATAACGCATCAACTCAACTCGATGCCCAACGCAAACACCTGCTGCTGGATAAAAAGGCCCTGCGCCTGAATAAGGAAGGCAGCGCCACCTTCACCATTAATGGCTTGAAACCCACGGCGCAAGACGGCAGCAACGGCCTCTCCAATCTGCGCGTTGAAGCGACCTTTGAAGACCCGAACGGCGAGATGCAAACCATCACCAGCGTGCGCCCTTGGTGGCCTAGCGACACCTTGGTGGGCATTGCGACCGACAGCTGGATTTCGGTCAAAAAACCACTGCTTGTGCGCACCATTGTGCTGAGCCCCGATGGCAGCCCACGCGCCAATACCCCGGTGACCGTGCGCGCCCTGGCCCACACCACACTGACCACGCGCAAACGCATGGTCGGCGGCTTCTACAAATACGAGCACCACTACGAGAGCAAGGACCTAGGCACCGTCTGCCAAGGCACGAGTGATGCCAGCGGCCGCTTTGCCTGTACCGCCAACCTGCAAGAGCCCGGCCAGATTGAGCTGGTCGCACAAGTTCAAGACAGCGCCAAACAGACCTTTGCTGCCGCCACCCAAGTCTGGGTCACACGCGAAGGCGAGATGTGGTTTGACAGCGAAGCCTCGGACCGCATGGACATCTTGCCCGAAAAGCCCAATTACGAACCTGGCGAAACCGCTCGCTTCCAGGTGCGCATGCCCTACCGCAAAGCACAAGCGCTGGTCGCAGTCGAGCGTGAAGGCATTCTGGAGACCCACGTCATCGAGCTGAGTGGCCAGGACCCAAGCTTTACCCTCAAAGTTGGCGAAGCCTGGGCCCCGAATATGTACGTCAGCGTGCTGGCTGTGCGCGGCCGGCTGCGTGATGTGCCCTGGTACAGCTTCTTCACCTGGGGCTTCCGCTCTCCCATAGTGTGGTGGCAAGCCTGGCGCAACGACACCGGCGAAGCCGTCGCACCAACTGCGATGGTCGACCTGAGCAAACCTAGCCACCGCTTTGGCGTCGCCGCCATCAAGGTCGGCTACGAAGGCCACCGCATCCAGGTCAGCGTCAAAGCCGACAAAGACAAATACGCGATACGCGATACTGCCAAGCTGACGATTGAAGCGCGCCTGCCGAACGGCAAGCCAGCGGCCAACGCCGAAGTCGCCCTGGCCGTGGTCGACAAAGCCCTGCTAGAGCTGTCGGCCAACCCGACCTGGGACTTGCTGTCAGCGATGATGCAAACGCGCGGCTGGGGCGTGGTCACCTCGACCGCGCAAATGGAAGTGCTGGGCAGGCGCCACTACGGCCGCAAATCCGCCCCCGCTGGTGGTGGCGGTGGCAGTGGTGCTGACGGCACCACCCGCGAACTGTTTGACACGCTGGTCAGCTGGCAGCCGCGTATCCAGCTCGATGCCAACGGCAAGGCCGTGGTCGATGTGAAACTCAACGACAGCCTGACCACCTTCCACGCGCAAGCGATTGCCAGCGAAGGCGAGCAATTCTTTGGCTCGGGCAGCAGCGAGCTGGTCGTCTCCCAAGACCTGCAAATCATCAGCGGCCTGCCGCCGGTGGTGCGCGCTGGTGACGCCTACGATGCGCGCTTTACCATCCGCAACAGCAGCGACAAGGCCATGACTGTGCAAGTCAGCGGCCAGCAGAACGAGGCATCACTGGCAGCCAGCACGGTGGAGATTCCATCGGGCGGTGCACAGACCGTGCAATGGCGCGTCACAGCGCCCGCCTTGCATTCGGCCGCGCCGCAAGGCGCGATTGTTTGGGAGCTGCAGGCTGACACCCAAGGCAGCGGCCCAGCATTCAGCGACAGCCTGAAAATCACCCAAACCCTGCTGCCTGCTGTGCCTGTCACGGTACGACAAGCCAGTCTGCGCCAGCTGACAGCGCCGCTGCAAGTGCAAGCCAGCGTGCCTGCCGGTGCCGTCGAAGGCAGTGGCCACCTGCAAATTGATGCCCAGGCCTCGCTGGCTGGCGACATCCTGCCTGGCCTGCAACGCTGGTGGAATTGGTACCCGTACACCTGCCTGGAGCAGCGCTACAGCAAAGCGATTGGTTTGATGGACCAGGACCTGTTCGACATCGCCGAAGCCGATCTGCCCAGCTATCTGGACAGCCAAGGCCTGGCCTCGTTCTTCCCACCGCGTCGCCCGGATTCCGGCAGCATCTACCTGACTGCGCACCTGCTCGCCCTCGATGCGGTCATGCAATCCCTGGATGAAGACAGCATGCGCATGGATGAGGCCTCACGCAGCACAATGATCGAAGCCCTGACCAATGTGGTCGAAGGCCGCCTGGAGCGCCCATACGAATCCGTGCGCAACAACCGCACCGTTGACCGCTTGTTTGTCATTGCCGCCCTCAGCGCGCAAGATGCCGCCAGCCCCAGCATGCTCGAGAGCATGCAAATCACCCCGCAACGCCTGCCCACACATGCACTGCTGGACTGGCTGCAAATCTTGAAAAACCTGCCTGGCATTGCCCAGCGCGCGCAGCATCTGCAAGTGGTTGAGCAAGAACTGCGCAGCCGCCTCATGCTGACCGGTGGCGCAATTCTCTTTACCACGGAGAAAAACGACAACTGGTGGTGGATGATGCAAAATGGCGACTCCAACGCCGCACGCTTGCTGCTGCTGACGGCCGATCTGCCAAGCTGGCACGACGACATGGGCGGCTTGGCCAGCGGCTTGCTGGCGCGCCAGAAAAACGGCAACTGGGGCACGACCACGGCCAACATCTGGGGCCAACTGGCACTGCGCACCTTTGCGCAACTGCACGAATCGGAGCCAGTCACCGGCCAGCTTGAAGCCAGCTACGCAGGCGACAAACAAGAACGCGCCTGGGCCCCACAGCCTGCAGCCAGCGGCAACGCCGCCAGCCGCCCAGTCAACACCAGCACCGACAAGCTGCGCATGGACTTTGCATGGCCTGATGCGATTGCCCTGCTAGGTGACAGCCAAAGCACCACCACCTTGTCCATCGAGCAGTTCGGCATGGGCAAGCCGTGGGTAACCATCAGTGCGCTGGCTGCCGTGCCGATTACCGAGCCCGTCTCGTCTGGTCTGCGTGTGGAAAAAACCATTACGCCGATCCAGCAAGCGCAAGCTGGTGTCTGGCAGCAAGGCGATATCTACCGTGTCACACTGACTGTGCACAGCAACGTCGAAGTCGGCATGACCGCGCTGACCGACCCCATCCCTAGCGGCAGTACCATCCTGGGCAGCGGCCTGGGGCGCGATGCCAGCATTGCCACATCGACCAATAAGGACGAGGACGAGAACAACACGAACCGCTGGAGCATTGCCTGGGAAGAGCGCAAAATGGATGTGATGCGCGTGTACTACTACGGCCTGCCACAAGGCGCGACCCGCTACCAGTACACGGTGCGCCTGAACCAGCCGGGCAGCTTCTTCCTGCCGCCCACGCGGGCCGAAGCCCTGTACATGCCGCAAGTGTTTGCTGAAACGCCCAACCAGGCCATGACCATTGGAGACCTGCCCCGTTGAAGCGCAACCGCTGGGGCAGCCGCCAGACCGAATGGAGCAGCGCAAGCCACCCATTCGGGCCGCTGGCATCTTTGCAGGCCATGAACGCCGCCCCGCTCACCCCTGTCACGCCAATTGACACGCCAATCGCCCGCGCACTGCTGGGCGGCTGGCGCAGCCTGGGCTTGGCGCTCGCCTGCCTGCTGGCCCAACCCGCCATGGCACAAACCACCACGCAGGCCGCACCCAGTGCAGCCGCGCAAGCAAATGCTGAAACAGGCGATGACGCAGAACTGCCCAGTTTTGCGCAAGTGCACAGCGACTACCGCAGCAGCGAGCATTGGCTGCTGGACCGCAATGGCCAACGCCTACAGCGCATCCGCACCGACTTCACGGCCAGAAAAGGCGACTGGGTCGGCCTGGCCGACGTCTCGCCAGCCTTGCTGCACGCCGTCTTGCTCACCGAAGACAAAAATTTCTACGAGCACAGCGGCGTTGACTGGTCGGCCGTGGGCGCAGCCGCCTGGGCCAATCTCTGGAACGAACGCACCCGTGGTGCCTCGACCATCACGATGCAACTGGCTGGCTTGCTCAACGAGAGCCTGCGCTCACGCTCTGGTGGCCGCAGCTGGGGGCAAAAATGGCGCCAGCTCTGGGCTTCGCGCGAACTGGAAGCGGGCTGGAGCAAAGCCGAAATCCTTGAAGCCTACCTGAACCTCGTGCCCTTTCGGGGCGAGATCATCGGCATTGACGCACTCTCACGTAGCCTGTTTGGCAAAGCCCCGCACGGCTTGGACCAGCGCGAAGCCGCGATTGCCGCCGCCTTGCTGCGCGCACCCAACGCGCCAGCCGCCAGGGTCAGTGAGCGAGCCTGCCAGATCCTGCAACAAGCCCAATCGCCTTGGGGCGAAGACTGCAAAGCCCTGAATTTGTATACCTCGGCCGCGTTGCGCAACCGCCACTTTGAGCCCGTCAGTGGCCCAGCGCCGCATTTTGCCCGCTACGCGATGCAGCAATGGCGCAGCCAGAACCCACACACCGCCCTGCCCGAACAACTGCCCAGCAGTCTGGATCGGCGCATCCAATTGCATGCCCAGCAAACGCTGCAATTGCACCTGGGCGCGCTGCAAGGCAAAAACGTGCAAGACGGCGCCGTCTTGGTGCTGGACAATGCCAGCGGCGAAATCCTCGCCTGGGTGGGCTCTTCAGGCCAAGCCCTGAGCCAGGCCGACCAGGTCGACGCGGTAGTCGCGCTGCGCCAGCCCGGCTCGACCCTCAAGCCCTTTTTGTACGCCCAGGCGATTGCCGAGCGGCGCCTGACCGCCGCCTCGCTGCTGCACGACTCCCCCGCCAAAATTCCGACGCAATACGGCATCTACGCCCCGGAAAACTACGACCAGGGCTACAAAGGCTGGGTCTCGGTGCGCCAGGCGCTAGGCAGCTCCTTGAATATTCCGGCTGTGCGCACCTTGCTGATGGTCACGCCCGAGCGGTTTGCCGCGCAGCTGCGCGCCCTGGGCTTTGCGCTGCCAGAACCGGCGGGCTACTACGGCTACAGCCTGGCATTGGGTGGCGTTGATGTTACCCTGCTGCAACTCACCAACGCCTACCGCACACTGGCCAATGCCGGCGTGAGCAGCCCGGTCGCCACCCAGCGCATCGCCCGCACTGCTGCGCCAGCCGTTGCTGCTGAAACGATGGATACGAACAGCACCACTTCAGACAAGACAGCCCTTGCAAGTGAGTCACTGGCAGCAGACCACACCCGTATCCTGCCTGCCAATGTCGCCTACATCGTCGGCGACATGTTGTCCGACCGCCATGCGCGCTTGCTCACCTTTGGCACCGACAGCCAACTGGCCACGCGCTTTTGGAGCGCGGTCAAAACCGGCACCAGCAAAGACATGCGCGACAACTGGGCGATGGGCTATACGCCGCATTTCACGATTGGAGTCTGGGTCGGTAATGCCGATGGCTCGCCCATGCAAGACGTCAGCGGCATCTCGGGCGCGGCGCCCGTGTGGGCCAGCATGGCCGCCTGGCTGCACCAAATCGACCCGGCTCCAACGCCCAAGGCACCTGCAGACCTGGTGCGCCAAGCCGTGCGCTACACCTATGACGAGCCAGACCAACAAGGGGCCGAAACCCCCAACCCGCGCCGCAACCGTGCGCAGCTGGTGGAAACGGCCAGAGACGAATGGTTTGTGCCCGGCACCGAGCAAAGCCTGTTTGTACTGAGCGCCGCCGCGCCCGCCCCTAACGCAGCAAGCTCCACCGAATCCCAACGCAACGCCGATGCCACCAGTGTGCAGCCGCGCATCAGCCAGCCCTTGAACGGCACGATTTTGGCACTGGATCCGGATATTCCGCCCCATAACCAAATGCTGCGCATTGCATCTAGCGCTCCGGCCAAGCAACTGCATTGGTGGATGAACAATACCCGTGTGACAGACTTACGCGACCCCAGCCATTGGTATTGGCCGCCGCAGCCGGGGCAATTCACCTTGGAGTTGCGCAGTGCGGATGGGAAGACTGTGTTTGATCAGGTAAGGATTGAGGTGCGGGGGGCTAGTTTGAAGGCTGGGTCTTGATTCGCTGAGCAACATTCTTTTTAATGATTTTGTCCGCAAAGGAAAACAATCTATATTTAATCTTAGGCATTGAATATTTCCGGAGCGACTTCATACAAATCATCTCTCCTCATAAATTTCAAAAAATTCTCAGCCAATGGACCTTGCCTCTTCATTTCTGGCAGCAAATCACTCCATGCAACATCATCAAAAGTCGTTTTCTCTCCATAGCTACTTAAAACACCAGCCTCATCCACTCTCCCCTCTAAATATTTGAGAAACAAAAAGCCCTCATAACCTTCATCACTACAGCCATTTAGGCATTCCTTATTCAAAGATGCTCGCAAATCCGAATCACCCTCTTCCTCCAAGGAGTAAAAACATCCGGTACATTTAACCAATGATAAATTAACAAGCCAAATTTTGGGGACTTCACACTGAAGAATTTTTCGATCAGCCCAATCAACAAGCTCCTTACAACAAAAATACCCAGAATCAAGTGCACCCGATAAATAACAACAAAAATTATTTGAAAAATCATTCATCCAACATCTCCGTATTTAACACTATTAACAACCTTACCCCTGCGGCGAATTAACAACTCCTAATAGTAACTCGCATACGGCACATCCTCATCCATGGCTGATTTTCTCCAAGCATTCTTTGGTACAGTAAAAATCCTTAACGATTTTTTGCTCTTTCATCTTGCAGCAAATAAAAACACCTATCAAGCCTTAAGAGCTGCTTGTATGTTTATGATTTTTGGGGCTAGGGGTGAGAGCGGCTATCGGTCGTTTACGCAAACCGCCCCTGTTAGTAGCCCCCTCCCACCCAGCCTATTAGCGTCCATGCCAAACTGCGCAGCACACAGCCGTATGGCTGCGCGACTGCCGATCTGAAGGCAAGCCAATGCATATTTGTGGAAACAAATACACCAAGCAAGCGGTGTCTGTCCAAGCAACCGCTTCTTAAACTGGTGACAGCATATAAAAACCTTTTACCAAAAAACTCCACAGCATGCACTCAAATCCGTGCGGACGATGCCAATCATTCTAAAAAAGCCTGAGGCATTAAGCATCAGGCTTCCTATTTGAAAGACATTGGATGCCAATGCCTTATGACTGCATGGCTTTCTTGTATTCGTCAGTTGTCTTTTCAAATTGCACAACCATGGATTGCGATGGTTTGCCTAAGAGGCTGACAAGCACGATGGCCAAACAAGACAGTATGAAACCGGGGACAATTTCATACACTCCCAGCAGCGGAAATTGCGCCAACACTTCAGAGACGTCAATGTTTGCACTGGCTGCCAGCCATTTTTTAATTTCTGGAAAAACAATCACCGTCAAAGCACCGACAAGCATGCCTGCCAGTGCGCCATTGCGTGTCGTTTTCTTCCAGAAAATGGAGAAAATCACCACCGGGCCGAAGGCTGCGCCAAAGCCTGCCCAAGCGTAGGAAACCAGGCTCAAGACTTTGCTATTAGGGTCGTAGGCGATGTAGATAGCCAGCGCGGCAACAATAAATACCATGATGCGCCCCACCCATACCAGCTCGGCTTCCGATGCTTTTTTTCGCAAAAAACCTTTGTACAAATCCTCAGTCAGTGCACTGGATGACACCAGCAGTTGGCAACTCAATGTGCTCATGACTGCAGCCAACACGCCTGACAGCACGATGCCTGCAATCCATGGGTTAAACAGTATTTTTGCCAGCTCCATAAAAACCGTCTCGGGATTGCCTTTGACCACCTCGCCCGCTGCATTCACACCGCCCACTACTTGAATTCCTGCTTGTGGGTTGTGCAGAAAGTACGCATAACCAAAGAAGCCCACCAGGACTGCACCCAACAGGCACAGAGCCATCCATGCAATGGAAATTCGGCGCGCACGAGGGATGGTTTTCACCGAATCGGCGGCCATGAAGCGCACAAGAATATGCGGCTGACCACAATACCCCAGCCCCCAGGCCATCAACGAAACAATAGCGATCCATGAAAGGCCATGCGTGAAATTCAGGTGCTCTGGGCTGGCTTGGCGGATGGTCTCAATCACCGCCGTGGCATCTAACCCTGAAAAATTATTCATATTCAAGAGAATAACCACCGGCACCAACAGCAATGCAAAAATCATCAGTGTGGCCTGAACCGTATCCGTCCAGCTGACAGCCAAGAATCCGCCAATAAACACATAGGCAATCGTTGCAAATGCCCCAACCCAGATTGCAGTGTCGTAATTCATTGAAAACGTAGACTCAAAAAGTCTGGCACTTGCAACTACACCCGATGCGCAGTAAATAACAAAGAAAAATAAAATAATGATTGCAGCGAAAATCTTCAATAAACGGCTATTGTCTTCAAAGCGTCCTTGAAAGTAATCAGGAAGCGTCAAGGCATCATTGGCTTTCTCAGTAAACAAGCGCAGTCTACCCGCTACAAAAAGCCAATTGAGATAAGCCCCCAAGGTAAGGCCAATGGCAATCCAGGACTCAGAGATACCAGCAATAAAAATAGCACCAGGCAAGCCCATCAACAACCAACCGCTCATATCCGATGCTCCGGCAGATAACGCAGTGACCACGCTGCCAAGGCTGCGTCCACCCAGGATGTAGTCAGAGAGATTTTGCGTGGACTTGTACGCGTAAAATCCGATGCCAATCATCGCGATGATATAAATAAAAAAAGTAATATGTATGGGCTGCAATGCATTCATAAATTGTCATCCTTGACACTGAAATAATTCAACCAGAGAAATCCAAAAAACCTGCAATGTACTACCATTTAAGAACATGATTTTCTTCGCCTTGGGTTTGAGGCGTTGCTGTTCCAGCCGCAATCCATGTCAAAAGTCTCTGAAAAACTGCAGCCATCTGCAACAGTGGGAACCCCATAAACGCTGGAAGATACACACGCCATGCAAAGGGCATTTTTAGCGGAAATTGGAGTGTTAGTTTTGGTTTGTTTGCATTTAGATCTATTGGCCAACCTCTCCAAACCCATATGAAGTCCACTCAAAGCAGCCATCGTGTTCCTATTTATACAAGGCGCTTTGCAGCATCAGCTTGCCGCACTAGGCAGTATGCTCCTGTGATACAGAGGCACCAGTGAGAGGCTTTCAGCTCCAAAATCCATGTTCAACATCTGTTTCAGTAGCGAGCGCAACAAAAGCTGCCTTGCGGCGTTGGCCCGTTTGACACATACGCATGTGCGGCATGTGCGGCCTGCAGCAGATCGCCTTGCATAGTCCCAAGTGGGACAATGCAAAATCCTATCGGATGGCATTCTCCGATGGGATTTAAATCATCAGCCCTTTTTTGGGGCTACAGGCTATGCGCCAGTCTTGTGTGCAACGGCATGAGCCATCCCAGAAAATCTACAAGGAGTACGCACTTGAATAAGCACATCGAACGTGTCGATTTCGGCCCAGTTGCCGTTTTTCTTGGCGAAAAGAACGGCAAGTACCCGGACGGCAATCAAGTGCTCATTCGTGGCGCAGACACCCTGGCTGCACTGGATACGCCCATTGTGTCAAACCATATCGGCGCTGAATTGGATGCGACCGAGCTCGTCGTGCTGGGCCACGCCCATGAGGACCACATGGCGGGCTTGCACCGCCTGCCTGGCGCACGCGTGTATGCACCAGTGGCTGACCTGCCTGCTGTACAAAGCTGGGATGGCTTTGCCACCACCATGGGAATGCAAGAGCAGGACCAGCAAGCCCAAGTGCAGGGGCAGTTTCAACGGGACTTTTTCTATACCCCAAGACCCGATGCGCAAGGCTATGAAGATGGCGCCTGCTGGGAGCTCGGTGGCACACAAATCCGCGCCATCCACATGCCAGGTCACACCGCTGGTCACTCCGTACTTGTGATCGAGCCGCACGGTATTGCTTTTATTGGCGATATCGATTTGACCGGATTCGGCCCTTATTACGGCGATCCTGGCTCCAGTCTGCAAGATTTCCGAGCTAGCTTGGCGCGCCTGCCAGACATACCAGCGAGCGTCTGGATCACGTCACACCATCGTGGTGTCTATACCGACCGGGACATCTTCATGCGTGATCTGGCCGCCTACACGGATAAGTTGGATGAGCGCGGGCAGCGCCTGCTCTCACTGCTGGCAGAGGGCCCTCAAACCCTTGAGCAACTGGTCGAGAAACGGCTGCTGTACCCACCGGGTTTTGATGCACCGTGGGTGCGGATGGTCGAAGCGCGGACCATCCTCAGGCACCTGGAAGAGCTGCTTTGCAATGGGCGTGTGGCAATGGCCGATGGCGGTGTTTACCGACTCGGATAGTTGCACGCAAGCAACTGACATTGCTGGCGTGGTGTGCGCGCCGATGTCGTGGCAGATTTTGTCGTGGCCGATGGCGTTTTGCGCGCCAAACATATTGGTTTAGACCAGGCAGTGAGCGCCTTGCTAGCGGCACAAAATACCTTCAACAGAGGCTTTGACACTCGCGATCACCGCATCCAGCGGCTGCCCCATTTGGGCATGGACTATTGCGCCATCAATCGTCAATTCAAGCACCTGCCCTGCAGACGCACGGTCTGCGCTGAAGAAGGCATCCAATACTTCGGCCATGTCTTGCTTGTGACTGCGCACGACTTCCAGTATTGCGGGCTCAGCAGAACCCAGCTCAGCGGCTGCATTCAGAAACGCACAGCCCCTGAAGTCGGGCTGGCCAAACCAGTTCTCAAGCGTACTGAGCAGCGCATCTGCCGCCGATGCGCCCTCCGCCGCCTCTTGCGCCAGGCTGGCGGTGAACCATTCCATCCACATGCCATGCCGGTAATCCAGGTAGGCCAGAATCAAATCGTCCTTGCTCGGGTATTGCCGGTAGAACGTGACCTTGCTCACCGATGCGCGCTCAATGATTTTGTCCACCCCAGTCGCTCGTATGCCCTCGCTGTAAAAAAGTTGATGGGCGGCGAGCAGGATGCGCTCTCTTGGCGGCAGCGCGTCCAATGCTTGTGTTGAAGTGTGCATGCGCATATTGTAGACAAGTCGTTCTACATTGGCTAGAATTCGCAACGTAGACAGATCGTTCTACATTGATTTTAATGAGGCTAATCATGGAAACTCGCCCGCCACTGCCCCCATTCACACTTGAAACCGCTATCCAGAAAGTCCGCTTGGCTGAAGACGCTTGGAACACACGCGATGCGGCCAAGGTCGCACTGGCCTATACGCCAGATACGAAATGGCGCAACCGAGCAGAGTTCGCCAATAACCGCGCCGAAGCCCAAGCCTTCCTAGAACGGAAGTGGAACAAGGAGCTGGACTACCGCTTGATCAAAGAGCTGTGGCTATTTGGGGAAAACCGCATTGCGGTTCGCTATGCGTATGAGTGGCACGACGACGCTGGCAATTGGTTTCGCTCGTACGGCAATGAAAACTGGGAGTTTGAGGCCAATGGGCTGATGCAGCGGCGCTTTGCGTGCATCAACGACATGCCGATCAAAGAGTCGGAGCGCCAATTCCATTGGCCGCTTGGACGCCGGCCGGATGGGCATCCTGGCTTGTCTCAGTTGGGGCTTTGAGTGGGCTTTGGTAGCTTGATGCCCGTGCGGATGTGACTGGTTAACGCAATGCAGTGGCTATTTTTAGGCATGCATTGCAACGTGGGATGTCTCAAAGGCCGCTGGCATGTTCTTCAAAACATCAAAAGCAGGCTGCCTATTCAGGACAAGTGCTTTCCACATCATAGCCCAAATAGTAATAACCGCTCCACGGCTCCTCGGAGCGATTGTGAGTTTTTGCCTCAAAAGCAACGCCTTCCGATGTAACGCAAGAAGTGGCTTCGTATTGCGCACTGGCAGCCTGCTCCAAAAAAGCAATGCCGAAATCCAGCTCTGCCGCATTGGCCGACAACGCATAGAAAGAATAACCGGCCCCTTGATTCACTTCAGCGCGTCCTGGCGACAAGGCAGCGCATACATCGGGGTCAGCCGATTGCGCAACCACTTGAAGGCGACGTGCAGGGCGTAGCTGATTGGTTTCCAGCCACCACACTGTTTGCGCTGGCACAAGCGTGGCATTTTTGATGGCTAAGCACGCGGCGTCTGTCCAACCGATATTTTCTTGAACGCCAAAAGTGTTTTCTTGCTGACCTGCCGTGGATTGCGTCTGAACAGCGCATCCAACTAAGCTTATTAGCGTTGCACCTATCACAAACAAGCATTGAGACATGTTTATCTCCCATTAAGCGACCAGTGAGGAGCATCATTGAGATGCTTCATGACACCGTAACTCGCTCCGACTTTGTGCAATTCTTTGTTGGTATTGACATTCGTTTTGAAAGGTACTGTCCGCATATTGCCGTCTGCGTCTTGAACCGACATATCGCCAAGCCAACAAATTTTCATATCAATGGCTTCTCCCCTAATATGATTGCTCGTCATCGATGGTGCAACTGTACTTCTTGGCGGAAGAGCTAGACGAAAGCCACGTACCATCTCCAATGCCCCATTCTTACTCTCAGCATCATTGCCATGATCCCACTGGATGTCGACACCATCCATTTCTATTGCCTCTGATGCTCTAACATCTTCAGTTGCAATCCGCCAAGACCAATGGAACAAATAGGCGCGCTTTACGCTTCTTCGGGTGGATTCAATGAGGACAGTTGCATTAGCTGCCTCCAGTGCATCAATAAATGCTTGCACACTCTCTCTAAACCCGAGCCTAAGATCAATGATTTGCGAACTGTCTGGAATATTATCTTTCGCCCATCGAACCCAATATGCTCCGCTATTTATAGCCATGAACCTTCTCCTCAGTGTTGGTAACTGTGATGATTCAAGGTTAGCACTGCATGATTACACACCATTTAAAAGGATTTTTCACAGGCGAAACAAAAGCTTATAAAAACACAGATCTCACTCGCGAGGAGTAAGGTAGTTTGGACGGGTCTATTGCTTGCGCAAAAAAGTACCAGATCAAAAAGAAACAGCAACGTCTGTCAGAAGCCGCTTGCAGCTCAGAAACACTCAACTGCAGCTGATGTGGGCAGCGAAGCTGCGCCACCCTACGTCCCACGACCACTTGCATTGCCCCAAAGTGGCTGAACAAGGCCTTGAGCGGGCTTAAGCAATACGGTCAATGCGCTGTTTGGCGATGTCTAAATGCTCGTCAAGCGCAGCGATGCAAGGGGCAAACCGCTCACTCAGTTGAGCATCATTGCGCAGCCGCGCTGCAAAAGACACTGCCAAAACATACGCTTTGCGCCATATCTCACCACTGATGGCTGCCACGATTGTGGCGGGCGCCAATGTACTGGCTATCGCTCCGCTGGCTTTAGGTGCAAAGGCCATGGGAGTCATGTCATAGGCTGGGGCCAATGCGTAGGGACGGCCACTGTCCGTGGTGAAAGAAAGATTGCCCGCATGCATATCGGTGTTGCCGATCAATGTGCCATACGCCCACAGCAAATCGGCGCCTTGTGCTGCCTCAGGCACGACGCATTGCGCTTGTACCAGTGCACGCGTGATCGCATACCAGGAACTGCCGATTCCAACAAACTCTGCATCCAGCGCACTCAGTGATAGCAAGGCGGCGCGCCCCAAAGCGCCAATGCGATCAAAACGCACGACCTCCAGGAAACGCTGGCCTTGACTGTCTACGATCTGCGTCTTGGCTGCAGGTACACCCGCTTGGCGCAGCACCTCCAGCGCATGGTGCTCTGCCCGCAACAGATCACGCCAGCGTTCAGAAATCGCATTGTTATCGCGCGCAGTGAACTTGACGATTACATGTGCTGGACCGTCTTCTGTTTGCACATAAGCCGTGAATTTGGGCTGCTCGCCACCGGCAGATGATCCAGCGATGTCACCTGCATCGGCCTTGGCCGATAGCGTCGCATAAGCCTGGCCGCGCCCATCCAATCCCAGTGGAGTCGGCATTGGCTGGTTGATAAACACTTGCTCCGAGCGCTCACCGACAAGCACATTGCCTGGCAAATCATCCCCATACAGGTGCAGTGCTTGCAGCACGTTCGTATCGCTCCAGTCAACCAAGCGCTCAGGCAACTCCCACTGCTTGGCATTCTTGTGCACGAAAGCACGGCCCAAATAGCCTTGTGGCCGCATGTCAAACAGCCACCATGGCAGCCCTTCTGAATAACTGTCCTGACCGGTAGCGCCAAGCAACACGAACCCTTCTGGTCGAACAGGCTCCAAAACGCCAAGCCGCTGCAATTGACCATCTTTCGTGACGCGCGCAATAGGGGCGATCAGGTGGCCACGTGCATGGTCTCTGAGCAGATAATGAATAGATTTATGAATGTTGAATCTAAGTACGTCCGCCCCCATGCTTTTGAGAGCACGAGAAACCGTTGGCTGGCTGAGGCCCAGTGATTCACACAGCATATTACTGGTAAGAGGCCCGGAGTTAAGGAGCTTCTCAATACTGCGAGCATGCGAGGATTGTGTAGATGCCATACCGCCATTGTATGCAAAGTGAATAATTTAATGAATAGATAAATGAATAACAAAACATACAGGACAAGCAGCGCGCTGGAGGGATGACAAGCGCTTGTTGGCGATAATGCACGCCTATGTCCCAATCCTCTCTTCAAGTGCTCGCTGGCGCAGTACAAACATGCTCGCCGCAGCAGGCCACATTCAATACGCTGATGCAGCAGATCGAGCAACAGCGTGAGTTGCTGCGTGAATGGGAGGCGGCGACGGCGCTGTTTCACCAGCGTTATATGGCCGAGATCGTGCCGCTACAGCAACAAGACCTGGCGCTGAAAGAGCAGTTGCTGCGCTTGTTTGACCGGCTCTCTGACCAGAAACTGGCCAAGGCGGATCAGGCGCATTTGGACCAGCTGATTTGCCATTACGTCGATGAAGTGCTGGCATCAGTGCAAAACAAAGCCAAATCAGCCGAGCTCCAAGCCATTTTCAACCGCCACGCTGAGATGGATGACACGCTGCCGCAGCACGCCTCCTTGCAGCGAGACAAGACGCAGCAAACGGATGGATTGCAGTCCAATAGCGATACCCAAGCATCGCCTGAGGAACTGCTAGCGCAATTCCAGCAAGCGGCCGACGAACAAGAAGCGCGTCACCAGGCCGCTGAAGCCGCGCGTGCCAAAGGCAAGGCCCAAAGACAAGACGCCGCCAAAGCCCGCAAGCAGCAAGAGGCAGACAAAGAGGCCAGCCAATCGGTGCGGGCGGTTTACCGCAAGCTGGCCAGCAGCCTGCACCCCGACCGCGAACCAGACCCGCTAGAGCGCGAGCGCAAAACCGTGTTGATGCAACGCGCCAACCAGGCTTATGCAGCCGGGCAACTGCTGCAACTCTTGGAGCTGCAGCTGGAGGTCGAGCAAATCGATGCCACGCACATGGCCGGATTGAGCAATGAGCGGCTCAAGCACTACAGCCAGGTACTCAAAGAGCAATTGCGTGAGATCAAACAGGAAGTTGCATCGATAGAAAACAGTTTGAAGGCCTGCTTTGGCCTTTCGCCACGTGACAAGCTGGCACCCAAAAAACTCAGACCGATGCTGGCTGCCGAAGTCGCAGCCAGAAAACACAACCTCACAGTGCTGGGCATGCAACTGAAAGTATTCAGCCAAGACACCAGCGCGTTCAAAGCCTGGCTCAAGGATTCGAGGCAGTTCAATAGGGAATAAACCGGCTGCCGCACGCAGAGGGGCTTCTGTAGCAATGCCGCATGGGCGGCTTTGCTGCACACAAATACCGATCTTGCCAATATCTGCCACACCCGCAATGGACTCAACAGCGTGCTTGCGTCCCCTACCCCATCATGAAGACCGAAAGATCGTTGCGTCGGGTTAGTTACGCCCCGCTCACTGCCAACGCAAACAGGCATTGTCCCGCTGACCTGCCAAGGCCCCTCTGCCGCTAACTCTGCTACACCTGCGGCGTGGCAAAGCGCTTGCCCAACTGCCTGAAGATCACGCCCACAAACGGCAGCTTCTGCAGCAGCTCTTGCCCCGTGTCCCAATAGTCTCGGTGGTCTTGCACACGCCCATCGGCGGCCAACTCGAAACGGCTTGTGCCGTGGATGCAATAGGCACGTTGGCGCAGCAAGAAATGGAAATCCCAGCGCACATATGCCACGCAGCCCTGTTGTACGCATTCATCGACGACAAAACGAGGCGCTTGCATGGCCTCAAACATGTGCCTGAAAATCCGCTCAATCGCAGCCGTGCCTTGCACTTCATTGAACGGGTCTTTGAAGTGGGCATCTGCGCAGTAGATCTGGTTGATCTGCGCCAGGCTCTCTGGGCTCAGCTGCGTATACCAGGCAATCAGTTTGTCCATGTGTTCCCTCAGGGCTTGGTGGTATGGGAGATGACGGCAAAACGCCAGCGTTGAGGCAATAGTCGAACCAACTGCAGCCACCAGGTAAAACGTTTGGGAAAGCTGATTTCAAACTGCCCACGCGCAAGCCCGGCCACAATCGCTCGGGCCGCTTGCTCCGGGCTTTGCAGTGCGGGCATGGGAAAATCGTTGCGCTCGGTGAGGCGGGTTTTGACAAAACCGGGGTTGACCAGGTACACGCCCAAGCCACGCGGGTGCAGCTCGGCATAGAGCAGCTCGGCCAAGTTGATCAACGCGGCTTTACTAGGGCCGTACACGGTCGCATTCGGCAGGCCCATGTAGCCGGCCACACTCGCCACCAGTACCAAACCACCCTCTTGGCGCTGCAGCATACCAGGCAGCACCGCCTCGATGCCAAAGAAGACGCTGGCCAAATTGGTTTGCAAGGTATTCTGCGTGCTCGCGCTCGACAACTCCCAGCTGTGCTCGGGACGATACACGCCTGCGCAAAAAACCACCCAATACGGGCTATCGCCCCAATGGCTTTTGAGGCGGGCATGGGCCTGGCGCCACTCGTAGGCGTGCGTCGCATCCATCGGCAAGACCAGGGCATTCACATGGCCTTGGGCCGTCTTCTGCAAGCCCCCCTCTGACCTGGCACTCAAGGCCAGCTCGGCCCCCAGGCTCAACAGCTCTTTGGCCAGCGCCGCACCAATGCCACTGGAGGCGCCAACGATCCAGACCTTTTTGCCCTGCCACTGTCTGATTTGAGGATTCAGTGCTGCAAACATAAGACCTCCCTATTGGGTGCTTGGTGCATGGGCTGTATGGCCTGTATGGCCAAGCTGCTTGTCAGCGCCAGCGTCTTGCTTGCGGAAAAAAACGGTCAATTCGCCCAGCTCCACCCCCCATTTGCGCATGGAGGTGCGGTTGACCAGCGTCTTGTCATCGAGCTGGAACATCCAGTCGTCCATGCGCATGTCAATCACGCGGCCACTGACGGGCACTTGCAGCGTGTAGCGCAGGTGCACGGCATTGCCTGCGGTTTGCAAATCGGCCGTGCCCACCACATCATGGGCTACGCCGGTCCAGCGCTGCGGTGCCACCGGTGTGAAGGTCCAAACGCGGCTTTGTTTTTCGCCATCGTCAAAAACAAACTGCTCGTCCAAAATGAGTTTGTCACCGTCCATGCGGCCCTCGATACTGGCATAAAAATGGCGCAGCACCATGCCGCCGCGTTGCTGCACCAGACCCCAGGCCTGGCTGCGCCCAGCAAAAAATTCCGCCAGGTCGAGCTTGGGCTCTCGGTCCGCATAATCGGCCAGCTTGGGGCTGCTACAGCCCTGCAAGGCCGCGCCTATAAGGGCCACTGCGGCCACGGTCAATGCGATATGTCGACGTTTCATACAGACTCCTTGGCGCTTGGCGAGTGGCGCAGCTGGTGCCACGCAAGCAGTTTGAACACACACGGAAAACCGGCATACAAACATCCCAGCCACAACGCGTGCGCGCCGCCCAGGCCTGGCTCGTAGCCCACAACTGCCAGCAATGGCAAAGCCAAGGCCGACGACGCCAGCGCCAGCTTGCCCAGCAAGGAGCTCAGGCCGTAGTAGCCAGCGGCCTGGGCGTGCGCAGGTATATGGCTGCCCAGCCAAACCGGCACAATCACCAAGTCAGCGCCCAAGGCCCAGCCAGTAACCAGACACACTGCGCCAAACACCCAGGCGCTCTCTGGCCCCAGCCACGGCGTGATGGCAAAACCAGCCACGGCCAGCAGCATCGACAAGCGCCAGGCCCGCACCATGCCAAGCTTGCCCGCCAGCACATTCCAGCTCGGCAAACTCAGTGCAGCAGCCACAAAATAGCTGGCCAGAAAAGCCGCGGTCCAGACCTGCGCAGCCAAACGGTCGGCGATGAAAAACATCACCAAGGTCGCGGGCAAGGCCATCGCCAGCGCATTGAGAAAAAATGGCACCAAAGCGCGCCTGAATGCGGGTGTGTGCCAGGCACCAAGCCAGTCGCCCCCACGGTCTGCGCTTTGCCCCTGCCACACAGGCGCGCCACGCAGCAAGGCCACCAAGCCAACGACCAGCAGCGCAGCAAACAGCAGCACATACAGGCGATTGCTTGCCATGCCCTGCAGCGCAGTGGCATCTGCTTGCAGCAAGACCACCCCTGCCGTGCTGGCCAGCACCACACCAGCCAGCCCCAAGGCCTCACGCCAGGCGGCGGCACGCTGCTGCAGCGCCAGCCCGGCCAGGCGTGCGCCCCATGCCAGGTAAGCGATTTGCAACACACTATGGGCGCTGTAGGCCAGCATCAGCATCGCGCCCAACCAAGCGCTCAAGCCCCAGGCACCCAGATCTGCCGGTGGCAGCCAGATGCCAGCAAACGCCAGCGCCAGCACGACAGCGGCCAGCCACAGTGCCCAAGGCAGTTGCTGGCGCTGCGCCAGGCGGTCCAGCCATTGGCCAATAAAAGGGTCTTGCACAGTATCGACCAGCCGGGCGGCAAACAAGACCGCGCCAATCAAGGCCAAGGGCGCTCCCAGTTGTTCGCTGTAGTAGGTGGGCGCTTGCACATAAATGGGCAGTGCCACCATCGCCAATGGCAAGCCCAGCATGCCATAGCACAGCAAGGCGGCACGGGGTGGCCTGGTGATGCACTGGATAACGGCGCCAGTCATGCCAGCCCCAATAACTGGCGGCGCAAGCGGCCATCGCGCGCCTGCGGGTGCAGCCAAATCGAGAAAAAGGCGTCGGCAAACTCGGCATCGGCCAGTTCGCCCAGGGGCACGTGCTGGTCGTAAAAGCGGCAGCCGTCCCCCGGTTGGTACCAGGCACTGAGCACATCGCCTTGCTGCACATCGCGCCACACTGCCGTTAAAGCAGAGGCCCATTCGGCCAGCCGCTGGTCAGAAAATTGCTCACCATACAGGCGCTCAATTTCCTGCATGGTCGCCTGCACAAACTGCGCGCGCTCAATCGTGCGGTAATACGCAATATGCAACACCAGCGGCTGTTGCTGCCAGGCAGGCGAGGCGCTGCTTGCAGGCGCTGTGGGCCAGCTGGGGCTGACCCACAGTTGCGCACGGTAAATGCGCATGCCAAACCAGCGAAAATCGCCCTCACCCAGCAATCTGGCCTGCGGCAAATTGGCAGCCCAAACAGGCGCAGCGTTTTGTTGGCTAGCGAGCTCCTGGCTCGCAAATACCTGCTGGCCAAGCAGCGCCAAAGCAGGTACACAAGCGAGCAATTGGCGTCTGTGCATACAGTGCTCCTAGGCTTGCAGCAGGAATTGGTAGACATCGGTGCGGCCTTCGTCAAAGCCGGCTTCGCAATAGCACAGGTACATATGCCAGGTGCGCTGAAATGCCGCATCAAAACCCTGGGCCTGCACCGCCTCGCTGTGCGCACCAAACGCATGCCGCCAGCGGCGCAGGGTCTCGGCATAATCGCGGCCAAACGCGTACGAGTCCAGGTGCTGCAGGCCTTGCTGCTGGGCCGCAGCAACAAACCGCTCGGGGCTGGGCAGCATGCCTCCAGGGAAGATGTATTCACGAATAAAGTCGCTGCTGCGCTGGTATTGCTTGAAATAAGACTCGTCAATCGTGATCGATTGCACCAGGGCTTTACCACCGGGTTTCAAACGCTCTTGCAGGCAGCGAAAATAGCCGGGCCAATAGCGCTGGCCAACGGCTTCAAACATTTCGATTGAGACAATGGCATCGTATTGGCCACTGAGATCGCGGTAATCGCGCAGCTCCAGCCTGACCCAGTCCTGCAACTGCAATTGCGCCACGCGCCTTTGTGCCCACTCCAGCTGGGCCGCTGAAATCGTGATGCTGTGCACGCGAATGCCTTGTGTGGCTGCATACACCGCAAAACCACCCCAGCCGCAGCCCACCTCCAAAATACTTTGGCCTGGCAATACGCCCAACTGGTCGAGGATGCGCTGGTATTTGGCGTGTTGCGCAGCTTCCAGGCTTTGGTTGTAATTGCCCTCAAACAGGGCGGCAGAATAGGTCATCGACCCGTCCAGCCATAACTCGTAAAAATGGTTGCCTAGGTCGTAGTGGGAATGGATGTTTTCTCGGCTGCCTTTGCGTGAATTGGGGCGCAACTGGTGTTGCAGCCAAAACCAGCAGCGTGTGAGCATCGAGCCCGAGATCAAACGCTGGATTGCGGCCTGGTTGCGCAGTGCCAGGCGCAGCAAGGCCGTCAGGTCATGGCTGCCCAGCCATTGCTGGCGCCAGGCGTGCGCCAGGCCAATATCGCCAGCCGAAAAAATTTGCTGGCACGCGCGCCAGTCATGGATGCTCAAGTCAGCCCGCAAATCACTGTCGGCTGGGCCAAACTCCAAATGCGCACCGTCGGGCGTGCGCACCACCAAATGGCCGTGTTGCAGGCGAGCGAGCAGCGCCATCAAAATGCGCCCGCTGGAAGGCATATCCACCGGCGCATTGGCCAGTGCAAGGGTGTCACTTTGGTTCATAAGGGCTCCTGGGTGTGCGCGCTCGCATGTGGGGGGGAAGTTCATGGCTGAGGCTGGTCTGTGGCGGTTCGGGCTTGCGGTGAAAAGGCACTTTGCCAAGCCATAGCAGCAAGGCCTGCCAATGGATTCGGGCCATCACGCCAGCGGTCAGCACAGGTTGCCTGAAGAAACAGCGCCGCAACTGTGCCGCGCTGAAAGGCCGACTAGTGCCACTGATGCTGGTGCGCATCAACAAGCCTTCACTGTCGTGGTAGTTGATGCCCGCAAAGCGGCTGAACTCACCGTCGCGGAAGCTGAATTCGTAATGCCCCTCGACCTTGCAAAACGGCGAGACATGAAAAACCTTGGTGGTCTGCAACTTGGTGCGGGCTGTGATCGGCTGGGCACCTGCGGCCTGCAGCAAATACATATGGTGCTCGCCAAAGGTGTTGTTGACCTCGGCCAGAACACTGCGCAGTGCACCCTGTGCATCGTGGCAATACCAAAAACTCACCGGATTAAAGCCATAGCCCAGCACGCGAGGAAAGGTTTGCAAGTGCACCTCGCCATCGCAGGGCAGTCCTGCCTCTTGCAGCAAGGCGCGAATCCAGCTGAGCAAGCACGAGCCATCGCGGGGGCCAAAATCTTTGCTGCGCAGACCCATTGGCCTCGGCTTGTCAATGCCAAACCAGGCGTTATTGAGCTCTGGCAGCCGTGCGACGTTGACCCGCAAGCAAAACACCGGGTAGACGAATGCGTGTTTGCGTGGCCTAAGGCGCGCATGCATCACATGACCCACAATGATTTGCGCGGCGTCTTTCATAGCTCAGCCCAGTCCGGCAAGATGCCAAAGTCACTGGCGACATGCAAGGCCGACAGCAGGCCATCTTCATGAAAGCCGTAGCGCGTCCATGCTCCGGCAAACCAGGTGCGACGCTTACCTTGCAGCAGCGGCAATTGCTTCTGCGCCGCAATCGCAGCCGTATCAAATAGCGGATGCTCATACACATAACGCCCCAGCACCTTGCCGCTGGCAGGCTCCTTGTCCGGGTTGAGCGTGACAACCACCGGCTGCTTGAATGGCACAGGCTGCAACTGGTTGATCAAATAGCTGACGCACACCGGCGAGCGCCCATCCTGGGCTGACTGCCGCAAGTAATTCCAGGCCGAGCGCACTTGCAACCTGCGCGGCAGCAAAGCCTCGTCGGTATGCAAAACCACCTGGTTGCTTTGGTAGCGCACCGCGCCCAGCACCTGGCGCTCCAAATCACAGGCATCGCTGAGCATCGCCAAGGACTGCGGCGCATGCGTGGCCAGCACCACGCCATCAAACCGCTCTAAACCGGAGGCCGTGGTGATGTGCACCCCGCTAGGAGTGCGTGTGACCTGCTGCACGGCGCAACCGAGTCGAATATCTTGCACATAACTGGCAATCGCATTGACGTAGCTGCGTGAGCCACCGGCTACCGTGTACCACTGTGGCCGGTTTGCTATTTGCAACAAACCGTGGTTGATGCAAAAACGCAGGAATGTCTCAGCTGGAAAATCCAGAATATCACCGGGAGCGCTCGACCAAATCGCCGCCGCCATGGGCAACAGGTACTGCTCTTTAAAACTGGTGCTGTAGCGGTGCTTGGCCAGCAACTCTCCCAGGGTCTGGCCATTGGCCAGACTCTCTTGCAGCGACTGGGGGGCACTGCGGTTAAAGCGCATGATGTCCTTGAGCATGCCCCAAAACCGCCACGACAACAGATTGCTGCGCTGGGCAAACACGGTTTGCAAATTGGTGCCAGCCCATTCCAAGCGGCCACTATCGAGCGAGACACCGAATGACATATCGCTGGCAATGCGCTGCACACCCAGCGCCGCAAACAACCCCAATAAATTGGGGTAAGTCTTGTTGTTGAACACCAGAAAGCCGGTATCGACCGGTGCACTGAGGCCGTCCAAATGCACATCAACCGTATGTGCATGGCCACCCAGGCGGTTATCCGCCTCGAACAGCGTCACCTCGCAATGCTCGCTGAGCAAATAGGCGCAGGACAAACCGGCTATGCCCGAACCAATCACCGCCACACGCCGCAATGGCTGAAAATCGGCTGCAAGTGGTTGACGCAAAGAATCAGGCATTCAAGCTCCATTGAATTGTGGCGGTCTATCAATTACATTTACTAATCGGAAACTTAGTTTACTACACAGTAGAAAAAAATACCAATGAGTATCTTCAATAAATTAAGCTTTAAAGACCAGGCATTCCGACTGCGTGAGACAGCTATCTTGGATGCGACCACCCAGCTCTTTGCCAACAAGGGCTTTGACTTGATGACCATGGACGATGTGGCCTTGGCAGTGGGCATCTCCAAGCCCAGCCTGTACAAGCATTTCAAGTCCAAAGACGATTTGGCCGCCGCTGCGATGCTGCGGCTGCTGCACGAGGCGGAAGGTTTTTTGGATGGTCTGGACCAAGGCCTGGGTCCGACCGCCACACTCAGCGCCTTGCTGGAGTGGGCGATGCGCGTACGCTTGGCCGGGGGCTTGCCATTTTTGCCGTCGACCAGCCCGCACATCCGCAGCATGCTCACGCGCAATATCCGCTACGTGGCAGCCGCCATCAAGCTCAATAGCCGCTTGAAGAAAATCGTCCAGCAAGGGCAAAAGGCCGGCGAACTGCGCAAAGAATTACCAGCGGATGTGATTCTCTACAGCTTCTACGCCCGCACCTGCGATCCTGCGGTCGAGTATTTGCGCCTCTATGCCAAGATGAGCGACGATGACATCGTCAAGCACATGTTGTCTGTGTGCTTTTCGGGTTTGACATCCTAAGAACGTGTAGGCGCTAACTGCACCAGCTGCTGCCATGCTACGCGCCTAAAAAGATAAACGCCGCAAAAGCGGCGTTATCCAAGCGGTCATGACAAATAGCTACAAGTGCTTGTCGCCAAGCGCAGCATCAACGCGGCGCCATCCGAATCGCACCATCGAGGCGCACGCTCTCGCCATTGAAATAGCCGTTGGTGATCATCAATTCGGCCAATTGCGCAAATTCATCGGGGGCACCCAAGCGTTTGGGAAATGGCACGGAAGCGGCCAACGCCTCCTTCACCGCATCGGGCGCGGCCTGCATCAGTGGTGTATTGAAAATGCCGGGCATGATGGTGTTGACGCGGATGCCCTCGGCCATCAAATCACGTGCAATGGGCAAAGTAATGCCGACCACACCTGCCTTAGAGGCCGAGTACGCCGCCTGGCCCATTTGCCCATCTTGCGCAGCCACCGAGGCGGTATTGACAATCGCGCCGCGCTCACCGTCCTGCAAGGGTTCAAGCGCCAGCATGCCTGCGGCGGATTTGGCAATGCAGCGGAAAGTGCCAACCAGGTTGATCTGAATGATGCGGTCGAAATTGGCCAGCGGGAAATGCCGAACCTCGCCTGTTGCCTTGTCGCGGCTGGCGGTTTTCACTGCATTGCCGGTACCGGCGCAATTGACCAGCACCCGCTCTTGCCCATGGGCTTGGCGGGCTTTGGCAAAGCCGGCATCGACCTGCTCTTCAGAGGTCACATCGACCTTGCAGAACACCCCTCCCAACTCTTTGGCCAGGGCTTCTCCGGCCGTTTCGTTGAAGTCAAAAATAGCGACTTTGACGCCGTGGCGAGCCAATCGCCGCGCCATCGCCGCGCCCAGTCCAGAAGCGCCGCCAGTCACGACGGCCGCAACACTGTGATCCAATTGCATGCAGCACTCCTTTGTTGTATTGCCGTGGTGTTGGTCTGCCCGTGCAGCACCGCTCGGCACTGTGCATAGTTTGAAAGTGTAGAGAGCGCCTTAAGCCCGCGGCATCGTCTGAAACGACGAAATCAAGCCCACCCGAATTGCCCTCGCGCGCTGCGCTGGTTATGCTGGCCTGAAGAAAAACACCAGCCCCTACGCAGGAGAGATGCGCATGACCGACCACACCGCCAAGCACGACAGCTGTGTATTGCACTACCCAGTGCCCGGCTTGGCCCACATCACCCTCAATCGCCCCAGGCAACGCAATGCCTTGCGGCTGTGCGACATGCAGGCGCTGCACCAATTACTGGACCCGGTGCTGGCCGCAGACGCGATTCGTGTCGTGCTGTTTACGGCCAATGGCGCGGGCTTTTGCGCAGGCTTGGACATCCAATCCATGCTCGATGCGCAAGGCCAGATGCACACCGATGTTACGCAGGCCTATGCGCTACAAGAAACCTTTGCGAGCCTGATGCAGCGTTTGAGGCGCTCGGACAAAACCATCATCGCTGGCGTACATGGCGCGGCCGTTGGAGCTGGTTTTGGTCTGGCGCTGGCCGCTGATATTCGCTATGCCAGCCATGCTGCGAGCTTCCATGTCGGGGCCATCAAAATTGGCTTGAGCGCCGGTGAATGCGGCATCAGCTACCACTTGCCGCGCACCGTCGGCAGCACGCGTGCATTCGACATCATGCTGACTGGCCGCCCGGTGCTGGCCGAAGAAGCCGAGCGCTGTGGCCTGGTGGCCGCACTCACCGCGCCTGAAACGCTGGAGCAGCTGTGCCTGGAGCGTGCGCAAATGGTTCTCTCCAACAGTCCGTTTGCGACCAAGCACACCAAACAAATCATGTGGCGCTCGCTGGATGCCTCCAGCCTGGACGAGGCCATAGAGCTGGAAAACCGCGCGCAGATTCTGGGTTTGCTAACGCAGGACTGCGCCGAAGGCATGCGCGCCTTTGCAGAAAAAAGAGCACCGGTGTTTACCGGCCGCTGACACCGGCTACGCCGCACTGTGCGCCTTTGGAATCGTCTGTTACGACGATTCCAGCCACGCTGCGGCCCACTACATTCAATCATCAGATACCCACCTTGCAGCACGCACTGCACCAGAGGGCGGCTGCAGGCAACAACGACAAGCCTTAGGAGACACACCATGACCGACCCGATTGCCCAGTGGCACGAGATAGTGCGCAACCGCGATGCCGATCAACTGCGTGCGCTGTTGCACACTGATGTGGTGTTCCAGTCCCCTGCGATGCACACACCGCAAGTGGGCGTAGCCAAAACACAGCAGTATTTGCTGGCGGCCTTGGCCGTGCTGGGACCTGCACAGTTTCGCTACGAGCGCGAATGGCGGGGTGCGCAATCGGCGGTGCTGGAGTTCACCGCCCAGATCGATGGCATCGCCATCAACGGTGTCGACCTGATCGACTGGGATACGGATGGCCGCATCACCCGTTTTACTGTGATGGTGCGCCCCCTCAAAGCACTGCAAACGCTGGTTGCGCACATGGGCGCGCAACTCACCGCACCACCGAGCGCACAGCCTTAAAGCGCGCCCCTTCAAGGAGCTTTATGCAGGAATTTGCAGGCAAACACCTGTTCGTTGCAGGCGGCAGCAGTGGCATCAATCTGGGGATTGCAACGGCCTTTGCGCAGAGCGGCGCCCGCGTCAGCATCCTCAGTCGCAACCCGGACAACATTGAAGCGGCAGTGCAGCAATTGCGCGCTGCGGGCGCCGCAGCCGTCAGCGGCTTTGCAGCCGATGTACGGCAATACGATGCGGTTGCCGCCGCGTTGGCGCAAGCGGCCGCAGCCCATGGGGCGATCGATGTGCTGGTCTCGGGCGCAGCCGGCAACTTTCTTGCCGCTGCGGCCAACTTGTCAGCCAACGGTTTCAGAACCGTCATGGAGATTGACCTGCAAGGCACGTTCAATGTATTGCGCGCAGCCTGGCCGCATCTGCGCAAGCCCGGCGCTGCGGTGTTGAACATCAGCGCCGCGCAAAGCTGGTTGCCGATGCCCATGCAGGTGCATGTCTGCGCGGCCAAAGCCGGCATTGACCAGATCACCCGCACGACTGCACTGGAATGGGGGCCAAGTGGGGTGCGCGTGAACTCGATCGCACCCGGCCCAATTGCAGGCACCGAAGGCATGGCCAGACTGGCCCCCCATGCAGCCTCGCTACAAGCCTGGACCGAAGCCGTGCCATTGCAGCGCTTGGGCACTTTGCAAGACATCGCCCAGGCCGCCATGTGGCTCTGCTCATCACAAGCGTCCTACATCAATGGCGTGGTCTTGCCCGTCGATGGAGGTCTCGCCTTGGGGGGCTCGAGCGCCATTACAGCCGCAATGCGCCCCCCTGCCTAACCACCAAACCCCACACCCAGTTATCCCATACTTTGAGGACCCGTTTCATGGACCTGCAACTCACTTTGATTCTGCACAAAGCCGCCTCGCAATGCCCACAGCAACGCGCACTGCATTATGCTGGCCAGGACTTCAGCTACGAAGCGTTCACGCAGCGCGTAGCCAAACTCGCGCAAGTGCTGCACCAGCATGGCGTTGGCGCGAATGACCGCGTTGGCATGCTGGCACTCAATTCTCACCGTTTTGTCGAGTTTTACTTTGGCACATGGTGGGCAGGCGCAGTCGTCAACCCGGTCAACATCCGCTGGAGCGCACGAGAAATCGCTTATTCGCTGGACGACTGCGACACCCAGGTCTTGCTGGTAGATGACCAATTTCTGCCGCTATTGCCCGAGATCCGCCAACATTCACGCGCACTGCGCACCGTCATTTATGCAGGCAATGGCACAGCACCACCAGATCTGCCGAGCTACGAAGAGCTATTGGCTGGCGCAAGCCCAGCGGCCGACGCGCAGCGCCAAGGCGATGACCTGGCAGCCATCATGTACACCGGCGGCACGACCGGCAAGCCAAAGGGCGTGATGCTCAGCCACCGCAACCTGCTCAGCAATGCGCTGAGCGTGCTGATTGCCGTGCCACGCTCCAGTAGCGCCATTGCGCTAGTGTGCGCGCCCATTTTCCATATTGGGGGCTGGGGTATGGTATTGCAAAGCCTGCACAGCTTAAGCACGCTGGTGATGCTGCCCATGTTCAACCCGCAAACCGTCTTGCAGGCCATCACCACACAGCGTGCCACCGAAATGTTCCTGGTGCCGACGATGCTCAAAATGCTGATGGAACACCCCGAGTTTGCCCAGCACGACATGGGCAGCATCGCCACGCTGATTTATGGCGCAGCAGCGATTGATGAGAGCCTGCTGCTGCAAGCAATGCGCGCGTTCACGAATGCGCGTTTTTACCAGGCCTACGGCATGACCGAGTGCGCGCCGGTCACCAGCATCCTCGCGCACGAAGACCACTTGCCCCAAGCAGGCCAGCCGGCGCGCCTGCGCTCAGCCGGGCGGCCAGTGGCCATCTCACATGTGCGCATTGCCGATACTGAAAACCAGGAATTGCCACGCGGCCAGGTTGGCGAGCTACAAGTGCGCGGCCCGCATGTGATGCAAGGCTACTGGAATCAGCCAGCGGCCACGGCCAGCAGTTTGGCACAGGGCTGGATGCACACCGGCGATGGCGCCTACCAGGACGAAGCCGGCTACCTCTATGTGGTCGACCGCGTCAAAGACATGATCATCACCGGAGGTGAAAACGTCTATTCGGCCGAAGTCGAAAATGCGCTGGCCGAACTACCGGCCGTGCTGATGTCGGCCGTAATCGGCATCCCAGATGCCGTCTACGGTGAGAGTGTGCATGCGGTAATCCAGTTGCGCCCTGGCCATGAGCTGACCGAAGAGCAAGTAATCACCCATTGCAAAACCCTGATCGCCAGCTACAAATGCCCGCGCAGCGTCGAGTTTCGCAGCGAGTTGCCTTTGTCAGCCGCAGGCAAGCTGCAAAAATTCCAGCTGCGTGCGCCTTATTGGGCGAACCACACGCGCAAAATCGCGTAATGCCGCACACGCGCAAAATCGCGTAATGCCGCACACGCTCTACAGCGCTGTCATGCACTCGACTGAATAGCGGCGCACAGAATGCGAGAATGCAGCACCGAGCCACATGCCCGCCTGCTGCCCCTAGCGCCTTAGAACGTGTTCACCATCTACACGCAGCCGCGTTGGTGCTCAAAAAACGCATTGCGGCGTTGCCCGTTGTGTTCATATAGACGTATGAGCTGCAACAGGCACCTTGCACTGCCGCTTTTGTGTGCCTTGCGCGACTGCAAAAAGATCGCAAACACGTTTTAAGCAGTGATCTTTCAAGGATGCTTCTGTGCCAGCCACCCCCGAACTGCCCACGCCGTCCGCGTCACCACCAGCCACAGTGTCAACTCGTCTGCACCCGGCCACCTACTGGGCCGAGTCCAAATTGGCGCCACCGGCCGCACACTCAAAGCAAGTGCTGCGGGCCAGTCTGCGGGATCTGATTGCCGCCAGCGCAGGCAAGCTGACTCTGGTGCGGGCACCGGCCGGTTTTGGCAAAAGCACGATCATGAACCAGGCGCGATTGATGCTGGAAGACAAAGGCATTGCCACGGCCTGGATCAGTCTGGACCGCTCTGACAACGACGCCTCGCGCTTTTGCCACTGCCTGGATCACGCTGCCTGCAGCCTGGGCCTGTGGGACCAGCAACGCTCCACGCCGCTGGACGCCGCCCTGCCCTGGCAGCAGGCCACTACGCCTTACGCCTTGTTTTTGGATGATTTTGAAAACGTGCACGAGCACACAGTGCTGGGCATTGTGCGCGAAATCATCGCGCAATTGCCCAGGCGCTGCTACCTGATCATCGGCACGCGTACGCTACCGCAATTGGGCATTGCCAGACTGCGCAGCCGCGATATGCTCGAAGAGCTCGACGGCGAGCGCCTGCGCTTTACGCTGGAAGAAACCCAGCAATTTCTGCGCGAAACCAGCGGCGATGGCGTGAGCCCGTCGCTGGTGCAAACCCTGCATGAGCGCACTGAGGGCTGGGTCGCCGCCTTGTGGCTGGCTTCGCTGGCGCTCAGCCGCCAGGCTGACAAAGCCGCCTTCGTCGAACGCTTCTCTGGCTCTCACCGCGACATTGCCGACTACCTGGCCGAAGAAGTCGTCTACCGCGAAAGTCCTGAAATGCAGGACTTTCTGCTCAAAACCAGCATCCTGCGCCAGCTCGATGCCTCAGTATGCGCAGCCTTGCTGCCGCGACTGGACAGCAACGCCTTGCTGGAGCGGCTCAATGACTCGGCGCTGTTTCTCATTCCACTGGCCAGCGAGCGCCAGGCCTGGCGCTACCACAGCCTGTTTTCCGACTACCTCAAGCGCGAGCTGCACGCGCGCATGCCCGAAGAAGCCGCCCGCCTGCACCTGGCAGCCGCCTCATGGTTTGAAGCGCAAGGCCGGCCGGTACCCGCAATTGACCACGCGTTTGAAGGCGGCGATTTCCCGTACGGACTGGACATGCTGAGCGCACATGCCGAAGAGTTTTTGCAGCGCGGACGCATGCGCTTGCTGGCGCGCTGGTTTGCCAGTCTGCCGGGCGGCTTGTTGCACGAGCGCCCCGAACTGCAAATGGCCGCCGTCTGGGCCATTTGCTTTACCTATGGCCCGTGGCAGGCCGAAACCATGCTGCGCGAAGCCTTGCAACAACACGCCGGTGATGCGGCGATTGAAGCCCATGCCGACTGCATTTGGCCAATGCTGCTGGCAATGCAGGACCGCACTGCCGAAGGCCAGACCGTGGGCAAAAGCGCACTGCAACGCCCACCCACCGGACTGCACTTTGCGGACAACACCTTGCTGACGGCGATGGCGCACATCACCACCATCATGGGCCAGCCCAGTGAAGCGCGCGCCTTGCTGCAAGCGGCGCGCGAGCAAAGCCGCAGCACCAGCACCTTCCAGCACATGTACACCGAAACGACAGAGGGCTTGCTGGACATGCAAGAAGGCCGGCTGCGCCAAGCGGCTGCGCGGTTTCGCCTGGCAGTCGACTCGACCCATTCACTGCGCTACAACCACACGCATGGCAATGCCTGGGCCGGGGTGTTTTTTGCCTATGTGGTCTACGAAGTCAATCAGCTCGAACAAGCCGAGCATTTGCTCAACGTTTACCTGCCAATGGCCCGCGATGTTGGCCTGCCTGACCACATGATCCTGAGCCATGCAATGCGCGCGCGCATTGCATTCTGGCGCGGCGATGTCGATACCGCACTGGCGCTGCTGACCGAGTTGGAGTTTGTCGGTCACCGCCGCAAAATTCCCCGCGTTGTCGCCGCAGGCAACCTGGAGCGGGCACGGTTTTACACGCTGCAGCGCAATGCGCAGGCGGCCAAGAGCGAGCTGCTCAAAGCCAATTTGCCCGAGGTTTGGGCGCGCGAAAGCCATGAGCGCATGTTTGCACATGAAACCGAATCCTATGGCCTTGGCATGGCCCGCTGGGAAGTGCATTTTGGCCAACCCGCTCTGGCGCTGCAGCGCATTGATGAGCAACTGGCGCTGGCCACGCACACGCGCCGCCAGCCGCGCATGCACCTGCTGCAATTGTTGCGCAGCATGGCACTGGCCAAACAAGGCGATCTCACCAATGCGATGGCGGTGCTAGGCCAGCAATTGAGCGCCTTGGCCGAGGAAGGTTTTATGCGCTTGCTGCTGGACGAAGGCCCGGAGCTGGGCGTGCTGGTGCGCCGCTACCAGACGCTGCAACAGGACAAACACCATAGCAGCCCACTCATGCAAGAGTACCTGGCGCGCTTGCTGCAAGCCTTTGGCCCACTGCCTGAAGAGCCTGAAGCCCCCAGCGCTGCCAACGACGCCATTTTGCTCGAAGCCCTGACCCGCAAAGAAGCGCGCGTGCTGACGCTGTTGGCCGAGGGCTATTCCAACAGCGCAATGGCAGAAAAGCTGTTTGTCTCCGACAGCACGGTGCGCACGCATTTGCGCAATATCAACACCAAGCTGAACGCCGGAAACCGCACCCAAGCGGTGGCCTTTGCCCGCAAGCTGGGTTTGGTGCCCTAAGAGCCTGTTCAATGCCTCGACACAGTCGCGCAAGGCACAAAAAGAGGCAGTACAAGCCGCCTGTTGCAGCTCATGCGTCTGTATGAGCACAACGGGCAACGCAGTCATGCGCTTTTTTGTGCCTTGCCCTTCAGGTTGGCGCCCAAAAGGCACGCTGCCTTGTTAAAAATCCTCGCCGGGCAGATAGCCCGACTGCGTTTTTTGCCGCGCAGCGTATCCTTTTGGGCTCCAACGCGGTCTGCGTGGAGACTTTGAACAGGCTCCAAGAACGTGTTTACCATCTGCCCGCTCTTTCCGTATCGGCACAACGCTGTCGGCTATCGCGCCCCACTGGTTGGGCTTATGAAAGAACCTGCTGGCGGCCCACACGGAACTCATAGGTTGCGCGCAATCACTTCTTTCATGATTTCGTTCGTGCCGCCATAAATGCGCTGTATGCGTGCATCGGTATACAGCCGCGCGACCAGGTACTCGTTCATATAGCCGTAGCCACCAAAGAGCTGCAAGCACTCGTCAATCACCTTGCCTTGTGTCTCAGAGACCCACAGCTTGGCCATTGAAGCCGTTGCCGTGTCCAGGCTGCCATCGACCAGGCGCTGAACACATTGGTCGACAAACGCCCGGCCAACGGCAATCTGCGTGGCCACCTCAGCCAGTTTGAATCGGGTATTTTGGAAATCAAACACGCTCTTGCCAAACGCCTGGCGCTCACGCGTATAGGCCAGAGCCGCTTCATACGCGCCTTCCATCGCGGCCAGGCCGGACACGCCGATGATGGTGCGCTCATACGGCAAATCGGCCATCAGCTGGAAGAATCCTTGCCCCTCGACACCGCCGAGCAATTGCCCAGCCGGCACCTGGACATTGTCAAAAAACAGCTCCGAGGTGTCCTGCGCTTTCATGCCCATTTTGTCCAGCACCCGGCCGACCTGAAAGCCGGGGCAATCCTGTGTTTCAACGATCAGGATCGAGGTGCCGCGCGCGCCTTGGCTGGGGTCGGTTTTGCAGACCACCAGCACAACGCCTGCCAAAAAGCCGTTCGAGATAAAAGTTTTAGAGCCATTGATACGGTAGCCGCCGTCCTGGGCGATGGCCGTGGTGCGAATGCCTTGCAAGTCGGAGCCCGCGCCCGGCTCGGTCATGGCAATGGCGCCCACCAGCTCGCCGCTGGCCATTTTGGGCAGGTAATAGGCTTTTTGCTGCTCTGTGCCGTGGTTGAGAAAGTAATGCGCAACGATGCTATGCACCGAGCTGTTCATGCCGCTCAAGCCTCGGCGGGCCATGGCTTCGTAAAGCACGGCTTCGTAGCGAAAATCACCGCCACCGCCACCGTAGGTTTCGGGAATATCGCTGCACAGCAAGCCCAGCGCCCCCGCTTTGCGCCAGATCTCCTGGCCGACATGGCCGCGCTTGCGGGCTGCTTCGTCATGGGGCTGCATTTCTTGCTCGATAAAGCGCACCACTGTGTCTTGGTAGAGTGCCAAATCGGCATCCATCCAACTGCGTTCAAATGAAATTGGCATAAGGAAAACCTGGTGTCATGAATTCAAAAAATCGTTTGCTGGCCACTGCGCGCAGGCAACCACTCAAGCGGCCAAAAAGGTGCCAGCCACCCCCCATTGTTTGAGCAATGCTTCTGGCGTTTGAGCCGCCACGGCCGTCGGCTGCGCTGCCGGTGTGCGGCTAAAGCGTGGCGCAGGTGAGGGCTGAGTCACGCCCGCTTCGGTATAAAACGTCTGGCGGCTGAGGTTGTGCGGGTGAGTCGGCGCTTCATCCCAATCGAGTACCGGCGCAAAGCAGACATCCGTGCCCTCCATCATCTGGCACCACTCCTGGCGGGTTTTCGAGCGGAACACTTCAGCCAGCCGGCTTTTCAAAAATGGCCACGCGCGAGGGTCCATTTGCTGGTCAAAGGCCTCGTCATCGACCAGACCGCAGTGCTCGCGCAGCAAGGCGTAGAACTGCGGCTCAATCGCACCAATCGCGACAAACTTGCCATCGGCGCACACATAAGTGTCGTAGAAATGCGCGGCGCCATCGAGCAGGTTGTCGCCGCGCTCGTTGCTCCACTGCCCTTTGGCATGAAAGCCGTACATCATCGCCGACAGCAAGGCCGCGCCATCGGTCATGGCCGCATCAATCACCTGCCCCTTGCCTGAGCGTTGTCGCTCCTGCAACGCACAGACGATGCCAAAGGCCAGCATCATCGCGCCGCCGCCAAAATCGCCCACGTAATTGAGTGGCGGCACTGGCGCGCTGCCCGCTCGCCCTACGGCGTTCAAAGCGCCTGTAATGGCGATGTAGTTGATATCGTGCCCTGCCGCTTTGGCCAAAGGCCCATGCTGGCCCCAGCCAGTCATGCGCCCGTAAACCAAGCCAGGGTTGCGTGCCAAACACGCGTCGGGGCCCAGACCCAGGCGCTCCATCACGCCGGGACGGTAGCCTTCAATCAGCACATCGGCACGTGCGATCATCGCCAAGACCTGCTCAGCAGCGCCTGGCGCTCTGAGGTCCAACTCCAGCGTGGTGCGACCTCTGGCCAGCACATCCGTGGGATCGACCTGCGTGCCGGGCCGGCTGATGCGCAGCACCTGGGCGCCCATATCGGCCAGCATCATCGCGCAAAACGGGCCAGGGCCTATGCCCATCATCTCCACCACTCTCAAGCCTTGCAATGGTCCTGCCATAGTGTCCTCCACTCTCTAGAATAGGCCTGTAATACAGCGCCGCGTTACAGCGTGGGCAAACGGTGTGCACCAAACTGTTCGCGCAATTGCACCTTGAGTAATTTGCCTGTCGCGGTATGCGGCAGGCTATCGACAAACACCACGTCGTCGGGCACCCACCATTTGGCTACGCGTTCGCCCAAAAAGTCCAACAGCTCTTGCTTGTCCACTTGCTGGCCGTCTTTCACCACGGCAATCAACAACGGTCGCTCCTGCCATTTGGGGTGCTGCACGCCAATCACGGCAGCTTCGGCGACCGCTGGGTGCGTGGTCGCCGTGTTTTCCAAATCAATCGAAGAAATCCACTCACCACCAGACTTGATCACGTCTTTGGAGCGGTCCACCAATTGCAGATAACCATCGGGCGAGATGGTCGCCACATCGCCAGTGTCAAAGTAGCCTTCGTCGTCCAGCGCCGCACCGCCTTCGGCGCGGAAATAACCACTGGCAATCCAGGGCCCGCGCACATGCAAAGCCCCTGAGGCCACGCCATCCCAAGGCTGTACCTGCCCGTCTGGGCCGACGATTTTCAAATCCACCCCCCAGACGCCGCGGCCTTGTTTGAGCTTGACTGGCAGCAACTCCTGGGCCGACCAGCCCGCGTGCTTGGGCAGCAGTTTGCTGACCACACCAATCGGGCTGGTCTCAGTCATGCCCCAGCCTTGCACGACCTCGGCCTGAAACTCGTTTTCAAAACGCTCCAGCATCGACTGGGCCACGGCGGCGCCGCCAATGCCCACGCGCTTGACCCCCAGCTCGCTGGGGTCAAGCTGTGGGTTCGCATCCAGGTACTGGAACAGCATCATCCACACCGTCGGCACGCCTTGCGAGAAGGTGACTTTTTCATCGCGCATCAGGCTGTAAATGCTCGCCCCATCCAAATGCTGTCCAGGTAACACCATCTTGGCTCCGACCATCGCTGCCGCATACGGTGAGCCCCAGGCATTCGCATGGAACATCGGCACGACCAGCAGCAAGGTTTCGTTGGAGCTGATGCCAAAGGTGTCGGGCGCCAGTTCCATCAAGGTGTGGAGCACCGTCGAGCGGTGGCTGTAGAGCACGCCTTTGGGGTTGCCGGTTGTGCCCGAGGTGTAGCACAGCGACGAGGCGCTTTTCTCATCAAACTCGGGCCAGTCGTAGTCTGTGCTTTGCGTGTCGATCAGTTCGTCCCAGTACAGCAAATTCGGGATATTGAGTTGCGGGCAATGCGCGCGCGAAGCCATCAACACAAAGTGCTTCACGGTGGTGAATTTGGCGGCCAACTGCTCGACCAGCGGCGCAAACGTCACATCAAAAAACAGCACCTGGTCTTCAGCGTGGTTGACGATGTATTCGATCTGCTCAGGAAACAAACGCGGATTGACCGTGTGCAAGACCGCGCCGCTGCCCGAGACACCGTAGTACAGCATCAGGTGGCGATAGGAATTCCAGGCCAGCGTGCCAATGCGGTCGCTGGGCTTGACACCCAACGTTTGCAAGGCGTTGGCGACTTGCTTGGCACCCCGCTGAATGCCACGCCAGTTCGTGCGGTGCATGCCGCCTTCTGGCAAACGCGAGACGATCTCGGCCTCGGGATGAAAGCGTGCGGCATGCTCGACCAAAGACGAGATCAACAGCGGGCGATCCTGCATCAGACCTTGCAACATAGTGTCTCCCATAGGATTGAATTTCACGGATTCTAAAAACGCGCTTAATTGGGTCTGGAGCCAACACGGCATCAAGCCCCCAATTGCACCGTGTCCCCCACCGGCTCAAACTCCACACCATTGAACTGCACCATTTGCAGTGACTGAATCGGCCAGTAGTTGGTCGCGGATGTATTGAGCGCGATGCCAGGCAGCAGCATTTCAGGGCGGTAGTTCTGCAATGAGGCCGCTTGCTTGATCACGTTGTCACGGGTCAGTACATCGCCACATTGCTCAAGCACATGGGCCATGGTTTGTGAGACGCAGTAGCCATACACAGCCGACGAGTTGTGGATGTCTTCGTTGGGTGCGTACTGCTGCATAAAAGCCAGAAAACGCTGCGTTTCAGCATCGCCTGCCCAGCGCTGTTGTATGGCATCTTTGAAAAATGCAATCGCCAAAATGCCATTGGATTTCTCCAGACCGGCAGGCTCCAGGGTCATCTTCACGTAGGCCGATACATAGGTCAGGTATTGCTGCTGCGGCCGCCAGCCAATGTCCCAAATCTTGCGAATCGCCTGCGCGGCAAAACGTGCGGTGGCAAAATTCACAAACACATCCGCCCCCGACGCATGCAGGCTGATGATTTGTGAGTCCACTGTCGGGTCGCTGACCTCGAACGAAGCAGTCGCCACCAGCAGGTCCTTGGCCTTGTCACCCAGGCCATCACGCAGACCTTGCAGCAGGTCTTTGCCAAAGTCGTCGTTCTGGTAGAGCACCGCTATTTTTGCACTCGGGTGGGTCTTCAGAATGTGCTGCGCATAGGTGCGGCCCTCGTCCTGGTAGCTGGGCATGAAGGGCATGGTCCAGGGCGACTTCTCAGGCTCGGCAAAGCGCTCAGCGCCCACGGCCAAAAAGATATGAGGTACTTTGCGCATGTTCATATAGCGCATCACCGCCGCATTGGCGGCCGAGCCCAAATTTCCATAGACTGCCAGCACACCATCTTGCTCGACCATGCGGCGCACAACTTCTGTGGAGCGCGCTGGGTTGTACTGGTCGTCGTAGGTGACAAACTCGACCTTGCGGCCATTGATGCCACCCTGGTCGTTGCGCATCTTGAAATAGGCCTCATTGATCTTGCCAATGATGCCGTAGGATGAGGCTGGACCGCTGTAAGGTGCGGGCATGCCAATTTTGATCACGCTGTCGCTTGCGCCCTGGTCGTATTGCTGGGCCCAGGCACTGCGGCTGGCCCACAGGCTGGCGCTGGCGGCCAGCCAGCCCATTGCCTCTCTGCGGCTGATTGTCATATGCATCCTTTCCTTGGCTGCTTGTCTCTTGTCTTGGTTCTAGGGACGCTTTGCAGAACTTCCCTCTTATCTGTAGGCCACCGCAGAGGATGGCCGCGCACAGGCTCAGTCGTACAAATCGCCCAGCGCGATGTAGTTCTCGCCATCGAACTGGATCAGGGTTTTCTTCTGAATCGGAAAGTAATCGTCAGCGCTGGTTTTGACATCTACCCCCGGATACAGCATTGGAGGAACAAAGTCCAGACTGGCCGCTTGCTTCATGATGTTCTCGCGCGTGAGTTCATCGCCAGCCTGCTCCAGCACTTTGGCCATCGTCGCGGCGGTCGCATAACCAATCGCATTGAGTGAATCGTTTGGATCTGCCCCTGGTGCATACCTGGCCAGGGTTTCGATGTATTCAGCCACCTCGGGATGGCCCTGGGCCTGGGCATCGCCAGGAATCATCACATAGGTGCTGGAGACAATGTCCTTGGCATTGTCAAAACCGGCTGCGCGCAGTACGGCCTCTTTGGACTGTGACACCGCGACCAAATAGTGCTGCGGCTGCCAGTCCATCTCTTTGGCCTTGCGAATCGCTTGCGCAGCAAATTTGGGGGTGGTGATGTTCACAAACACATCGGCCCCAGACGATTTGAAGGACACCATCTGGCTGTCAATCGTGGGGTCAGAGATTTCGTAGGTCAGGTGCGAGACCACTTGCTTTTTGAACTGCTCGCCCATCGCCTCTTGAAAGCCGCGCAGGTAGTCACGGCCAAATTCATCGTTCTGCTGCAAGATAGCAATTTTGGCATCGGGCTTGGTGCTCAGAATGTGCTTGGCGTAAGCGCGTGCCTCAGACTGGTACGAAGGTTGCCAGCCCATGGTCCAGTAGAAATTTTTCGGGTCGCCCCAGCGGGTTGTGCCGGCATTCACAAACAGCTGCGGCACTTTGCGTGCATTGAGGTATTTTTGCACCGCGAGATTTTGCGCACTGCCCAGCGAGCCGACCATCGCCAGCACACCGTCCTGCTCGACCAGCTTACGGGTTTGCTCGACCGATTTGGCCGGGTTGTAGGCATCGTCCAACGTGATAAAGACAATCTTGCGGCCATTGATGCCGCCTTTCTCGTTCACACGCTCAAAGTAGGCTTGCATCGCTTTGCCTGCTGCACCATAGGCCGAGGCCGGACCCGAGTACGGCACCAGATTGCCCAGCTTGATCTCGCTATCGCTGGCACCCTGATCGTATTGCTTTTGCGCCCAGGCAGGCAACCCAGCCAGGCCCAGAGCCAATAAGCCCACAGCGATGGTGCGGCGTGTGTAGTGCATAGTCATCCTCTGTTTCAGCCTGTGTCGCCAGACTCTGCCACCACGGCAGGCTGGTACAAACCGTTGTCTCGTTATGCAAGCCATGCTAGGGCTTTGGAGCGCGATGATCGTCGTCTGAAGCGACGAAAAATGCCACCAAATGCACGCAACAAGCGCACACAAAAAAAGCAGCCTTGCGCTGCCTTTTTTTTCGTAGCGGCTGCATTGCAGTGCAGCACATGGACCTGGCTCTCAGAACGTGTTTACGTTCTTAAAAACGCGGCTCGCGCTTCTCCAAAAAGGCCGCCACGCCTTCGCTGAACTCGGGCCGGTCAATCAAGTCCTGCTGGCGCTGGGCCTCGTAAGCCAGTTGCGCGGGCAAATCCTGCTTGGCCGCATGCGCATAGGCAGCGCGCAATTCCAGCGCCGCATGTTTGGGCAACGCCGCCAGCCGCGCAGCCAGTGCCAGCGTGTGCTCGGCCAGTTGCGCATCGGGCACGCAGTCCCAGATCAGGCCCATGTGTTTGGCATCGGCTGCGCTCAGGCGCTCACCGAGCAAGGCCATGCCCATCGCGCGCGCACGGCCCAGCAAGCGCTCGAGCCACCAGGTAATGCCCAGGTCCGGCACAATGCCAAGGCGCGGCATAAAAGTCAGCACAAAATAGGCCGACTCGGCCGCCACGCAGATATCGCCAGCCAAAGCCAGGCCCACGCCAGCGCCAGCGCTGGGGCCATTGACCGAGGTCAGCACTGGAAACGGCATGCTTTGCAGCAGCTCAATCACCGGGTTCGATTGCGTGCGCATCACATGCCCAGTGTGCGCACCAAGGCTTTGGCCTTCTGGCGCTTGCATGCCAGACAAATCCGCACCCACGCAAAAGCCGCGTCCTTCACCGGTCAGCACCAAACAACGCACGCTGGTGTCGCTGGCCAACGTCTGCAAAGCCGCCAGCAATTCCTGCTGCAAGGGCGTACTGAGCGGGTTCAGGCGCTTGGCGTCGTTCAAGCGCAGGATCGCAATCGCGCCTTGACGCTCCAATTGCAGCAAGGAAGTGGGGCTAGCTGGTGTCATGTTCAAATCAGAGTAGGTAGATATGGCAATAGGGGGGATCGTTCGCTGCATTCATAGTAGGCGCGGCCCACTCAGGCTCCGGTCACCGCAGTGACGCCGCCATCGGCTGCCAACCAATGGGCTTGAATGCAAGGTCGAATCGGTTGCACGACTGTGTGGGCTGTCATCGCGTGTCCTTTTGCAAACGTGTCTGGAGGGTGCGCAGCAAGCCCATCACCCCGCCTGGCATCACAAACATGATCAGAATCAGCACCACGCCATACACAGCCCAAGGCGCGGCTTTGGAGATCTGCTCGGCCACATTCGGCACAAACATGATGAATACCGCACCAAACAACGCACCGTAAACGGTGCCGACGCCGCCCACCACAATGCCCACCAGGAAAGAGATGGACAAGAACATCGTGAACGAGTCGGGCGAGACAAACTGCACGGCAATCGCAAACAAGGCACCGGCCACCCCGGTGTAGGCCGCCGAAATACCAAACGCGACCGATTTGTAGTGGCTGCTGTTCACCCCCAAAGCCTGCGCAGCCAAAGGCTGGTCACGAATTGCGCGCAGCGCCCGGCCACTGCCGCTGGCAATCAGATTGCGGCCCAAAGCGAACATGACCACGGTGACGATCACCGCAAACAGATACACCCATTGGTCTTGCGTCAGCGGCAATCCCCAGGGCGCATCGGGCTTCATCAGCACAATGCCTTGCACGCCCCCGGTCCACTGCTCCAGGTGCTTGTATTTGAGCAATTGCGGCATCGCAATGCCCAGCGCAAAAGTCGCCAGCGCCAGGTACAGGCCCTCGAGCTTGAGCGCCGGGCGGCCAAACAAATAGCCAACCACCAGGCAGACAACACCAGCGGCTGGAATCGTCGCCCAATACGGCGCACTCGCATGCTCCATCAACACGCCAGTCGAATAGGCACCCAGCGCAAAAAACGCGCCGTGGCCCAGCGAAATCTGGCCGTTATAGCCAGTCAAAATATTCAGCCCCAGCAGTGCGATTGCATAGGCCAGCACCATCGTGCCCTGAAACAACTGGTAGCCTTTGAGCAAAAAAGCCAAGGCGACGGCAAGCACGGTCAGCAGCAAGGGCAGGCCCCAGCGCAGCCACGCGCTGGCATGGCGCGGCGCTGGGCGGGCAGGCTCGCTAGGCGATGGAGTCACGGCTTGCGCCACTGGCACAGCAACACCTGTGCGTGCCATAGAAGTTGGTAGTGAATTGCTCATGCTGGTGCTTCCTTGTTCAAACCCGTTTGACAATGCGACGGCCCATCAAGCCTTGCGGCCGCACAATCAGAACACCCACAATCAGGATCAAGGCGACCGAGAGTTTGAGCTCCGTGCCCACAACGTAGCTGCCCATCAGGTTCTCGAGCACGCCGACAATGAAACCGCCAATGACCGCGCCAATGGGGCTGTCAATGCCGCCAATCAGGGCACCGGCAAAAGCGTAGAGCAGCACGCCAATCATCATTTGCGGATCGAGGAACACCACCGGTGCTACCATCATGCCGGCCACTGCACCAATCGCCCCCGCCAGGCCCCAGCCAAGCATCAGCATGCGGCCGACGTTGATACCCACCAGCTTGGCCGATGCGGGGTTTTGTGCTGCAGCGCGCAGCGACAGACCCAGCGGTGTCCACTGGAAAAAGGCAAACAGCAGTGCGACCATCGCCAGCGCGACAAAAATGGTGCCGACTTCATGCGCCGACATCAGTGCCGAGCCATACCAGGCATCTTGCGGAAACGGGCTGGGAAACTGCTTGATCGTGTAGCCAAACAACCAGCCAGCCAGGCTGTGAAAAATCACCAGCAGACCAATAAAGACCACGACAATCGACAGCTCGGGGGCTTTTTGCATCGGCCGCACAATCACCAGCTCCACTGCCGCAGCAATCACAAACGACACGACCACGGTCAGCACAAAGGCCAGCCAGTAAGGGATGCCGGCATTGATCATCATCCAGGCCAAAAAGGTCGAGAACATCGCCATCTCGCCTTGGGCGAAGTTGATGTGGTGCGTGGCCTGGTAAATCATCACCAGCGCCAAGGCCACGCAGGCGTAGATACCGCCGGTCGATAAACCTGCCAGCAGTTGGTGCAGAAATTCAGTCATGTTGGCAGCTCCTTCAATCACCGAGGTAGGCGCGGCGCACCGCATCGTTGCTGCGCATCTCAGCAGCCGTGCCCGACAACACAATGCTGCCGGTCTCCAACAAGAACGCGTAATCGGCCAGCTCCAGCGCCAGCTGGGCGTTTTGCTCAACCAATAAAATCGCAACCCTCTCTTCCTGGTTGATGCGTTGCATGATCGAGAAAATATCGCGCACGACCAACGGGGCCAGGCCAAACGAGGGCTCATCCAGCAGCAACAAACGCGGCTTGCCCATCAGCGCCCGGCCAATCGCCAGCATTTGCTGCTCACCGCCTGATAAGGTGCCCGCTTGCTGGTGCAAGCGTTCTTTGAGCCTGGGAAAGTACTGGTAGATGCGCTCCAAATCCTCTTCCACACCAGCGCGGCTTGGCCTTGCATAGGTGCCCAAACGCAGGTTTTCTTCGGTGGTCAAGCCCATGAAGGTGCCACGTCCATCGGGTACGTGGCCAACACCAGCGCGCGCAATGTTCTCGGTACTTTGGCCATCGATGCGCTGGCCATTAAACGTGATGCTGCCTGTCGTTTGCGCCACCATTTGGCAAATGCTGCGCAGCGTGGTGGTCTTGCCTGCGCCGTTGGCGCCCAGCACCACAGTGATCTGGCCCTGCGCCACATCCAGGTCGATGCCGTTCAGTACCTTGGTATTGCCATAGCGGGCATGCAGGCCGCGCAATTCCAACATCGCTGCACTCATACCAGCACCTCCTGTGGTTCTCCCAAATAGGCCCGAATCACTTCGGGGTCCTGGCGCACTTGCGTCGGCAGGCCTTCAGCAATCTTGCGGCCAAAATTCATCGCCACGACGCGGTCGGAAATGCCCATCACCAGGCTCATATTGTGTTCAACCAGCAAGACCGTCACGCGCCAGCGGTCGCGGATGTCCTGGATCATCGCGCCCAAGGCATGCAGCTCTTCGTGGTTCAGGCCGCAGGCAGGCTCGTCCAGCAGCAGCAAATGCGGCTCAGCCGCCAAGGCGCGGCCCAGCTCAACACGCTTTTGTGTGCCAAATGGCAGGTCAGAGACGATGCGATCTTGCACGTCTTCCAGCTCCAAATAGGCCAGCAGCTCGTCGGCCTTGGCCTGCGCGTGGCGCTCAATGCGCGCGGCCCCGCCAAAGCGAAAGGTATTGCGCAAAAAGCCTGCATGCTGGCGGCTGTGGCAGCCCACCAGAATATTTTCTCGCACGCTCATGCTGGCAAACAAGGCAACGTTCTGAAACGTGCGGCCCAGACCCATTTCTGCCATCTGGTGGCGGGCCATGCGATGCGTTTCTTTGCCGCGAAACGTGATGGAGCCGCTATTGCAGTCGTACAAACGCGAGAGGCAGTTAAACAGCGTGCTTTTGCCTGCGCCGTTCGGGCCAATCAAGGCACAAATCTCGCCGCTGTAGACATCGAAAGTGACGCCATCGAGCGCGACAATACCGCCAAAGCGCACGGTCACATCGCGCACCGACAGCAAACGCTCTGGCTCTTCTGATCGTCTAGTTGGGTGGCTCATAGGTCCCCTTTTTTGTGTGCAGGCTGTTGCTCCTCAGCCCCGATCTGTGCTGCATCGCCCAAGCCAGCAGGCATGGACGTTGTTATTTTTTCTCTCTAGCCATGCAAGCAGCCACCGACAGCGCTTGTGTGCCTCGGTGGCCCAGGCGCTTTACAAGCGCTCAATAATCGTCACGTTCGCCATGCCGCCGCCTTCGCACATGGTTTGCAGGCCCCAGCGTTTGCCGCGCTGGCCCAGTGCATGGACCAGCGTGGTCATCAGCTTCGTGCCCGAGGCCCCCAACGGGTGCCCCAGCGCAATCGCACCACCATGGACGTTGATTTTGGCCGGGTCGGCATGCAGCGCTTGCAGCCAGGCCAGCGGCACCGGTGCAAACGCCTCATTCACTTCGTACAAGTCGATGTCATCGATCTGCATGCCGGCTTTTTTCAGCGCCCGCTCAGTCGCTGGCAGCGGTGCTTCAAGCATGATCACCGGATCATGGCCAATCATCGTCATGTGGTGAATGCGCGCCAGTGGCTTCAGGCCCAGGGCTTTGAGCGCTTTTTCACTGACGATCATGACGCCGGTGGCGCCATCGCAGACCTGGCTGGCATTGGCCGCCGTGATCACACCGCCTTCTTGCAAAAGCTTGACGTTTTGAATGCCTTCGAGCGTCGCATCAAAGCGGATGCCTTCGTCGACTGTGTGCCACTCCCCCGTGCCCTCACCTTCGGCATTGCGAATTTCAATCGGCAGGATTTCGTCTTTGAATACGCCCGCCTGGCTGGCCGCAATACCGCGCTGGTGGCTTTGCAGCGAATACTCGTCCAGTTGCAGCTTGCTCAGGCCGTATTTTTTGGCAATCATCTCAGCGCCCATGAACTGGCTGAACTCAATGCCGTTGTAGCGCTTGTTCATCGCTGGGCTTTGGTAATAGCCCATGCCGGCTTTTTGCGCCAGCGCATTCGGCGAAAACATCGGCACGCGGCTCATGGACTCAACACCAGCGGCAATCACCACATCCATCACACCCGACATCACCGCTTGCGCAGCGAAATGCACGGCTTGTTGCGATGAGCCGCACTGGCGGTCAATCGAGGTGCCTGGCACAGACTCAGGCAGGCGCGAGGCCAGCACCGCATTGCGCGCCACATTGGTTGCTTGCTCGCCGACCTGGCTGACGCAGCCCATGAACACATCGTCGACCTGCGCTGGGTCTATGTCGCTGCGCTCGACCAAGGCGTTGAGCACCTGAGCGGCCAAATCGACCGGGTGCCAACCAGAGAGTTTGCCATTGCGACGGCCACCGGCCGTGCGCACCGCCTGCACAATATATGCTTGGGACATTGTCTACCACCTATCAGTCATCAAGAGTTTCAGATTCGATAGGGGTATTTTTGGCGCGAGCGCTGCTGCTGTCCTCGTCGGTTCGGACGGTTTCGTCGTCCCTTTGCTACCTTAGAGCCTGTTCATCATCTCCACGCAGCCGCGTGGCAGCCCAAAAGACAAGGCACAAAAAAACGCATTGCGGCGTTGCCCGTTGTGCCCATCAAGACGCAGGAGCAGCAACAAGCACCTCATCCTTCGCAGGCATAAGCTCATGCCTGGCAGTGTTTGCTCGGCAACAGCGACGCAACACAATGCCTGAGCTCCATCACATCAAAACATTCTAAAATATATAACCAATTGATTTTAATCAATATTTTTACTGGCTTGCAAATTGCATGGTTGCACTGTGTTCCGTGTGCAGACCCACCGCAATTGCCGCCATCAGGCCCTGTCTGTGCACTGGATGCCCCGCACACCATCCAACTTGGCAACTTGTCATTGTTTTGAGGCACTGAACCTGTGAGCACAACAAAAAAACGCATTATTTTGAATGCCTTCGACATGAGCTGCGTCGGCCACCAAGCCGCCGGCACTTGGCGGCACCCCAGCAGCCAAGCATCGCGCTACAACGATTTGGAATACTGGACCCAACTGGCCATGGAGCTTGAACGAGGCTGCTTTGACACCTTGTTCATTGCCGATGTTGTGGGCGTATACGACGTCTACCGTGGCTCGGCGGAGGGCGCATTGCACGATGCGGCGCAGGTGCCAGTCAACGACCCCTTTGGCGCCATTTCCGCCATGGCCGCGGTCACCCAGCACGTGGGCTTTGGCATCACTGCAGCCGTCACGTTTGAGCACCCCTACCTGCTGGCGCGGCGCCTGTCCACGCTGGACCATCTGACCAAAGGCCGAGTCGCCTGGAACGTGGTGTCGTCCTACCTCGACTCAGCGGCGCGCAACATCGGCATGGAAAAGCAAATTGCGCACGATGCGCGCTATGACCTTGCCGAAGAATACATGGAGGTGGTCTACAAACTCTGGGAAGGCAGCTGGGAAGAAGGGGCCGTGCTGCGCGACAAAGAGCGCGGTGTTTTCACCGATGCCAGCAAGGTCCACCCCATCAAGCACGAAGGCCAATATTTCAAAGTGCCCGGCTTTCATCTGACCGAGCCTTCACCCCAGCGCACACCGGTGATTTTTCAAGCCGGCGCCTCCACCGCAGGCCGGGCTTTTGCGGCGCGCCATGCCGAGTCGATGTTTATTTTGGCCACCAGCCCAGAATCGGCTCGTGCCCTGACCGACACAATCCGCGCCGAAGTGGCGGCTGCCGGGCGCGAGCCAGATGCGCTCAAAATCTTCACCTTGCTGACCATCATCACCGGCCCCGATGACGAAGCCGCACGGCGCAAGCATGAGGAATACCTCTCCTACGCCAGCCCCACTGGCATGTTGGCGCTCTATGGGGGGTGGACGGGGCTGGACTTTGCCTCACTCGACCCTGACGCACCGCTCGAGGCCGTGGAGAACGACAGCTTGCGCACCACGCTGGAATCCTTGGTCGCTGATGGCCAACAATGGACCGTGCGCGAGGTGATTCGCCAGCGCTCCATCGGGGGCTTAGGCCCCGTGCTGGTTGGCGGGCCGCAGACAATCGCCGACGCGTTAGAGCGCTGGGTGGACGAGGGCGGTGTCGATGGCTTTAACCTGGCGTATGCCGTCACACCGGCCTCCACGACCGATTTCATCGACTTCGTGGTGCCAGAGCTGCGCCAACGCGGTCGCGTGCAAACCGCTTACCGTCCGGGCACGCTGCGCGAAAAGCTGCTGGGCGACGCGGGTGGTCAAACCCGCGCCTCTCACCCGGCCAGCCACTGGCGCCAGCACTACGTGGGCCAGGAAAGCGTGGCCGATGCGAGTGGCCCAGCCGCTTCCTGGGCTTAAGAGCCTCTTTAGCCTGTTTAGCCACTCGGCCATCAGCAGCAGCCAATCACCGGACCGGCTCTGGCGCAATGCGATAGCACCTATCCCCCCGCACGGCTTCATGACCCAAGGGGATAAGCACATGGGTCCAGCTGTTGCACAGCAGTCAAACCGGCAACAAGCTGTCCACCGGACAGCACGCAAACACCAAAAAATTCACATAAGTTATTGAATTTAAATAACCAATTATTTGGCACAACTCATGCTACAGGCTCTATGAACGTGCTGAACGCAGGCGCAGGCTCTACCAACGTCGCGTTTTTCTGCAGGCCCTGTCAAGCGACTCGGCTCCCCTGTCATTGCATCTGATCTTCTCCAACTTCCAATGAGCAAACCCATCCGCTTCAATGCCTTTGAAATGAATTGCGTCGCCCACCAATCGCCCGGTCTGTGGCGCCACCCGCGTGACCGCTCCTGGCAGTACAAAGATGTCGCGTATTGGAGCGATCTGGCGCAGATTTTGGAGCGCGGTATTTTCGATGCCATCTTCATCGCCGACGTCATTGGCTACTATGACGTCTACAAAGGCAACAACGACCACGCCTTCCTGGGGGGCGTGCAAATCCCAGTCAACGACCCGCTGCAGCTAGCCAACCCGATTGCGTCGGTCACCCAGCACCTGGGCATTGGCATCACCGCCTCGACCTCGTTCGAACACCCCTACACCTTTGCACGCCGCCTCTCCACCGCTGACCACCACACCAAAGGCCGGGTGGGCTGGAATATTGTGACCTCTTACCTCGAAAGCGGAGCCAAAAACATTGGCCAAGGCGGCCTCAAACGCCACGACAACCGCTACGAGGTCGCCGCCGAGTACTTGGAGGTGCTCTACAAACTCTGGGAAGGCAGCTGGGAGGACGGTGCCGTCGTGCGCGATCGGGAGAGAGGCCTCTTCGCCATTCCCGAGAAAATCCACGAAATCGGCCACAAAGGCCAGTATTTCGAGGTGCCCGGCTACCACCTTTGCGAGCCTTCGCCACAGCGCACACCGGTGTTATTCCAGGCCGGCGCCTCCCATGCGGGCAAAGATTTTGCGGCCCACCATGCGGAGCTGGTGTTTATCTCCACTCCCACGCAAGCGACGACCCGCGCCTACGTCCACGACATACGCCGCCGTGCTGCGCTGGCGGGGCGGGACCCTAAAAAGCTGCTCATTTACGCCTTGGTCACCCTGGTGGTGGATGAGAGCGACACCAAAGCCCACGCCAAACTCAAAGAGTACCAGCAATACGCCAGCTACGACGGGGCCTTGGTGCTGACCTCGGGCTGGACGGGCATCGACTTTGGCCGCTACGCGCCGGGTGACAGCGTCAAAAAAGTCGAGACCAACGCCATCATCTCCGCCGTCGAGGCCTTGGCCGAAGGCAGCAAAACCTGGACCGTGCAAGAGCTCGCCCAATGGGCCAGCATTGGCGGCCTGGGCCCGCTGTTTGTCGGCTCAGCGGCCACCGTCGCCGACCAATTGCAGCAATGGATTGAAGCCACCGACCTGGACGGCTTCAACCTTGCCTACGCGGTCGCCCACGAAACCTTTGCTGATGTGGTTGAGCACCTCGTGCCCGAGCTGCAACGCCGCGGCGTCTACCCCACGCAATACCGCCCAGGCACGCTGCGCGACAAGCTGTTCGGTAAAGGCCCCTTGCTGCCCGAAAACCATCCAGCCGCGCAGTACCGCGATATCGAAGCCTACAAACGCGCAAACGCCCACCCAAACGCGCCTCAGAGCCCCACCCTCAACAAGGATTCTTGACTATGCCCCAACAAAGAACCGTCGCCATCATCGGCGCAGGCTTGGCAGGCGCCAGTGCTGCACTGGCCTTTGTGAATGCCGGCTTTGCCGTCACGCTCTACAGCGACAAATCACGCCAAGCCTTGCGCGACGAAGCCCCCGCCACAGGCACCGCCATTTACTTTGGCCAAATCTCTCAAGATGCCGATGCACACATCATCGAAAACCTCTACGGCGATGATTACTACATCGACGGCTTTTCCGTGCGCGCCTACAACGCCGATCACACGCCGCTCTTGGCCTTTGATACCGACTACCACTACTACCGGGCCCAAGCCATTGATGTGCGACTGCGCACCGATGACCGGCTTGCCCGTTTTATTGAAAAAGGCGGCGACTTGCGCGTGCAAGCCGTCCCCCCCGACACACTCAATGCCATTGCCGCCAGCCATGACCTGACCCTGGTGGCGACCGGCAAAAAAGGCTTGGGCAGCCTTTTTGAAGTGGACCAAGAGCGCACGGTATACACAGAGCCGCAGCGCCATTTACTCACCGTCAACGTCACCGGCCTGGCCTACGACCGCAGCACTTTTGACTACCGCAGCGAGGTGGGCTGGAAGCACAACCTGTTCACCACCCATGCCACACAAGGCGAAATCTTCACCGGCCCCCTGCTACACAAAGACGGCATCCCCAGCTGGGTGATTCTTGGTTTTGCCAAGCCCGGCAGCGATTGGCAGCAGCGCTTTAGCCAAGCCCATGACAGCGCCTCGGCACTGGCCATTTTCAAAAAAATCTTCTACGACTACTTTCCGGAAGATTGTGCCGAAATCAACCAACTGCAAACCATTGACAGCGACCCCTACACCTGGCTCAAAGGCGCCGTTGTCCCCACAGTGCACAAACCGGTGGGCTACACGCACGGCGGCCATACCATCGCTGCACTGGGTGATACCGCCATCAGCTTCGACCCCATTGCCGGCCAAGGCGCGCAAAACATCTCTGTACAAGTGGCCGCTTTGGTCGATGCAGCCAAAGCGCACCAAGGCGCATTCGATGCCAACTGGATCACCCAGCAATTCGACACCCACTGGCAACGCCACGGCCACGGCGCCACCGAAGTCACTCGGCTGTTCCTGGGCGATGCCAAATACGCCGACCACGCCGGCCTGTTCTTTCCCGCCGCCGCAGTCGAGCCTGCCAAGGCAGGCGCCGCTTTCTTTCGTTTTCTATCAGAGCCATCACTCCTCCTGAGTCAGCCCACCAAAGAAGACAGCGCGCAATACATCGAAACCGCAACTGGTCAAACCATTGAGAGCCTGCTGGCGCGCTTTGCCCCCGCCAGCCGCTTTACCACCAAGGAAGCCGCATGAGCAGCAACACCGACTACGCCGCATTGCAAGCGCGCCTCACCCCCTTGTTTGAACACATCGCCCAAGGCGCTCTAGCGCGTGAGGCGCAACGCCAACTCGCCCATGATGAGGTCAAAGCCCTGCTCCATGCGGGCTTTGGTGCCCTGCGCGTGCCCCAAGAATGGGGCGGCGCAGGCCTGCGCATTCGCCAATCCTTTGAGCTCCTGATCGCTCTGGCCGCGGCCGACTCCAACCTCTCACAGGCCTTTCGCTCGCACTTGTTGTTTGTCGAAGACCAGCGCCTGCAAGCCCTCCAAGGCCAAGCCCAAGCCCGCCAGTGGCTGGCGAAAGTGGTCGAGGGCAAACTCTTTGGCAATGCGGTCACCGAATTGGGCGAAGGCGCGGCCAAGCGCTACCAAACCGCCGTCACCCAGACGCCTGAGGGCTGGCGGCTCAATGGCGAAAAATACTACAGCACCGGCTCCCTCTACGCGGACTACATCGCAGTCGCTGCCGACCACAACGGCCAACGCGTCAGCGTAGTCGTGCCCGTCGATGCCCCCGGCCTGAGCCAGCGCGATGACTGGGATGGCTTTGGCCAACGCCTGACCGCCAGCGGGCACTCGTCCTATGCCAATGTCGCGGTGCGCGAAGAAGACATTGCCCCAGGCGGCTACGGCTCGCCAGGCCCCACCTGGGGCACTGCTTATTTACAGCTGGTGCTCTTGGCCTCGCTGGCAGGCATTGCCCAACGGGTGGAGCAAGACGCCATTGCTTGGGTGCGCCAGCGCACGCGCACCTTCAGCCATGCGCCTGCGGCCCTGCCCAAGCACGATCCACTGGTGCAAGAGACCATCGGCAAACTCAGTGCCGCCGCATTTGGCACACGCGCAGCCGTGCTGGCTGTGGCCGATGTGCTGGACCATGTGATCGATGCGGGCGGCAGCGATCCGGCGCTACTGGACGAGGCTGAACGTGCAGCTGCCCAAGCGCAAGACGTGGTCATTGGCCTCACACTCGACGCCAGCACCCGCTTCTTTGAAGTGGGCGGCGCCTCGCTGGTTGGCAGCGCCCATGGCCACGACCGCTACTGGCGCAATGCCCGCACCATCGCCACCCACAACCCGCTGGCTTACAAGCTGCGCTCGCTAGGAGCCAACCTGCTCAACGGTGACCCGCTGCCCTACCAATGGAGCGCCGGGGTACGCCACGCTTGAATAGGGCCGATAAAAGGCATACTGCTGTCTCCAGGGAGGGGCGCTTGCGCTCCTGGCACTGCGCCCCTCCCAGGGCACGGCTGATGCCTTTGAATGCTGTAGCAGCCACCGCTCTTGTGCTCACTCAGCGCCTCAATCAGCGGCTCTTATGCCATTGCCTGAACTGACATGGCCGGTGGCGTAAGTGGGGCAGCCGGATGACCACCGCATTGCACCATGCGTGCGGCCTCACTGCACCCTAGTGATAGTGTTGACACGCTCCAACGCGCTGTGCGTCGCAGCATTGGCTTGTTGCCCCATACCAGCGCCGCGACGGCGATTGCCCGCCAGCATCCCCAGCTCCATCAAGCGGCTGCGCAACATATTGCGGCTCATTCCCAGCGCCTGCGCGGTATGCACTTGATTGTGATGGCAAAACTCATACGCCTTGTGCAGCAGCGCTGCATTGACCCGCTCGTGCAAATGCTCCACCCCGTCCTCCAGCAAACGCAGCAGCACTTGCTCCAAAGGCTCTAAACCGCTGGGCGCCTCCTGCTTAGGAGCTGCCAAACTCGCCTGTGCAGCCGCCGCAGGACTCGCCCGCGTGCTGACAGGAGCCAAACGCACATCATCGGCCCCAAGCGCTCGGCCGTGCCGCACCAGCAGCAAACTGTGGTGAATCACATTCTCCAACTCACGAATATTGCCGCGCCAGTCATGCGCCAACAATTTGTGCTTGGCCGACTCATCCAACGCCACCCTGGGGCGACGCAAACGGCGCGAATACACACCCATGAAATGCTGCGCCAATGGCACAATATCGCCGCGGCGCTCACGCAATGGCAACAACTGCAAATGCACCACATTCAGGCGGTACAACAAATCCTCACGGAAAGTGCCCGCCACAATCGCCTCGTCCAAGTGCACATTGGTCGCAGCAATCACCCTCACATCCAAGGCGATGCTTTTGCGCGAGCCCAGGCGCACTACTTCCCGCTCCTGCAATACCCGCAGCAACTTGACCTGCAGCGGCAGCGGCAAATCGCCTATTTCATCCAGAAACACCGTGCCGCCATTGGCCTCCTCAAACCACCCGGCTTTGGCGGAAATCGCCCCAGTGAATGCACCTTTTTCATGGCCGAACAATTCCGACTCGATCAAGGTTTCAGAAAATGCCCCGCAATTGACCGCCACAAACGCCTGATCTGCGCGATGGCTGAGCCTGTGAATATGCCGCGCCAACAACTCTTTGCCGGTGCCCGTCTCCCCCACCATTAAAACGCTGGCCTCGCTGGGTGCAATATGCTCAACATGGTCAAGCAATTGCTGCGATTGCGGGTCACTAAACACCAATGCGCAGGCCCGTATCGACTCAGTCTCAGCCGTTGGCAGATCAAACGTGGACAGTTGCATGCAATCGGACTTTCTCAGGTGAGTTCAAACCGGCAGCCGTCAATGCAATGGCTTGGCCAACACCACGCCGCCAGCCCAAACTGGTCAATAAAAGACCATTACAAAAAGGAATGCACCTCAGCACAACAACAATTAATTCATGTGCTTATACCCGAGCAGGCACGATTTGCCCCCAAGAACGCTATGCATCGAGCCCGCCCTTGACGCTCACCACCAGCACCTGCACCTGCACCTGCACCTGCAGCCCTGCATTGCAAGACACGCCCCATGCATTTTTTAAAACGTGCGCCTTGCTGCGCCCCCGATAAATGGCGCCCCTCCAGCACCGCCCCTGAGAGCCTGTTCATCACCCCCACGCAGTCAAGAGTGTGAACAGGCTCTGAGCGGCAACACTACAACCTCAAACTCTCAGCTCTGTAAATCCCACTCTTCAAATTCACACTCGTTCACCTTCAGAGCATTTCTTAAACACCCCTGGCTCCCTAGAATCTGCCCGGTCAGTGCGGCTATCCAGCCATCGTCGCGTTCCCACACAACACCACGAGCAGGAAAGAAAGCATGAGCGGTCAACCAGCCGCCCGCCTGGGCGATGCAGTCAAAGGCAGCAAGATCATCCAGGGCAGCCGCACCGTGCTCATTGGCAGCCAAGGTGGGGTGGCCTGCTCAGAGTGCCCTGGCGGTGTGGCCAAAGGCAGCCCCGTCAGCGTCTCGCTCGGCGCCAAAGTCCTCTGGGGCACCATCGACTTGGACTTTGCCCTGCCCGGGGTCATGCCACTGGCCTGGCAGCGCCAATACTCCAGCTACGTCAACGCCGAGCACGGCGGCGCCTGCGGTGTGTTTGGCTATGGCTGGAAAAGCCCGCTGGAGCTGCAACTGCTGCTGGTCGACGCACAGGCCCAACTCTTTGACACCAGCGGGCGGGTGATCACCTTCGAAGACCGCCTGCTGCCCGGCACCAGCCTTTACAGCCCCAGCGAAGACATCTGGCTGCTGCGCGGGGGCATGCTGGGCCAGCCCGTGCCCGCCTTCAAGCCTCGGGCTGCCTCAAGCCCCTCCATCACACCGCCCTCACGCTCACCCACAGCTTCCACCCCACAAGCGCATGACGAGCCCGTCAGCTTTGTGCACTACATCGAAGCCTCCGACGCGGCCCACTGGGGCGCCCACCAGCGCTGGCAACACATCCCCGCTGAGTGGGTGGACAACCCCCACTGCATCATTGCCACCAGCGGCAACGGCCAAGTGCTGTGGTGCTTTGAGCCCAAAACCACTGCCCACCCCTTGGTGGCCGCGCAGCGCTGGCTGCTCACCGGCAAGCGCGACGCCCTTGGTCGCCAGCAACGCCTGCACTACGCCGCCCACCTGCCCGAAGGCCAGCGCCGCCTGCTCGATGCCCAAGGCCACAGCAGCGACATGGCGCTGCCTGCGCACATGCTGGTGGCCATCGAAGACGGGGTAGGTCGCCACTACCAATTGCACTACCACTGCAGCAACGCGGCCGCAGCCACGGCCTGGCAGCAACGCCAGCAAGCGCGCGAGCGCGCCCTGGCCAACGACCAGCCACCCCCCGAGTGGGACTGCAGCACAGGCCACCGGGGCCAAGCGGGCTGGCAGATGGACAGTGGCATTCGCCTGAGCTGCATCACGCTCGAACACAGCCCCCAAGTCGACAGCCCGCTCGCCACCCAGCCCATTGCCTTGGTGCGCTACACCTACAGCGCAGAGGGCGACCTCAGCGCCGTCTACGACCGCAGCGGCGCGCTGGTGCGCCAATTCCAATACGCCAACCACCTCATGGTCGCGCACCGCCATCGCCAAGGCCCCTGGCACCGCTACGTGTATGAAAGTGAAAGCGAAGACGCCAGCGCAAACCACAGCCCCGCGCTGCCCGGCGCCCGCGTGCGCATCCACACCAACGAACAAGGCCTGAGCTGGCAGTTTGACTACCAGCACGATCGGCTAGACCCCAAACGCACCAGCACCCTCGTCACCGACAGCCTCGGGCGCCAAGAGCGCTACGACTACCACGGCCTGGGCGGACTCAAACGCCTGGCGCGCCACACCCGCGCCGACGGCACCAGCATCGCCCACACCTACAACGGCTTTGGCCACCTGGGCAGCACCACCAACGCCCTGGGGCACACCAGCTACATCCGCCGCGATGGACAAGGGCGCGTCATGGGCACGCAAAGCGCCCAAGGTCTGAACACCCAAGTGCGCTACAACCCCCTGGGCCAACTCAGCCACACCGAAGACGCCCAAGGCATCCGCACCGACTACAGCTACGACCGCTACGGGCGCCTTGTCCTCACCACCACCACCGCCCGGGGCATGGGGCGCGAGCAAGAGCCCCTCACCCAGCGCTACCACTACCCCGACCCCACGCAAGAGCCCCTGATCGCCCACCTGCCCACCACCATCACCGATGCGCGTGGCGGCAACAAACACCTGCGCTACAACAGCGCAGGCCAGCAAACACGCTACAGCGACTGCTCAGGCCAAAGCACCTACTGGAGCTGGGACGCCTGGGGCCAGCTCAGCAGCACCAGCGACGCCCAAGGCCACAGCCAACAGCACCACTACGACGCAGCCGGCCAACTGCTGGGCACCGAGCTGGCCAACGGCCAACGCATCTGCAACCAATGGAGCGAAGCGGGCCTGCTCACCCGCAGCTGGCTGCAAGACAGTCAAGGCCAGGCCATCGCCGACTCCGTAGTGCAACTGCACTACGACCTCTGGGGCCGCCTCACCCACCGCGAGCAAGGTGCCAGCAGCCTGCACATGCGCTACGACAGCGCCGGGCGCCTGATCGAGCTCATCAACGAAAACGGTGCCAGCAGCTACTTTGACTGGGACGTGATGGACCGCCAAACCCAAGAGCAAGGCTTTGACGGACGCATCCAACGCTACCAGTACGACGCAGCCGGCCAGCTCAGCGCCCACCGCGACGGCCACGCCCAAAGCCCTAAAGAACACTGGCTCTACAGCCAATACCGCTGGAGCGCAGACGGGCAACTGCTGCAGGCCATCAGCAGCCAACACAGCGCAGAAGGCACCGTGCAGCGCCTGCAAGAGCTGCACTACAGCACCGGGTTGCTCAGCCGCGCCTGCAGCTACCTGCAGCAGCCCGGTGATGCCAACCCCTGGCTGCAAAGCGAAACCCTGCTAGAGCGCGACCCGTATGGACGCACCAGCGGCGAAATCCAACGCCTGTGGGCCCAACCCGACAGCGAGGCCCCCTCAGAACCTCCTCACCACAAGCTCGCCAAAATCAAAACCCACCCGAGCACGAATACCACATCCGCCACCAATACGACGCGCTGGGCAACCGCGTACGCAGCCGGCACCCACAGCTGCCCGCCATCGAATACCTGCTCTACGGCGCAGGCCACGTGCACGGCATCCACTTAGGCCAGCACGAAGTGCTGGCCATTGAGCGCGACAGCCTGCACCGCGAAACCCAGCGGCGCTACGGCAACGGCGCCAGTCAAGTGCAAAGCTACACCCCCCTGGGCCAGTTGCACCAACAGCACTGGCAACTGCCCGCCCAACAGAACCTGACCGTGGCCGAGCCCCTCATCGGCCAGATCCAACAGCGCCACTACCACTACGACGCACTGGGCCAAATCAGCGCCATCACCCACGGCCAGCACACCCCTTACGACACCTACTACCGCTACGACAGCCAAGGCCGCTTAACGGCCGCGCAGCAACGCAGCCAAAGCCAGCCGCACTACTGGCGCTTTGATGCCGCAGGCAACCGCCTGCCCAGCCTAGGCCATGACCGCCAGGCGCAAGACAACTGGGCCGAACAAGTGCGCGCGCAATGGAGCAACCCGCACTTCAACCCGCTGGGCCAAGGGCAAATGCAACCGAACGAAGCCGTGCACCAATGGCCGCACAACCGCGTGGCCTACAGCGAAGCGGCGCTGTACCGCTACGACGGCAAAGGCAACCGCACCGCCAGCGTCCAACTGGCCGATGGCAGCCGCCAAAAGTTGTACTACGACAGCAGCAACCAACTCACCGCTGTGGCCACCTTCAACGCCCAAGGCCAGCGCAGCAGCATCAGCCTCTACCGCTACGACAGCCTAGGCAGACGCGTGGCACAAACCGTGCAGCGCGATGCCATTGACGGGCAAGAAAACCCGCTGAGCGAGCCAGAAACCACCTACTACGGCTGGGATGGCGACCGCCTCACCTGCACCCAAAGCCCCCACGGCACCACCAGCACCATCTACGAACCCGGCAGCTTCACACCCCTGCTGCAGCTCTACCAACGCAAGCCCCAACAAGGCGATACGCTGAGCGAGCAACAACGCCTCTTGCAGCAGGTTGATCAACAGTTTGAAGCCATGCGCGGGCACATGAAACCGCTGGACATCCAGCGGCACAAAAGCGCGGTGCTGCAAGAAGTGGAGCGCCAACTCAAACACCTGGGCAAATGGCACGACGATGAAGCAGCCGCCAACCCGCTGCAAATTCGTTACTACCACTGCAACCAGATTGGCACCCCTTTAGCGCTCAGCGACGAGCAAGGCCACATCATTTGGGCCGGGCAATACGACCCTTGGGGCAATTTGCAAGATGAATACAACGCCGATCCTGATGCCATCCGTCAGGATATTCGGATGCCGGGGCAGCACCATGACAGGGTGACGGGCTTGTATTACAACCGCTATCGGTACTATGACCCGCAGCTGGGGGCTTATATTAATCAGGATCCGATTGGGTTGTTTGGTGGATTCAATCATTACAGTTATCCAAACAACCCGACGAATGACAGTGATCCGCTTGGATTGGTTCGATGGGGTAGCCTCGCGCTCAATACATTGGGTATGCTCGCATCCGGAGCGGGCATGATTGTAGGGAGCGCGTTGTTGGCAGCACCAGAGCCTACCACTTTATCAAAATTTGGCGGAGCGGTCGTTTTGTCTAAATCTACGTACGGATGGGGCGCTAGTTGGTATGGGATCACAAGGGCATGGAGTGATGATGATAGCTACGACATCCCTGAGGATGTACTCAACGCTACCGCGTGCACTAATTTCTCCAATAAGTTGTTCTTCAGAAGCAATGGCCGTAGCTGATATCTTAGACATGAGCATTGATTTAGGCAGTGGAAGAATTCCTATCGACACAAAAATAAAATTACCTCTCACTTGGGGAATGGATATAGATAAGCCTTGGGGACTACCTGTTAGCACAATGTTTACAAAAAAGCAACAACTTGCGTTAGATGCTTTTCAGGGCTTTTCATCAGGAAAATCAATAACAGAATCAGCATTGGAAATTAGTCGTGATTGAAATTGGGTCTGCACTAAAATTGCTTGAGAAATATTCGCATCAACTATCTGCATTTGCTTGTCTTGTTTTATCATCCGTAATATACCGGGGAATTATAATTAGCAAGCCATCTTATTTTTTAATAATAACTTATTCCTTTGTTTATTTTTCTCTTTTATACAAAATAGGAATAGAAAATGCTTTGCTTGAAAAAAAGTTGCTTTATTTGTTTTTCTATGCCATTCAAATAATATTTTTTGTGCTGATATGTATATATAAAATAATATTTTGAATATTTAATTGAAAATGAAAAAATTTTAGTCGGACAGGCTTGTGACCTGTCACTCACTGTCACACTAGATGTCCGCTCAATGAANCGACAGCCTAGGCAGACGCGTGGCACAAACCGTGCAGCGCGATGCCATTGACGGGCAAGAAAACCCGCTGAGCGAGCCAGAAACCACCTACTACGGCTGGGATGGCGACCGCCTCACCTGCACCCAAAGCCCCCACGGCACCACCAGCACCATCTACGAACCCGGCAGCTTCACACCCCTGCTGCAGCTCTACCAACGCAAGCCCCAACAAGGCGATACGCTGAGCGAGCAACAACGCCTCTTGCAGCAGGTTGATCAACAGTTTGAAGCCATGCGCGGGCACATGAAACCGCTGGACATCCAGCGGCACAAAAGCG
>NZ_SSWX01000017.1:0-32885 GCF_004803635.1 Lampropedia aestuarii | reverse complement strand
ACGCTGGACGGCCAAGCGTAAAACGGCCTTGACTCTGGAGATTCTGCAAGAAAAGACAACAGGGCACCTCGCGTAATCCATCCCATTACACACAACTCACAATCGGCACTAATAGCCCTCTTAATAGTGTAAAAAAATACCCCCCGCTCAAAAAACGGGGGGTATCAGCAGTTTGAACCGTCTAGTCAGTCGGTTTTAATGCGCGCGCCCACACAGCGCAGAGCCACATTCAGCAGTCCAGGTGTTGGGCGCGACATGCCACGCTGATTACAGCGCAGCAATACCTGCTTTGGCCACTTGCGCGTCTTGGTCGGACTTGACGCCCGAGACACCCACTGCGCCAACCACGTTGCCATCGACCACGATTGGCACGCCACCTTCGAGGAAGCCATAAGCAGGCGCAGTCAAAAATGCCGTGCGGCCATTGTTGATCATGTCTTCATAGCCTTTGGTCTCACGGCGGCCAATGGCGGAAGAGCGGGCTTTCTCAACCGAGATCAGCGCGCCCATAGGAGCACAGCCATCCAAACGACGCAGTGCCAGCAGATGGCCGCCATCATCAACGATGGCAACCGTCACCGCCCAGCTATTGGCGCTGGCCTCAGCAACGGCAGCGTCCAAGATACGGTCAACATCAGCGGCTTCAAGAAAGGATTTGGTTTTCACGGCAGAGGACTCCTGTGTGTAAATGGAAGGCACGGGCCAATGCATGGTGCAAACACACCATGACCGCCCAAGAGTATACGAACTGGGGCAAACCCCATTCAACCACGATCATACTGGCAAGTATGGCCATGGATTGCGGCTATATCTGTCAAAGCAGCTTTGCAGCGGCACGCCGCCGCGGCCTGCCCTGCTGGCACATGGGACACACACCCAAACACAATTTCGCAGCTCGGTTGCCAGCATTGATACCTGGCTTAAGCTACGATTGAACCTATTGGCTGGCGTACAACCTGCCCACAGGCAGCGCCAGCGCTATTGAGCGCAAGCACTTAACAAGTGTGTTGAGAAAGCTTTGCCAACTTGCTTTGCTGCGTTATGCGTCACTCCGATTACACTGCTTTACATGCTTTTTCTCCGCTTTCATGCCATCGCCGCAATGGTTTGCACAGTTGCACTGACTGGTTGCGCACTGCCAGGAAAATCCAAGACCGCCTCGCCCAGTACGGTGGCAGAAGCCGCCTTCAGCGAGGCTGATACATTCTCTCGCACTTATGGCAATAGCCCTGAGCACAGCTGTGAAGCCGCGCGCCGCGCACTATTGAGTCAGGCTTATCTGATGACCGATATGGCGCCGACGCGGATGTCAGCGCGCAAGAATTTCCAGCAAAATCGCGAACAGCACTATGAAGTGGAGTTCCACATCACCTGTGTCGCCAACCCAGGCCAGTCCAGCACCTTGTTTGTCAGTGCGGTGCAGCAAATTTATGGTCTGCGCAAAACCAGTTCATCTGCTTCTGTCGGCGTCGGAATTTTAGGTTCACTCTCAGTGCCGGTGATGTCAGAGGATGAATCCATGATCAAGGTCGGCAGCGTCACGCTGACCAAGCCTGATTTGTACCAACGCTTTTTTGATCTGGTTGAGAACCACCTTGTCGCAATGCGCACCCCCCCAGAAGCGGCACCCGCAGAACCGCACATGTCGCAGGCTCCTGCCCAAGCGCCTGCTATCGACGCCCCGGCAGCCCCCGCGCCCATGCCCTTTACCGTGCCTGGCCCAAACAGCAGCGCGCCAGCCACGCCTGAACAAGCACCCGCCATCGTGCCGTCCGTGCCTTCATTGATCGTGGATCCGCTCAATCCCGGCGCGCCCGCGCTGCCAAGCGGCTTGTCCTCAGACAAAGAAGATCCCCCTCCCGCTGTACTCAAACACACGACAGAATGGACCCGGTCATAGAACCTGTTGATCATCTTCATGCAATCGCGTAAGGCACAACCAAGAGGCAACGCAGCCGTGCGCTTTTTTTGTGTCTTGCCTGTGGGATTCCAACGCGGTCTGTGTCGCGATGATGCACAGGCGCTTTGGCGCAACCAGGCCAATTTCAGGCTTCATGCCTATCGCCACCACGCTCTTTGCTACACTAACGGCCATGATGTTCTTGAGACCACCACGCGTTTTGTGCGCAGGCTGCAACGGCCAAGGAGCTTGGCCCTGGCGTAAGCCTGCCTAAAAGCCCCCACTCTTGCGCCCGCGTCTGCGCGCTGTAGAGCCCAATATGCCAGTGGCCTCGCCCTCGCATCGTGTGCTGTATGACAAAACGCCGCGCCTCGGCCATGCCCAAGCGCCTCACTTATGCGGCATGGCCATTCAAGATTCATCCGCAACGCGGCCATTGAGCCGCCTTGCCAAGCCAAAGAGTAACAAACGTGATCAGTGAACTCGAATTCAAAAGCCTCGCGCGCGAAGGCTACAACCGGATTCCCTTGATGGCCGAGGCTTTTGCCGACCTCGAAACGCCGCTCTCGCTCTACCTCAAACTCGCCAACGTCCAGGACGGCGGCAAAAACAGCTTTCTGCTGGAATCAGTGGTCGGCGGCGAGCGCTTTGGCCGCTACAGCTTCATTGGCCTGCCGGCCCGTACCTTGCTGCGCACCAGCGGCTTTGGCGCCGCAGTCATAACCGAAGTCGTGACAGACGGTCAGGTTGTTGAGACCTCGACCATCAATCCGCTAGACTTTATTGCGCAGTACCAGCAGCGCTTTAAAGTCGCACTGCGCCCAGGCATGCCACGCTTTGCCGGTGGCCTGGCCGGCTATTTTGGCTACGATGCCGTGCGTTATATTGAGCGTAAGCTGGAAAACAGCTGTCCGCCAGACGATGTCGGCATGCCCGACATCTTGCTGCTGCAAACCGAAGAGGTCGCCGTGATCGACAACCTCTCGGGTCGCCTGTACTTGCTGGTGTATGCCGACCCAGCGCAGCCTGAAGCCTATAGCCGAGCCAAGCGCCGTTTGCGCGAATTGCGCGAGCGCCTGAACACCAACGTACAGGCTCCCGCCATTGGTGCCAGCGAAAGCCATGAACCGGTGCGCCATTTCGCCAAGGCCGACTACCTGCAAGCTGTCGAGCGGGCCAAAGAGATGATTGCTGCGGGTGAGTTCATGCAGATTCAAGTCGGCCAGCGCATTGAGCGCCCATTCACGCAAAGCCCGCTGTCGCTGTACCGCGCGCTACGCTCGCTCAACCCTAGCCCATACATGTACTACTACAACTTCACGGGCGCTGATGCCAAACCGGGCGAAGCCGGCAGTGACTTGTTTGTAGTCGGCGCCAGTCCAGAGATTTTGGTCAGGCAAGAGGCCACCGACGCAGGGCAGAAAATCACCATCCGTCCGCTCGCTGGCACGCGTCCGCGCGGCGCAACGCCTGAGCTGGACAAAGCCACCGAGCAAGAGCTGGTGGCCGACCCGAAAGAGCGCGCCGAGCATGTGATGCTGATTGACCTGGCACGCAATGACATTGGCCGCATTGCCCAGATGGGCAGCGTTGAAGTGACCGAAGCCTTTGCGGTGGAGCGTTACAGCCATGTGATGCACATTGTCAGCAACGTCGAAGGCACACTCAAGCCCGGCTTCGGTGCGATGGACGTGCTCAAGGCCTGCTTTCCTGCGGGCACCTTGTCGGGTGCGCCCAAAGTCCATGCCATGGAGCTGATTGACCAGCTCGAGCCGGTCAAGCGCGGCTTGTACGGCGGCGCGTGCGGCTATATCAGCTACGCAGGCGATATGGATGTAGCCATTGCGATTCGCACCGGGGTCATCAAAAACCAGACCTTGTATGTGCAGGCCGCAGCTGGCGTTGTCGCTGACTCGGTGCCTGAGATGGAATGGCGCGAAACAGAACACAAAGCGCGCGCGCTCCTGCGCGCAGCAGAATTGGTTGAAGAAGGATTTGATTCATGAACAGCACTGCCACCCCTGATACTGTGACCGAGCCGCAACTGGCGATTGACAAGACCGTGCATTGCAAAGACATGGCAGAAGTGCGCAAGCACGTTGATGCGCTTGACGACATCCTGGTGCCACTGCTGGTCGAGCGTGGCGGCTATATGACGCAAGCGGCCCGCATCAAACCCACGCAAGGCCATGTGCGCGATGAAGACCGCATTGAGTTCATCGTCGCCCGTGTGCGTGCCCGCGCTGCGCAAGAAGGTGGCCAGCCCGATGTAATTGAGGCCATTTACCGCAGCATGATGGAAGCCTATATCGCCTACGAGCACAAAGAGTTTGACCGGCTCAGAGACGCCAGCACCGATTAACCAGCACCCAGAAGCAGCGCCTTGCGTAGTCCGCGGCTGATCAGGCTGTAGGCATGCGGCGCTTCATTGATTCAGCCACTCACCGGAGACTTTGCCATGCCAGACCACCCGCCTTTCTCTGCCACGCCCGGCGTTTTGTCGCGTCGCCAAACCGTGCTGGCCTTGAGCGCTGCAGCGCTAGCGCCTTTGTTGCTCAGTGCTTGCCAATCCAAATCCGAACCCGATGCGAATCAAAGCACGCCACAAGCGGCAGCCAAACCCGATCCATTGGCGATCGATTGGGAGGCCTTGAACCAGGCGGTTGGCCAGTACCCGGCCAACTCGCCATTTCTGGCTCAACCAGCGATTGTTGAGCGCCTGACCAAGCTGCTGGGCCAGGCCAACTACGCGCAAGCGCAGTTGAACTTGCAAGTGGCCAGTCCGCTGTCGGTCGAAGGCAGCGTGTTCTATATCACCGGCAACCGTGCACATGAAGGCGGCATCAATGCAGTGGCGATTGGCCTTGATGAAGCCAGCAACACCATCCGCGTCTGGCTGCTGCAAAACAGCCAGGCCCATGTCTTTGCTGAGCCGGGCGCGAACTTCGCCTGGCCGCGTGATGTGCAAACCATGATTGGCAACTCCCAGTCCTGAATGGATCACCGGGCCGGCTGCAGCTTGAATGGGCACCGCCACACACTGACAGCACAACAGGCATCTGTGCTGTCTCTATGAGCCTGCTCACCCTCTCCGCATGGTCGCATAAAGCACAAAAAGAGGCGACGCAGCAATGCGCTGTTTTGTGCCTTGCAGCTTTTTTAGGCTTCAACGCGGCTGCGCGGAGATGCGGAGCAGGCACTAAGTAAGCCACATAAGCGAGTAAAGAATTAGTCCAAAGATATAATTTCAATTCAAACTATTTTGATAGAAATTATTCCTTATGGCACACACCTCCGAACCCAACTCCGCCAAACGCCAAATTGGCTTTCAGCTTGTGGGTGCTGGCAGGCGCTGGCGTCAAACGCTGGATGCACGCCTGGCCCAGCAGGGCCTCAGCGATGCGGTCTGGACCTCGCTGATCCATTTGCACCGCCTGGGCGATGGCATCTCGCAAAGCGAATTGGCCGCCTCTGTCGGCATCGAAGGCTCCAGTCTGGTGCGCTTACTCGACACGCTGGTGGCACAGGAGCTGGTAGAGCGCCATCCGCATGCAACTGATCGCCGCATCAAGCAGCTGTATTTAACCGAGGCAGGCCGCAGCACCGTAGACAAGATTCGCCTGCATTTGGAGCGGATTGAAAACGCCTTGTTGGCCGATCTGGATGAGCAAGAGGCTGCGGCGCTGCTGCGCGGCCTGGAAAAAATCAACCAGAGGATCCAAGGAACCAACACGCAGGCAGCCGAATGACACACACCAAACCCTCCTCTACAGGCCTGCACCACAGCTTGCTGCAGCTTGGCTCGCCTGCCCGATTCAGAGAAAGCCTGGTATTGCAGCGCCCTGCCAGTTTGCGCGCCGCCTGGGCGGTTGGTTTGCAAGCCGCCGCCGCCGTCATCGCAGCTGCGGTGCTGCTGCACCTCTCGCCTTGGCACCAATGGGCAGCACATGGTGGTTTGGGTGCGCTGGCTGCTCTCTATGGGCGCTTTAGCCCGGCGCCGCAGCGCCGCATGATCGTCCTGCATGCCGGCGCGTTGCTCGTAGCCAGTGTGTTGAGTGTGTCGCTGCTCAGCCTTCTGGCCAACACCATGATGCAAATGCTGTTGCTGTTTGCGCTGGTCGCTGGCGTGATTGCCGCCTGGAGCCACCACGCGCAGCTGGGTCTGCCTGGTGTGGTGATTTTTATTTTTGCTGGCAGCGCCACCCTGACCCCGGCAGCCAGCGGCCAGGAAGTGGCAGCCCGCAGCCTGGCCACCGCAATTGGCGTGGCCATGGCCTTGCTGATGGGCTTGCTCACCGAGCGCCTGCGTTTGTCAGATGGCCCACACAAAACCGTCGCCATCCCCACCCCTGCGCACACAGCCGCTGACTCCAGCAGCAGCCACTTCTGGCACAAGCATCCGCTGCTGCGTGTCGGCCTGAGTGTGGCGTTGTGCTCGCTTGTGGCAACGCAGGTTGCGCACGCTTTCGGTCTGGCGCACCCAGCCTGGGCAGCCATTGGTGCGGTAGCAGTGGTGCAAGGCAGCCATTTGCACATTGCCATGCACCGCGCCTGGCAGCGCACGCTTGGCACGATCGTTGGCGCTGGCATCGCCTGGCTGGTGTTATCCCAGCACCCCAGCTTCTACCAAATACTGTTGGCTGTTGCCGTATTACAGGTGATCACTGAAGTGGTGATAGGCTACAACTATGCACTGGGGCAAATGGCCATCACCCCGATGGCCCTGCTGATGACTGCCCTGGCGGCACACAGCGATGCGCTGGAGATCGCAACTGCCCGCATCTACGACACCGCCTTGGGTGCCGTGGTCGGGATTGTGTTGGCGCTGCTGCTCTCCACCTTGCAAGAGCGGCAGTCGCTGGCAAAGCACCATCATCAGCGTTAAAAACCGTTTGCTCGCTTAAACGGGTGCCAATTGAGAGCCAAGAGCCGCGACCGGCTGGATACGCAGTCCGGCCGGGTTAGAGCCTCCACCTCTTCTGCCCATTTTTTAATCAGCGCTACACCCCCATAGGGAGCGAGGGGTTATCGGCACAAGTTATCCACAGAGTTGTGAACGAAAAATGTGGATGGCTACAGCGGTGCTGGCCATCGCTGACAGGGGGTAGCAGCGCAGGCGTCAACGCCCATGTCTGCTTCAAGCCAGCACGAGAGGCGAGGCAATACGCGCTTTGAGCACACGCTCAAAATGGGCCGGGTCGTGCGGCACCAACATGCTGGCCTGGCGTGGCAAGTAGTAATCCCACAGGCGTGAAATCCAAAAGCGCAGCGCTGCTGCGCGCACCAGATCAGCCATCAGGCTGCGCTCATTGGCCGTGAGCGGGCGCACGGATTGGTAAGCATCCAATAGCGCCTGCAGGCGTGGCTGGTCCAACTCGCCGGTGGCCAAATCAATACACCAGTCATTGAGCACCACGCACAAATCAAACAACCAGGTATCAACGCCCGCAAAGTAAAAGTCGAAAATGCCGCTCAAGCGCTCGCCAACAAACATCGCGTTGTCGCGGAACAGGTCGGCATGTACTGGCCCTTTGGGCAATTGCGAATAGGCCGCGCGTTGCGCGACCTCGTTTTGATGCTGCAACTCACTTTGCAGCAAGGCCTGCAAGTGCTCGGGGATGTAATTGAGCACCAGCGGCACAGTCTCGTTCCACCAAGACAGGCCACGCAGATTCGGTTGTTGCAACTCAAAATCTTGCGCGGCCATGTGCATTCGGGCTAGCGTCTCACCCAGTGCCGCGCAATGTGCCACCTGCGGCTGCAGCTGGCTGCTGCCGTCAAGGCGCTGCACCACCGCTGCTGGTTTGCCGTTCAGCATGAACAGCAACTGCCCGGCCAGGTCTTGCTGGGGCGCGGGCACTGCAATGCCTTTTTGTGCCAAATGCCGTGTCAACTGCAAATAAAACGGCAGCTGCTCCATCGTCAGGCGCTCAAACAAGGTCAGCACGAACTCGCCTTGGCTGCTACTCACAAAATAATTGGTATTCTCAATACCGCCTTGTATACCTTGCAAGGCCGTCACCGTGCCCAGTTGCAATTGGTCAATCAAGGCCTGCGCCTCTTGAATAGTAACTTCTGTGTATACAGCCATAGTGGAGCGTGCCAAATGCACCAAATGAGATCGAGCAAAACGCGCACTATACGCGTAGATGGGCGCCTTTTGGGACTTCAGGCCTCTACTTAAGGCCATTTTCACCCTCTGCCAACACGTCTGGGCCAAGCGGGAACAGCTTGCGCAGCGCGATGGGATTAGCTGGCGTCAAATGCGGCCTTGAACCACTGCAGCCCGTCGCTGATGGCTGCAGAAGATGTGGCCGCCATAGGTGGCACTGGCAGGCCTTGCAATACCACCACATCAAATCGGCATGGCGGCCAAGCCCCGCCCAGGCTGAGCAGGTAGTGCTGCGCGGCCAGCACTACCTTGGCTTGCTTGCGTTGGTCAATGCTGGCTGCTGCGCCACCAAAATCGGCCCGCTGGCGCAGCCGTACTTCAACAAACACCATGGTGCCATCGCGCTCCTGCATGACCAGGTCAATCTCACCGCCGCCGCGTCCCGGACTGCGGTAATTGCGCGCCAGCAAACGCAAGCCCTGCTGTTGCAGAAACGCACAGGCCAGCGCCTCGGCCTGTTCACCACGCTGTTTAGTGCCAGCCTGGCGCCTGGATGCGACAATGGACTGGTCTGCCGCAGGCTTGATGCCTGTGGCCACTTGTTTCAGCATTGTTTTGAGAAACCGCACGTGACTTCCTCCTTCACATTGGCTTTGCAAGCCGCGCACCAGGCCGCCGCATCACAGCATTATCCGCAAGCAGCGCTGTACATGGTCGCTACCCCTATCGGCAACCTGGCCGACATCAGCCTGCGCGCCTTGCATGTGCTGCAAATGGCCGATGCAGTGGCCTGCGAAGACACACGCCACACCCGCCAGTTGCTGCAGGCCTATGGCATCGACAAGCCGTCCAATGCCTTGATCGCCGCGCACCAGCACAATGAGCGCGGCGCGGCTGAGCTCATCGTGCAACGCCTGGCCCAAGGCCAGCGCATTGCCTATGTCAGCGATGCTGGGACACCAGGCATCAGCGACCCAGGTGCGATTCTGGCCGAGGTGGTGGCCCAAGCTGGCTACCGCATCCTGCCACTGCCTGGTGCCAGCAGCGTCACAGCCGCCTTGAGCGCCGCTGGCCTGACCGGCCCGAATGCACACGGTTATGTGTTTGCGGGCTTTTTGCCAGCCAAAGGCAAAGTCCGCCAGGATGCGGTCGCGCAATTGGCGGCCGAGCCACGCGCGGTGGTCCTGCTTGAGTCCCCGCACCGCATTCTGGATCTGGCCCAGGCACTGAGTGTGCTGCAGCAGCGCCCCATCACGCTGGCGCGTGAAATCACCAAACAGTTTGAGCAAATCCACACGCTGCCCGCACAGGCCGCGCCCACTTGGCTGAGTGAAGAGGCCGTGCGCCAAAAAGGCGAGTTTGTCGTCATCGTCCACCCGCAAGCAGCGGCCGAAGGACAAGACAGTATTCCAGCAGAAGCGCGCCAGTTGCTCGAGCTGCTGCTAACCGAGTCGATGCCGGTCAAAAGCGCGGTGCGTGTGGCCGCCGCCTACACCCAGGTGCCACGCAATGCCTTGTATGAAGCGGCATTGGCCTTGCAGCAAGCGCGCAATCGCGATGACTTGACTGGCGATGACTTGACTGGCGAAGACGCGTAAAACGAACCGAGTCGGGCTTCAGCCACTGCTCCAAGAATCTGCTTGAATCTTTTTACAGTCGCGCAAGGCACAAAAAGCGGCAGTGCGCGCGACTGCGGCTTTGCCGCGCACCAGGCCCGTTTGGGCTCCAACGCGGTCTGCAAAAAGATCGCAAAAGCGCTCTAATGCATTGCCCTGACAACTCTGTGATGTTGGCAAACAAACGACACCAGCAACAAGGACTTCTGTAATCCCCCCCGCACGTTCTGGCGCATCAACCGATAATGGTGCTTGTTTTGCCCAGTCTGACAGTCGCTAGCCGTGACTGCTTAGTACCTGTTTACGATCTTTTCGCAGTCGCGCAAGGCACAAAAAAGAGGCAGTGCAAGGCGCCTGTTGCAGCGCATACGTCTGTATGAGCAAAACAGGCAACGCCGCGATGCCTTTTTTGTGCCTTGCCCTTGGGATCGGAGTCCAAAAGGCACGCTGTTTTGCTAAAAATCCTCGCCGGGCAGATAGCCCGACTGTGGTTTTGCCGCGCACCGTATCCTTTGGGACTCCAACGCGGTCTGCGAAAAGATCGTAAACAGGTTCTTAGTTGGGCGTTTTACTTAGAGGCATCACCGTGCTGCGCTGGTTTGAACGACGTCTGCCCCCCTTCCCCCCACAAGAGCCGCAGCTCCCACCCAAAGGGCTGTTTTCGTTTATCTGGGCCACAACGCGTGGCGCACGCGGCTATGTGGCCTTGTTCGCGCTGCTCAGCGCCGCTGTGTCGATTTACGAGGCGTGGCTATTTGCATTTTTAGGCCAGGTCGTTGATTTACTCAGTACCTGGCAGGCCAATAGCGCCATCTCCGCGCACGAACAACGTGTGCTGTGGGGCATTGGCATTGTGATGGTGCTCAGCATTGCCTTGGTCGCCTTGCGCACGATGGTGCAGCACCAGACCCTGGCGATCAATTTCCCGCTGCGTTTGCGCTGGAACTTCCACCGTCTGATGCTGGGTCAGAGCATGGCCTTTTTTGCCGACGAATTTGCCGGCCGGGTCACGACCAAGGTCATGCAAACCGCGCTGGCCGTGCGCGAAGTCTTGATGACGTTTGCCGAGATCGTGCTGGGCATAGGTGTGTACTTCATCACCATCATGGCCTTGGCCGCCAGTTTTGATCTGCGGCTGATGCTGCCATTTGTTGGCTGGATCGTGCTGTATGGCTCGGCCATGGCCTATTTCGTGCCGCGCTTAGGCCGGGTTGGCAAGGAGCAAGCGCATGCACGCTCGTCCATGACTGGACGCGTCACCGATGCCTACACCAACATCACCACCGTCAAGCTGTTTGCCCATACCAAACGCGAAGCGCAGTTTGCCCGCGCCGCAATGGAAGACTTCAAGATCACCGGCTACCGCCAGATGCGCCTGATCAGCCAGTTTGAAGTTGTCAACCAGGCGCTGGTGGTGGGCCTGATTCTGTCAGCCGGTGGCTGGAGCCTGGCGCTGTGGCATGGCGGTGAGGTCGGCACTGGCGCAGTCGCGGCCATCATCGCAATGGCCTTGCGAGTCAACGGCATGTCACACTGGATCATGTGGCAAATGGCGATGTTATTCGAAAACATTGGCACCGTGCAAGATGGCATTGCGACGCTGACCAAGAGCGCGCAAGTGGTGGATGCACCCGATGCCAAGGCCTTGCAAGTCACACGCGGTGAAATCGAGTTCGACCATGTCGGCTTCAATTACAACAAGGAAAAAGCCGTTTTGGATGCGCTGACTTTGACGGTCAAGCCCGGCGAGAAAATTGGCCTGGTAGGTCGCTCAGGCGCGGGCAAATCGACCTTGGTCAACCTGCTGCTGCGTTTCTACGATGTCGACAGCGGCGCGATCCGCATCGATGGCCAGGACCTGCGCTCGGTCACCCAAGACAGCTTGCGCCAAGCGATTGGGATGGTTACCCAAGACACCTCCTTGCTGCACCGCTCGATCCGCGACAACATCGCCTACGGCAGGCCCGATGCCAGCGATGCCGAAGTGCAGCTGGCCGCCGAGCGCGGGCAGGCGGCCGATTTCATCAACGAGCTGACTGACCCAGAAGGCCGCAGCGGCTATGACACCATGGTTGGTGAGCGTGGCGTCAAACTGTCTGGCGGCCAGCGCCAGCGCATTGCGATTGCCCGCGTCATGTTGAAAAACGCGCCCATCCTGCTGCTTGACGAAGCCACCAGCGCGCTGGACTCAGAAGTAGAAATCGCGATTCAAGACAGCCTCAACGCGATGATGGAAGGCAAAACCGTCATCGCCATTGCCCACCGCCTGTCGACGATTGCGGCCATGGACCGTTTGGTGGTAATGGACAAAGGCCAAATCATCGAGCAGGGCAGCCACCAGCAATTGCTGGAGAAAAATGGCGTTTACACGCGCCTGTGGCACCACCAAAGCGGGGGGTTCCTGGGGCAGGAAGACAACTTCGACACCCGCCAGGCTTAGCAGCTCAATCTGTGCTGTCACGAGCATCCCCTTGCCACGCCACAGCACAACAATTTTTCCTGCACCAAGGGAAAATAAGTCCGCCACCAACGCGCATGCCTTTGTCATCATGTCTGACCCGCGCACTTGCACTCTGGCATGCGCGCAACCGGCTTGCAGCAGCCCGACAATGCCCTGGCACTGACCAGGCCGTGGAACTGCCCTGCCGCGATCCCACAATTATGGAGACAAAGATGACTACCAGCCCATGGAAAATCGCCAGCTGCGCAGCAGCCGTTGCCTGCATGCTCGTTACTGCTGCACAGGCGGCCGACATCAAAATCGGTTCGGCCCAAGCCCTCACTGGTGGCGCAGCCCAATACGGTATCTCGATTCGCAATGCCCAGCAACTGGCCGTTGAGCAAATCAATGCCGCTGGCGGCATCAACGGCAACCAGTTGGTGCTGGTGGTAGAAGATGAGCAAGGCAAAAAAGAAGAAGCCATCAACGTCTTCAAAAAGCTGATTTTTCAGGACCGCGTGCTGATGGTGTTTGGCCCTACCCTGTCGAACTCAGCGCAAGCCGCCTTCCCGATTGCCAACGCAGCCAAAATGCCGGTGTTCGGCACCTCCACCACGGCTGATGGCCTGACAACGATTGGCGACTACGTTTTCCGCAACGCCGTGACCGAAGCCGACGTGCTGCCTGTGACCGTCAAAGCGGCAGTCAAAGCCGCTGGTGTGGAAAAGGTTGCGGTGCTTTACGGCAATGACGACGTGTTCACCAAAAGCGGCTACGACAACTTCAAGAAGACGCTGGATGACCAGAACATCACTGTCACCACAACCGAAACCTTTGCCAAAGGGGACCTGGACTTCAAAGCACAGCTGACCAAAATCAAAGCCAGCAACCCCGACGCCATCGTTTTATCCGCCTTGATGGCCGAAGGCGGCCCAGTGATGGTGCAAGCTCGCCAAATTGGCCTGAATGTGCCCATCATCGGTGGCAACGGCATGAATTCGGTCAAGGTGTTTGATTTGGCCGAAGGCGCCAGCGACAACCTGTGGGTTGGTAGCCCATGGTCTGCCGACAACCAAAGCCCAGAGAACGTCCAATTCATTGCCGCTTACACTGACAAATACAACATGGCGCCCGACCAGTTCGCCGCGCAGGCGTATGACGGTATCTTCATCGTCGCTGAAGCCCTCAAGAACGTACCGCTGACTGGCAAGGTCGAGGCAGATCGCACCGCTTTGCGTGACGCACTGGCCAATGTGCAGCACACTGGTGCAACCGGCGAATTCAGCTTCCGCCGTGTCAACGACAAATCTGGCAAGCCTGCCGGCTTCGATGCCAACCAGCAGCCCATTGTCAGCGTGACACGCGACGGCCGCTACACGATCGCGAACTAAAGCGTCTACACCCGCCTATACAGGCCAAGAGTTTGGGGCTCCTGCTCTTGGCTTGCTCTAGCACCGCCTAGCCACCTGGGGCCACGCCCTGACAACGGCGGTTTGTCACCCACACCATGTGCGCGTTCATGTCTGCAGGCCCAAGGCCTACAGCAGGCTTTGCTATGGACGCCAATGGGCCAACCGTTTCTTCACAATGTTTGAACAGCAACTCTTCAATGCCTTGTCGCTGGGCAGTGTCTATGCGCTTTTTGCGCTGGGCTTCACACTGGTGTTTGGCGTGCTTGGCGTCATCAACCTCTCGCACGGTGCGGTGTTCATGGTCGGCGCTTATGCGGCCCTCACGGCCGTACAAACCATGAATTTGCCACTATGGGCTGCGATTGTTTTTGCGTTCCTGGTCTCGGGCTTGGTTGGCGCGCTGGTGGATGTGCTCGTGCTGCGGCCCTTGCGCAAACGCAATGCGCCGCACCTGATTCCCATGATTGCAACGATTGGCGTGGCGATTGTGCTCAACAACCTGGTGCAAGGTATTTTTGGCGCGGAAAACAAACGTTTTCCCAGCAGCATTTTGCCGCAGGAATCGCTGGACATCATGGGCCTGCACATCACGGTGATTGAGCTGGGCATCATCTTGCTGTCCTTCTTATTGATGGTGGCTTTGGTGCTGGTGATTCGTCGCACCCAAATGGGCCGCGCCTTGCGGGCCATTGCCGAGTCCCCCAAAGCCGCACTCTTGGTTGGTGTGAATGTCGAGTGGCTGTTCATCGTCACCTCATTTGTCGCAGCCGGTCTTGGCGGCGTAGCTGGTACCTTGGTGGGGATGTACTCGAACGCGCTGTTTCCACTGATGGGCCAACCGATTTTGCACAAAGGCATTGCCGTGATCATTCTGGGCGGCATGGGCGATATCCGCGGCGCGATGCTCGCGGGCCTGTTCCTGGGCTTTGCCGAGGTCATGAGCGTGGCCTATATCGGCTCAAGCATGCGTGACGCCGTCGCCTTTGGCGTCTTGTTCCTGGTGCTGATTTTGCGTCCCCAAGGTTTGCTTGGCCGTATTCAAGAGCGCAAAGCCTAAAGCGAGAACTCCATGGAAAGCTTTGAAAATTTCTGGCAAATCTACAGCAATCTGGTGCTGACACTGGGCATCAATGCGATGCTGGCGCTGTCCATCTACATCACGCTGTCCTGCGGCATGCTGTCCTTGGCCAATGCCGCCTTCATGGGCATTGGCGCCTACACCTCCAGCATATTGACGATGAGCTATGAGGCACCGTTTGCGCTGGCTTTGGCTGGTGGCATTGCGATGCCCATGCTGGTGGCGTTTATTCTGGGCAAGGTCACCTTGCACTTGTCTGGCGTCTATCTGGCAATGGCCACGCTGGCCTTTGGCGAGGTCGTGCGCATCACCGTACTCAACACGGAAAGCTTGACCGGCGGCGCGCTGGGTCTCAATGGCATTCCGAATCAAACCCAGTGGTGGCATGTGCTTTTGGCCCTGGCTGTGGTGTTGGCGATGCTGGCCTGCCTGCGCCGCTCCAAAGTCGGCCGCGCTTTTGAAGCGATCAAAGAGGACGAGACCGCCGCTGGCCTGATGGGCATCAACACCAATGCCAACAAAATGCTGGCTTTCGTGCTGGGCGCTTGCATCGCCGGCCTGGCCGGTGGCTTGAGCGCACACCTGACCTATTTCATTGGCCCCAATGAATACGGTTTTGACCGCGCGGTCGAAATTCTGACGATGGCGATTTTGGGCGGTATCAACTCGCTGATCGGCCCGGTCGTGGGCTCGCTGTTCTTGACCTTGCTGCCCGAATTGCTGCGCGGCCTCAATGACTTCCGCCTGGTCGTCAATGGTTTGCTGCTGGTTTTGGTCGTGCTGTTTTTGCCGCGTGGCCTGTGGGACCCTGCCCGTTTTAAACGTTTGTTTGGCCGCCAAGCAAAGAAAGGCGCGCAATGAGCACACATACACAAGTCAATCCAAAGAGCACTACACCGCTGCTGGAATTGAGCCATGTCTCACGCCATTTTGGTGGCCTGGTGGTGCTGGAAGATGTCAACTTGGCCGTGCCAGCGAACACCATTTTTGGCCTGATCGGCCCCAATGGCGCAGGCAAAACCACGGTTGTCAACATCATCACCGGTTTGCTCGCGCCCTCCTCTGGCCAGGTGCTGTTTGAAGGTGTGTCGCTGGTGGGCAAGCAGCCCCACACCATCACACAGGGCGGTATTGCACGCACGTTCCAGAACATCCGGGTGTTCAAGGAAATGTCATTGCTCGACAACGTGATTGTCGGCATGCATGCCCATTTGCATTACGGCCCGCTGGGCATTTTTACGCGCAGCAAATCCTTTGCCGCGGCTGAGCGCGCCGCACGTGAAAAAGCCTATGAATTGCTCAGCTGGGTGCGGCTTGCGCACAAATGCGACGAGCTGGCCGAAAGCCTGTCCTATGGCGAGCAACGCCGCCTGGAATTGGCCCGCGCATTGGCAACCAATCCCAAGCTGCTGCTGCTCGATGAGCCGGTCGCTGGCATGAACTCCAGCGAAAAAGAAGAGCTGATGCACGAGGTGCGCAATATCCACGCTCGTGGCTTTACGATTTTCATGATCGAGCACGATATGCGCTTTGTGATGGGCTTGTGCAAGGAAATCGCAGTACTGAACTTTGGCCGCATCATCTGCCAGGGCGAGCCGGACCATGTGCGCAACGACCCGCAAGTGATCGAAGCCTATTTGGGCCGAGAAGACGATGCAAGCACCACCAGCCAAGGAGTTGCGCAATGAACCCCAACACAGAACAGGCCTTGCAGCCGCAACTGTCCGTGCGCGATTTAGAAGTGCACTATGGCCCGGTCAAAGCCGTCAAAGGCATCTCCTTTGACTTGATGCCTGGGCGCATCACGACCTTGGTGGGCGCCAATGGCGCAGGCAAATCTACCACCTTATTGGCCTTATCAGGCTTGGTCAAAAAGCAGGCCACAGCGCTGCAATTCAATGGCCGTGATATCCGCAATCTCAAACCCCACCAGTTGGTTGCCAGCGGCCTGGTGCAAGTGGCCGAAGGCCGCGCCACGCTCACGCGTTTGACGGTGCGCGAGAACCTGCAACTGGGCGCCTACACGCGCAAGGACAGCGCTGCCGCGCAAGCCGCCGATCTGGAGCACATCTACCAATTGTTCCCCCGCCTGAAAGAGCGTGATGGCGGTCTGGCCGGCAATCTCTCTGGCGGTGAGCAGCAAATGCTGGCGATTGGCCGCGCTTTGATGGCCAAGCCCAGCGTGCTGCTGCTGGACGAGCCTTCTATGGGTCTGGCGCCCATCATAGTGCAAGACATTTTCCGCACACTCCAAAGCATCAACCAGACCGGTTTGACGATTTTTCTGGTCGAGCAGAACGTGCGCCAGGCACTGAAGATTTCAGACTATGCGTATGTGCTCGAGACCGGCAACATCGTGCTCGAAGGCTCTGGTCGCTCACTTCTGGGCAATGACAAAATCCAACAAGCTTACCTAGGGGGTTAAACCATGCAACACACAAGCGCCCCGCTGCAACAGCCCTGGGGCCAGCCCAGCGCAGCCCAGCTGGCCCAGGCCGTTTGCATTGAAGATCTGCGCCAAATCGCACAAAAACGCGTGCCGCGCATGTTCTACGACTATGCCGACAGTGGCAGCTGGACCGAGAGCACCTACCAGGCCAATGCCAGCGACTTCCAAAAAATCCACTTGCGCCAACGCGTGGCCTGCAATATTGCCGAACGCAACATCAGCACCGTGATGGCTGGCGTGCCAGTGCGCATGCCCGTTGCGATTGCGCCGACGGGTTTGGCCGGCATGCAGCATGCGGATGGCGAAATTCTGGCCGCACGTGCATGTGAACAATTCGGTATTCCTTACACGCTCAGCACCATGAGCATCGCCTCGATCGAAGACGTGGCCGAGCACACCACTGCCCCATTTTGGTTTCAGCTCTATGTGATGAAAGACCGCGACTTCATTGGCCGTTTGATCGACCGTGCCAAAGCCGCTGGCTGTGGCGCCTTGATCGTCACCCTGGATTTGCAAGTGATTGGCCAGCGCCACAAAGACCTGCGCAACGGTCTGACGGCACCACCGCGCATCACGCTGAAAAATGCGCTGAATTTTGCCACCAAGCCGCGCTGGTGCCTGAATATGCTGCGCACCCAGCGCCGTGGTTTTGGCAATGTGCTGGGCCATGTCAAAGGCATCGATGACATGAGCTCACTGCTGTCATGGACTGGCGAGCAGTTCGACCTGACACTGAACTGGTCAGACATCGCCTGGATCAAGGAACGCTGGGGCGGCAAGCTGGTGCTCAAAGGCATTTTGGATCCGGAAGATGCCAAACTGGCAGTGGCCTGCGGCGTCGATGCATTGATCGTGTCCAACCATGGCGGACGCCAGCTCGATGGCGCGCTGTCAACGATTGCCGCTCTGCCCGCTATTGTCGATGCGGTCGGCCATGAAATCGAGTTGTGGCTCGATAGCGGCATTCGCAGCGGACAAGATGTGCTCAAAGCCCTGGCCCTCGGCGCACGTGGCACGATGATTGGCCGCCCCTACTTGTATGGCCTGGGCGCATACGGCCAAGCTGGCGTGACGCGCTGCCTGGAGATTCTGGCCAAAGAGCTGGATCTGACAATGGCCTTCTGCGGCCACACGGACATCCGTGCCGTTGGGCGCGATGTGCTGTGCTCAGAGCACACGGCGCGCTAAAAACCATCTCAGCATCTCTAAACTGACCGCACTGCAGTCACAAAAGCCGCGTTCTGCGGCTCCTGTAGGGCAAGGGGTTTTAACAAAACTGCCGGCCTTACGAGCGCCCCAACTCCCAACACGAAAAAGCACCTCAGAACACCTCCCGAGTGTGTTTCTGTGGGCTCGCGCATGTTTGATTTGCTCGGCCATCGGGCTTATGAGAGGCCGATATATCAAAACACCCCGCTTTCACATAAAAAAAATAATTAAAAACAAATATCAAATTGAATTTAACTTGAAACACCCCTCACCTTATTCAAAGCCCTCCACAATCGATAGCGAATTCTTCCTTGATTAACACCTGGAATTTTAAAATTATTATCTCTTGCAAGTCGATCTCTGAACTCCCTGGCAAAAACGGCATCTTCTTCCTGCTTTTTTAACTGGGCCTCCGTCTTGGATGCTACATGACCACTGCTAGTATCCACATAGGTATACAAAGCATTGGGCGCAGTGACCAGTTTTTTTGATAAGAATATTGCCTCCATCGAAAAGACAAGATCTTCAATGATTCTTCCCTCTGGGAATGTTAAAGCATTCGAGCGGATGAAATCAGAGCAAAAAAGATACCGCCAGACATAACCAATTCGCCCGGCATAGGTGACCTGCAATTTTTTCTGTATTGATGTGTGGACCGATACTTTTTTAAAAGAATGTGTCAATTCTTTTGATTTCTCATTAACCATTCCACCACATGAAATATCAGCCCCATGAAGCATGATCGGGGCTAGTAAATTAGCATAAAAATCTTTATTTATCCTATCGTCTGCGTCCATGAAGTGGATATATTGACCTGTCGCATTGTGAATCCCTAGATTTCTCGCTGCAGAAACGCCTTTGTTTTTTTGTTGAATCAATTTAACAGGATAAGACCCAGCAATCGCTGCAGTAGCATCTGTGGAGCCATCATCAACGACGATCACCTCCAGCCGATCGTAGGATTGACTGAAAATACCATCCAAACAATTTTTTATATACGCACTTCCATTAAAAACAGGAATCACCACAGAAATCAACGGCTGATCAACTTGCATTTTATTATCGGAGATGGCTTTTCATCAATATACCTAACGAGAGCATGGCACCAAATTAAAAACATGGCGCAACAGCTCGGCCTGATGCATTCCTGACTCAATGGCGTGGAGCTCAGGAACAGATCAGACGCGATTGTAAGCTTCTATTGACAAATTAATGAAGCCATCAAGCCAACGAGTAATACCTGCGCGATTGCATCAGACACAGGCATTCCAATGTTCGATGCCTATCAACAGTGAACCATTGCATTGGGTGTCAAAATCCGCCTGTTATTGGCCCGTTTCCTGCACAAGTGCGGCATCTTTTCCTACCAGTTTTCAACACCTGAGCGGGTGTTGGATGATGGCGTGCGCGCTGCGGGATGTACTCGTGGCGGACCTTCGCATAGTTCATCACGGCAACCATCCACTGAGCGGCTGATGCGACGTGCGTACATTTGATGACTTGACTCATGCGCCGCAGTAAGGGGGCGCAGCCTTTAATCGGCGTGTATCGCCAAGCCGTGTGGACGGCACAGTGTCTGCTGCGCCAGCTCCTGACCCAGCAAACTTTGCTCGCTGCACAGCGCTTGCAACCAGTGCACAAACTGCCTGGCCTCATCGCTGTTGGTATTGATCAACGCGTAGTATTGGTTTTTAGGCCTTGAGAAAACAGAAAACAATGGCTGCAGGGCGCCGCTGCGCAGCCAATCGCACACCAAGCCTAAACGGCACAAAGCCACGCCATGGCCTTTGAGCGCAGCCTCGTAAATTAAGCCGAGATCCTGAAACTTCGGGCCTTTTTGCGGCTCGGGCCAATCCAATAATGCCGCCTCAAACCAGGGCTGCCAAGGCTCTAACGCGGTACGCATCAGCGGCACGTGCTGCAATTGGCTGGGGGTGTGCAGCGGCGCTGCGGTTTTCAAAAACAATGGCGAAGCCATTGGCATTGCCACATCGTGGGTTAAGGGTACACCGCCATGCGCGTCGACATCGCCTGCGCGAATTTCCACATCGGCATTGGTCGATGGGTAATCAAACACCGGCGGCACCACGACCAGCTCCACATCGATATGCGGATAACGGTTCATAAAGGCTTGCAGGTTGGATGCCAGCAATTGCCGCCCAAACGTCGGTGTGGCGGTAATGCGCAGCTTGGCGGTGGTCTCAGCGGGCTGGGCAAACGACGGCAGCGCTATCAGCATGTGCAAAATTGGCTTGACCGAGTCCAGGTATTGCTGGCCCGCAGCAGTCAGCACAATGGCATTGCTGCGCCTGTCAAACAACTCCGCCCCCACCAACTCCTCCAGGCTGTTGATGCGCTTGCGAATCGCGCTGGCCGTCAAGCTCAGCTCGCGAGCTGCACGCTCAAAACTGCCCAGTCGCGCTGCGGCTTCAAAGCCGCGCAGTGCCTCCGTCGATGGCATGCGCACGCCGCCGCGCCGATTGTGTTGTTGCATTTGCATACGCTGTTATCTCCGTGGGCCGCTGATGTGCCTGTTTAGGTACAAGGGCCTGTAATCGCCTTGCAGCAGACCAGCATTGTCACCTTGATCCATGCTGTTATGAAGCAATACACGCCAATAAAGCGCTTTTATCAGCTGAAACGGCTTTGTCTGCCAGCATGAAGTGGTGGCAGTCAGCGCCCACGCCGCCAGCGTTTTATTGCAATGCGCCTGCGTCTCGCGCCACGAGCATGGCTGTCAGTCACCCCCACCTTTCCAAGTGCCACGCTCGAAACGACCCCATGCAGCAAGCAGAATGGATCTGTTGGCATGGGGGCGTCTCAATAGCAGCGATGACAGCCTCGCTGACCGCTCTGGGGGCACGCCCTGCACCTCCCTGACCAACTGGGCCATCTACCGAACCACGCACTTGGACACTGGGCCGCAATCCTGTCAATTCGATGCGCGGCATTACCAATGAGGTCAGCTGCATTGCCTCATCCACCAAACTCACACCTGACAGCCCGCGGATTGAGACAATTAATTCACGATTAACAATAAACCACCCGAAGGTGGTTTATTGCATGAAGCCATATTCCATTTTCTCAAGAGCAATCGCGGTGCATGACGCCCCCTGCTCTTGACCAAATAGTGATTCAATATTATTTCTTGACAAAACCAGATTCAGGAATTTCTTTCAATGCTTCTTGTGTTGCGCCTGGCAGTACGATCCTGCCTTCGGCAATATGGAAGTTTCTCACTGCAATAGTGACATCATGGGTGCCAATTCCCAAGAATCCCCCGACGCCAATCACAGCGAAGGTGGCAGAGCTATCAACAGCAATAATCACGTCTTCAATCTTGCCCACTGTTTCACCAGACTCGTTGTAGACGCTTTGCCCCAGGATTGAATCCTTCAAGCTCCAGCCTGTAGCGATCGCTTGAATATCAGCGGCATTGTTTCCGAAACTGGGGGTTCTTTTTTCATATTCCCCATAAGCCGCGCCCCCAATGGAGCCATGCTGATTAGCCGCATTGCCTGCTTGTGCAGGCGCTACCGGATTATTAACGCCGCCAACCAGCGGTTGATGGCCCTGTTGCAGCGGAAGGTTTGCATTACGTTCGGACATACACTTCTCCTAGTAGTTGCGAAGAGCGAGAATACACCCTTCGCCTTGATAGTAAGCGCCATATGCCAAGCAGCCTAAAACATAATCATTCAACTTGTATTTGAATGTACGTAACATTCGAAAATACAATCAGAAAAACAGGCTGAATCAACGCCTAAAAGTGCTGCTCTTTCTCAAACCATAAAAAGTTCAGTGAATTTTCAATTAACTATTTTTGAAAGAAAATATTACTAAAAATTGGCGCTGGCAAACTACCTGTCAAACACGCCTTGCAAGCGCGCGCGGCTGGCGTAGCCACTGGCGTGGGATTCAAGTGGTGGGCTTGCATCGTGCTCTTTCTGGCGCAACACCACTGGCTTTTTCACGACCTTGGGCGCTCAACCAAGGACAGGGCCTGCCAAGCCCGTGAGCATGGCCATGACAAACCATAAGTGGATGCGCAATGGCCTGTTCACTCGCCTAGAAATTGAATGCATTGGGGTCGCGCTGCGCCCTGTTAAGCCGCCTCGTTAAGCCGCCACTTCGCTGGCCGCTTGCAGGTCGCGCCACTGCGCACCTGTGTGGTTGGCTGGCAAGCGGTCGCCTTGGCCAAATAGTTTGTGGCGCAGGCTGCCTGCTGCATACGCGGTGCGGTAACGGCCTCGGTTTTGCAGCTCGGGCACGATGCTGTGGGCAAAGTCTTCCCAGGTTTGGGGCACGACAATGCGCGTGAGATTGAAGCCGTCGATCTCGCCTTCGTCGATCCAGCGGCTCAGCTCGTCTGCGACTTGGTTGGCATCACCGACCACGGTGTTGTAGCGGCTGCCAAGCTTGAATTGCTCCAGCAGCTTGCGGCGTGTGGTCAGGCCTTGCGCTTGTGCGGCGGACGTGGCCGATTGAATCGCATTGCTCTTGCCAAAGGGAATCGGCTCATCGAGGTCGTACTGCGAAAAATCCATGCCGGTGCTGGCAGAGAAATGCGCCAAACCACCCTCGGCGCTGGCGTGGCCCAAGTAGTCCGCGTATTTTTCTTGCGCTTCGGCCTGGCTGTCGCCCGTGACAACTGCCATGCCGGCGTAGATTTTGATGTCCTCAGCTCTGCGGCCTGCCTCCACGGCGGCCTGGCGCAATTGCCGTGAGGCCTTGCGCGCGGCTTCTGGCGTGGTAGCTCCTATGAACACGCCTTCGGCATGCTGGCCTGCAAACTGCAAACCCCGACTGGACGTGCCCGCCTGGAACAGCAGCGGCGTACGCTGCGGCGACGGCGCGCTCATGTGAATCGCATTGCTGCGGTAGAACGGACCGTTGTGCACCACCGGATGGACCTTCTCTGGCAAGGCGTGGATGCGGCGGGCCTTATCGGCAATCACCGCGCCCTCCTCCCAGCTGCCTTCCCAGAGTTTGTAGGCCAGCTCCAGAAAGTCATCGGCTCTGTCATAGCGGCGGTCGTGTTCATCAAGGCCCTCTTGCCCCAGACCGCGTGCGCCGCTGTCGACATAGCCGGTCACGATGTTCCAGCCAATGCGGCCCTTGCTCAGGTGGTCCAGCGTGGTCACGTCGCGGGCAAAGGTATACGGATGGTGGGCGCTGATGGTGGCCGTGACGCCAAAGCCCAGGTGCTCAGTGACAGCGGCCATGGCCGAAATCACCAGCCACGGGTTGTTCACGGGCAGCTGGATGCCTTCGCGCAACGTCAAATCCACGCCGTGGTTCTGGCCACGCTGGTAAACGTCGTAATAACCAATCACATCCGCAATGAATAGGCTGTCAAAAAAGCCCTTCTCCAGCGTTTTGGCCAGGTCGGTCCAGTATGTGAGGGTGTTGAACTCGGTTGAGCGGTCTTGCGGATGGGTCCACAAGCCGTGGTGGATGTGGCCAACACAATTCATATTGAACGCGTTGACGTGGATCTGTTTGGGGCGTGACATGGTGTTTCCTTCCAGGGTGCTAGCGAGGCCTGCCTCAGTCTTTGAGCCAAGTGAGGCGGTAGAGCTTGTGGTCGTGCTGGTAGAACTGGTCAATCGCTTGGCGCACCTCGGGCGACTCTTTGTAGATCGCCAGAAACTCGGCAATGCGCGGGTCTTTGGCCTTGTCTTGGCGGGCGACAAACTGGATCGCCCAGGAATCGTCTTCGTAGCTGGTGTAATCCAGGCCACTGCTGGCATCAAAGGCTTTGGAGGCGAGGATGAAGTACGGATAGCCTTGCGCCAAATCCACATCGGGCGTGGTGCGGGCCAGTTGTGGGCCTTCGACTTCAACGAAGCTGAGGTTTTTCGGGTTCTCGGCGATGTCCTTCAATTCGCTGAGCAAGCCCACGCCGGGGCGCAGCTTGATCACGCCCGCATGGTCGAGCAAGCGCAGACCACGGCCGATGTTGATCGGGTCGCTGGCAATCGCCACTTTGCCACCATTCGGGATGTCGGCCAGGCTTTTGTGCTTGAGCGAGTACAGGCCCAAAAACGACAAGATGCCAGGTTGCACGCTGACGAATTGGAAGCCGCGCTCGCGCACGACGTTGGCCAGGTAGTTGCTGTTCTGAAAATAGTTCAGGTCGATGTCACCGGCATCGAGTGCGACGTTGGGCGTGGCCCAGTCGGTGAATTCAACGACTTCAATGTCCAGGCCTTTTTTCTTGGCATCAGCGGCGGCCACGCCGACCGAGTCGGCAAAGACGCCCGGCACGACGCCGATTTTCAAAGGTGCGGCCAGCGCGCTGCCTGCCAAGACCATGGAGGCGGCCAGTTGGGCCCATTGTTTAATCCAAATGCGTTTGCTCATGAGTGGCTCACTGTGTTGCGTTAATTGAAGTGATGGAAAAAAACGGTCTGCACGGGATCACCACGCAGGAATCACGGCGCCATCGAACAAGCCGTGTTCCGAATCACGGGCCAAGTCCTGCCAGTAGGCCAGCGTGTTGAATAGGTCCAAGCGATCACGCGGGTGAGTCCGAAGGCCGTGCTTGAGGAGGCCTACGCAGTTCATGCTGAACGCGTTCAGCATCAGCGGGGCCTTGGCTTGGGATGCAGTGCAAGGGCCGGGCATTACAAGGCTCCGTAGCGCGGAGGAATCACGTCGTTCAAGGCGTAATTGCCAATCGCATGCCACTTCCAGCGCACCGGGTCGTGCAAGGTGTGGGTGCGCACATTGCGCCAGTAACGGTCAAAGCCCCAGGCGGCAAAGGTTGCAGACGTACCGCCCAGCTCCAGCAACTTGTTCGCAGCCAGCAAGCCTGCGCTGTGGCTCAGGGTGCGGGCTTCGGCCACGGCAACCGAGGCAGCGGCCACGCTGGCTTCTGTCGGAGCGGCCTGGGCCGCATCGGTGATCAGCGCGCTGCGGCGCAGCAAGGCGCGTGCCGCATGCAGGCGCACATCGACTTTGCCCAGTGCTTGCAGCGTCAGTGGGTCATCACTGGCTTGTGCGACCCCAGCATCAATCCATGGCCGCGCTTGTTCACGGATGAATGGCAGGCTGGCTTGCAGCGCGCCTTCGCCAATGCCCAGGTCAATCGCGGCATGCATGATTTGCGCGACTGGCCCGATGGTGGTGGGGTTGTCAAAGCTGACCTGGAAAGGCACGATCCATTCCGGCTGGATTTGCACATTCTGCAGCGATACCGAGCCACTGCCGGTCACGCGCTGGCCCATGCCATCCCAGTCGTCGGTCACCGTCACGCCGACCGCATCGCGGGGCACGAACACCATCACGCTGACCGGTTCTGGGCCCTCGCCCCATTGCATGGCTTGCACTGGAATCCAGTGCGCAAAAATCGCACCGGTGCAATAAAACTTCTCGCCATTCAAGACCCAGCCTGCGGCGGCCTGCTCCAGGCGCGTGCGGCGTTTGTGGTCGCGGTGGCCAATCTCGGCCAAGGCATTGCCAAAGCGTTCGCCGGCGAGCACACGCTCAAAGAAGAAACGCTGCTGGGCGTCGCTGCCGCCAACACGCAGCACTTCCAGCGCATAAAAATGGTTTTGCGGAATATGGCCCAGCGAGCCGTCAGCGGCCGCAATCGTTGCAATGACTTGGGCCAGCGTCCAATTGCTGACCTGCAAGCCACCGTAAGCTTTGGGCACGGTGATCGCCCACAAACCGCTGTCGCTGTAGGTTTCAATCTCAGCCCAAGGCATGAGGCGTTCGCGGTCACGCTGCAGCGCGCTAGGGGCCCATTGCGCGGCCAATTGCTGGGCAATCGCCAGCGCTTGGGCTTCGCTGGCAATCACATGGGGGCGCTGGCGGGGTGCGGCCACAGGGGCTACGACTTGGCGAAAGCTGTTGGCAGCGCGCTCTGCTGGTGTGGCAGATTGCAGGGAAGAAATGGCATCAGACATGGTGGTGCAAAGCTCTGTGTGTGCGGTCAATCGGTGTGGCATGGCTCAATTCCACTGATGGCGTTGTGGTGCCCTGCCGTTGAGCAGGTAATTGCCCAACAGGTGCAACTTCCAGCGCACCGGGTCGTGCAAGGTGTGCACGCGCGCATTGCGCCAATGCCGATCGAGGTTGTGGACCGAGCGCGCCGACGAGGTACCGGCCAGCTCCAGCAGGTTTTCACTGGCTTGCAAAGCCACCTCGGTAGTCAGGACCTTGGCGCGTGCCACGGCCACCGAGGCTTGGGCACTGATGGCTTCGGTGACCGGCTGGCCATGCCAGGCATCGAGCAAACGCGCCGCGTCCAGCAACACTTCACGCGCGGCATGCACGTTCACGGTGAGCTTGCCGAACTCCTGGATGATGTACGGGTCTTCGTAGGCCTGCTCCACCCCGGAGTGCACCCAGGCACGGCTGCGCTCGCGCACAAAGCTGCGGGCGTCGGCCAGAGCGCCTTCGGCAATGCCTTGGTCGATCGAGGCCTGGATCAGCTGCGAAATCGGCCCAGACAAGCTGGCCGGGTTTTTCGACGCATACAAGGCCACAACGTCTTCTTCTTGCACCAAGACATGGTCCAGGCGCACGCTGCCACTGGCGGTTGTGCGCTGGCCAAAGGCGTCCCAGTCGTCGATGATGGTCAACCCCGGCGCATCGTGGCGCACCCAGACTTGCACAAAGCGCTCTTGCTCATCAACGGCGCGAAACGGCACCCAATGCGCAAACAAGGAGCCAGTCGAATAAAAACGCGTGCCTGAAACCCGCAACTGTCCATCCGCATCGCGGTGCAAACGCGCAGTGGCGGCTGCAATGGTCGCAGCTTTGGCTTTTTTCTCAGGACCGGCATTGCCCAGGCGGTGGCCAGACAGCACATCGGCAAACCAGCGCTGTTGCTGCGCCGCTGTGCCAAAGTCCTGCAGGTTCTGAATCAGGGCGAAATGGTTTTGCGGAATCTGCCCCAGCGAGGGGTCAGCGGCGCAAATGGTCACAAACACCTGGGCCAGCGTTTCAAACGAAGCACCTAGGCCACCGTAGGCACACGGCACGGTGATTGCGCCCAGGCCGCTGGCGGTGTAGCGCTCCAGCTCGTCCCATGGCAGGCGACGCTCTCTATCGCGCTGCGCGGCCCCTTGGCGGAACTCCTCAGCCAGGCGCGCAGCGACTTCCAAAGCCTGCGCTTCAGTCGCGATGCGCTGTGGTGGCGTGGGTGGCAAAGGCAAACGCTGGTGGGCATGCGCAGTGCGTGGGGTGTGTAAGGTGCTTGGAGCAGCCGTGTCAGTCATGCGGTGCTTCTTTCAAGAGATCAATGGTCAAAAATTTTTTTTGCAGCTGGGCCATGCCAGCCTGTGTCGCACTCACTGAGCGCGCCACAGGCCTGCACGCAGCCACCGGCGCCTGCCGCAGCAAGCCCGTAGCAACAAAAAAGGGGGGCCACACGCTGTGCGTGGGCTTCAGATGCACAAGCAGGAGGTGCCTGGCCGAGCAACTGGTGCTATGCCGGCATCAACCAGAACAGCAGCAGCAGCAGCGACTGCTGCGGCAAAAACGATCAGCGGTTACGCAAACAGCGCACATACCAGTCCCCACTGCATTGCACGATGGTGACCAGCGCAATCAACACGGCAATCACAATCAGCATGACCTGGGTGTCAAAACGCTGGTAGCCGTAGCGAATCGCCAGGTCGCCCAAGCCCCCAGCCCCAACGGCCCCCGCCATCGCCGACGAGCTGATCAAGGCCACCAGGGTGATGGTGAAGCCGCCGACGATGCCGGGCAAAGCTTCGGGAATGTAGACATGGCGGATGATGTGCCACTTCTTGCACCCCATTGCTTGTGCGGCCTCAATCAAGCCGGGATCGACTTCGCGCAGACTGACTTCGGCAATGCGGGCAAAAAACGGTGTGGCGCTGATGGCCAAAGGCACGATCGCTGCCCAGACGCCAATGGTGGTGCCGGTCACCAGACGGGTGAACGGAATCAAGGCGACCAACAGCACAATGAACGGCGTGGCACGAAAGCCATTGACGATGCTGCCAACCCCACGGTTGATTTTGGGCGAGTCCAAAAAACCACCCGGCGCAGTCACGATCAGCAGCACAGCCAGCGGAATACCGGCCAAAAAGGCAATGGCACCGGACACGCCCACCATCGTGAAGGTGTCGATCAAGGCCTGCCAGTAGCGCTCAGAGGGAATAGACAAATTAAACGACATAACCGAGCACCTCGATGCGGTGCGCAATGGCTTCTGGCCCTTGCGCCAATTGAGACAGATTGGGCAATGCGGTTTGCCCATGGAGCGCCAGCAGCAAACGGCCGTGCGCATGGCCTTGGATGCGGTCAACACCGCCGTGCACCAGGCGGAGATCACCACCAAAGGCTTTGGCAATACGCAGAAAATCAGGCTCCAAGCCACCAGCGCCGCTGTAATCGAGTTGCAGCAATACCTCGTAAGCGCCGCTAGCTGGCGGCTGCGCTTGCAGGCGTTGCTGCACGTCATCGGGCAAGCCGTGTTGCAGTGGTGCGAGCAAGGCCTTGGTCGCTGCGTGTTGAGGCGAGCCAAACACCTGCCAGACTTGGCCCAGCTCGGCAATGCGGCCCTGCTCCAGCACCAGCACCTGGTCGGCGATCTCGCGGATCACGCTCATCTCGTGGGTGATCAAAATCACCGTGATGCCCAGGCGGCGGTTGATGTCGCGCAGCAATTGCAAAATCGATTGCGTGGTTTCTGGGTCGAGCGCCGAGGTGGCCTCGTCGCACAACAAGATTTCAGGTTTGGTCGCCAGCGCCCGGGCAATGCCCACGCGCTGCTTTTGGCCGCCTGACAAGCGGCGCGGGTGCACATGGTGCTTGTCTTGCAAACCCACCAAGGCCAGCAATTCGGTCACGCGCTGCTGCACCTCGGCAGGCCGCACACCGGCCACACGCAGCGGCAGGGCAACGTTGTCAAACACGGTTTTGGCCGACAGCAAATTGAAGTGCTGAAAAATCATGCCGATGCGGCGGCGCAAAGCCACCAGCTCGGCCTCGCCCAAAAGACCCATATCAACGCCGTTGACGATCACCTTGCCCGATGTCGGCTGCTCCAAACGGTTGATGGTGCGCAGCAAACTGGATTTGCCAGCGCCGCTGCGGCCAATGATGCCGAAGATGCTACCCGCAGGAATGTCCAGCGTAATGTCATCGAGCGCATGCACGGCCCCTGCAGACGATTGGTAGACCTTGCCCACCGATTGGAACGACACCGCAGTCGCTGTGGCATATTGCTGCGCAGGCACCTCGGACACCTGGCTATTGCGCAACGCTTGCACGCTATCGCTTTGGTAGAACACCTCAGACACCTGCGCCAGAGGGCGGCGCAATACAGCAGATCCAGACATCAACTCTCTCCTTTATAAGCCGAACGCACGCCCCATCAACGCTGCCAAGGCAGGGTGTAGAGGTTCGGGTTGTTGTCAAAGCGCGCTGCTACGACCTCGCGCACTTTGGGCGAGCTCTGGAACAAGGTGACAAATTTCTTCAGTTTTTCTTCTTGCGCGCGGTCATGGCGTGCGGCAAAGCCCATCGCGTAATAGGTATCGGCAATGCCTGAATACGCCAGACCTTTTCCCGCCTGCTCAGGCTTGCCGGCATTGACGAAGTAACTGGGCCACACGACCGCCAAGTCCACATCGGCCAGCGAATGGATCAGCTGTGGGCCTTCAATTTCCACCAGCTTGAGGTGTTTCGGGTTCTCAATCACGTCGTGCACCGTGGCGCCAGTGTCATCGCCATTTTTGAGTTTGATCAAGCCAGCTTTCTGCAGCAGCAGCAAGCCACGGCCTTGGTTGACCGGGTCATTGGGCACAGACACGGTCGCGCCTTGCGGCACGGCATCCAGGCTGGTGTACTTGTTCGAGTAAATGCCAATGTTTTGCAGCAAGCCCAGACCAATCAAATCGATTTTGTAGCCACGCTCTTTGACGGCATTGTTCAAGAACGCCTGGTGCTGGAAGAAGTTCAGATCGATATCGCCGTTGTTCAACGCTTCGTTGGGCAGCGTCCAGTCGGTGAACTCGACCAACTGCACATCCAGACCCTGGGCTTTGCCCTCTGCCACCACCGCTTCGATTGCATCTGAAGTCACGCCTGGCACCGAGCCGATTTTCACCACATCCAAAGCCCAGGCACTGCCCATGCTCAAGCTCAGACTGAGCACACCAACCCACAGACGCCATTGTTTATTTGCCAACATACATTGCTCTCCAGTTCGCTTTCAATCACCAGTCCGTCAATTGCCACGCCAGGCCAGCGTGTAGAGCCGGTCGTCGTTGGAAAAAGCGCGATGTGTTTCGGCTTTGACCGCATCGGAGTTTTGGTAGAGCTGGATGAATTTCTGCACCACCGGATCACTCACGCGGTCTTGCTTGACCACGAACTGGATCGAGAACTGCTTGTCCTCAATGCCCGAATACGCCAGACCGCTGGATGGGTCAAAGGCTTTGGCGGCGACGATGAAGTGCGGATAGCCCTGGGCAATATCCACATCGCCGGTGATGCGCACCAGTTGCGGGCCTTCCACTTCAACAAAGCTGAGGTTTTTCGGGTTGGCGGTGATGTCGTTGAGCGTGCCCAAGTAGCCCACATCGGGCTTCAATTCAATCAAGCCGACTTTTTGCAACAGCAACAGGCCACGCCCTTGGTTGACCGGATCGCTGGCAATGCCGACCTTGCCCTTGTGTGGCACCTGGTCGACCGCTTGGTGCTTGAGCGAGTACAAGCCCACGTTGGCCAAAATGCCGGTGCCTGCGCTGGCCAGTTGGTAGCCTTGCTGCTTGATGGCGTTGTTCAGAAAAGGCTGGTGCTGGAAGTAGTTGATGTCGATGTCGCCATTGTTCACTGCGACGTTGGGCGTGGTCCAGTCGGTGAATTCGACCACCTCGACCTCAATGCCCTGGGCTTTGGCCTCTTTGGCCGCCACGGTGATGGAGTCGGCATACGCGCCAGGCACAACACCAATGCGCAATTTGTCGGCTGCCAGCGCAACGGCAGGCGCAATGGCCAAGGTGACAGCAGCCACCAAAATCACTTGCTTGAAACGGTTCAGCATCGCTCAGTCCTGTTTTTTGAGTGCTTGCCAGGCCAGATTGGCTGGCAAGCGACGTGATTGGAAGAGCTCGATTGAATCGCGGCAGGCGTTTTGCGACCACTACATTTTTCTCATTTGTTTATAAACATTCGATCAAACATAAACCATTGTTCTGAAAACAAATTTTTAACCATTGTGCATATGCAAATGGTTAAACACCATATACAGACGCTCAAATGCAAAAAACGCGACCATTGGTCGCGTTTTTCAATGAGACGCCCAAACCATGCTTGGTGCGTATTTGGTAAAAAACCGGTGATCAGATCGGCTGGGCAATCAAGTCATGGCCCTGGGCTTGCACGATTTGGGCGCGGGTGAATTCCCCCACTTTCAAGGTCTTGCTGGCTTTTTGCGGTGGCAGCAAATGCACGACGCCATCTATCTCAGGCGCATCAGCGTAACTGCGACCACGGCCACCTTTGCGGCCTAAAGCTGGTGCATGGTCGATCAAAACCTGCATTGTTGCGCCAACACGGCGCTGCAGTTTTTCAATAGAGACGCGCTCGGCCACTTCCATAAAGCGCGCCTGGCGCTCCCGGCGCACAGCCATCGGCAACATGCCGGGCAAAGAATTAGCCACTGCGCCATCCACATCACTGTAGGCAAAGCAGCCTGCACGGTCGATTTTGGCTTCCTGGACAAAATCCAGCAGGTGCGAGAACTCTTCTTCGGTCTCGCCGGGGAAGCCGGCGATGAAAGTGCTGCGAATCACCAACTCAGGGCAGGTTTTGCGCCATTCCTGAATGCGCTCCAGATTGCGCTCGCCGCTGGCAGGGCGCTTCATGCGTTTGAGCACATCAGGGTGGCTGTGCTGGAACGGCACATCCAGGTAGGGCAACACCAAACCCTGGGCCATCAGTTCCACCACCGCATCCACGCTCGGGTACGGGTACACGTAGTGCAAACGCACCCATGCGCCGTACTCACGCGCCAAGGCGCCCAGCTCTTGCACCATCTCGTACAAGCGACTCTTGACCGGCTTGCCATCCCAAAAACCCATGCGGTATTTGACATCCACACCATAGGCCGAGGTGTCCTGGCTGATCACCAGCAATTCTTTGACACCGCCAGCAAACAAGGCGCGTGCTTCCTTGAGCACATCGCCAATTGGGCGCGAGACCAGATCGCCGCGCATCGACGGAATAATGCAAAACGTGCAGCGGTGGTTGCAACCTTCGCTGATTTTCAAATACGCATAGTGCTTGGGCGTGAGCTTCAAGCCCGCCTCCCCAAACCCACCGGGCACCAAGTCCAAAAACGGGTCATGCGGCTTGGGCAAATGCGTGTGCACTGCATCCATCACCTCTTGCGTGGCATGCGGGCCTGTGACTGCCAGCACGCTGGGGTGCACTTGCTGCACCAGGTTGCTGCCATCTTCAGCCGCACGCGCGCCCAGGCAACCGGTCACAATCACTTTGCCGTTTTCTGCCAAGGCTTCGCTGATCGTGTCTAGGCTTTCCTTGACCGCATCGTCGATGAAGCCGCAGGTATTGACGATGACCAAATCCGCCCCATCAAAGGTTTTGGAGGTTTGGTAGCCTTCGGCACTCAGTTGCGTGAGGATCAGCTCGGAGTCGGTCAAGGCCTTCGGGCA
>NZ_SSWX01000016.1 GCF_004803635.1 Lampropedia aestuarii | reverse complement strand
CCTGTGCAGCTTTTTAGTGGGTCAATACAGACCTTTGGTGTGCTGGCTTGTGTTAGCGGCTCTTAAGGCACTTGGCTAAGAAATTTTCTGGCGTAAACGGCGCCATGCAATCACAACGCCAGTGGCACTGATGGCCAAGCCCCCAAGGCTGAGTGCGATCATCACCCCATCCCACAATGGCCTGCGATTGAGCAAAGGCAACCAATCCCAGCTGTGCAACATGGTGAACAGCCACCGACTCAGCCGCTCTGTCGAATTCAGACTGCCCAAGAGCTGACCAGTATTGGCATCGACGTGCACCCAGGTTTTGGGCTCATCACCGAATGCGACGCGGTATATCGGCAAGGGTTTATCGCGTCCACCTGTCATCGTGTGCGGTGCACGCTCGTAGTAATACAGATCGTATGCAGACAAGCGATCCCATTGTGTGATGGGCACAGACATCAAGTTGCGTGCTGCTTGCATTACCTGCGCTTGACTCGGCTCGTGGCTCTTGCCAGTGCGCAAATTACGTGCAGCGATCGGGCCTTGCGCATTGATCTGCAAAGCCACGCTCTCACCCAGCAAGGGTAGCCAGCGTATTTCTTTCAAGGCACTGAAGGAGTTGGCTTCAGACCCAGGAAGATCCTGCAAAAAATCCCACTGCAACTGCCCATGCATTGCCGTCACTTGCAAAGGAGCTGGTGGGCTGCGCAACATGCCCCAGGGGCGCATCGACATCAGTCCACTGAACAGCCAGGTCATGCAAACTATCGCAAACAACAGGCCCAGCACATGGTGCCAACGCATCAAAGCGGACGGGTATGGCGAACGCGCGCCGCTTTTATACGGTTCTCTAAACCGCCAACGCCAAATACCGACCACTGCTCCGGTTAACACAAGCACCATGCTGATGACGGAGAGCCAGTTGATGATGTCACTGTGGTGGGCATTGAACGCATTGCCTCTGAACATGTACAACCAATGCGCCCAGGCGCCCAGCCAGTTCCAATACAGTTCTGTGCGCGAGACATCGCGGATCACCTCACCCGTGGTGCCTGAGACGTAGAGACGCGCCAAGGGCCCTTGCTCTATGTCAAAACGCCACAATGGCCGATGTGCATCCAGACCTCTTGAATGCGTATTGGCATCTTCAAGCAGCGTGCCTTTGGCGAGCACAGCATTGGCATCGCCTGCATAGGCCTGTGCACTGGCAAGCGCCACTGCCGCATCAACCTGCAGCAAGGTCTCTCCTGAGCTTGCGTCGATGGCCAGTACCGGCTGCCCATTGCGCTCTAACCAATAAGTCGGGGCACCTGCGCGGGCTCGGTTAAGCCGCAGGCTGCGTACTTCTTGCAGTTGCTCAATTCCAGCAGCTTGCATGGCGGCGCCAGGACTCAAGAGCGCAGGCACTGAAGTGGCAGGATTCAAGTCAGGCAAATGTGTCAGGCGCTCTTCTTCTGTGAGCTTGGGGTAGCCCACATACATCATGACGATGCCAGAAAAGAACCACAGTGCAAGCAGTAGGCACAAGCCAATACCCAGCCAGCGGTGCGTGAGGTAGGTCCACCGTTTGAATGTGCGTTTCATCCGCTGCACCTGCCGCTCAGAAACGCACCGTCAGCGCCACATCGAAGGCGCGTGGTGCCCCCAAATAGGCCGCCGAGGTGCTGCTATTGAGAAAATACACTTTGTCAGTGGCATTGCGCACGCGAGCACTCAGTTGCGTATCGGGACGAATTGTCCAATGCGCAGACAAGTCCAGCAGCGTGTAGCCCGGGCGCTTCAAAGTATTGACTGGGTTGACGTAAGAGCTTGCCACGGCACGCACTCCTGCACCCAGACTAACGCTTGGAGTGAGCTGGTACTGGCCCCACAGATTACCCACCCACTGCGGCATGCCAACTGGCTGCTTGCCAGCCAGTGAGAGACCGTTTTGCACGTAATTGTCATACTGCGGCTTCACATAGGCCAGATTGCCAAGCATAGAAAAGTCGGAGTTGGGCTGCCAACCTGCAGTCCACTCTATGCCTTTGGATGATTGCTGGCCGACCAAATACGTGATGCTGCTGTTGTCCAAATCTTGCGTTGAGATGTTTTTACGCTTGATTTGGAACACCGCCAAAGTCGACGTCGCCTTGCCATCCCAGAACTCATTTTTAAGACCGACTTCCAGCTGGCGTCCTGTTGTCAGGTCACTGTTGTTGATCGCATCGGCAAAGCTGGCCGTGCTGAGGCTGCCTGACGGAGGGTCTGCTGCGGTAGCATACTGCACATACGCATTCCAGCCCGGAGCGGCTTCCCACATCAGGCCTACGCGGCCAGTGACAGCGTTGTAATTGCGTTTGAAGAACGCAGGGTTGGCTGCAGTCACTTCACGCAAATTGGTCAATGACAAGCCAATGCGGTCGTAGCGCAAGCCTGTGAGCAACTGCAGCTGTGGGCTGAGCTTGGTGCGGTTCTCGGCATACAGGGCGAGCGTTTTCACTCGCACCGTGCGGTCTGGCGAGAAGCCGGGTGCCATGCCCTCAATATCCCAAAAATAATCAGGCACAAAATCATAGGGGTCAACCACATTGATTGTGCCTGCCAAGCTGAGCGGAAAGCGCGTTTGCTTATTGGCACTGTAATCCAGTCCAAAGGCCCAATCACTCTCACGGCCAGCCAAAGCCCCTTTGTAGACGGCATCGAGGCGGTTACCTACCAAGCGTTGGTCGTGCCTTTGCAACAAGGCCGAACTGCGTGTGACCATGCTGTTGGTCTCGTCAAATCGGTAACTCTCGACATTGCGAAAGTCGCGCAATGCGTCATAGGCATAGAAAGTGTTTTTCAAGCTGAGACTGGAATTGACCTGGTACTCGGTCAATGAGCGCAGCCATTGCACACGTTGGCCGTAAAAACCATCGGCGCTGTTGAAGTTCATGCGGCGCATGCCCTCGTCAATGCGTACGGTGCCTTCTACCGGATTGAGCAACGGCGTGCCCCAATACGGGCGATCCACTTTTTCACGCTGGTATTCATAGGCCAAGGTGTGTGTCAAATTGGGGCTGATGTCGGTCCTAACTGAGGTGGCGAGCTCAGTGGCTTGTCTGCGCGTGCCATCAGTCCAGCCCTTATTGCGCCGGTCATTGACATCCAGGCGGACATAGGAAACAGGCCGCCCATCGCTGTCTTCAGCGCTGATACGTCGATTGAGTCCCAGCGACATTTCACGCAATGACTCGCTGCCCAGACGCAAGCGTGCTTCAGAAAAGTCGCCCGGTTGTGCCAACTTGGTGATGTAGTTGACCGTGCCGCCAACTGCACCCGAGCCGTACAAAAAGCTTGAAGGCCCGCCCAGTGCTTCGATGCGGTCATAAATCCAGCTGTCTACCGGCCGCGCAGCAATCGAATACTGCACATTGATGCCGTTGAACAGCTGTGCCAGTGAATTGGCGCTAAAACCACGGAAGTTCACCCCAGGGCTGCCCGGGCTGTCCTGGGTGGTCACGCCTGGTACAGCTCGCAAGGCACTTTGCGTGTCCTCGGCACCAATGGCTTGCATCAAATACCGATCTATGACGGTGATGCTGGCCGGGGTATCGCGCACGCTCATTCCCAGCAATGAGCCTGTTTGGCTTTGTTGATCCAGAAGCACTGGACCTGTCACGGCAATCTGGGAGTCCAGCGGTGCTGAAGTGACCTGCACGGTCGCTAATTCGGAGGCATCATCTTCGCCGTTGGGGCTTGGAGCAGACGTTTGGGCCAAACCCAGCATGGGCAAAGACAGGCTGATAACGCCCAGGGAGGAAATCAAAATACGGCTTGTTTGCATGGTGTATTCATCTGTTGATCGCGCAGGGCATGGCAGGCCTGCACACAAACCGAAAACACGCATGCCACTTTGCCCGATGGCAATGGCATGGCGTGGTTTCGCATTGGTGGTTTCATGCGCATACGCTATGCGCCCCAGCCTGTGCGGCCGGAGCGTTTGGAGGTTCAAAAGCGCAATGCGTTGTGAAACGCAGGGATCAAACAGACAAAGGTGGCCCCCTGGGCGCCTGGATCGCAGTACACGGCGTCCACACAGGTGCACAGTAGTGCCGGCGTGCGACACGCAAGGCTTGCAAGAGCACGAGTAGCAGCAGCGACAGCCACAGGCCTTCAAGCAAGGCCTGCCAGGTCAGCACGGAAAAGCTGCACAAGGCGCTTGCATGTGCAGTTGAAGACTGTTCATGCGAGCCATCGCTCGCCGCAGCAGGCAGCGCCTGCTGGAACTCCATCGGCCCATCCGGTGTGCAAACCACCATCGCAAACAAGGCTTCCTGACCAGCTTCGGCCGCAGCAGGCATAAAACCTTGCGGCACCAGCGCGCGTAAAGCCAAGCCCAACAGCAGTGTTGCAATGAGCCCCCAACGCCAGCCGCAGACAAGCCACCGACGCATTAGCGCCAGTGCTTGCACAGAAAAAGCAGGTCTCGTAGTCATGCCAGTGGCGCAGCCTTGGGGGCAATTTTCAAAAAATAGGAATGGAAAGAGCAGCAGGAGCGGACGCAGGCGTTGCCACCAGCCCAGCAAATGGCAGTCAGGAGGCACCTCAGGGCCTTGTTTGCTGCGCAAAAATGCGTGCAAGACCGCACTCAAGCCACAGTCAGGTTTTGCAGAGCGTGATTGGTTGTTAAGCGCACCAGCGCAAGATCGCTTGAATACCTGCCCCCTGCCCGCTAGCCAAAGACTCTAACTGCCACGCCACTCCAAATAGGACAAATGCCATTTAAATGCAACCATAGAGTCCATACGCATATGGACTCATGCAAGAAACAGCCGCTTGCCCTTGAAGCAAGGCAATTAGATGGCGGTAAAAACCACCTGTGGAGGGCCGCGTGGCGGCAGAGCAGAACCGCTGAATGCCGCAATATGGGCTGCGCGGTAGTGGCTGACAAGATAATGAAAACGCGATTGTGGTTCTCTCGCGTGCAGCCACAGCGCAGGTGGCGGCGCTGCCAGCAAGCAGTTTGGGCAATCCAGGCTGTGGCTGCCCATCGGGGTGATCTTGCCGCCGTCATCAATGACCACCAACTGCGCGCCCCCTGTCCCAACGCACACAATGGCCATGCGTTTGGGATTGATCAGCGGCGAAGCCACTGCAGCCACGGTCGCCAAAGCAAACCACACTACAACGAGTTTGGCGCACCGGCGAAAAATGGACCAGATGGACATAGCCCGCGATTATGGTCGAAAAAATCTGTGCTCCGAGCTGATCTTGGCGTCAACAATTATTCTTATGGATATCGTTGCGCCAGAGCTGCAAAGACGACCCACCCCTGGCCCCAAAGGGAGCCAGACTCCCATCAACATCCAGAGTAAAGGCTGAGTCTTTAAGGTTTCATGCCGCCATTAACAGCGTGCCAACTGGTTTTGTGCACAACTTGGCGGTAGAAAAACACGCATACCGCCACCAAGAAAGCCAATCCCAGCCATTGCGCGGTATAGGCAAATCCAGGCCCGACTAATGCGATGGGCGCATTTTGCCCAGTCACCCCAATCAAGCCGGCAATCACAAGCCCCATGAGACTCTCGCCAACAATCAAGCCAGAGGCCAGCAAAACACCTGTGCGCCTGGCATTCTCAGCCGCCAAGACATTGCCAGAATGCTGCTCACGCCGTGCAATCGCGCGTTCAATAAAAAAACCAAGCATCGCACCAATAAATAAAGTCACACCGATGGTTGGCGGCAGGTAAATTCCTAGGCCCACTGCCAAGGCTGGCATAGCGCCTTTGCCCGTTGCGCGCAATGCCCAGTCAATGGCAATGACCACAGCACCGATTGCGACACCGGTCAACAGCATGTTCCAGTTCAGGCTGCCATCAAAAATCCCGCTGGCAATTGCCGCCATCAAGGTGGCCTGTGGAGCAGCCAAAACGTTTTGAACATCCATGTCAGGACGTGGCATCGCCCCACTAAAACCATAGGCGTTATAAAGCAACTCCAGCACCGGCGGGATGACCAAACTGCCGACAATGCAGCCGATCACCAGCACCCACTGCTGGCGTGCTGGCGTGGCCCCGACCAAGTAGCCCGTTTTCAGATCTTGTAAATTGTCATTCGAGATGGCGGCAACCGCAATCACAACTGCCGTAGTGAACAAGGCCAAGGCAATAATGGGCTTGCCGCCAAGCTGCTGCATTGCAGCAGGTGCCAGCTGTGTCAGAAGCAGCAGCAACAGCGAGACAAGTATCACCCCAATAATGCCAATCCCTGAGATCGGGCTGCTAGAGGAGCCCACCAGTCCAGCCATATAGCCGCATGCTGCTGCAATCAAAAAACCAAATACAAAAACAAACAGAACACACAGCAGACTCAGGCCAATACGCAGACCTGTACTGATCTGCGGGACGCCTTCGGCTAAAAAATAATAAACAATCGCCAGCAAAACAACAAACACCAATGCTGCTATGCCAGCCATAGCGAAGGTGGACATGTCGCGATCAGTGTCTGGAACAGCACGCTTGTCATGCGCGCTGTACGTAGAACGGTTGCCGGCACTCGCACGCATTGCGCCAATGATGGGCTTGAGCATATTCAGCACAGTCCAAATAGCCGCGATCCCAATCAGGCCCGCGCCTATAAAGCGCACTTGCGTAGACCAAACCTGGCTCGATGATTCGATGGCTGACAAACCACTGGGTACTGCGACACTATTGAGCACAGGCACCAGAACAGCCCAGCTAAGCACTACGCCAGCGATCACTGACAATCCGGCTGCAGCCCCCATCAAATACCCCGCAGCAATCAACGCCGGTGAAAAGCCCGTTGCCACTCGAAAAGCCAAAGGACCTGTGGTGAACCAGGCTGAAAAACTCTCGCCCAAGAGTTTAAAACCACCGCTGCACAAGCCATACAGAGCCGCAATGCTGCTGCCGGCCAACAAGGTGCGCATGCCTCGACTTGCTTGCTCACCCAGGTCGCCATTGGTACTGGTGTGGCCTAGCTTGAGAACCTCGGCAGCAGCTACGCCCTCTGGATAAGGCAGCTGGCTTTGCACCACCATGACCCGCCGCAAAGGCACGGTGTACAACACACCTAAAATGCCGCCCGCCGCACACACCAGAGCCGCTTGCCAAAACGGAAAACCTGTCCAATAACCCAGTATCAGCAAGCTAGGCAAAATAAAGATCACAGCAGACAAGGTACCTGCCGCTGAGGCCTGTGTTTGCACCATATTGTTTTCAAGGATGTTCGAGCCTTTAAAATTGCGCAACAAGGCCATGGAAATCACCGCAGCAGGAATGGCTGATGCAAAAGTCATTCCAACCTTTAAACCCAAATAAACATTGGCTGCAGTAAAGACAATGGTAATTAATGCGCCAAGAATGACTCCTCTGATAGTCATTTCTCGCAGGTGAGATGGATGCATTTTTAAATCTCTTTAATTAAATTAGACACTGCAGGCACACCATTGGCTGCTCAAGAATGTTGCTGGCTTTTTATATTTCATTTTTTCGGCGTACTTTTGATGCAAATTTGGCGCAAAAAATGCCCTCGTTTTTTGTATAAAACCACGCCCCAGCAGCCAAGCTGCCTGTATTTTTCTATTCCAGCAAACTTGGGTCAATAAAAGTCAATTTTAGCCATTTGGAATAAAAAGCCACAAATAAAATGCAATCAATTCTTGCACATTCCAGTTGAAATAAAAAAGGCCTCGCACGATCCAATGCGAGGCCTTTCATCCCTGAGGGCGACAAAGCATGCACAAGCCAGCTTGCCGTACTCCTTCAAAATCAATAGTATTTCAACGAATCACATCCAAAAAGTGGATATGGCGCTGGTACTGGTCAAGCACGTCATTGATCAAATCGTCTTCACTCCAGCCCATCACATCATAATCTTGACCGCCTTCACGCAAAAATACCTCGGCGCGGTAAAAGCGCTCATCGTCCTGACGGCGGCGGCGCGGATCATCCAGCATGAAGCTCGGCGGTTCATATGGCTGTGGCCGCACCGCGTAAACGAAATCGATTTCCTCACCATGACCTACTTGCAAGGCTACGCGGCCATCGTCGCCGAGCTTGATTTCGACCTCCAAACCACGCTTGCGTAACTCACTGGCCACCTGCTCCAGCGCTGGGTCGGCTTTACGCCGAATATAGTTGATGACTTCACGGCGCTTGGGCTGGTGCGTCAGCGCTCGCAAACGGTGCCGCCAATCGCCCGTATGGCCAGGTGCAACACGGGCATAGCGAATGCTGCTTTGCTTGGCCAAATCCATGCTCATGGCCTTGGCCAGTCCCCAACACATCAAAATCATGACGATGGTAAATGGCAAAGCGGCCGCAATCGTGCCTGCTTGCAGGGAGGTCAAGCCGCCTGCGACCAGCAACGCAATCGCCAGTAAGCCAACCAAAATAGCCCAAAAAATACGCTGCCAAACGGGTGACTCTTCTTCCCCCTTGGAGGTCAGCATGTCAATGACCAGGGCTCCAGAGTCTGCCGAGGTTACAAAGAAAAAAACCACGAGCAAAGTCGCAATCGCTGATGTGATGGAAGACAGCGGCATGTTCTGCAAGAACTCAAACAAGGCCACTGAGCTGTCGACTGCCACCGTTTCGATCAAATGTGTATAGCCACCGTTGATCACCATGTGCAGTGCGGTGTTGCCGTAGATCGTCATCCACAAAAAAGTAAATCCAGTGGGCACCATCAATACGCCAACGACAAACTCGCGAATCGTGCGGCCACGTGAAATGCGGGCAATGAACATGCCGACAAATGGAGACCATGCAATCCACCAGCCCCAGTAAAACAAGGTCCAGCCACCGATCCAGCCTGGTTTGGGGTCATAGGCATAGAGATTGAAGGTCATCGAAAAAATATTCGAGATGTACATGCCAGTGTTTTGCACGAAAGTTTGCAGCAAATACACAGTCGGGCCAGCCACCAATACAAATGCCAGCAACAACACTGCCAGCAGCATATTGAGCTCGGACAAAATTTTGACACCTTTATCAAGACCGCTGACGACCGAGCCAGTGGCAATCAAGGTAATGACTGCAATCAAAATCACCTGCACAGTGACAGAAGACTCGATGCCAAACAAATAGCTAAAGCCTGAGTTGATCTGAATCACACCCAAACCCAGCGAGGTCGCCAAACCAAAAATCGTCCCTAACACCGCGAAGGTATCCACTGTATGGCCAATCGGTCCATGAATGCGCTCACCAACCAAAGGGTACAAGGCCGAACGGATGCGCAAAGGCAAGCCATGACGATACGAAAAATACGCCAGCGACAAAGCCACCACTGCATAAATGGCCCAGGCATGGATGCCCCAGTGGAAAAATGTGATGCGCATCGCCTGGCGTGCCGCATCCATCGTCAAGCCTTCAGCCACAGGCGGGCTGGTGTAATGCATGATGGGCTCAGCGACTCCAAAAAACATCAGGCCAATACCCATGCCAGCAGCAAACAACATGGCAAACCAGGTCGCATAGCTGTAATCGGGCTTGCTGTGATCGGGCCCCAATTTCAGACGGCCAAAACCAGAAAAGGCAATTCCCACTACGAAAATCAGAAATCCAGCAACCGCCAGTACAGTGAACCAACCTGCATCAAATGCAACCCAGTTTTTGGCGGCCTGAAAAACAGCCTCGCTTTGCTCACGAAATAAAATAGAACAAGCCACCAATAGCAGTGCGATCCCTGCAGAGGGATAAAACACGGGCGCAAGTATCAGCGCCTTTGGTGGCTTGGACGAGGTGACTTCTTCTGTCATGAATCAACTCCTTCGTCGATGAAATGGCAATCCCCAGACTGCTTCAATGCGCTGCAACAACGCGCAGACTGCTAATTAAACACACAATATTGCATTTTGTATTAACGGCCCAGCAAAAATGCACGCACAGGCACGACACCGCTTGCATAGCCACGCTGCGGTTGCACAAAAGACCCGGCATGGGCAGCGGTATGGGAATTGAAAGAGCGCGCATTGTAAAAACTATCACCACAGATGCGAAGTATCGCAGCGGACAGCGCAGGAAAGGCGATCTTGTTGTGGAATGTATGTTACGCGCGTGACGCAATATAGAGACGCAATCTACTGTCGCATCCCTTCCCACCCCGGACATTCCATCCCAGCGTGGCGCTGGCTGCTCTGCAGGTATCGGGCCATCTTGCCTGGCAAATAGCGCAACTGCAGCGCACCAGCTTGTTGGCACAAAAGGCTGGCATCCGGAGGCGGCATCTGCTGCCAATCCCCGCAATTGTGCTAACTTTGCGCGGTTTGAAGGCACATGGTGAGAGGCATCTGCCAGCCTACAATTGCTGCTTGAGAGTGGCGCCGTACAAACAACTGCCGCATACAGGCTAAGATAAGTATTCGCTGCAGAGTTTTTTGGAACAATGCGGCTTGAATTCTGGATCAATGCCCCCACTCCAATGGCATAACCTGCAACAACAGCACCTCTGCCTTTGACTTTGGGCTGTATTGCAATTGCATTCCATTTTTTAAAACCAACGATCAACATGTCCGATACAGAAAACAAGCTGAATAGTGAGAACACCAACGATTCAACTGGCCAACAGCCCCATGCGGCTGAAGTGGATGTCAATGAGGAGTTAGCAGCGCTGTATGCACAAGTGGAAGATCTCAAAGCCCAAGCTGCAGAGCTCGAAAGCCTGAAGGCCAGAAACTCCGAGCTGTCTGATCAATTCATGCGCGCCAAGGCCGATGCCGAAAATGCCCGCCGCCGTGCCGAAGACGATGTTTCCAAAGCACGCAAATTTGGCATCGAAAGCTTCGCCCAAGACCTGCTGGCCGTGGCTGACAGCCTGGATGCGGCGCTGGCCATTGAGTCCGCCACAACCGAGCAATTGCTGGAAGGCACAAAAGCCACGCAAAGCCAATTGCTCTCGGTGTTTGAGCGCAACAAACTACAGGCTGTCGCGCCTGAGGTCGGCAGCAAATTTGACCCTAACCTCCACCAGGCCATCAGCGCCGTGCCAGCCGAACAAGAATCTGGCACCGTGGTGTCTGTGCTCCAAAGGGGCTATGCGATCTCGGATCGCATTTTGCGCCCCGCTTTGGTCGTCGTGGCTGCCTAATACTGGTCAAATCTGCCAGTCAACGGTAAAAACCACTTTCAATGCAAGTTTTTTTGATCAGAGCCTCTTGAAGCCCCGCTTAAGGGCCCTAGATAAGGCTCAGTCCAATCGAATTCATTCGAAATCAAATATTCAGGAGTAAGAACAATGGGAAAAATCATCGGTATTGACCTCGGTACAACCAATAGCTGTGTTTCCGTGATGGAAGGCAATAGCACCCGAGTCATTGAAAACAGCGAAGGCGCACGCACAACCCCTTCTATCGTTGCCTACCAGCAAGATGGCGAGATTCTGGTCGGTGCATCCGCCAAGCGCCAAGCCGTCACCAACGCTGCCAACACCATCTACGCAGTCAAGCGTTTGATCGGTCGCCGTTTTGATGACAAAGAAGTCCAAAAAGACATCGAAAAAATGCCTTACAAAATTGTCAAGGCAGACAATGGCGATGCTTGGGTTGAAGCACGCGGCGAAAAGCTCGCGGCCCAGCAAGTCAGTGCAGAAATTCTGCGCAAAATGAAGAAAACCGCCGAAGACTTTTTGGGCGAGCCAGTGACTGAAGCCGTGATCACGGTGCCAGCCTACTTCAATGATGCACAGCGCCAAGCGACCAAAGACGCTGGCCGTATTGCCGGCCTGGAAGTCAAGCGCATCATCAACGAGCCAACGGCTGCTGCCTTGGCCTTTGGCTTGGACAAAGTGGGCAAAGGTGATCGCAAGATTGCCGTGTATGACTTGGGTGGCGGTACGTTTGACGTCTCAATCATCGAAATCGCTGACGTAGACGGTGAAAAACAATTTGAAGTGCTCTCCACCAACGGCGATACGTTCTTGGGAGGTGAAGACTTTGACCAACGCATCATCAACTACATCATCGACGAGTTCAAGAAAGACCAAGCGGTTGACCTGAGCAAAGATGTGCTGGCGCTGCAACGTCTGAAAGAAGCTGCTGAGAAAGCCAAAATTGAGCTCTCCAACAGCACGCAGACTGACATCAACCTGCCCTACATCACCGCTGATGCTTCCGGTCCTAAGCACTTGAACATCAAGCTGACCCGCGCCAAGCTGGAGTCGTTGGTGGACGATTTGATCGCCCGCTCGATCGAGCCATGCCGCGTGGCGATCAAAGATGCTGGCATCAAGCTGTCTGAGATTGACGACATCATTTTGGTCGGCGGCCAAACCCGCATGCCTAAAGTGCAAGAAGCCGTCAAAGAATTCTTTGGCAAAGAGCCACGCCGCGACGTCAACCCTGACGAAGCCGTTGCAGTCGGCGCCGCCGTACAAGGCCAAGTGCTGTCTGGTGACCGCACCGACGTGCTGCTGCTGGATGTGACACCTCTGTCTTTGGGTATTGAAACCCTGGGCGGCGTGATGACCAAGATGATCACCAAAAACACGACCATCCCAACCAAGCACGCCCAAACGTACTCGACTGCGGATGACAACCAGCCTGCGGTGACCATCAAGGTGTATCAGGGCGAGCGTGATGTTGCTGCTGGCAACAAATTGCTGGGTGAATTCAACCTGGAAGGCATTGCACCTGCACCACGCGGCACGCCACAGATTGAAGTGAGCTTTGACATCGACGCCAACGGCATCTTGCACGTCAGCGCCAAAGACAAAGGCACTGGCAAGGAAAACAAGATCACCATCAAGGCCAACTCCGGCTTGTCGGAAGAAGAAATTCAGCAAATGGTCAAGGACGCCGAGCTGAATGCCGAAGAAGACAAGAAAAAGCTGGAGCTGGTGCAAGCGCGCAACGAAGGCGAAGCCGCACTGCACAACATCCGCAAATCCTTGGGTGAGCATGGCGACAAGCTCGAAGCTGCTGAAAAAGAATCGATCGAAAAAGCGGCAACTGACTTGGAAGAAGCCCTCAAAGGCGAAGACAAGGACGCTATCGCCAGCAAGACTGCTGAGCTGCTGACAGCCAGCCAAAAACTGGGCGAGAAAGTCTACGCTGAAGCCCAGGCTGAAGCACGCAACGCTGAAGGCGCTGCTGGTGGCCAAGCCGCACAAGACGATGTGGTGGATGCTGAAGTTAAAGAAGTCAAAAAAGACTAAGACTGCCTTGCAGTTCCTTTGGATACACCCGCATTGCAGTGGCTCGATACATTGACTGATTCGAGCACTGCAATCGCACGATCCATCCAGCCCTCAGCTGCCGCCGCACTTGGCTTGACCGCCCTGTGCGGCGTTGCTGCTTTCAAGAACCGGCTGCCCCTCCCGTTGTAATGGGGATGATGAAAACCATGGCAAAAAGAGATTTTTACGAAGTGCTAGGCGTTCCCAAAAACGCCAGCGATGACGAGATCAAAAAAGCATACCGCAAGATCTCCTCCAAATACCACCCGGATCGCCACCAAGGTGACGAGGCCAAAGCCACGGCCGAAGAGAAGTTCAAAGAAGGCAAAGAAGCCTATGAAATGCTCTCGGACCCGCAAAAACGCGCTGCTTACGACCAATACGGCCATGCCGGGGTCGATCCAAATATGCGCGGTGGTTTTGGCGGTCAAGAAGGCTTTGCAGGCGGCGGCTTTGCCGAGGCCTTTGGTGATATCTTTGGTGACATGTTTGGCCAGCAGCGCCGCGGCGGTGGTGGGCGGCAAGTCTACAAAGGCAATGACTTGTCTTACGCCATGGAGATCACGCTGGAAGAAGCGGCCCAGGGCAAAGACGCGCAAATCAAAATCCCATCCTGGAACGATTGCGACACATGCCACGGCACCGGTGCCAAGCCCGGCACAGAGGTCAAGACCTGTACCACCTGTAATGGCAATGGCGTTGTGCAAATGCGCCAAGGCTTTTTCAGCGTGCAGCAAACCTGCCCGACCTGTCACGGCAGTGGCAAGATCATCCCTGAGCCCTGCTCTGCGTGCCACGGCCAAGGCAAGATCAAAAGCCAGAAAACGCTGGAAATCAAAATCCCGGCCGGCATTGATGACGGCATGCGCATTCGCTCCTCAGGCAATGGTGAGCCAGGCACAAATGGTGGCCCACCAGGCGACCTGTTCATCGAAATTCGTGTCAAACAGCATGAGATTTTTGAACGCGATGGCGATGACCTGCACTGCACGGTGCCTATCAGTATGACCAAAGCAGCGCTTGGCGGCGAAATTGAAGTGCCAACGCTCAATGGCAAGGCCGCGATTGACATTCCTGAAGGTACTCAGCCAGGCAAGCAATTCCGCCTGCGCGGCAAAGGCATCAAAGGCTTGCGCTCCAGTGTGGCCGGCGACCTGTATTGCCACATTGAGGTTGAGATTCCAGTCAAGTTGACTGAATTCCAGCGCAAGACATTGAAAGAGTTCGATGATTCCTTGCAAAAAGGCGGTGGCAAACATTCGCCAAGCAGCCAATCATTTGCAGACAAGTTCAAACGCTTTTTCAGCTGATCGCGGCATGCATTATTAGTGCAGTTTGCGTGAGCAATGCGCAAGCAGCCTCGATACCACGCGCACAAGCCCCAAACCTCTAACGGATTGGGGCTTTTTTTCATGGCTTGATCAGGTATTTTGCCTTTCGGTCTATATCCTCACATACGAAATAAACCACAGGCAATAGGTCGAATCTCCTATACTCACGCACTTTTATTAGGCACGCACGCCCACAAAAACGGCAGTGTCTGTCGCTAGCTTGCGTTGCGCAGCCGTGAATCGGAGCGGGAACTGCGGCTGGCTTTAGCAAATACCAACAGCATGGCTCAAACCGCAAACCCACTCATCTCCCTGTTCCGGCGCACCACTTTGGTTACCCGCATTGTCATTGGCCTGCTGCTTGGAATTGCCTTGGCCTGGCTGGCCCCAGAAGCGGCTTTGAAGGTCGAGCTGCTTGGCCAATTATTCGTTTCTGCCTTGAAAGCCGTGGCGCCAATTTTGGTGCTGGTGCTTGTCATGGCCGCATTGTCGGCACACCAAAAAGGCCAGCCAACACATGTGCGGCCTGTGCTGATCATGTACCTGGTCAGCACCTTCTGTGCTGCGGCTTTAGCTGTTGCCGCCAGTTACTTGTTTCCAACCAAACTGGTGCTCAAGCTGCAGGCTGCGCAGGGCAATCCGCCCGGCAGTATTCTGGAGGTTTTGCACGATTTGTTGCTGAGTATTTTCACCAATCCGATACAAGCTATCGCCCAAGCCAACTACATGGCGATTTTGGCTTGGGCGATTGCCTTGGGTTTGGCCTTGCGCCATGCATCGCCGTCAACACGCAGCATGCTGCAGGATTGGTCGCAGGCATTCACTGCAGTGGTGCAATGGGTGATTTCCCTGGCCCCGATTGGCATTTTTGGTCTGGTCTCCAGCACCTTGGCGAGTTCGGGCTTTGATGCGCTCAAAGACTATGCGCGTTTGCTGATTGTTATGGTCAGCTGCATGGTGGTCGTCGCCTTGGTGGTCAATCCAATACTGGTGTTTTTAAAAACGCGTCGCAACCCTTATCCTTTGTTGCTGGTGGTTTTGCGTGAGAGCGCTGTGACTGCCTTCTTCACCCGCAGCTCTGCGGCCAATATTCCAGTGAACATGCGCTTGAGCGAAAAGCTCGGTCTGGACAAAGATACCTACAGCATCACCATCCCGCTGGGCGCAACCATCAATATGGCGGGTGCTGCCATCACCATCTCTGTGATGGCGCTGGCCACGGTCTACACTTTGGATATTCCCGTCGATATTCCAACGGCCCTACTCCTGTGCGTGGTGTCTTCATTTGCTGCGGCCGGTGTCTCAGGCGTGGCCGGTGGTTCGCTGCTGCTAATCCCAATGGCCACCAGCTTGTTTGGCGTTTCGCCTGATATCGCGATGCAGGTTGTCGCGATTGGGTTTGTGATCGGCGTGGTACAGGATTCGTTTGAGACAGCACTGAACTCACATACCGACGTGCTCTTTACCGCTGCCGCCAGCCGTGCCGCCAAGAGATGACTTCGATTGCATAGCGCCCTCTCTGAGCCTGTTCTTAAACGGGGGTTAACCAATCAGTGCGCCTTTTGCGCTTCAACCCCAAGGGCAGGGTCCCAAAAAAGCACATTACGGCGTTGCCTGTTTTGCAGTGCTAATTTTTTGTGCCTTGCGCGACTGCGTGCAGATGATGAACAGGCTCTCAGGGACATTGCCTCCAAGCCGTGCGGACAGGCTTAAAATAGCGAGTTATTCACAAACTGGGGGCGTGCAGTGTGCCCGAGAGAACCAGTGTGAGTCAGTTTGCTTTTCTTTCTCTATTCTCAAAGGACAGACATGACCATCAAGTTAGGTATCAATGGATTTGGACGCATTGGCCGCAACGTATTGCGCGCAGCCGTTCAAAATTTTAGCGACATTGAAATCGTTGCGATCAACGACTTGCTCGAGCCTGACTACCTGGCCTATATGCTGCAATACGACAGCGTGCATGGCCGCTTCAAAGGCGAAGTTGCGGTTGAAGGCAACACCTTGATCGTCAACGGCAAGAAAATCCGCCTGACGCAAGAGCGCGACCCTGCAAACCTGAAATGGAGTGAAGTGGGCGCCGACGTGGTGCTGGAGTCGACTGGTCTCTTCCTGACCAAAGAAACTGCGCATAAGCACATCGATGCAGGCGCGAAAAAAGTCATCTTGTCGGCGCCTTCAAAAGACGACACACCCATGTTTGTGCGTGGCGTGAACTGCGAAAGCTACAACGGCGAAGCCATCATCTCCAACGCGTCTTGCACCACCAACTGCCTGGCCCCACTGGCCAAAGTGCTGCATGACAAATGGGGCATCAAACGCGGCCTGATGACCACGGTACACGCTGCCACTGCAACCCAAAAAACCGTTGATGGTCCTTCGAGCAAAGACTGGCGCGGTGGCCGTGGCATTTTGGAAAACATCATTCCTTCGAGCACAGGTGCAGCCAAAGCCGTGGGCGTGGTGATTCCTTCTTTGAACAAGAAGCTCACTGGCATGTCGTTCCGTGTGCCAACGTCTGACGTCTCGGTGGTCGATTTGACTGCTGAGCTGGAAACTCCAGCAACCTACGAAGAAATCAAGGCCGAGATGAAGGCCCAGTCCGAAGGCAAACTCAAAGGCATTTTGGGTTACACCGAAGACGCCGTGGTTGCCACTGACTTCCGCGGTGATGCACGCACATCGATTTTCGATGCCAACGCCGGTATCCAGCTGGACTCCACCTTCGTGAAACTCGTGTCCTGGTATGACAACGAGTGGGGCTACTCGAACAAGTGCCTGGAAATGGTGCGCGTAGTCACCAGCAAATAAGTTGTGCAATTGCGCCATGATGCGTGCTGAGCCCATAAGCGACGCATCAGCGCTTCAACACAGAACTTAAGCCACAAAGGCCGATTGCAGCATACACTGCAGTCGGCCTTTGTGCTTGCCGCGCTTGCCGCATTTGCTTGCAACGCACAGCCAGTTTATTTTTCAAGCGAGAGTCAACCATGCTGCTGAGCAACATCGAATACATCCCCGGCTACACCATCACCCGCCATTTGGGCTTGGTGCAAGGCAGTACCGTGCGGGCCAAACATGCAGGCCGAGACCTGATGGCCAGCTTGAAAAATATTGTCGGCGGTGAACTCAAAGGCTATACCGAGCTGCTCAACGAGTCGCGCCAAGAGGCCATCGAACGCATGCAAGCGCAAGCCCGCAGTATTGGCGCCAATGCGGTGATCAATGTGCGTTTTAGCACGTCCAATATCGCCGCTGGTGCGTCTGAGCTGCTCGCTTACGGCACAGCCGTGGTGCTGGAAAAACGCGAGGGTGCCTGAACAGGCGCATGGTATGGGACTCGTCATCCAATTACTCATTCCACTGGCACTGGCCCTTGCCGGCCTGCTGATCGGTGCACTGCTAGAGCGCAAGCATTACCGCTCGATTCGCGCGCGTGAAGAGGCGCTGCGCCACATCCTGGTCTTCAACGAAAAGCGCACACCAATGGCCATGACCGGCCAACATTTTCATCTGGTGCAAGGCTCGGTGGTGATCTCAAGCGATTATTTCAAAAACATCGCCGCCGGCCTCAAAAGCTTTTTTGGTGGTCGCCTGACCAGCTACGAAAGCCTGATGGACCGGGGGCGCCGTGAAGCCATTTTGCGCATGAAGGAGCAAGCCGCCTCCGTAGGCGCCACAGCGATTTTTGCCGTGCGCCTGGAAACCTCCACTTTGCACAGCATCGCAGGTCGTGGCGGCATCGGTTGTGCCGAATTTTTGGCTTACGGCACGGCCTGGTCGACAAGGCCTTGAGCGCGGCACCATGGCGGTCTACGAAAACCCAGTAGCGCGTGACGATGTCAATGTCACGGCCCACTCCTCGCTAGGCGAATTTGTCCAACTGAGTCTGGCCTTGGCCGCAGGCTTGGTCATACTGGTCGTGGCACTGACATACGGCTTTCGTTGGGTCGCACCTTGGATTCCGTTTGGCTTTGAGCAGCGCATTGCCGCGCCCGTAGCGGCGCGGCTGGCCCCTGCGTCAGAGGCACCTGCCAAGCAGCGCTATCTGCAAAACCTGGCAGAACAACTGGGCCAGCACATGGATCTGCCAGCCGGTATGCAGCTGCAACTGCACTGGAGCAACAGCCGCGAGCCGAACGCGTTTGCAACTTTAGGCGGACACATCGCCATCCACCAAGGCTTGCTCGACAGTGTGCAAAGCGAGAACGGTTTGGCGATGGTGCTGGCCCACGAAATCGCCCATGTGCGCCACCGTGATCCTTTGGTCAGTGCGGGCAGCGGCCTGATTCTGGCCTCGAGCATGGCCTTGCTGCTGGGCAGCGGCTCTGAATCGATTGTTGGGCGTACGACAGCGGCGCTGACACAGTTGCAGTTCTCACGCCAGCAGGAACAGGCCGCCGATGCGGCAGCTTTGAATGCCCTGCTAGCGCACTATGGGCATTTGCAAGGCGCAGACGAGTTTTTTGCCGCCATGCAGGCACAATCGCAGTCTCTGCTTCAGCAAGCCCAGCCAGAGTTTTTGCAAACCCACCCTGACAGCGCCAAGCGCTTGGCCTTGATACGTAACGCGGCCAAACAAGCAGCGCTTGATTTGCAACCAGAGCAGCTGCAGCGCACTGCATTACCTGATTTCGTGACAGCGGCGTCTGCATCAACGAGACAGAAATAAGCATCTGCACGCCAGCATGCGCCAAGCTGCACAAAAGGCTGGCCTAGCCTTCTAAACTGTGCTTGACTGCTTGCATCGACACCCGTTTGTTGTGCAGCACGCGCCATATAAATACCACGATGAAGCACAGTGTTAACAGCAGCACAATGGTTGGGCCTGGCGCACTGTCTAGGTGAAAACTCAGTAAAACGCCCAGCACCGAATTGAGCACAGAAATACCGGTGGCCAGCCAGAGCATGTGGCCAAAACTGCGCACAATCAGAAAAGCAATTGCACCCGGCGCGATCAGTAAAGCAATCGATAGCACCAGGCCCACAGCACTCAAAGCACCAACGACGGCCAAAGACACTGCTGCCAACAAACCGTAATGCAACAGGCGCACTGGCAAGCCTGAGGTATGGGCTTGAACTGGATCAAAAGCATTCAACAACAAATCACGCCACTTCAGCGCAATCGCACCTGTGATGGCGACAGCAATCGCACTGCTCTCAAGCACATCCTGCCATTGCACACCCAGCATGTCACCAAATAAGATGTGGTTCAAATGCACATCACTGGGCACCCACACGTAGATCAGCAAGCCCAAGGCAAACATGCCAGAAAACACCACCCCCATCGCCGTATCCTGTTTGATGCGGCTGTTATTGTGCAAAAAGCCGGAGAACAACGCGCACAGCATGCCTGCAATAAACGCGCCCAAAATCAAAGGCCAACCCAGCAGATAAGCCAGCACTACGCCTGGAAAAACACCGTGGGCGATCGCATCACCCAGCAAAGCCCAGCCTTTGAGCACCAACAGGCAAGACAGCAAAGCCGTAGGAATGGCCACTGCGATCGCAATCAGCAATGCCAGCTGCATGAAGTCGTATTGCAAAGGCGCAATCAACCAGTCGATCATGGCTGCACCTTTCTGGCTTGCGCGGTGCTGGGCATGCTGCTTGTGTGAGCAGGCGCAGCTTGTTGCAGCAATACCTGCCGCGCTTTACGCCGGGCGGCCCAGACGCCATGTTTGGGCGCCCACACAAAGGCCAGCAAGAACAGCACGGTTTGCAGCAGCACCACAATGGCGCCCGTTGCACCATCTAAAAAATAGCTGGCATAAGCCCCCAGCGCACTGGTGAGCACACCGATGGCCACGGCCAGACCAATCATGCGGCCAAAATGGTCTGATAGCAAATAAGCGGTCGCGCCAGGGGTGACAATCAGGGCGATCACCAAAAAGGCGCCAACGGTTTGCATTGCCGCCACGACAGAGGCAGCCAATAAAGAAAAAAACAAAATCTTCAACGCACCCACGCGCAGATTCAAACTGCGGGCATGGGCCTCATCAAAAAAGACCAGCAGCAAATCTTTCCACTTGAGCAAAAGCACCACCATTGTGACTGCGCCAATCAGCACCAATTGCAAGGTATCTGCTGGGGTAATGGCCAGCACATTGCCCAGCACAATCGACTGGATGTTCACACTGGTCGGTGAGAGCGAGACCATGAACAGCCCCAAGCCAAAAAAAGAAGTGAAAATCAAACCGATGATGGCATCTTCTTTGAGCTTGGTACGCTGGTTGAGAAACAACATCACGGCCGCTGCCAGACCACCGCTGAAAAAGGCTCCAGCAGAAAAAGGCAGGCCCAACATATAGGCACCAGCAACGCCCGGCACAATCGAGTGTGACAGCGCATCGCCGATGAGTGACCAGCCCTTGAGCATCAAAAAACACGACAAGAAGGCGCAAACGCCACCGATCAGCGCACAAACCCAAATGGCATTGCGCATATAACCATACGCAAACGGCTCGGCCAGTAAACCCAGTACATCGCTCATGACCGTCCTTGCTCCTGGGCTTGCAGCACTGACTCGGTATCCCATTCGCTGCGTGGCTGGCCTCGCACCGACGAGCGGCCATCCAGCAAGATGAGTGGGCGTTCATCGTCACTCATGATGCCAACCGTGGCAGCATTCCCCCCGCCATGCGCTTGTGGTAGATCAAAATGGCGCAGCACACCGCCAAAGGCGCGCGCCAAGTTCTCATGCGTGAATACATCCGCTGTCAGACCGTAGGCCTGCACAGTGTGCTTGATCAGCACCGTGCGGTCGCAGAATTCAGGCACGCTGCCCAGATTGTGGGTCGACACCAGCATCACCCGGCCCTCTTCCTTCAAGGCACGCAGCAGATCAATGATGGCGTCTTCGGTTTTGACATCGACGCCGGTAAACGGCTCATCGAGCAAAATCACCTTGGCATCCTGGGCCAGCGCACGGGCCAAAAACACCCGTTTTTTCTGCCCGCCAGACAACTCGCCAATTTGGCGCTTGCGCAGCTCTAACAGTCCAACCCGCTGCAAGGCGCGCTCGACCGCCTGGTGGTCCTGGCTGCGGGGAATGCGCAAAAAACCCATATGGCCGTAGCGACCCATCATGACCACGTCTTCAACCAACACCGGGAAGTTCCAGTCGACCTCTTCGCTTTGCGGGACATAAGCGATTTGCTTTTGTCGCAAAGCCTCACGCACCGGTTTGCCCATGACTTCAATGCGGCCATGCGCTGCGGGTAAAAAACCCATGATGGCTTTGAACATCGTCGACTTGCCCGCGCCGTTGACCCCGACCAAGGCGGTGATGCTGCCTGCAGGGGTCGTAAAGCTGGCGTTGTGCAATGCGGTTAAGCCATTGCGGTACGTAATAGTCAAGTCGCGCACAGCAATGCCCGGTACTTGCGCAGTTGCAGGGGCTGCGGCTTGGGCGTTCATGGCTGTACTCCTGGTTGCTTATTCAACAAGCCGTTGGCAATGGTTTCAGAGGTCACGCGCAACAAATCCAGGTACGTCGGCACCGGCCCTGTGCTGTCAGTGAGGGAGTCGACAAACAGCACTCCACCGTAACGCGCACCTGTTTCTCGGGCCACTTGTTTGGCTGGACCGTCAGAGATCGTACTTTCGCTGAAAATCACCTGGATGCCATTTTTGCGCATCGCATCAATCACTTTGCGCACTTGCTGTGGCGTGCCTTGCTGGTCGGCGTTGATTGGCCACAAATACAGCTCGTGCAATCCCAGATCGCGCGCTAAATAACTGAATGCACCCTCGCTGGTGACCAACCAGCGCTGGTCTTCGGGCAAGTCTTTGAGCTGCTGGGCAATCGGCTCAAACGTGGCCAGGATCTGCGCTTTGTATGCCTCGGCATTGCGTTCATACACCTTGGCATTGGCTGGGTCGTGCTCAGCCAGGGCGTCACGGATATTGTCGACGTAAATCAACGCCGCTTGCGGCGACATCCACGCATGCGGATTGGATTTGTTTTGGTACGGACCTTGGGCAATACCCATGGGCTCCACACCTGCTGAGACGACTACGCTGGGGACATTCTTCACACGCTGAAAAAAACGCTCGAACCACAACTCCAGGTTCAAACCATTCCACAACACCAGCTGCGCCCCTTGGGCACGCACCAAATCACCAGGTGTCGGCTGGTATTCATGGATCTCAGCGCCGGGCTTGGTGATCGATTCGACAATGGCCGCATCGCCAGCGACATTTCTGGCCATGTCCGCAATGATCGTAAAAGTCGTCACAACCTTGAATTTCTCTTTCGCAGCAGTGGCCGACTGTGCATGTGCAGCAGCCAGCCAAAGACAGGCTGCTGCAAGACCCAGCACGGCACACGAGCGCGCCGCAAACCGAAGTGAGGATGTTTGCAAAAGGCGGTAAATAGTCATGGTCTTGAAAATGTTGGGGCGGAGTCAGCACAAGCCATGGATGCAATTAAGACTTGTTTACGTTCATCATATATAGCCAATGCTATATTAAATTCATAGCCATTGCTATATTTATGCGAAATACATTCAAAAACCATACGGTCTATGCTGCCAATTGCACAGCACAGATACAGCTCAAGCACACTGTTGAGAATCACATCACTATTTTTTTAATCATAATTGCGCCCTCAATCACTCAAAGTAGCCCAACCCGCGTGCTTGCTATGCCCCAGGATCTGCCTCTTTCACCCATGATTCCAGAACTGCCCGACCCGCTTTTGCAGGTCGAGGGCTTTCAGCAGGTGCGCGAAGCGCATCGCCTGGAAATCATTGAGGACTATGTGGAGCTGATTTCTGACCTGCTGATCAGCACCGGCGAGGCCCGCCAGGTACAAATTGCCGAGCGCATGGGCGTGGCACAGCCCACGGTGGCCAAAATGCTCAAACGCCTGGAAGTAGAAGGCTATGTGAACTTACGCCCCTACCAAGGCGTGCAATTGAGCGACAAAGGCCAAGCCATGGCCGAATACAGCCGCAATCGCCACCAATTGGTCGAATCATTCTTGCTGGCCATTGGTGTGGACGCCGATAGTGCCAGGCGTGATGCTGAAGGCATGGAGCACCATGTCAGCCAAGCTACTCTGGATGCGTTTGCCCAGTTTTTGCGTCAGGCCTCGCCCAACCAATCCTGACGTGGTGCACTGCCACTGCAGCACCCTGGCTGTCAATCTTAGCTGAGGGCTTTCAAGCCCCCCATTGCAGGTAATCAAGCTCTTGCTCAGAAAACCCTGCCGCACGGCGCGCTTCGAGATTCAAAGGTGGTTTGGGGCGCGGTGCGTCATACTCTTGCACCAGTTGCGCATACAGGCTCACCGGCTCTAAACCACGTTGATGGCATAACCAGCGGTACCAATAATTGCCAATGGCCACATGCCCGACCTCCTCACGCAAAATCGTATCAAGTATCAAGGCGGTCGCTTGTGCATCCTCCGCCTGGACATTGCGCAGCTTGTGCTGAATTTGCGGCGTTGCATCCAAGCCTCTGGCCTCTAAGGTTCTAGGCACCAAAGCCATGCGGGGCAGAATATCGTGTTTGGTTTTTTCGCACATCGTCCACAGCCCCTGGTGGGCTGGAAAATCACCGTAATCAAATCCCATGCGCTGCAGTTGCGCGCGCAGCATTTGAAAGTGCTGCGCCTCTTCAGCAGCCACTTTGAGCCAATCCTCGTAATACGCATTTGGCATGCCGGCAAAACGCCATACCGCATCCAAAGCCAAATGGATGGCGTTGTATTCAATATGCACAATCGCGTGCAGCAAAATTGCGCGACCTTGCAAGGTCGCTGGCGAGCGTCTGCCCAATTCAGTATGCAGCGCCAAAGCCAGGTTGGCTGGCATCAAAGGCGCATCCGGAACGGGCGGCTCCAGTGTTTGCGCAGTATCCAACTGCAATGCATGGCGCTGTTGGTACAACTGCGCTGCAGCCTGTGCTTTGGTGTTGGGCTCGGCCATGCGCAAAATCGCCAAGGCGTTATTACGCCATTCGTTGCTGGGCAAGGCCGTTGTGTCTGACATCGTTGCATCATTCATAGGCCCGTATTGTAGGAGGCGGATGTGCTGCGCACATTCGCTGTCATTGGCCGATAATGTTTTGAAATTTTGCAAATATTGGCATTGCAGAATCAACCCACACCCCTCTTGGAGACACAATGGCTATTTTTGAACTTGACGGCATCACCCCACAAATCAATGACTCAGCATGGGTTGCAGACTCGGCGACCGTGTTGGGAGCAGTCACGCTGGACGAGCACGCTTCTGTATGGTTTGGCAGTGTCATCCGCGGCGATACAGCAGATATCCAGATAGGTGCAGGCAGCAATATCCAAGACGGCAGCGTGCTGCATGCCGATCTGGACAAGCCTTTGACGATTGGGCGCGATGTCACCGTCGGTCACCAAGTGATGTTGCATGGCTGCACGATTGGCGATGAAAGCCTGATTGGCATTGGCGCGGTGATTCTCAATGGCGCGACAATTGGCAAGAACTGCTTGGTCGGCGCACGCGCCCTGGTTACCGAAAACAAGTCCTTTCCTGATGGCAGCATGATCATTGGCAGCCCCGCCAAAGTCGTGCGCATGCTCACAGACGAAGAAAAGCAAGGTCTGCGCGAGAGTGCCAAGCGTTATGTAGACAACGCCAACCGCTTCAAAAAAGGCCTGAAACCGGTTGCTTGAAAGCCCTTGCAAGCCTAAGAGCCTGTTCAAAGCCTCCCACACACCGCGCCTTCGCAACTGAGCCGCATAGCCATGCAGTCTTTGGACTTGAAAAGCGGGAGTGCGTCTCCATATGGGTGCTCATTCCCCAATTTGAGCCAGGTGCTTGCACGCGATGCGTACACACACCGCCTCACCAAGAAAGTTTCTCATGTCTGAAATCCAGAAATTCCTGTTTGATGGCTTGCCAGTGCGCGGCGCCATTGTCCGTGTGGATAGCCCTTGGCAGGAAGTGCTGACACGCCGCGCAAATAACTCTGAAACAGGCGCCTACCCGGCCGGCCTGAGCCGTGTTTTGGGAGAAATGACTGCAGCGGGCTTGCTGATGCAATCCAACATCCATTTTGATGGTGCCTTGGTGCTGCAAATCCAAGGCGATGGCCCGGTGCGCTTGGCCGTTGCCGAAGTCAAGTCCGATTTGCGTTTTCGGGCCACTGCCACGATTGCGCCTAGCCAGCAAGACAAGATTGCAGCTGATGCAACATTGAAGGACATGTTTAATGTGCATGGCCAAGGCCGTTGCGCAATCACTCTGGATGCAGATGAAAAGCACCCAAGCTACCAGCCTTACCAAGGCATTGTGTCCTTGATGGACGAAGACGGCAACACCCTGCCGTCACTGTCAGAAATTTTGCAGCAGTACATGCGTTTGTCTGAGCAATTGGACACCGTACTGATTGTGGCTGCCAATGAGACAGTCGCCGCCGGCCTCTTGATTCAACGCATCCCTGTCAAAGGCGAAGGCAATCTGGCGGGTGCGCAGGCCAATACCGAAGAGCAGGATGTACTGGGCCATAACGAGGACTTCAACCGCATTGCGACACTGGCCCATAGCCTGGCCGAGCAAGAGCTGCTGGAATTGGACAGCGACACCATTTTGCGGCGCTTGTTCTGGCAGGAAACCCTCAGCCGCGTCGATACACAGGGCCGTGAGCCGCACTTTGGTTGCCAGTGCGACCGTGAGCGCGTCAGCAATATGTTGCGCGGCTTGGGTCAAGAGGAAGTCAGCGACATGCTCGAAGGCGATAAACCGATTGAGGTCGGCTGTGAGTTTTGTGGTGCCCAATACCACTTTGATGCAGTGGATGTAGCGCAGATTTTCTCCGCCCCGGCTACCAACCAAAACTTGCAGGATGGCCACCAGCTGCACTGATGCTGGCAAGCACGCTTTCAACAGCGTGCGTACCAAGCACCGTAGGACGACTTCACGACCTGCTGGCTTTAGAGCTGTTGATGCGCCGTTGCAAAACCTTGTCGTACTACGGGGCCTGCATGCGTCTTTACGTCTAGTTCTAACTGCAAACGTTTAGTTTGCTTGGTCGTTTTAGCCGCTCTCAAAGCGGCGCGTTTCTCTGCCAATCAAGCCGCAACAAAAAAACAGCTGCTATTTCCAACGAATCGGCTCTTGGTGCAAAACCATGTCCATGTCCATACCCAGAGACAGTGCAATCTCTGCGGGGTAAGCCAAGGTGCTGTTCGCAGCGCCCAAGGAGGCTATGCAGACGCGCCAGATAGCCAGGTGCAACACGGCTGCCAACGGTCTGAAAATCTCGTCGTCAAACGGCTTTTCGCAATCTTTGATAACATCGCTCAAGCCATCAGGCAGCTGCCACTGACGCATCAATGCCGCACTTTTCTTAAAACAGTGGGCATTGAGTAACAAGCCAAACAATGGAAATGCCTGCTCACGCAACAATGCCAAGTCGCTCGGTTGTGTCTGTTTGGGCTGGATATCTGAGGCGCTTTCGACCTGCGGCATCAACATGTGAATGGCATGCAGCAAGCCTGCACTGTAGGCCAATTGCTCATTGAGATACAAATCCCTGGCCAACGAACGGGCCACCCGCGCCACCTGTATCGAATACCTGCGCCACACCACATAATGGCTGTCTGCGTGCACGCCATTGGCATAGGGCGAGCCCAGCCGAGCTGAGAGTGCCTCCCGCACATCGTCAAGGGAAAGCAATGCCAGTGCCGAGCTGACATGCAAGCACGACTGTGGCCATTGCTGGTTGGCCAAGAACAAAAGCCGGGTGCTCAGCACAGGCTCATTGGCAAAGCCCTGGTTGATGCGCTCCATGCGAGGCCGCCGCGCCAACAGCTCTTGATGCAAGAATGCCAAGCTTCCTGCAAAAAACGGCAGCATGGGGGGCGACTCAGTCGGGATCAAATCAGCCTCATTGTTTGTATTGCTTTATCTTGTAGCAACGAACTCGGCCAATCGCCAACAACGGCGCTGCGCCAATCGGCTGCACAGCCATCAGAAGATGGTCACAGCAGCCTATAAATACACAAAGAGATCAAACACTCAAACCCGTATTTTAGTAAAAAAACAGATTTCATAAAATGAAATCATTTAAAAATTACCGTTACATCAATAGGATACAGAATGTTTCTCAATCATTCAATGCGTAGTGCAGATTGCCAACACTGTGGTGCGAGCATGCACCCACTCAGGACTTCAAGCCTTTGAGTTTGGCAAATGCCGATTCCATGGCCGAAGGCGCTTGCACGGATGCAGCATTGCGGCGGTCTTTACCACGCAGGTCGCGGCCAGCGCCCCCATAAGCGTCGGAGCGGCGCGCCCCTCCTGCTTGCGCCCCCTGCTCTTGGCGTGGCGCGGAGACGGCATCAAGGCGCATCGTCAGGCTGATACGCTTGCGCGCCAAGTCCACTTCAAGGACCTTGACCTTGACCACCTGACCGGTTTTCACCACTTCACGTGCATCTTCGACAAAACGGTTAGCCAGTTGGCTCACATGGATCAGTCCATCCTGGTGCACACCCAAATCGACAAAAGCACCAAACTGGGCCACGTTGCTGACAGTGCCTTCCAGAACCATATCGGCGCGCAGATCGGCAATGTCCTCAACGCCATCGTTAAAACGTGCCACGACAAAGTCCGGCCGTGGGTCTCGGCCTGGCTTTTCCAGCTCCGTGACAATGTCTTTCACCGTAATTGCACCAACGCCATTGAGCGCAAACTGTTCTGGCTTCAGCGACTTGAGGAAGCTGGTATTGCCCATCACCTGGTCGATCGGCTTGCCTGCTGCCTGCAAAATTGCTTCGACTACGGGGTAGGTTTCCGGATGAACACCGGTCGTATCGAGTGGGTTATCACCGCCGCGGATACGCAAAAAGCCGGCACTTTGCTCAAAAGCTTTAGGGCCCAAGCCGGTCACTTTGAGCAATTGCTGGCGATTGAGGAATGCGCCGTTGGACTCACGCCAACGCACCACGGCCCGTGCGACGGTATTGCTCAGGCCAGATACCCTAGAGAGCAAAGGCGCACTCGCAGTGTTCAGATCCACGCCAACACCGTTCACGCAATCCTCCACCACCGCATCCAGGGCGCGCGCCAATTCGGTTTGATTCACATCGTGCTGGTACTGGCCCACACCAATGGATTTGGGGTCAATTTTGACCAATTCGGCCAGTGGATCTTGCAAGCGCCTGGCGATGCTGGCTGCGCCGCGCAGGCTCACATCGACATCGGGCATTTCTTCGCTGGCAAATGCGCTGGCCGAATAGACCGAGGCACCGGCCTCGCTCACGACGACTTTTTGCATGTGGTGGCCAGTTTTGTCGGCCAGCATCTTGACCAGCTCACCGGCTAGCTTGTCGGTTTCGCGACTGGCCGTGCCATTGCCAATCGCAATCAAGGCCACGCGGTGCTTGGCACACAAGGCTGCCAATGTATGCAGCGCACCTTGCCAATCACGGCGTGGCTCGTGTGGAAACACGGTTGCGGTCTCAAGCAGCTTGCCTGTTGCATCGACCAAGGCCACTTTGACACCAGTGCGAATACCTGGGTCAAGCCCCATCACCGTGTGTGAACCTGCAGGCGCAGCCAGCAACAAATCACGCAGATTATCGCCAAAGACTTTGATCGCCACCGCTTCTGCCGATTCGCGCAGCTTGCCAAACAAATCCCGCTCCAGCGACAGGCTCAGCTTCACACGCCAGAGCCAGGCAATGGCTTTGCGCAACCAATCGTCAGCGGGTCGCTTAGCATGGCTCCATTGGAGCTGCAGTGCCAAACGGCCTTCGGCCAGACTGGGCACACCGGCCTCAGGCTCGACCTCCTGGGCCAAACGCACCTGCAGCAAATCCAAGCTGCGGCCACGGAAAACGGCCAATGCGCGGTGCGAAGGCACACGGGCAATGGGTTCCCGGTAGTCGAAGTAGTCTTTGAATTTGGCAATTTCCGGATCATTGGGATTTTTGCCGTCGATCAAGCTGCTGACCAAGACGCCCGTATCCCATAACCATTGGCGCATGTGTCGCACCAAAGCCGCATTCTCTGCCCAGCCTTCCACCAAAATATCGCGTGCTCCATCAAGCACCGCTTGCACAGTCGTGAAGTCGCTTCCGTCTTCGCCCTTCTGTGTATGGACAAAGGCTTGGGCCGCCTCTGCTGGCACTTGCTCGGGATTGTCAAATAAAGACTGTGCCAGCGGCTCCAAACCAGCCTCTTTGGCAATTTGGCCTTTGGTTCGGCGCTTGGGTTTGTAGGGCAAGTACAAGTCTTCAAGCTCTTGCTTGGTCATCACCGTGGCAATGCTGGCTGCCAGAGCCGGGCTGAGCTTGCCTTGCTCGTCAATGCTTTTAAGAATGGCTTGGCGACGCTGCTCCAACTCGCGCAGGTATCCCAAGCGCTCGTCCAGCGCGCGCAATTGCACATCGTCCAAGCCTCCGGTCGCTTCTTTGCGGTAGCGTGCAATGAATGGCACGGTCGCACCTTCATCCAGTAACTGCGTGGCTGTGGCCACCTGCTTGGTGCTTGCGCCCAACTCCTGGGCGATCAGTTCGTTGATGCGTTGCTGCGTTTGCGTGTCAATCGTTGCCATGTATGCGTGCTCTATCAAAAATACCTAATCCATTTGCTTGGCTAGAACGGTTGGCCCAGCCAAGCCCAGAGGAGAACCAAAGTTCAAGCCCTACCTTGCCTGCAACGTATGCAGGGTCGGTGCGCCAGCGCTCAGTCAACCAGACTATCTGCCAGGTTTTGTGCCCAGGCCTTGGACAAAGCAGCATCCCTGGCCTCCACCATCAGGCGCAGCACCGGCTCAGTGCCACTGGGGCGCACCAATAACCGACCGACACCTTGCAGTGCTTGCTCAGCTTGGCGAACACAGTCCTGGAACGACGGGTTGTGCTGCCATGCATCGCGCTGTGTCAAGCGCACGTTGATCAATGTTTGGGGAAACAACTCGGCCCCCGCCAAAGAGTCGACCACTTGCTTGCCACTGCGCACCACGCGCAGCAACACTTGCAGTGCGCTGATGATGCCGTCGCCTGTGGTGTGTTTGTCCAAGGCCAGCAAGTGGCCCGAGCTCTCGCCGCCCAGCAGCCAGCCTTTTTGCTTGAGCCCTTCAAGCACATAACGGTCGCCCACGTTGGCGCGCAGCAGTGCAATGCCTTTGGCTTTGAGTGCTTCTTCAATGGCCATATTGGTCATCAAGGTGCCAACAACGCCGGGCACAGCCTCGCCAGCCTCCAAACGATCACAAGCCATCACATACAGCAGCTCATCGCCATTGAACAGGCGGCCACTGGCGTCAACCATTTGCAAGCGGTCAGCATCACCGTCAAGTGCGATGCCGTAATCGGCACCCACCTCTTTGACTTTGGCAATCAAGGCTTGTGGCGCAGTGGCGCCAACCTCTTTGTTGATATTGAAGCCATCAGGTTCAATGCCAATCGGGATGACCTCTGCTCCCAGTTCATGAAAGACTTGGGGCGCGACTTGGTAGGCGGCGCCATGCGCGGCATCGACCACCAATTTCAGACCTTTCAAATTCAGGTCATGGTCGAACGTGCTTTTACAAAATTCAATATAACGCCCTGCCGCATCTCCCATTCGGCGAGATTTACCCAATGCCGCAGCTGGCGCCCATTGCGGTGCCTGACCAATGCCGCGCTCAAGCAGAGATTCCCAGTCATCGGGCAACTTGGTGCCCTGCGCGCTGAAAAATTTAATGCCATTGTCCTCAAATGGATTGTGGCTGGCACTGATCACCACGCCCAAGTCGGCTCGCACAGCACGCGTGAGGTAGGCGACCGCAGGGGTTGGAATCGGCCCCAAAAGCACCACATCAACCCCAGCCGAGTTCAAACCAGATTCCAGCGCGCTCTCAAGCATATAGCCGGAAATACGGGTGTCTTTGCCAATCAACACCGTGGGATTGGCAATCGATTGTTTGAGCAAACGGCCTACGGCATGGCCCAGCTGCAAGATGAAATCGGGGGTTATTGGCTCCTGGCCTACCGTGCCACGGATTCCATCAGTGCCAAAATAATGTTTACTCATAGGTTGTATTTGTAATCAAAAACCGCAGTTTTTGTTGTCAGGCTCAAGATATCACGACACAGGCATCACTGCGCATTCGCCGCCTGCATCGCCCCCCACACTTTCAATCCCTCAGCGGTCGCACGCACATCGTGCACGCGCACAATGCGTGCGCCATGCTCAACGGCCAATACCGCAGCAACCACACTGGCCGTGGCACGGTGCTCGACCTCCAGGCCGGTCACAGCGCCAATCGATGATTTGCGCGACCAGCCAGCCAACACAGGATAACCCAATGTGAGCAGCTGCGCCTGCTTGGCCAGTAACAAGAAATTTTGCTCTACCGTCTTGCCAAAGCCGATCCCCGGATCGAGCACAATGCGATCAGCTGCAACACCTGCACTCTCCAATTGTTTCGCCTGTTGCTGCAAAAACACCCAAACTTCTTGCAGTACATCGCCTTGCATCGGCTCTACTTGCATATCCTGGGGGGTTTTGTGCATGTGCATCAAACACACACCACAATCGGGATGGGCGCTGACCGCTTGCAGCGCACCGGGTTGGCGCAAGGCCCAAATGTCGTTGATGATATCAGCCCCCAGGTCCAGCGAGGCCCGCATCACTTCGGCCTTGTAGGTGTCAATCGAGATGGGCACCTGCAGTCGCACCAACTCCTGCAGCACCGGCAGTATGCGCGCCAACTCTTGCTCCACTGGCACGGCTGGGCTGCCTGGACGTGTGGACTCCGCGCCCAGATCCAAAATATCAGCGCCTTGCTTGAGCAGTGACTCTGCATGGGCTACGGCGCTGCGCACGTCGCTGTAACGCCCCCCATCGGAGAAGGAATCTGGCGTGACATTGACAATGCCCATGATTAATGGACGCGATACGTTCAGGCTAAAACGGCTGGTACGCCAAACAACTTCTGGTTGTGAATCCATGACTTTGCTTTCCTATAAAACGCAGCGATGCTTAGCTGCCTGTGCGACGGGCTGCAGTCGAGTGCAGTGCTGAAGCACCAATAGCCGCCAATAGAAAACGGGGCCAAAGCCCCGTTGTTCAACTCGCCTTACGGCCAAAAGCTTGCTAGAAGCCGATTATGCTGCCGATGGTGAGGGATCTCTTTGCACAGAAGATGAATCACCACCGGAATCATTGCCACCGCCACCAGCTGCTGGATGCTTGGGCACCCAGTCTTTCGGTGGTGTCGGCTCTTTGCCAGCCATGATTTCATCCAGCTGGGATGAATCAATGGTCTCCCACTCCAGCATGGCTTTGGCCATCGCATGCATTTTGTCTTTGTTTTCTTCGATCAAACGGCGCGCCAAAGCGTACTGTTCATCGATGATGCGGCGCACTTCAATGTCCACTTTTTGCATGGTGGCCTCACTGACGTTGGTGGTTTTGGTCACAGAGCGGCCCAAAAACACTTCGCCTTCATTTTCGGCGTAGACCATTGGGCCCAGCTCATCAGACATGCCGTAACGGGTCACCATGTCACGCGCCAATTGCGTGGCTTTGTTGAAGTCGTCCGATGCGCCCGTGGTCATTTGGTTCATGAACACTTCTTCAGCAATACGACCACCAAACAGCATCGAAATACGTGACAGCGCCCATTCCTTGTCGTAGCCATAGCGGTCTTTTTCTGGCAATGTGAAAGTCACACCGAGTGCGCGTCCGCGCGGCACGATGGTCACTTTATGCACTGGATCGGATTTAGGCATCAGGCGGCCAATCAACGCATGGCCCGCTTCATGGTAAGCGGTATTTTTCAGCTCTTCAGGATCCATCACAGCAGAGCGACGCTCTGGACCCATGAAGATCTTGTCTTTGGCCTGCTCAAAGTCCTGCATTTCGACCACACGGGCATTGCGGCGTGCTGCCATCAAGGCCGCCTCGTTACACAGGTTGGCCAGATCAGCACCAGACATGCCCGGTGTACCGCGCGCAATCACGTTGGGATTGACGTCCTGCCCCACTGGAATCTTGCGCATGTGCACAGTCAGAATTTGCTCGCGGCCTTTGACATCAGGCAAGGTCACGTAGACTTGGCGGTCAAAACGGCCTGGACGCAACAAAGCAGCATCCAGAATATCAGGGCGGTTGGTCGCAGCAACCACGATCACCCCCATATTTGTTTCAAAACCGTCCATTTCAACCAGCATCTGGTTGAGGGTTTGCTCGCGCTCGTCGTTACCACCACCCAAACCAGCACCACGCTGGCGGCCAACCGCATCGATCTCGTCGATGAAGATGATGCAAGGCGCGTTTTTCTTGGCGTTTTCAAACATGTCACGCACACGCGCAGCGCCAACACCGACAAACATCTCAACGAAGTCCGAGCCGGAAATGCTGAAAAACGGCACTTTGGCTTCACCAGCAATCGATTTGGCCAACAAAGTCTTACCAGTACCAGGCGGGCCAACCAGCAACAAGCCACGAGGAATACGGCCACCCAGGCGTTGGAATTTCTGTGGATCTTTCAAGAAGTCAACCACCTCCTTGACTTCTTCTTTGGCCTCATCGGCGCCTGCCACGTCAGCAAAAGTCACGGTGTTGTTGCTGTCATCAAGCATGCGGGCCTTGCTTTTACCAAAGCTGAATGCACCGCCCTTGCCGCCACCTTGCATTTGGCGCATGAAATACACCCAAACGGCAATCAGCAGCAGCATAGGACCCCAACTGATCAGGATCGAGCCGAGCAAAGAGCGCTGCTCACGCTCTTTGATATTGAACTTCACATTCGAATTGATCAAGTCGTCAATCAGACCACGGTCAAAGAAAGTGCCTGTTGTGCGCACTTTGGCGCCGTCGGTGGTGGTCGCCACGATTTCAACACCGCCAGCCCCTGTTTCCTGGATCTCAGCTTGTTGAATCTGGTGGTTTTGCACCATGCTGATGAAGTCAGAGTACGGTTTTTGCTGCGCATTACCGCCGCCACTGGTATCAAACTGTTTGAATACCGTAAACAAAACAACGATGAGGACTAACCACATCGCTACTTTGGAGATCCATTGATTATTCAAGCCTATGCTCCTGGAAATAGTACACCGACAATGGTCGACATGCCTCACACTTAACTGTCATGAAATGCGTATGAATGCACTGTGCGGATTTGGTGTTTCACAATTAAGTCCGATTCTATGCTTTTCAAGCCCCTGTAGTCCGTAAATGGTTAATGCCTAGTAGGGGATTGTGCATTTCTGTCCTCACCAAAACCTTTCAGAGCCAGTTCTTTATCTCTGCGCAGTTACGCAATGCACACNAACCTTTCAGAGCCAGTTCTTTATCTCTGCGCAGTTACGCAATGCACACAAAAGAGGCAGTACAAGGCGCCTGTTGCCGCTCATATGTCTGTATGAGAAAACGGGCAACGCAGTAATGCGCTTTTGTGTGCCTTGCCCTTCGGGTTGTCGTCCAAAAGCCGCACTGCTTTGTTAAAAATTCTTGCCAGACGTAGAGCCAGAATGCGGTTCTTTGCCTCGCACTGCATCCTTTTGGGCTTCTAAGTGGTCTGCAAAAAGATCGTAAACAGGCTCTTAGCGGCGCAAACCTTGGCCAATCAAAAACACTTCAGAAGAGCGGCTGCGCGATGCTTTCGGCTTATACGGTTTGCTGTGCTTGAAGGTATCCCGAAACAGGGCCACCAAATTGTCGTAACCTGGCCCGTGAAACACCTTGGCGACCATGACGCCATCGGGCTTTAAGTGGTTTTGGGCAAAGTCGACGGCCATCTCAATCAAATTTTCAATTCTTGCACCATCGGTGGCGGAGTGTCCGCTCAAATTGGGCGCCATGTCTGAGACCACCGCATCGACAGCGCGGCCACCAATGGCCTGCTCCAGCTGTGCCAGCACCGCTGCATCCTCAAAATCACCCTGGATGAAATGGATGCCTGGCACTGGCTCCATTGGCAACAAATCAACGCCAACAACCACTGGAGCAGTCGGACTCGCTTCCATGCCATGGCCCAGGTTCAGCTTGCGGCTCAAGTATTGGCACCACGCGCCTGGAGCACAACCCAAATCAACAACGACTTGCGCTTTGTTCAGCAAACGGTGCTCTTCATCGATTTCCTTGAGCTTGTATACCGCACGCGCGCGGTAACCCTCTTTCTGAGCCAGCTTCACATATGGATCATTGAGGTGGTCATACAACCATGTCTTATTGACCTTTGATCCCTTACCCTTCGTCGCCATTGTGTACAAACCTTTTATTAATTCACCTTCAACAATCACTAAATGTGCTGTTCAAGTGTGCCGCAACATTGCGTATCGTCGATAATCATGCCATGACTTCATTGACCTTGACTCCAGCGCAACGCCGTAGCTTGCGCGCCGATGCCCATCACCTCAGCCCAGTGGTACTGATTGGCTCCGACGGTTTGACTGCCGCCGTCGAAAAAGAAGTAGCTGCCGCACTGGATGCGCACGGCCTGATTAAAATACGCGTTTTCAGCGATGACCGCGCCACCCGCGAGTCCTACCTGCAGGCATTGACAGACACCCTCAACGCCGCAGCGGTTCAGCATATTGGCAAATTGCTGGTAATTTGGCGTGCCCAGGCCCCCAAAGCCAGAGCAGCTGGCGAGGGCAAAGCACCGGTGGACGTGAAAATCGTCAAGCACAGCAAAAAACTCGGCCTCAAGCCTGAGATCAAAACCATACGCGTGCTCGGCAACCAGCGACTGACTGCTGGTGGCAACATCAGAAAGTCCAAGCCCAAACAGGTTTCTGCGAAGAAAAAGGCACTGGACTAAACTGCCGCCCAGACTGGCTGTCTCATCATGAGTGGCCAGCGCATCGTTCGTTGTGAGTCAATCCTTGAAGGAGCAGCCATGGGGCCAACTTCTGCCGCGAGCACCGCGGGTGCCGCGACTCGGCATATTCTGTGCATGAAATGGGGCACCAAGTACGGCCCTGAATACGTCAACCGGCTCTACGCCATGGCGCGCAGGCATTTGCAAGGCGATTTTCGTTTCATTTGCCTCACTGATCGCACCGATGGCGTTCGCAGCGAAGTCGAATGCTTTCCTATCCCTGAGCTCGATTGGCAGCTCTACCCCAACCAGCCCGATCGTGCCTGGAAAAAGCTCGCCACCTTCTCGCCTGACTTGGGCGAGCAATATGGCTTGCATGGCACAGCCCTGTTCCTGGACCTGGATGTGGTCGTGGTTGGCCCACTGGATGATTTTTTCACCCAGCCGGGTGAATTTCGCATCATCCATGACTATGCCCGGCCATGGAAAAAACGCCGCATCACGGGCAACTCCTCGGTCTACCGCTTTGAAATTGGCGCGCATGTCGATGTGCTCGAGTATTTCCAGCAGCACGTTGCCCAGGTGCAGCAGCAATTTCGCAACGAGCAGGCCTACCTGTCAGACTTTTTGCACCGCCAAGGCAAACTCGCCTATTGGCCAGAGAGCTGGTGCCCGAGTTTCAAATACCACGGCATTCCTACGTGGCCGAGCAATTTCTGGAACGAGCCCTTTATCCCTAGCGATGCACGCGTGGTGATTTTTCACGGTGAATGCAATCCGCCCGATGCTTTGGCAGGGCGGCGCAATCGCCGCTTTCGCTATATTCGCCCAGCCTCTTGGATTGCCAAGCATTGGCATGAATAACACGATGCGGCAGTTGCAGTGACTGCCGCAGTTTTTGCGCAGGCCATGCAAGCTCTGCACATGGCGGTGCAAAGGGCATTTTTTGATTACGACCCCATGGCCTTATCCCGCAAGTCTTCCTCCAAACGCTTGGGTTTGGTAATTTTCTTCATCATCAACACGGTTATTTTCAGTTGCTTGGGCCTGTGGCAAGTGCAGCGCTTGGGTTGGAAAACCGACTTGATGGCCCGTCTAGACACATTGGTGCATGCCGCCCCCCAGGCAGCGCCAATGCCCGAGCAATGGCCGCAATTGAGCCAGGAAGCAAACGAGTACACGCCTGTGCAACTGCAAGGCCAGTGGCTGTCTGACAAAGAAGTCACCGTCTACGCCAACACCGAGCTGGGCCCAGGTTACTGGGTCATGACACCACTGCTGGTATCCAGCAGCGATACTGCCAACACGCCAACAACGGTCGTGTGGATCAACCAGGGCTTTATTCCTACCGAGCAACGCAGAACACCACGCAATACGAATGCCACACCAGGGCAAACCATTCAAGTGGCGGGCTTGTTGCGCTGGCCCGAAAAGGCCAATTTGTTTTTGCGTGAAAATGTGCCAGCTGAGGACCGTTGGTATCGCCGCTGGCCTGATGAACTGAGCCAAGCGCGCGGCCTGCAACAAGCGACTGCGCCCTACTTTGTGGATGCCTATGCAACAGGAGCTGGTCAGGAATGGCCACGCGGCGGCATGACGCAGATCCAGTTCAGCAATAACCACTTGAGCTATGCGATCACCTGGTTTGTGCTGGCCTTGCTCAATATCGCAGCACTGGTGTATGTGCTGGTTTTTGATGGCAAGCGTCAACGCAGCACAAGCACGCGATCAGAATAAGCCAACAGCCCGCAACCTGGCAAGCGGGCATTGGCGTCTTCAACACAGCCCACCAGCTGAGCACTCAACCGTGTTTACAGTGCTTCGGGATGGGCGGCAAACCAGGCTTTTGCGGTTTCTATGTCTTTGGCAATACCTGCGGTCAGGGCATCAAGATCTGGGTATTTGAGCTCGTCATGGAGTTTCTCCAGCAGCTCCACACGGATGGTTTTGCCATAACCGCCCTCCTCGCCCAGCTCCTGCGGCCATTGCAGGCAATGGGTCTCCAACAAAACCCGGCCACCATTGACATCATTGGGGTCCAGTGAGGGGCGCACCCCCATATTGGCCACACCAGCCAGTGGCTGATCGGAGAGACCAAACACCCGCACAACAAAGATTCCGCTGGCAGCGGCCTTCCAATGCTTGAAGTGCAGGTTCAAGGTGCGAAAACCATCGGTGGCGGCACTGCCACTGGCGCCCAACTGGCGACCCAGCTTGCGGCCATGCAGCACATGGCCGCTGACCGTGTAAGGACGGCCGAGCAACTTGGCCACATCCTGCATGCGGCCTTCTTGCAAGGCGCTGCGCACTTCTGAACTGGAGACCCGCACGCCATGCACTTCATAGCTGTTCATGCGTGCCACATCAAAACCCATCTCGCGCCCCATGGCATCGAGCAGCCGGTAGTCACCCGCACGGTTTTTACCAAAGCGAAAATCATCCCCCACCAGCACATAGCGCGCACCCAAGGCCTGCACCAAGACTTGGCGTACAAAGTCCTCTGGGCTTTGGTTGGCCAGTTTGTCGCCAAACGGCAGTATCACTGTTTGGTCAATGTCGTTGCTGGCCAAATCCATCAACTTATCACGCACCGTGCCCACGCGTGCGGGCGCCAATTCTGGCTTACTGAGCAACTGGGCAAAGTAATCGCGCGGATGCGGCTCAAACGTCAGCACACAACTGGCAACACCCCGGTTGGCTGCTTCGTTGCGCAACAAAGCCAGCATGGCCTGATGGCCACGGTGCACGCCGTCGAAATTGCCAATCGTGATGGCACTGGCAGGCGCCAGTGTTTGGTGGTTCAGTCCTAGGAATGTACGCATGGTAAGGGGGCTTTTTTGCTGAGCGATTAACGCCCTCACGGCTCTTGGAGCCGCAAGTGCGCAAGCGCCTTAATGGCCTTTTTGGGCAGTCACAACAAAGCCTTTGACTGGCTCACCTGCTTCAAAACGAATGGTTTTTTCTTCAATCGTAGCCAGCGCGTAGCCCGCTTGTTGAAGCAAGGACTCCAAGTAGCTGCGGCTGTGGGCATAACGGCCGTTGGCTTGCAACACAAAGCCCGGGCCGTCGTTATCAGCCACTTCAGTCGAGAAGAAAAAGAAACCGTCTTGCTGCAAAATGCGATGCACATTGCCCAGCACCGGCGCCAAGTCACCCACATAGGGGAATACATCCAAGGCCGTAATCACTTCGTACAGATTGGCTGGCGTATCACGCACTGCGTCCAAAATATTGACGGTATGGAACTTGTGGTAGATACCATGGCGTGCAGCCTGCTCGACCATTTTGGACGAGGCATCAACCCCAATGACCCAGCCATTGACTTTGCCCAGGTAAACGCCCAACAGGCCACTGCCACAGCCCAAATCCAACAAATTGAATTTACGGTCCGGGAAAATATCAACAATTTTCTCGGCAATTTGCTTGGGCAACTCATAGCGCAATACACGCACCATGTGCAAGTCATAACGCCCCGCCATGCCATCAAACAACTGTCTCTGCAGCTCAACAGGCTGCGTTGCAGGCGTCTGGCCAGCCACCACTTGTGCATAGTACTGGTAGACCGGATCTTGCGGGGCCAAGTCCAGCAAGCGCTCGATGTCTTCTTGGGCCTTGGCTGGCTCGCCACGCTGCACCCAGACGTTCAGGCGACCGAAATAGGCTTGGGCCTGTTTGGGGTCCAGCGCAATCACCTCAGTCCAAGTTGCGTGGGCTTCATCGTATTGGCGATTGTAGAAATAGCTGTTGGCCAGGCTCATGAGCAGTATCGGATCATTCGGGTAATGCTCCAGAGCCCGTTTGGTGTAAATGATGGCTTTATTCAGGTCACCACAGCGGCTGGCAATGTCCACCACACCAGCCAATGCCATGCGCTCTTTGGACTCGAGCGCAAAGATCTTTTCTGCTTGGGCCAATGCTTTGGCATAACGGTCCAGGCGTGCCAGCAGCAAGCCCAACTCCAGCTGTGCAGGCCACCACTGCGGCGCCAAGGCCACGGCGTGCTCAGCAGCCTCGACGGCTTTGTCTGGGTAACCTTGCTGTTCAGCGAGTTTGGCGCCCAGCATGAAAATGCGTGGATCCTGCGTGGTGTTGCGCTGGGCTTCGTTGAGCAGCTTGGCCACCGCTTCCAACTGGTTTTGTGCGAGCAGCTGGTAGGCACGGTTGATGATCGGATCGTTGGCTTTGATTTGGGCAGTAAGGGTGGCTGTTTGTGTCATGAATCGGTGTCTGTCTGTTCGCAGAAAGACCGCATTATGAAGGATGCCACTGGCGATTATGGCCCCGGCGCACATACCCGTGTACCAGGGCCTGCAAATTCAAGCTGCGGCACCCACTTTTGCAAGCAAGCACTGCAGTTTTCACCTTAGAGCCTGTTCCAAGTCTCGACGCAGTCGCGCAAGGCACAAAAAAGAGGCAGTGCAAGGCGCCTGTTGCCGCTCATACGTCTGTATGAGCAAAACGGGCAACGCCGCAATGCGTTTTTTTGTGCCTTGCCCTTCGGGTTGGAGCCCAAAAGGCACGCTGCTTTGTTAAAAATCCTCGCCGGGCAGATGGCCCGACTGCGGTTTTTGCCGCGCATCGTATCCTTTTGGGCTCCAACGCGGTCTGCGTGGAGACTTTGAACAGGCTCTTAAGCCGCAACGCCTGCGGTCTCTTGCATGTTGTCGCTGATGATGCCCAGATGGTGCAGGCTGTCGCCCCAGCTGATCTCCAATTGCGTCAGCGTTTTGAAGTAATGGCTGCCAATGTATTCATCGGTCACACCAATACCGCCGTGCAATTGCACCGCTTGCTGGCCCACAAAGCGCATGCTTTGACCCAACTGGTATTTGGCCCGCGACAGCGCCAGCTTGCGCTCCACGGCCTCTGGCTCATCGAGTTTTAGCCAGGCGTAATACGACATCGAGCGGCCCAGCTCCAATTGCATTTTCATATCGGCCATGCGGTGACGCAGGGCCTGAAAGTTTGCAATGACCACGCCAAACTGCTTGCGCTGGTTCAGATAGTCGGCAGTCAGCAGCAGGGTTTTATCCATCACGCCCACGCCTGATGCGCACACACTGGCAATGCCAATATAGGCTGCTTGCTGCAAGGCCGCACTGCCATTGGTCGTGATGAGCTTGGCAGGCGTTTTGGCAAAACGCATCTCCGCAGCGCGGCTGCCATCTTGCGTCAAATACCCATCTGCCTGCACGCCTGATGCACCCTTTTCGACCAAAAACAATGCTGTTTCACCTTGCAGCAGTGCCGGCACGATCCAGGCATCGGCCAGATCACCTGCTGGCACGAGACTTTTTTGGCCGCTGATGTGGTAGGTGCCTGCGCTTTGCTCTGCCTGCGTGCCCACAGGTTCGAGCTGGTAGCGCGCACCACGCTCTTGGCTCGCCAGCACGATCAGTGCCTCGCCGCTGGTTAATGGTGCCAGCCAGGCCTGCTGCAATGCAGCATCGGCATGCTGCGCCAGCACATCACCGGCCAGCAGCGCTTGTGCATAGGGCTCAAGCACCAAACCTTGGCCCAACTCCTCGAGCACCACCATCGCCTCAATCGCACCCATGCCCATGCCGCCTTGGGCTTCAGGCACCGTCAGGCCCATCAGCCCCAATTCGGCCAACTCTTGCCAAACGGCGCGATCAAAGCCTCCGCTGGCCACAATGCCTTTGCGGCGTTCAAACGAATACGCTTTCTCAACCCATTTGCGCACAGCCTCGCGCAATTGCAGTTGGTCATCGCTGAAATTGAAATCCATGACAAGTCTCCTTCACTCTGAATCTAGATAAGCGTGCGTGGGCCATCAGCCCAGCACGGTTTGTGCGACGATGTTGCGCTGCACTTCGTTGGAGCCGCCATAAATGGTGGTTTTGCGGAAATTGAAGTACGTCGGTGCCAACACCGACATCGTCGCATCACCTCCAGGAAAATCGCCCTGCCAGCCAGCGCTCATCGCCTCCTCAATGAATGGCAAGCTGTATGGGCCAGCCGCAAGCATCAGCAGTTCTGAATAACGCTGCTGAATTTCACTGCCTTTGATTTTGAGCAGGCCAGCAATATCAAGCGGATTGCGCCCTGAGCTGACGGCCGACAGTACACGCAGCACCATCATCTCCAGCGCCAGCACATCGACCTCTAACTTGGCGATTTCATCGCGAAAGCGCACGTCCTCCCAGAGCCCTTGCTGCTTGGCGATGCGTTTGAGACGCTCCAGCTCGCGCTTGGATCGATTGACATCGGCGATATTTGTACGCTCATGGCTGAGCAAGTGCTTGGCGTAGGTCCAGCCTTGGTTCTCTTCACCGATCAGGTTTTCCGCAGGTACTTTGACGTTGTCAAAAAACACCTCATTGACTTCGCACTCGCCATCGAGCAACTTGATCGGGCGCACCGTAACACCGGGCGAGGTCATATCAATCAGCAAGAAGGAAATGCCGGTCTGGGGCTTGCCCTCGGTACTGGTGCGCACCAGGCAGAAAATCCAGTCACCGTACTGACCCAGCGTTGTCCAGGTCTTTTGGCCGTTGACCACGTAATGGTCGCCCACGCGCTCTGCACGGGTCTTGAGCGATGCCAAGTCAGAGCCTGAGCCTGGTTCGCTGTAGCCCTGGCTCCACCAGACCTCACCGCTGGCAATGCCAGGCAGAAAGCGTTTTTGTTGCTCCGCATTGCCGTAAGCCATGATGACAGGGGCCACCATCACAGGGCCAAACGGAATAATGCGCGGTGCACCGGCCAACGCACACTCTTCCTCAAACAAATGGCGCTCGACCGCAGTCCAACCTGGGCCACCAAACTCTTGGGGCCAACCATAAGCCAGCCAACCTTTTTTGCCCAAAATCTTCGCCCAGCCTTGCATATCATCGCGGCTCAGACGCAGGTTGTTGTGGACTTTATAGGCAACGTCTTTGGGCAGATGCGCTTGCACCCACTGTCTGACCTCTTGTCGGAACGCTTGCTCCTGCGGTGTGTAATTCAAATCCATACGGCCTCTTTATGATGTGTCGCGTTAGGAATACGCGCAAAATAGTGCCAAGAGCCTCCTCAAAGGCAGCGGGCACGACACGCTTGTCTCAGTTGCAGGTGTACCATGCCATCACCTGGCCAGTCTGTCTAACTGGTGACTGGTGCACTTTTAGCAGGCTGCTCACCGCTGGGCTCGCATGGCCTTCTGGCATGCACTGCGGCTGAGGGCGGCTACGAACAATGCGACAATACGCCCCTCATGAAAAATATCGTCGTTTTGATCTCCGGAACCGGCTCCAATATGGCGGCCTTGGTTCAAGCCCAACAGCAGCGCCAATGGCAAGCCAAATGGGGTGCTCGCATCACCGCAGTGATTAGCAACCGGCCAGACGCACCAGGTCTGCACTGGGCCAAAGCGCACGGCCTGGCCACACAAGTGGTAGACCATAAACAATACGCATCCCGTGAAGACTTTGATTGCGCGTTGGCACAAGCACTTGAGCAGTACCAGCCCAGCTTGGTCATCCTGGCAGGCTTTATGCGCGTTCTCACAGAAGGCTTTGTGCGCCAATTTGAGCAGCGCCTGGTCAATATCCACCCATCACTTTTGCCCGCATTTGCTGGCCTGCACACACACCAACGTGCGATTGATGCTGGCTGCAAAGTCGCAGGTGCCACTGTGCACTGGGTCATTCCAGAGCTCGATGCAGGGCCCATCATTGACCAGGCCGTCGTCCCCGTTCTGGCGGGCGACACTGCAGACAGCTTGGCCTCCCGCGTCAGGGCCCAGGAACACCTGCTCTACCCGCGCGCTATTGAATGCATTTTGGCGCGCCAAGCTGCCCAGTCGCACGCCTGAAAACAGGCCGCCTGATTGCCCTTTTTAGACGGATCTCCCCACTATGTTTGCCCGCTACCTTGTACAAGCCACCGCCCAAGTGCTGCAACGCCTGTTGCGCTTTGATGGCCCTGCAGACATCACTTTGACGCAATTTCAACGCGAAAACCCCAAGCTTGGGAGTCGCGACCGCTTTCAGATTGCCAACGCCAGCTTTGCCGCCTTGCGTTTTTTGCCGCTGCTGCGCCACATGGAAGGCCTGGATGCGAAATCGCCAGAAACCAAATCATGCGAGCGTCTGGCTGTTTTGGCTTTGGCGATGGACAAGCATGGCCCTATCAACCTGCCCGTGACGGCCGCGCAAATTGCCGCCATCTTGCAAACCGCGATCGACAATCTGCCAGATCCAGAACAGCAAGTTTGGTTGAGCGCGAGTATGCAAGCCAATGCGCACTTCAATGAACCTGACACCGCAGCACTGCAGCACAATCTGCCGCAATGGTTAGCCCAGGCGCTGCAAGCACAATATGGCGAGACGGCTTTTGTCGCCCTCAGCCATGCCCTGAAACAAAGCGCAACTTTGGATCTGCGAGCCAACTTGCTCACGCACAAGCGCAATGCTGTGGCCAAAGAGCTGCAGGAGCAAGGCATTGAATGCACGGCGACACCCTACTCCCCCTGGGGCATCCGCATCCAAGGCAAGCCTTCGCTGCGACAAAACCCTTTAATGAACAGTGGCGCCATTGAGGTGCAAGACGAAGGCTCGCAACTGCTGGCATTGCTCACTGGCGCCAAGCGTGGGGAAACCGTCGTCGATTTTTGCGCCGGCGCAGGTGGCAAAACCCTGGCCATGGGGGCGATGATGCGCAATACCGGCCGCTTGTATGCACTGGACAACTCCGCGCACCGCCTTGATGGATTGCAGCCACGCTTGAAACGCAGTGGCCTGAGCAATGTCCACACCTTGGTTTTGCAGTCAGAAACCGACGAACGTTTGAGCCGCTTACGCGGCAAAGCAGACCGTGTTTTGGTGGATGCTCCATGCTCGGGTCTTGGCACATTGCGTCGCCACCCAGAGCTGGCCTGGCGCAACCAGCCCGCTAGCATTGAAGCGCTGCAACAAACGCAAATGCGCATTCTGGAAAGTGCAGCCAGCCTGCTCAAACCAGGCGGCATCCTGGTCTATGCGACCTGCAGCCTGCTGGAGCAAGAAAACGAAGCGGTCAATCGCTGGTTCACCACCTCACATGCGCGCGAATTTGCACCACTGGACTGGTCTGAAACGCTACAAAAACACGATCTGCAAGGACTACAAACCAGCGCAGACCAAACACCTGCGCTGGCCAGCAATGCCATTATGCTCATGCCCCACTTGCACCACACGGATGGTTTTTATCTGGCCAGATGGCAAAGAGCGCGTTGATTATCGACAGGATTTGGCCTGCAAGCGTCTGACTGGCAGGCGCTCGTTATGGCTACATTCACCCAGCAGGCGTTGATTCGCTGCTTTTTTATTCGGTGCTTTTGAATGCCTGATCGATATGCGATAGCTCATCGGCCACGGCCTCGTTGACGCTATTGCGAATGGCAAACTCCAGTTCTTGACGAATGCTTGGCAAGAGCGAGCGGGTCTGCGCCTCAATGACAGAGGCAACCACCTCGCCCACACGTTGCGTCAGCAAAACATCTACGCGCTGAATCACACGGTGCACCATTTGTTCGGCCAATGCCTCTGACCATGCGCCTGGCTCAGGAACTGGCTCGCTTGCCGCAGGCACTGGAGTCTCGGACAAAGGCGCAACAGACAGCTCCGGCTGCCGCACCACGCCATCGATTGCTACATCAACCTCGACAATATCTGTCAGCGTGGGGACAAAACGTGTTGGATCAGATGCATGGCTCATGGTCATTAGCCCCCTTTTTGTGCGAGATCATGTCGGTGAATGGCATAGCCACGCTGCTGGTAAAAGCGCCATCGCTTGCGTGCTTGTTCGCGATCGGCCTGGTCATGTGCGCTGACCAGCTCATAGACCCTCTCAAAATGGCTAAAGGCTGCGGGAACTTCCTCCCATAACGTCAGCAGCAAGCGTGCAGATCGCGCAGAACTGTGCATCAGGCTATTGGCAGCAATTGCTTCACGCAGCTGAATCGGCGCTTGTGCCGTGGCTGCTTGCTGCTCGGCCACATAGTCATGCGCCAAGAAGTCGCTGGGCGCCATTTGCCAGAGCATCTCGTCGAGCTGGCCCAATTGCGCCGCATTGGCAGTCAGCACCATTGGTGCGCCTTGCATAAACGCTTTACGCGCCAGCCGGCACGCCAATGCGAGCTTATCTGGCACATTGAAATAAAAATGCACATCAGTCATACCGCAATTATCTGGCAAGTCTGCTGCATAGCCCGGCATTCCTGACTACTTACGCCACAGTGCATGCATGCATGCATGCGCCTTGCCAAGAAATACTCGGCGTCTGTACCAAGTCCATCCAGCGCGTCAGGCACAGCAGTTGGGCAACAGGGGTTGGTTTTTACTGCGGGGTTTCCAGCAATATCCGTTTTTAAACCGCTTTCATACAATTTCCACGCTGTCGGTGCACGCCCAAATCAAGTGCGTGACTGGCTATTTTTTTCACTGGAGAACTCAATGGATCGTCGTTCAATTATTAAAACTGCAGGATTAGCTGGCGTACTGGCCGCCGGTGTCGCCCCCGCTGTGCATGCCCAACAAGCAGTTCGCTGGCGCTTGGCATCCAGCTTTCCCAAATCGCTCTCGACGATTTATGGCAGCGCAGAAAAGCTCTCCTCTGAAGTCAAGGCCATGTCTGGTGGCAAGTTTGAAATCTCCGTACACCCAGCCGGCGAGTTGATGCCCGCATTTGGTGTGGTCGATGCCCTGCAGGGCGACAACATCGAAATTGGCCAAACTGCTGCCTACTATTTCACCGGCAAAGACCCCATCTTTGCCTTTAGCACGGCCGTCCCATTTGGCCTGACAACCCTGCAGCTCAATGCCTGGAAAGACCATGGCAATGGCCGCAAGCTGCTCGATGCCTTCTTTGAAAAATACAATTTCCGCACAGCCAGCGCAGGCAACACCACCACGCAAATGGGTGGCTGGTACCGCAAAGAAATCAAAACTCCAGAGGATCTCAAAGGATTGAAGATGCGCTTGGGTGGCGGCGTGTTCGGCGAAGCCATGGCCAAGCTGGGCGTGGTGGCGCAAAACATTCCGGCTGGTGATGTTTATACCGCATTGGAGAAAGGCACCTTGGATGCCGCCGAGTTTGTCGGTCCTTACGACGATGAAAAACTGGGCTTTAACAAAGTCGCACCGTACTACTACTACCCTGGCTGGTGGGAAGGCAGCGCCGATCTGGAGTTCTTTATCAATCTGAAAAAATACAATGAACTCTCGCCAGAAAACAAGGCCATCTTGAATGCAGCGACTCGTGTCGCAGCGGCTGACATGACCTCCAAGTACATGGCGTACAACCCGGTTGCGCTGAAAAAGCTGGTGGCCGATAAAACCCAGCTGAAAATGTTCTCCAAGGAGCTGATGGACGCAGGCTACAAAGCCTCGATGGAAGTGTTTGCGGAGCACGAGGCCAAGTCACCTGACTTCAAGGAGATCCACCAAGACATGCGCGCATTCCAGCGCGATCAGATTTTGTGGAACCGCTTCTCGGAATACCCATTCAACCAATACATGACCAGCGTCAAGATTTAAGTGCCCATTACAGGCATTTTGCAGCATGCACAAAGGGGCCATTGGCCCCTTTTGTATAGCCACCTTTGCCAGCGCTACTGGCTGACATACGCCACTACACGCACAGCCGCGCTACTTCGCTTGAAGCGCGCGTCCAAGGCCAGCTGTGGCACGGCACAGAGGGCTAGAACTCATGCACAATGGCAGACATGAACAAAGCATTTGTGAAAGAGTCCGACCACAGCTCCGATGACGAAGACGGCCTGCAAGGCCCTGCCCCCCTGCCTCCCGGGGTCAAAAACTACCTGACACCTGCTGGTTATAAAAATCTTCAGCAAGAACTCAAACACTTGCTGGAGGTGGAACGCCCAAAAATCGTTGAAACCGTGCATTGGGCAGCTAAAAATGGCGACCGGTCAGAAAACGGTGACTATTTGTACGGCAAAAAACGCTTGCGCGAAATTGACCGACGCGTGCGTTTTCTGACCAAGCGACTGGAAATTGTTGAGGTGGTCGATGCCTCGGTGCATTACGGCAAAGACCAGGTGTTCTTTGGTGCCACCGTCGACTACGAAACCGATGATGGCCAGTTGCAGACCATCACCATTGTCGGGGTCGATGAGGCCGATAGCCTGCAGCACAAAATCAGCTGGATCGCCCCGGTAGCCAGAGCCTTGCTCAAGGCGCGTGTGGATGACGAGGTGGTGCTGCAAACACCCGCAGGCCTGCAGCATCTGCAGGTAGTCGCAGTCAGCTACCCTGAGCCGCGCGGATAACCCTATCGCGCATGCACAGAGCTGGACTGCTACTGCAGTGACGCTGCAGCTTACTGGCTATCGGCAGGTGCGCTGACCATTGTCAACTCATGCAGCGCATCTTTGTCCAATTTCAGCCGCGCAGCAAACAGCAATTCATCGAGTTGCTCGTCCGTGGTGGCACTGGCAATTGGCGCCACAATGCCCGGCTGACTCAACAGCCAGGCAATCGCCACTTGTCCTGGCGTAGCCACATAGCGATCGGCGACTTCATCGAGCTTTTGCAAAATCAACAAGCCACGTGGATTCAAATAAGTCTCGACCACTCGTGCGCCGCGCACGCTTTTTTCTGCATCTGCCTGCGTGCGGTACTTGCCTGTCAAAAAGCCCGCAGCCAACGCATAAAAAGGGGCTACTGCAAGCCCATGGGCTTGCACGACCGGTAGCAAGTCGCGCTCGTATTCCTCACGGTCATAGAGGTTATAGCCTGGCTGCAAAACCTCAAAACCGGCAACACCCAATTTTTTGGCCGCATCCATGGCTTGAGTCAAACGCGCACCGGTGTAATTAGAGGCGCCTAAACTGCGCACCTTGCCAGTCTTGACCAAGTCTGAGAGCGCCTGGAGTGTTTCCTCCAGAGGGGTTGAGGGATCATCCTCATGGGTGTAGTACAGGTCGATGTAATCCGTTTGCAGACGCTGCAGTGACGCATCAACTGCTTGCTGAATGTAGTGCGACTTCAAGCCCGACTTGCCCTCGCCCATTGGCTTGCCCACCTTGGTGGCAATGACCACTTTCTCACGGTTGCCGACTTGTTTGAGCCACTTGCCCAAAATCGTCTCCGACTCGCCGCCTTGATGGCCTGGAACCCAGCTGGAGTAAATATCTGCGGTATCTATGAAATTAAATCCCGCGTCGACAAAGCGATCCAATAAGCGAAACGATTGTGCTTCGTCTGCGGTCCAGCCAAACACATTGCCCCCAAAACAGAGGGGCGAAACTGTGATGCCGGTTTTACCAAGTGTGCGCATTGCAAGCATTGAAACCTCCTTGTTGGATGAATACCATCTTAGCGGAACTGATAGAAACACCCCTTTTATCGCATACGGGACGTACCTGCGAGCAAAAGTGTCTTCTCTTTGTGATCTAGGATCGACCTTAGCATGCTTCAAAGAATCCTGCATATCGATGCAAATGCGCGCCCCTTGATGCGCATATTTGCGATAATGCCGCCCATATGTTCAGTTACCGACACGCCTTCCACGCAGGAAACCACGCCGATGTGCTCAAACACACGGTGCTCATCGCCACGCTTGAGTATCTCAAGCAAAAAGAAGTGGCGCTCTCACTCATCGATACCCATGCTGGTAACGGCCTGTACCGGCTTGATGGTGATTTTGCCCAAACCAGCAATGAAAGCGCCAGCGGTATACAGCAGTTGCTGGCCTATGCGGCCAATGCCACTGAGCCACTCACCCCGGCTGTTCAGCAATACCTGGACCAGATCACCTCATTCAATGGTGAAATCAAACCGGGCACCAAACGCATTGTCTACCCAGGCTCTCCTGCCTTGCTGCAGCATTTGATGCGCCCGCAAGACCAGTTGCATCTGTTTGAATTGCAACCGGCAGACATGCGTGCATTGCAAGGCAATATGGCGCAAGGTCCATTTGCCAACCACACCCATGTGTGGCATGCCGACGGCTTCAAAGACAGCTTGAAGTTTTTGCCACCACCTTCAAGGCGGGCTTTGGTGCTGTGCGACCCCAGCTACGAGCTCAAAACTGATTACGGCCAAGTCGCGCAATGGCTTTCCGATGCGCTGCGCAAATTCGCCACCGGCACCTACATCATCTGGTACCCGGTGATTCCCAGACCTGAAGCGCATGAGCTGCCACGCAAGCTCAAAACGATTGCACGCCAAGCAGGTAAAAGCTGGCTGCATGCGACCTTGGCCATTAAAACCGGCGGAAAATCTGGCGTACAGTTGCCAGGCGAGCGCGCTGAGCGCACCGGCATGGTGGCCAGCGGCGTCGTTGTCGTCAATCCACCATTTGTGCTGCGTGAGCAACTGCAGCAGGCTTTGCCTGAACTGGTCAAAGCGCTAGGGCAGGACCATGTCGCCGCCCACACGCTGGAAAGTAGCGCCTGAGTTGTCAACGCTTGCGTCGGTCATGGCCAGCGATGGCCTGCGCACAGGTAATCACTGGTGCATTTGGTATCCATTTTGCTCAGCTATTGCCAGAAGCGAGCCGCTCTTGATCAAGTCAGTGCGATACTGCAACCTGTCGTCCATGCCAAGAAGGGCGCTGTCGCCGCGGCTCTGGGCAACTGGCAAGACCGGTGCAATCGGCACTGCACTCCTAAAACTCCTGAAAATCGACTCCAAAACTACCACCATGCGTTTGTTATTGCTCAGCCTGTTTGCCATCGCCCCTGTGTTCAACCACCAGGCGGCGTGGGCTGACGAAGCCCTGATCAAGTCCAAAGCCTGCATCGCCTGCCATAGCGTAGAGAGAAAAATCGTCGGCCCGGCCTTCAAAGACATTGCGGCAAAGCGCCGCGATGAGCCCGATGCCGTGCAGTTGCTGTCTGAACACATCCGCAAAGGCAGCCGTGGTGTTTACGGCCCAGTGCCGATGCCTCCGAACACGCGCGTGAATGAAGCAGAAGCCAAGCAATTGGCAGAATGGATTCTGACGCAGTGAGGGCATGGGCTCGCTCGATGCCCTTGCGCCACTGCTAATCGCTTGCCACGCCAACCCCCAGCGCCAGCCGGATACTGACAACCGTGCGCCCAGGCGCTGACTGTACTTGCAGTTGCGCACCAATGCGCTTGGCACGTTCAGCCATACTGCGCATGCCTACTGACAGGCCTGCACCTTGCACTGCGGCAACGTCAAATCCATGGCCATTGTCTTCAATACGGATGGTCAGCATGCTTTGACTTGAAGACAGCTCTTCACCGACCTCCACACTCACCTGTACCTGCTGGGCTTGGCTGTGCTTGATGACATTGGACAAGGCCTCCTCCAAAAGCCGCGTCAACGCCAAGCACTGCACCACACTGGGGCGATGCTCGGCACTCCACAGTCGTGCAATACTCCACTGCGTCTCCATGCCCATGGCATCGAAGATGCTGGTGAAGCGATGGCGCAATGGAGCAATCCATTGCACTGGAGTCTGTGGCACAGTGGCGCCAACGCTGGAGCCTTGGTCAATCAGTTGACGCAAGTCATCGCGCATGTTCTTCAGCAAGGACAGCACACGCGCTTGCGACAGCCCCCCTTTGGTCTGCTCGACCAAGGCCATACCCCGCACCAAACTACCCCCTAAACCATCATGCAAATCATGGGCCAATCGGATGCGCTCTTGCAATGTGGCATTCTCCAAGGCCTGTGCATGCTCGCGTGCCAATGACTGTGCCAGTTCAATGCGTGCATCCGCAACCCGCTCGGTGAGTATGTGGTTAAAACCCTCCATGCGGCGCATTTGCCGCACCAGTTGCCCGCCCAGCAGCAACATCACCAAGCCAATCACCGACAAGCCCGACAACGCAGCCCAATAGCGTGCCACCTGCCAAAAATCGGTAAACGAGAACAGCGTCGCCGCACCGATCAAGACATACACCAGCCAACACAGCGCCAACAGCCGATGCGACAGCTTGCGCTCGACCGGCTGTGGCCGCCATGCGTGCCATTGAAACTGCAGGCCGTTAACGAAAAACACCACCATCGTCGACCTCCAGACCGTGTTGCTCCACTGCATCGCCGTTTCATTGGGCGGCAAAAGCACCATCGCACAGCCCAATACGGCCAGAACTAGCAACGCTTTTTCCAGCCGCGGCAACCTCTGGCCGCCAAAACGAAAGGTGAACTTGCACACACACAGCGCATAGCCAATCAGCGCAATGGTACTAAAGCGCGAGCGTGTAATCGAATCAGGCCAGGGCCACGGGGTATGGGCCAAATAGGTACTCAAATACGCCAGCCAACACAGTGCCATCAAGCCAAACCAGCCATAGGCTTGCGTCAACTCATCGCGTAGCTGTGGACGGCTGCTGCGCCAACCCAAGCCCCAGACCAGCAAAAAAAGTGCTGCTGCCATTGCGCATAGCACCGCATTGATCAAATACACCGTGCGTTGGCGCCACTGCGCGCTGCCGTAGGCCTTGCTTACCGACTCCACATCGCCCAAGCGCACTGCGCCAACCCCAGCGGAAACGCTGGCCGGGCCAACGGCCCGGATCCATATTGAATTCTTGCCAGGGAGCAAACCAGAGGCGGGCAAAATCCACCAGTTCGGTACATTCCAATGGCGGGACAAAGGCTCGACCAAGGATTCACCGCGCCACAACAAATCGCCGTTGCTAAACACCTCGCCTGTGATGCTGACCCCATCAACACCCAAGGCCACTGGCGACGTGCTAGTGGCGCATACGCCAGTGGGCCCGCGTTCCCAGTCAATGCGGTACCAGACCGAGCCATTCCAATCCGGCCACTGCCGCGCCCAAAAATTGGGCAGCCTGACATCGATCCAGCCATCAACCGGGTGCAACCATGGCGTCTGGACAGCTGCGCGGGCTGCCTGTATTGCCACAATGCGCGGAGCACACACAGAGGATGCGCGATCGGCATCGGCTTGTTCCATGGTCTGCGCATGCACAGATACGCCCAACATGAGAACGCAGCACAACAACCATAGCCGCCGCCAAGCACTCATCGCCGCCCCTTTGGCAGCAACAAGGCTTGCATGGGTAAGGGTGAGCGATGCCTGGCATCGTCAACCATGGGGGAATAGGAAAAGGCAGCAGCGCTCATAGCCGAGCATGGTATGCCAATAGCGCCCTGAGACATACTGAAAATACGGCAGGCATGCCTTACAGCTCGAAGGCCACTGAGCGCACCATGCCCTCGAGCAAATCTCTGGCAAAGCCCGGCTCTTGCGGAACGTACGCGCTGGCATGCTGGCAGGCATAGCCCAGCAGCACCTCTAACGCCTCTATCGCCTCAATACTGTAGAACGCCGTCATGATCTCGTAGTTCAGCATCAAGCTGCGGGTGTCAAAGTTGGCCGAGCCACACAAAGCCATCGCATGGTCCACGATGACCAGTTTGGCATGCGACATGACCGGCAACCACATGACTTTGGCCCCGGCGCGTGCCAGCAAGCGCAAGGAACGCATGCGGGCAATATCGGCCATGCGGTGGTTGGAGGTTTTAGGAATCACCAACTGCACCTCAACCCCACGCCGCACTGCCAAGGACAATGCAGCTGTCAATGCATCATCAGGTACAAAATATGGCGTGACAATTGCAATGCGCTTGTTGGCATGAAACGCCGCAGTGAGCAGCAAGCTGTAGATGGTGTCATCGGACTGATCGGGACCGCTAGGCACCAGTTGCATGGTTTGGTCTTGCAAAGCCGTAGGCAACAAGCCAGCGGCCTGGTTTTCAGAGCGCGGCGCAACAGGCCCAGCCAAGCTGCCCATGACCAAATCGGCCACATTTTGCCAGGTACCTTGCAAGCGATAAAACGCATCAATCGCACTGTGAGCCAATGATTCACTGGCCACGCGCCGAGTGCCCCATAGCAAGGGCGCTGACGCTTGCGCCCAATCAGACTCAAACATTTGGCCAAAGTGCTCGGCAATCGCACCTTCTGCCTGAAAGCTCAAATCCAGCCAAGCGGGGTGCATGGGCTGGTCCAGAAAATACTCGACAGCAAAATTGCGCCCACCCGACCAGGCATAGCGTCCATCGGCGACCATGTATTTGCGATGATTGCGCAAATTGGCCCGCCCTTTGACGCTGTTGTGCAACAGCGGCATGAAACGCCTGAGCGCAATGCCATTTTGCTCCATCACGAGCATGCTTTGCTTGCGCAGCTTCAAGCTGCCAATCGCATCGACGATGACCCGCACCTTGACACCTCGGCGTGCAGCCAGCACCAAGGCATCCACAATGCGCGCTGCCACTTGCTCGTCATTGCCCAAAATGAAGGTGCAGACCAGCAACTCGTCTTCAGCGCGTTCAATAAACTCCAACACCCCCAGCAAGGCGACGCGTCCATCGGCATCAAAATGCAGCGCACGCACGCCTACCGCATGCGGCAACTGCATCGCCGACAAGACCGACTTGGCCCAGCTGGGCACATAGCGTGGCATATCTGCAGCATTGCCTGTCGCATCAGCTTGCACGCTGGGCTCGACAGCCCATTGAGTCGCTTTGACCTTGGTGACTTTGCGCAGACCAAAAATCAAATACAGCGGAATACCAAGATAGGGAAATGCCACCAGCAGCAGCACCCAGGCCACAGCCGAGCCCGGTGATCTACGTACATGGTGCGTGCGGCTGGTGAGCACATACAGCAGCAGGCCAAGGCACACAAGACTGATGTGCCCCAATGAAAGGGGCAAGGTATACATGAAAAAGACTGGGCAATGAATGGGTTGAATGAAGCCGACCTGCAACGGCAGTTGCAGACTACTCTGCGAGTACGTGGGCGCAAAGAGCTCTTTCTCTCATAAGCCCAGGCACAGCGCAAGCATGTACTGTGGCTGCATGGGGGTACTGGTGTCTACAAGCGCTTATGCAGCAGTGCTGCACTGCGCTCGGATCACGGCATTCTTGTATGCAGGCAGTGCTTATGCGGCGACCTGCTCTACATGGGCATGTTGTGCAATGAGCGTGTGGGGAGTGTTCGAAGCCAACACCTGGCGCGCCCAATCTGCCAACTGCGAGGCATTGGCATGCACGATGCGCTCTTTGACTTGCAGCAATTGCACCGGGTGCATCGAAAAACTTGTTAAGCCAAGGCCTAGCAGCAAATCGGTCACCATGGGATCACCAGCGATTTCGCCACACACACTGACATGCTTGCCGCGCTTATGGCATTGCGCAATCACATGGGCAATCAGTTGCAACACCGCTGGATGCGTGGCATCAAACAAATGCGCCACGGCCTCATTGGTGCGGTCAACCGCCAAGGTGTACTGCGTCAGGTCATTGCTGCCAATCGAGACGAAATCCACATCGTCCAAAAACTGCTCAACCATCAATGCAGCCGCAGGCACTTCGACCATCGCCCCCAGCCGCACCTCACCAAAAGGCACTTGCACTGCGCGCAGCTCTTGACGAGAGAGTTCAAGTTGCGCACGCGCCTCCTGTACCTGGCTAAAGTGCGAGAGCATCGGCAGCAAAATATTCAATGGTCCGTGCACGGCCGCACGCAGCAAGGCCCGCAACTGGGTTCTGAACATCTCGGGGCTAGACAGACTCCAGCGAATCGCTCGCAAGCCCAGTGGTGACTGGTCCCATTCCGAGCGGCCTTGGTGCGAGGCGCTGTGCAGCAGCTTGTCTGCACCAATATCGACCGTGCGAATGGTCACTGGCAGGCCTTTCATCGCCAGAACAGCCTCCTTATAGGCCAAGTACTGCTCATGCTCATCGGGCAATACGCCTTCGCGCCCCATGAATAAAAATTCGCTGCGAAACAGGCCAACGCCCACCGCACCAGCGGCTATGGCCACCTCGCAGTCGGCCGGAAACTCGATATTGGCCAGCAACTCCACGGCTTGACCGTCTTGCGTGACTGCCGGCGTGTGCAACAACTGCTGCTGGCGCTCACGCACCTGCAAATCATTTTTCTGCAGTTCGAAGTAATGCGCCAGTGTCTGCGCATCGGGATTGACAATCACTACGCCAGCCTCGGCATGGATGATCAAGATCGCATCCTGGGCAATCCGTTGAGAGGCATTCTTGGTGCCCACCACCGCCGGAATATCCAGGCTGCGCGCCACAATGGTCGTATGCGATGTAACACCGCCAGTGTCTGCAACAAAACCGGCAAAGGCAACGCTTTTGAAGTGCAGCATGTCAGCTGGAGCCAAATCATGCGCGACGATGATGAAAGGCCAGTCCTGCGACTTGCAATCGGCAAGCGGTCCATCCGCCGCTTCTGAGGCCGCTCCTGCATGGGCCGCCTGCCCATGCGCGCCAAACACTGCGACGAACTCAGCCAGCGAGGAGCTGCTCTGCACAGCCGCAATATCGGGCGCGCGCATGCAATGCACCACGCGCTTGACCAACTGCTCAAGGTCCACTTTGCGCTCACGCAGATAGCTGTCTTCCATGGCATCAAATTCACGCGAGAAATGCGCCAACTGCTGCATCAACGCCCATTCGGCGTTGTAGCGGCGTTTTTCAATAAAGGCCGCAGCGCCCATTTGCAGCTCTGGATCCTCCAGCAGCATGGCATGCACATCCAGTAAAGCGTGCAGCTCGGCTGAACTCGCGTCGTCCATGATGGATCTCTGCACCCGTCGCAGCTCTTGCACCGCCAGCTCGAAGCCCGCTTGCAAACGCTTGACTTCACGCGCAACGTGCTTCTCACTGATCAGGTAATGTTTGACTTGCAATGGCTCCTGGCCCAGCAGCAAGGCCCGACCGATTGCAATACCGCGTGAGACGGCAATTCCGTTAATGTGTTCATTCATGGCCTCACGTCCTTCCTTCGTCTAGCCTTGTGCGCATCCACATGCCCACAAGGGATTCGCTCACTGTTCTTCACCAAAACGATCGGCAATCAATGCCAGCAGGGCCTGCATGGCCTCCTCCTCTTGCGCGCCATCGGTCTCAATGACCACTTCGCTGCCTATGCCAGCAGCCAGCATCATCACGCCCATGATGCTTTTGGCATTGATGCGCCGGCCATTGCGGCTCATCCACACTTGGCAAGGAAAACTGCCTGCGAGTTTAGTCAGTTTGGCCGAAGCACGGGCATGCAAGCCCAGTTTATTGATGATGGTTGTTGTGGTCTGGATCATAAGAATTTCGCACTGCTTGCTGCCACCCACCGGTAGGCGCAGCCTTGGGAGATACCACCATAATGCCGTTAGCGCCGCCCGATTGCGCCCGCTCGACCCATGACTCAAATGGCTCTTCGCGGTAGGTAATCGCGCGCAATAGCATCGGCACATTCAGCCCCGAGATAACACGTGTCGCAATGCTGTTTTGTGCGCACCAGTCGCACCAGTTCTGCGCGATGTTAAATGGCGTGGCACCAAACACATCGGTCAGCAACAAGACGGGCTCGGCAGTTCCTTGCAGCAGCTCGGCAGCTTGTGCATGCCATGTGGCGACGTCGTGATCTGGCTGGACATCGACCACCAGCACGTCCGCTGCCTGCTCACCAAAGACATGCAAGGCACAGGCCTTGAATGCACTAGCCAACGGCGTGTGGGCAATCAGGACAATACGGCTATGGGTCATACGCTCAATCAGGGCTCATAAAAAAGAAAAACAGTCCTCACACAATAGCACGCGATGTCACCTGTCCAGTGTCACTTCACACTGGACAGCGCGCAGCACATTACCGGGCGGCAGCCGGCGCAGTACGCGCGCCAAAAATCGCCTGGCCTACACGCACCGTGGTCGCGCCTTCTTGGATCGCCCAAGCAAAATCGCCGGACATGCCCATCGACAACTCACGCATTTGCCCGGCGTACGGCGTCTCTTGCTGCATCTGGTCGCGCAACTGGCGCAACAGTGCAAAACAAGGCCGCACTTGAGACTCCTCACTGGAATTGAGCGCCAAGGTCATCAGCCCACACACCTGCAAACTGCCAAAGGCTGGCAACTGTTGCACCAGCTCCAGCGCCTGCGCAGGCTCAACGCCGAACTTGCTGGCTTCACCCGAGGTATTGACCTGCACCAGCACCTTGAGGCTGCGGCCCAGACTTTGCAGGCGCTTGTCCAGTGCCTCGGCCACGCGCAAATTATCCAGCGCATGAAACTCACTAGCGAACTCTGCAACCAGTTTGGCCTTATTGGTTTGCAAATGGCCAATCACGCACCACTGCAGGTCAGCCAAGTCCGCCATGGACTGCCATTTTTCATGCGCTTCCTGAACTTTGTTCTCTCCCATTTGCCGAACGCCGGCGGCATAGGCCAAGCGCAAACGGTGCTCATCCACCGTTTTGGTAACCGGTAACAAACGCACCTCACTCGGATCACGCCCAGCATGCGCACAAGCTGCAGCGATCCGAGCGCGCATCGCATTCAGGTTGTGCTGAATATCTTCAAAGCCAAGTGCCGCTGGCGTGCTGGTGGTCATAGTGTGAGTCACGAATGCGCCAAGCGATGCGCTAGGCTATTTGAATAATTGCAAGCTAGTCTTGCAGAACAGTGGCGATTGTATAGGGCTAGCTAGGGCTCGCGAGCCCCAAATGGCAGTTTGGATACCATACAAACTCCCTTAACTTAGCGCATTCCTTGGCTCCCTTGGGTATATTGCTTGCTGGCGATCACCCACACAGCCTTTTGTGGCTTGCTCCTGACTTATTAAGACTGCATCTGATGGACTCCCTCTCTCAAGCCGTTCTGGGTGCCAGCATTGTTGCTGCCGCCGTGCCCGCAACGCAACGGCGTCTGGGCCTGTTGGCCGGGGCGATTTTGGGCACAGTGCCTGACCTCGACACCTTGATCGTGCCACTGTTTACACAGGCACCGGTGAGCCTTTTTACCTGGCACCGTGGCCCCAGCCATGCGCTGTGGTTGCTGCTACTACTGGCCTTGTTGCTGTGGTGGGCGCTGAAAAAAATCAGCCCGGCGGTGCGCCAAGCACCTAGAGCCTGGCTGATCGCCACGGCACTGGCGCTGATCACCCACCCGCTGCTGGATGCTTTCACGGTCTACGGCACCCAGCTGTGGTGGCCCACCAGCAGCAGTCCGGTGATGTGGGCCAGCTTGTTCATCATTGATCCACTCTACACCCTGCCTTTGCTGGTGGGGGTGCTGGCCGTGCTGCTGGGCGGCCCCAAACGCTGGGCCTTCTTCACCGTGGTGACTGGGCTTGTGCTCAGCACCGCGTACATTGGCTGGTCACACATCTCACGCAGCATCAGCAGCCATGCCGTCGCGCACAGCCTGCAACAACAAGGCTTGGGTGGCGCGCCTTATTTATTGATAGCCACTCCGTTCAACACGCTGCTGTGGCGCGTGGTGGTCATCACGGAGCAAGGCCATGCAGTCGGCTATCGCAGCATTTTTGATGGCGATAAAACCCTGCAATTGAGCCATTACCCAAGCCAGCCTGCATTGCTGCAGGAACAAATCGCCATCAACCCTGAAGTGGCCCGACTGGCTTGGTTCACCAGTGGATTTATCAATGCCGAGGTGCGCGACCGGCAGCTGATCATCAACGATTTGCGCATGGGCACAGAGGGCCACTTCACTTTTGCGTTTGAAGTGGCGCAGAACGTCGCCCCTGATGGCGCAGCGCCGCAATGGCAAAGCCATCAGGTCGCTCCGATGGTCAAGCGCTCAGGTTCCATGGCTGCCGCGATGAACAAAGAGTGGCAGGCCACCTGGGGGCGCATTGTGCAGTCGTGGCGCGAGCGCAGCGCCAGCTGATCGCCTGCGCTTGCCATGTGGCTATTTCGGCCGCTGCGTTGTTGCAATCAAGCGCCGATACAACCAACCCGTTGTCAGTACCACGCACAGCATACGTGAGACCTGCAAAGCTGTGACAAAGGGCACGGCCAGGCCCAGCACCTTGGCCGTAATGGCCATCTCGGCAATACCGCCAGGCACCAGGGCCAAAATCAGTGCCGCCGCACTGACCTCTACATGCTGCGACAGCCACCATCCGATCCCAGCCGAGCTCAGCATGCCCACCAGGGACAGCACGGCTGCAGCAACCAATAGGCGCGGCGCCGAGCGCAGAAAATCAGGCCGGTATTTATCGCCCAAGGACCAACCGATGCACAGCTGCCCAGCCCAGGACAGCCACGGCGGCAAGCTGGACAAATGCACGCCATTCAGGGTCAAGACCATTGCAAACGCCAATGGACCAAGCATCCAGCCATTCGGAATAGACAGTCTATGAAACAGCCAGCCACACAGCCAGGCACCAGCAACCAGCCAAATGAAGCCCGGCAGTTGCATGGCCTGGGCCTCTGGACGAGGGGCGGCTTGTGCACCCAAAAAGTACTGAAACACAAAAGGCACGATGACGACCATCAGCATCACCCGCACGCTATGCGCTGTCGCAACCTGGTCGACCCTGGCACCATAGGTCTGGGCCGTATTGGCCATCTCGCTGGCACTGCCTATCGCAGCCGCAAACCAGGCGGTGGTTTTGTCTAGGCCGCCATAGCGTTGGTACACCCAGCAGCCAAACACGCCCAACGCCATGGCGTAGAGCATGCCAAACAGCATCAATGGCCAAAAACTGGCCAGGCTGTGCGCCACTTGGGGTGTGAAATACAGCCCCAAGGACAGGCCAATCATCCAGCGGCCAAACTGGTTAAAGATCGGCGCGCAGCGACTGGGAGCATGGCAGATGCGGGTGGCAGCGGTCAGCAGCAATGGCCCCAGCATCCATGGCAGGGGGATCTTCAACCATATCGCCAGTTGCGCTCCCAGTAACGCAATGGACAGGCCTAAAGCCAAGCGTCCTAAAGAATGAATCATATGCATGCACCGCTTGTGCATGGCCTCTGCAAGCCAGCCAACGGCGGTCTATTCAATGGCTTTGCCGCAACTGAGCTGGGGCAATAACAAAAGGCGGCGATCGGCCAACAGGGCATCGGCACTCCAATCGACAACGAAATTTTCGTTACGGGCCAAGGCTTTGGCCAGCCAATGCGCGCATTGGCCCCCCTCCAACACCAGAAGGATTTTAATCCTCTCGCCCACCATCAAACCCATTTCAGATGGCGGCCTCCTCAGGCGCATCAAGCGCCCATTGCAGGTGCTCGCGCACCACATCTGTTGTAGTTGCTGCTTCCAGCCATGCATGCAAATGCTGGCGAATGGCCAGGCGCAGCTCTGCACTGGCCTTGGGCTGGCGCAATGCATTGCCGCTGACAACGGCAAGATTGCGCTGCCAGCGCACATAGCCTATGCGGCGAATAGGGCTGCCTTCGGTATTGCGCAAAAAGTCCGCCTCGCTCCAGCCCAGAAACCGCAGCAAGTCGTTGTGCTGCAAGGAGGCGCGGGACTGAAAGTCGACCAATTGCGAAGGTTTGGCAAATTTATTCCAAGGGCACGCCAGCTGGCAATCATCACAGCCATAGAGATGGTTGCCAATCAATGGCCGCAGGTGCGGCTCAATCACACCATCGAACTCAATCGTCAGGTACGAAATGCACAAGCGCGCATCGACCTTGCCTGGAGCCACAATCGCCTGCGTAGGGCAGACCTGGATACAGGCCTGACACTGGCCACAGTGCGCCGTGGTGGGCGCCGTCTCAGGCAAGGCCAAATCAAGGAAAATTTCACCTAAAAAAAACATCGACCCCGCTTCGCGCGACAGCACCAGGGTGTGTTTGCCACGCCAGCCCAACCCGCTGCGCTTGGCCAGCTCGGCCTCCAGCACCGGGGCCGAATCGGTGAAGACGCGATGGCCTAATGGCCCGACCTCGGCCTGAATCTGATCGGCCAGTTTTTGCAAGCGATTGCGCAATACCTTGTGGTAGTCACGTCCTCGGGCATACAAGGACACCACGGCTTGCCCTGCTTGCGCGTGCTGGCGCCACTCCACGTCCTGCCAATCACCAGGCGTATCAGGAGGTAAATAATCCATGCGCGCCGTGAGCACACACACGGTGCCAGGCACCAGCTCGGCAGGTCTGGCCCGCTTGAGGCCATGGCGCTCCATATAGTCCATTTGGCCATGAAAGCCTTGCGCCAGCCATGCCAGCAAGCCTTCTTCAGCATCCGATAAGTCGACACTGGCCACGCCCACCTGCGAGAATCCCAGCGCATGGGCCCATAGGCGAATGCGTTCAAGAAGCGAGTCGGTATCAATCTCTGTTGTCATGCATATAAATTGTAGGTCCAACGCACAGCGTGGGCCCGCCAGTTGTTACACTGATTGCGATTGGCCTTGCCTTTTCCTCATACCATCTCTCTTTTGACTTCGCCCTTGTGACTTCACCAGCGCATCCATCCACCATGCCTGACGCCACGCTACTTGCCCACACTGAAGAACAAACGGCCCTGATCGCACAATGCTTTGCCCAGCAGCTCCAATCGCTGAAAGACCTGCGTATTGATTTGCATGGAGACCTGGGCGCAGGAAAAACCACCTGGACCCGGTATTTACTGCGCGCGCTAGGGGTTGAAGGCCGCATTAAAAGCCCAACTTATGCTTTGCTTGAGCAATATGAGTTGCCAGAGCACGCTCTGGAGGTATTTCATTTTGACCTCTACCGACTAGAAGACCCCCAGGAGTGGCTTGAATCCGGGCTGCAAGAAACGGCGCAAGGTCCAGGCCTCAAACTGATTGAGTGGCCACAAAAAGCGGGGGAACTTTTAGGAACGCCTGACCTCACGCTATTTATTGAATTTTTGCCAACCTCTGCACTGCAACGCCAATTTCGACTTCAGGCCCACAGTGCTGCAGGCCAGCAGCTCGCAGAAAGTGTGCTGACATGCGTCCAGTAAATTACAAACAATTAGAGTCCCTCCGCGCTGAAGCCACTTCGATCACAGCCACTGCTGGCACCAGCATTACCCTTAGTGCACCTGCGCCTGTGGCTGCTGCGCGGCTCAACCGCAGGAGCCTGCTCAAAGCCAGTACTTTGTTGTGTGCACTGAGCGTTGAGCATCTGGCGTTTGCCCAAATTGGCCAACAACACAAGCCACTGACGGCCGAAAAAGGCAAGAAAAATGGCATTGTAGCGCTGCGCATTTGGCCAGCGCCTGAATACTCCCGCGTCACGATTGAGTCCGATGAGGAGCTTGAGGCCAACTACGACTTCGCCAAAGACGATCCGCCACGCCTGTATGTCGACATCCATAATCTGTTGCTTGGCCCGGAGCTGCGCACAATGGAAACGCGCGTGCAGGCTGACGACCCGAATATTGCTGCCATCCGCATTGCCCAGAACTCTCCCACCATCGTGCGCATGGTGATTGATCTGAAACAGCGCGTGCGGCCTGAGGTTTTTACCCTCAAGCCGATTGCACCTTACCGCTACCGTTTGGTGTTTGACTTGTATCCGGCGCTAGCCGTTGATCCAATGGCGCAGTTGATTGCAGAGCGACTGCAAACCATTGCCCAGGCACCAAGCACAGAAGCGATTCATACAACGCCTTCTGCATCGGTGCCAACCGCACCGCCGCCAGCGCCTGCAGCCCCCGTGCCAGCGCCGCCACCCCTGCCTACACGCCCACCGGGTCCAGACCCGCTCGATGGCTGGTTTGACCAGCACGGCGCAAGCAGGCCAGCGCCAGCGCCAGCGCCCGTACCAGTTCCCACCCCGGCGCCACCACCCCCTGCGCCAGTGCCTCCCCCGCCTGCACCTAGACCTGCGCCTAGTCCACCTGCAACCGCACGCCAGACAGACCGCATCTACATTGTTGCGCTCGACCCTGGCCATGGTGGCGAAGACCCAGGCGCCATTGGACAGGCCAAAACGTTCGAAAAACATGTGGTGTTGGCCATTGCCCATCAAGTGCGCGAACAGCTCAACCGCACCCGGGTCAATGGCGTGCCATTGCAGGCCTTCATGACACGCGACCGGGACTTTTTCGTGCCGTTGGCAGCGCGTGTGGAGCGAACCCGCAGGGTGCAAGCCGATTTATTCATCAGTATCCATGCGGATGCGGCGGAGAATTTCAGCGCCAATGGCGCCAGTGTCTATGCACTCAGCTCACGAGGCGCAACCAGCACCGCAGCACGTTTACTGGCCGAAAAAGAAAACTTAGCCGACGCCGTCGGCGGCTTGAATATCAAAACTGCTGACCGCCACGTGCAAAGCACCTTGGCCGATATGAGCCTGTCTGCGCAAATCCGTGACAGCTTGATTTTGGGCGCACTGATGCGCAGAGAGCTGGCCAACCACACACGGGTACGTGGCAACAAGGTCGAGCAAGCGAACTTTGCCGTGCTGCGCAATCCCGACACACCCAGCATTCTGGTGGAGACCGGTTTTATCAGCAACCGCAGTGAAGAGCAGCTGCTGCGCTCCAGCGCTCACCAAGCCAAACTCGCCGCGGCGATCACGGCGGGCATTGTCGCTTACCTTAGCGCGCACCCACCGCAGCCGCGTGTGCGCAGTGTGTAAGCACACGCCAGCGGTCACTCTTGCACCACTCCTGCTCCCTGCGCGCACAGCTTCACAGGCATTCAATTGCCTGCTGTTTGCGCTTGAGTGGCACTGGGTGACCGCCTGACATCTATGGAGATCGGCGGACATTGAGCGCCCAAGCTTGATTTCCCTTTAAAATCTGTGGTTTTGCAACCGCCCACGGGCCTTTGGCATGTCTGAGCTGAACACAACCAACGCAGCGGAAGCTGTTTCCCCCCAAGACGAAAACAAATTAATTGCTGAGCGCCGCGAGAAATTGCAGGCCTTGCGCGAGAGTGCCAGCGCACAAGGCGTGCCAGCATTCCCCAATGATTTTCGTCCTGAGCACCGTGCCAAAGGCTTGCACGATGCGTACGATAGCACTGAGACCGAAGCCCTCGAAGGCCAGGCGGCCCGAGCCAGCGTTGCTGGTCGCATGATGCTCAAACGGGTGATGGGCAAGGCCAGCTTTGCCACGATCCAGGACGCCACTGGCCAAATCCAGCTCTACATCGCACGCGACAGCGTCGGCGAAGAGGTCTATGCGCAATTCAAAAAATGGGACCTGGGCGATATCCTGGCCGCTGAAGGCACTTTATTCAAAACCAAGACTGGCGAGCTATCGATCAAGGTCGAGGCACTGCGTCTGCTGACCAAGAGCCTGCGCCCACTGCCAGACAAGTTCCACGGCATTGCCGACCAGGAGCTGAAATACCGCCAGCGCTATGTTGATCTGATCAGCGACGAGAGCACCCGCAAGCGCTTTATCCAGCGCAGCCAGGCGATTTCCAGCATGCGCGAGTTCATGACCAAGAATGAATTCCTGGAAGTCGAAACACCCATGCTGCACGCCATTCCAGGCGGCGCAAACGCTAAGCCCTTTGTCACACACCACAATGCGCTGGACCAGGAAATGTTCCTGCGCATTGCACCAGAGCTCTACCTCAAGCGCCTGATTGTGGGCGGTTTTGAGCGCGTTTTTGAGATCAACCGCAACTTCCGCAACGAAGGCATTTCGGTACGCCACAACCCAGAATTCACGATGATGGAGTTCTATGCGGCCTATTGGAACTACGAAGACCTGATGGACTTTGTTGAAGCCCTGCTGCGTGACACCGCACAAAAAACCGCCGGCAGCGAGCAACTGCAATACCAAGGCAAGGACGTGGACTTGTCTAAACCGTTTGCACGCCTGACGATTCGCGAAGCTATTACTTTGCACTGCGAAGGCGGTGAAGCCGTCGAAGACCGTGACTGGCTGCTGGCTGAATTGAAAAAGGCAGGCATCACCGAGAAAGACAAGCAATTGTCTGGTCGCAGCCTGGCGGCGCTGCAAGTGCTGCTGTTTGAAGAAGTGGTTGAGTCCAAACTGTGGCAGCCGACTTTCATCATGGAGCACCCGACGGAGATTTCGCCGCTGGCGCGTGCCAACGACCAGCGCCCGGAAGTCACCGAGCGTTTTGAGCTCTACATCACCGGGCGCGAGATTGCCAATGGTTTCTCAGAGCTCAACGACGCAGAAGACCAAGCTGCGCGCTTTAACGCCCAGGTCCAGGCCAAAGACAGCGGTGATGACGAAGCCATGTACTACGACCACGACTATGTGCGTGCGCTGGAATACGGCATGCCGCCCACTGGCGGCTGCGGCATCGGCATTGACCGCCTGATGATGCTGCTGACCGACAGTGCCAGTATCCGCGACATCATCCTGTTCCCGGCGCTTCGCCGCCAGCAAGAGCCATAAATCCACCAGCGCCCTGCTCTGCCATGAACACCACCAGCTTGCAACCCTTTAGCATCCTCGTGGTGGAGGATCACCCGGCTGTGCGCAGCATGTTGGTGGGTATGCTGCGCACCGCTGGTGCGCAGCACATCTGGGAGGCCGATAACAGCCAAAAAGGCTTGGCGCTGTTTGAAGCCCATCGCCCTGATCTGGTATTGCTGGATGTGATCTTGCCCGATGGCAGTGGCCTGGATGTGGTCAAAACCATGCGCGAGATCGAGTCCTCCTCGCAGCAGCAAACCTGGACGCCGATCCTGTTTTTATCCAGCCTCAACGACGAGCAGGCCATTTGGCAAGGCATTGAGGCAGGTGGCGACGACTACCTCACCAAACCCGTCACCCCCACTATCTTGGCCGCCAAACTGCGCGCCATGCAACGCTTGCTGGTGATGCGCAAGCAGCTCACCGATGTCAGCCAGGCATTGCAAGATGCCAACGAAAAGCTCATCCATTTGGTGGAAATCGACGCTTTGACGGGCCTGGTCAATCGGCGTGGCTTTGACCGCATTCTGGAACTGGAATTGCGCGCCTGTCTGCGCGATAAGCAACCCTTGTCACTCGTGCTGATCGACATCGACTTCTTCAAGCGCTACAACGATGCCTGCGGGCACTTGGAAGGCGATTTGGTGCTCAAGCAAGCCAGCCATTTGCTGCGCAGCGTATGCCTGCGGCCCAGAGACGTAGCCGCCCGCTACGGCGGTGAAGAGTTTGCATTGATTTTGCCCAACACCCCTAAAGCCGGTGCAATGACCCTGACGCGCGGTTTGACGCGGGTATTTCAGCAATACCCACAGCCGCACCCGAACTCCGATGTCGCGCCTCACATCACGCTCTCTGGCGGCATCGTCACCATAGACCCCAACAAAACACCAGTAGATGAACGCCTTGACTACTTGATCCTGCAAGCAGATGTGGCGCTGTATGCTGCCAAGAAGCGCGGTCGCAACCGCTTTGTGCACAGCGATGATGCATGACTGCGCCAAGCACACCACATGGCTCACCACGACCGTCTTTGCCGACTATGTCGCCAAACGCCTGATATCCAGCTGCCTAGGCAACCTTTTTTCGTCTCACTTTCTTTGAATGTGCCAGCTCGTATGGCCCGCCCTTGAACACCATGAATATCGATCTCCTGCCTGACTGGCTCATCGACATCCTGCCAACGCTGACGCACCTGATGAAGATCGCATTGATCATCACCGTCGCCTATTTGATCAAGCGCTTGATATGGCGCATTGTCGAGCGTTTAGGCGCCACCCACAGCCTGCCACCACGCATGCTGGTGCCCCTGCGCACCATGTCTGGCTGGTTGATCGTGGTCATAGCCATGTTGATGGTCATGCAGCAAATCGGTGTCTCTGCCGCTGTCATCTGGTCGGCCTTTACCGGCTTTGCCGCAGTCGCAGCCGTGGCTTTTTTTGCCGCCTGGAGCGTGCTGTCCAACCTGTTTTGCTCATTCTTGATTTACACCTCTGCGCCATTTCGGGTCGGTGATCGGCTGGAAATCTTGGATGCCTCTGACAAACCGGGCGTTAAAGGCCGCGTGGCCGAAATCGGCTTGCTATACACGGTATTGCAAGACCTCACCTCGGAAGAAACCCAAGGCGCATGGCTGCAAATTCCCAATAGCGCATTCTTCCAAAAAACCATTCGCAGATGGCCGCCTGAAGAAGATGGGAAGAGCCGCTTTCAATGGTCTGGTGTTGCCGGCTTTTAAAACCACCCAGCTGGCCTGTGCCATACACCGGCCATGATGGCGCTGCCAAGCAGATTGGGCCAAGGGCAGACTCGTGCTACTGCCAATCTCAGCCTGCCAAGTAGAGCCAGCGCACTGGCACTGCCTTGAAACCTGCATAAAGACGCTCTGACAAGCGCGGCGCAGCCCAGCTGCAGCCCCACTCGGCGCTTTGCGACAACTAGGCGCGATGCGCCTGCGCAGCCCTTACGACAAGCAAGACTCTCTGTACACGTGTAATGCAAAACCGCCGCAAACTCAGTGCGGCAGATAGGAATCGATCCAAGTCTTGATGCTGATTATGTGTGTTGTATATGGCATACAAGATTGGCAATTATTAGGGGAGAACGTCACTTTTCAGCAAACTTGGCATATCTATTGCAACAACATTCGCACAGGCGAGCGTACACTGCGATGCCTGTGACGTGCGAGTTGTCATTAGTTTGCAATCCGGCCTAAACCCTGCGGCCTGCCGTGAATTTGCCAGAAGATCATGACTCGCTGATGACATTCAATTGACATTAATGTGGATTACCCAGCCATGAAAAAACATTTACCTTTCGTTTTGCTCCCTCTGCTGGCCGCCGGCGCAGTCGCTCATGCGCAAAGCAATGTGACCGTGTATGGTCGTTTCAACACCACGCTTGAAAACCAGAAATTCTCTGGCGAATCTTCCAAAACAGGCATGCACAGCAATGCTTCTTTTCTGGGCTTCCGTGGCACTGAAGATCTGGGCAGCGGCTTGAAGGCAGGTTTCGTTCTGGAGCAACGATTTGACTCCACCGATGGCGCCTCCACAGGTTTCCAGCGTGAATCGCAAGTCAATCTGTCGGGCAGCTTCGGCACCATCAAGGCTGGTAACTACAACTCCACTGCCTACACCAACACTGCCGACTATGTCAGCATGTTCAACCATGACACTGGCTCGACAGCCGATGCCTTGTATGCCTACGTTGTGCCAAACTCGGCCAAATTGGGCTACATTTCCCCAGAATTTGCTGGCTTCAAATTTGAAGGTGGCTACGGCTTCAAAGACAACCATGGCGGCAACAAGGCCCCATTCGATCTGAGCGTGACTTACAAACTGGGCGCACTGGATCTGGCTGCTGCTTACGCGCAATTTGACAAAGCCAAGGCCACTACCGTGCGCGCCATGTACAACACAGGCCCCTTCGCATTGGGCGGCTATGTCCAGTACGACAAAAACGGCATGAACGCAGCAGCGACCGACACCGCTGTACCAGGCTACATCAACTGGGGTGACCGTTGGTCCGTTCGTCTGGTTGGCGCCTACACCATGGGTGCAAGCGAATTCCACGCCAACGTGGGCTGGGCTGACAAATACAGCAAAATTGACAAGAGCGGCGCCACTCAATACACATTGGGCTACAACTACAACCTGAGCAAACGCACCAAAGTCTACGGCTTCTACACACGTGTAGACAACCAACGCAACGGCGCATACGCTGGCGCAGCAGCTGGCAAAGATTTCAGCTCTGTTGGTGCTGGCCTGCGTCACCTGTTCTAATAGTGAATGGATGATGGCCTAAGGCATGCCGCCTTGGGCAGCACAAAAAAAGCGCGGATGTGGACCACATCCGCGCTTTTTTATGGGCCAAGCACAATCAGCTCACGCACCATGCCTGGCAGGGCCAAAGACCAAGCACTACGAGTGCGGCCTGATTGGCTGCCCCATAGAGTGCCCATTACCAGGAGCCGCTAACGCTACCCTTGATATGTCGTTGTAAACCAGGTCGCACCTGTCGTGTCCCTGTTGTACTGCCTGCGGTTGCACACCAAGTCTCAACCGCAAACCTTCGGTTTGCCAGGTGGTGCAAGCGGTGCTGGCTACAGGCCAAGTCGGCCTGGTTGATTACAAATGTCCCCAGACCAGCAAAGCCTCGCGCTCGCTGACCTGCAAATCCACTGTTGCCCCGACAGGCAAACACACTTTGGTACGCACATGGCCAAACGGCAGCTGGGTCAAAACAGGAATACGCAAACGTTCACGCAGTGCGTTGACGACGCTAGTGAGATTAAAGCCTCGGTCATGGGGTGTCACGTTGGCATGAGTGAACTGCCCAAGCACAATGGCTTGCTGTGCAGCGAGCACCCCAGCCTGCTCCAACTGAATCAACATGCGCTCGATCTTGTAGGGCGACTCGGCCACATCTTCAAGAAACAAGATGCCGCCTTCAACTTGGGGAAAATAAGGTGTCCCAATCATGGACGCAAGCACCGCAAGATTACCGCCCCATAACGTGGCGCCTTCAATGTCGGTGCCTGCATAGACCGCACTGTCTTTACGGATGCGCCAACCTGCCCCCTCGCCTACGCCAAAGGCGACATCTTCAAAGCAGGCCACACTGATGTCATCCGGGCCTTCTTTCGCTCCCAAATCCACGCCCAAACTCACGCCAGCCCAACTGATGCGCCCAGTCTTGGCCAGCAGCGCCAATTGCAAAGCGGTAAAGTCACTAAAGCCCATCCACTGCATGCCCGCATCAATCGATTGCGCCAGCCTGCCATAATCAATTTCAGCCAACAAATGGTTCAGACCATAACCGCCACGGCTGATTAAAGCCACATCAGCGCCACTGGCCGCAGCCCGCTCAATGGCAGCCAAACGGCAGGCATGGTCACCTGCGAAACGGGTGTGCCTGGCAAATACTGCCTCATCGAGCGTGACCTCGTAGCCTGCTTTCTTCAGGTAGCGGGCACCGCGCAAAATAGCCGCCTTGTCCTGCACAGCCCCCGACGGCGAGTACACATAAACGCGGCGCTGCCGCACAAATGGCGCGGCAGCGTCGTTAATCTGCGTGCCCCCAGCCAAGTCATGGTGGTCATGCTGGCAATCGGGGTCATTGCAGTGGTTCTTGTATGTCGTATGCATAAATGCAGCGCTCAGGCTGTGTTAGAAAATGGGACAAGTTTACGCCAAGCCGATGGCACACCAGTTCAGAAAAAAAATGCCCGCTCAAAAGCAGGCATCTTGATCGCAGAGGCACGCTGCGAGTTACTCGGCAGCCGCTTCCTCTTCAGGTTTGCTGGCCTTGGACTCTTTCTTCAACGGTGAAATATCCAAATCGATTTGCTCTTTCTGAGCGCCTTTGCCGTCATCGACCGATTTCAGGCCAATCACAACACGGCCACCGTCGGACAATCCGCCAAACAGCAACTCATCAGCCAGTGATTTGCGAATCAAATCCTGGATCAGACGCTGCATCGGTCTGGCCCCCATCAGCGGGTCAAAACCTTTTTTGGCCAAATGTGCACGCAACTCGTCGGTAAAGCTGGCTTCGACTTTTTTCTCAGCCAACTGGCTCTCAAGTTGCAGCAGGAACTTGTCGACCACACGCAAGATGATTTGCTCATCGAGCGGCTTGAAGCTGACAATCGCATCCAGACGGTTGCGGAACTCAGGCGTGAACATGCGCTTGATATCGCCCATTTCGTCGCCCGCCTGGCGCGGATTGGTGAACCCAATCGTGGCCTTGTTCATGGTCTCAGCGCCCGCATTGGTTGTCATCACAATGATGACGTTGCGGAAGTCGGCTTTGCGGCCATTGTTGTCGGTCAGCGTGCCATGGTCCATCACCTGCAGCAAGATGTTGTAGATCGCCGGATGGGCTTTTTCAATCTCATCGAGCAGCAATACCGCATGCGGCTTTTTGGTGATCGCCTCAGTGAGCAAACCGCCCTGGTCAAAGCCCACGTAACCCGGAGGCGCGCCAATCAAACGGCTGACCGCATGCGGCTCCATGTACTCGGACATGTCAAAGCGGATCAAATCGATCCCCATGATGTAGGCCAGTTGACGCGCTGCCTCGGTTTTACCCACACCGGTTGGGCCAGAAAACAGAAACGAGCCAATTGGTTTGTCTGGCTTGCCAAGGCCGGAGCGCGCCATTTTGATGGCGCTGGCCAAAGCCTCCAGAGCACCGTCTTGCCCAAACACCACGCTTTTGAGATCACGATCCAGGGTTTTCAGCTTGCTGCGGTCATCTTGCGAGACAGCGGCAGGCGGAATGCGCGCGATTTTGGCAACAATTTCCTCGATGTCTGTTTTACTGATGGTTTTCTTGCGCTTGGAAGGCGCCAGAATCCGCTGGGCAGCACCCGCCTCGTCGATCACGTCAATCGCTTTGTCAGGCAACTGGCGGTCGTTGATGTAGCGCGCCGACAGCTCAGCTGCCGCTTGCAGTGCAGCAGCTGCGTATTTGACGCTGTGGTGCTCTTCAAAGCGCGACTTCAGGCCCTTCAGGATGTCGACAGTTTCAGCCACCGATGGCTCAACCACATCGATTTTCTGGAAACGGCGCGACAGCGCAGCGTCTTTGTCGAAAATACCGCGGTATTCGGCAAATGTGGTCGCGCCAATGCAACGCAACTGCCCACTGGACAGCGCAGGCTTGAGCAAGTTCGACGCATCCAAGGTACCGCCCGACGCTGCACCCGCACCAATCAAGGTGTGAATCTCGTCAATGAACAACACCGCTTCTGGTTTGTCACGCAGGTTTTTGAGCACGCCTTTGAGACGCTGCTCGAAATCACCACGGTATTTGGTGCCGGCCAGCAATGCCCCCATGTCCAGCGAATACACCACGGCATTGGCCAGCACTTCAGGCACATCGTTTTGCGTAATACGCCATGCAAGGCCTTCGGCGATCGCGGTTTTACCCACGCCTGCCTCTCCCACCAGCAGCGGATTGTTTTTGCGGCGCCGGCACAGCACTTGAATGGTGCGCTCAACCTCGTGTTGGCGGCCAATCAAAGGATCAATGTGGCCTTCAGCTGCGGCCTGGTTGAGGTTGTTGGTGAACTGCTCCAGCGGTGTGGCCTTTTCGCTGCGCGCTTCACCGCTTTGCTGTGCCTCTTCAGGCTCGGACACGCCTTCGCTTTTCGACGACTTGTCAGCGCCGGAATCGTCCTTGCGGATGCCATGCGCGATGTAGTTCACCACATCCAGGCGTGTGACGCCTTGCTGGTGCAGGAAGTACACGGCGTGAGAATCTTTTTCGCCAAAAATAGCCACCAACACGTTGGCACCAACAACCTCTTTCTTGCCGTTGCCTGTGGATTGGACATGCATGATGGCGCGTTGAACCACGCGCTGAAAGCCCAGTGTCGGTTGGGTGTCGACCTCGTCTTCACCAGCGACCTGGGGCATATTGTCTTTGATGAACCCGGTGAGTGCAGCTCGCAGCTCATCCATATTGGCATTGCAGGCACGCAGCACTTCAGAGGCGCTAGGGTTGTCCAGCAAAGCCAACAATAAGTGTTCAACGGTGATGAATTCGTGGCGTTGTTGTCTCGCCTCGACGAAAGCCATGTGCAAGCTGACTTCAAGCTCTTGAGCGATCATTTTTACAGACTCCTTGTGCTTGCGAATTGAATGAATGCTGAACAGTTTGGGGGTGGATTTAAAAAATCAATAGCTCGCTTAAGAGTCATCAACAATAGCAATCCAGTCTCATGCTGCACAACACCATTTGAACCATAGTGAACGAAGTGTGCATACACGTCAATCGGATAAAGGCTCACAGACACACTGTAGCGGATGTCCCGCTTGTGCAGCAGCATCCATCACCAAAGCCACTTTGGTTTCAGCGATTTCACGCGGGTAAACACCGCATACACCACGCCCTTCATTGTGAATGGACAGCATGATTTGCGTGGCCATGTCGATGTTTTTACCAAAAAACTCCTGCAGCACCGCCACGACAAACTCCATCGGTGTGAAATCATCGTTGAGCATCAAAACCTGGCACATCGGTGGTGGCTTGGGTTGTAGCGTTTGGCGCTCGGCCACAACCGTACCCACTTCCTCAAGGGGCAAGACTGTGGGCCGTTTGGGAGGCTGCCCTGGTGAATTGGAGGCGTGTATACAGTTCATGCGAGAAATTTTAGCAAGCTCAAAGCGCTTGTGCCGAAGGGAGAAATGAATGGTCATGGTGCGTGTGGGTCGATTGTGTGCAACGCACTCAGGCTGGGCCTGCGGACTCCGCAGCCACGCGCCAGACTGTCTTGCCATCTGAGGCCTTGTCAATATTTTTCAAGATGGCTTCGTGCAGCTCCAGCTCTTGCGCATTCGCAGGCAACACCAGCAGTTTCAGGCCACTCAGGTCGGCGCGCTGCACCTGCAGGCCTTCATCATTGCCACTGTCTTGCTGCTCATCGCCCAGCAAGGCGTTTTGTCCCCGTGTGAGATGGATATAAACCTGTGCCAGCAACTCCGAATCCAGCAAGGCGCCGTGCAGCGTGCGGTTGCTCTTGTCAATCGAAAAACGGTCACACAAAGCGTCCAGCGAATTGCGTTTGCCAGGAAAAGCTTCGCGTGCCAGCAATAAGCTGTCGGTGATCTTGCTGGCGTAGTCCAGCAGTGTCCCCTTGCCAATCAAGGCCAATTCATTGTCCAAGAAACCGACGTCGAACGCAGCGTTATGGATGATGATTTCAGCGTCGCGCACAAAATCAATAAAGGTTTGTGCCAGCTCGCTAAAACGCGGCTTGTCACTCAGAAATTCGGTAGTGATACCGTGTACCCGCAACGCATCGGGGTGACTGGCCCGATCCACTTTGAAGTAAAAATGCAAATTGTTGCCGGTCAGCTGGCGGTTGAGCAACTCAACACAGCCCAGCTCAATGACACGATCGCCCTCTGCCACAGACAGGCCCGTCGTTTCTGTATCCAGAATAATCTGGCGCATAACTTCCCTTGGTCAATAACTAACAATCACTAACAATCGCGCCATTGGCACGCACTAGCAGCGCACCAATGGCGATAAGCCGCTCAGAACGTGTTTACGATCTTTTTGCAGTCGCGCAAGGCACAAAAAAGAGGCAGTACAAGGCGCCTGTTGCCGCTCATACATCTGTATGAGCAAAACGGGCAACGCCGCAATGCGCTTTTTTGTACCTTGCAACTCCTTTTGGTATTGGGGGTTGCAGTCCAAAAGACACGCTGCTTTGTTAAAAATCCCCGCCGGGCAGATAGCCCGACTGCGGTTTTTGCCGCGCATCGTATCCTTTTGGACTCCAACGCGGGCTGTAAAAAGATCGGAAACACGTTCTCAGCGTCAACCAGCACCAGTCAAAGCGGCTCCGTACTTGCAAACATGCTTGCTGGAGGCGCGTGTGCTGTGCTGGGCAACACAGGCTGGCGATTATTGGAAAATATCGTCGTACCAGAAGATCATCGAGGCTTCGAGCATGCGCTCGGCATCTTCTTGCGGCAATGGCTGGCCACGGTCGTCAAACGCCTTGATGCTGACAATCGCGTCGTCTTTGGCCACGCCCTCAACCCGGCTTTGCGAGCCGGGGTACTGGGCAAAGAAAGGCCCATCCAGCAAATCATTGCGCCAGGTATAAACCGAGCGTTCAGTGCCATCGGCGTTGTAGTAAATGTCCTTGCCTTCGAGCTTGCCTTGCTGGTAGGTAGTCACACCGCGCACTGCGCCATTGGGGCGGTAGAAGGTGATCTGGCCGTCTTGCGGCAGCACGGCCCAATCGAGCACATTGGCCGCTGGATCGACAACAAACACCGAAGTTTGGGGCGCGCCATTGGCCTGGTAGAAGTCCTGAACCTGCAGTTGGCCCGCAGCATTCTTGCCCTTATACACACGGTAGAAACCACCTTGCTGGGCCTCTTTGAACAAGCTGCCTTCACTATCCGTGTCTGGCGCGCCAAAGAACGCAATAATGCTGTGGCCCTTGGCATCCTTGCCCAATACCGGCACAGGCGCATCTTGCGAGGCCACGGCCGTGGCTTGCTTGGACAGTCCTGCTTCTTGCGTTGGGACAGACTGGCAGGCCACCAATAATGGCAGCACCGCCATGGTCAGCATCGTCCATTTATTGCATAGGCCAGTTGATCGCGTTGTCATAAGCATTCATCCTTTTTTGGGCATTGCCCATCATCCACCATATATAAGCTGAGCAGCGGGCGCTAAGAGCCGTTCAACATCTCCGCGCAGCCGCGCCTGATGCACCAAAAGCCAAAAACAGACAAGCTGATCGGCTTATTGGCGCAAGGCCTCCAGCATGGGTATTCTTACAAAGAATCTGGCAATCGAATACCAATGCACGCAATATTCACCATTCTTTTATTGGGCCTGGTGCAGCTGCGTTGCCCTCAAAGCCTGTTCAACATCTCCGCGCAGCTGCGTTGAGGCACAAAAAAACGCATTGCGGCCCTGCCCGCTTGGTTCATTCCACTGGTTAAGCGGCAATAATGGGCTCGCACTGCCGTTTGTTGAGCCTGGCGCGACGGCCAAAAAGACTGTGACTTAGACTATCCATATCCTATGAGCGAGCAACACTTCCCTACTCAAACCCCACAACCGGTAGCAGCACCAGCGCAAAACGCCGCTATTTTTATCGTCGGCACACTCAAAGACTCAGCGCAAAGCCATGCACTGGTGCGCCAATGGTGCGAAGGCTATGCCGGCACCGTGCGAGCGGTTGGACACCGGGTGCCCGAGGCACAGCTGAGCTGCATTGTTGGCTTTGGCTCCGAGGCCTGGGATCGCATTTTTGGCCAACCCCGACCTGCGCTACTACACCCGTTCATCGAGTTTGGCCCTGCCGAGCGCCGTGCCGTCGCCACCCCTGGTGATATCTTGCTGCACCTGCGCGCCAGCCGCATGGACATGTGCGTGGAGTTGGCTACGCGCCTGATTGGCGATCTGGGCGATGCCTTTGAGGCCGTTGATGAAGTGCATGGCTTTCGCAACTTTGACATGCGCGCCATCCTGGGCTTTGTCGATGGCACGGAAAATCCGGTCGGTCAAGATGCCGTCGATGCCACGGCGATTGGCCAGGAAGACCAGAACTTCAGTGGCGGCAGCTACGCGATCGTCCAAAAATACTTGCATGACATGCAAGGCTGGAATGCGCTATCGACCGAAATGCAAGAGCGCATCATTGGCCGCAGCAAACAGTCTGATATCGAACTCGATGATGCAAGCAAGCCCAGTTGGGCGCACAATGCGTTGACAGTCATCGAAGACGAGGACGGCGAAGAAATTGACATCGTGCGCGGCAATATGCCATTTGGCAGACCTGGATTTGGCGAGTTTGGCACCTATTTCATCGGGTATGCCAGCTCACCCACCCCCATTGAGCGCATGATGGAAAACATGTTTGTCGGCAACCCGCCCGGCAATTACGACCGCCTGCTCGATTTCAGCACCGCCGTAACCGGCGGCCTGTTCTTCGTGCCTTCACACAACTTATTGCAGGCCCTCAGCAGCAGATCGGCAGTTCAGGCCAATGCTCTGGATGCCAAGGCCCAAGCAGCAGTCAATGCCAACCAGCACACCGGCTCACTCCATATTGGTTCACTGAAAGGAACACTACAACATGAATAACCTGCACCGCGAACTGGCTCCTATCTCTGACGCCGCCTGGCAAGAAATTGAAGAAGAAGTGGCGCGCACTTTCAAGCGCCTGGTTGCCGGACGCCGCGTAGTCGATCTGCGTGGCCCGTCAGGCCATGAATATGCATGCGTGAACACCGGCCACCAAATTCGCATTGATAGCCCGATCAAAGGCGTGCACGCCAAGCAGCGTGAAGTGCTGCCTTTGGTTGAGCTGTGCGTGCCATTTGAGCTGTCCAGAGAGCAGATTGACGATGTCGAGCGTGGCTCGGAAGACTCCGACTGGCAACCCGCCAAAGACGCGGCTACGCAAATGGCCTTTGCTGAAGACTCAACCATTTTTGATGGTTACGCAGCAGCCGGCATCACAGGCATTCGCGATGGCTCATCGAACAAAAGCTTGCAGCTGAGCAAAGACACCAGCCTCTATCCGGATGCCGTTGCCGCAGCCCTCCAACAACTGCGCCTTGAAGGTGTCGATGGCCCGTACGCGGTCGTACTGGGCTCAGACGCATACACCGCCTTGAGTGAGGGCAGCGACCAGGGCTACCCAGTGATTGCCCACATCCAAAAACTGATCAATGGCGAGATTTTTTGGTCGTCGGCCATTGAAGGCGGCTGCATAGTCAGCCTGCGCGGCGGCGACTATGCGTTGCATTTGGGCTGCGATCTGAGTATTGGCTACACCAGCCATGACAAAGACAAGGTACAGCTGTATTTGAAGGAAACCCTGGCCTTCCGCATGCTCACAGCCGAAGCCGCCGTGGCCTTGAAGGCGCCTGAATCAGTTGATGGCACGATAGTGAGTGCATAAAACGCAGCACTGCCAGTGGCAGCAGAGCTGCTTTATCGGCTGCATGCGCACTCATGCGCACTGTGTGCCAGCAGGCCCAGTGCGTATTGAGCGAGCAGCCAAGCATCACTGAGGCGGCATGTCCAGCATGCGTAGCAAGGCCTGAATCACCAAAAATAGCCCCTTGTGTTTGACGCAATCAACGGGGTGTACGCCGCGGGTTTAAGCTGCCTGATCCCAAGGCGTGCAACGGCATAAAAAAAAGCCTCCCATATCGGCTGATATGGGAGGCTTTTTCGACAAATAGTCTGCAGGCGATTAACGCTTGGAGAACTGTTTGCGGCGGCGAGCAGAATGCAAACCGACTTTTTTACGTTCAACTTCACGAGCATCGCGAGTCACGTAGCCTGCTGCGCTCAGCGCTGACTTCAGTGTTTCGTCGTAATCGATCAGAGCACGTGTGATACCGTGACGCACGGCACCGGCTTGGCCGGATTCACCACCGCCATGGACGTTGACTTGGATGTCGAAAGTTTCGACATGGTTAGTCAACACCAGTGGCTGCTTAGAAATCATGATGGAAGTTTGACGGCCAAAGTAAGCCTCAATCTCTTTGCCATTCACGACGATCTTGCCGGAGCCTTTTTTCAGGAAAACACGGGCAACGCTGGATTTGCGTCGGCCAGTGCCATTGTTCCAATCACCAATCATCTCGTCGCTCCTTAGATGTCCAGCACTTTAGGCTGTTGGGCTGTGTGCGGATGCTCTGCACCGCCGTAAACCTTCAGCTTTTTGATCATGGCGTAACCGAGTGGGCCTTTAGGCAGCATGCCTTTAACAGCCTTCTCGAGTGCGCGGCCAGGGTGCTTGGCTTGCATGTCGCGGAAGTTGATGGAGCGGATACCACCTGGGTGGCCGGTGTGGCGGTAGTACACTTTGTCAGTGTTCTTGTTGCCAGTCACGCGGAGTTTGGATGCATTGACGATGACGATGAAATCGCCAGTATCAACGTGAGGTGTATAAATGGCTTTATGTTTGCCGCGCAGACGGAGGGCAACTTCGCTGGCTACCCGGCCGAGCACCTTGTCGGTGGCGTCAATCACAAACCACTCATGTTGCACCTCAGCGGGTTTTGCGCTGAATGTAGACATGTGTGTTCCTAAAACAAAAAACTTGCCCTACTACCACGGTCGGTGCTCTTCTTTAAATGGAGCCTCTTAGGCGGTGCGTTGCACCAAAAACCCAGCTACTGCCAAGCCTTCAATGCTTTTGCCGCGGGACAAAATCGCTGCAAACCCAGCATTCTATATGACTCATTGCCAAGCGCCAAATGATTTATTCAAAATACGCCCCCAAACGCACTGCCGTGGCGCAAAACAGCCAAGCCTTTACCGCTGGTCTTGTACATTGGGACTGCTTAAGCTATTTTCCTTTACATCCGTTACAAGCAATGACAAGGAAAGTCAATCTATGCCACGGTGATGCATTCAGGCACTGAGCCAAGCCACGACAAAACGTGCAGAATTTTTAAGTTATTTGAATTTTCAGTAATTACTGAAATTACAATAGGCATATGAAATCGCAACGCACCCAGTCACCCAGCCATAGCCGACACTGGAGCTATACCTTACAAGGTGTGGCGTCTTTGCTATGGATCGGCCAAACTTGGTGCATTGCCAGTGTTGTTGCCAGATTGATGGCCACACAAAACCCTGAGCTGGTCACTGCGCCGGCCATTGATATGGTCTGGGTGCTTCAATGGGTGGCAGCCATTGCCTTGCTGGGAGCGGCCAGAGCGGCCCTGGAATACCTTGGTACGCAGCGCAGCTACGTATTCGCTCGCGGCGTACTGAGCCAATTGCGCGGGCAATTTGGGCAGCAACTGCGCCAATCATCCCCACTGGATGCACGCCGCCCCACTTCGGGTGAAATCACCAGCGTCTGGATGGAGCAAGCCGAAGCCATCGTGCCTTGGTTGGCGCGTTACCAAGCCGCACAATGGCGCGTTGTCATTGCCGCCCCCGTCATTGCCATCGTGGTGGCCTGGCATTCCTGGATTGCCGCGCTATTGCTGCTGATGGCCGCCCCGTTGATCCCGCTGTTCATGGCCATTATTGGCTGGCGTGCCCAAGCCGTAAGCGAAGAGCAAATGCAGTCGCTGGGCTCTCTACACGGCCAATTGCTGGAGCGCTTGCGCGCCCTGCCCACCTTGCGTGCCATGCATGCAGTCGATGCCACTGCCCAACGCCTGAGCCACCAAGGCAAAGAAGTGGCAGGCAAAACCATGAAAGTGCTGCGCATTGCGATGCTCTCGTCAGCTGTACTGGAGCTGTTCTCGGCCTTGGGCGTTGCGCTGGTTGCGGTCTATATTGGCTTTCATTTACTGGGTGAGTTGCCTTTTGGCTCCTGGGGCACACCGCTGACGCTGCAAAGCGGTTTGTTCATCCTGATGTTGGCACCGAGCTTTTTTGAGCCCTTGCGGGAACTGTCTGCCGTCTGGCACGACAAGGCCAACGGCCAAGCCGCCATGCAACGCATGCGCCACTTGCTGGGCGGCCTGGCCTCGCTGCCACAAACGCAACCATTGGAGATGCAGGGGGATCACTCACTGGCAGACGCAGTCAGTCTGAATACTGCCCCCAGCATTTCCCTGGTGCAAGCCAGTCCGCGCTTGCACCAGCTGCGCGATACGCAGGCCAATACGCCCCCGCATGCAACTGCGGTTGCGCCCGTCGATGTGTTCATTCCAGCTGGTGCCCACGTCGCCATCACCGGCCCCAGTGGCTGCGGCAAAAGCATGCTGCTGGCAATGGTCGCTGGCTTAATCGACCTCGATTCCGGCCATGTGGTGATTGACCAACACCACATGAACGATGCCAATGCCAGCAAACTACGCCAAGGCATGGCCTGGATGGGCCAAAACCCGCAATTCTTCACCGGCTCGCTGGCCAAAAACCTGCACCTGGGCCGCAGCCATACCCATCAGGGCGCCTCTGACCAGGCCGTACTGGCCAGCGTCGGCTTGGCCGATGTCGCGACCGAGCACCAAGGTCTGCGCTTGGGTGAAGGCGGCAGCGGCATTTCAGGGGGTGAAGCCCTGCGCCTGGCCTTGGCACGTCTGGCCGTGAATACCGAAGCCCAATTGCTGTTGCTGGACGAGCCCACCGCCCATCTGGACAGCGGCACCGCCCAACAAGTCATCCGCACCATTGTGCAAATCGCCCGGCACAAAACCTTGCTGGTTGTGACCCACGACCCTGACATGGTCGCAGCCATGCCGTATGTGCTGCAACTCGATGGCCACGGTGGCGCCACCTGGCTGGTGCACCCTGAGGAGGTGCTGGTATGAAGCCCAAGCATTCCACTCCAGCGCCTGCCGCACGCAGCACCCAATCGCAGTGGCAGGCCTTGAAACTGTTGTTCCAAGCACTCAGCGCCAACCGCCTGCAAGGCATGTTGCTGGGCATGGCACTGGCCTGCGCGACTGTGGTCATGGGGGCTTTGTTGCTGGGCATTTCGGGCTGGTTCATCACCTCGACGGCAATTGCCGGCCTGATTGCCACCAGCGCGATTTCCTTTGATGTATTTACGCCTTCGGCCAGCATCCGCTTGCTGGCACTGGGCCGCACCGCATCGCGCTATGGCGAGCGCGTCACGACCCATTCTGCCGCGCTGAATGCCTTGGTCGATCTGCGTGAGCGCGTCTTCCGTGCCCTGGCCAGCCGTCCTGCTGGCCAAGCGCCAGAACAATGGCACTTGCAACCGGCACGCATGCTGCTGCGCTTGACCCGCGACCTGAATGCCGCCGAAGCCCTGTACCTGCGTTTGCTGGTGCCCAGCTGCAGCGCCTTGCTCAGCACTGCCCTCATCAGCCTGTGGCTGGCATTTCACCATGTCTGGCTGGGTCTGGCGGTATTTGTCTGGTTCATGGCCTGGGGCGTTGGCATCGTCTGGTGGCTGGTGCGCGCCACCACTGCAGTGGCGCTGGCCCAATCGCGCCATGCCGAACAAATGCGCCAGCAAGCACTGGACATTGCCGGCGGCCAAGCCGAATTGGTCATGGCCGGGCAGTTGCCTGCCTGGCAAGCGCGCCTCAATGCCAAACAGGCGCAAGTGGCCGACTTGGAAGTCGCCCTGCAGCGCCGCGACGCCATGGCAGCGGCCGCCTGGCAAACCCTGCATTCGCTGAGCATGGCCGCGGCCGTCCTGCTGGCTGCTTGGCTGGTACTGAATGGCCAAATGGGCGTGGCCAACGCCGCCTTCTTCATTCTGATGGCGATGGCCGGCATGGAGCCGTTTGCCGCGATGCGGCGTGGTGCGATGGAATGGGCCCACACCTTCCTGGCCGCCAGGCGCCTGCAAGCCCCACTCTCGTCTACACAGACGACCAACGCCATTGCGCTGCCCGAGCCAGCGCCCGGTTTAGCCGCACAACTGCGTGGTGTCAGCGTCAGCAGCCGCCGCAAGGAGTTGCGCATTGCCAACTGCTCTTTTGATATTGCACGTGGCGAGACCGTTGCCATCGTCGGGGCCAGCGGCAGCGGCAAATCCAGCCTGCTGGCGTTGATGGCTGGCGAGTTGGCAGCCAGCGAAGGCCAGGTTCGCAGCAGCGCCAGCGTGGCCTTGCCTCAGCAAAGCGCACTGTTCAATGACACCGTGCGCGCCAATGTGAACCTGCAGCAATTGCCGCTGAGCGATGCCGATATCTGGTCTGCCTTGGAGGCTGCCGGGCTGCGCGACGTCATCGCTGCCCGCCCGCTGGGCCTGGATGAGCGCCTGGGCGAAGGTGGCCTGGGCCTGTCCAAAGGCCAGGCCCGCCGCCTGTCACTGGCGCGCATGTTTTTGGCCAACCAGCAGTTCTGGCTGCTCGATGAGCCCACCGATGGTTTGGATGCCGACACCGCTGGCGATGTGCTTGAGCGGCTGGCCTACACCTTGACGGGAAAAACCGCCGTCATTGCAACGCATATGCAACGTGAAGCAGCACTGGCGCAGCGCCTGTTGGTCATCGAAGCAGGTCGAATCACACAGCAGGTTGTGCAAGGCACGCCTGAGTTTGACAAGGTATTGGCCAAGCTGCGTGATGGCTAAGCAAGTCTGCTGAATGGTTGTGATTGTTGTGTGTTTGCCTGATAAATCATAAATTTTCGTTTCGCTCCATCGCTTTGAAAGGTCTCCCCATGGAACTAGACATTGTTGCCTTATCGCGGCTGCAGTTTGCAGCGACCGCGCTCTACCACTTCCTATTCGTTCCGCTCACGATTGGCCTGTCGATCATCTTGGCCATCATGGAGACGGTTTACGTCATGACCAAACGCCCGATTTGGCGACAAATGACGAAGTTCTGGGGCATTCTTTTTGGTATCAACTTTGCGCTTGGTGTCTCCACAGGTATTGTGATGGAGTTCCAGTTCGGCATGAACTGGAGCTACTACAGCCACTATGTGGGCGATATTTTTGGTGCACCGCTGGCCATTGAAGGCCTGATGGCCTTCTTCCTGGAAGCGACCCTGGTGGGCCTGTTCTTCTTTGGCTGGGAGCGCCTCTCCAGCGTCAAGCACTTGCTGGTGACCTGGTTCATGGCGCTGGGCACGAACTTCTCGGCCTTGTGGATTCTGATTGCCAACGGCTGGATGCAAAACCCGACCGGCGCGGCATTGAACCCCCAAACCATGCGCATGGAAGTCACCAGCTTTGCCGACGTGCTGTTCAACTCCGTAGCGCAAGCCAAGTTTGTGCACACGGTTTCTGCCGGCTACACGATTGCGGCCATTTTTGTATTGGGCGTCTCGTCCTGGTATTTGCTCAAAGGCCGCCATATCGATCTGGCCAAGCGCTCGATGACCGTGGCCGCCTCGTTCGGTTTGGCAGCCTCGCTATCAGTGGTTGTGCTGGGCGATGAATCGGGCTACCTGTCTGGCGAGCACCAAAGCATGAAACTGGCTGCTGTCGAGGCGATGTGGGAAACCCAGCCGGCCCCAGCCTCGTTTACCGCGATCGGCTTTCCTGACCAGGAGGCCAGAGAAACCCATTACGCCGTGCACATTCCATGGGTCATGGGTCTGATTGGCACACGCAGCTTAGACACCGTCATTCCGGGTATTGACGAATTGGTCAAGCAAGCTGACGGTCGTATCCGCAGTGGTATCCTGGCCTATGATGCGCTGGAAGAAGTGCGCACCTACGGCTACAACACCATTCCTGCCGACGTCAAAGCCCGCTTTGAAGCCAATAGCGCCGATCTGGGCTACGCCTTGCTGCTCAAACGCTATGTCGATGACCCACGCCAAGCCACTGAAGAGCAAATCAGCAAAGCTGCATGGGACACCGTGCCACAGGTTGCACCTTTGTTCTGGACCTTCCGCATCATGGTCGGCCTGGGCTTCTTCTTCATCCTGTTGACTGCCACGTTCTTCTGGCTGTCGGCCAAGCACCGCTTGGATGCCCATCCTTGGCTGCTCAAAGTCGCCGTCTGGAGCATTCCATTGCCGTGGATTGCCGCTGAATGCGGCTGGTTCGTGGCCGAATTTGGCCGCCAGCCATGGGCGATTGAAGGCGTGCTGCCGGTTGCAGTGGCAGTCTCCAACCTCAGTGCTTCAACCGTTTTGACCACCTTGCTGGGCTTTGTCGCGATCTACACCGTGCTGCTGATCGTGGAGATGAAGCTGATGCTCAAAGCCATCCGCAAAGGCCCACAACTCGATGCGCAAGACATTGAGGCGAACGAAACCTCGCCCTATGCCTACCCGCCACGCACCTTGTCCGCCTGACCCCCATTAACGAAACGGAGAAACACACCATGATTCTTCATGAACTCATCAGCTACGACGTGTTGCGCGTCATTTGGTGGCTACTGCTGGGCATCTTGCTGATCGGCTTTGCCGTCACCGATGGCTTTGACTTGGGCGTTGGCGCCTTGGGCACTTACGTGGCCCGCACCGATGCAGAACGCCGTGTGGTGCTCAACACCATTGGTCCGATCTGGGAAGGCAACCAGGTCTGGCTGATTCTGGGCGGTGGCGCTATTTTTGCTGCCTGGCCCCAGCTCTACGCCGTCTCATTCTCAGGCTTTTACCTGGCGATGTTTGCGATTTTGTTCGCGCTGATCCTGCGTCCCGTGGGCTTCAAATACCGCAGCAAGATCGAAAACCCAACCTGGCGTAATACCTGGGACTGGTGCCTGTTCATCGGTGGATTTGTGCCAGCGCTGATCTTTGGCGTGGCAATGGGCAACGTGTTGCAAGGCGTGCCTTTCCGCCTGGAGCCCGACATGCAAATCCACTACGACGGCACCTTCTTTGGCCTGCTGAACCCGTTTGCCCTGCTGTGCGGCCTGGTGTCTGTATCGATGCTGGTTGCGCATGGCGCGGCCTGGTTGCAGCTCAAAACCGTTGACGACGTGCAAGCACGCAGCCGCAAAGCCGGTCAGATTGCCGCCTTGCTGACGCCCGTGCTCTACATTGCCGCCGGCGTGCTGATGTACTTCTTTGTCAACGGCTACCGCTACACCAGCGCCATCATCACAACTGGCCCCTCGAACCCGCTGATGAAAAGCGCAGAAGGCGGTGTGGCCCAAATGTGGTTTGCCAACTACGCCGCAGCGCCCGTGCTGTGGCTGGTGCCTGCAATTGCCGTACTGGGCTCATTGGCTGCAGCATGGGGCTTTGCCAAACGCAAAGAAATCTTCACCTTGCTGGCCAATGGTGTGGGCATTGCCGGCATGATCTTGAGCGTGGGCGTGTCGATGTTCCCGTTCATCCTGCCTTCGTCCGTGCAGCCCAAAGCCAGCCTGACCGTTTGGGATGCCTCGTCCAGCCACATGATCTTGTTCATCATGCTGGTCTGCGCCATCATCTTCCTGCCCATTATCTTGGCCTATACCAGCTGGGTGTACTCGGTGATGCGCGGCAAAGTCACAACCGAAGAAATCAAAGAAGGCCGTGGCCACGCTTACTAAGCGCTGCTGCACTTCACAAGAAAGGATTTGATCTATGTGGTATTTCGCTTGGTTATTGGGCCTGCCAGTGGCAGCACTGTTCGCGGTATTGAATGCGATGTGGTATGAGATGACGGAAGAGGATTTAAAGCGTCATCCGCGCAAATAAGAGGTAGCAGGAAGAAGTAGCAGGCTTGGTGCGCCCACGCCATGCCTGCGGTACTCAACCAACATCTCCACCGTCGTGCAACAGGAGTTCTGTCAGAACGCCTTTGCACGATTTTTTATGGCTGATCCAAAACTGCAATAGCAGTTAAAAATGCGCTTGGCTCACCGCCTTGCCGCCAGTTGCAAACGCCAGCCATTGCATTCTTTGCACTGGCCGCACCAGCGGGGTCTTGGTCGTGGCCTTTTGCAGCAACGCCGCCCACGGGCCACGGGCATGGACAGACCAAGAGCCTGCACACCCCCTCCACGCAGTTCTTTGTACGGCGTCTCAACCCCGCCGATCAACAGCGGCTGCCGCACCTGCGCCAACATAACTGGCCCAATACCGCAAGCAAGCCATCACAACCGCCATTGTGCGTGCGTGCACCGTGGTATTATCGGATTTCGATATCGAAATTCGATAGCAAAAAATATGCAATGCCAAACACACTAGAACACCATGATCTACTAGCAGGCTTTATCCGCCTGCACGTACTCCACCATGCAGGTGAGCATGCAATATACGGGCAATGGATGATCAAGGAGCTAGCGCACCATGGCTATTGCCTCTCACCGGGAACGCTGTATCCAATGCTCCACAAGATGGAGCGCGATGGTTATCTTGTCTCGCAGCAGCAGCGGCAGGGGCGTGTTACTCGCAAGCTCTATACGATCACGGCCAAAGGCCGTGAAGGCCTGGCCTTGGCCAAGGAGCGCATTCGAGAGTTCATAGGTGAGGCGATGCCAAAATGACACCCCCAAACAACAACAACAACAACAACAACATGCCGCAACAACCAGTGGCCACACAGGGAACAGCGCGCGAAGTCTTTGGCGCCTTTCTCAAACTGGGCCTGACATCGTTTGGCGGCCCCATCGCCCATTTAGGATACTTTCGCACGGAGTTTGTTGAGCGCCGCCGCTGGCTGGATGACCGCAGCTACTCCGATCTGGTGGCTTTATGCCAATTTCTGCCAGGCCCAGCCAGCAGCCAGGTCGGCATGGCGCTGGGGCTCGGCCGCGCCGGCTGGCCTGGTCTGCTGGCGGCATGGGCTGGCTTTACCCTGCCATCGGCGATCGCGCTGATCTTGCTGGCCCTGAGCATCACCCAATACCAGCATCTGGCCCAGGCTGGTTGGGTCCATGGACTCAAGATCGTGGCCGTGGCCATCGTTGCGCAAGCGGTATGGGGTATGGTCAAATCCTTGTGCCCGGATCGGCCACGTGCTGCGCTGGGTTTTCTTGCCGCACTGCTCACGCTGGTCTTGCCCTTGGCAATCGGACAGGTGACAGCCATCGCCATTGCGGGTTTGCTTGGGTGGTGGTGCTTACAACCCACACAAAACAGCCGCAGCCAGGCACACAACTACCCAGTATCGCGCAGGCTGGGCATGGCTGCACTCATTGCCTTTGTCACCCTGCTCATTGGCTTGCCATTGTGGGCGGCGATCACCGGCTCATCAACGCTGGCGTTGCTAGAAGGGGTTTACCGCGCTGGCGCGCTCGTTTTCGGCGGTGGCCATGTGGTCTTGCCACTGCTGCAATCGGCGGTGGTGCCCAATGGCCTGGTCAGCAATGCCGACTTCTTGGCTGGCTATGGCGCAGCCCAGGCCGTACCAGGCCCATTGTTCACGTTTTCAGCCTTTCTGGGGGCCATCAGCAACGGTGCACTGCATGGCTGGGCTGGCGGTTTGGTGCTGCTGGCCGTGATTTTCTTGCCAGCTTTTTTGATACTCATTGGCGCCCTGCCGTTTTGGGAAGACTTGCGCCACCGTGCAAGCATCCAAACTGCCATGGCCGGTATCAATGCCGGTGTGGTCGGCATTTTGGGGGCTGCTTTGTATGACCCGCTGTGGACCAGTGCGATCCTCAACAAAACAGACTTTGGGCTGGCATTGTTGTGTTTTGGCTTGTTGACCGTGGGGCGGGTGCCTCCTGCGTTGGTGGTTTTGCTCGCTGGTGTGATGGGATGGACTATGGGGATGGCAAGCTAGAGACAAGGGTTGGCGGTTGATGTGCAAGTAAGGGGTTCACTGCCAGGTGCTCCTTGGGCCACTGATGGTGTGGCGCTGCTGTGAAGATGCCACTGACTCGTTTGTTTCTGCATCCGCCAGTGCAGGAGCAAGCCCTTGCCCTGATCAGCGGCACAAGCCACGCAGCACCTTGGCCAATTGCATGACCCCGGCTTCGAGCTCATGCGGTGCATGGGCAGCAAAGCCCATCAAAAAGCCAGCCTGATGCCGACTTGACGCGTACAAACCAGTCAATCCCAACAGGTCAATGCCCGCACGCTGTGCGGCTTGCACAGCCGCAGTTTCTGCAATATCACGAATCAGCACGCAAGGCATTTGCATACCACCGGCAGGCACCTGCGGCTCAACAAATTCGGCCAAATGCGCACGCAGCAGCCGTGCCAGCACATCGCGGCGCTCGGCATAGACGGCACGCATGGTGCGCACATGGGCGCCAAAATGGCCAGCGTCGATGAAACGCGCGAGGGTCAGCTGCGGGATAGGCGCACTGTGGCCGTCGAGCAAGGTGCGCGCCACCGTCATTGGCGCGACCAAGGCTTCGGGCAGCACCATATAGCCAATGCGCAAGCCAGGAAATACGGATTTGGTAAACGTGCCAATGTAAATCGTGCGCCCATGCGCATCCAGCCCTTGCACGCAAGCAGTCGGCTTGCCTGCGTAGTGGAACTCGCTGTCGTAATCGTCTTCAATGATCCAGCCTTGCTGCTGCCGGGCCCATTCAATCACAGCCAGGCGCCGATCCAGGCTGAGCGTTGCACCCGATGGAAACTGGTGCGAAGGGGTCAGAAAAACCGCCCTTGGTACCTGGCCTGCTGGACCGTTTGCGCTGGCCATTGCCTGGGTGGCCGCCAGCAACTGCTCGACCTGCAGCCCATCCGCATCCAGAGGCACGGGCATGCACTCCAAACCGGCGGCATCAAAGGCTTTGCGTGCACCGTGGTAGACCGGGTCCTCAATAAAAATACGCTCGCCCGCATCGAACAGAACGCTGGCGCACAGAGTCAGCGCCTGCTGGGAGCTGGTCAGTACCAGCACCCGCTCCGGACTGGCGCATGCACCGCGCTCCAAATTGACGTAGTCGGCAATGGCACGGCGCAGCGGCTCCATGCCTTGGGGTGGGCTGTGCAATAGTGCTTGGGTGCCGTACTCCTTGAGCACCTGGCGCTCCAAACGCTCCCAGGTCTGCAGAGGGAAGTTGCGTGTTTCTGGCACGCCGGGCGCGAAGGCACGCGGTTTGAAAAAATCACGCACACCACCGCCCTGAAACATGGCCATACCGCGTTGGCTCAGCCGCAGGTGGGGGGCACTGCTCCTGGCTCGCCTACTGTGGCTGCGCACTGGCAAGCGCTGGGTGCGCTCAGACACAAAGCTGCCACTGCCCACGCGCCGCTCAATAAAACCTTCGGCATGCAGCTGGCCATAGGCTGACTCGGCTGTGTCCCGCGACACTCCCAGCGAAGCCGCCAGCGCACGCGTGGCCGGCAATGGCCGCCCCGCCTCCAACACACCGTCGAGGATCAATTGGCGAATCGCCCGTTGCACACGTGCGTGCAGTGGCATGCTGCCGTGCGCAGGATCGGCCATCCAGGCTTTGACTGTCTCTAATTGCGCATGTTTGAACAATTGGTCTGCACTCCATTGAAAAAATGGCAGGGAATATCCGGCCATTTTAGAAATATAAATACGCCTTTGCAACGCTTGCACCTTAGACAAGCTTGTATTTGTATTTTCCTACCCAGCACGCCCCCCATGCCAACCGCCCCCTCTTCCAACCCTCTTCGCTGGCGCGATCTGCCTCACCCGGTCGTTGCCGGTCTGATCTCCGTGCTGGTCAATTACGGCGGCACGTTTATTCTGGTGTTTCAAGCCGCCAAGGTCGCCGGGCTGAGCCCAGAGCTGACCGCCTCATGGGTATGGTCGATCTCGATTGGCGTAGGGGTCAGTGGCATAGTGCTCAGCTGGGTCTCGCGTGCACCGGTGATCACCGCCTGGTCGACACCGGCCGCTGCATTTCTAGTCACTGCGATGGCAACAACGCCGTATGCAGAAGCGATAGGTGCCTACCTGGTCTCTGCCGCCGCATTTGTGCTGCTGGGTTTGTCGGGCTGGTTTGACCGCCTGATTCGCCTGATTCCGGCAGGCATTGCCGCAGGCTTGCTAGCAGGTATTTTGCTGCAGTTCGGCGTTGGTGCATTTGGCGGCATGGCCATCGATCCTTGGCTGACCGGGTTGCTGATCGTCGCATATGCCATTTTCAAGCGTTGCTGCCCACGCTATGCAGTCGTCGGCATTCTGGTGCTGGGCCTGGGCCTATTGCTGCTGCAGGACCGTGCCGACCTGTCCGGGCTGCAATTGCAGTTGGCCGCGCCTGTGTTCACGATGCCGGTGTTCACGCTGAACGCCTTGCTCAGCGTGGCCTTGCCACTGTTTCTCATCACACTGACTGGCCAGTACATGCCAGGCATGCTGGTGCTGCGCAACGACGGCTTCACAGTCAGCGCCAATCCGATTGTCACGCTGACCGGCTTGGGCTCCTTGTTGATGGCGCCATTTGGCTCGCACGCCTTCAATGTGGCGGCGATCACAGCCGCAATCTGCACCGGCCCTGAGGCGCACGATGACCCCAGTAAACGCTGGATCGCAGGCATTGCCGCTGGTCTGTTCTATGTGCTGGTCGGCGTATTTGGCTTGACACTGGCAGCGGTATTCATGGCCCTGCCCGCGAACTTCATCACCACCTTGGCCGGTTTGGCCTTGCTAGGCACCATCGGTGGCAGTCTGGCCAGCGCGATGGCCGATGCCAAAACCCGCGAAGCCGCGCTGATGACCTTTTTGGCAGCATCTGCCAATATCACGCTGCTGGGCATTGGCGGCGCATTCTGGGGGCTGGTGATTGGCCTGCTGGCGTATGCGGTGCTCAATGGCCAGTGGCCGACCCGAGCCGCACCCGCTGCCGCGACGCCTTTGCCAACAGCCATCCACACCAAGAGTCCATGATGCCCACACCTGAAACCACCGCCACCCGCCACGACCAACATGGGCGCTATGCCCAAGTGCACAGCGTGGCAGACATCCACCGCAACCTGGCCATTGTCCAGGCCCGCATACAGGCTGCCTGCATACGGGTGGGCCGAGACCCTGCGCAGGTGCGGCTCTTGCCGGTCAGCAAGACCCAGCCTGACGCCGTGGTGCGCCTGGCCTACGCTGCTGGATTGCGCATGCTTGGCGAGAACAAACCGCAAGAAGCGCTGCGCAAATGGGAAGCCTCGCAAGACCTGAGTGGCCTGCACTGGTCCGTCATTGGCCATTTGCAAACCAACAAGGCCAAACTGGTCGCGCGCTGCGCGGCGGAGTTTCAGGCGCTCGACAGCCTGCGTGTGGCCGAGGCTCTGGAGCGCAGACTGCAAGCCGAAGGCAGAGCCTTGGATGTACTGGTGCAAGTCAATACCTCGGGCGAAGCCAGCAAATACGGCCTGGAGCCAGCCGATGTGCCTGCTTTCATGCAAGCGCTGCCGGCATTCTCAGCCTTGCGTGTGCGGGGGCTGATGACTTTGGCCATGTTCTCTAGCGAAGCCGAGCGTGTGCGCCAGTGCTTCATCCGGCTGCGCACACTGCGCGAGCAGTTGCGCCAAAGCGTGCCAGATGGCATTGCACTGGATGAGCTGTCAATGGGCATGTCCGGTGATTTTGAAATCGCCATTGAAGAAGGTGCGAGCGTGGTGCGTGTCGGCCAGGCGCTGTTTGGCGCACGTGCTGTGCCCGACAGCCATTACTGGCCTGGTGAGGCCCCAGCCCACGCCTAGGACACCAAGGAATGACCCTGCCGATGAAAACTGCCACCGCCCATGCACCACTTTGCCTGTGACAAGCTCAAAAAATCCAGACCTATGAACCCACTGCCAGCCACCGCACCAAGCGCAAGCGCCCATTTAATGCCAGCCTATGCCCGCCAAGCCCTGTCCTTTGTGCGCGGCAGTGGCGCGCTGTTATGGGATGCCCAAGACCAGGAGTACCTGGACGCCATCTCTGGCGTCGCAGTCACCAGCCTGGGCCATGCCCACCCGGAAATCACCGCAGCAATTTGCGAGCAAGCCAGCTTGCTGCTGCACACATCCAACGTTTTTCGCATTGACTGGCAGGAGCGCCTGGGCGAGCGGCTGTGCTCGCTCAGCGGCATGGACAAAGCCTTTTTCTGCAACTCGGGCGCAGAAGCGAATGAAACTGCGTTGAAACTCGCCCGCCTGCACGCCCACCACCAAGGCATTGCTGCGCCGCAGATCATCGTGATGGACAATGGCTTTCATGGCCGCACGCTGGCCACCCTTTCGGCCACAGGCAATCCAGCAATCCAAACCGGTTTTGCCCCCTTGATGCCCGGCTTCTTGCGCCTGCCATACAACGACATTGACACCGTCTGGGCAGCAGCAGCGCAGTCACCCCATGTTGTGGCCGTGCTGCTGGAGCCAGTGCAAGGCGAAGGCGGCATTCGCGCTGCCGATCCAGCTTACCTGCGCGCTTTGCGGCAGTTGTGCGACCAGCAAGGCTGGCTATTGATGGTCGATGAAATCCAAACCGGCATGGGCCGAACCGGCGCCTGGCTGGGTTACCAGCACGCAGGCATCCTCCCCGATGTGGTCACACTGGCCAAGGCGCTGGGCAATGGCTTTCCGATTGGGGCTTGCCTGGCCCGCGGCGCAGCGGCTGCGCTGTTCTCGCCAGGCCAGCATGGCTCAACCTTTGGCGGCAATCCATTGGCCTGCCGGGTGGCCTGCACGGTGATCGAGGTCATGGCCCGCGAACAATTGCCAGCGCGCGCAGCGGTACTGGGTGCGCGCCTGCTTGATGGTTTGCGCCAGGCACTGGCAACGCACCCGGCTGTCAGCGCAATTCGCGGCCACGGTTTGATGGTCGGCATTGAATTGAACCGCCCTTGCACGGACCTGGTTGGCCGGGCACTGGCAGAACAGCATTTGCTCATTACCGTCACACGCGGCAACGTGATCCGGCTGCTGCCCGCATTGATCAGCACCGAGGCGCAGATAGACGACATCGTGCGGCGTATCGTGCTGTTACTGGCACCAGAAGCAAAACCCCAGCCGCAACACACGGCAGAGTCAGCGACTGCCGTGGCCTCATCATCTTGGTAGTTCAAGTGGTCAATTGCCGCGCTATGCCAATAGTTGCAGCTGCGCCCAATCACTGCCTAAGCCAGCCTCATGCCTGCGCTGGCAGCACCACCTGCGTGTTGTATTTGACGCGCTTGGTCGCAAAATAGGCTTTGACATTGCGCACTGCATTGGACTGCTTGAGCAGCGCTTGCACCAGTTGCTGGTAGTGCTCCATCGTCAGCACTTGCACGACCATCACAAAATCCGGCCCCGAGGCCACACGCCAGCATTGCTGCACTTGCTCAAATTGCAACACGGCGTCTTCAAAAGCTTGCATCGCCTCGGCATCTTGCCTGTCCAGGCTGACCTCGATAAAACAGGTCAGCGCAGGCGGCTGGCCAGTAGCCTCTGCCAAGGCCCAGGGATTGACCAAGGCGACCTGGCGCTCAAGCACGCCGGACTCGCGCAAGCGTTGCATGCGCCGCAAACACGTGGCGGGCGAGACATGCACCAGTGCCGCCAGCGCCTGGTTGCTGATTGATGCATCTTGCTGCACCAAGGCCAGCAGCTTGCGGTCTATGGAGTCGAGTTTTTCATTCATTTTTTAATGAAATATTAAATAATATTTCTTGATATATTAATCTATAAATTTAATTTCAAATTAGCCATTATTTTGAATACACATTTCCCCAAAGAAACTTAGGATACGCAACTTGTAGCACCGCCTGTCCCGGTGCCTGTATTGAATAGAAAGATCGCTCTTATGTGTGGAATTGTTGGCGGTGTCGCCCATCACGATGTGGTTCCCGTGTTGTTGCAGGGCCTGCAACGCCTGGAGTACCGCGGCTACGACTCCTGCGGCCTGGCCGTACATACCGCCAGCATGAACCCGGCCTCTGAAGAGGGCCTGCACCGCACCCGCAGCACCGCCCGCGTCGCCCAGCTGCAAGCACAAGTGCGCGAAGAATCGCTGCATGCGGCCACCGGGATCGCCCACACCCGCTGGGCCACGCATGGCGCGCCATCGCTCTACAACGCCCACCCGCACTTCAGCTTTGGCCCGCACCCCAAAGAGCAGCAACTGCCGGAATCGGCCGCACGCATCGCCTTGGTGCACAACGGCATCATCGAGAACTACGAGGTGTTGCGCCGCGAGCTGGAAGCCAAGAACTACGTGTTCAGCAGCGACACCGATACCGAAGTGGTCGTGCATTTGATCGACAGCGTCTACAACGGCGACCTGTTCGAAGCCCTCAAGGAAGCCACGGCCCGCCTGCACGGCGCCTACGCGCTGGCGGTGATGCACCGCGACGAGCCACACCGGCTGGTGGGCGCGCGCGCGGGCTCCCCGCTGGTGCTGGGTGTGGTCGGTGGCGACTCGCCTGCGCATTACCTGGCCAGCGACGCAATGGCCTTGTCCGGCGTGACTGACAAAATTGTCTATCTGGAAGAAGGCGACCTGGTCGATTTGCAAGCCGCTAAATACTGGATCACCGACAGTCAAGGGCGCGCTTTTGACGAACAGCAACGCCCAGTACAAACCGTGCAAGCCTTTGCCGCAGCAGCCGAGCTGGAGCCCTACCAGCACTACATGCAAAAGGAAATTTTTGAGCAGCCACGCGCGTTGGCCGATACGCTGACCGATGTGCTCGAAGTCAACCCCGCGCTTTTTGGCGACAGCGCCTGGCGGCATTTTGAAGCCGTCGATTCGGTCCTGATTCTCGCTTGCGGCACCAGCTACTACAGCGGACTGGTGGCCAAATACTGGATCGAAGCCATCGCAAAAATTCCGGTGCAAGTCGAAATCGCCAGCGAGTACCGCTACCGCCAATCGGTGCCGCACCCAGCAGCCTTGGTCGTGGTTATCAGCCAGTCGGGTGAAACGGCAGACACGCTGGCGGCCTTGCGCCATGCCAAGAGCCTGGGCCACAACCACACGCTGACGATTTGCAATGTCGCCACCAGCACGATGGTGCGCGAATGCGCACTGTCCTACATCACCCGCGCTGGAGTTGAAATTGGCGTGGCCTCAACCAAGGCCTTCACAACCCAATTGGCCGCGCTGTATTTGCTGACCCTGACCTTGGCCCAAAGCAAAAAGGCCCAGGACGAAGCAAGCCTGGCCAAACACTTGCACAGCCTGCGCCATATTCCGTCAGCCGTGCAAGCCGTGCTTGCGCTGGAGCCGCAAATCATCAGCTGGGCCCGCGCCTTTATTGGCATGGACAATGCCTTGTTCTTGGGCCGTGGCGCGCATTACCCGATTGCCTTGGAAGGCGCGCTCAAACTCAAGGAAATCAGCTACATCCATGCCGAAGCCTACCCGGCTGGTGAGCTCAAGCACGGCCCGCTCGCACTGGTCACCAGCGCGATGCCGGTGGTGGTGGTGGCGCCCAACGATGCCTTGCTGGAAAAGCTCAAAAGCAATATGCAAGAAGTGCGCGCCCGTGGTGGCGTCTTGTATGTGCTGGCAGACGCCCACACCAGCATCGACAACAGCGAAGGCACGCACGTGATCCGCATGCCAGAACACTATGGGGCGCTGAGCCCGATTCTGCACGTGATCCCATTGCAGCTACTGGCCTACCACACGGCATTGGGCAAAGGCACAGACGTGGACAAGCCGCGCAATTTGGCAAAGAGTGTGACTGTGGAGTAATCCATGCGTCAGCAAGCGCCGCCATGGCTTGCTTGACTGCGCAATGGGGCTTGCCCAGCGCTTTCAGCACAGCAAGATGCGCCTATACTTGCCAGGCTCCTGCGATGATCAAACGAACGGCCATCGCAGGCTATCACAACCGCACCAAGGGGTGCTCAACCTGAAGGTAGCTCCGATGAATACACAATTTCTGACTGGCGCGCTGGCCGCCATCGCCCTGGCCGCTTCAAGCGCCGCGTATGCTGCTGAGGCCGAAACACTGCCCTCTGGCGTCGTCGTCTCGCACGTCAAAGAAGGCTCTGGTGCAACACCCAAGGCCACTGACACCGTGACCGTGAACTACCGCGGTACGCTGGAAAATGGCAATGAGTTTGACAGCTCCTACAAACGTGGCCAGCCGATCTCGTTCCCCCTCTCCGGCGTGATTCCTTGCTGGACCGAAGGCGTGCAAAAAATCAAAGTCGGCGGCAGCGCTGACCTGACCTGCCCTGCCGCGACGGCCTATGGCGCGCGCGGCGTGCCTGGCACGATTCCACCTAATGCCACGCTTAAATTCCATGTGGAGTTGCTAGGCATCAAATAATGCCCGCATACATGCAGCATGCTGCATGATCACCTAAGAGCCTGTTCAAAGTCTCGACGCAGTCGCGCAAGGCACAAAAAAGAGGCAGTACAAGGCGCCTGTTGCAGCTCATACGTCTGTATGAGCAAAACGGGCAACGCAGTAATGCGCTTTTTTGTGCCTTGCCCTTCGGGTTGGCGCCCAAAAGGCACGCTGCTTTGTTAAAAACCCTCGCCGGGCAGATAGCCCGACTGCGGTTTTTGCCGCGCATCGTATCCTTTTGGGCTCCAACACGGTCTGCGTGGAGATTTTGAACAGGCTCTTAGCGGCCTGAAGGTGGGTTTGAGCGCAGCCAAACCCACCATTGTTTGCTATGCCTTGCGCGGCTGCGCGAGGAGAATGAACAGGCGCTTAGGACATTTGTTTGGCTGACATGGACAAGTACGCAGCAAACCGCTCAGCCACGCTGCTGAGCGCATGTTCTTTAGAGGTAATCAAACCCACCTCCATCGGTGGTACCGAGGCCGGCAGGCGAATCGCATGGATGCGCTTGCCTTCCAGTGACCATGGCCGATAGACCATATTGGAGAGAATGGTCACCCCAAAATTCAAAGCCACCATCTCGCGCACTGCTTCCATCGACGAGGTTTTGATAAAGGTAGAAGGATTGATGCCTGCAGCCTGCCAATAGCGCACAGCGTTGACTTCGCCCTCATCAATGCTGATCAAAATATACGGATACTGCGCCACCTGCTCCAGCGACACCTGTGTTTGGCCCTCCAGTGGATGTCCCTGCGCGACCCACAACTGACGAGGCGATTGGACCAGGCCGATTTCATGAAAGCGCTTGCGCTCTTGCAGGTTGGAGGTGATGACCACCGCCATTTCCACCTCATTGGCCAATACCGCCTGCTCAATCTGCTGGCGATCCAACTCCACCGGAATGACTTGCACCTTCGGGTAGTTTTTTTGGAACTTGGCGATCAAGGGCACAAGAAAGTAACCCAGCACGGTGTAGCTGGCCGCTACCCGAACCTCACCTTCCAGCTCTTGCAAGGCTTTGAACGGCTGGCGCGCAGCATCGTGCGCGGCTGCCAGCACCGTCTGCGCTTGCTGCAAAAACAAATGACCAGCATAGGTCAGAACCACTCCTGAGCGGTGGCGCTCTAGCAGCGGCGCGTCCAGTGCACGCTCCAACTCGGCAATCGCCGAGGTGACGGTCGACTGCGTCACATGCATTTCTGTGGCCGCCAAGGAAATTTGCCCGGTACGCGCCACGGCATCGAAATACTGCAATTGCCGCAAGGTAAATCGCAGCGGAGAAATGAAATCAGACATCTGAAAAACCGATCGACTCGGTGTTATTGATTTTTTCGATATCAATCATAAAGTATTTGTGTTTTACATGTTTTTAGCGTGCGGCTAATCTAAGCGCCTGTTCAGCAAGCACTCGCCATGTGTGATCGACCAAACATAGGCCAGGCAACGCTTGCTTCCATCAAAGACAACAAATAAAGGAACGCCCCATGGAGACAATCACAAGGGCAGCGCCACCCACGCCAACCACCAGCGCAGAGACGACTGCATCCACGCCTGTGCGCCCCAAAGTCACGCTGGACGACAAATACACCTTAGAAAAAGGCCGGGTCTACATGACCGGCACGCAGGCCTTGGTGCGCTTGCTGATGGCACAGAAAAAACGCGATGAGGCCGCTGGTCTGAACACCGCCGGTTTTGTCTCCGGCTACCGTGGCTCACCGCTGGGCGCGGTCGACCAGGAGTTGTGGCGCGCCCGCAAGCATCTAGATGCACACCAGATCCAGTTTGTGCCCGGTCTGAACGAAGAGCTCGCTGCTACCGCGGTCTGGGGCACGCAAATGGTCAACCTCGACCCGAATGCCACGGTCGATGGGGTGTTTGCGATGTGGTATGGCAAAGGCCCAGGGGTGGACCGCAGCGGCGATGTGTTCAAACACGCCAACGTCGCAGGCACATCCAAGCACGGTGGTGTGCTGGTGATTGCAGGCGATGACCACACCTGCAAATCCTCGACGCTGCCGCACCAGAGTGAGCATGCGTTCATTGCCGCCATGATTCCGGTTCTGAATCCGTCAGGCGTGCGTGAGTTCATCGAGTTTGGTCTGCACGGCTATGCGATGTCGCGTTACTCGGGCTGCTGGGTGGGCTTCAAGTCGATCAGCGACACGATTGAATCCTCGTCCTCCTTTGAGATCGACCCAATGGGGCTGGAGATCAAGATTCCCGACAGCTACCCGATCCCAGAAGGTGGCTTTCACATGCGCTGGCCCGATCTGCCACTGGAGCAGGAAAGCCGCCTGCAACGCCACCGCTTGTACGCACTGCTGGAATACGTGCGCCAGAACAAGATCAACCGCCAGGACTGGCAAGCGCCCGATGCCCGGCTGGGCATTGTGACCTGCGGCAAAAGCTATCTGGATGTGCACGAAGCGCTGGAGATGCTGGGCATTGACGAGGACAACGCACCCGCTTTGGGCCTGCGCCTGCTGAAAATCGGCATGACCTGGCCGCTGGAGCCAGAGATCATCCGCGAATTCGCCCAGGGCCTCGATGAGATTTTGGTGATCGAAGAAAAGCGCCAAATCATCGAATACCAAATCAAGGAGCAGCTCTACCATGCACCGGTGGAAAGCCGCCCGCGCGTAGTCGGCAAATTCGACGAAGCGGGTGAATGGGTGCATGCGCCTCAAGCCGGCATTTTGCTTTCGCCCAATGGCGAAATCACGCCAACACACATCGCCCATGTGCTGTCGATGCGCATGGCCAAGGTGCAAGGCGCTGACAGCCTACCCGCTTCGGTCTTGGACTACCTGGTGCTGTGCCGCGCTGGCGATGGCTTTCTCAAAGCCGATGCCAGCCAACCACAACGCGTGCCGTTTTTCTGCTCAGGCTGCCCACACAACACCAGCACCAAGGTACCAGAGGGCTCCCGCGCCACCGCCGGCATTGGCTGCCACTTCATGGCGCAGTGGATGGACCGCCAAACCGAAACCTTCACCCAAATGGGTGGCGAAGGCGTCAGCTGGATTGGCCAGGCCAAATTCACCAGCACACCGCATGTGTTTGCCAACCTGGGCGATGGCACCTACATGCATTCTGGCTCGCTGGCGATTCGCGCCTCCAAAGCCGCAGGCGTCAACATCACCTACAAAATTCTGGTCAACGACGCGGTCGCGATGACCGGCGGCCAGCCAGTCGAAGGCGCGCCCACTGTGCCGCAAATCCTGCAACAAGTCAGTGCCGAAGGTATTGAACATGTGCATCTGGTCAGCGATGAGCCCGAGCTGTACAAAGGCATGGTCGGCATTCCCGCCCATGTGCAAGTGCATGAGCGCGCGCAAATGGATGCGCTGCAGCGGCAGTTACGCGAAGTCCCAGGCGTGTCGGTGCTGGTGTATGCCCAGACCTGCGCGGCAGAAAAACGCCGCCGCCGCAAACGCCAGGAAATGCTGGACCCGCCCAAGCGCGTAGTCATCAACGAAGAAGTGTGTGAAGGCTGCGGCGACTGCGGCGTGCAAAGCAATTGCGTATCGATTCAGCCGCTGGAGACCCCGCTGGGTCGCAAACGCACGATCGACCAAAGCTCGTGCAACAAAGACCTGTCCTGCGTGCAAGGCTTTTGCCCCAGCTTTGTGACCGTTGAAGGTGGCCAGCTGCGCAAAGCAGCCAAAGCCAGTGCCATGCCGCCAGAGAATCTGCCCGAGCCTGCAGTGCCGGATGCCCAGATGTGGAACATTGTCGTGACCGGCGTAGGTGGCACCGGCGTGGTCACCATTGGCGCCCTGCTGGGCATGGCCGCGCACCTGGAAAACAAAGGCGTGTTGGTGCTGGACATGGCGGGCCTGGCGCAAAAAGGCGGCGCGGTGATGTCGCATATTCGGCTGGCCAACAACCCGCAGTTGCTGCATGCAGCCCGTGTTGTACCTCACCAAGTCGATTTACTGCTCGGTTGTGACTTGTTAGTCGCCGCCGGTAACGAAGCCATTGCCAGTCTGGACAAACAGCGCAGCCATGCGATTTTGAATACTGTCGTGGCCCCAACCGGCACGTTCACACGCGAGCCAGATTGGCAGGTCTCGCCCGAGGCAATGGCCGAGCGCGTGCAGCAAGCCGCCCGTGAGGTTGAAGCAATGGATGCCAGCACGCTGGCGACTGCCTTGATGGGCGATGCCGTGGCCACCAATGTCTTCATGCTGGGCTTTGCCTGGCAAAAGGGCTGGATTCCACTGCGCGCCGACTCGCTGCTGCAGGCGATTGAACTCAACGGCGCAGCGGTCGCGATGAACAAAGCCGCATTCGCCTGGGGCCGCCAAGCGGCGCTGGATATCGAGCTGGTCCGCAGTGCCGCAGGCGTGGGCGACAAACACACACAACGCGTGCAGATGCCCAAGCCTCTGCCAACGCTCAAATCCATCATGGCGGACCGCATACAGCGCCTGACGGCCTACCAAAATGCCGCCTACGCGCACAGCTACGCCGATTTTGTCAACGAGATCGCAGCGATTGAAAAAGCCCAGATCAACTCCGAGCGCTTTAGCCGCGAAGTCGCCACCAGCCTCTACAAACTGATGGCCTACAAGGACGAGTACGAAGTGGCCCGCCTGTTTGTCGAGACAGGCTTCCTGAATCGCCTCGACAAGCAGTTTGAAGGTGGCTACCAACTGCGTTTTCACCTCGCGCCGCCCTTGTTGGCGAAAAAAGATGGCCAAGGCCGCTTGCTGAAATCCAGTTATGGCCCGTGGGTGCTCAAGGCTTACAAGGCATTGGCCAAGCTCAAGTTCCTGCGTGGCACGGCTTTGGATATATTTGGCAAAACCGACGAGCGCCGCAGTGAGCGCGCCGCGATTGGTGCATTCAAAACACTGATGCTACAAGTGGCCAAAGAGCTGCAAGCGCACACACTCCATACCGCGCTCGAATTGGCACGCTTGCCCCAAAGCATTCGCGGCTACGGCCATGTCAAGGAGCGCAATGCAGAAGCTGCGCTCCACAAGCAAGAACGTCTGCTGCATGCGTTGCATGCGCTGCGCGATGAAGCCCCGCAAGTGCAGCGCAAGGCTGGCTAAGCTGGGAAGGGATGTATTGACCCAGCCTTTTCTGCACAGGT
>NZ_SSWX01000015.1 GCF_004803635.1 Lampropedia aestuarii | reverse complement strand
CCTGTGCAGAAAAGGCTGGGTCAATACAGGTCGGCGGTTGAGACTAGGCGCACAACCGCAGGCAGCAGGGTAGGAACCACAAGGTTTTGCAACGATGTAACAAGGGTTGTGTTAGCGGCTCAAGAGTAGCTGCCTACTGTACCGAATGGCTTTGCTTTTAAGCTAGCCTCTAATACTCTGCAAATTTGTCCAAGAAATATCGACAAATATCTAACATTAAATAGTCGCATAATTTCAAAATGATACAAATCACGCAAACCAATACCCTTTAATTACAAGGGTTTTATGTGTTTTGGTCTTGCGACTTGAAATATATGTTAAAAATAATTAAATATTTTCAATGGCTATTTAGTAATAAATATTTGACAGATTTGATGGGTATACTGTTTTTTTGCGGAAAACAAGTATATTTATTTAATTTACTATTTATAGTTTTTGTTATATTTTTCTTTGTCGATTGTAAAAGCTGTTTTCCCGTTATTTGATTATTGGTTTCTGGTTGGTTGATTTAATAAGCAAAATGGGCTTAATGCCTGTTAAATAATTTTTAAAAAGGAAATACAATGACAACACTTCGTTCTGATTATGCGGCAACTGATGCTTACCTGGCGCCAGCTGGTGGGCATGAAAGCGGTGCTAGCGCAGTATCTTGGGGGGCCATTATTGCTGGTGCCGTCGGTGCCGCAGCCATTGGTTTGCTGCTGGTCGTCCTGGGTTCAGGACTCGGTTTGTCCTCTATTTCTGCCTGGTCCAATGAAGGGGCCAGTGCCAGCACTATTGGTTGGTCAACCATTATTTGGTTGACTCTTACGCAACTGATTGCTGCCGGTTTGGGGGGGTATTTGGCAGGTCGCCTGCGTACGCACTGGGTTTCTGTCAAGACCGATGAGGTGTACTTCCGCGATACTGCGCACGGCTTTCTGGCGTGGGCTTTATCTATGATTATCACAGTGGTATTGCTCGCCAGCGCGATTACGTCTGTGCTTGGTGGTGCGGGCCGCGCTGTCGGATCACTGGCGGGTGGCGCTGCACAAACGGTGGCCATGGTGGCAGGTGGCACTGACTCTGGCTCCAATTCAGCACAAAACGGCTTTGTGGACTATTACGTCCATGCACTGATTCGTCGCTCTGATGTGAACGTACCGCAAAGCGGTCTTACCTCCAGTGATGCGGCGACCCGCGCAGAAGAAGCTGCTTGGCTGACGCAGGAAATTACACCGATTGTGGTGCAAAGCATCAGCCGTGGAGAGTTTGTAGAGACTGATCGTGATTATGTGGCTCAACTGATTGCGCGCTATACGAATATCAGCCAGCAAGAGGCACGCAGCCGCATTGACAGCACAATCACTGAAATCGAGCAACGAATTGAGCAAGCTGAAGTTGCAGCGCGTGAAGCGGCAGACTCAGCACGCAAAGCCGCAGCCTATACAGCACTCTGGATCGCTATTTCTTTGCTGATTGGTGCATTTACCGCAGCTTTGATGGCTACTTTTGGTGGTCGTTTGCGAGACAACGTTTAATCGTTTGTGCCAGGCATGTGCTACAAGCATGCCTTTATCTGAACATAGGTTCCGATCGATTCTGGTTATATCCAAGTTCTAAGCAGTGAGTTCCCGCGAAAGCTGCCTGATTATTTAAAATTTATTCATACGACAGGAGTTATATTGATATGAGATCTATCTTGCTCTTCTTTTTGGGAGTTCCTATTCCAGTCATTATTCTGATTGCATTGTTGTTCTAATTGCCATTGAGCGTAGAGGCGCTTAATCCTCATGTTTGACGATTTTAAAAAGGATGCTCATCAACAAGCATCCTTTTTTTACGCGCGACAGAGGCAATGATTGATTGTCGCAGCAAGAAGAGGAGGGGTCAGCTTGCTATTGTGCGTTAGATGGCGCGCTGGTGTTGCAGCCGTGTTTTTACTTGCGCAGCCGAGAAGTGGTGTTGAGTTGACTGCCATTGCGCAGGAAGACAGGCAAAAAAATTGCCGCATGATGCGGCAATTTGAATTGAATTGTTTTTTTTGCAAACTACCTTTNATGCGGCAATTTGAATTGAATTGTTTTTTTTGCAAACTACCTTTTGGCGGAGCGGACGGGACTCGAACCCGCGACCCCCGGCGTGACAGGCCGGTATTCTAACCAACTGAACTACCGCTCCTGGTAGAGCATTGACTTGCAGTCAATGTCAGCAAACTGTGGCGACCCTACGGGGAATCGAACCCCGGTTACCGCCGTGAAAGGGCGATGTCCTAACCGCTAGACGATAGGGTCACAGAACTTTGAATTATAACTTAAATAATCAAGCTAATTCAAAATTTTTATGGTCGGCGTGGCGGGATTCGAACTCGCGACCCCTTGCACCCCATGCAAGTGCGCTACCTGGCTGCGCTACACGCCGAAAAACAAGATTATAGACCGTATTTTGAGGTCGCTTGGCTTAAAAAGTCACGAATTTGAATTAATTCATGGCGAATATTCAATTCACTGGAAAATTCGTGTTGTTGAGCGGATTGCGTTGCCTCATCTGCCAGCATTGGCTTCTCATGAGCTTGCGCAGCACTGTGTTGTGCATTGGGTCGATCGGTGACCCGGTCCGCAGCCGTTGCGGCAGGGGCGGAGTTGGATTCGGCCACTGTGCTGTTTGCTGCCGCTTCGGCATCTGCCGCACTCCAGCTTTGCAATCGGGTGCGCGCACCACTGATCGTGAACCCTTGACCATAGAGCAATTCACGAATGCGGCGAATCATCAGCACTTCATGGTGCTGGTAATAGCGGCGATTGCCGCGGCGTTTCATTGGCCGCAATTGCGTGAATTCCTGCTCCCAGTAGCGCAGCACATGGGGCTTGACGTCACAGAGTTCTGCAACTTCGCCAATGGTGAAGTACCGCTTCGCGGGAATGGGGGGCAGGGGAGTATTCATGTAAACCTAATTAAGCAATTTATCAATTTGTTTGTCGCCACGTACCGCTGGTGCATTGCAGGCACACTGAGGTCGCGCGCGTGTTGTATTGAGCCAATCGCCAAGCCTTATTAATTGTTTCAACGCATTGATGCAAAGATTGAGCATCAAGTTACCCAAGTTGAGCACTGCGCCATCGTCTTTGACGCCGTGCCTTTTGGGGGCTGTCATCATACTGTGATCAGTCTGATTTGTTTGCATTTGCTTGTTTAGGCATGCAAACATTGTGCGTTTTGGTCACGGTTGATGCTGGAGGCTCTCTAACGCATGGTGATACTGGGCAGTGTACACAGACCAATAAAAAAGAGGGCGATTGCCCCCTTGTCATATGCATTCACTGGCATTAGGCCTGCTGCACTTTTTCCTTGAGCTTGTTGCTGGCATGGAAGGTCACCACACGGCGTGCTTCAATCGGAATTGATTCGCCTGTGCGTGGGTTTCGACCTGGCCGAGCAGCTTTTTCCCTGACTTGGAAATTGCCAAAGCCAGAAATACGAACGCTATCGCCATCGATGAGTCGTTTGGCAATCAAATCAAAAAATGCGTCCACGATGTCCTTGGATTCGCGCTTGGACAGGCCAATTCGGTCATACAACAACTCAGCCATTTGCGCCTTGGTCAAAGACGTAGGCGCAAGGCTGTCAATATCGATAGGCAGTTCGTTCATGTCTCACTCTCTTTCGACGCCAATGATTTAGGTACGAAGACGTGCGGCAACCGCACTTTCAAGAGCTTTTAACACAGCCGAGACCGTTAGATCAATATCCGCATCGGTCAGTGTTGCGCCGGCCCCATCCAATGTCAGTCGAATGGCCAGGCTTTTCTCGCCCTGATTCACGCCGGTGGCGTTCTGTCCTGGGGCCGGGCGGTAAATGTCAAACAGCATGCTGTTTGCAATGCGAATACTTGTTGACGCGCGTGCAATCGCTGTCTGCACTTGTGAAAATGCCACGGACTCTTGCACCACCACCGCAATATCGCGCTCAACCATTTGGTATTTGGGCACGGCTTTGGCAACCGGCACAGGGCGTTGCAGTGCAGCGGCCAAGTCCAGCTCAAACAGCACTGGCGCGTGGCTCAGCTCCCACTGTTGGCGCCATTGTGGATGCAACTCGCCAACCCAGCCAACCGCTTGGCCATCGAGCAGCACTTGCGCGCTGCGCCCTGGGTGCAGCGCGGGGTGTTCCGCAGCAACAAATGTAGGCACCAATGGTGCAAACAAGGCCTCGACATCGCCTTTGACGTCATAAAAGTCCACGCGTGACTCGCCCTGGCCCCATTGGCGCCCATCGACATCACCATACGCCAGGCCAGCGACATGCATCGGCTGATGCACGCCCTTGACTGTGGTGTCAGTGGTTTGTACGCTGTCATCGCGTTTGAACACACGGCCCACTTCAAACAGACGCACACGTGTGGCTTTGCGGTCCAAATTGACACGCAGCACATTCAGCAGCGAGCCCAGCAGCGAAGAGCGCATCACGCTCATCGGTGCAGCGATCGGGTTGAGCAAGTGGATCGGGTTGTTATTGCCGGCCAGATCACGCTCCCAGCTTTCTTCGACAAAGCTGAAGTTGATGGTTTCCTGGTAACCCAAGTCGGCCAGCAAGTGGCGCAGTGCAAATTTGCTGCGACTTGCCTCTGGTGCAATGCGTGCAATGATCGGCGCAATCGGCGGCGTGTCTGGAAGCGAGTTAAAGCCGATGATGCGTGCGACTTCTTCGATCAAATCCTCTTCGATTTGAATATCGAAGCGGTACGATGGTGGCGTGACGCGCAGGATATCGCCGCCATTGCTTGGCAGTTTCTTAAAGCCCAGTTGCAGGCGTGTGAACGCTTGTTCGCATTGCTCGGTGGAAATTGGCATGCCAATCACTTTGGCTGCGCGTGCGACACGCAGATCCACCGGTTTCACTTCTGGCAATTGAATGATCTGGTCGTCAATCGGATTGACCACCGTGTCTGGTGTGCCGCAAATCGCAATGACCAGTTCGGTGATGCGCTCGATAGCGCAAATGGTGCGCTGCGGATCAACACCGCGCTCAAAACGGTGACCGGCATCGGTTGAGAAGGCATAGCGGCGTGAGCGGCCTTGAATGGCTTCTGGCCACCAGAACGCGGCTTCAACATACACATTGCGTGTGGTATCGCTGACGGCCGTGGCATTGCCGCCCATGATGCCAGCCAGAGATTCGAGCTGTTTGTCATCACTGATGACGCCGACTTTGCCGTCGACCTCGATGGTATTGCCATTGAGCAATTCCAGTTTTTCACCGGCTTGGCCCCAGCGCACTTGCAGCGCGCCATGGATTTTGTCCAGGTCAAAAATGTGGCTAGGTTGGCCCAGCTCGAACATCACGTAGTTAGAAATGTCGACCAAGGGCGCAACGCTGCGCTGGCCGCAACGGGCCAGCTTATCGACCATCCAGGCAGGCGTTTGTGCCTGGGTGTTGATCTGGTTGATCACCCGACCAGAAAAACGGCCGCACAAATCCTTGTCCTTGACGCTCACAGCCAGTGTCTGTGCGCCATTGACGGCCACAGCCGGTGTTGGCAGCGGCAGCAGCGGCGCGCCAGTCAAGGCTGACAGCTCACGGGCGATGCCGTAAATGCTCAGGCCATGCGCCAGATTGGGCGTCAGCTTGAGTGTCAGCAGCGCATCATCGAGGCGCAGGTAGTCGCGGAGATTGACGCCCAGCGGTGCATCCAGCGGCAACTCCAGCAAGCCGCTCTGGTCATCGGCGATGCCCAGCTCTTTGGCCGAGCACAGCATGCCGTAGCTTTCGACGCCACGCAGTTTGCCAACTTTGATTTTGAATGGTTTGCCATCAGCACCGGGAGGCAGTTCAGCACCTACCGTTGCGCATGGCACCTTGATGCCAACGCGCGCATTGGGCGCGCCGCAGACAATGCTCAGCGGTTCTGCTTGGCCAATGCTGACTTTGCACACACGCAGGCGGTCGGCGTCAGGGTGCTGCACCGCTTCCATGATTTCACCGACCACAATGCCGTGAAATGCAGGAGCGACCGGGGTGATTTCTTCGACTTCAAAGCCACCCATGGTCAGGGTGTCGGCCAGCGCTTGAGTGGACAGGGCGGGGTTGCAATATTCGCGCAACCAGGATTCAGGAAATTGCATAGGGCTTATTTCTTTTGGCAGAAGTGGGTACGTGTATCGACAGCTTATTGAAATTGGCTGAGGAAACGGACGTCGCCTTCGAAGAACAGGCGCAAATCATTGACGCCATAGCGCAGCATCGTGAGGCGATCTGGCCCCATACCGAATGCAAAGCCAATGTATTGCTCTGGGTCCAGGCCCATATTGCGCACCACATTGGGGTGTACTTGGCCTGAGCCGGCCACTTCCAGCCAACGTCCAGCCAGCGGACCGCTGGCAAACTGGATGTCAATTTCTGCGCTGGGCTCAGTGAATGGGAAGAAGCTGGGCCTGAAACGCAGCACCAAATCATCACGCTCAAAAAACGTTTTGCAGAAGTTGGTGAAGACGTATTTGAGGTCTTTGAAGCTGACGTTCTCACCCAGCCACAGGCCTTCGCATTGGTGGAACATCGGCGAATGGGTCGCATCGCTGTCAACGCGGTAGGTGCGTCCTGGTGCGATCACGCGCACATCTGGAATGGTTTTGCCTGCGGCGTTCAAGGCAGCATGTTTTTTTACATGCTGGTGTGCATAACGCACTTGCATTGGGCTGGTGTGTGGACGCAGGTTGTAGTGCTGGCCTTGCTCATCCTTGATGTCCACGTAGAACGTGTCTTGCATCGAGCGAGCAGGGTGATTGGGGGGGTTGTTCAGTGAGGTGAAGCTGTGCCAGTCGGACTCGACTTCTGGGCCATCGGCCACATCAAAGCCCATCGAGCTGAAAATGGCTTCAATGCGCTCCATCGTGCGTGAGACCGGGTGCAGACCGCCAGGCTGACGCAGTCTGCCAGGCAGGGTTACATCCAGACGCTCGGCCTGCAATTGGCGCGCCAGTTCGGCGTCGGCCAGTGCTTGGCGGCGTGCTTGCAAGGCTTGCTCAATGGCTTGCTTGGCCTGGTTGATGGCAGCGCCGCGTGTTTTCTTCTCATCCACACTCAGCTGTGCCATGCCTTTCATCAGCTCGGTGATTTGGCCACTTTTGCCAAAGAATCGGGCTTTCGCATCTTCCAATGCGGCGGGGGTGTCGCTTTGTGCAAACTGGGTTTGGGCTTGTTCAATCAATGCATCCAAATCAGCAGTGCTCATATCTTTATCCTCGAAGCTGCAGGCGTGTACAACACAGTGGTGGCATTTGCTGCCAACAATTTCCAATAAAAAAGGCTGGTGCCTTGAGAACCTGCTTTGTCAGCAGATTCGCCAAGCCCAGCCTTGTGCGGGAGAGTGGGGCATGCACGGGGCATGCCTTCCCGTAATTACGCTGCCAGTTTGGCTTTAGCTTGGTCAACCAAGCTAGCAAAAGCGGCTTTGTCAAACACAGCCAGATCAGCCAGCATTTTGCGGTCGATCTCGATGTGTGCTTTTTTCAGGCCATTGGTGAACTGGCTGTATGTCACGCCCAACTCACGTGAAGCGGCGTTGATACGGGCAATCCACAACTGACGGAATACGCGTTTTTTGTTGCGGCGGTCACGATAAGCGTATTGACCCGCTTTCATTACCGCTTGTTTGGCAACGCGATAGACGTTACCACGACGACCACGGAAACCCTTGGCCAGCTTCAGAATTTTCTTGTGACGGGCATGTGCCGTTACACCACGTTTTACGCGAGGCATGTGTGAACTCCTTAATGCAGATTACAGACCGGCGAATGGCAACATTTGTGCCACGTGGCCGAGGTTGGACTCATGCACATTCACTGCGCCGCGCAATTGGCGTTTGTTTTTGGTGCTTTTCTTTGTCAAGATGTGGCGTTTGAACGCTTGACCGCGCTTAACAGTACCACCTGGGCGAACGCGAAAACGCTTTTTCGCGCTGCTCTTGCTCTTCATTTTTGGCATATCACTACTACCTTTGGTTTGACATTGTGCCTGCTAGGCGTGATGCAGCTGTTTTGGCACGAAGCCAACAGTACAGATCCCTTTGAAAGCCTACAGTCCACTTGTAATACGCAGCCAGTGCGAACGACTCCGCACTGGCTGCATTCTCTTTGCCGCGAACCCCATCCTGCCCATCTCGCTGCCGCAGCTTAGGGTTGAACAACCCTAAGCTGCAACTTCAAAAACGCTCAAGCTTGCTGGGAAAATCAGCAAAGAACCAGCGATTATACATTGATAAAGGCAAATGGTGAAGCGCTAGGTAATTCATATTACTGAGGACATCCGGCCGCTTCGGCCAGCACACGCTAGGGTGGGCTATGTATGCCTGCATGCACATAACGTCCTGAATGTACTTAACGTGCGTTTGATCGAAATGCTGCGTTCCCACGAAAAATGGGCTGATCTGGTATTGAATTGCGTGCAGCTTGGGTTTGCGAGCAGCTTTGTTTGGACAGATGCCACCAAGTTATCTTACAATTTTATTTCATTTGTATGACATATGTCAGAGGTCCTGAATGCTGTTCGGTAAGCTATTGCCCCGCGAGGGCAATTTTTTTGCGCTTTTTAATCAACATGCCAACCACACTGTCGAGGCCGCAGATGCCTTGGTCAAGCTGGTTGCCAATTACTCTGATGCCAATTTAAGGGCTCAATACATTGCTGCCATTGACGAGGCTGAAAGTGCTGCTGACAGCGTGACTACACTTGTCAACAAAACGATTCACCAGACTTTCATCACACCGATTGATCGTGAGCAGATTCACAGCTTGATCAATCGCATGGACGATGTGGCCGACTTGATTCAAGACGTCGCCGAAACTTTAGTGCTCTACGATGTGCACGCGATCACCGATGACATGCGCACCTTGACCGACCTGGATCGCCGCTGCATTGACCGCGTACGTGCCGCAGTTGGCACGCTGGACAAGATTGCTGATGCGTCGGTGGCAGAAGCGGCCTTGAAAACCTGTGAAGAAATTGACAAGTTGGAAGACGATGCCGACCGCGTGCTGCGTTCGGCCATGAGCGCTTTGTTCAGACAAGAAGAAGATGTGCGCGAGCTGATCAAGCTCAAAGCCATTTACGAGCTGCTCGAATCCATCAGTGATCGTTGCCAGGACGTGGCAAAAATTATTGAAGGCATTGTGCTGGAAAACTCCTGATCCCTTCACTCTAGCAGGAGTTCAAAATGGAAATAGCACAAGCGGCCTTATGGGTCGTAGTCTTGCTGGTGGTCTTGGCCTTGATTTTCGACTTCATGAATGGTTTTCATGATGCGGCCAACTCCATTGCCACCGTTGTCTCGACCGGGGTGCTCAAACCCGCTCAGGCAGTCTTGTTCGCCGCGTTTTTCAATTTCGTTGCGATTTTTGTCTTCCATCTCAGCGTGGCTGCCACGGTAGGCAAGGGCATTGTTTCGCCAGATTTTGTAGACACCCACGTGGTCTTTGGCGCATTATTAGGCGCGATCAGCTGGAATTTGCTGACCTGGTATTACGGCATCCCCAGCAGCTCTTCGCATGCCTTGATTGGTGGCATTGTTGGCGCGGTGATTGCCAAGGGGGGTGTGAGTGCGCTGGAGGTGATGGGCATCATGAAGGTGGTGGTTTTCATCTTTGTCTCACCGCTGCTGGGCTACTTACTGGGCTCGGCGATGATGGTGATTGTCGCCTGGCTGTTTCGCCGCACGCGACCAGGCCACGTCGACAAGTGGTTCAGGCGCTTGCAATTGCTCTCTGCCGGTGCATACAGCCTCGGCCACGGCGGCAATGATGCGCAAAAAACCATCGGTATCATTTGGCTGTTGTTGATTGGTACTGGCTATTTGGGCAAGGAGGCGACTTCGCCACCGACTTGGGTGATTGTGTCTTGCTATGCCGCGATTGGTTTGGGCACGATGTTTGGCGGTTGGAGAATTGTCAAAACCATGGGCCAGAAGATCACCAAACTCAAGCCTGTCGGTGGTTTTTGTGCTGAAGCCGGTGGTGCCATGACCTTGTTCATTGCGACGGCGATGGGCATTCCGGTCTCGACTACACATACCATCACAGGGGCGATTGTGGGCGTAGGCTCTACACAGCGCGCCAGTGCCGTACGCTGGGGCGTAGCGGGCAATATTGTCTGGGCCTGGATTTTCACGATTCCCGCCAGCGCCTTTGTGGCGGCTTTGGCTTACTGGCTCAGTTTGGCGATTTATTAAATACCCACTGCGAAATACCCCCAGGGTATTGCACACAACGGGCCATTGCGGCCCGTTTTTTTTGCCTTGCATCAATGAGTAGGCGGGCGAGCACACTGGCATCGCCGCCTACATGGTTAATTAGCCGCTTTGGCTTGTTCAATCCAGCCATTGAATGTGGCTTGATTGGCTTTGATCCAGCCATCCACATGGCGCTGCAGATCGGCCGCGGAGTTCTCGCCTTGCTGCATGCGCAGGTTTTGTGCATTGATATCGGCAATAGGCAGCTGCATGACTTCAAACAGCTTGGCAGCTGACGGGTTTTTCTCTGCGAATGCTTTGTTCGCGACAATATGCTGCGTGTTGACTGGGAAGCCGTAGTTTGAGCCATCGCCCAGTTTGGTCTCGACGCCTGCTTGCTCACCAGGCAATGCAGTGAACGGCACTTGCAACCAGACAACGTCAGAGCCGGGCTTGAGAACACCCGAGACCCAGTACGGTGTCCATGTGAAGTAGAGAATTGGCTGGCCCGCTTTGTAGCGGGCAAGGGTGTCGGCAATCAAGGCCGAGTAGCTACCTTGGTTGTGGGTCACGCTGCCATCAATGCCATAGCTTTTGAGTTGGTGCTCAATGACCGCCTCGCAGCCCCAGCCAGGGTTGCAGCCAGTCAGGTCGGCTTTGCCATCGCCATTGGTGTCAAACAGCTGGGCGATGGCTGGGTCTTTGAGCTGCTCAATATTGGTGATTTTGTACTGCTCGGCTGTTTTCTTGTCGATCAAATAACCTTGCAGTGAGTTATTCACGTAGGTGCCTTTGCGGTAGAGCTTGCTGTCCCCTCCGACATTCTTGTAAAAATCGTCATGCAGGGGCGCCCAGTTGGCGGCGATAAATGTTGCATCGCCATTGGCAACGGCAACGTAGCCGGTTGCGTATTCGGTCTCCTGGATGTCTTTGACCGCATAGCCCAGGGCTTCAAGGGCGCGGCTGACCAGCAATGTTTGAAAGCCTTCCTCGGCAATCGAGCTTTTGATTGGCTGGACCGATATGCCTTTACCTGGCAGGTCCTGTGCATGGGCTACGCCCAAGGACATGCCCATGCCCAAGAAGGCAGCAGCGGTAATGTGTTGGATACGCAAAAAAGATGTCTTCATAAAGAGTCCCTCAAGTAAGTGGTAGAAGTGGGCTGCAATGCAGGTTCAACTGCCATAGCAGACGTGCGCAGCAAGCCGTTACTGCTGCGCGGCTTGTTTGGCTTGCTCAATCCAGCCATCGAACGTGCTTTGGTGTGCAGCAATCCAGGCATCCGCATGGCGGGCAATATCCGCACTGCTTTTCTCGCCTTGCTGCATGCGCAGGTTTTGCGCAGACACATCATCAATTGGCAGTTTCATAATCGCAAAGAGTTTGGCCGCAGCAGGATTGGCAGCGGCAAACTCTTTGTTCGCCACAATGCTCATGTGGTTGAGTGGAAAACCGTAGTTTTTGCCGTTGGGCAACATGCTGTCGATGGCTTTTTGCTCGCCAGGCAAACTGGTGAAAGGCACCTCCAGCCACACCACATCTTTGCCTGGCACCAGCACGCCTGAGACCCAGTAGGGCGTCCAGGTGTAGTAGAGAATTGGTTGGCCTTGCTGGTAGCGGGTAATGGTGTCTGACATCAGCGCGGCATAATTGCCTTGGTTGTGGCTGACGGACTCGCGCAGCCCAAATGCGTCAAGCTGGTGTTCAATCACAGGCTCACAGCCCCAGCCTGGCGTACAGCCGGTCAGATCGGCTTTGCCATCACCGTTGGCATCAAACAGCTTGGCGATTTCTGGATCGCTCAACTGCCCGAGGTTGGTAATGTTGTATTGCTCGGCGGTTTTCTTGTCGATCAGATAACCTTGGGCACTGTTGTCAACGTAGGTGCCAACACGGAAGAACTTGTCGTCACCACCGGCATTGGCATAGAAGTCGTTGTGCAAGGGCTGCCAGTTGACGGCGGTAAAGCTTGCATCGCCATTGGCCAGCGCCATATAACCGGAAGCGTATTCGGTTTCTTGAATCGGCAGGACTTTGTAGCCCAGTTGCTCCAAAGCTTTAACGACGATCAGGGTTTGAAATGTTTCCTCTGACACGGAGGTTTGTACCGGTTGCACGCTGCGGCCCTGGCCAGGCAAGTCGCTCGCATGGGCTTGCGTAATCAATGCGGCACTAGCCAATGCCAGTCCACTTGCGCCCAGGCGCAATGCTGCTGCTGCTGCTGCTGCTGCTGCTGCTGCTGCTGCTGCTGCTGCTGCTGCTGCTGCGAGGCTACGTGTGCGCGGCTGTGCGCCGCAGATGGTGTTCGGTGTGGGGGTCAAAGAAAAAATATCAAAAAAACGCATGCGCTAGGGTGCTCCTTAAAGATGCTTGAAAGGCGTCAAAAACGGGTGAGGGAGGCAATCCATGGCGCCAGGCCGCGCGCCATGGGCATGCTTTCAAATCAATGGCCGGCTGGTTTCAGACCTGCTGGTTCAGCCCTGTCGCTGCCGCCAGCAGTGGGCTTTGATTTGGTGGGGGCGGCCCGTTCAGGGCGCGGTGTTTGTGTGGTGGCCGCAGGAACAGCAGATGCCACAGGCTTGCCTGCTCCCAGCGCTTTGCGCAGCAACCCAATCGGGCCACCATCGAGCCAGGACTGACCGCCACGCTTTGGTTGGCCCATCGCTTGTGTGATGCGGTCAAGCATGATGGCCAGCAGCACAATACCCAAACCTCCAACGGTGGCCAGGCCCATGTCCAGACGGCCAATGCCACGCAACACCATTTGGCCCAGGCCGCCAACTGCAATCATCGATGCAATCACCACCATAGACAGCGACAACATCAGGGCTTGGTTGATACCGGCCATGATGGATGGCATGGCCAATGGCAATTGGACCTTGGCCAGCATTTGCAGTGGCGACGCGCCATAGGCTTTGGCTGCCTCAATCAAATCAGGACGTACCTGGCGAATCCCCAGGTTGGTGAGGCGCACCAGTGGGGGCAGGGCAAATACGATGGTCACTATCACGCCTGGCACATTACCAATGCCAAACAGCATCACCACGGGCACCAGATACACAAAAGCGGGTGTGGTTTGCATGGCATCAAGAAACGGCCGCATCACGCGCTGTGCTCGGTCGCTGCTGGCCAGCACAATGCCCAGCGGCAGTCCGATCAGCAGGCAAAACACCAGTGAGGTCAGCACCAGCGCCAAGGTAATCATGGCTTCAGGCCAGACGCCCAGCATGGCAATGACCAATAGAGATATGAGCGAGCCGATGGCAATGCGCTTGCCTGCAAACTGCCAGGCAATCAGCGACAAAATAGCGATCATCACCAAGGTTGGGACCGACACCAGCAAATGCTGGATGCTGCCCAGCACTGCGTCAATCGGACTGCGCACCGCCTGGAAGAAAGGGCGAAAGCTCGCTACAAACCAGGCCAAGCCATCATTGATCCAGCTCTGCACGGGCAGGCTGCCATCCCAAAGCTGGCTGATCTGGAAGCTGTCACCACCGCCTTGGGGTGTAACTGCGCCGCCAGAAAGCCAATCTGTGCCAGAGCTAGCCGCATTGCTAGCCGTATCACTGACCGAGTTGGCCGTTTCGCTGCCCGATGCAGCCGCCCCCCAGGGGTTGTCCGCTGCTGCCGCTGCGCTGCTGCTTGTATCTGCAGCTGCCGAAGCGCTGGAGCTGGCCCAAGGATTATCGGCTGCAGCCTGGGCAGAATTGCCTGCTGCTGCGCTACCCGCATCAGATTGTGAGGCAGCCCAAGGATTGTCGTTATTCGTGTTTTGTGCGATTTGGAAAGAATTCATATCTGTCATGCAAGTGCCTTTCACGCTGCTGTGGCCATCGGAGCTTGTGCTGTAGTGGGGTTTGTGCGCGCGATGGCCTGACCCGCATCTGCTGGCAGCGGTGGGGTGTCTCGATCGAGGAAACGCAGCAAGCGTGTGCGGCTGACGGCGCCTAAAAACCGGCCTTGCTCGTTGACCACCGGCAGCGGGTAGGGTGGCTCTGCGGCACGGCCCACCACATCTGCTACCAATTCATCGCCACGCACCACAATCGGCTCTGGCAGGAATGCATCGCTCAAAGGCTGAAGTGCGCTGGAGCCATCACGTGCCTGGCGCAGGGACTCCGTGGACACAATGCCTTCAAAGCGTTGTCCGCTGGAGACCACATAGCCGTAATCGCGGTCCTGGTCTTGCAGCAGACGCAGCCCAGCGCGCAAACCTTGGCCTGACTTGTTGAGGTCCAGCACTGGGTAGTTGCGGCTCGCAATATCGGCAACCTTGAAAACCACGGATGCGTCAACGCCTTTGGTAAAGCTGCGCACATAATCGTTGGCAGGATTGCGCAAAATTTCTTCAGGTGTGCCCACTTGCACCACATGGCCGTCTTTCATGATGGCAATGCGGCTACCAATGCGCATGGCCTCGTCCAAGTCGTGCGAGATAAAAACAATCGTGCGCTGCTTGACTTCCTGCAGGCGCAGCAATTCAGATTGCATGTCAGTGCGAATAATCGGATCCAACGCGGAGAAGGCTTCATCCATCAATAGGATGGATGGATCGGCCGCCAAGGCTCTGGCCAGCCCCACGCGTTGCTGCATACCTCCGGATAGTTCGTCCGGATAACTGTTGGCCCAGCTACCAAGGCCCACTTGCTCCAGTGCATCTTGCGCGGCTTGGTGGCGTTTGCTTTTGTCAATGCCGGCGAGTTCTAAGCCGAATGCGGTGTTGTCCAGCACGGTCATGTGTGGCATGAGCGCAAACGACTGAAACACCATACTGATGTCTTTGCGGCGCAGATCACGCAATGCCTTGTCAGCCAGTGCATTGATGTCCTGGCCATCGACGAGAATTTTGCCGTCGCTGGGTTCGATCAAGCGGTTGAGCATGCGCACCAAGGTGGATTTGCCTGAGCCAGATAGCCCCATGATGACGAAAATCTCGCCAGCCTCAATCTCAAAATTGGCATCAAAAACGCCAATCGAGTTGCCGGTGCTTTGCAGGATTTCTTGCTTGGATTTGCCTTGTTTGGCCAGAGCAATGGCTGCCTCTGGTTTGTTGCCAAACACCTTATAAACGTGGTCGATGTGAATGCTTTTGGCCATCGAGTTGTACCCCTCCGTTGTTCTGGAGTGGGTGCGCACGAGCACACCCGATCTGCACTGAGTGCATGACGCATGCACAAAGCACAAATGTGGCTGATGCCGAGCAGCTGATCAGGGCCTGGCTCTTGCACGCGAGGATCGCAGTGATGCGCAAGGGCAAAATAGCACATCAGGCAATAACGCCTCATGTGCAGCACACTGATCACAACAAAAACAAACGCTAAACACAGCGCATGCCTTCAGACAAATAATGGCGGCTATATGCCGCACATCAAGTGGCTGCCGAGTGGGGAGCAAAAGCATTGCACCTCACACAAACGGTCTTCTGGGGTAGATAAGCCTTTATGGCATCCCATGAAGTCGTTGGGCATCGGGTCGAGAAAAACGACCATCCAGATGGCGGGCAGCTGGAACTGTTGTTAATGGCTGCCTGCCGTTGAAAACACCATGCCTGCCAAGCCGCAGTGGACCTACAGCATGCATGAGCGAGTTGCTCAAAAAGATGCATTTTTCATGCACGTTGATGAGTAGAACAGCCTCCATTATAACAATCTGTTGGAATTTGTGCTTTGCTCTATTGGCACTGCCTATTTCGATCGAATCAAAATGCGCAGATGCAACCGAGCACGTTACAAGCATTCACACTTTTGCAAATTTTATGAAATGGCGCATGCAGATTAACCCTCAAATCATGGTTGAAACCTGCATCTGGGCTCTCAACCCCACTGGCTGGCACTAGAATTGCTCACATTAACAAAGTGATTGCTCCAAGATAATCGCGGCAACCCGTTGCTGGTTTAATTGGAATCTATGGGCAGACCGCCGGTGTGCTTTTGCCTGCATCCAGCCGCATCCCACAATGGTGGGCAAGTGCTGCGCAATCGCATTTTTATGATTTACACCTTGGAGTTCGATATATGAAAAAACACGTCATGACAGCGCTGCTGGCCAGCCTGTTGGCCGGCGCTGCATTCTCGGTTTCTGCGCAAGATTTGCGCGTGGCAGTGGACCCAACCTATGAGCCGTTTGTGTATAAAAATGCCCAAGGCGAGCTGGTTGGTTTTAACGTGGATTTTGCCAATGCCGTGTGCGAAGAAATCAAGCGCAAGTGCGTGTTTGTCGAACAGGTGTGGGATGCGATGATTCCTGGCCTGCAAAGCCGCCGCTATGACGTGATCATCAGCGATATGTCAATCACCGATGAGCGCAAGCGTGTGATCGACTTCAGCAATCGCTACTACAAAACGCCCAGCACGATTGTGGTGAAAAATTCGCAGGAATATACCAATCACGACTCACTCAAGGGCCTGACTCTGGGCGTGCTCAAAGGCAGCACCCAAGAGCGTTATGCTGAAGGCGAGCTGGCCCCTAAAGGCGTGAAAATTGTGCCTTACGAAGCACAAGACCAAGTGTATTTGGACATCAACGCCGGTCGCCTGGATGGCACTGTCGCTGACAAGGTCGAAGTCACAGGTGGTTTCCTGAGCAAACCAGATGGCAAAGACTATAAAGCCGTAGGCCCGGACCTGCTGGACTCCAAGTACTTTGGTGAAGGCATGGGCATTGCATTGCGCAAAGGCCAGGATGAGCTCAAAGGCCAATTGAATGATGCGATCAAAGCATTGCGCGACAATGGCAAGTACGCAACGATTGGAAAAAAATATTTTGACTTTGACCCGTACGGTCACGATTAATACAATAGCCAATCTGCATCAAGTGTTTCGTCACTCTTTCACTTGATCGTATATATACAGCGCCTTAGTTCGTCAGAACTAATGGCGCTGTTACTATTGCGGCCTCGCAGCTTATGCCCCAGCGGCATAAGTGGTGCTTAACTTTTTTCTCCCGCTCTGCATGACCGGTTACTACATATCTATATTGCAAGGCTCGGTGATGACAGTCTCTATTGCACTGACATCGCTGGCTGTGGCAATTTTTTTGGGCTTGCTTGGTGCAGGCGCCAAGCTCTCGGGCAACCGCTTTGCAGTCATTGTAGGCCAGGCCTACACCACATTGGTCAGGGGCGTACCTGAACTGCTGACGATGCTGCTGGTGTTTTACGGTGGCCCAACGGTGATCAACACCTTAATCGAGAACATGGGCTGGAACTACCAGATCACCCTAGACCCATTTGTCGCTGGCGTGCTGACCATTGGCTTTATATACGGCGCTTACATGACCGAGAACTTCCGCAGCGCCATCAAAGCCATTCCTGCAGGCCAGCGTGAAGCCGGGCTCGCTTTTGGCATGGGGCGCTGGCAGGTGTTCAGACGCATTACCTTGCCGCAGATGATCCGTTATGTGGTGCCTAGTTTTACCAACAGCTGGATGTGCATTCTCAAGGCGACAGCGCTTGTCAGCCTGATTGGTTTGCACGATATGACGTACCTGGCACGCCAAGCAGGGGCCGCGACCCGTGAGCCATTCCTGTTCATTCTGATGACTGCAGCGATGTATTTGGTTTTCACCAGCATTTCCCTGTGGGTGCTGCGCAAAGTGCACGCACGCTACAGCCTTGGTACCGAAAAAATCACCTTGTGAGGAAACTATGAATTGGGAGATTTTTTCCGAAGCCTCGACCTGGCTCTTATACCTGCAAGGCATGGAGGGCACCTTCGTGATGCTCGGCGGCCTGCTGGTATGCGGCGGCATTGCAGGTTTGATTTTTGCGTTGATGTTGTGCTCGCGCTCACCGGTATTGCGCGGCATTGCATCGAGCTTTACCTATGTGGTGCGCGGCACGCCGCTGCTGATACAGATCTTTTTGATCTACTACGGCATTGCACAACTCGATTGGGTCAGGAGCCATTGGGACACGATCTGGTTCCTGGAGCCGTTCAAAAGCGCGATGTTCTGCGCGATGCTGGCCTTCAGTATCAACCACGCCGGCTATTTGGCCGAAATCTTGGCCGGCGCGATTCGCGATACCAGCAAAGGCGAGGTTGAAGCTGGCTACGCAATGGGCATGAGCCGCTTTCAAGTACTGCGCCGTATTATTTTGCCCAGTGCGATGCGCCGCGCCTTGCCACCATACACCAATGAAGTGATGCAGATGATGCACGGCACCAGCCTGGCCAGTACGATTCCAGCCATGCTGGAGCTAACGGCTGCGGCACAGAAAATCAACCGCGACTACTACCTCACTTTCGAAGCCTATTTGTTTGCAGCAGGCTTGTATCTCGTGCTGACGTTCACACTGATGGGCATCTTCCGCCTGATCGAGAAGCGCTACACCGCCTACCTGCAACCGCGCACCCATTGAGATTTTTTTTCGCATGACCAACACCGCTTCTTCTGCAGTCAAGCTGCAAGCACTGGATATCCATAAATACTATGGCAGTAACCATGTGCTCAAAGGCCTTTCCTTATCCGCCAATGCGGGCGATGTGATCAGCATCATTGGCAGCTCTGGGTCGGGTAAAAGCACATTTTTGCGCTGCATGAACTTGCTAGAGCGCCCCAATCAGGGCCGCATCCTGCTCACCGGCGAAGAATTACAGCTGGATTTGCGCAAAGACAAAGAACTGCACGCCACTGACCTGAAACAGCTGCAGCGCTTTCGCACTAAATTGACCATGGTATTCCAGCACTTCAATTTGTGGGCGCATATGACGGTGATACAAAACATCATCGAGGCGCCAGTGCATGTGCTGGGGCAAAGCAAGGATCAGGCAATCGCTTCGGCCATGCGTTATCTGGACATGGTTGGCCTCAAAGGCCATGAAGACAAATACCCCAACCAGCTCTCAGGCGGGCAGCAGCAGCGCGTGGCGATTGCCCGCGCCTTGGCGGTTGAGCCTGAAGTGCTGTTGTTCGATGAGCCCACCAGCGCGCTCGATCCAGAGTTGGTTGGTGAAGTGCTGCGCATCATGCAATTGCTGGCCCAGCAAGGCCGCACGATGGTGGTTGTAACCCATGAGATGGGCTTTGCCCGTGAAGTCTCGAACCATGTGGTGTTCTTGCATCAAGGCATCATTGAAGAGCAGGGCGACCCTAAACAGGTTCTGAGCAATCCTCGCAGTGAGCGCTTGGCCAAATTTCTTTCTGGCAACCTGAAATAAAGTGAGGCGGTTCGATGCAAATCGAACCAAATTGGTCTTTGTACGCGCTGACCAAGACTGCGCCTTTCTGACTGTGGCTAAGACCACAGCGCAACTGCGCCCAGCCCTCGCAATGTGATGGACTTCCAGTCCGCCAGTCGCACAAAAACACCTTGCAAACCACTGCACCACAGTGGTCTATGCAAGGTGTTTTGCATGGTTGCGCTGTTGTTCAACGCAATACGTGCGCTGGGTATCGAGTAGGCATTCGTGGTGTTAAGAGCCTGTAGTTTGCTGGTGCTCAATGGGGTTTGCTGCCAGGTATGCAGCAGCAATTTGGCGCTTTGAGGGCTCCCAGATGAGCCAATGTATCAAAACTAAAGTCCGATATATTTCTATCCGACTAGAAGGATTAAAATTCATCCGCCTAGTCGGATAAAAATACCTCTGATTAAGCAGATAATAAATTATCTGTCGCATTGCATTTATCTATCCGTCTAATCGGATAGAATTTCATCAGTCTTTTGTGATTGATGGAGTCAGCATGCAAATCCGCGAACAAGGCAGAAAAATCCAGTTCATCCGCAGCGAGTACCAGAGTGATCTCAAACGCTCCACCAGCAAAGTGGTCGCGTCATGTTCAAGGTTCGCGACATCCTTATTACCCGAAGAGGCTGACAAGCTGACACCCGCAGAGCGTGAACAAGTCACCGCGTATTTTGAAAAAAAACGGCAGGACAGTGCCGACTGGCGGCGCAACTACAGTGTGCAATCTTTGCAGGAGGCGCTACAGCAAACCATTGCGCATCTGCAGGCAGAGCAACCTTTGGAGCCAAGTTATGCCAATCAGCTGTGGCAATCTATGGCTCAACTGCAAAAAACACTCAAAAAAATGGGTTACCCAAAACCTGGTAAAACTGCCAAAAACTCTGAGTCGAGTTGATAAAACAGGTTTAAAAGATCAGACGCTGCTCGCCAATTGCCATGCAATAGCCAGCCCGCAAGCGGATCAGAGCAGGGGGCTTGAGCACTTTTCGCATGCCAAGGACAAACACCTGGTGATAGACTTACCCTATGTTACAAAAAGCGGTATTTCTATTAACCGCATTGATTTCTATCAATGTGTCTTCTCAAATTTACAAATGCCAAGACGCCAAAGGGGCGCGGCTTTGGACAAACCAGCCATGTGCTGATGGCAAGGTCCTGCATGAGGGCGTAGGCACAGCAGCCCAACGCAGGGCCGAAGAAGCTGATAGAAATTAGAGGGAACAACGCGCACGGAACGATGCCGCAGCTGTGCAGCGTTTTAGACAAAATGCCTACAGCAGCAATACCAGCAATCGGCGCTTATCAACAAAAAATATTGAAAGCTGTAACGGCACACGCAGGAGCCTGCGCTTTGAACGTTCTAAGAGCTACAGCCATCAGAGCCCGGAACGAATCAGGCAATTAGTAGCGGAAGAACAAAAATACTGCTGATCAAGCTCAGGGCGCGTTGTTCGTTGCGCTTAATCTCTTCATCGCGCGCACGAAACCCCTGGGCATCTGGCTATTTGTCGCTCAGGCACTCACAAATGAATAAACATCGAAAGATGAGGCTAGAGGGGTACTCTAGGATAGCTGCCAGTCATCGTCGATCCTTGATTTAACATAATATACATCGTATAAAATTAAAGACTGATTAGGTTTCTAAAAAGTTGTACCAGATACATGACCATGTCCTCCTGTGGCGTTGATGTTTCTTCAAGCTCTGACGCAGTACATGGTTTTATGGTCTTCTTTCAGGTGTTTTCTGATTCATGGCTTCTGCCATGGTGTTGGCCAGTTCGTGCTGGCCCAGCGTGGATAAGGCGCGGATCACGCCGTGCCGGTCTTGATCTGATTGGTTTTGGCTGAGCTTGCGCTTGACCTCCCAACGTCTGACCCGCACCTCAAGCCCGACAATGTGCAGCCATTGTGCAAATCGAGGACGGTATTGCACGTTTGGCTGCAGCACTGACACAGGTTGAACTGTCAATGAAAAGCGCTAAAACGCTTTGACGTGAAAGCCAGAGGCATGGGTCTTGAGCGGGTACACTCAATAGCATTAATTAACATATAGATATAGGCCATACCGCATTGTGTGCAGCAGTTGGCCATTCAATTTGCCTATGGCCTTGCTGTTTCCTGTCTTTAGCCGTTGCCGCTTCGACACCACTGGTGAGCGAAGATTTGCCGAGCGCCTGACTCAAAAACTCGAAGATGATTACCTATGTTGGCACAATGCACCAGTTGGGTCAATGAAGGTGCAGCCCGACTTTGTCGTCATGCACCCGCGCCGTGGTTTCTTGATTCTCGAAGTCAAGGACTGGAAGTTGGAGACGATTCTATCGCTCGATGCCACGCACGCCACCTTGTTGGTCAATGGCCATAGCAAAGTAGTCACTAGCCCAATGGCTCAAGCGCGGTTCTATACACTGCAAGTGGCGAATATGTTGGGCGATGACCCACAACTGCTGCATCCCAAAGGCCATCCGCACGCAGGTAATTTTCTAGCACCGCATGGCTGGGGCGTGGTGCTCACGAATATCACCCGAGAGCAGTTCAACCAAACAAATCTGGGCGATGTGCTGGAGCCGGCGCGGGTCATGTGCAAGGACGAAATGCTCGAATCTGTCGATGCCGAAGCTTTTCAGCAGCGGCTCTGGAACATGTTCCACCATGTATTTCCTTGCCATTTGAGCTTGCCGCAGATTGACCGGGTGCGCTATCACCTCTTTCCAGAGGTGCGCATCAACCCGCAAAATGGCCAGTTTGGCTTGTTTGATGCCAACGAGGCCCCTATTCCCTCGCTGATCAAGGTGATGGATTTGCAGCAAGAGCAATTGGCCCGCTCGCTGGGCGATGGCCACCGCGTGATTCATGGCGTGGCCGGCAGTGGCAAAACGATGATTTTGTGCTATCGCAGTGTGTACCTGGCCCAAACCAGTGCCAAGCCAGTGCTGGTCTTGTGTTTTAACCGCCCACTGACACAGCGTTTGACGCAGGTGATAGCCGAACATGGCCTGCAAGAAAAAGTACAGGTACGCTCTTTCTTGTCGTGGTGCCGCGCCATGCTTGTGGCGTACAACATGGATTTGCCGCCGGAGTCTGCAGAGGACTTCTACGAAGCGTTAGTCAGCCGCGCCATGCAAGCCGTGGAGCTGGGCCATATCCCCAGGGCCCAGTATGCAGCTATCCTCATTGACGAAGGGCAAGACTTCAAACCTGACTGGTATCGACTGGTGGTGCAAATGCTCGACCCTAGCAACAATAGCTTGCTGGTGTTGTATGACGATGCCCAAAGTATTTACGGCAAACGGCTTGAACCCGCACTTGTCAGTGAAAGCACAGCGACTAACAGCAACAAACTGCCGCTAGGCAAGCGCAAATTCAGCTTTGCTAGCGTGGGTGTGCAAGCCCAGGGACGCACCACGATCTTGAAGATCAATTACCGCAATACCTTAGAAGTGCTGACTGTAGCGCGCAGCTTTGCCGCAGAGTTACTGACCTGCCGTGACGCTGCTGAGGACGATGTGCCTTTGGTGGAGCCGCAAAGCACCGGCAGACGGGGGGCGTTTCCAGAGTTATTGAAACTAGACACTGAATGGGGCGAAATCAATGCCTTGATCGCTCGTATCCGTGAAGCGCATGGCCAAGGCACTGATTTGTCAGATATCGCCGTGTTATGCCGCGACCGTTGGCAGATCGGAAAATTGCAGTCGGCCTTTTTGCGTGAGGGCATTGCTTGCGTCAGCGCCGACCATAAACTGGGCTTATTTCAAGCCGAAGACGCGGTGAAGTTGCTGACATTGCATGTCAGCAAAGGCTTAGAGTTCCAGCAGGTGTTTATTCCGTTTTTAGGAACGATGCCACGCCAACAAGCACAGACCGAAGAAGATGCCCGTTTGCTTTATGTGGGCATGACACGCGCAATCGAGCGTTTGGTGTTGCTGGGCAGCAAACCTTCTGCGTTTATGACTCGCATGGAGTCTGCCATAGCAGCTGGAAAGCTGAGCCTGCAAGCACCAGATGACGTGCTGGTGTAAATGCACTCAGCGCATCGTTACAAACTCTTCCGCCGCGGTTGGGTGGATCGCCACTGTATCGTCAAAATCGCGCTTGGTGGCACCCATTTTCAAAGCGACTGCAAAGCCCTGCAGCATCTCATCCATGCCATAGCCGATGCCGTGAATGCCGACAATGCGCTCTTCTTGGCCTACACACACCAGTTTCATCCGCGCTGGCTGGCGGTGCTGGGTCACTGCGGTGTACATCGCAGTGAAAGATGATTGGTAGACCTTGACCTCTTCGTCGCCAAACTTGGCGCGTGCATCTGGCTCGGTCAAGCCTACGGTGCCAATCGGCGGGTGGCTAAAGACCACGGTTGGCACGTTTTTGTAATCCAGTCGCTCCTCTGGCTTGTGGTTGAACAAGCGCTCGGCCAAACGGCGTCCTGCAGCAACCGCTACCGGTGTCAACTCCACCAGCCCCGTCGCGTCACCGACCGCATAAATGCCCGATATGTTGGTATTTTGGTATTTGTCGACCACAACATAGCCATTGTCCAGGTTGACACCAGCAGCTTCTGCACGCAGGCCTGCGGTATTGGGTGTCCGGCCTACAGCCCAGATGATGCAATCGGTGGTATGGCTTTGACCATTGTCTAATTCAAGCGTCAAACTGCCGTCTGCATTGCGGCTGACGCTTTTAGGAATCGCATGGGTATGCAACTGTGGCCCTTCGGCTTGCATCACCTCAACCAGCGTGTGGCTGAGCAGCGGATCAAAATGGCGCAGCGGTGCTTGTTTGCGCACAAACAAATGTGTTTGTGAACCCAGTGCGTTGAGCACACCAGCGATTTCAACAGCAATGTAGCCCGCCCCTACGACCGCAGTGCGCTTGGGCAGCTCGGACAAAGCAAAGAAACCATCAGAGTCCAACCCCAGCTCGGCGCCAGGAATGTCGGGGCGCATCGGCTGGCCGCCGGTAGCAATCAAAATGTGGTCGGCAGTGATGCGTTGCCCATCGACTTCGAGGGTGTGGGCATCGATAAAACGGGCAAAGCCATGAATGACTTCAACCTGATTTTTCTGCAGACCAGATTCATATGAGCGATGGATGCGGTCGATATAGGCGTTGCGGCTGCTGACCAAGCGGTCCCAGTCCAAGTGCGACTGACCGGTTTCAAAGCCGTAATCTGGTCCATAGCGGTGAATGGCATCGGCAATATGCGCTGCATGCCACATGACTTTTTTAGGCACACAGCCCACATTCACACAGGTGCCGCCTAAATCACCGGCCTCAATCAATGCACATTTTTTGCCATATTGGGCTGCGCGATTGACGGAGGCAATACCGCCGCTACCGCCACCGATGGCGATGTAATCAAAGTGTTTGGTCATCATTTTCTTTCTTGAATGTCTCTCTTGGATTGCTGCCTCTGCGGGCCTGCTGTTGGAGCTGCAGCCTTATGAATCTCTGCAAATACGCCTAGACTGTCACCCAGCAAAAAGCCCTATGCAACAGACTAACACTGGCATGCGTCAGTTGGATGGCATAGATGCCTTAGCACTAGCCTATTGCAGGGCATCTGGTCCAAGTCAGCAAAGACCTGCCCATTCATGCAAGGGTTTGGTGCAAACCGTGTTCGGCCAGTGTCCCCTATCAGGTGTTTGCTCTAATTGGCTAGCATTTAGCGGGGTGGACTCCTGGCAAAGAGCCCCACCCTCAAACCACCCGTGAGCCAGCCTGCCACACACCGACAATATTGCGCGTATCAAGGATATTGGTGGCCGGATTACCGCTGACCAGCAACAGGTCGGCGCGCTGGCCTTGTGCGATGGTGCCCCGATCCGCCAACTCCAAGGCCTGGGCCGCACGGGCAGTGGCTGTATGCAGCGCTTGCAATGGCGTGAGGCCAGCTTGCACCAACAATTCAAGTTCACGGTGCTCGGCAAAACCCGGCACGCGCAGGGGCATTGCGCCCGAGTCAGTGCCAAAACTGACGTTGACGCCCTGCTCTACTGCACTTTTGGCATTGCGCTGGCTTTGCGTAAGCCTAGACTTCCACTCCTGCAGCGCGGGATTGGCCAGCTGCGCTTGCTGCCATTGCGGTGTGGCAAATTGCTGGCGCAAATCTGCGTGAAGTGCATTGCGAAGAAAAGGCTGCTCAAGCAGCTCTGGTTGTTCAGCAAACAGGAAGAACGCTTCTTCCACCGTCAACGCAGGAACATACCAGGCATTGTTGCGCTTCATGAGAGTGACAAACTCGCCATCTATGGGTTGGTCTCTGACGCCGTGCACCAGCACGTCTGCGCCCGCGCGCAGTAATTGTTTGGCGTCTTCCAGGTAGTAAATGTGCACAAAAGCCCGTTTACCTTGGCGATGCGTTTCATCAATCGCAGCGCGATACACCTCAGGGTCCATCTTGGTGAGTTGCTGGCCTTGAAAATCATCGAACCACAGCTTGATATAGTTGGCTCCCCGCGAAGTGGCATCCTGCACGGCCTGCCTAGCTTGTTGCGCATTGATCGGACGCACTACCGGACTGGGGTCCATGTCAATAGGTGGCGCGCCATCGGGCGTCCCAATACCGCCTTCGGCCACCACAAAATCAGCGCCCGTCACAGCGCCGCTTTGAACGAGCGCTTGCATTGGATACACCTGCGGTGTGTTAACGCCCATCGCAGCGACGGTTGTGACGCCATAACGTTGGTAGAGGCGCAATTGGCCCAAAATATTGACTGGTGTATGTGCTGCTGCGCCACTGACCAGCCCGTCGTAGAGGCCCAGATGAACATGGTTGGAAATCAGCCCCGGCAGCAAAGTGGCTTGGGGCACAGCGATCCGCTGAGCACCGTGGGGAATGCCAACGTTCTGCATTGAACCTATCGCAGCAATGCGGCCATTGGCCACAAGCACGCGCATGTCGTTTTGTGGCGCCCCACCGCTGCCATCAATCAAACGCACGCCATCAAAAACGAGTTCATCTTGGCGCGAAGTGGCAGAAGCCGCAAAGGCCGACCAAGGCGTGGCCCAGGCCAGCATGGAGGCTGTCAAAATTTGTCTGCGTTGTAGTGTCATAGTGAAGTGCTCTTGGTTGAAGTAATGAGACAGGTTGTAATAACTCGGCTCGCAAGCCAAGCGGAATATTTTTAAATCAACACAATACAAGTTCAGCTTGTTAGAGCCTATTCAAAATCTCGGCGCAGGCGCGAAAGCGCGCAAGGCGCTTCGTGTGACTTGCCCTTCAGGTTGAAGCCCACGGGGCGCACTGCTTTGCAAAAAACCTCGCCGGGCAGCTAGCCCGACTGCGGTTTTGCCGCGCATTGCAACCTTTTGGGTCGCAACGCTGCGGCATGGAGATGCTGAACAGGCTCTAAGGCCAGATCGGCCAGGCCATGTTGAATCGCAACGTCAACAGTGCGCTTTTATCATACGGATTCTCGTTTGGCCGCTGCTGCGTATTGGCCTTGAGAAATCCATGTTTCAGATTGTTTATCTTAAGCAGCGTCTTGCGTTAAAGGCTTTGAAAAATGGATTCAACAGCCAATTCGCCGTTGGCATCATCCCATGGGAACCTCTCAAAACCTCAATCCCGAAAAATTTGCATCAACTAAATCAATGAGTTGCAGACGATGAATTTGCGTTTTTAGGGCTTATGAGAGGTTTCCCCATGCCTTAGCCGTTAAGCAGCAGGCTCTTATGCCAAGGCGTGCAACAAATCTTCTGCGATCAGACCAGGCCCCACTTGTTGAGCCGCTTGCCCATGCAGCCAGACCGCAGCACAAGCCGCCTCAAAAGCAGGCATGCCTTGTGCCAACAGGCCCGCTACGAGACCGGCCAATACATCGCCGGTGCCGCCAGTGGCCAGAGTCGCAGGGGCGTTGGCATTGATGCAGAGACGGCCATCGGGCGCAGCTATCACCGTATCAGCGCCTTTGAGTACGACCACGGCCTGGGCGCGCTGCGCGGCAAGGCGCGCTTGTGCGCATTTGTCCTTGCCCAAGGCTGCGCTCAAGTGGCCAAACAAACGCGCAAACTCACCATCATGCGGGGTCAGTACAGCACGCGCCTGGGCCAAAGGCTTGGCAAGTGCAGCCAATGCATCGAATAGGACTTGGGGCTGCTGGGCAAACGCGGTCAGTGCATCAGCGTCCAAGACCAGTTGCTTGCCTGCTGCGGCGCTCTCTAGTACCGCCTGGCGGGTTGTGTCCAGCGCTCCCGCGCCAGGGCCAATTAAGCACACATTGCGCCGCGGCTCTTGGATGATGGAGCGCAACGCGTCGCCATCGGTAAAGGATTGCACCATGCAGCCTTGCAAGGCCTGTGCATAGACACCCCAGACGCTTGCTGGGGCAGCGATGGTGACCAAGCCCGCACCACTGCGCTGCGCTGCTTGTGCCGCCAACCGGGCGGCGCCGGTGAGCACCTCACCGCCCAACACCACAACATGGCCGCGTTTGTATTTGTGCTGGCTGGGCAGCGCCTGCGGTTTCAGATGGTCCCATAAGGCTGGTGCGTTCAGCCATGTGTGGCTGCCAATGGCCTGCAAACAGGCTGCATCCAGGCCAATATCGGCCACCAACAGCTCGCCACAGAAGTCTTTGCCAGGCAGCAAGAAGTGGCCAGGCTTGGCACAGCTGAAGGTCACCGTCAGCGCAGCGGCCGCAGCCTGGCCCAATAATTGTCCAGTGCTGCCATCGACCCCGCTGGGCATATCCACCGCGCATATTGGCAACTTTGCCTGTGCGCAGGCTTGCAAGCAGCTATCCACGTCTGTACCCAAAGCGCGGTTCAGACCTGCGCCAAAAATAGCATCAACGACAAGGTCAAACGCAGTTGGTTCGAACGCGCTCAAAGGCTGGGTGCTTGCACCCCATTGCAGCGCAGCCCAAGCAGCATCTCCTTGGTTTTGCTGCGGTGGTGTTAAGCTGAACACCTGCACGCTCCAGCCCTGCCGGCGCAAAAGATGTGCGACCACATAGCCATCACCGCCATTATTGCCAGGACCACACAGCACTGCGACACGGCATGGCTGCCAGCGCCGCTGTATTGCCACAGCGACGGCTTGCGCGGCACGCTGCATCAGGCCATGGTCTGCGGTGTCAGTGGCGTTAGCCGCCATCGACGCCTGCTCGGCTTGCAGCATTTGAGCGGGTGTCAACAAGCGCAAAGACGTGGAGGGCAACTCGGACTGGAGCAATGGCATGCGGTTCTTTCTACAAAAATAGGCGATTGCCCTTGCGAAAGCCTTTTCTTTTAAAGCCCGTCGCTTTGGGAATAGTCCTGCTCGGTTAAGATAAAGACACGATGTTCTACGAGATTTTCGCTTTTCTAATTGGCACAGCTGCCAAGTTTCTGGCCACTGCCTTGTTGCTGCGTTGCGTGCTGCAAGCGATGCGGATCAACTTCTCCAATCCATTGGGGCAGCTGGTTCTGACAACGACCAATTGGCTGGTGCGGCCTGTGCGCAAGCTGATTCAAGCCACTGGGCGCTGGGATTGGGTCTGCGTGCTGCTGGCCTACCTGATTGTCGCATTGCAATTGGTATTGCTGATCGGTGTGGCTGGACAATTGCAGCTGATGCCGCTGGTGCCTATCCGGGCGGCCTTTGAATTGCTTTCGATTGCGATTTGGTTGGCTATCGGTTTGCTACTGCTGATGACGGCGCTGTCCTGGCTGATGCCTGGCCACTGGCTTTACGCGATTGCAGACCGCCTCTGCCAGCCTTTGTTAGGCCCGATTCGCAGACGGCTGCCAGGCACGGCATCGGGCATTGACTTCTCTCCGATGGTGCTGAGCTTATTGCTCTACATTGCGCTGATTGTGGTGCGCAGAGTGGAGTTGAACCTGCTTTCTTGGATGCTGATGTAATGGCGCTGCGGTTGGCATCCAGCGCATTGGCCTGACTGGTAGCGCAACAATTTTGACGCTACCTGTGCTTGTGCGCCTTTTGCCGCACTCTATTGAATAAAGGATTCCCCCATGCAATTTCTACACACTATGCTGCGCGTTGGCGATTTGCAGCGCTCCATCGATTTCTACACCCAAGTCATGGGCATGCAATTGCTGCGTACCTCAGAAAATCCTGAGTACAAATACTCTTTGGCCTTTTTGGGCTATGGCGGCGGCAATCCTGCGCAGGCCGAGCTGGAGCTGACCTACAACTGGGGCACTTCCAGTTATGACCTAGGCAATGCTTACGGCCATATTGCCTTGGGTGTGCCTGATGCCTATGAAGCCTGCGAAAAAATCAAAGCCGCAGGCGGCAAAGTCACGCGCGAAGCCGGCCCGGTCAAAGGTGGCAGCACAGTGATTGCTTTTGTCGAAGATCCGGATGGCTACAAAATTGAATTGATTCAAATCAAGTCCAGCGACGACACGACCACCCGCTTTGACCCACTGCGCAATGCCTGATTGGCCTAGTGGCACGATGGCCAAAAGCCCACTTTGGTGGGTTTTTTTATGGCTATTTGCCAGCTCCTGCGAGTAGCTGGGTGAGCCCAGTTGCTCAATGGGCACAGCGTGTGCGCAGATGGTATCAACGTGCGCATGCAGCGCTCGCCGAAGGCAGGCGTTATCTGGTCGATGGGCCAAACATCGACACAAGCTGGCGTGTTCGATTACTTGACTGGGCGCTTGCCGTGCCACAATCTGCTCCATGTCAATACGAAGGGAGTCTTGATGGCACAAGTGGATTTAGCCGCGATGCGTGAGCGCTACACATTGGGCAGTTTGTCTGAGGGCGAGATGCCCCAGGCACCGGATGTTTTCTTTGACCACTGGTTGGAACAGGCGGTGGCCAGCCAACAACCCGAGCCCAATGCGATGACATTGGCCACCACCGGCAATGACCTGCGCCCCAGCACACGCATTGTGCTGCTCAAAGGCCATGACGAGCGTGGTCTGGTGTGGTTTACCAATTACGAAAGCCGCAAAGCCCACGAGCTGGCGGGCAATCCGTTTGCGGCCTTGCAGTTTTACTGGGCCAGTCTGCAGCGTGTCGTGCGTATTGAAGGTGTGGTTGAAAAAACCTCCAGCACCGAAAGCGACCATTACTTTGCCCGCAGGCCATTGGCTTCCCGCATTGGCGCACTGGCCAGCCCACAAAGCCAGGTGGTCGAGAGTCGGCAAGTGCTGGACGAGGCTTTCGCTCGCATTGAGCAAGAAGTTGCAGCCTCAGGCAATGAGCCGACCCGGCCAGAGTTTTGGGGTGGCTACCGCCTGGTGCCCAGCTACTGGGAGTTTTGGCAAGGCCGCGATGGCCGTTTGCATGACCGCCTGAGCTATGTGAAAAACCAGCAAGGGGATTGGCAGATTGAGCGCCTGGCGCCTTGATAGAGCAAGCACCATTTCACGGTGATCTCACACCAACGTCGTAAGGCGGGTTAAAGCGCCGCGTAACCCGCCATTGGTTGATGGGCAACAATCGAGGTGCACAAACAAACAGAGCGTCTTATCAGAACCGGCGGGTCTCGACCCGCCCTACAAAACCCTGTTGTTAGGCGCGCAAGGCTCTGGCCGCTTTGGCCAGCTCGGTGATACGCGCCCAGTCGCCCTGCTCTAGCGCATCACCCGGCACCAACCAGGAGCCGCCAACACAGCTGACGTTCGGCAAAGCCAGAAATTGCTGGGCGTTGTCGATCGAGATGCCGCCTGTGGGGCAAAACTGCACATCGCCAAACGGGCCCGACCAAGCCTTGAGCATGGCCACGCCGCCGCTTTGCACGGCGGGGAAAAATTTCAGCACATCAAAGCCATCGGCCTTGGCCTGCATCAGTTCGCTGGCTGTCGCCACGCCTGGCAGCAAAGGAATGTTCAGTGCCTGGCAGGCTTGGCCAAGGCTGGAGATATAGCCTGGGCTGACAAAAAACTGCGCACCCGCTGCCGCTGCGGCCTGCGCATCGCTGGCCGAGCGCACCGTGCCTGCGCCGACTACGGCGTCTGGCACTTCCTTGGCAATTGCGCGAATGCAGTCGAGCGCCACGGGCGTGCGCAAGGTCACTTCCAGCATGCGGATGCCACCTGCCACCAAGGCCTTGGCCATCGGTACGGCATGTTCCACCTTGTTCAGTACGATGACCGGAATCACCGCTGCGTCTTGCACAATGTTCAGGGCTGAGAGGGATGTAGAACTCATAAACAATCCATGTATCGGTTGGCGATTGGCAGGCTGCGTGCAGCGTGCCATCAAAATTCAGGCTGACAAAGCAGCCAGGCCCAGTTCAGTGCGGGTGGGCAGGCCATCGGAATCTCCGGGGAATTGCACAACGCGCGCACCAATGGCATTGCCGCGTGCGACTGCCTGCTCCAATGGCAAGCCCTCGACCAAAGCGCTGATCACGCCAGTGGCAAAGCCGTCGCCAGCGCCGACGGTGTCCACCACCTGGCTGACTGGCACACCGGGCACAGTGCCCGAATTGCCTGCGGCTTCCTGGTAGTAAGCGCCTTGCGGGCCCAGTTTGACCACGACTTGTTTGGCACCGGCTTGCAGGTAGAAATCTGCAATCTGTTTGGCATCGGTGGAGCCGACCAAAATCTCGCCTTCGCCAATGCCGGGCAAGACCAGATCCACCAAGGACGCAATCTGGTTCAAGGTGCTGACCATCTCGGCTTGCGATGCCCACAGGCGTGGGCGCAGATTCGGGTCAAACGAAATGCTGGCACCGGCCGCACGGGCGCGCTCAATCAAGGCCAGCACCATCGGTTTGGTAAAAGGCGACAACGCAGGCGTGATGCCTGTCAAATGCAGATGGCGAGCTGGAAATGCGGTTGGTAAATCAGCCACGCTCAAATGGCTGGCGGCCGAGCCTGCTCGGAAATACTCGATTTGCGGGTCACTGCCATCGGCGCTGCGGGTCTTGAGCATGAAGCCGGTGCGTTGCTCAGGCACCACCGACACAAAGTCCGTCGCAATGCCCTCTTTGGCAAATTCGGCTTGTAAAAACTGGCCAAATGAATCAGCGCCTACACGGGTCACATAGGCGGTGCGTAAACCCAGGCGGGAGAGGCCAATGGCCACATTCAGCTCAGCGCCTGCGGCCACACGGGCAAACTGGCGCACTTCGTGCAAAGGGGCTGGCTCGGTGGCCATGAACAAGGCCATGGGCTCACCCACGGTCAACACATCAAAAGCAGGCTGCAAGTTTGTCATAACCCTCTCATTTATAAAACGCGCTGATGCGCTCAGTACCAAGTCCAAGTGCCCAGCGCTTGTCTCATTCAGCGAAAAAATGCGAACCCGCTATTACATCACCGCACCAAGCTGCCAAGGCAAAAACTCGTTGTCACCAAGGCCATTTTCTTCACTTTTACTGGCTTTGCCAGATACCGCATTCACCGTCAGCTGCAGCAAATGCCCTGCAACCACAATTGAATCGCGCGGATCGAGGATGGGAGGTGAATCATGCTCGTGGTGGTCATGGCCTGGGAGGCCGTTTTATATGACAAATGTTCGCTGGCAATGCAGCGTTCTCAGAGCCTGTTCACCATCCCCGCGCAGTCGTGCATGGCACAAAAAAGAGGCAGTGCAAGGCGCTTGTTGCTGCGTATATGTCTCGTATGAGCGCAGCGGGCAACGCAGTAATGCGCTTTTTTGTGCCTTGCCCTTCTGGTTGGAGCCCCAAAGGCACGCTGCTTTGTTAAAAATCCTCGCCAGGCAGATAGCCCGACTGCGGTTTTTGCCGCGCATCATATCCTTTTGGGCTCCAACGCGGTCTGCGTGGAAACTTTGAACAAGCTCTTAGGCTGGCATGGTATGCCCGCACTTGCTGCACGAAATCCTGATGCCTTGCCAGTGCTTTGCCTGACACCTTGCAAGCGCTAGGGCTGCCTTGGCAGGGGCTGATCACGCGCAGCCAGAAAACGCTAAGATGGCATGACTATTCACTGCCGCCATGCATGTTGGAGCAGGCGCTCAGCACGGCTGACTGCTTGTCTGAGCGCTTGTACCGCCTGGCTTATCCACCCGAAAGCACTCTGAGATGATTGACCTTTACTACTACAAAACTCCCAACGGCCATAAAGCCTCGATCGCGCTGGAAGAAATGGGGCTCGACTACCGAGTCAAAGTCATCAACATCATGAAGGACGAGCAATTCCAACCGGAGTTTTTGGCAATTTCGCCCAACAACAAAATTCCGGCCATCGTCGACCATGACGGCCCTGACGGTAAGCCCATCTCGGTATTTGAGTCGGGTGCAATATTGCAGTATTTGGGACGTAAGACAGGCCAGTTTTATCCACAGCAAGAACGCGCTCGCGTCGAGGTCGAGCAGTGGTTGATGTGGCAAGTGGGTGGTTTTGGGCCGATGCTGGGCCAAAACCACCACTTCAGCCGCTATGCGCCCGAGAAACTGCCGTATGCGATTGAGCGCTACATGAAGGAAACCCAGCGCTTGTACAGCGTGCTGGACAAGCACCTGGAGAACAAAGACTATGTTGCGGGCGACTACTCGATTGCCGACATGGCCATTGTGAGCTGGGCCCTGAGCCACGAGTGGCACCACATCGATTTGAAAGACTACCCGAATGTGCAGCGCTATGTGGCGGCCATATCTGGCCGTCCAGCGGTACAAAAGGCTTTGGCAATCCAAATCTAAGAGCCTGTTCAATCTCTTTCTGCGCACATGGGTGCCAAAGCAACAGAGCAGGCGCTTGGTCTATTACAAGTCCGGCGTGACCGCATCTGCCCATTCGTAGAGCGCGCCAAGAATGTCTTGCTCGCGCTCATCGGCATCGTCTGACAAGGCATCGATTTCAGCCATCAGCTGCGAGGCTGTGCGCGTGCCGCCCTCGCCTTCAATCAGCACCTTGATGCGGTGCTGCTCCCACTGTGCTTGCTCTGGCGCGGTCAGCGTCTCTGGGTGGTTGCGGGCGCGGAAGAGGAACAGCAGTTCGTCCAACCGCGCGTCTTCAAAGCGCCCTGCTTGCTTGCCCCATTGCGCTACCGGCAGCTGACGCAGGTCTTGCAAGCGGCGGCGGTCTGCATCGCCCAAAAAACTGCCATACAAATCCTGCTCTGCAGGCACGGGCGCTGCATTGCGCGCGGCAGGCCTTTCAAACACTTGCGCCCACACCGCGCTCATATCGGGCAAGTCACGGGCGTACAGGCCATGTTGCTCGATCAAGTCCATGTTCATTTGCCAGCGCTCTTGCACTTGCGGTGTCAGTACCTTGAGGTTGCCGACCACCATCGGCGACTTGTTCAGGTGGATGCTTTTGATCGGCAGGCGCGTCATGCCTTCGGGCAAATCGGCCTGTCTGGTGAACAAGCGCAGCCGAATTGTCTCCGCATCCAAGTCCAGCAGTTCACGCGGGTCGTAGTCGAGGTTCCAGGCAATCACCTCGTTGCGGTTGGTCGGATGGTTGGCGATGGGCCACATCACGGCCAGGCAGCCTTGCTCAACCGGGAACATGCCTGAGACATGCACAAACGGTTTGGCCTGGCTGGCCACCACTGGAAAGCCCAGCTCTTTGGCCACTGCGCGCTTGTCGCGCAACTGCAGCGCAAACTCAAACAAACGCGGTTGTTTGGCCTTGAGCAAACGTGCCAAGGCAATGGTGGCGCGCACGTCCGAGACTGCATCGTGCGCAGATTCGTGCGCCAGGCCATTGGCCACTGACAGGCGTTCTAGTTTGAAACTGGTTTTGCCATCATCGCCCTTAGGCCATTGAATGCCTTCCGGGCGCAGTGCATAGGTCATGCGCACCACATCCAGCAAGTCCCAACGGCCATTGCCATCGCGCCATTCTCGTGCGTAGGGGTCGTACAAATTGCGCCACAGCATGTAGCGTGTGAACTCATCGTCAAAACGAATGGTGTTGTAGCCCACACCAATCGTGCCTGGCTGTGAAAACGCGCCGTGTACATGGTCCGCAAAGGCATCTTCGGCCAGGCCGTTTTCCATGGTTTGCTGCGGCGTGATACCAGTGATCAAGCAGGCCTGGGGGTCTGGCAGGTAGTCCAATGGTGGTTTGCAAAACCACTCCATGGGGGCTTCCGTTTCATTGAGGTCCAAGTCGGTGCGAATCGCGGCAAATTGGGCTGGGCGATCGACTCTGGGATTGGCCCCAAAAGTTTCATAGTCGTGCCATAAAAAAGTCTGCATGGAATATCTGGCCTAGAAGGCGGTGCAATAGGTGTGTAAGAAATGCGTGGCTGCCAGCGCCCATCAACAACGCGCAAGACACTCAGTCCGAGGCGATTGTTGACATTAGTTAACACGGATCGACAATCACTGCGTCGAATGGACCGGTGCACTGGCGAATGGGTCCGAAATTCTGTAAAGAAAGAAGAGATTATTGTCTTTTGTCACTCGGCTCAATCGTCTAAAGATGATAAAGTCAAAAAAGCGTATTGATTTCAAATCACTCAAGCGTTTTGCTCGGCAACATTCTTCACATTCGAACGCGATGATCGTGTGTCCATCGTCTAGGATTTTCACTCAAGCCAAGGCTGACCATGGTGCGAATTGAACCGAGCAAGCGCCATCCACTTTTTCTATCCATGCAAACGCCCAACACATTGACGGATCAATTGTCCATCCAAATTGACCAGCTGCTGCAGCGGCTCGCCGCTGCTGAAGAGGGTTGTGCGCAATTACACCAGCTCAACCAGGCATTGGCGCAAGAGCGCGATGGTTTGGTGCAGCGTCTGAACGAAGCACGTGAGCGTGTCGATGCACTGCTGACAAGATTACCTGAATTGCACAACGTACTAGAAGGCAAGTAATGAACCAAGTAGAAGTCAAAATTCTGCAGCAGAGTTATTTGCTCGCATGCAAAGAAGGCCAAGAGGCGCGCCTCACGGAGGCCGTCAGTTTGGTGGATGGGGCAATGACCCGCATTCACGATGCAGGCAAGGTGCGCGCGCGCGAGCGTATTGCCGTGTTGGCGGCGCTGAATCTGGCCTACGAACTAGGCGATTTGCGCCAGGCCCATGCGCAGTTGCTGGAGCAACTGCCCCCGCCCAGTGCATCGGGCACGGCAGAAGAGGCCGAGCAATCGCTCTATGGACCAGAAGCCGCAGCTGCTTTCAGCGCCCAAAGCCTGGCTTTAGAAGCCTTGGTCGCACGGCTTGAAGCGGTACTCAACCCAACAATGGACCAGGCGGATGTACCCGCAGAAGTTCAGCCACAAACAGCTCCAGACGCGGACATGGAAGCTGCGCTAGGATTTGAATCCACCTCTGAAACCCTAGCTGAAGCCCAAGCATCCGAGCCAGAGGCAGGCGCTGTGCAGCACACGGAGACGAACACTGCGCAAAGCCAACACGCAGGCCTTTTTAACAACGCAAACCCGTTTTAAAACGGCAATGCCTGGCAACGGCTGCGTGTGATTTTCCATGCACGCTGGCCGAAAAAGGATTAAAATCAGAACCGTCTGCTTCCCCTTGGGCTTTATATTTCCTTGAACCAATGCTCATTGAGCTCGGGTTTGGAACATCATCTGATGAGCGTGATCGTCTCGCGTCAGATGAACCCAACGTCAGATTGACCAAGCCCACCTGACCCTCCGGTTCAGGCTGACGGTCCAGGGACCCGAAGCAGACACCTTATTTTGCCGTTGCGCGAATCGGCCGCAACCGCCCTCCTCTTACTATTTCTACCCACACACAAGGCCTTTTTCAAGGCCTTGCTTGTTTTCATTGCATTGCATTGCGCTGCAGCTGCGTGAAGTGCGTTTGGCGCTTGCGCTGCTCCAATACGTGTATTCTTGCGTGCGTGTTCACGCACTTTTCGCAGACCGCGTTGGAGTTTAAAAGGGTAAAAAGCCCCAAAAAACGCATTGCGGCATTGCCCGTTAAGTTCATACAGATGTTTGAGCTACTACAGGCGCCTTGCACTGCCCTTTTTGCGTCTTGCGCGACTGCGTGGAGATTGTTAACAGGCTCTGAGAGTCACAACCACCGCAGCATGCGGGGGTTCACCGCTCACTTCGCTCATACAAAGGACAGCCATGGCAGATAGCAAGACAGCATTCAACACCTGTGATTTCGGCGATCAATTCAAAAGTGCACCGCTCCAGCAAGACGATTTTCGTGTGCTGCCGCCGGTGTTCAAGCACTATGGCGGCCACAACCGCTTTTTCGGACCGGTCAAAACCGTGCAGTGTTTTGAGGACAATACGCCAGTCAAACAAGCGCTGGAGTCACCTGGCCACGGCGCCGTGCTGGTGGTTGATGGTGGGGGCTCTTTGCGGCGCGCCCTGGTGGGTGGCAATATCGCCGCTGCAGCAGCCAAGAATGGCTGGGCCGGCGTGGTCGTCGATGGTGTGGTGCGCGATGTGGCCGAGCTTCAGGCAGCCGATGTCGGCTTGTGCGCACTGGGATTGAACCCCTTGCCCACTGAGCGCAAGGCGCCTGGCAAAAGCGATTTGCCGGTGCTGATCCAAGGTGTGCCTGTCAGTCCCAATGACTGGCTGTATGCCGATGCCGATGGCATCGTCATCAGTGCCCGCGCCTTGCACCTGGAATAATAAGACCCAAGCCCGCCGCAGTGGCGGGCTTGTTCAGGTTCTTACGCCGCATTCAAACTGGCATTGTCGATGACAAAGCGGTATTTGACATCGCCTTTGAGCATGCGCTCGTAGGAGTCGTTGATCTGGTCTGCGCGCACCAGCTCAATATCAGCGGTGATGCCATGCTTGGCGCAAAAATCCAGCATTTCCTGGGTTTCTGGAATGCCGCCAATCAATGAGCCTGCCAACGAGCGGCGCTTCATGATCAGGTTAAACACCTGCGGTGACGGATGCGGCGTTGCGGGCGCACCAACCAGGCTCATCGTGCCATCGCGTTTGAGCAGCTGCAAAAATGCATCCAAATCGTGGGGTGCCGCGACCGTATTCAGAATGAAATCGAAGCTTTGGGCATGCGCGGCCATTTCCGCCTGATTGCGCGACACCACGACTTCGTCAGCACCCAACTCTTTGGCCGCCATGCGCTTGGATTCCGAGGTGGTGAAGGCCACCACATGGGCGCCCATTGCATGGGCCAATTTGATGCCCATATGGCCCAGGCCACCAATGCCTACGATGCCGATTTTTTTGCCAGGACCTGCCCCCCAGTGGCGCAGTGGTGAATAGGTGGTGATGCCCGCGCACAGCAAGGGCGCAACGGCCGCCAACTGCTCTTTAGGGTGTTGAATGCGCAGCACATAGCGCTCGTTGACGACGATTTGCTCGGAATACCCCCCCATGGTCCAGCCGGGTTTGTCGTCTGTTTTGCTGTTGTAAGTGCCGACCATGTGGTCGCAATAATTCTCCAGGCCATCGGCGCATTCATCGCAGTGCCGGCAGCTGTCAACAATGCAGCCAATCCCCACCAAGTCCCCTGCTTTGAAGTTTTTGACGTGCTCGCCAACAGCTACGACTTCACCAACGATTTCATGGCCTGGCACGCAAGGAAACTGTGTGCCCGCCCATTCGGCGCGCACCTGGTGCAAGTCCGAGTGGCAAATGCCGCAGTACGCTATGCGAATCTGCACATCGTGCGCTCCCGGCGCGCGGCGTTCAATTTGGAGTGACTCCAACGGTTGATCGCCAGCGTGGGCTCCGTAGGCATGAACTAGCATGTTGGGTTCCTTTCATTCAATGAACAAGGTTGCTGATTGCTGCGCGCATGCATTGCTGCATAGGTGCATGTCTGCGTCGCCACTGAGGGCATGCCCAGTATGCCGATTAGGTATTTCCTGAGTTTGCCAAGGACTTCGCCTGCGCCATTTGGATGAAGGCACGCAAATAATCGGTAGCCAAATCATCGACGCGCGCGCCTAGGTAAATTTTCTTGAATAGGCCCTTGTCGCCCAGGCGCACCGGTGCAACGTCGATTTTGCTGGCATATTCCTCTATCAACCAACGCGGCAAGGCGGCCACACCACGCCGACTGGCGACCATTTGCAGCATGATGTCGGTGGTCTCAATGGTTTTGTGCCGCCTTGGTGCAATGCCTGCAGGTGTTAGAAAATCAGCATAAATATCCAGGCGCTCGGGCGCAACGGGATACGTGATCAGGATTTCGTCTGACAACATCGCTGGCTCAACATGGTCGTGCTGTGCCAACGGGTGGTCGCTGGCCACCACCAGCACTTGCTCATAATCAAATACAGGCTCAAATTGCAAACCCGGCTTGAACAAGGGATCAGGCGTAACCAGCAAATCTATGTCATAGCCAAACAAGGCACCAATGCCGCCAAATTGGAATTTTTGTTTGACGTCAACATCAACATCAGGCCACTGATCCAGGTACGGTGAGACGACTTTGAGCAGCCATTGGTAGCACGGGTGGCACTCCATGCCAATGCGCAATGTGCCCCGCTCACCCTGGGCAAACTGTTGAAGGCGCTCTTGCGCCAACTGCAGTTGTGGCAGTACCCGATTCGATACCGCCAACAAATACTGGCCCGCCTGGGTCAGGCGCAGTTGCCGCCCTTCGCGCGACCAGATCTCAATGCCTAGCTGCTGCTCAAGTTTTTTAATGCTGTGGCTCAGTGCCGGCTGCGTGACATGGAGCACCTCCGAAGCAGCAGTCAAAGAGCCCTGCTTTTCAACCTCCTGGATGATGGCCAGATGGATTTTTTCAATCATAAAGTATGAATTAATTGCATTATTTTGCCGATAAGACCGATCTTACTTCATTGATTGAGGCGCATTGGCATGGCGCTTGGCTTGTCTGCCCTGCATCAGGCATCAGCTCTGCGGCTTGTCGAGCTCAGCGAATTTCGCGGCCATCGTCGGATTGCCACGGGTCAGCTTCTTGATGGTCAGGTCTTCGGCCTTGTCATTGGCCAGGCGCAGGTTGTTGGCCGATTTGTAGAGTGCGTCCTTGGTTTTCTCCAAGTCCTTGATGGCCTCATCAATGCGCTTGACGGCTTCTTCAAAGCCATCCGAAGCCAGGCGCCAGTTGCGGCCAAAGGCAGACTTGAAGTCGTCGAGCTGCTCCTCAAAGCGTGTGATGTCCAGGTTTTGCGCGCGCACCTGCGCCAGTTCGGATTTGTAGGCCAGCGACTTCATCGCTGCATTGCGCAGCAAAGTGATGATGGGGATGAAAAACTGCGGCCGCACCACGTACATTTTGGGGTAACGGTGGAACACATCAACAATACCGCTGTTGTAGAGCTCGCTCTCAGGTTCAAGCAAACTCACCAGCACCGCGTATTCGCAGCCTTTTTGGGTGCGGTCCTTGTCCAACTCTTTCAGGAAATCTTCGTTTTTTTTCTTGGTTGCAGTCGTATCGTTTTCATTTTTCATCTCAAACATGATCGAGACGATTTCTGTGCCATCAGCATCCAAGTCACGAAATACGTAATCGCCCTTGCTGCCGCTGCTGGCATCGTTGTCTTTCTCGAAATAAGCGCGGCCAAAGGCGGTGGCACGGATGCGGTTGAATTCCGTTTCACAATGCTGCTCCAGCGTTTCACCCACCATCTTGGTGGACAAGCGCGCTTTCATGTCGCGCAGGCGCTCGATCTCCAGCTCCCGGTCTTTGAGCTGGATTTCGTAGCGCTCTTTCAGCGATTTTTCGGCCAGGTCCTTCTCTAACTCCTTGCGTTGCAAGCCGCTTTTGAGTGCATCACGCTCTTTCTCCACCACGCTGACCGCCTGCGTCACCGCCAATTGGTGTGCGACCCCGCTGGCGTTGATTTGCGCTTGCAGGGCCTGGATTGCAGCTTCGTTGGCAGCAGTGACTTTTTGCAGCTCATTGGCCAATCGGGCTTCAGCCAACGCCGTTTGCGCCTGTTTGTCACGCAGGGCCTGTGCCAGGTCGTTGGCCAGGTTATCGCGCTCTTTCTCAACCTGTTTTAATGCATCGGCCACGGCCAACTGCCTGGCGACCTCACCAGAGTCGAGCTTGGCTTTGAGCTCCTTGATCTCGCCTTCCTTGTCGGCCAAGGTCTTTTGCAGCTCAGCCCTGGCCTGTGACTCAGCCAGCACCATCGCCGCTTGCTTGTCTTGTTTGGCCTGCTCCAGCAAGCTCAGGAGTGCATCGCGCTCTTTCTCAATCGCGCCCACGGCCTCATTCACGGCCAGGCGGCGCGACACTGCATCGGCATCGAGCTTGGCCTTGAGTTCTTGAATCTGCGCGTCTTTGGCGGTGGTGGTTTTCTGTAATTGGCTGGCCATCTGGGCTTGAGCGAGCGCGACAGCGTTGTGCTTGTCTTGTTCGGCCAACTCCAGGCGTTCATGCAACTGCTTGTCAAAGTCGCTATCGCGCACCTGCTTCAAAATATCCGCATACCCTGCCTCGTCAATTTTGAAGGCCTTGGCGCAATGCGGGCAAATGATTTCATGCATGAGGGACTGCCTTTCACTGGGACGGTATTGGGTGCCCGACGCGAGGCGCATCGGACACGCTGGAGTACAAATATGCTTGTTGGCGGGCACTTGGAGCCTGCTCAAATGCAATACTGGCGCTATTGTCAGGCAATCTGCGGGGGCCTAGACAAAGCCAAACATGCTTTGACCGTGCATCAAATGGAGGCTTGCACGCTTCTTTGCAGCGCCTCTATCAGCCAGGCAATCGCAGCCGGTTGGCGGCTGCCGCGCAGCCACAGCACATGCACGCTCACAGGCGCCACAGGCAGGGGCAGCTCACGTATTTCCAAGCTTTTGCCAACGTCCGTGGTCGCCGCAAACTTGCGTGGCAAGGCCGTGAGCAAATCGGTTTGCGCAACAATGCGCGCGGCTGTGTAGTATTGGTTCACCGTCATCGCCACATGGCGACTCAGTCCCAAACCCGACAAGGCTTCATCAATAAAACCATAAGGCCGGCCAGAGAGGCTCACTAGCAAATGCCGGGCGGCGCAAAAATCCTCCAGGCTGATTTCTTGCTCGGCCAGTGGATGGCCATCGCGCATGGCACACACATACTCGCGCTGGTAGAGCAAACGCGACTCGTACTGCACGGTCGCATCGCTTTGCGCTCTGGCCGTCAAGTCGGCCAACACTGCTGGAAAATAACCAACCGCTACATCAATCTCACCTTCATCAAGCAAAAGGCGTGGATCGCGGCTGAGCAGCGAAGACACATGCAGTCGGATATGAGACGCTTCGCTGGCCTGGATCTGCGCCAATGGTGGCAGCAGACGCGAGGCCGTAGCATCGATCATGCCCAAATGGAAAGTCTGCTCCGAGTGCGCGGCATCAAAGTGCTCAGGCTCAATCGTCTGGTACAAGTCCTGCAAAGCCTGGTGAACGGTGTTCCACAGCTCTATCGCACGTGCTGTCGGCTCAATGCCCTGGCCGACACGCACAAACAATTCGTCTTTGAGTGAGTCCTTCAAGCGTCGGATCGCATTGCTGACGGACGGCTGGGTCAGGTGCAAACGCTCTGCCGCTTTGGTCAGCGAGCGCTCTTGCATGACGACATCAAACACGCGCAGCAAATTCAAATCCAAGTGTTTAAAGCTGGCCATAGTGGTTTTTTATTGAGAGGCAGATCCGGATTTCATACATTCACGGCATGAATACCAATGATTCAATAAATAAACTTGTACAACCCTAGGGGAAACCCTAAGATTCAGCCATCGGACTTTTACAGCACGCACTCACAAGGTGCAAACTCTTAGAAAACAGGATCACATCATGACCGCTATCGTTTCTTCCCATCCCGCCACAGAGCACGAGGGTTTGAATCGTGTCTCCAATGGTTTAGGTTTCATTACCAACCATATCCATAATTCCCGCTTGGTCTATGCCGGCGTATTGGCAGCCATTGTGGTGCTGGCCAATGCATGGATCGAGCCAAGTGGCCTGGGTGCCTGGCTGGCACTGTGGGCCATCGTATTCGCTGTTGCCGCCCTGTTGACACCTAGCAGCAAGAATCACCCAGGCGTGATCGAGCAATGGTTGCAAAGCCAGCGCAATGCCCGTGCCAACGAGCAAATGTGGCAGTTGGCCATGAGTGATCACCGTGTAATGGCTGACTTGCTGGCAGCACACAACAGTCACCGTTAAGCACAGCGGTTTGCCGCACAATTTTGAAAAGCAGGATTATTTCCTGCTTTTTTTGTTTGTGCACACGGTTTTTCGCTAGCCGACATGCACATAGGCTCTGCTTGCCTTCACGCTGATTAGGGCTGTGATTGGCAAGCCCTCACCGTTTGAGTGCGCTGCTTTTTGTCAGATCGCTCGCTGCAGGCGCGCCGATCTCTAGTCGCCCAACGCGGCAGGGGATTTTTCTGCCAGCTCCAGAGCTTGGCGCGCGCGCATCCGCTCTTCGGTGGTTTGCGCCACTTTGTTGCGAATATACAACGGCGCAATAGATGACGGGGCTTGCAAACCCTGTGCAGCAATCAGACCGGGGGCCAAACGCAGCATGGCTTCGGCCTGTGGCAATTGGTGCAATAAGCGCTCTGCCCGATACTCGGCAAAAGCCTCTGGATAGACCGCAAATGCATTGCCAGCTAACACATAGCCGTCTGGTACCTGCACATCCTGTGGCTTCATCACCTGGATATCAGCCTCACGCTGCCAGCGTTGCTCAGCCTCGAGCCAGCGAAATGGCGCGGCATAGACCTCTTGCATACGGGCATCGAGTACGGCAACGACTTGCTCCACACCATGCGCATGGCGCGCACCTTCGGCAATCGCCAATAAAGAATCAACTGGTACTGCCGACAAATGGCTGCCAAATGCCAAGCCTTGCGCAGCTGCGCAGCTGGTGCGCAAACCGGTGAAGGCACCTGGGCCACAGCCGTAGACAATCGCATCCAGGTCTTGCAAAGCCAAGCCCAGCTGTTGGAGCAGTTGCAGGCTTTCTGGCAACAGAACGCGGGATGATTTGGGCCCACCGGCCAGCTCTCTGGCCAGCAGCACAGAGTGGTTTTGTACAGCGAGTGACAGCACATCGGTGCTGGTGTCAAAAGCAAGCAGTCGCATGAATAAAAAACAAACAAATTAACAAAGCCGCACGGGTTTGCGGCATGGCTCAAGCTCAGAGTGCGGGCACAATACCCAATGGTTGCATTGCCCCCCGGCCTTGGCTGGCTGAGGCGTTGCGCGTGCCGCTACGCCTGTGCATCATGTACGCCAGCACGCGCGGGACTGCTGCACAGTGCTTGGAAAACAAGGGCTGCGTCAGCAAGAGCAGCCAATCACCCGTATTTTGCCCCAACGACATTATGAACCGTTCATCGAAGCCATTTCGCCCCGCCGCATTGCGATTGCCTGCTGCTGCGCCCATTCGCCGGCTCTGCGCATGGGCTGCAACCGCCCTGGCGGCGCTGGCATCCAGTAGTTTGTTGACCCCACTGGCGCACGCACAAGACGCACGCACGGCCAACGCCCAGACAAGCGCAGCAATGGCATCGGCGCTGCCTGAGGGTTTTGTTGCAGCGCTGAATAAAGCCAAAATCCCGCTGAACTCTGTCTCTGTATGGGTTCAGGCGGTGGATGGCGCGCCATCACCGCGTGTCAATTACCGCGCTGACCAGTTGGTCAGCCCCGCTTCGACGATGAAATTGGTCACCACCTATGCGGCTTTGGACCGTTTGGGGCCTGCCTACACCTGGCATACGCGCATCTACACCGATGGTGAGATTACTGACGGCAGCCTCAAAGGCAATTTGTACATCCAAGGCGGTGGTGACCCCAAACTGGTGATGGAGCGTTTGTGGGCGCTGCTGCGCCAGGTGCAACAGCGCGGTGTCAAAGTGATTGTTGGCGACATCGTGCTCGATCGCAGTGCCTTTGTGCTGCCCGCGCACAATGCCGCCGAGTTTGACGATGAGCCTTTGCGCCCTTACAACGCCTCGCCCGATGCCCTGCTGCTGAATTTCAAGACCGTGATCATGCGCTTCGTGCCGGATCGCCAGCTGGGCATTGCCAGAATCGAACTCTCGCCACCGATGGCGCATTTGCAGGTGCCCAGCAGCGTTGCGCTGAACACCAAACTCAAAAACTGCCCAAGCAATTGGCGCAACCAATTGCAGCTCGACGCAAGCCAGAGTGGTCAGTGGCTTTTGGGTGGCAGCTATCCGGCTGCCTGCGGCGAGTTGAATTGGTCGGTCGCCTACCCCGACCCAGAGGCATTTGCCAATAAAGCCGTGGAAGGCATGTGGCGCGACATCGGTGGCAGTTTGACGGGCAGCGTCCATGCGGGCGTGACTCCCGCGCACCTGACGCCGTTGATTACCGAGCCTTCGTTGTCCTTGACCGAAATCGTGCGGGATGTGAACAAGTACAGCAACAATGTGATGGCCGACCATGTGTTCCTGGCTCAAGGCAGTGTCGGGGGACGAGGCCAAGCGATGACGTTTGAAGCAGCACAAAAAGCGATCGAGCAATGGTGGGTGCAACGACTGGGCAACCCGCCTGGCACCCTGGTGATCGACAATGGCTCCGGCTTGAGCCGCGCAGCCCGCGTCACCGCTCAAACCTTGGGCAACATGCTGGTGCACGCCTGGAGCTCGCCGGTGATGCCTGAGCTGATGGCCTCGATGCCTGCAGTGGGCGTTGATGGCACCATGCGCCGCAGCCGTGCAAATGCCTCCGCCCACATCAAAACCGGCTCACTGCGTGATGTGAATGCGATTGCTGGTTATGTCAATGGCAATAGCGGCAAGCGCTATGCGGTTGTGGCCGTTGTCAACGACCCGCTGGCCGCTGGCGCGCGAGGGGCGGCCTTCGACTCGCTGATTGATTGGGTGGCCAACGACTGATCGTTGGCCAGTCAATTCACCTTGCAGCAGCACCTAGTCCGAACAATTTGTTGAGAAGCCACAAGGCGTTGGGCGATAATCGCCCAGATTGTGGCAACCCCCTTTTGTTTCAGGAGTCCTCCTTGTTTTCCATTATTCAAGCGGCTGGCTGGCCGATTTGGCCGTTGATTGCCTGCTCCATCTTTGCCTTGGCGATCATTGTCGAGCGCTTCTACAGCCTCAAACGCTCATCCGTTGTGCCTGCTGGTTTGCTCAACGATGCCCAAACCGCCTCTGCCCGCTTCATACCGCCAACCGATGTGATTGACAAGCTGGCGCAAAACTCGGCGCTGGGCGAGGTACTGGCCACGGGCCTGCGCACGTTGCAAAACAGGCCTGACTCGACGGAAGACGACGTGCGCCAAGCCATGCAAAACCAAGGCCGCCTGGTGGTGGCAAGGCTGGGCAAATTCCTCGCGCCACTGGCCACGATCGCCTCGGCCGCGCCGCTGCTGGGCTTGCTGGGCACAGTCATTGGCATGATCTCGATCTTTGCATCACAAGGCGGCTTGGATGCTGGCATCATCCAGGGCGATCCGGCCCAGCTCTCGCACGGCATTTCAATTGCGCTGTACAACACGGCGTTTGGTTTGATCGTAGCAATTCCTGCACTGATCTTTTGGCGTTATTTTCGCAGCCGCGTTGACCAGTACGTGCTCGAGATGGAAGTGGCCAGCGAAACTTTTCTCAAGCACCTCAAAGGCTTGCAAGCATGAATTTTCGCAACCCGCAAGCCCATGAAGAGCCGGAAATCAACCTGATCGCCTTCATCGATGTGTTGTTGGTGATCCTGATCTTTCTGATGCTGACCACCACCTACAGCCGCTTCAATGAGTTGCAGCTCAATCTGCCCTTGGCCAATGCCGAGCAACTGCCAACGCGTCCGCAAGAAATCACAGTGTCACTGGACACGGCTGGTAATTTTGCGATTGATGGCGTGGTGATCGGCTCAGCCAACCCGGCGCAGTTGGCCGGCCATTTGCGCCGCGCAGCAGCGAACAAGCCTGATGCAGTGCTGATCATCAGCGCCGATGGCATGGCCTCGCACCAGTCGGTGGTCTCGGTCATGGAAGCTGCGCGCAACGTGGGCCTGGCCCGCGTGACGTTTGCCACTCAAACCATTTCTGGCTCCTGAGGTCGCTGCACAAGCCAGCGCACCCTGCCCCATCCATGCCCACTTGGCTACAACAGCTCGAGGCCCATTGGCAGCAGCCGCAAGCGCGCACGCGGCTGCTGGATTGGCTGCTGCGGCCCCTGGCGGCCGTGTATGGCGCAGCCAGTGCGAGGCAGCGCGCGCAATACATGCATGGCAAGCGTGCCCGCACGCGCTTGCCAGTGCCCACGGTAGTGGTTGGCAATGTGGTGGCCGGCGGCGCTGGCAAGACCCCGGTAGTGATCGCTCTGACCCAAGGCATGCAGCGGCGCGGTCTGCAGGTGGGTGTGATCTCACGCGGCTACGGTCGCCAAGGGACAGGCTGCATGCACGTCACACACTCCAGTAGCGCCCAACAAGCTGGCGATGAGCCATTGATGATTGCGCAGGCGACCCAAGCGCCGGTGTTTGTCGCCAGCACCCGTGCAGAAGCTGCGCTGGCCTTGCTGCAAGCATTTCCCCAGACCGAGCTGGTCATCTGTGATGACGGGCTGCAGCATTGGGCTTTGGAGCGTGATTGTGAAGTGTGTGTGTTTCCGCCCTGGGGCATTGGCAATGGCCGTTTGATTCCCGCGGGCCCATTGCGTGAGCCTTGGCCCAGAGCCGTAGATGTGATCGTGCAATCACTCAACGAAGGCGAAGCCACCGCAAGCATCCCTATGCCAGCACCTGCTGCGCCTTGCTGGCACTTGAGCCGGCAATTGGCCCCCGTGCTGCACAATGGCCTGGGCGAGCAGCGCGCATTCGACGCGCTGCTACAGCATCCCGGCCCGATCGTCGCTTTGGCTGGGATTGCCAAGCCACAGGCTTTTTTTGCAATGCTTGCGCAACGCGGTCTGCGCTTGAGCCAAACACTGGCCCTGCCCGACCACCATGCGTTCACCAGCTTGCCTGTTGAGCTGCGTGATGCAAACGCTGACACACTCATTGTCTGCACCGAAAAAGACGCTGTGAAGCTGTGGCGTCTGCTGCCGCAGGCCTGGGCGGTTGGCTTGGAAGTCAGCTGGCAAGAAAACTGGACTGACCAGGTGCTCAGCCTGGCCCGGGCGCACTTCCACGCACGCAGTTAGATACACGGCTTAGATGGCAATAGGCGCCCTGCATTGCCTCTTTTTTTGTGCCTTGCGCGCCTACGGAAAGATCGCAAGCAGGCGCTTACACAGCAGTCGCGGGTGCAACACGGCTCAGCAGCATGCTGTCACCGTAGCTGAAAAAACGGTATTGCTGAGCAATGGCGTGTTGGTAGACATGGCGAATGTGCTCGTAGCCGGCAAAAGCGCTGACCAGCATCATCAAGGTGCTTTTGGGCAAATGGAAGTTGGTGATCAGCACATCAACGACTTGGAATGCAAAACCAGGCGTGATGAAAATCTGCGTGTCGCCTTGGGTTTTGCCGGTTTTAGCCCATGATTCCAAAGTGCGCACGGAGGTCGTGCCGACTGCCACGACCCGGCCACCACGGGCTTTGCAGGCGGCAATGGCTGCCAAGGTGCTGTCTGGAATGTGGTAGTACTCGCTGTGCATGCGGTGCTGGCTCAGGTCCTCGGTTTTGACCGGCTGGAATGTGCCCGCCCCCACATGCAAGGTGATATTGGCCCGCTCAATGCCATTGGCCTGCAAGGCATCCAGGGTCATCTGGTCAAAGTGCAAGGCCGCAGTGGGCGCGGCGACTGCGCCTGGCTCGCGCGCAAACACGGTCTGGTAGCGCTCGGCATCTTCCTCGGCGTCGAGGTCGTTTTCCTGCTGGTGGCGCTCAATATAAGGCGGCAATGGCAAATGGCCAAAGCGCTCCATCAGGCTCCACGGTGTTTGTCCTTCAGGGGCCTGAATTTTGAACAAGAAAAGCGGGCCATCGGCATCGGGGTAGCGGCCTTGCATCACTGCATCAAAACCGCCTTGTTGCAAGCCGCCGGCAAAGTGCATGGTCGAGCCTGGCAAAGGTTTTTTGCTGACACGCAAATGCACGGCCACATGCTGCTCGTCGAGCACGCGCTCAATCAGAATCTCCAGTTTGCCGCCAGACGCCTTCTCTCCAAAAATACGGGCCTTGACGACCTGGGTGTCGTTGAACACCAGCAAATCACCTGCTTGCAACAGGCCAGGTAGATCACGAAAAATGCGGTCTTGCAATTGGGCACTGCGGGCATCGAGCAGGCGCGAGGCACTGCGTTGCTCAGCCGGATGGTGGGCAATCAAGGCCTCAGGCAAGTCGTAATCGAAATCAGCAAGGGTGTAAGAAACTGGGGGCATGGTGCGGAGCGCTTGAGCGCGCTGGCTTGTATCGGCTTAAGGCCGATACATGGGCTAGCGAATGGAGCGAGAGTCTTTGCGTCAAAAAGCCTGTGCATTGGCAAGCCCACGCAGAACGGGCAACGGCCATGCACATCAGTAAGAGCCTATTCATCACCTCCGCGCAGCCGCGCAAGCATAAAAAGTGGCCGAGCGAGGCGCTTTTTATGCCTTGCCCTGCGGGCACCGCCGCTGCAGCGTGGAAATTAGGAACAGGTTCTAAGAAGGTCGCTATTGTAGACATCCCTGCCCAGGCTTGCATCCGTGATGCCATAAACCGGCCAGCTCTTCGTGCAGGCACCAGCGTGCAACGGCCACAAAAAAAGCAGCGTGGGCACGCTGCTTGTGGGGGGCTGAGACTGCGCTGCTAACTGCGCGGCTTGCGCAGGAAGTTCAGGATCTCGCCAACAATGCCGCGCCTGAACAACAGCACGCAGACAACAAAAATGAAGCCCGTGACAATCGTGACCGATTCACCCAGTGAGCGGAACCAGTCGATGTGTGTGACGGAGGCGATCCAATTGCCCCACTCGCCGACTTTGTTCTCAATCGCCACAATCACCACTGCTCCAACCAAGGGACCGGACAAGGTGCCCATGCCACCGACCAAGGTCATCAAAACGGCGTGGCCCGACATCGCCCAATGCACATCACTCAAGGTGGCAAAGCCCAAAACCAAGGTCTTGAGTGCACCGGCCAAACCTGACAAGGCGGCTGAGAGCACGAACACCATCAGTTTGAAGCGGTTGGTGTCATAGCCCAGCGAAATGGCCCTTGGCTCATTTTCTTTGATGCCATGCAGGATATGGCCAAATGGCGAGCGCACGATGCGCATGATGAACAAGAACGCCAGCACGACAATCGCCAAGCAGACGTAGTACATCGTCATGTCACTGCGCAAATCCAGCAGGCCAAACAGTTTGCCGCGCGGCACGGCTTGCAAGCCGTCCTCACCTCCGGTGAATGGCGCTTGCAACCAGACGAAATACAGCATTTGCGCCAAAGCCAGGGTGATCATGGTGAAATAAATGCCCTGGCGTTTGATTGCCAAGTACCCCACCAACCAGCCCAGCAATGCCCCAAATGCGGTGCCCAGCAATAAACCAATCTCGGGTGTGACACCCCAGACTTTGAGCACATGTCCGGCAATATAAGCCGAGCCGCCAAAGAACGCCGCATGCCCGAAAGACAAAAGACCGGTATAGCCAAACAGCAAGTTGAAGGCGCAGGCAAACAAGGCGAAGCAAAACAGCTTCATCATGAAGATTGGGTAGGCGCCCATCATCGGCGCAGCCAGCAAGACCAGCAGCAGTGCGGCGTAACCCCAGAAAGCGAGTTGTTTATTCATGGTGTGTCATCCTCGCTGGGTTAATGTTCTTTGCCGAATAGGCCAGCTGGGCGAATCAGCAAGACAATCGCCATCACTACAAAGACCACGGTCGATGAGGCCTCTGGGTAGAACACCCGCGTCAAACCTTCAATCACTCCCAGCAGCAAGCCAGTGACGATCGAGCCCATGATCGAGCCCATGCCGCCAATCACCACCACAGCAAACACCGTGATGATCAGGTTCTGCCCCATCAGCGGTGAGACCTGGTAGATGGGCGCTGCAAGCACACCGGCAAAAGCGGCCAAGGCTACGCCTGCGCCATAGGTCAGCGTAATCATCAAGGGCACGTTGATGCCAAATGCTTCGACCAAACGCGGGTTTTCAGTGCCTGCGCGCAGATAAGCGCCCAAGCGGGTTTTCTCAATCAGATACCAGGTGGCCAAACACACGATCAGCGAAGCCACAACCACCCATGCACGGTATTTAGGCATGAACATGAAGCCTAGATTGATGCCGCCTTGCAGCAAGGCTGGGGTGCTGTAGCTCAGGCCTGAGACACCGTAGGCCGAGCGGAACGCGCCTTCAATCAACAAGGTCAAACCCAGGGTCAGCAGCAAACCATAGATATGGTCGAGCTTATAAATCCAGCGCAGAAAAAGCCGCTCAATCACCATGCCAAAGCAGCCTACGACCAGCGGCGCCAACAGCAGCATCAACCAATAGTTGATGCCCAGATAGTGCATCGCCATCCAAGTAACGACCGCACCCATCATGAACAAAGCCCCGTGGGCGAAGTTGATGACGTTGAGCAGGCCAAAAATCACCGCCAAGCCCAAGCTGAGGATGGCGTAGAACGAGCCGTTGACAAGCCCGAGCAGCAACTGACTGAGCAATGCCGGCAGGGGTACTCCAAAAATGGTATCCATGAAAATGTGCCGCTGTATGAGTACACAACATATGCAGTCAGCGGCAAGGCACAGGCCTTGCGCTGACTACACGCTTATTACACGTTTACTGCGTTATTACTTCCACAGAGGGCATTTGGTTTCTTCTTGCAGTGTCCAGACCTCTTCACCTGGCAAGGTTTTGACCACGGTGAGGTAATCCCACTCACGCTTGGAGTCCGCTGGTTTTTTGACTTCCATCAAGTACATATCGTGGGCGTAGCGGCCATCCGGGCGGATCATGCCGCTGGCGTAGAAGTCTTTGAGCTCTTTGGAGCGCAGCACTTCGTTGACTTTTTTCGAGTCGGTTGTGCCAGCTTCCTCAACGGCTTTGAGGTAGTTCATCACCGCAGAGTAGTTGGCAGCTTGAATATCGGTTGGCATGCGCTTGGTTTTGTCGTAGAACTTCTGGGCCCAGGCACGCGACTCGTCGTTCTGGTCCCAATACCAGCTGGAGGTGAACTGCAAGCCCTGCGTGGTGGGCAGGCCCATGCTGTGGATGTCGGTCAAAAACAGCAATAAGCCAGCCAGTTTCATCGTGCTGGTGATACCAAACTCGTTGGCCGCTTTGATGGTGTTGATGGTGTCACCACCGGCATTGGCCATGCCCAAAATCTGGGCCTTGGAGGATTGCGCCTGCAGCAGGAACGACGAGAAATCAGAGGCATTGAGCGGGTGACGCACCATGCCTTTGACATCACCACCTGCGGCCTTGACTGTGGCTGCCGTGTCTTTTTCTAGCGAATGGCCAAACGCGTAATCTGCCGTCAGGAAGAACCAATCCTTGCCGCCACTATCGACAATGGCTTTGCCGGTGCCGCGTGCCAGCGCCACGGTGTCATACGCATAGTGAATCGTCAGCGGTGCGCATTGTTCATTGGTCAGAGCCGAAGTTCCCGCACCATTGTTGATGTAGAGCACGCCTTTTTCATTGGCCACGGTGCTGGAAGCGAGCGCCGTGCCCGAGTTCGTGCCGCCCAAAATCATCGAGGCGTTTTGTGTATCAATCCATTCGCGCACCTTGGCAGCCGCAATATCTGCCTTGTTCTGGTGGTCTGCAGTGACCAGCTCGATCGGCTTGCCCAGCACCTTGCCACCGAAATCGTCGATGGCCATTTGTGCTGCCGTCGCACCGTTTTTGCCGTCCACATCAGAATACAGGCTGGACATATCGGTCACAAAGCCAATCACGACCTTGTCTTGTGCGTGCGCCGCACCGGTCAGGCCTGCCACACCCAGAACAGCGGCAATTGCGGTCAGTTGGAATTTCATTGAAGTGTCTCCTTGTTATCGACATTTGCGCGGCTTCAAACCGCTTGTAAAAAGCCTGGTGGGGCCTGGTCTTAGAAAGGTACTAAACGCCTAGCAATTCATTGAGCAAGGGCATCTTGTCTTCGAGCTCGCTCGCCAGAATGTGCTCGACCACCTGGCCATGCTCAATCACATAAAAACGGTCGGCCAACGGCGCGGCAAAGCGGAAGTTCTGCTCAACCATCACCACCGTGTAACCACGTTGGCGCAGCAGCGTGATCATGCGCGCCAAGGCCTGCACAATCACCGGTGCAAGGCCTTCGGAGATTTCATCGAGCAGCAACAAATTGGCACCGGTGCGCAAAATACGCGCCACCGCCAGCATTTGCTGCTCGCCGCCCGACAAGCGCGTGCCGGGGCTGTGCTTGCGCTCTTGCAGGTTTGGAAACAACGTATAAATCTCTTCTATGCCCATGCCTTTGCCGTGACCCTTGAGCACTGGTGGCAGCAGCAGGTTTTCTTCGGTTGTCAGGCTGGCAAAAATACCGCGCTCTTCCGGGCAGTAGCCCAGGCCCAAATGGGTGATCTTGTGCGTGGGCATGCCAATGGTTTCGACCCCGCCGATCTTGATAGAGCCGGCGCGCTTGCCAATCAAGCCCGTGATGGCCCGCAAAATCGACGTTCTGCCAGCGCCATTGCGGCCCAGCAGCGTCACCACTTCGCCGGGCTGCACCGTCAAATTCACGCCGTGCAAGACGTGCGACTCACCATACCAACCCTGCAGATTGGTGATTTCCAAAGCAGGCGCAGCCGCGCCAACAACTTGTACGCTCATGCGTGTGCTCCTTGCAGTTGGCCATCGGTGGTGCCCATATAGGCTTGCATCACGCGCGGGTCTTGCGAGACTTCGGCGTAATTGCCTTCTGCCAAAATCGCACCGCGCTGCAGCACTGAGATGCGGTCAGCAATGGTCGAGATCACTTTCATATTGTGCTCAACCATCAAAATCGTCCGCCCTTTGGAGACCTCCTTGATCAGGCTGGTCACACGGTCCACATCTTCATGGCCCATGCCTTGAGTGGGCTCATCGAGCAGCATCAGCTCCGGCTCCATGGCCAATGTGGTGGCAATCTCCAGCGCACGTTTGCGGCCATATGGCAGGTTGACAGTCACCTCATCGGCCAGATGGCGCAAGTCCACCTCGGCCAGCAACTGCACCGCACGGTCATTGAGCAGGTCCAGGCTTTTGTCGCTGCGCCAAAAATGGTATTGCGTGCCCAACTGGCGCTGCAGTGCAATGCGCACGTTTTCCAGCAGGGTCAAATGCGGGAACACCGCAGAAATCTGAAACGAACGAATCACGCCACGCCGCGCAATTTCGGCCGATTTTTCGCGCGTGATATCGATGCCGTTAAAGGTGATGGTGCCGCGGGTGGGCTCCAGAAATTTCGTCAGCAAGTTAAAGCAGGTGGTTTTGCCCGCCCCATTGGGGCCAATCAACGCATGGATATGGCCACGCTGCACTTGCAGGTTGACGTTGTCCACGGCAGTAAAGCCCTTGAACTCTTTGGTCAGATTCTTCGTTGCCAGGATGGTGTCACTCATTCTTCAATCCACGCAAAACGTTAAGCCACTCAGAACAGCGCTCTGCAACAAGGTCAAAAAACTATTGTTGAAGGCACCAAGCTGGACTGAATGCTATGGATGCTGCAGTGCAGCGACAATGAGGGGAATCGGCAATGGGGTTAACCTCAGGGGCTTTTTGAGGCTGAAAATGTGTGCATTTTGTCTGCTAAAAAGGGCTTTTTCAGTGCCTGAAACAAACTGCTTGATTGCGCTCACAATGTCTTTGCACCGACAGTTGAGCGACTATTACCCCTTATAAATGCTCGGGCATTGCGAGCCAACGAATTGTCGCAATATGGCGGCCATTGAACCCGAGTCCATACAGCGCATAGACAATAATAGAGGCACTTGATTCACATGCCTGACACGCTTTGCGCATTCAACATCGACCGATTGCTTGCCGCTGCGGCCGTTTTTCACCCACTTATGCTGAAACCACCCCTGCCATGCACCGCAGTGCTACTGCGAATCAGGCCGCAGGCAGCGCGTTTTAGCAATACAAGCATCAGAGCCGTCATTGACAGTCAACATGAGCGACACCAACACTACAAAGCCATCACTTAAAGAAACCAAGCAATCTGGCCACACGCCGATGATGCTGCAGTGTATTCTCCAATGAAAAAGCTAATATTTCTTTCAATGCTACGCCTAATGCTACGCCAGATTTTCTAAACCTCTCCAACCAAATTGCTCAGCCTCTGCGCCATGGGCTATCTCTACCAAGCCTTCCAGTACTTACAACAAAACAGCTTTTTGCATCGACGGTTGCAGCTATTGCTAGCGCGTTTGCTGCAATTTTTTGCGTTTTTTGTGCCCATCATTGCAGCCAGCATTTCTTTAAAAAACCGCAAGACGGCAGCGGAATCACAACATTCTTTCGGTTAGACCTACTTCTGAAATCACCGTGGCAGACGATGAAGATACGCTCATGGTCAAGCATAGAAATCAAGGATCTGGACCTTTACTTATCCAAGATTTTTTCAATGATCACTTAGATCAGCGCTGCAGCACATTGATCGTCCGGGATGCGACATATAAATACAAAAAATTTCTCGAGGAAGTGGAAAATACAATTGCAGCGAAAATATAAGAAGAAATTAATTTGAATTCCTATTGACCATTTTTCTCTCTAACACAGACCCCAGCAACCAAACAAAACCAGATGGCACAACCCACAAAGCAAGAATAATTAGGCCCACCTTCTTTGATGAACTATGAAAAATAGAAAAAGCCAAAATAAACTCAAAAACAACTATGAGAAATGCATTCCCATGCTCCCTCAAGTGCTTATATGAAGTTATATAGTCAGCTCTTATAGATGCAGAATCACCTCTTCTTTTGCCTTTTGGGATTTCTACTCTAGCCTTGGATAGATTTTTGTAATATTCCTCAACTTTTGAATATTTATCAAAAAAAGCAGCCAGCGTTAATCCAATTGAAAACCCAGTCACACAGGTAAAAAGCAATGCAACAAATTGATTATCAATATAAATAAAAGAAAAAATCCCCACCGCTACAATAGAAGTAGCAATACAAAAATATGAACAACACGATGATTTTTCAAAGCCACCGAAACTCAGGTGAGCTCTATACGCATGAAAAACCAAAATAGGAGCGCTTGATAAATAACAAAAAGCAAATCCAACTGACGCCAAAACCGCAAAATCAGAAAAATCCTTTATCCCAGCTATCCCAATAGAACAAAGCACTCCCCCAAATCCAGAGGAGTGATAACCATTCAAATACAGAATAAGAAAAGCGCCAATCGCTGAACCAACAAAGTAGCGAATTGCATAATACTCCCACCACCTACTCGCCATAGTGCCGCCTGCTTATAAAAAATAAAGTGTATCTTATTACGTAAGATTTTCTCAAAAAATAAAATTTATTTAGACTCGGCCCTGTGCCTTCCTGCACATTGGTTTAGCAGCATAGGCAGAACTTGACGGCAACAAGCTGTTGAGGCTTTGATGGTCTCACACTGGGTCATCACGACCTATCGGACGATCAAGCCCGCCGCACATCAAAATAGGTCTCTTCGGGCGGCTTCAAATTCTGAAAGCCAGCCAGACAAGCTAGAGCGACAGTTAGTGCTGGCATACGGCTCCTTGCAGTACGAGTGACTATGCAAGGATTCTATATTTACAGCACATAATTGCCTCATTCAGTGCTTTTCAGCGCATTCCGCACGGCAGTATTCAAGCGCAGCATAGTCTGCTCGATCTCCTGATTAATCTCTTTGACCATCTCGCGCTTACCCGGCTCATCTCCTGCCTGCACCCTCCTGCGCAGCTCTTGCAGTCCACGCACGCGTTTGTGCACCACATCGGCCGCGCCATTCAGGCGCGCAAGCGGCTGGTCATTAAGCACCAAGTCCGCAGCCTGCCCCTCCCCCACGCGTCCTTTGTACTCAGCTGCAGCGCCATTGATGCGCTTGAGGTTTTCATAATAGGACTCACTTTGGCCGTTGGCGCCACGGGTGTTGCCGTAAAAACGACCAGCTAGGACGATCTTGTTTGGCGGTAGCTCGTCGCCTGTCAGCATCGACTGCGCCATATTGCCCGCTTTCATGATCTCACGGCCCACACCACCAGTAAGCTGGCCAATCAGGTATTCAATGGCATCGGGATTCAAGTCCACGCGACCTGGCTGCCAGTCGCTGCCGCCCGTGGCATTGTTGATGATGCGCGCAGCATGGCGCGTGATGCCCATGGTGCTGTCTTTGGCCAGTGCATAACGCGGCTTCGGATCGAGGGCAGAAAAATTCTCCCTGTAGATTGCTTGGCCTGTCCAGCTCTTATTTTGCGTCACCGCAATTACAGGATCAAGTGGCGTCGGCGTAAACATCTGCATCATGTTGTCTGCCCCGCCCAGCGGGTTGTAGGCATTCAGGCTAATCAACCCCATTTCAGCGATGTAGCTTGCGCGGCTCTTGGTCGGGTCATCAAGCATGGTCGCCTCCACGATGGTCCGACCCATGTTAGAAAAGACGTGAAATCCCAGCGGCAATGGGATCGCCAAGTAATCCTCTCGGCTGATGGGGATGATGATACTGCGCTCCTTCACGAAATCAGGAATGCGGGACCAGTTGTCATCGTCACCATCGCCACCCATCACCAGCATGCCGGCCATGCTGGAAATTGCCCCCAATGCAACACCCCCTAACATGATCTGCCTGCCGCGCGGCCCCGTCAGTGTTTCGTACATGCGCACGTTGCCCTGGATTGCGGCATTCAAGAACGCAAAGTAACTCCCCATCACGCTGGTATTGCGCCCCTTGCGGTTGAAGTTGACGGTAATGTTTTTGGCTAGGCTGGCTGCCTCTTGGCGACTTAGCCCCTCATCAAGCGCCACTTTATAGGTCGCCAGGCGACTTGTGGCCTCTAATGTTTCATTGAAGTCAGAGAGCCAATCCAGCGCTCCATATGTGATTTTGCTTGCGTTGCTGCGCTTGCCCATGCGGGAAAGCTCTTTGCGCAGCGCATCTGCACGGTCGTTTGGCGTGGCGTACAAATCACGGAAGCCTGTAGTGCCACCATCCAGCTGGAGCTGATCCCACAGCTTTGCCCACGGCCCCTGGCCAATGCCCGCCTCTTTGCGAGAGCGGCGCAAGTCTTTATAGATTGGGCGCAGATTGCTGGCGATACCCTTAAGGACCGCTGTTTCTTTGCCTTTTAGCGGCGTATTGGAAAGCTGCAGCGCTGTGGCCTGCACATCGCGCGCCAAGTTCATGGCGCCAAACACAGGGTTGTACTGGGTATTGACTGCGGCAAACCAGCGCGTGATTTTCCCCATGGTGCGTGTGAAGCGATCCAGCTCCAAGGCATCCAGATTCTTCATGGCCGCGCCCAAACGCAAGGCGCGTTCATTGCGGTCATTGAAAATCAGGTACTTGTCATGACCGCCTATCCGCACGGTCATTGCATTGTCTTTGAGTAAGGCCGTCCGGTCCGGCATCGTCTTCACGAGCCCAGTATCAGGGTCCACCATGCGTTTAGATGGCAAGGTAAATGTCCAAAGATTGTCGTCCGGGTTTTGCTGCGCCAACAAGTACAGCCGTTTGGCCACATTGTTTTTCTCGCCTCGGGTCAACGCTGCCTCGCGCTGCATCGCAATATGCCCAAGGATGTCTGTGACTTTTTCATTGGAGCCGGTGCGGCGCTTAGAAGCATCCCCTTTGGTGCTGAAGCCTTGGCCGATTGGATGCGCAAAACTATCTGGCTTGGCTTCGTCACGATGCAGTGGCACATAGTGCTTGTAGGTGCTGCGCCAGGCGTTAAGACTCTTGCGATCCATCAATCCATAGCTCTCAAGGGTTTTCAGCGTTTGATCGTTGATGGCATCCACCTTGGCGGCCAGTTTATCCAGTGCCGCGCGGCGCTCTGGAGCAAGGCCATCCATCACTGCCTTGGCATCTGCATCGCTCATCCCTGACAAGCTCAGTCGATCAACTTCTGTACCTTTCCATGGCTGGGCTTGCTTCCAGGTTGATTGCTCATCAAGCGCCATAGCCAGTGACTTCTGGATGTGTGTCGTAGATGTGCCTTTCGCAAGCGCACCTTGCAGGTCTTTACGCAACTGCAACACCTGCGCATCGGCTGCTGCGCGTTTGGCATCCAGCTCTTTTTCGGACAGGTTGCGCTCGGCCAAAACCTTATTGGCCTCTGGCGCATGGCGGGCATGGAGGAATTGCTCCATCTGCTCGATCGACACCGCAGAGTCATTCATGCCTTTGAGCAGCGGGCGCAACTCGTCGCGCATGAAATCCTGAGTACGCTTAGCCACTCGCTTATGAAATAACTCTTCGCCACGGTAGGCGTCATTGATCTCGCTAACCGTGCCGCCCAAATCCTTAATGGTTTGCTGGATGCGCTTCAGATCAATGAACTTGTCCTGCCATGCGTAAATGGCGGCATCCATGCTGTCATAGCCAGTCAGTTTTTTGACTGCATCCTGTGTCTTGGTCAAAACGCTTTGAGCCGCCTGCGGCACACGGCTGAAACGAATATCGCGATTGGCCGGGTCAAAATCCCCATAGTTGCCAGTGGCGGACTTGATCTGCTCCGGGCTAAAAACGGCGAAGATATCCGACACTTCGCTGTAGTCTTTATGCATGGAGTCTTCGGCATTCCTGAAGATGACGCTGTCATACCCCTCTTTCTTGGCTTGTTCAATGGCACTGGCAAAGCTCACCTCTCGGTACTCACTGCCGTTGTAGTCGATGACTTTAGGATTTTTTGCCGACAGGTATAGCGGCAAAACGTTTGCACCTGGCGTGCCGCCACCGGTCTCCGAATCTTCATTGATCCACGCTGGCTCACCACGCTCAAGCGCATCGCTAGCCATGCGATCTGCCTCGGCATTCATGTAGTCTTGCAGCTCTTTTGGCAAGACGTCGGACTTGGCAGCGTTTTTCAGCACCGAAACATTTAAGCCGGTGCGCGTCTCGGACAGGAATGCATATCCACTGGCGACCTTCGGGCTGCCCGAGAAAAAGAACGCTTTTTTTGCTGAAGCCGCCTTCGTTGATGCTCCAAGCGCAAGTGGATCAAAAAAACTGAGGTCAGCAGCGGTCCCGTGGTAGACCACCAAGGGCGATCCATTTTCATCCACTACCTTGCTGTCGCCAAACCAGTCGGCAAAGTTCTGCCATGTGGGCTTATTGTTCGGCGCCATGGCGCTGCCAAAGTGGGCCTTAGCCCAGTCCGCAATGCTTAATCGCCGGCCATCTTCTGCATTTCTGCCAAAGCTAAATGCTGCACGCATGCGCCCATTGCTTTTAGCACCCATCTCAGATGATTTGCCCTGCTCCACCCAGTCGCGCGCTGGCAGCAAGTAATTGCGGATGATGTCTCCATCACTCAGGCGCATCTTGTTGAAGCCGGGCACATTCTCACGCAGCCACGAGCGAATAGCGGCCACAGCGCGGCGCACAAAGCCAATCTCGGGCTGCTCCTGCGCCATAAATGCCAGCACCTCTTCGGCAGCCTCATTGCGCTGCTCACGACTCATGCTGTCCCATACTTGGGCATCTGTGGCATTTTCGGGCAATTTGCCATGCAGGCCATACTCGCGCGCCTGGCGAATCACATCCGCGCGCCGACCGCTTTGCACCATGTCGAGAACTTGGCCAAGCTGCTTGCCAAACACGCCGCGCAGGCCATAATGCCCAAGTGACTCGTGCAACATGACGCGCGCCACATCAGCATGCTTGGGTAGATTCTTGGCCACAAGAAACACTTTGCCGCTGTAAAAGAAACCTTCAACTGCGCCTAGGCCATCTTGGCTATTTGTAATTGCTTTCCGCACCGAATCCGGCACTCTGGCATCATCCAGAGACTCAAGTACTATAGTCTCTGGGGCATTGCGCCAATGCTTACGCACTTTATCGGCCTGCTGCTGCACCATAGACAGTCGCTCATTGCTTGGAGTGCGCACTAGATCTGCTACTCGTGCCAACGACAAATTCACTTTGCGATAGCCATCGAGATTTTTTTCAGATAGAATTTTCGGTATTCCCGGTTTGCTCTGCACAGTATTGGAGGATTGGACTCCAACCCTCTGCAGAACAGCTGGGAATACCTTTTTGTCGATATAGCGTGCAAGCCCTTGGTTGTACCAGCTCTGAAATGGCGGCGCGCCACCATCTCTGTCGTAAGCATTGGTCAGCAACCTCACAGATACGCCGCGCCCCGCGCTCGCATTTGGGTCAATCGTCAGCATCACAATAGAGCCATCCACAAGCTCTGGCGCGATCACCACCATGTCGCCCTTGATAGTGGCTGATTCGAACACCGCAGCAGGCTGATCTAGCCAGTCTGGCACACGCTTCCACTGATCAGCGGTCATATTAGGATGCTTTGGCGGTGATCCCCGCGGAGCATTTCGATCTGGCTTTCCAACAGCTGATTCATTCAGGTATACCGGGCCATGCCCAACCTTGAGCAAGTCCAGCACATCGGCGCGATCTAAAACTTTTGCCTGCTCTTCACCACGCGCAGCGCTTCGAGGCTTATCGCCAGAAAATAAGGCGTCAATCCGCGCCTCATAGTCGGAGGCGGTATTGTCTGTGCGGCTGAATAACGTCTTATTAGCGTGCTCGCGATACATCGCCTCCATGGTCTGAAAAACGCGGCCCTTGCCTTTGTTTTCCACAAAACCAAAGCGCTTGTAGAAACTCTTCAGCCGGGGCTTGCTGCCGCCAAAATCTTCGGAAGGCGTGAGCGCCACATGCTTGCCAGCCGCATCTGCATAATCGACAAGCGACTGCATCAACTCGGAGCCAACTCCACTATTGCGCGCCGCCTCAGGAATCACAATTTTCGAGAGCGTAACAATATCGTCGCGCTCACTGACCGCCACGCCTGCGCCAGCATTCTCGGCCTGCTTGCGCCATCCGTCTAACGTCTGCTCTTGCTTTTGGGCTGGCCGGCTAAAGCGCAACGTCTCCCGATCCTGTTGCCCCAACACCTGCTCACGCGCGGGAGTGGTTAGCGGCAACTCATTGGCTACGGCGTTGTATTGCCCTTGCTCTGCACCGCGTTCTGCGCGATTTGGCCAGCCACTTCCTTCTGCTCTTGGCTCGGCTCCTGCTGATTCAGCCAGCTCTTCATTAGGCCCAGACCGGGCTTGGTCCTCAACAAAGGATGGCTCTGCTGCGGTGGTTGCTGCTCTTTGGTTATCACGGTTTAATCCTTCCAGTAATTGGCTTCGGCTTAGTGTTGGACGATCTCCAAACATTCCGCCTTGCACTTGATTTTCTTGGGCAATGCGGATCTGCTCAAGCGCTTTATCTGCAAAATTACGCAAACCCTCGGCAATGCGCTTGGCGCTGCGAATGTTTTGCGCCATGAACTCGGCGACAACGAACGTTTCAGGATTCAGATCCAGATCGGTATTCTTCAATGCATCGTTCAGGGTGATGCCGCGCCGGCGCGCATTCACCGCCAACGCGGCAGCATCAGCAACAACCTGACGAATATCAAACTCGCCACCATCACGCAGCTGCGCCATGGCGCCAGATGCCTCGGCCAGCGCAGTCATCACGGTTCGCGCTTCTGGGTCAGTCGCCTGGGCGAACAGCTTCACCAGCTCATCATTGCCATAGGCCTGCTTGAAAGATGCGGCCGTCAGTCGATCAATGGCCTGCCGCGTTGGCGAGCCATCAGGGTTGAGCATATTCCCGCGCTCAGCCTCAGGCATGGCATTGATGAAGCCACGAACGGATGCCGGCGTTGGGATTCCGCTGTCGTCGTACTCCAGCGCAGCCAGGTTCACGCGCTTGGCGTCGTTGCTTGCCTCTTCAACTGGCGACAAGCGCGCCGTGGCCACTGTGTTGCTGCGGTCGCCAATATCCGGCGTCACGTCCGCCTCATCCATCACACGCACCAGCATGGGCGCCTGCATCTGCGCAATGCTCGTGGTTTCAATTCCCAAGGACAGCGCATCTTCTTGCAGCTCAGCACGGTAGTTGGCCGCCGTGCCGCGCCGATAAGCCTCTGCCAAACCAGCTGCGCGGCCATTACCAGCGACAGCACGCAATTTGCCGGGCAGGCCTTGCGCATAATCTTGCGCCGACAAACCATCCGCAGTGTTGGATGCAATCACATCCGCCGCATCCACCACGGCATAGCGGGTGCGCACGCGCTGACCACGACCATCAGCCACGGTTTCCTCACGGCCTAGCACAGAAGTTGCCGGGAAGTCTCCAAACACAACGGGGGCGCCTTGGTCCATGGTGCGGGACGGGCCTGTGCGCAAATAGTCTGGATTGGCCGCAATCGAATTCATCTGCTCAATGCTGGCTGCGGTGCTGCGATCACGGTTCTGCAGCACCGTATCAGCGGCGCGGGCATCACGGTGCGTTATTGGTACCGGCTGCGACTCGCGCGCCTGACGTGCCTGGTCATCCTTGGCAGTGGCCGCTGCCAGCTCATCCTGAAACGAAGTGCCCACGTTCTCAGCGTCTGCAGCAATTTGCGCCTGAGCATCCACCTGAGCGCGCAGCGCCTCTCTCTCAGCCAGCTGCGCATCAGTCAACCCCTCGGCGGACTCAAGCACCTCCAGCTCAGCCAGTCGGTTTGCAGCGGTTGAATCAGCGACTGGCGTCGGCGCTGCCTGCGCCGCATCAGCAGGTACTCCAGCACGGCGATCCCAGTTAGCGATCGCCTGCGCCTTGGTCATACCCTTGAGGTATGGATTCGCTTCTAGCTGCCTCTCCGACAAGATCTCGGCCATTGTCGTACTGCCATCGGCACGGGCGAAAGCCAACCCTTTCGCGCCGCCAAAATGGTGTGCGGCATAAAGGGTGTGGTTATTGACCTCTTGCCCTGCCTTGCGCAGCAAAGCAGTGTTTTCACGATCCAGCGCTTCTGCCATCTCGGCGCTGCGCTCAAGGTTGCCGCGCTGCGCCAGCAACTCTTGCTCACTCAGGCCTTGAGCCCAAGCTGGCTTGGCCTTCTTGACGGTATCCAGCCATGTTCCGCGCGTGAATTGATCTGCACCATATGCCGTGGACTTTGGATTTTTTGCGTCGGCTGCACCACCTGACTCTAAAGTGCGGCGGTATTGTGTGTAAGCTGCCTGGTCAAACTGGAGTGCTGCTGTTGAGGCCGGCCGGCTATCCTGGTTAGTTGTGGCTTCACCTAGTTGCTCCGACTCGACTGCAGGTGACACAGCTTCGTTGCGTCCACGTATTGCTGTAGCACCACCAGCAAGCGCTGCGCCTGGCATCGTCGCAATGGCAGCCTCGGTGCTTGTTCGGCCAACATCTCGTGTCAGGGCGCGGTCGTCGTAATCAGATGCTTGATAGTTCGTTGCGATCTTTGGCGCTACTTCTTCTAGCTGCTCACCTAGGAATTCACCAGCAGCAGCGCCTACGCCAGCCTTAAAACCAGATTTCGCGCCTCCAGCGACAACCTTCTCCAAGCCCATTCGTCCGCTAACAAAGCCCGCAGCAGCACCCACGCCGGCAGGCAGCAAAGAGTCAGACTTGGCAACTTCTGTGGCCTGGTCCTTATCCATGCCCTGAGCAATCAGGGTGTCGCGGATGTCCTCAAACGCCTCACCGCGTGCGCCGCCTGCATTAAGCCCGGCATTTGTAACACTCCCAGCAAGCAGCGCTTGGCTCGTAGCCTGCGCCGCCGTCGCTCCGCGCGCCACTGCAGCTACTTGCGCACCTTTGGCTGCGGCGACGCCCGGCACAACGCTGGGTACGTTCGTTGTGACCAGGCGTTGAGCGGCCAGCGGCTCACCGGCATAAGCCTTGGCTGCCTCCACAGCCTGATCAATAACTCCATCTGGGTTGGCTTGCGCAATCTTTGCCTCTACTCGCTCAACCGCCTGCTTCGTTGCATCACTTTGCTTGTCGCGCCAGTAATCAGCGTTGTCGCTGAAGAACTCCGCTACTACTCCATCAGGAGAAACCAAGTTCGGCACTGCGCCAGCAAAATTGTTGACACCCTCTGCGAGCTGTACAGCAATGTCTTTGGCGGCTTGGCCATAAGTGCGGCCAGTTTCAGGCTTCGGATCAAATTGATCAAACGGGTTTACATCGACAGCGTTATCGAACTGATCGAATGGGTTCTGTTCTTGCGCCATACATCCTCTTGCGGTTTACTTGCAAGGGATGGTGGCAAGATTGGAACGGAGTGTTGAGGCCTATTCTTGCAGCCCATCAACATTAGAGGCAACTTCTGGCGGATTAGTATCTACCTCCAAAAGCGTGCGCCCCTCAGTTGCTGCTCGCAATTGCCTAATTTCAATCAGCAACTCTTGACTCGCGTCTAGCTGACTTTTCAGCAATTCAATTTGCGCCTGCGATTCTGCACGATTAATTACCTCAGTTTCTTTGGAGGAATTATATTGATAAATAGCCGTAGCCAAAGACATGGCCGTTGTTACAACAAGAGTAACAAACGCTACAATTAAGCCATTCCTTGTAAAACTCAAGCCTTTCTGCGTAAGCTCCAGTCCATTTTGCGTTAGCTCCAAGCCCTTTTGTGTGGCCGATAAACTAGCCTCAGCGTGAGCTCGGTCGGCCTCTGCTTTCTTGCTGTTTATCTCCTGCGCCTCCATCCATTGGGGTATCATTTCTCCAATCAATATGGCATGTAGCTCGGCAACATCCAACGTCAATTTTTCTGAATTCATGGCAGACTTTTTGACATACTCCGCAGTTTCGATAGCAGCAACAGCAACGGACGAATCTTGGTGCCGCATCATTGCAATTGGAGGCCTATTTTGCCAGTCCAATGAAGGCAGCTCTTCATTATCCTCGTCCACCTCCTCCTTGGCAGGCTTAAGAACGCACTCATTATTAGAAAACGACTGAAGTCCATCCGGGATATCTCTTAAATATTCATTAATTGCGCTTTCACTTTGATTCAGAGAATGATTTCTCACCGCCTCCGATACCTCACTTCTCCAAAGTGGGCCCAATGCCTTCCGATGCTCATCGCCTATGGACTTTATTGAGTCAAGACTTAGTGACAACCTACCAATGGTATCGGCATCTAAAAAAGAATACGCGCCAGATAGGGGTTGTGTATGCTTTTGAAGTTCTTCAATGGCACCATTAACCGATGGATTTATCAGCTTATTAATTTGAGCAACAATCTGATCGCGGCTTTTCATTTCCTCATGCAATCCTCTGATTGCCGAGTTATTTAAAACATCAATTTTATCAACCAAGTTATTAAACTTATTGACCTCATCAAACAGCTTCATATATGGTGGATTGATAGTCTTATCGATTAGATCAAGCCATTCCTTTTGTCTAGCGAGAGCATCAGCATTTCGCTTTTTCATTGCAGCTCCAGCTAACAGCCCCAAGTCCTTAATTCCACCACCATTTGAAATATTCCAGCCGTTGGCTTTTGCTATAGCAGCAGTAACCGCAGCAATATCTTCATCGGTGAGTAGCTCAAATTCAGCATCAATCAAGGCGGTCTTGTCCGCCTTGTCCTTGTTGCCATTCACAAACAATTTGACTGCCAACTCCCCGAGGCGATCCTTGCTCGAAGCAGCCAAAGAAACATAATCTGAACTGCTTGCACGCCTAGCATATAAGCTGCCAATCGAAGTTGGAACCAAAACTTTCTCTGGAGCACGGGTGGCTAGAGTCTTCTTTTTTGGAAAATTATCAGGAGAATCTTTTTTTGAGTCGATCATTTAGGCAACAGCAGTAGGGTTGGTGGTTATTAATCCCAGAAATGGCAATCAATAATACCCGATAACTCTTACTTAGAGCCGAGCACTTGTTGCGCGGCGCCAGCGCCATACTTTGCATCAAATGCTGATGCCAATTCAGGTCGCTTGCGCAGCATCTCAATTGCACTCGCCGGAGCCTTGGCTGCATTTTCTTTTGGTGCGGCCGCCTGCCGCTTAGATTCCTCGGCTGCCAAAAAGCGTGGCAATGCTTCATTCGTGTCACGGTATCCACCATCCACCATGAACTGCGCAAACGCAGCCTCACGCTGTGGGTTCGGAATTTGTTGCGTCTTACCGGTAAGCGGGTCCACTGCAGGCTTGCCAGTTTTAGGATCCATGACCACATCGCCCAGGCTTGCTGAAATATCCTTTGTGTCATAGACCGGCCTAGTATCGCGCAGAGCTGGTGGCGTGTAGGTTGCTGCGCCTGTTTGAATCATGCGTGCAATATCCGCCCCCTGGCCCGCGTTCGCGGCAGCCGTGGCCGCGGCATCACGCCCCTGCTGTGCTCGCTGCGCTTCATCTTCTGCGCGTCGATCTGCGTTCAAGCTGCTCGCGGCCTGTACTGCATCCTTCTGGATTCCAGAGGCATCCTTGCGAGCATCGTTGTTGAACTTCGCCATATCCTGCTGCACTTTCCAGTTCGCAACAGCAGCGCCCGCAAGCCCTTTATCAATGGCGGCCAGATCCTCTAAAGCGCTGGCATCGCCGCGATCTAGCTTCCTCTTTGCTTGGGCAAGGCGCATCAAGTTTGATCCACTCAATTCGACCTGCTTGGAGCCGCCCTCCGGATTTGCAATTTCCAGATAAGCGATACCAGTCTGCTCGTCAATCCGAGGACTCAAGCCCGGCACGCTGGTTTGCGTGACCATCTTCAATAGCTCTTGCGCGTCCTCTCCCTTCGGATCAGCCAAGATGCCCATGGCGTAGCGCATGTCATCACGCGAATTTCTTTCGCTCACGGCGCGATCACGGTATGCGGTTGCTGTATTGAAATCGCCGCGCAGCATGGCCATCTGGCTTGTCAAGGCGTTGAGGTTGGCCGCATCTTTAGCAATTGTTGCGCCTAGGCTTCCGCCATCGGCTATAGGCATGCTTTGCGTTGGCGCTCCCTGCCGGTCCTGCGCAGGGGCGACGGTCGTGGCAGATGCGTTTGGGGCCAGGCTTCTTGCGATGACTTGTGTTTGCGGAATGGCATTTGATACCGCACCTGGCGCTCCAAGGCCGCCAGTAGTTGCGGCTGGCAGCGATGCTGCAGCGCCGATCCCTAACTCGCTATTAGTGGCTTCCACCCATTGCTGGCGAAGGAGATCTTCTTGCTCAGCATTGCGCTGATCACGCTCCAGCCTGGCCATATCGAGGTCATGCCTCTCCTTGTTCTGCGCATCCCTTTCGGACTTGCTATCCCAAGATTTGCGCAGCTGCACGCCGGTCACACCGCCGCCAAGAAGCCCAGAGAGAAAAGCCGCCGTTCCATTTGCCATTGAATTACCCTTACTTTTACTTGCCGAGCCAAGCGCCGCCAGCAATGCCAAGTGCAGTCCCCAAAGAACCCATTAAGCCGCTATTGCTTGCCTGTGACTGCTGGTATGCGTTGGCCTGTTGGCCGTACATGTTTGTGGCGTTGCTGCCCATCTGTCCGGCGGCAGAAGAAATCATTGCATTGGATTGCATCATTCCATTCATGCCAGAATTGAATGCAGCTATTCCGGCCCCCATTGTTCCAACACCCTGCCCTTGCGCCCCCATGCTCATGGATGGATAGCCAGCCAAAGCGTTGTTTGCACGATCGGTCAACTGCAAGCCTTCAAGGCGCGCCGAATCGCTTGCCGATTTTCTGCCTTGCACGCGCGCCAGAGCCTCGCTCACGGCCATGGCCCCCTTGGTTGCGCTATTCCGTCCATCGTTGGGATTCACGCCGCTGCGGGTAAGATCGCGCGCGATGATATTTTTCTGCTGGTCAAAAGCTTGAGCGATATCCGAATCAGATTGCGCCGATAGCTGATCGCGTCTATCCGTCTCACTAAAGCTTGCTGCATCTTTAACGATGGTGTCTTGAATTCCTGATAACTGGTCGCGCTTGCCAATCGCAAATTCGCGGTCGTCCTGGTTCCAATTCCAAAGCTGCCTTGACTGCTCAATAGATTGCTGGAGCTGCTCACGTTGCAGCGGCGCCATTTCCTCAGACATACTCATCATGCGCTGGATCGCATCATTTTGAATGCCCAAGCTCTGAATTTGAGCCTCGATCAATTTAGGATCTGGCGGCGGCGTACCGCTTGATTTACCACCCATTGATTACCCCCACACACGAGAGATTAAAGAAACCGGCATTCGACGCGTGTCATGCCGTAGACGATCACATCGCCGCCATCTCTGGCAGCGCCTGGCAATACAGCTTGCTGAACAAAGCCACAGTGCTCGTCAAAACGACGTGCATCTTCGTTGCTTGCGTCTACCCAGCCCCATAGTTTTTGAACGCCACATACGGCAAATGGATAGGCGAACCCAGCTTGCAGGAATGTCCTATTGAGCCAAGAGCGGCCTTCTGCTGCAGCCAGATGAACCCAAATATTGGAACCGTTGAAGCCTTCGTAAATTGCTGATGCAATCACTTGCCCGTCCCGCTCCAGCCCAATGCCGCGCATGCCTTCTTGCCGCGCCAGTGGCATGCGTGACTGTGCAAACGCCAAGATGCGTTCAAAGTCATAAGTTAAAACACCGGCTGCCATGGCGGTGTTTTCTCATGATTGGATCGAAGTTAAGTGTGCGGCGGTTCTGGCCAAACAATTTTCTCTAGGTCCGGCTGCTCTGTAATATCGCGCAGGGCTTGACGATACTCTGACCACATAGGGGCTAAAGGAGCGCCCCGCTCGACAGCGGCTGTCACCACCCAGTCCGAGTTCGCCAGCTTTGCATCTCGGATAGCCCGAACCTCCGCCCACGCAGCCGATTCGTTCAGCACCCACGCCCCGGCTTTGAGCGTATGGTGGATGGAGGGTCGAGGCGGCGGGCTGTAAATTACTCCGTTGCGGTACTCGGAACCCTCCACGACACTGCTGTAGACTTCCTCGCCGACTTCAACCGCGCCGACAGGGACGTCGTAGCCGCACCCTCTACACTCCACTGACTCACCCACCAATACAAGAAAGTATTTCATCTTTTACCCCCCACAGCAATCAGCGCCCTGTTGCCCAGAGTCCACGTACCGCCGGTACTGGTAAGCGGTTTAAACTGTACTATGTACTCGTTATACCCACCGACTGGGCTGGCGTCGAACGCGGACAACTTCATATCCATCCACAACAAGTTTATGTTGTGCCTGTTTGTGTACGCCAGCAGCGCGCCGTCGCGCACTCTAAGGATTCGGATTTCGTTGGCTGTGTATGATGCGGTGCCGCCGCCCAAGTCTGCGATGTGCGTGGCAGAGTCGAACATCAGCACAACGCCAGACGAGCCCGCCGCCATGTTAATGCCAACAGACGCGATCTGCGTCCAGCCTGTAGAGTTTCCAGCTACTTGCAGTTGGCCGGGGTACTGCATGACGTGCATAGACGTTATGTCCCCACCTTTGACCTTTAGCGTTTCGATCGCCGCATTTCCGATGTACGCGGTAGTGATCGCTAGGCCGTCGATGAACGTGCTGATATTCCCAGAGTTGATACGGGACAACCGACTCACAAGATCGGATGTTCGGATAAGTTCTCCGTCAATCATCACGTTGCTGTATTGCGTGTCCCACCCAATATTTACCTGGTTCTGCGTGGCCAATGTCCCCAGTCCATTAATCTGACTGACATTCAGGCCAACACCAGCGCCAAAAATCACATTCCCATTGTTGTCTTTAATAGTCAGCCCACGGGTGTCTATTTTCTCAGCGGCCACTGAGCCATTGATCAGAAAATCGCCGTTCAGTACCATGCCGGGGTTTTGCCAACTGCTGCCCATCCATGCACGTACGACAGATAAACCTGCGCTGGTGGCTGTCACCGTGTCGCCGATCACCAAATGGTTATTATTGGTCGGTGTTCCTGGATTGCCCAGCGCAGTCCACACCAAATTGCGGGCACTGGTATCGCTCCAGGAGCCTGTGCGGTACAAATCCACCGAGCCGCGCAACCCCTGAATCAGCGTTTTACCGCTGGTGTCTATGCGTACACTGCCTTTGATATAGACGTTGTTGTTTAGGTAAATGCCATAAGTATCGACGCCGAATGGCAAGTGTGCTGCGTCTGGCGTGTTCGTTAGGCCTGCGGAATACGTATCAGGATCAACAATGGCGAACTTGTTGGCGCCAATAATAAAAGCGCTTGATGGCTGTCCGTTGACTTCTTCTGCGGCAATGCCGTAGCCTGCCAAAGCACCACCAGCCATCACTTTGAGCGTGTACTGCGCGCGCAGCCCCTCCATTCTGTCGGCTGTCACCGTCATTTGTTGCTCAAGATCTGCTCTTCCAGGTGTGCCGTCTTGGTAGTAATTGCCTAAGCTGGCAGAGAGCTGATTGATGATGCCGGCCTGGGCGCGGCCGTTTTCTGACGTGGCAAAGGCCGTCTGACGCACGCCTGATGCGGCATCTCCAACCGCTGAAGTCACCGTATTAATGCGCATCACCAGTGACAGATAAGCCTCTTGTATCAGCTTCTCAACCGACGTAATAGCCGATCCGCGGCTAGCTGCCTCTTTGGCCAAGTCACGCAGTAGTTCTTCGCGCACCTCGCCGCGCAAATCGTCAAAGCGGCGCGGATCGTCCAAGCGCATCATCAAGTTTTTGTACAGTTTGGTGTCCTTGATTGCCTTTTCAAACGCGTCAATAGCAATCGAGGCAGATCCCCCGCCAGGCAGCACAATAGGCACCGTCTGGCCGGCATCTGCCTCTTGCGAAGCGACGCCCCCCAAAGCATCAGCAGCTGCCTTTAACTCTTTCAAATCACGCTGCGTTAGCGCCCGCTCTGCATCATTGCCGCGCGCGCCACCACGAACCTCAAGATGTTCGGTCGCGGCTCTTAGCCATGCGTCCAGACTGGCATTGCCCGTGGCGACTGAAGGCAGGCCAGGCAGCGACGCAGCGCCCGTATCCTTGGAAACACGCAGCGCTTTGGTGTTTTTCGGTTTTCCACTCATACGCTTTGCAACTCCGCGGTGCTACTTGCCAGAACCACTTTGGTCAGTCGCGCGGCACTTTCCACCTCAATTTCATGCTCCAGCCATCGGCCAGGTGGTAGGCGCTGCGGCAATGTGTCGGTTAACTGCACGGAGTGGCGCAATTGACCTTCGCCGTACCAGCGCACAATGACCGGCTCATCTTCTGACTGCCTGCCATCCACCTGCACCCAAGCCAGCGCGGTATGCATAGGAAATGTAGCCTTGCTTCCACGCCAAACACCAGTGCGCCGACCAGATGCAAACAACCGCTGCAACGCATTGCCACGCACAGCAAACAAGCTATCGGTCAACACGTCACGGCAAACAGCCGTCACGCCTTCCAAATCGACGCGCGCCAATTTCTTCACCAAGAAGTCCAGCGCCCAGCAGCGCCCTAAGCCATCCCAGAAGTAATACACACTCTCGTGCTCAACAGCCACAATCGCCGCGGGCTCCAGCGCAGTCCAATCTTCGCGCGAGAACAACTCACCAGTCAGCAGCTGTACTCCTGCTGTGTTGGCAAAGCACAGGCCATCAGTTGATGCATACACCACGCCGTCTCCCACCCCCACAATAGAACGGCGTGACACGCAAGGCTGCAATTGCGGCAGCTTGAGCGCCGACATGCTGGCTGAATCGGCGCCGCTGATGATGTAGGGATAGGTCATCGTGCCCACAAACAGCGACTGCCCAAACACGCCAAGGCCCACAATTGGCGCCTCTGTGGAGATTTGATACTCCACTGGCCAGGCGTAATACACGTAGGGCTGTGAGAACGCGACGAAATTGTCAATGAAGCCAGCCAAAATGCCGTTTGGCATACCGACAAAACCCCGCAGATACGGATCATCCCCTTTGGGCGGCTTCGTTTCCTGGGCGCTATTGTTGTCAAGCCGATAAGGAGGCTCAGCCCATAGGAAAGTGGGGCAAACCTCACCAAGCAATTCGCCTTTGAGTTCATCCAGATAGGTGCGCGTGGCAATCAGCATCTCGTCGACAAACAGGAATGCGGCAGAGCCAGATCCTGCGCTCGAGCGGTACAGCCGCCATTTCTGGATATGGCGGCCAGCCGGTGGCGCCAACACAGTCACGATGACCGAGTCGTTTTGGTCCATCTCGACCATTTCACTAACTGGACTGGGTGCTGATTCCTCGCCCCAGTCGGTCACGTAGGTGGCGACGTAGTAACGCGACTCTACGATACGGTCAGGGTCAAGTTTAATAAAGCCATCTTCACCAAAGACCGACACATCTCGATTGAGGTATGCTGTCACACGGACCAGCAAGCTGTCGCGACGCTTATGGTATTCAGCCACGATGGTGTCATGCTGTGCCTGGGCTTTGGCCTTGGCCGCCACAATCAGCGTATTGCGTCCTGAATTGTCTTGTTTGACAACCAGGCGGTTGGCCTCCCATTTGGCCAGATCGTTGCGCCACTGGACCATCGCTGCATCGTATGTAATCCACTGCTGGTTTCGCACCATGTCTTCGCCTACGATGCGCCATTCGGACACGGTGGGCTTCGAGGGTTCAACCGGTGCAGGAGTTGTAGGGACCTCGACATTAGTCTCAATTGCCGCAATGAAGTCCTTCACCGCGCCATCCAAAGCACTGCGCGCCGAGGCAATGGAGTCGGCTGCAGGATCAAAGATACCAGCTAAACCTCTGGCAATCTTTGGCAGATCTTTATCTGGGAATAATTGCCCTCCATCCACTGGGCTTTCAATCAATCGCAGTGCATCTTGCAGGGCTTCCATATCAGGAACATGCGCCCAAAGTGGCAGCGCGCAAATCGGAATCACGCACTGACCACCCTCTTCGTAAGCACCAAATTCCGGACGCAACAACTCTTTCTCATTCGCTACCGCCAAGGAAATGAGCTTTTCTGCATAGCGTCCGTCTGCAGTGTTTTGCCGCATGTCATACATTTCTTTGGCCCCGGCCAAGGGCTTGCCTTCAACCACATGGGCCGACACCAATGCAGCGATTAGGGCATCAGTCACCGTTCCATAAAGGGTTTCATCTGCCCATAGGTCAGCATCCTCGCGCGTGAACTGCACCGCTTCGTTCAAGGTGAGTGATAGTACGGGCGGCGGCGGCACTCCAAGCAACCGGTCCGCACCAGTCGCATCAATGATGCGCGGCCGTTGAGTTCCAGCATTCCACGAAACTGCCGTGCGCTCGGTCGCATCGTCGTTCACCTGACCTTTCACATGGCTTTTGTCGCTAGCATCGATCAGCCAGCCCTGTGCAGGGTCGCTGCGAAGTTGGCCATCCGCCTGCCGCGCCAGACGGTAGACCGACAGCGCGCCACTCGGAGCGCTTTGAATATGTGCATCACCCAGTAAAGGTCTGAACTCCACTGAGGTTGCAAGTAAATTTCGGTTCAACTGCGCAGCCTGAGCAGGCAATACGCGTGGTGATACACGAGGAATCTCGCCGCCAAAGTTTGTAATTGTGATTGCCGTCATGGCTACTCCTCTTGCAAACGCATGGCGCGGATGTACTCCTGAAGGCCTGTAATCTTGGCCCTGTCTCGAATCAGTTCCGCTCGGAGCGCAAGAACATCTTGTCCAGCCTCTCGACTGAGTTCGATGCCGGCTCCATCATCCAAGCCGGAGGTGCTGGCGGCCTCGGGCACACCATTGTTTGCACTGGTGGCTCTTGGGCAACTGGCGGCAACGTACCGCACCCGGACAGTGCCAGCAGCAACACCGCTGCGCTCACGCTCGTTTTCATCCAGTGCATTGCGCACCTCCATGCTCACGCGGGCATCGATGCCCGCAACCAACTCACCCATGCGCACGCGCATCGTGGCAATTGAGGCAATCGTTTTTGCGCTGTCTTCTGCAATGCTACGAAACGCTTTCTCGTAGTAGGCCACTACCTTCGCATGTCGCACCTGATTAGATAAGCGCTGTTCGCGCTCAGTCCACCCCCACAGCAGGCCCAGCACCAGTAAGCAAAGCCAGACCCAACGCATTAGCCGGCCTCCTGCAACCGCCAAGAGCTGCAAATCTCGCTATTGGCATCGCCCCGAATTTGCAATCCAGGCAGCACAACGCGCGCTCCGTTAACTGTGCCTTTATTCCAACGTGGGTTTTCACGGCATGCGCCAGCCAAATCGCCAGCGTTTGCTTTTCGCTTCATCGTCGACGTGGAGAAATTCTCCGCACCTTTGTTATGCAGAAAATCCAGGAAGGTCGCGCGTGCAAATGGGTCGTAGCTTGACCAGTAGCGCAAGTGCTGAGGCGCTACACGCTCGGCCTCTAGGTAGCGGCGCTTCTCCAGCTCGTAGCAGTCGTTGGGTGTATACCACTTTCCCGCCAGCACCTCTGGCCCTGTGATGCCCGCACATACTGTCAGTGGCTGACCACGGCCATTGCGATCCACGTAGGCATAGCCCACATGCTGCATGCTGGATTCGTAGAACTGCGCCCATACCATAGCCAACTTGACCTCAAGACTGGTGTCGGGGTCTGCTGCGGCTGCCTGCACGTACTCATTGCGCTGTGCGGCAGCCAGTTTGTTTGCATCCAACTGAGCATCGCCAACGTAGATGCCGCCAGCCATAACACCTAGGCCAAGCAGCAGCGCAGTGGTGTAGCGGATTATGGGCTCTGGGACTCTGGACGTCATAGCTTATCTAGCTCCGTGCAAGTTGCGTCAAGCCCCGCCTCTTTGATGCGCGCCAACCTCGCCTGAGTGCGCCACTTCCAGATTAAGTGGCCAATCTGCAGCGCTATAAATAAGCACGTTACCCATGCCACCATGTTTGCCGGAGTTACCCCCCACACATCACTCTTGGCATGCGTTACGACTGACATACTCGCACTTGGCGTTACCGCCAATCCTGCTGTGGCCAAATCGTGCTTCTGCTGCGCATTCAGGTGCTGATGCACCCCAATCAGGGCAAGTAAAGCAGTAAGTGCTCTTTTCATAAGTTCCGTTGCTCGCTTCTATGTAGCAAGGAACGGGCACCCAGCCAACTACTTCACCGCGCTTTCCACCTCTTCAAACTGAAGGATGTATTAACCACCGGTGCGTACGTCCTGCCAAGTGATGCGCCGCCCCAAATCTTGAAGCCCCAATTGAATCTGAATTGGAACGGGCCAAATTTGCGTACGATGTAGAGCTGATATGCACCGTCATGCTCGTTGATCGTCCGCCCGGGGTGGCCATTGCCTGTTGCTGGATCGCCCCATTGCTGAAAAGAAGCCTCAACAAACCTTTTGCCAAGCTTCATCGCCAGCCAGGAGGCGCGATTACGCCAGCCAAGCCACACATACCGGCTCCAAAAACTACGCGGGTGCTGGCCTTTGGCCCAATAGTTGCGTGCCACAATTGCGTCGTATACAATGCGGTCATCCTTATTACTTTGCACCTGCGATAAAGCGCCATCAGGCTCGCGCAGGTCGCCATTGATACTCACATCGTTATCCCACAACCGGAATAGCTTGGGTAGCTTTTCGTCCTCCCACTTAGTAAACAACAGCCCAATTGGAACGATTGCCGGCGCAATAAAATCAATGGGCAGCAATAGAGTACCACGTACAGCGGCATTTAACATAGAGCGCGTTACTGCAATACGCTCTTTCCAAGGAATAGAGCAAAAGAAAAGTGCAAGCAATATCGCTGGAACGTTCCAAGCACACCAGAAAAAAAGGATGTATTTCATTGAATCCAATCAAATAAAACGGCCCGCAGGCCGTGGTGGTGTGTTGTTATTTAGAGCGTGTCAGCTATATTGAATAACTCCTGAAGTCGCTTTTTTGTAAGCCCTAGAGCAGTAGCGAATTGAATAACCCAAGGATTGCTTATTTCCCAAGCAGCATTCATAAACTCTAATTGTGCCTCGTATTTGTTTCCAGGATCTTCAATAGAGTCGATGATGGCTTGAACATCAGAATCTTTAACTCCTTCTTCACGAAATAGGGCAATTAAGCCCTGTCTTCGGGTAATTTGATACACATCAGGAATGGCTACAGGCATTTCTTCAGGAGGAATAAATTCTCCTTCTTCTGTGTATGTGTAGTCTATCCCGACATTAGGCATATCAGTAATATCTACTGCTTCGTAGTATTCTTGCGCCCATCCAATAGTAGCAACAATAATGTTTACTACTTTTCTGTTTTCTATGACTGCTATCTTATTCATATACTCTTTTAGTATGGGTTTGGTTAGCCGGGATTTGAGAAAAACAATATAACTCCACCTACAACACCGTCACCGCCCTTTCTACTTCCTGCTACAGCTACTTTATTTGCTCCGTTCGCTGCTCCGTCACCTCCTGCACCTATATACCTAGAACTAATTTTGCTTTCAGGATACCCTGTACCAAAATCCTGTCCTCCTGCTCCAGATGTATATTTCAGCGTATCCCCGTTATTTAGTTTAGGAACAACAATTTCGTATTCAGGTGTTTCAGCATAATCTGTTGGCGCTGTGTAGGTTGCTTCCCCTATAGCAGCTCCTAATCCTGTAGCGCTTAGAGCCTTTGTTGTCATTCTGGACACAGAACCTCCACTGCCAGCAAAGTGTGTGCTTCTAGAAGATCCGTCACCCCCACCTAAACCTGAAGCATCATATGCAGCACCACGGCGGCCATTAAGCAATGGATTACTTAAAGGTGCCCCTGCCCCACCGCCACCACCACCTCCAGCAGTAACTATGGCAGTAATACTACCGCTAGAAGTCTTTCCTTGGACAGAAGTAAACCCTCCATCCTTTCCTGCATTGCCTATGGTAGTGGTTACTGTGTCTCCAGCAGATCCTCCTGCCCCCACAGTAATACTAATGACAGTTGTCCCTGCAGGAAAATGTATATACCCTTCCCATTTACCGCCTGCTCCGCCACCTCCACTCTTAAATCCTGCTGTAGTTCCTGTACTTCCACCGCCACCGCCGCCACCTATAACAATCGCGTACATCGAAAATGCAGTATTTTTTAGATGATCAGGTACTTCCATATTTGTAGATGATCTATATATATGCCTTTTGTTCAGCTCTAATATACCTACGTCTACTTCTTTCCATTTAGACCATCCAGAAGATCTCCTATTTCGCACAAATTTGCGCGTAATATCTGCATTCCAGTTTTGTGAAAACACTATTGCTTCTTGTACTCCAGCACTAAACGGGGCAAGGTTTTGCGCAACTACAATCCGCAGAGTATCCGTAGGAGCACCGCTAATTGCAGGAAAGTTAGCAGACGTAGCTTGCAATAAAGACCCAGTAAAATAAAACGCCCCACTCCCTTTGATGTTGTTAGCATCAGTCACAGTCAGCAATTCACCTTTGTTGGAAAATTCTGCCCAACTCGTCCAAGACTCTGAGCTTCCCCCAATTACTCCTGTTCTTCTCCATACCCGTGTTGGGATAATCTGATTGCGATCATCGATACTGTATATAGTTTGTACGCAATTATTGAAGTTATCTACTTTTTGTTGGCTTATCCAAAATTGCGCACTAACATCTTCAGGTGCGCTTAATGCGTATGCAGCACTCACACATCCAGCAAACCCATTAGGTAGATTATTACAATCTATAGTCTCAGTGCCAGGCTTTTCACCGTAATACGCATTACTGGCATGTACGGCAAATTGCGAAGGCACAAGACCTGAACCATACGGGTTATTCATTTGGTCAGGAGGGGCCAGAGCTGCTCTCGCTAACGCTGCAGTCCAGCGGTTGCCTACTGTAGTGCCGACCACCCAATCCCTTGCGCTAGTACCTTCTTGAGCACGAAGCACTCTAGCCAATCCTGTAATTGCTCCGCTGCTTACAGTCACTTCTCGAACAACAACAACCTCAATTCCGTCTTTATCTTCCAACACTAAGCGGAATGTGTTTGGGCCAATTCCTGCAGGTATTTGTTCATAACTCTCCAGTTCTAGTGTTGTCTGGCTTGCAGATACAGGCGAGGCAAGTTTGTATTTGCCAGCATTCCAAAACAGTTCAGCCATCTCAATACTCCTTGACTGTGATAATGATTTCCGATTCATCACGGCGCTGCTGCTGCGTTGTTGAACGGACCGTCACCTTGTAACGATTGCCAGCCGTACCACCGGCAATCCAAACTTTGGCCGTATTTGCGGTGAACTCAACGCCATCAACTAACAAGCTGATGTCAGCAGGATCTGTGATGCACTCAACAAACGCATCAACGTCCTCAAGCACATCACCGCCATTGAGCCAATCTTGGTACGTGACAGCGTAATCCATGCGCTCCCATGGCTGCTTCGCCTCTGGCGGTTTGAAAACTGTCATGTTGAAACGAACTCCCTTACAGACTGTGGCCGGACGAACTCGCGGTTCACGAACGGCCGGTCGAATGTCCTATATGCTTCTGGCATCCGCGTCAGCCTGGCTGAACCGCGCACGCCTTCCAGTAGAGCCATCGCCCTGATCTGGCCCGCTGTGTTGAAGTACCAAAGACCTGCCGCAGCCAGCAATGTGGTTAGCGTGACCATAGCGGCTGCATTTGCTGCCACTGAGGTATGCCCCTGAAGTAGAGCCGCAAGCGTGGCCTGCATGACCGTGTAGACGCGCAAGATAGAGCCGCCATCCGCAGTCACAGCTGCCTGCAACTCAATCCCAGACACTGCCGTAGCCCATACCGAAAACGCGGCATGGACCTGCGCTGCGCACAGTACATCTGACTGTGCTGAGGCAAAAGCAGATCCTCGCCCTTCTACAAGGGTCTGCGGCTGTGATGTAGCCCTGGCTGCTGCAACCGCTGACACAGCGCCCCGAAATATTGCCGTTCCAACAGCGGATGCAACTGCGCGGTACACCTGCTGCACCCGCGCCACCACAGCAACTTGCGCCCTACTACTCGCTGCCGCCTTGTTCACACTGCCGCTAATACCCGCTACTTCCACGGCAGCCTCTATGGCGGCCTCCGCATCAAGCAAGCCTGACGCACGGAAAACGACAGCCCATGTTGCCAGCGCTGTTGCGTTGGCCTTTGCTCCACCTACAGCGGCAGCCTCCACGACCATACGAGCTGCGCCCACGGCAGGCGCAACTATCTGCATGCGAGCCACGGCCTGCGCCATCACCTCGATCTCTGCATCGGTCGTAGCCAGTACCTGGAACTCAGGATCAAGTTCGCCAGGACTGCCTATATTTCCGGTCGCATTGACCAGGGCTTGCATCTTTGGAGCGAGAAGCGCCTCCAACACGGCGAGGCCCACCGCCTCAACATAGGTGCGCGGGTCTTTCGCAAACTCGTGTCGGGCGAACTCGCTGAGTCCGAACTCCGCGCTCATGGTTAGGGGGCTGCGGTCAGCAATGTGATGGTTGTCGTGTCGCGCAGTCGCGGAACCACCCCGACTTTGCACTCGATGGTTGGGGCAATTGCACCGCGAAAGTACACACGTCCAGCACCGGCCAGCGTCGTTCCCACTGTGATATGGGTGATTGTTTGCTCTGCGCCGCCAGTCATCTCTGGAAACTCCACGGTAGCCGCCGGGCGCACGACGTTGTTGTTCACAGTCCAGCCAGTTGACGTGCGGATCACCGGCACACGCGCGTAGCCGGTGTAGTTTGCCTCACTCGTTGCTTGTGTGCCTGCGGCGCCTGGGTCCGCTCGGTGTAGCGCAACAAACAATTGGGTTTCAGCAGAGGCCGCGGCGTTATCAGCAATGCCTGCAATTGGGACTGCTTGAAACACCAGTCGCGCCAACTCATTGGCAAATGTAGATGAAAACATAGATCCTCCTTATTCGGCGCCCATAGGCCGCCGATGGTTGTTTACTGTGTTGGGTCTGCGCCAGTCGATGAACGCGCTGGCACAATGCCCAGTGCTTCGGTGAATGCACCCCAATGTGCCGAAGCCATAGCGTTGTTGCCGCCGTATTCCGCGTCTTTTGACCACGCACGAAACAGCAAGTAATGGCGCAATGCTTCCGTGTACTCCTCACGCATGGCGATTTCGCCCGTGCCATCTTCAGCAACTGATTCAGGCGTGCGCGCAACAATGGCCAGTACTGGCACATTGGCCGCCACGGGCGGATACACATCAAAACGCTTTGGCGTTCTGGGGTCTTGAATAAAGTGGATAACAGCATTGCGCTGTGAGCCAGAAGCCCAGCCTGGTGCACTGCCATCCAAATCGTCGCGTGAAACTTGGCGAATAGCGCGTTTGCTGGTGCCGTCATTGCGCACCAAGTCCAGCAGACCAAAGCAGTCGGCTGGCACCGTTTGCGCAACACCGGCAGCCAGGGCCAGCACACGCTCGTCAGAGGTTGCGGCAGGCATCTTGGAGAGCGCGTAACGCTGGCCATCGTTGATGAAGCCAGCCAGTTCCGCGACTGACCAACGGATGTGGCTAGCGTCTTGCAGTTCTGTGGCCGCAGACTGGATCAATTCCATGGCTCGCATCAGCACCACCCCACTCGCGCGCGGCGCGTGCCGTCGGTGTAGCCCCGCCAAGCTCGCACAGTTGCACGGGCAATTCCGGCGCTGAAGGCTTGAGCATTGACTGCTGCCATTTGCAAATCCGTCCAAGGCTTATCCCGGTCGAGCATGCAAATCGATCGGACCCCGATGGCTAACAATTCACTGTGCTGGTCATAGACTGAATCGGGCACACCGGGCGAGTTATCGGTGGGCACCAAAACCAAACGAAAGCGGATTTCCGCGCCGTCTGCATAGTTGCCTGTCACATGGAATTGCAGTCTGCCAGGCACAATATTTGCGCCTCGTGCATCTGCGGGAGTTTCAGGTAGCAAGCCATATGGCAGCATGTCGCGCTGATTGCCGTTGACGGTCATCAGCTCAACGACCTCGGCTTGCGCATAGCTTGGCAAATCGACGTCGTATTCACCTGCACCACGCGTGCGCACCGGGTCTGTCCATTCTTTCCAGCAGCGCGCACGCCGACACAGCTCCTGTGCAGCACGCACAAGAGCCCGCTCCACGCGAGGCTCAGGAATACCAGGCAGCGTAGGCAGCAGATCTGGGTAAATGGATTCGGCCAGCCGCATTGCTTACTCCGCGCTAGAACCAACTGCGCGCTTTCGGGTCTGCTTTTTCGGCTCAGGCTCAGGCGAGGCAGTATTACTCAAAAGCGCTTCTGCAGCATCCTCGTCCTCTTCTGAGGCAGGATAGAAATTACCCGTTGCTAGCGCATGGCGCACAGCCTCAGGGTCATCCACGTCCGCAACCGTCTGACCTTGACCGGCGGGCAGAAACTTGTACGTGGCAGCACCGAAGGCGAACAACACCGTTCCATCCTTACGGGGCACCAAACTGCTCATCAACTTCATGTGGCAACGCTCCTTAAAAAAAGGCCAGCCGAAGCTGGCCAAAACCTCTCCACCAAAGTCGATCAGTTCGGCGAGCGGTAGGCCACTGTCAGGCCCAGCTCACCGGCAGCAGCGCCAGGCGCAGTGAATTTCACGGCAATCTTGCGGTCATAGCCAGCAGCCTTGACCGCCAGCAATGCTTGAGTTGGCTCAATCTGAGCGGCCCCTGCGTCAGCCACAGCTACAGCAGTGGCCCAAGCTGCGCCACCATCGACGGCAGCAGTAGAGATATCGTTGCCATCGGCATTGAGGATGCCAATCGAAATAGCGGCAGTGCCGCCCAATGCACTCGCATCTACCAGCAACGGCAGTGCTGGTGTGGTGCCAGCGGGCAAAATGCCAATCACGCCCACGTTATTGGCGGCGGAATCTGCAGCCGCAAGAATCTGCACAAAGCGTGGCGCGCTGATGTTCGTATCGGACTGAGTAGGCACCGGCTTGCGGCCAGTAATCCAGTCGTTAGGGGTTTGAAAGCCCATGACGTACTCCTAAGAATGAGGTTTAAGTGGATCGAGCCGCGCTCACCTGAGCGCAGCCCTTGACCGTTAGCGGCTGGCCGCAGCAGTATCAAGAGCAAAGATGCCGTGGTCTTGCGCACCACGATCAGTTTCAAACACCGTTTTCTTGATGCCGAAGATCGAAGACGAGGTGATGACGATCTGGTTGTTGTTGTCACGAGACTCTTCGTGCCAGTCGAAACGCAAACCAGTACCAGGCGAGCCAAAGGCCACTACACCAGCCTGCGAACCGAGGAACAATGCGCGTGCTGCCTGCACATTTGCGCCTGCACCTGCATTGTCGAAACGGATCACATTACGGTGCGAATGCAGCACCACGTTGCGGTACATGCCCAGGCCACCTTTGAAGATCGGAGATGCCTTGCCAACTGCAGTGGCCAGCGCTTTTTGGATGTCCAACCAGCTTGCACCACCAGATTCTTTGCGCAGGTCATCTTCTTGCCATGTGTGCATCACCATGCAGAAGTGGTCTTCACCGTCGATCTTGCAGGGCTGGAGCACAGGGATGTCGGTGGCACCGCCGCCTTGCGTTTGGGCGCGAGTCACAAGGGTGTCCACCATGCCGAGCGTCATCTTGTCGGCGGCGGCCAAGTTGGCAAACGAGGTTGCACTGCCGCCATAGAAGCGGTGGTTCTCAGTTGGCGCAGTCAACTCATTGCCAGCGCGACCAGCGTAGCCTTGACGGACCAAGAAGTTGTCATTCACGCCGCGCGCACCAGACAAGTAGATAAAGCACAACTCATCCATGAATCGCGCCCACCAGTTGGATTGCTGGCGGCGCGCCTTCTCGCGCAGATCGTGCAATGTGCGCTTGCGGGTCATGCGGCCACCTGTATTGACACCGCAACGCGCCTGGTCGATGTAGACCGAATCCGTGAAGAAGCGCTGGGCTTCTTCCTTGTTTTCGAGAATGTCGTCGCCCTCGACCGGCTCCATGCGCAGCTCGGCCAACAGGTCGTATTTGATTTCTTCGCCCGAATCCGATTCCAGATCCGTGAGGATTTGCAGGGGCACTTCAGCATCAGCGCCGCGCCCCATGAAACGTTGGTTCCAGTACGCCTTCTGCGATGTGTCAATCGCCAGGGCGGCACTGTATTTCTTGACGGCCTTGGCGTCATTAACGCCCACCACAGTACGAGCCATTTATTTCTCCTGAAAGGTTTGATTGACCTCGCAGCACTCTTGCGCTCGCAAAGGGAGGGGTTAACTTTTTGAACCCTTGATCTATTTCCGCATGATTGGAACCGTAGGGGCCTGAGCCATGGCAGACTTTTGTTGTGCATCAGGCGCCGCCTTGCGCACTGGAACACTGGGCGCGGCCTCAATATGCAGGCGCGCAGCATTGCCGCTTTTGTATTCATAGTGAATCACAACATCGCCAATGCTCAGCGCCTCTCCGGGTCGCAAATCAAGCGTCAATGCCATTGTGTTAAGCCTCAGTCATGTAGCGCTTATAAGCCGCAGGGTTGCTGCGCGCCAACTTGCCAAGAGCGTCTTCCAGCTTGTCGCCATCCAAACTGGCCAAAGATGCGAACTCACCGCCATCAGTGCCTGAGTCTGCCCCTGGCAGCGCTCCAAGACTTGGCACCGCAGAACTCAAATCAGCCTTACGCTGCTTGACTGCCTTCTCTTTGGCTGCCTTGGCATTCACCGCATCAGAAGCGACTGCTACCGCTGGAGCTGGCGATGTGCCAATCATCGTGCCGGTGCGCAGGAAGTGCAGTGCGCGATGCGCATCGCGCAGCAAACCCTCTTTGTCGGCAATGGGCTGCGTTCCATCAATACCGCGCGCGGCCATGATGGCCTGCACTTGCTGGCTCAGCGCCGCACCAACGCGCTGATCGTTGCGATAGTCTGGCTTATCTTTCAGCGTTGCATCAGCCTCAACTTCATCCACCAGCTTTGCCACAGCAGCCTCCCATAGTCCGACTTCGCGCTGGGCAGCCTGCTGCTGCGCCTGCTCCGCCATGTCCTTGGCAATGTCATGACGGGCTTGAATTGAATCCAGCTCGCTTTGCTCTCGCGTGAGTGCACGCACTTCCTTGGCGTATTCAGAGCTGGTCAGATCGCCATCTTCGACACGCTGGTCCAAGGCCTCAAACTTGTCCTGCAACGCCTTCACGCGGTCGCCATAGTCGTCCGGCAGCTTGTATTGGTAGATGCCAGCAGGTTCTGGCGCAGCCACTGGCGCCTGCACCACTGGCGTGGCTGAAGCGGCTGCAGGGTCATTGACTTCCGGCATTGCCGCCTCGTCTGGCGCAGAAGCGGCTGCTGCACCTGCATCAGGTGCGCCATCATCACCAGGCGTTTTTTCGCCCGCAGTGTCGCCTTCTTCGTCGTCATCACGGTCGTTGTCGTCGTCTTCATCATCGCCGCCCTTGGCGCTCTGCCCGCCCTGCTCTGGCTCCAGCTCGTAGCCAAGGGCTTCGCGCTCTTCGGGTGACAAAAGGGATAGCGCGACTTCCTCGTCGGTTGGTTCATATGCATTGACTTGATTTGTCATACCCGAGACTCCTGTGGTGGTTGCTGCGGCTCCGTGGCCGCTTGGTTTTGAATTGGGGTTGTGCGCTGCGCCTGCGCAAAGTCGCTTGCGAGTGCATCAAGGCGTTTGGTGATATTGGCCAGTTTCGTGTCCGTACCAGCATTGATTTGGGCTACACGCACCTTGGCCTCGGCATCGATGCGGGCACGCTCCGTTTCGCCTGCGGCTTGCGCCTTGAGGCGGGCAATCTCGCCTTGGCTTTGCGCCAACTGCATGGAGAGCCGCTCAATCTCGTCTTGCGCCTGGGCACGAGCACGCAATGCCTCGCTCTCAACCGCGCCAGCCTGCTCGCCAGTCACCTGGCCCGCTTGCATCGCCTGCTGGGCTTTTACCTCAAGCTCCGAGGCGCGTGCATTGATCTCGCGCACTCTGGCTTGCCGCTCTTCCAGTGCCAGCTTGGCATCTTGGCGCTGCATTTCCATCGCCTCGGCTTGCTGCTGGGCCTGCTCGGCCTGTTGCTGCACTTCTTCTTCGCTCAGTTCTTGATCTGGATCTTTATCGCCAGTGATTTGCCTGAATGCATTGGCGATCTCATCCTTATTGGGCAAATCGGAGTATTCAAAGGCCATGGTCATCAAGCGCAGACCCAGTTCGGGCGCAACCTTCATGGCCAATGCATTGATACTGTCAAACATCACCTGACGCAGCGTGCCGGCATAGTCTTGCTCAGACACCACAAAGTCGGCCATGCTCGCGGTAATGTCATCCAGCACGCGTACTTGTCCAGTGGCATCCACTTCAACTTGGTTGATCCTCTGCCAGTCAATGCGGTTTTTCTCGCCAACAAGGCGAATCACCTTTTCTTCGGTGACAAACTGCTCGATCAATGACAGTTCTTTGCTGCCGGATAGCTGGGTGGCCAGGCGCAGGTTGTCAAATGGCTCAGTCGTTACCACGGAGCCTTGCAGCTGCCGCGCCTTGATTGCCTCGCCTGACACTGCATTGGTTTGGCGACCAAGGTTTTCGTCAGCCACACCACCAGTTTTTTGGATCGCAGCGGCGTTGTACTGCATCATCTGCACTTGGCCGGCGACCTGCTCAGAGTCGCGGCGAATTGTGAGCTCAGTGCCGCGCTTCTTAATGAGCACCCCATCCGGCCGATTCGCCTCGTCGCGCAAATTGTCCCAATCGTCCGTTGCACCCTCTTCTGCGATGATTTGGTTGCTGTTGATTAGGAAGTTGGCTTTGCTGGCACGCTTGTTCAAATCCAGCTGCAGATCACGCACACGGCGCACAAGCCCATAAGGCGCGCCATCACGCGAGCGGCGAAAGCACCACACTGGTGTCAGGCTGAAATCATTGTGCCGCCACGGTGCTGGCCCCTTAGCCAGCATGCCGCCAGGCACAAACACCGCCACATGCATGCGCATAGCCACCTTATCCACGATGCCCAGTGATTGGTCCTGCTCCATGATGGCTTGGACAATTGGGTCAAATTCAGACAGGATGGAGCCACGGAATGGCCCTGACTCCACGATGCGCGACTGCTCAGGCTTGCGATACTGGCACTCATAGATGCGCACAACGCGCCGCGCTTGGCTTTGCCCGCCTGGTCCCGCAATCATTGAGCCCGTGCCGCCGCGCCGAATCATGGCGCGCGTCTCTGCCATATGGCTAGCCATTGGCCCACCCCAGCCATCAAGGGATTCATCCTCAGTAGCCAGTGCGGAATAATCCATGGCCGCCTCTTCCAGCAACCGAGCCCGCTCAGGAAACATGGCTTGCGCCACATCTAAGTCGATATCACGCCAACGAAAGACATAGCGGCAGCCGCTCAAGTCCATGCTGCGCACAGCGCGCGAGTCGTGCAGCACATTGCGCCATGACTCGTGGGTTTTGTAGAGTTTTTCTTTGGTCGGATCGTCGCGTACACCGTCATCGATCCACGACAAGCCAGACTTGACTGATTCAGCAAAAGCCTGTGAACGCACAAACACAGCGCGGTTCACGTCGCTCATGTACTTCATGACCTTGGTCTTGATGTCGGCCATCTTCACCGCGTCTTCGGAGCGCGGCAGAACTTTGGCATCCACGCGGCTGCGGCGTTCTGTGCCAATCATCCAGTCGATCATCGGGGCCAGTTCATTGAACACCAGCGGCATCTGCCCGCGCTGCTCAACTTCTGCCGCATCTTCTGGCCGCCACTGCATGCCGTCGTACATGTCGGCATCAATGGCCATGTCTAGACGGTTCTCGGCCTGCAACTCACGCTCGTCATACAGCCACGCCAGCAACTGCCGCAAAAGCGCACGGGATTCGTCGCTATCGAGGGGGCTGCCGGGCTTGGCGCCCTCTAAGGACTCGTCATCAAAGAGAGAATCGCCAGCCACCCGGTGATTGGTGCGCACATCATCCATAGACTGGACCCTCTGCGCGATCCATGCGGATCTCTTCACCGCCGATCAATTGGCCATCGGCCATGGCGCGCATTTCGCCAAACGTGGTTTTGGTCTTTTCCACCGGCGGCGCGCTGGGCATGGTCACCAGGTCGCCAAGGTGGTCATGCAGGATTGAACCGATCTTTGTTTCGCTGCCTTGCATGCCCAGCACTTCGGCCGCTTTGATTGATGCACGGGCAAGATAGGCCATGTCGTCGTATTGCCATGCAGCGCTGTCCATCACGATGTACCAGGGCGCTCCAGGCCTGTGCGTTGGCAGCAGCACCAGCGCGCGCTCATCGTTGACCCACGTCAAAATCACGGTCAGGTCACCTAAGTGCCGTACCTTGTGTGCTCGCTTAGTGTTGATCGAAATGCCCATCGTTACCCCTGATTGCAATAGCAGAGGTTTTCGCATGATTGGATCGGACGGATCTAGACGGACATGGGGCCGCCGCGCCTGCGCAGCACACCCGGCTTAGCCCTACGCACGTAGCCGCCACTTGCCGAACCCACAAAGCCTTTGATCATTCCCATGGCTTTGGCCTGTGCGAATTGCCGGAATGCGTCAGCCGCATCCGAGTCTGGACCGTGAAACGGCGTGTCTTTCCATGTGCCGCGCCGCTCATCCCATTCTTTGCGGTATGTGCCCAAGTCCTTGAGGCCTTCGCTGCAGTGCGCCTCATCAAACCAGCAGCTTGCCAGCGCTATACGTGTGGATTGAATGCCATCCAGGACACGAGGAATGCGGTCTACGGTTTCAAAGCGCTGGCCAGGCATTAACTCTTCCATCATTTCCCGGAAAGACTTGTTGCGCTGGGGGTCTGTGCCTTGGCGCTTTTGCTCCGCATCGTGCGGCAGATAATGAGCGCCAAACACCACGCCCTGCTCTTGCAGCCACTTGGCATAGTGCGCTGGTGGCTCACCACTTGACTTGTGAAAGCGAACAAAGCGATCTTCTGGCCCCACCTGCTGGTGCAACCAAATGACGGTGTTGTCGTTGCTGCCAATGTCCCAGAAGGAATTGACCGGCACACCAGGCTCGATTGGCAGTATTGGGAGCACGCGCCCCTCTCTGCGCGCCGCCATCAACTGTACCGAGTAATAGCACCCCTCTTGCGGTACCTTAAACGGTTCATCCGCATAGCTGGGATACTCCTGCCACATCAGCGGCCGCTCGCCAGCAATGTCTGCGCTGCGCAGCGTGGCCACATACCAAGCCTTTTGGCTGGCTTCAAGCGCAATGCCGCAGCGCCCTTCTACGTCTCTGAAATACTGCTCATCCTCTTGCGTCAGCAGCACTCCATCCGGGTCCATTCGATACTCTGGCTGCTCCCACCAGGCAAAGAAGTGCAGCCGATAATCACGCGCCGTCAATGGCCTGCCACTGGCCTGCAGCTCTCCTGCAGCCTTGACCATTTCGTAATAGCGCCCCGATTCCCCCTCTGCCGTGGACTCCACGATGACGATGCCCGTCAATGGCACGGCTGGAATGGAGCCGGTCACGATCTCTTTGGCCTTTTGCGGGTACTTTGCGCCGATCTTGCCCATTTCAGAGACGTGCAGACGGTGAATCGTGCCGCCCCGCGCCGAAGTTGCCACACGCACACTGGCACCGTTATGCCCAAACTGCACTTCCTCTGCCGTGCGCTTGACGATTGGGAATTGCGCCTTGAGCGCATCTGGCAGTCGGTCGTAGGCAAATATCACCTTGGCGAACAGCTTGCCGGCCGTGTCACGGTCCTGCGCAACGATGGCGCACGCCATGGGGTCTTCAGAAAATAGCGCCGTATCAAGCCAAAGGATGCAGACCAGCGTGGAGAAGCCCAGCTGCCGAGCCTTGAGAATCACATTGCGGCTGTGCAGCCGCGCCAGCAAGCGCCGCTGCGCTCGATTTGGCTTAAAGGTGACCACCAGCGAGCCCTCGCCGCCCTCACCATCACCCTTGGCTACGATTTTGTAGAGGTGCGAGAGCCGCCAGGCTGGATCACGGTAAAGCTCCAGCGCCTCTGCGTCACTTAGCTTAGAGGGATCAATCCGCTTCGCCATCTGCCATGCTCACGCCGCCTGCACCAACCACCTTGCCCAGCAGCGCACGAGTCGCCTGGGCTAAGCCTTGCACGTCGCCGCCGGTGATTGCATCCATGCTGAATGCCGTGCGCTCCATATCCACCAGCTTCTGCAAACTCTCGGCCAGCACCTTCATAGTCTTGGACCGCTCGGGCAAACTGATGATTGCCTGGTAGATGTCGTTGAGCTTGTCATTGCCGCGCTCATCCGGATTGCGCAGCATCTCACCAAGCCCGCGCAATGCCTGCAGCGTCTCTGGATCAGTTTCCTGCTCCAGCTCATCAAGCAATGCATTGGTCAGGCGTCTGGCTCTGTGGATGTCCCTTCGGTGTGCCAGCCGAACGTTGGCAATTGTCAGCGCATTGGCCTCTACCAGCTCGCGTTCTGCGATTTTGGTTTCCACGGTAACCGCCTTGGTAACCATGCTCTTGGTTACCAGCTCGTCGGCCTTCGCCTGAATCTTCACAGACAGGTCTCGGCTCCAGCCATCACGCTTAGCGCGCTTCGTGATTGCCGGGTGCGAGACGCCGTTTTCCTCTGCAATCTGGCGCAGTGTTTTGACGCCCGCCCGATAGTCGAGCTCAATGCGTTCCCAGTCGGGTGTTTGTTTGGCTTTATCCGTCATTTCCACATTGGGCAATGATTGGAACGGCAGTCAAGCATCGAGCAAAGGAATTGTGTAGAAGGGCTAACATCAAATCTAGATGCACCCCTCTCAATTTTTCAGACTAACAAGTGCAAGTTATTTTCAACGTCACTCGTCATCTTTAGTGTCGGGCTTACTGTTCGCTTTAAAATTTTTTTGATTAAAATAATCCAGCCACTTACCCGTTGCTTTATTATTCGCACGCACGCCCCTAATCTTCGACAATGCATGATCATCAGTCAATGCCGCAGCAGCGCTCATCTCCATCACCCTCAACCAAAAATCACTAGAATTTTCAGCGCTTCGCTTGCTTAAATCAATATCATGAATCGCCAAACCACGTCTTGGCGCCGAATTAACTGCATCATCGCCTACCACATCCACTGCAGGATCAACACCCACTTCCTTCAATCCAGATAATTCACGCTGAAGAGAAGCTATTAATTTTTTTGATTCTCCATCTTGGCTTTCCATTTGAGAAAGCTCTCCCAAAAGTCGGTCAATTTCCTTGAAACTATTATCTCTTGACTCTTCAGCTATCACTATCTTTTTTTCATAGGCTTCGTTTGTCGCCACTAAATCCTTAACAAAGCCCCCCATTTCGTCGGCACTCCCAGCCAAACGATTAAATATTCCCAAAAAATACATAATTTGCTGATCATTCGAGAAATTTGGATAGCGCACCTTATGATCGATCTCACTCCATCCTTCTTCAAAAATCGTACGAATCTGAATTTCAAAGTAAATATCTCTATTTAATGGCCTCGCCTTAACAACATGATGCACAGATCGATACCCAGCTGGATGATCTTTTACATCTAAACCATGAAATTTATACTTATCTATTATAGAGTCAGAGTCTCCGCTTCTAACATAAGCAACCGGACTCTCTGCCTTCTCCCACAATCTAGATATTTCATCATTAATATTAAAGCAATCATCCTTAAATAAATGCAGCGCTCGAATTCCAATCAAATCAGTAATTATTTCATGATAATTATTGATATTTAAATTTTTATATTTAGAAGGCTCAGAGTCATCTTCATCCTTGAAATCAGCATCGGACGCCTTCTTTCTTATGATCTTCTCAATAAGATGAGACGGATCTTTGACCCTCCATCTTACGGAATGCACTCCTTCTATTTTCTGAATTAATGCAGCATACATCGCAGCACTTTGCGAGAGCCTAGAAATATTGTCAGCATGATCTTTCTTAATCTCCATCATTTCAGATAAATCACAGCCACTCTTCACCCAAACTTCGTGAGAAATATTTGACGAGGCAAGAAAATCATATAACTCTTTTTCCATATCTTTCCTTCAAACAGAAATTTTGTAAGCACTTAAATCATTTCACAGCATTCTAGCACCGTCAAAATTACTACTTGAAACACATCTTCTGACCTCACAAACTTTTGGCCTACCGCGTCAAACATCCGCGTAGTCTCCCAGCTTTATCACAAAGCAGCGCTTGACCTTGGCGCTGTCTGAGTCTCAAACCACATTCACACCTAGGACGCCAAACGCTGTATTGTGTCCGCTAGGGCATCCATCTCATCCAGGCCATGACGCCTCCACTCTTCACGCCCGCCATGGATACCGTCTTTGCTGTGGTTGTCGTGATGGCGCGGGCACAGCGGCACGGTCAGGAAGTGGCTTGGCCGCTGCGCCATGCCTGAGCCTTCCCGAACATGGTGCACGACGGCCATCGTCTCGCCGTAGCCGATCGTTCGGCACACAAAGCAGCCCAGCGCGGCCACCCGGCCCATGTATTCGCGCTCTGCGCGTGTTGCATTTTTCTTCATGATCCAAGCGCCCCTATCAATGCGACAAACAACACCCAGCCTGAATACTCAACGCCTATGTGTAGCCCCACCATTCCGGCGACAGCCAGGACCACAAAACATGCAGTTCGCGCAACCTTACTCATTGAACCCCCTCAGGATCACTTCAATCATGTCGATGCGCGCAGCAGGCGTCAGGTGGGGCCACAATGTCTTGCCAGCATGCGCAGTACGCAGAAAAGCCACCGCCTCATCGTGAAATCGCTCCATGTCGGCCTGCTCCAGCTTTGAGTAGCTGATGGTCTTAGGGACGGGAAACACTCCACCTTTGGGCCCTGGATACCAGTCGCAGTGCCCGGCGCCGACCTTAATCCAGTCACGAAACCCTTTAAACACATCAAACCGCTCTTGCGCCTGAAATACTGCTTGCTCCAAGGCCATGTGTTTGCGGTGATACCAGCCAAGGCGCTCTTGATGTGTCCTAACTTCCATGACTTCGCCGGGCTCTAATCGAAGCACCCTATTCCACCAGCGTCTCCAGCTCTTTTGATTGCTCTCGCCAATGCCATCGATGTGCTCAAAAATCCCGCGGCGCATTACCAACCGATCAGCCTCCGACAACTCAACGCCTGGCATGCGCACCAATTGAATTTCAGCCATCAGAACGCCTCCACTTCCCAGCCGCCACCGGCTTTCTTTGTTTTTGCCTTGATCGCAATAAACCGAAACGGGTACATGTCGGCAGCAATCTTGATCTTTGCCCGCGCGTCGTCTTGCCAGAAACCTTTCACCTCATGGAGCTCCATCACTCCATCGGCAGCCATCACCGCAAAATCTGGCGTGTAAAACGTGTTGTCGGCTAGGCGCAGCTTCAAGCCTTCGAATTTGTGCCAATGGATTTCGCCAGCATGCTGCCGCAGCGCAAGATGAGCACCATAAGCAGCCTCGGTTTTATTCATCTGGCCCGTTTTCAAGCGGCCCAGCGCAAAACTTGGATTGGTATTAGTCATTGACGCCTCCCAAGTCCGCAAGCCGATCTTGGTATTGCTGAATGCACCCACCTCGTGCACCGACCAGCTGCACCAGAGCATTCAGTTGCTCGCGCTCACCGCGGCTACCTGGCTTTGGCATCGTCAACTTGGGGGCCGCATGCTTGGCCGGCAAAGGCGGTGGGGCTTTTCCGACCTCTGGCCAAGCTGGCTTGTTACCAAAGTACGGATCTACCCGAACACTTGCGCACCCAGCTCCGTGATGCGATAGCGCAGATAGCGACTGGATCTGTGATCTTCTGCGCGCTCTATCCAGCCCAGCAGCTGCGCATGCCTCAGCGCCCATGACAGGCTCTTGGGCTGCGGCAATCGCTTGGCTATTTCCCGATAGCTCCAATAGCGCTGAGGTGCCTCCGAGAGGATGAATAGCACCTGAGCCGTCGCCCCGGTCGCACTCAGGGTGCCCAGCGGCTTGGGGTTCTCCGGCGCCTGTCTGCGCACCGCAGGTGGGTTCTGAAATTGCCAAATCGTCATACATGCCCTTCAGCCTCCTGCCGTAACGTTTTTCCGATGACTATCCCAAGTGAAGGCCACGACGGCCCCACCATCCTCTTTGATTCGATCCATGACGCGCTCACCAACAAAGGACTGCACCTCATCTTTGGTCAGGTTCGACAGCAGGATGGTCGGCTTGCGCAGCTCGTAGCGCTCGTTGAACACATCGAACAGGATGTTCTTTTCAAACTCAGAGCCAAATTGCACGCCGACTTCATCAAGGATCAACAGGTCTGGCTCGACCATCGACTGGATCACCTGCGACTCCGACACGCCCGAGCCTTTAATCCATGAGTCCTTGACCATGCGGACCGCGCGCAGCACGGTGGTGAACATGACCTTTGCGTGGTGCTTGCGCATGGCGTGTAGCCCGATAGCCGTGGCCAGATGCGTTTTGCCGGTTCCAGGCTTGCCAAGGAATAATGCGCAGCGGCCACTGTCGCGGACCTGCTCGAAATTCATGGCGTAGTCGCGGGCAAATGCCACGGCGGCGCGTTGCTCTGGCGTTGTGGCCACGTAGCCGGAAATCGTGCGATCGCGGAACCGTGGGGGAATGCCTGCGCGCTCAATCTTCGCGTTCCACTCCTGCGTTTTAACGCGTTCGTCGTGTGCGGCCTGCTCCGATTCCTCTCGCGCCTGCTTTTCGACCGAGCACTTTGGGCAGCCAAGCCAGACGGACCGCATGTGGCACTTGCCGATGTAATCGCCGTGCGTCTCGCAATGCGCTGCGCGCTCGAGCGGCGGGTTGTGGATGATGGTGTCGAAGGTCATACCAGCTCTACTCCTTGGCCATAGTTTTTGTTTTCAAAGTTCTCAGGCGGCGGCATTCGACGCCCCGGCGGCTTGCCCACCTGCAGCTTTGCCGCGTCCTCACGCCGTCCTGCGGCCATGGTCAGTGCGTAGGCAAAGCCCTTGCCCCGTCTCACAGTTTCGGATGCTGCGTAGACAAGCTCGTCAACCGTTACGCCTTCGGCGAGAAGTTTTGTCAGCAAGGGGTGCGATGGGTTTGCGTCTTGCAGTCCGGCAGTCCTCATGGCCTTTGTCGCCAAACCTTCCTCGCTCGCGCTTTCCGAACGAAGTGAGGATGTATTTACTTCTTCTCTTCTCTTCTCTTCTCTAGCGTTACTTGTTACGTCACGCGTTACGCCTTGCGTTACGTCATCAGCGGGCGTAACTTCGCTGCTTTTTGCTTTCTTTTTCTCGCGATATCGGGCCTGTCTTTCAGCAGAAGAAGACCGAGCGTTATTCTTCGCAGGCGCGTTGTTCTCTAGGAAGTTGGGCATGGTTACCGTGCCTTCTTCAGCATCAAATACAGCCCAGCCAGCAGACGCCATTGCGTCACCAAAACCAGGTATGCCCGCAACTTGATCGATCACCTTCAGCGTGCTGTTATGCCAAACGCCATCAACTGTGTGTTCATTGGTTGCGCACCACACGCGTAACAGCCCGCCAATCGTTATGTCACGCGTTACGTCACTCGTTACGATCTCCGACAGCGTTCCAGTAAAGCCGGTGGACATGCGGCGACCAACGTCAGTCGATCCGCCGATGATTTCCGCAATCATCAGAACCTTGGGGTTTGTGCACAGTGATGCACGCATCTTGATCCAGTCGCCTGCCATCACACACCTCCTGCCGCATACACCCGCGCACCACCTGTGCCATGGCCCTTAATGCGGGTTGTAGAGCCAACTATTCGAATTGCATCCTCACGCAATGCGCGTGCGTAAATGGAGCCAAATGCACGGTCATCTGCAGGGCGGATGCCGGCCATCTTGGCCGCATTCGTCACAAGCTCTCCGCTGATTGGTCCGTGCACCGCGATGTACTCAACGATGAATGCATAGGCTCGCTCACTAAACCCAGGCGTGGCCTGCTCTTGCTTATCAGCACAGGCTTGGCCAGCCTCTTGCCCTAGCTTGCGGGCTACTCGCTGATGCGTCTTGATGTCAGCCGTTTCGCTCATGACTACTCCCCGATTGCGGCCCGATTGCGGCCCTGTTGCTCAACTTCCTTGTCGAACACCGATGCGCGAAGATTGGCGCAATGCTCCACATAGGTTTTGCCGTAGCAAATTTTGAAAACTGCATCGCGCAGCAGCTCGGCCTCACTGGCGCCAACGGCGGAAGCGATGCGCTGAAACTCAAGGCGCACAACTTCAGGCACCAGCGTCTTCATGGGCTCGTCGCATTTACCTAGTGGGCTCGACACACCCCGAGAAAACAGTGAATCAGTCATGGCTTGCGCCTCAAGGAAAAATATGGATGACCTGCAACTTGTCCGCGCCTGGTGCGCTTATTGGATTTCGTCAGTTGATGAAATGGAGAGCCATGCGCAGCTAGCGCGACTATTGGGGCCAGAGTCATATGACTTGCTTGTTAGGCATGGGCTGCTGTGAATCACACTGGAGGCAAAGGACGCCGACCTAAAATGACGATTCCACTCAATCACGTTAGAAAGGGCCTTTGCCATGGAAAAAGAGTTGCTCGACGAGCTGCGCACAATCAAGATGATGTGCATTGCCAACTTCGTAGAGTTGCAGGAGATACGACGCAAGCTCAACATTGCCGATTCCAACGACGACGACTGGTACGAGTACGTAAACTCCACTCGCGACCAAATCGATGCGCTGGACAAAAAGCTTCGTCGCTTGTTCAAGGACGATCTCCCAAATCTTTGGGAGCAGAACATTGGGAAGTCACCCGGCTGAAAACACTGTTCTCAAAAAGCAAATCCTTTGATCTGTCGAACATTTCGCTCGCCCTAGCAAGCACATCAGAAGCATCGGAGAACGGCAATCCTTCCAACAGCGTAAGCAGCTCTTGCGCTCTGGCTTCCTGTTCTCGAAGTTTGACTTTTTGGGGGTGGATGAACTCAGCCAAACGCGCCTTCTCTTTCAGAGCAGAATACAAAGGTGCTTTATTGACTTCTGCGGCTACTGATGAGAGTACAACCCCGAATTTGTTGGCGTGGAATGGCAAGGGATCGTCTGTAGACTTGCCTTTAGTGGACTCGTTAGGTCGCTTATCCATGCGCCGCCTCCTTGGTGAGTTCGGGGAAGGTGCTGCGAGCCAATGCGGAAATTTTCAGAGCGTCATCAGCCCCGTCTGGAATACGACCTGACTCCCAGCGCGAGAGCTTCGGTTGCGATACTCCTGTGATGCGAGAAATCTCGGATTGAGACATCTTCGTGCGCAGTTTTTTCAGATCATTTTGAATTTGAGACATGCATCAATTATGCACATCTGCATTATTAAATCAAGCATAAAAGCATTATGTATTTGTGCATAGTTGCGCTATGGATGCTTCAACCTTCTTCAACAAAGTGCTTGCCTTGCGCGAGCTAAACCCAAACGCCCTTGCGGCAGCCATACGCAAGCAAACGGCACAATCTGGATTTGACCGCCTAAGAAAGGGCGAGATCAAACAGCCCAAGCGCGGCGGGCCAATCGAAGATGCGGCCAAGTACCTGAAAGTTGATGTACTTGCCTTCTACGACGAGCGGGTTGCTGACTCGGAGTGGAATCGAATCAGTGGAAAATCAGGCGAGCAAGATTCTGTTGTAGTGACCGCCAACCTTTCGCCCGCGCCTGCGCCGGGTGAAGATGCTGTGCGCGTGCCGTTGCTGGCAAATGCGGGCAGCATGGGGCCAGGCAATGACGTGCATCACAGTGATGTGATCGTGGGGGCCATTTCCTTGTCGCCTGAATGGCTCGACAAACGCATCAGGCCTACTTCGCACAGGGCTTTGGGATTTATCCATGCCTACGGCGACTCTATGAGCCCAACATTTGAGGATGGTGACATTCTTCTAGTCGATACCGGTCTACGCGACCCTTCTGGCGCAGACGGCGTTTATGTGCTGGAGGCGAATCACCGCATCTTCATCAAACGAGTAACAGAAAAGCTTAGCGGCGGACACATCGTCACAAGTGACAACCCCAGCATTAAGACCACAGACGAGCTGAATGGTGACAGTGAGGTGCAAGTTAAAGGCAAAGTTGTTTGGGTCTGGAATGGGCGAAAGTTATAAACGGACACGTTTTGCATACAATACACACTTTTTTTAACGCTGGAGTGGTTATGAAATTGGGTTATGCACTGACTTTTGCTACGGTCGCTCTATTGGCTGGTTGCGGCGGCGGCGGAGATGAGTCCGCTCCAGCTCCAGCTCCAGAGCCTGAATTGCCGCGCCCCTCATATGACGTGGATAGAACTAAGACTCAGTGGACTAGCTTTAGCTTCACGTCAGCTTTAGATGGAAAAAAAACAACCGTTCTAACAGCATCAAATAGTGGCGACATCGAATTCAAGATTTCATGCAGCGAAGGTCGCAGGTCATATTACCTAACCACAGATTTCATAACCGGATCAGGCAAGGTCGCATATCGTATTGGGAACAATGAGATTCGAAATGAGACATGGAGAGAAGCCAGTGGCTACAAACTGTTAGTGCCAAGTTATGCAAATCCTAATATCTACCGGCAGCTTTATCAAAACTGGAATGTAGTTTTTGAGGCCCATCGCTATGGCGGCGGCATGCGGACGTCGACTCTTCGAGCCGACGGCTTTCCAGCCATGGTCGATCAAACTCGCGAAGTGTGCGGCTGGTCAGCGGAGGAATTTCCGGTCAATAATGGTGCACCAACTGCTTTGCCAGACGAGGCTCCATCATTTGCAGTAACGCCGAGCTATTTTGAAAATTCCATTTATCAATTTGGATATGAGGCATGGCGCCAATACAAAGACGATGGCAAAGCCGTCTTGCTAGTTCGTGTTGGAGAAGATTTGAATCTCTGCGGAACACGCTCAGTAATTTCCAGTAAATCTTTCTACGTGACTCAAAATGGCAAGGAAGTGACTGCGACACCAGGTTTTGATCTTCTTCTGTCATGCAAAACACGGACTCCATTCACTTTAGCTCTTCAGGGCGACTTTGATCCGTCGCAGCCCCTAATCCTGAAAACCTACCCATCCCCTTACTCGAGCACATTGAACCCCGGTCAGCCAATGTCACAAGTCCAGCTGTAATCTTTGCAGCATGGGCTCCTATCGAATTTTGCCCAATCCGCCTTACTCCCGATCTATCCGCATCATTGGCAAGGCAGTGAAGCATCGTCGTCGGCTGGGATAACCGCAAGCAGATCATGACGCGGTTTTGAGATCCGAACCACACCACAAACACTTGTATGTACTTTTTTACTGCTGCACTTTTACCCTTCGCAGCCGGATTTATCTACTACCACGCAATAGAGAAAGACTTCGGCAAGTCTTGCTCTGTCTTTGGTTTATCTTGGCTCGTCGTTCTTGGCGGATTCTTTGCTGGTCGATGGGAATCGGACAGCAAACATCAAGAGGTATTGATGATTGCTTGTGACCGCATAACTGGGCAAAACAGGTACGTCTGTAACTTCTGAGTGCTTAGAAAGCATGGAACTTCAGGTGGTCAAGAGGGCGGCGTGACCAAGCTCCAGGCAGCAAATCCTGACTTCCCCAACATCAGCTTTAAGGATGGGCTGACGCTGGAGATATGGGGTGTGGTGACGTCTTCGATTAAGCAGTTTGCGGTGTAGGCGAGGCAGAGGCGAAGCGGCGAATGGCTGCCGGGGGGGGCAGAGGACAGCAGAAAATCCATCCTGCAACAATCCATGCTGGTGCCGGAATAAACTATTTATGCACGCAACTTGACTTTTTTGCGTGCATATCAATAAAATGCACGCACTTCAACTGAGAAAGTGTGGTGCCAAATGTCGTCATCCAAATCCGCAGGCGGTAAAGCTCGGGCAGCAGCGCTCACGCCAGAGCAAAGAAGCAAATCCGCGAGCAACGCGGCCAAAGCAAAGGTTGAGCTAAAAAAACTACCTATGGCAACGCATGGCTCTGATAATCGCCCACTAATACTGGGCGATGTTCAAATCCCTTGCTATGTTCTGGAAACTGGCGAGCGCGTTCTGTCAGAGCGCGGCCTCACTGCTGCGCTAACAATAAGTCGCGGCTCTACCGCCAGCGGAGACTCGCGCCTCACTGTCTTTGCTGCACACCCTGCAGTATCAGCAGCAAGCCCAACAAATCTTGTCGAGACTCTAAAGAATCCAATCAAATTTAAAAGGCCAGATGCTGGACGTGTTAACTATGGCTACCCAGCAACTGTTTTGGCTGACATTTGTGAGGGTGTATTAGCAGCCAGAGCCAATGGGACGCTGCCGCCAAATTACGAAAATATCGCAAATCAGTGTGAGCTTCTTGTCAGGGCCTTCGCTCGTGTTGGGATTATTGCCTTAGTCGATGAAGTAACCGGATACCAGAAGGATCGTGCGCGTGATGCACTGGCAAAGATATTGGAGGCCTATGTCGCAAAAGAACTGCAACCATACGTTAAGACCTTCGATGCGACTTATTACGAGCAACTTTTTCGGTTGCGCGGCCTTAAATTCCCCCCAGAAAATCCAAAATTTAGACCGCAATATTTTGGCTTATTGACAAATGATATTGTTTATGAGCGATTGGCCCCAGGTCTACTTGAAGAACTGAAGAGGCAGGCGGCAAAAGATGAAAAAAAATCACACCTACACCGAAGACTCACGCAAGAGGTTGGACACCCAAAACTTAGGGAGCACCTTGCATCCGTCATTACAGCGATGAAGTTATCTAAAGACTACAAAGACTTTATCGACAAATTAAATATTCTTCATCCGCGTTTTGGAGACACGATCCCTCTGGATCTTAATGAAGGAGACAGATAAGCCAGCAGCCCGCCCCGAGCGGGCTTTTTCATGTCTGCGCCATGTAAAAACCGCCCCTCCTTGGGCTACGATGGAGTTTCCAATCAACCATCGCCAAGGAGGGCGTGAAACTATGTCGACCGACCAGAAATCTATTGCAGCAGCAGACTTAGCCGATCACTACATCACAATCATATTGAATACAAAGCCAGAGGCGCTGGTTGGAGTCAATCCCGCCGTCTACAGTAATAGTAGGCACGATGCGGCCGACTTCAACGCAATTAGCGCCAAAGCGCAGAGTATTGTTGAATTCCGCCAGCAATTAATTAATGGCTTTCAGAATCAGCCCCTGCCTTCTGCTGACGAGTAATTTCGTCGCGGCAACTTGTATAGGCGCGAGCCACACGCCAACCCGTCTGGGCACCATCCTCGCCGGGAGCTGTTTTCATTGCCGCGATCATCGAGAGTAAAAATTTAATCATCCGATTCCCCTGCCCGCACCTCGCGGGCTTTTTTTGCGCCCGGATGGGTGCATGGGTGAGATTGTAGAAGAAATTTTAAAAATAATGCATAACTGCATTGACTCATATCATGCACTTATGCATAATCCATCCCATTGCAGCAAAACACTGCGACGGGTGAAGTGGATCGACGCAGCACCGACAGGCTTTTTAAAAATTGGCTTCCTGCGGATCAACTATTAGGGATTTCCGAATAGTTGGCAGCCATTGAATTGGTAGTGGGCGCAAACCGGGAGCGGCTTAGCAGCGAATCCGGGTGAGGCTGATTAGGGCCAAGAAAAGAAACCGATCAACTTCAACTATCACGGCGGTCGTGCGCTAGTTGTCGCTCCCTGGTGAGGGCTGCATGCGAGTGGTTATTTCCATTTTGGAAAGTACCACGCGAAGAAATGCAAGAAAACACACTTCGCAGCCTGAGTCGAAGAAAGGCCGCGTACCCTGAGCGCATCAGGGAGCAATCCAGAGCATCGCGTGCGGTGTTGTGGATTGAATCAGCCCAGCATTGTGTGGCGCACATAACACGATGCAGCAATAGATGAAGGTGCAGCATTTCTGGACAACGCTCTAAGCTCGGTGGGTCGAGTGGGTAATGCGACAGCGCAGCGTCAACGGATTTACTGCCAGTAGCCCCGATGTTTCATCGGCCTGATTGCTATTGCGGACAGCGGGAAAGACTGCACCTTTTCGAGTGTGATTGATTGGGCGGAATGCGCAGGCTGATGCGCACCAAGGATCGACGGCTGGCTGCGGTCTAAATGTTCGACGTACCCATTACGCAGATGCTGGAGATCAGTGCCAGCCCGCCCAATCAATCGCATTTACGGATATCGTGATTGCGATATCTAATAAATATCAACAAGTTACCAAATGGCGCCTTCCTCAATGAGGGCGCCATTGAGTTACGGCGAAAGCAGATGTTGAGCGCTGGGAAAGCCTGGTGCAGGCCAATCAATGCAGCGAGTAGCCACCACACACAGCCCCAACGCGGGGCTTTTTCATTGGAGCAAGCAATGCAAGTTCTAGAAAACAGCCACGCCTGGGCGCATGAGCGGGCATACGAAGCCCAGCAGCAGGCAGCAGACGACCGCGAAGCCTATCAAGACTGGATCGCGGCGCAGGCAGACAGCGTGCTGCTCAATCAAGCGCCCAACCGCGACGTTATCGACGACGCGCAAGCCTGCATTGTCGGCAGCAAGTTCGAGGACAACGTGTTTGCCAGCTTCTACGCATGGTGCGCCGGTGATATTGAACTGGCAACCAAGCACAAGCAAGCTGCCCAGGCACTAATTGAGCGCGAAATTCAAGGCGTCTTGGCCGACAAAACCCCAATGAGCAAGTGGCGAAAAGCACACAGGGAATTGAGCTATGAGTATTAAAACAATCTTGGCTGCGGCCATCATCACCAGCGTCTCACTAGGCGCTTTTTTTCCGTCCGAATCTACCGGAATGAAGGCTGACCGGGTTGTGGCTCAGATCGCTGCAGAACAGGGAAAGGGGTTGGAATGAGTCAGTGCACATTCGATGAATCATGGCGTGGCCCGTGCAAGGCCGCGTGTGCGGATGGGCAGCCATTCTGCGACAAACACTTGCAAACGAAGTGCAAAGTATGCGGCGAGCAGGCAACAAACGAATGCGACCACACAGGTCAGTTTGTTTGTGGCGCTCCCCTCTGTGACAACTGCGAGGGCCACACAGACACCTCTAAGCCGTCTGGTGGCTGGGGATTCCTGAATCACACACATCGGAGGAAGCCATCATGAAGTACCAAGAGTTGCGGGATGCCCCTCAGGAGAAGCCGAAAGGCGCACCCTCAGAGGAAGTCGTCAGCAAAGAAGAATTGCAGAAGGCCTTCACAAATACGAACTTTGGCACAGATGACCACCGGCAGCTGCTTGAAGTCAGCGTGCTGAAGAAGGCGGTCGGCTATCACTGTGGGCACACGATCACAGTGATTATGGGTGAGTTGGGACTGATTCAGAAATCCGGCCTGCCAACCAAAAAAGGCCAACGGTTACTGCAATGCGCCTTCAATGACCTGATGCGCAGAAAAGGCGGTTGATATGACCTTCACAGACACCGGCAAGCTGATTATCGGCAGCCGATACGACCCGGCCAAACGGCCACAGATCGACACAGGATGGCAGCAGATCATCCTGGAAATGAATGAAAACAAAGCAACCACAGCCGCCAAGAGCGGCTTTTTTAACGACCACAGCGACCTCTACGCCCTGCCCCATCACATCAAAGGCCTGGCACTGCATCGAAGCAAAAACACGGCGCGCTTTTAAGCTGCCGACATCAAGAAAATCAAAGGACTAATGAGATTTCAAAAGGCACGCAGCAAGTATGCGCTCGTCGCCTGTCATGGACCAACTTGATTTTTTGCATGCATCTTCTTTTTGTCGTCCCTCATATGTGAGTCCGAAATAAGTTGCAGATGCCAGCACAACGAAGCCAGCAAAGATGCTGATGGCGATTTTGTCGTACATAAAAGTTGCGAGCATAAATCGAATTAGACACACCATAGCCCGCAATAGCGGTTTTTTTTCATGGAGAAATCATGAGCGCAGCAATCGCAACGACCAAGACCTTTGACTTGAGCCCTCAAACATTCGATCAAGCCATGGCGTTCAGCAACATGTTGGCCGACTCTGACCTGGTGCCCAAGGACTACAAAGGCAAGCCAGGCAATTGCATGATCGCCATGCAGTGGGGTTCTGAGCTGGGCCTGAAGCCTCTGCAGGCACTGCAGAATTTGGCGGTCATCAATGGCCGCCCTGCTCTCTGGGGTGATGCGGTCATTGCGCTGGTGCGCAGCAGCCCGATTTGCGAGTATGTGCTGGAGACCGACGACGGCCAGACAGCAACATGCAAGGTCAAGCGCCGCGGCGAGCCCGAGCAGGTGCGCACGTTCGGCATGGATGACGCAAAGGCGGCAGGCCTCGCAGGCAAGCAAGGACCTTGGACTCAGTACCCAAAGCGCATGCGGCAGATGCGTGCCCGGGCCTTTGCATTGCGCGACGTGTTCCCCGACGTGCTGCGCGGCCTGCCAGTCGCTGAAGAAGTGGTGGACGCGCCAAAGGACATGGGCATGGCCCAAGAAGTGGGCGCCCCCGTGGCCCCGCCAAAGCCTGCGCAATATGACGATGCCGACTTTGCCAAGAACCTGCCCGCCTGGGTTAAGGCAATCACAACAGGCCGCAAGAGCGTTGACGATGTGGTGGCTACGGTCGGCGCCAAAGCACCTTTGACGCTCGAGCAGATTGGCCGCTTGCGCGCCGCAGTGGCAGAGCAGCAGCCCACGGATGTGCAGCCAAAGCCGGTCACGACAAGCGCCGATGAAATCGCCGACAGCATGACCAGCGCAAGCAGCCTCGAACAGCTCGACTTGGCCGCCAAGGCAATCGCTGGCATCACCCAGCAAGAAGATCGTGACCGCCTGATTGGCATGTACCACGAATTGCGCGAACACCTCGAAGGAGCCACCCAATGAAGCACATCACCTTGCAGCAAAGCACGCCAGAATGGCATGCACACCGCGCGGCCCACTTCAATGCCAGCGATGCGCCGGCCATGCTGGGCCAGTCGCCATACAAAACTCGCGCCGAATTGGTCAAGCAGCACGCCACCGGCATCGTGCCCGATGTCGATCCGGCTGCGCAGCGGCGCTTCGATGCTGGTCACCGCTTTGAAGCGCTGGCCCGCCCACTGGCCGAAGAAATCATTGGCGAAGAGCTGTACCCCGTCACCGGTGTGCTGGATGGCTCAAAGCTCTCAGCCAGCTTCGACGGCCTGACGATGCTTGAAGATGTGGCCTTTGAACACAAGACGCTGAATGACGGCCTGCGCGCAGCTCTGGTTGACGGAGCCACCGGCACAGCCTTGCCACTGAACTACCAAATCCAGATGGAGCAGCAGTGCATGGTCAGCGGCTGCGACAAGGTTCTGTTCATGGCCAGCCAATGGGATGCCGAGGGCAACCTGGTCGAAGAGCGCCATTGCTGGTACACGCCGAACGCTGAAATTCGCCAGCAGATCATTGCAGGTTGGGCATTGTTTGAGCAGGATGTGGCGGCGTACAAGGCCAACCCGCCAGCCGAAGTGGTTAAGGTGCAGGCCGAAGTCGTGGAAAGCCTGCCCGCCGTGGCTGTGCAACTCAATGGCGCACTGGTTGTTGTGTCCAACCTCGACAAGTTTGGCGATGCGCTGCGCGCCTTTGTAGATCGTATTCCAGCCAAACCCGCCACAGACCAAGAGTTTGCCAATGCCGAGGCGGCATGCAAGACGCTCAAGCAAGCAGAAGATGCGCTCGACGCAGCCGAAAGCCAGGCACTGGCGCAAATCAGCGACGTTGAGCAGTTGCGCCGCACTGTGGCCAACCTCAAAAATTTGGCCCGTACTACACGGCTGGCGACTGACAAGCTGGTCAAGGCCGAGAAAGAAAACCGCAAGCTGCAGATCGTGATGGAGGCGCAGACGGCATTGGCCAACCATGTCGCCAAGACAAACGCTGCCTTGCCCGCTCCGGCGCATATCCCGCAGCAGCTCAAGAACTTTGGCGAAGAAATCAAAGGCCTCAAAAGCTTTGACTCGATGCAGGATAAGGTAAAGGGCGCATTGGCTGCGGAAATTGCAGCAGTAGATGCCCTGGCGCTCAAGCTGACAGCGAATCGCGCAAGTCTGAATGACGCCGAAGGCAAAGACTGGATTCTCTTGTTTGCAGACTTCAACGACGCAGGCCAAAAGGAAACCGCTGACTTCAAGGCCATTGCCGCGCTGCGCATTGGGCAGCACAAACAAGCCGAAGCCGACCGCCTGGAGGCCGAGCGCGAGAAAATCCGCACCGAAGAAGCAGCCAAGCTGAAGGCAAAGAACGATGCCAAGGAAGCGGAAGAAGCCAAAGCCAAGGCGGAGTCTGAGCGCATCGCGGCGGGAGCACTGGCACCAGCTGCGCAATCCTCAGTGGCCGCGCCAGCACCGCCCGCAACGTCGTATAGCCCAAGTGCCACCGGCTACCGCCGCCACTCAGGCCATAACGACTATGTGAAGCCAGTGCCTCAGCATGAAGCCAGCGCGCCAGAAGACGACGGCAGCCGCGTCAAGCTGGGCCAGATCAATGCATTGATTGCGCCGCATACCCTCACTGCTGACGGTCTGGCGCAACTCGGTTTTGTCCACGTAGACACAGACAAGAGCGCCAAGCTCTACCGCGAGTGCGACCTGCCAGCAATTGCCATGGCATCGGCGCGGCACTTCCTGGCCATCGCAGAGCGTCTTTCGGCAGAGCAACTCGCCACCGCATAACCCCAGCCCGCCAAGTGCGGGTTTCTTTTTGGATAAAGCATGCTCAAGAATTTACTTATTTTCCGTGTCGCGTCGAGCTGGGTTGCCGATCTGGCGAAGGCCTGCGAAGCCCTAGAGGCTCACCCATTCACGCCCTGCGCGCCAACCCAAGAGCGCAGCATGGGCTGGGTCAGTCCACGAGGCAAAGAACACGGTGCAATCATCGAAAACATCGGCGGCCACTGGATTACTCGCTTCGTCGTTGAAACCAAGGTGCTGCCCGGCTCAGTCGTAGACGCGGCAGTCGAAGCAAAGTGCAAAGAGATCGAACAGCAAACAGGCCGCAAACCTGGGCGTAAAGAAATGCGCGACATCAAGGACGATGCGCGGCTATCACTATTGCCCGCTGCGTTCACAAAGAAAGTCGGCTACTGGGTATGGCTGGACGTGAAGCAAGGCTTCTTGGTCATTGACGCAAGCAGCCCAGCCAAAGCCGACGAAATCCTCACAGCGCTGGTCGAGCAGCTGCCGGGCTTTGTGCCCAAGATTTTGCAGACCGTCGTTTCACCGGCCACGGCCATGACGGCATGGCTTGAAGATCAGGTTGCGCCTGGCGCATTCTCACTGGGCGCCGAGTGCGAGCTGAAAGCAGCAGACGACACCAAGGCCACGGTCAAGTATGCGCGGCACTCGCTAGAGATTGAGGAAGTGCGCGGCCATCTGCAAGCGGGCAAGCGCCCTACCCGGCTGTCATTGGGCTACGCAGACCGCGCAGCCTTTGTGCTAACCGACACACTGCAGGTCAAGAAGCTGCATTTCAGTGATGTAGTGCACCAGGACAAAGACAAAGCCGATGACCACTTTGATGCCGATGTGGCCCTGACCACCGGCGAGCTAGCAATCATGATCCCTGCGCTGATCGAGGCGCTGGGTGGCGAAGAAACACCACTGTAAGGACCAGACCATGAACCGAGAGCAACGACGCCAAGCCGCACGGCTTGCAAAGTCCCCGCAAAAACTACAGCGCAGTCGCTTGGGCAGCTTGGCGCCGTTGCGGCTGCTTGATGACTGCCGACAGTACGACGACCACGACTTAACGATGGATCACATCAAGATTCGGTCGTGCTTCGCTCGGTTGCGCGATGGCAGCGGCACTGAGGACGATTTCAATCGCGTGGCGGTTGCGATCAATCTTGCCAAAGTGCGGGCCCTGCAGATCGATGAAATCCTTGCCGATCACATCGAAGTCGCGCAAGACGCGATGATGCGCTGCAAAGCCCGGTTTGATTCTCATGGCCGTTTTGGCTTCGATGGCCCAGGCCTACTGGCCGTGCTTGATGCCATTGGCGCTAACGAAGAAATCGTGCGCAACAGTACGCCCCGGCAGATGGAAAAGGCGTTGCACGTAGTGCGCGACGTGCTTGCAAGCGCGCACAGAAAAGGCCCACGCATGTCAGCCGTCATCATCTAAGGATCACACATGAAACGAACCGCACAACTCTGCAAACCCGTTCTCACGCCCGATCAAGCAATGGCCAAGTTCAACCGCGAGGCCCGTTTGCGCGCTCCGGGCAAGCTGGAGTATGAAGTCTACGATCCAGCCAAGCACAATCCCGACCACACCGGCTACCGCCAAGGTGTTCGGCCTATTGCGATGACTGGAGTGAAGTGAATGGCCTTCAAAATACCTGAAATCAGGGATATGAAGAA
>NZ_SSWX01000014.1 GCF_004803635.1 Lampropedia aestuarii | reverse complement strand
ACCTGTGCAGCTTTTTAGTGGGTCAATACATTGTGATAGGAGTGATATGCACTAAGACCTGGCCTTACGCATGTACTATGCCTCTGGACTCGGTAGCAGGAGGACGCAGACTAAAAAACAGTTTGTCTGCGCATTTGCGGGATAGCAGCCGCTGCTATCAACCTGGGGTAAAGCCCTGCCGCTGCATTAGCTTGTGCTCGATGCTCTCGCTGACGCTGGTGCGGCAGCACACAGTAGGCAGTCTAGCAAGGTTGCAGCGAGTCTTTGCCGCTGCAGCCATTGGTAGATGGCCTACCGATCACTGCAGTGGAATGTTTAAGCGGCTTTCGATGGGCGGTGCATTAAGCAAATTTTATTGCCCGATGGATCGCGCAAATAGGCCAAATACATTTTTAAACGTTCATCGCCACGCCAGCCTGGCTCATCTTCAATGGCTGTGCCGCCAGCGGCAATAGCCGCTTCATAGGCCTGTGTCGCTTGCTCCACCGAATCGGCTGTAAAACCCAGGGTAAATCCGTTGGATGCAGTGGCTGGCTCGCCATTGATTGGCGTTGTTACGCTGAATATATTGCCAGCATGGCGCCAGAAATAGCGGTGCTTGTCTTGTACACCGGGTTTGGCACCAAGGGCACCCAGCATGGCGTTGTAGAACTGCACTGAGGCATTGAGGTCATTGGCGCCGAGCATGACATGGCTGAACATGGTGGTTATCTCCTTTGGGGTTGGCAATAGGAACTGGCGAGTGCTGACTATACTCTTGCGCATGCTAAGGCCACTCAGTAGCTAGCTGCGTCACTTAGGGGATAGTGGTGTGGCAGGCTGTCAGCCGTTGCTGGAGCCGCGTACATCCAGCGAAAATTCAGTAAAAGATGGCTCATCATTGGTTTCTTCCGAATTCTCGACATTGGCTTTGGCCATGTTGGCCGCCATCGCGAAGTCGTTTTGAAGACGCCACATCAGGTTCGTAGGTGAGTCGGCCGCTTCAAATGCTGCCTTACGGTCAACAAGGTCTTCAGCCACCAGTTGTGCTAAGGACTCCTCAAAGGTTTGCGAGCCTTCAGACATCGATTGCTGCATTGCATCGCGGATGCCAGAGAAGTTGCTGGCCTCAATCAATTCTGAGATCCGCTTCGTGTTGAGCAGCACTTCCACTGCAGGAATGCGCTCGCCATCCATGCCGCGCAGCAGACGCTGTGAGATGATGGCTTTGAGCGTCGCGGCCAGATCACCCAGCATCGTTGGGCGCACTTCAACCGGATAAAAGCTCAAGATGCGGTTGAGCGCATGGTAGGAGTTGTTGGCATGCAGTGTTGAGATGCACAAATGGCCAGACTGGGCATAAGCTAGCGCTGCAGACATGGTTTCGCGGTCACGAATCTCGCCAATCTGAATCACATCCGGGGCTTGACGCAAGGCGTTTTTCAAGCCTACCTGCAAAGAGGCCGTATCGGAGCCTACTTCACGCTGGTTGATGATGCTGCGCTTGTTGTGGAACGTGTACTCGATTGGATCTTCAATCGTCAGAATGTGGTTGACCGTTGTTTTATTGCGTAAATCCATCATCGACGCAATCGTCGTGCTTTTGCCTGAACCAGTCGAGCCAACGACCAAAATCAAGCCGCGCTTTTCCAGGCTCAATGACTCTATGATCGGGGGCAGGCGTAAATCCTGCAGATCTGGAATGTCGCGAGGGATAAACCGAATAACTACTGCATAGGTCCCGCGTTGGCGCATCGCACTGACTCGAAACCGGCCAACGCCTTTGATTGGCACGCCCACATTGAGCTCGCCTGTATTGCGCAGCTCTTCAATGCTTTCCGCAGAGACGATTTCGCTGAGCAGTTTCAAAGGCGCTTCGGTTGACAGCAGTTGGTTGTTCACTGCAATGGTTTCACCGCGCACTTTCACCATGACTGGGGCATTGACCGACAGGTACAGGTCGGATGCCTTGTTGTCGGCCATCATTCTCAACAGACGCTCCATTGCCGACATGGCGACTCCTCAAAATGCAGTTGTGTAACGAATCATTAAAGTAGTGCTTAATGTACCATTTTCTGTTTCACAAGCAGACTTGCACCTGGCGTAAATCCTGCTGAATCAGAACTTTAGGCACAAAATCGGCAAAGCGCACGTGGTGGTTCAGGCGCATTGGCCTGGGCAATTGCGGTTCGGGAGTGTCCAAGGGTTTCTGGCGTCAATGTGGCAGGCTGAGCGCCGGTAAATTCTGGGCTTGTGGTTGGCAAATGGCCGGCCCTTATACGCCTGCTGGGCTGCTGCAGTCCCTGTTTGCTTAGATCGCAAACACGTTCTGAGGGACTGCAGCCGTTTCATAGCTGCAGCGGTGGCAGCTATGCGGTTGTTGTACTTAATCGCGCAGCAAATCGTTCAAGCTGGTTTTAGCACGGGTTTGTGCATCCACGCGTTTGACGATGATTGCCGCATACAAGCTGTAGCGGCCATTGTCTTTTGGCAAGGAGCCACTGATCACCACCGAGCCAGCTGGCACGCGGCCATAGCTGACCTCGCCAGTTGCGCGGTCATAGATAGGCGTGCTTTGGCCAATGTAGACGCCCATCGAGATCACGGAGTTTTCTTCAACGATCACGCCCTCAACAATTTCAGAGCGAGCGCCAATGAAGCAGTTGTCTTCAATGATGGTGGGGTTGGCTTGCAGAGGCTCCAGCACGCCACCCAGGCCCACGCCGCCAGACAGGTGAACGTTTTTACCAACTTGGGCGCATGAGCCGACGGTGGCCCATGTATCGACCATCGTACCTTCGTCTACATACGCGCCGATATTGGTGTAGGACGGCATCAGAATCGCGCCTTTGGCGATGAAGCTGCCGCGGCGGGCTACCGCTGGAGGCACGACGCGCACGCCCGTTGCAGCCATCTCTTGCTGTGACAGACCGGAGAATTTGGTTGGCACTTTGTCGTAGAAGCCCAGCTGGCCCGCTTGCATCAGTTCATTGTCGTTCAGGCGGAAAGACAGCAGTACCGCTTTTTTGATCCATTGGTGCACGGTCCAGTCACCCACGCCATTGCGGCTGGCTACGCGCAGCGCGCCGGAATCGAGCTGGGAGATCACGTCTTCAACGGCGTTGCGCACATCCGCAGGAGCCGATGCAGGCGAGAACGCAGCGCGTTCTTCCCAGGCGTTTTCAATGAGGGTTTGCAGAGCTTGTGTCATAAATCTAGGGGTCCGAGAGGAAAAAGGGGACTGCGCTGGAGGCCAGTGCAGTGGCTCAGTGCTGGCCCACCCAACAACCGCATAGAGGGTATTGAAGCGGGGCTGCGAAGGATTTGCGTCAGTGCATCTGGCGCATTACTGCCTTGCCAATGCATGCGCAGCCAGTGCGCATGCCGCCAGGTCAAGTTGGCAATGGTAGTGCACAATCAACTGCGTTGCCGTACAAAGGCTGCAATACGGTGGGCTGCTTCCAGGCATTCAGCCGTTTCAGCGACCAAGGCCATGCGGATACGGCCGGCGCCTGGGTTGCCTGTCGGGGTTTCGCGCGCCAAGTAGCTGCCCGGCAAAACGGTGACGGCTTGCTCTGCGTACAAGGCTTTGGCGAATTCAGTATCGCTGAGCCCCAAGTGCGCGGGAATGGCGGCCCAGAGGTAGAAGCTGGCATCGGGCAGGCGTACATCCAGCACCTGTGCAAGGACCGGAGTCACTTGGCTGAATTTTTCGCGGTAGAGCTGGCGGTTGTGCTCGACATGGGCCTCGTCACCCCAGGCGGCAATGCTGGCTGCCTGCACCGGTGGGGCCATTGCGCAGCCATGGTAGGTGCGAAAGAGCAGGAATTTTTTGATGATCTCCGCGTCACCTGCAACAAAGCCACTGCGCATGCCAGGCACATTGCTGCGTTTGGACAGGCTGGTGAGGATGACCAGGTTTTTCCAGTCCAGGCGGCCGAGCTGCTGGGCCGCTTCCAATCCGCCCAATGGGGCGTCTTGCTGGAAATAAATTTCGCTGTAGCACTCGTCGCTGGCAATCACAAAGCCGTAACGGTCACTGAGATCAAAGAGCTTTTGCCATTCTGGCAGTGGCATCACCGCGCCGGTGGGGTTGCCGGGCGAGCAGACAAACACCAGCTGGGTGCGCTGCCAGATGTCAGCAGGTACGCTGTCCCAGTCAACCGCAAAGTTGCGGGCTGGATCGCTGTTGGCGAAATAGGGCGTAGCGCCGGCCAGCAGGGCTGCGCCTTCATAAATTTGGTAGAAAGGATTGGGACTGACCACGATGGCGTCTTTGTCATCGGGGTTGACGACCGCCTGGGTCAGCGCAAACAAGGCTTCGCGTGAGCCATTGACTGGCAGCGTATGGGCTTGGGCATCGACGTGGACGCCGTAGCGCTTGTCCAGCCACTGTGCAAAGGCATTGCGCAAGTCGGCATTGCCCGCAGTGGCCGGGTAGCTGGACAGGCCAGATGGGCCAGAGCGCAAAGCCTGCTCGTAGGCCTTGAGCACAATTTCAGGTGTCGCATGGCGCGGCTCGCCAATGCCCAGGCTGATAGGGCTGAGCTGGGCGTTGGGCTTGACGTCGGCAAATAAGCCGCGCAGGCGCTCAAAAGGGTAGGGGTTTAAGCGGTCGAGTCTCGGATTCATAGCCTGTCATTATCCTGGGGATGGGCTGAGAGATTGCAGCAGCTGCTTATTCTCTGTTAATTTCTTGTCATTCGTTGCGTGAATGGGGCACTGATTGACAAGGCTTATCTTGGTCGCTGGCCAGATTCGGTGCCGTGTCCAGTCAGTGGGTTTGAATGGGAGCCATTGAACGCACCTTGCAGCCCCGTTGGCATTCTTCGGCTATGCTGCAGCCCATGAACGCACAACAGGATACCGCCCCGCTGGATGTGGCGATGGTCAAGGCCATCAGCCTCGATTTGGATGACACGCTTTGGCCCGTCTGGCCCACCATTCGCAAAGCCGAAGCGGCTTTGCTGGAATGGATGCATGCTACCGTGCCTGCGACGGCGGCGCACTGGGGGGCTGAGGGCGTGGCGCAAACCATCCGCGAGCAGATCAAAGCCGAGCACTTGGATTACGCGCATGATTTCACCTTCTTGCGTACCCAAATGATTGCCCGCGCTTTGACGCAAGCGGGCGATGACCCGGCCTTGGCTGCGCAAGGTTTTGAGGTTTTTATCACGACACGCCAGCAGGTCGAGTTGTACCCCGAAGTGGAAGCTGCGCTCGATGCTTTGGCGGCACGTTATCGGCTGATTGCTGTGAGCAACGGCAATGCCAATGTGTTGCAAATGCCAATTGGCCGCTTTTTCTCTGCCAATTTGCCCGCCCGCGAGGCCGGTGTGGCCAAGCCGCACGCCCGGATTTTCAATTTGGCGGCTGAACGACTGGGTTTGGCCAATGGCGCGGTAGTGCATGTCGGTGATGACACAGAGTTGGATGTGCTTGGTGCGCAACAGGCAGGTATGCAAGCCGTGTGGCTCAATCGTGCGCAACAGCCTTGGAATCACGCGCACCCAGAGCCCCTGCAAATCAGTAATCTTCAGGGGCTCTGCAAGATTCTTGGCGTGTGAGGCTGGCCTTCAGCTATAATGGGAGGGTTTATCTACCCTGTTTCCGCTCAGTGCTACGCCCTGCCTTGTTTTAACAATGCTTAAGACGGGGGCGATTTTTGGCACGCCTGGCCGGTGCCCATGAGTTGCGTTGATGCGACTTTTACCTGTGTGATGTGACGCGTCGGTGTATTGAAGGCGAGCGCTTTTGCAATACCGAGGCACAGCTGCATCAGGCGTGTGCGCAGCCTTTTGTGTGGCGGAAACTTCTTGGCTTCCTTTTAGAGGTATTCGCGTGCTCTTGTCTCTCCAGCAGGGAAATCTCCCCGTCGCTATTTTGGCGCTTGCAGATGGCACAATTTTTGTTGGCAACGCTGTGGGTGCTACCGGCTCCACTACAGGTGAGGTGGTGTTCAACACATCCCTGACCGGCTACCAAGAGATCTTGACAGATCCCAGCTACTGCCAGCAAATTGTGACGCTGACGTATCCCCACATCGGTAATTACGGCATCAACGATGAAGACGTTGAATCCAGCAAGGCCTATGCCGCTGGGTTGGTCATCAAAAATTTGCCACTTCTGGCCAGCAATTTCCGCCAAACACAGACTTTGCAAGACTACCTGGTCAAGCAAAACATTGTGGCTATTGCCAACGTCGACACTCGCAAACTGACCCGCCATCTGCGTGAGCATGGTGCACAAAACGGCTGCATCGTTGCCTTGGCAGCTGGCCAGGTTGTGACCGATGAGCTGGTGCAAGAAGCGGTGCAACAAGCCAAAGCTGCTCCTAATATGAGTGGTTTGGATTTGGCCAAAGTCGTCACTACCCAAAAGACTTACGAGTGGACGCAAACCACTTGGACATTGGGTGAAGGCTATGGCGAACAGACCGCGCCGCGCATGCATGTGGTTGCGTATGACTTTGGTGTTAAGCACAACATTTTGCGCATCTTGGCACAGAAGGGCTGCCGCGTTACTGTGGTGCCCGCACAAACGCCGTTTACGGATGTGCTTGCTTTGCAACCTGACGGCGTGTTCTTCTCTAATGGCCCTGGTGACCCAGAGCCATGCGCTTACGCCGTTGATGCCGCACGTGCAGCGATTGACAGTGGCATCCCGACTTTTGGTATTTGCTTGGGCCACCAAATCATGGCTTTGGCATTGGGTGCCAAAACTTTCAAGATGAAGTTTGGCCACCACGGTGCCAACCATCCAGTCAAAGACCACGATTCTGGCCGTGTGAGCATCACCAGCCAAAACCACGGGTTTGCAGTTGACGAGAAGTCGCTGCCAGCGACTGTGCGCATTACCCACACCAGCCTGTTCGATGGCACGGTGCAAGGTTTGGCGCATACCGAAAAGCCTGCACTGTGCTTCCAGGGCCACCCTGAGGCTTCACCTGGTCCGCAAGACATTGCCTATTTGTTTGACCAGTTCGTGGCCTTGATGCGCCGCAAAGTGGCATCTAACTAAGATGCTTGCACCTGCTGCTTGGTACTTTATGGACCAAGACAGCTGGTGATTGCGCATTTTTGAATACGGATTTGATGGCTATTTTCCTGATTGAACCAGACCTTTTATGAAACTCTTTAGCTTTCCTACCGCCGCGCTTGAAAAAGCCATTGCCAAGCGCATGCTGACGCTTGAGCCTGGCGCGCGTGAGTGGTTTGGCGAGCGTTGGGCACAAAAGCCTTATAAAAAGTCTTTCATCGAGAAAAAAGCCCTGCCCCTGGTGATTTTTATTGCCAAAGGCAAAAACTGGACTGATCAAGAGTTCGACCAAGAGTTGGCGCAGTGGGATGCAACTTTTTATCCGCCCGAGGTGGATGTGCTGCGCCCGATTGCTGAGGGCGAAGGCATGCTGCAATTAATGCAGAAAAAAGTGCCGCCCGAGCGCATGGAAAAACTGCTTGAGCACATCAAATCCCGGACCCTCAGTGGCGTTGCCTGAAAAAACTTGTTGGAGAGCGCCCTAGGCGCTGAACTATGCCTAAAAGAACCGATATCCAATCCATTCTCATCATTGGCGCAGGACCGATCGTGATCGGTCAAGCCTGTGAGTTTGACTACTCTGGTGTGCAGGCCTGTAAAGCCCTGCGTGAGGAGGGCTATAAGGTCATTTTGATCAATAGCAACCCCGCCACCATCATGACCGACCCTGCCACGGCCGATGTGACCTACATCGAGCCCATCACTTGGCAAACGGTAGAGAAAATCATTGCCAAAGAGCGCCCTGATGCGATCTTGCCCACCATGGGTGGCCAGACCGCGCTGAACTGCGCGCTGGATCTGTGGCGCAATGGCGTGCTGCACAAATACAAAGTGGAGCTGATTGGTGCCACACCAGAAGCCATCGACAAAGCAGAAGACCGTCTGAAGTTCAAAGACGCGATGACCCGCATCGGTCTGGGCTCGGCCCGCTCTGGCATTGCCCACAGCATGCAAGAAGCCTGGGACGTGCAAAAAACCGTGGGCTTCCCCACCGTTATTCGTCCTAGCTTCACGCTGGGTGGCACGGGCGGCGGTATTGCTTACAACGCCGAAGAATTCGAGACCATCTGCAAACGCGGTCTGGAAGCCTCGCCCACCAATGAGCTGCTGATTGAAGAGTCGCTCCTAGGTTGGAAAGAGTACGAAATGGAAGTCGTGCGCGACAAAAAAGACAATTGCATTATTGTCTGCTCCATTGAGAACTTGGACCCCATGGGCGTGCACACCGGCGACTCGATCACCGTGGCACCTGCACAAACCCTGACCGACAAAGAATACCAAATCATGCGCGATGCCTCTTTGGCAGTGTTGCGTGAAATCGGTGTGGACACGGGCGGCTCCAACGTGCAGTTCTCGGTGAATCCGAAAGACGGCCGCATGATCGTCATCGAGATGAACCCCCGCGTCTCGCGTTCCTCCGCCTTGGCCTCCAAAGCCACTGGCTTCCCGATCGCCAAAATCGCTGCCAAGTTGGCAGTGGGCTTCACATTGGACGAGCTGAAAAATGACATCACTGGCGGTGCTACGCCAGCGTCGTTTGAGCCAACGATTGACTACGTGGTCACCAAAGTGCCGCGTTTTGCATTCGAAAAATTCCCACAAGCCGACGACCGCTTGACCACCCAGATGAAATCGGTGGGCGAAGTCATGGCCATGGGCCGCACCTTCCAAGAGTCCTTCCAGAAAGCCTTGCGCGGTCTGGAAGTGGGCGTGGACGGCATGAACGAGAAAACCCAGGACCGCGAAGTGCTCGAGCGCGAGCTGGGCGAGCCAGGCCCGTCGCGTATCTGGTACGTGGGCGATGCGTTTGCTGCCGGTTGGACTTTGGATGAAGTGCACAACATCACCAAAATCGACAAGTGGTTCCTGATCCAGATCGAAGAGATCGTCAAGATCGAGTTGCAACTGGACAAGCTGTACGAAGAAAAAGGCGCTGACACGCTGGCTGCTATCGACAAAGAAACCTTTGTTGTGCTCAAGCAAAAAGGCTTCTCCGACCGCCGTCTGGCCAAATTGCTGCACACCGACGAGCACGCAGTGCGCAAAGCCCGCCATGCACTGGGCGTGCGTCCGGTCTACAAGCGCGTGGACACCTGTGCGGCCGAATTCTCGACCGATACGGCGTATATGTACTCGACCTACGACGAAGAGTGCGAAGCCAAGCCCACCGACAAGAAAAAAATCATGGTACTCGGTGGCGGCCCGAACCGCATTGGCCAAGGCATTGAGTTCGATTACTGCTGTGTGCACGCGGCCCTGGCCATGCGCGAAGACGGTTACGAAACCATCATGGTCAACTGCAACCCAGAGACCGTCTCGACCGACTACGACACCTCTGACCGTCTGTACTTTGAGCCATTGACTTTGGAAGACGTGCTGGAGATCGCCGATCTGGAAAAACCAGTCGGCGTGATCGTGCAGTACGGTGGCCAAACGCCTTTGAAACTGGCGCTGGGCTTGGAAGCCAACGGCGTGCCAATTATCGGCACCACACCGGACATGATCGATGCGGCCGAAGACCGCGAGCGTTTCCAGCATTTGCTGCAAGACCTGGGCTTGCGCCAGCCGCCCAACGCCACGGCCCGTACCGAAGCCGAAGCCTTGGTGAAAGCCGAAGAGATTGGCTATCCGCTGGTGGTGCGACCTTCCTACGTGTTGGGTGGCCGTGCAATGGAAATCGTGCACGAACGCAGCAGCCTGGAGCGCTATATGCGCGAAGCCGTGCAAGTGAGCAACGACTCGCCTGTGCTGCTCGACAGCTTCCTGCGCAACGCCATTGAATGCGACGTGGACTGCGTGCGCGATGCCACCGGCCAAGTGCTGATCGGTGGTGTGATGGAGCACATCGAGCAAGCTGGCGTGCACTCGGGCGACTCTGGCTGCTCGCTGCCCCCGTACTACCTGTCCAAAGCCACGGTGGAAGAGCTCAAGCGCCAAACCGCCGCGATGGCCGATGGCCTGAACGTGGTGGGCTTGATGAACGTGCAGTTTGCCATTCAGGAAGTGGGCGAGGGCGCTGACAAACAAGACGTGATCTACGTGTTGGAAGTCAACCCACGCGCTTCGCGTACTGTGCCATTTGTCGGTAAAGCCACTGGCTTGCCATTGGCCAAAATCGCCGCGCGCTGCATGGCTGGTCAGAGCCTGGCTGAGCAAGGCGTGACCGAAGAAGTCGTGCCACCCTACTTCAGCGTCAAAGAAGCGGTGTTCCCGTTTGTGAAATTCCCTGGTGTGGACCCCATCTTGGGCCCTGAGATGAAATCCACCGGTGAAGTCATGGGCGTGGGCAAAACCTTCGGTGAAGCTTACGTGAAGAGCCAATTGGGTGCAGGCACCCGTTTGCCAGAAAGCGGCACGGTCTTCTTGACGGTGCGCGATGCCGACAAACCACGCGCTGTGGCGATTGCCAAAGAGCTGGTGGGCATGGGCTTTGAGATCACTGCCACACGTGGTACAGCAGCGGCTATTGAGGCAGCTGGCATTCCTGTGCGTGTGATCAACAAGGTGGCCGAAGGCCGCCCACACATTGTCGACATGATCAAAAATGGTGAAGTGGCCTTGATCGTCAACACCGTGGAAGAGCGTCGCAACGCGATTGCCGACTCCCGCTCGATCCGCACTTCTGCATTGCAAGGCCGTGTGACCATGTTCACCACGATCTTCGGCGCAGAAGCTGCAGTAGAAGGCATGAAGTCACTGAACAATCTGGATGTGATTTCTGTGCAAGAAATGCACGCCATTTTGGCGAAATAAAGCGCCAGCGGTGCACGCGCTGTGCACTGCTACATCGCGATTCAAAAGAGGCCCTGGGCCTCTTTTTTTGCGCCTATTTGCAGCACATGCATGCACCACATACATCGAAACCCTTGTGGTGCATTCGGATGGCATTGCAAAGCGCGCAAGGGCCTGAATTGTTGTGGTCTGTTTGTTGGGTGCAAACCGTTAAGCGCTGTTGTTGGCATTGCTCAAAATGCGTTTTTCCTAAGGAAAATCTGAGCAAACGGCTATATCGTGCATCAGCATAAACACATGACAATTGATTGGTTGGTGATTCATCTATTGTTTTCTATAGTCGCGTCCAGGTTGAAATATGGATTCAAATTGAAAGGACGCACCCATGGCTACTTCGGTTCACACTTGGCTTCGTGCCTCAGCGCTGGTTAGCGCATTGGCTGGCATGGGGGCTGCTGTTGCGGCAAGTCCTGTGCCTGAAGGTCCGTTGGTCACGACCGAGTGGTTGGCCGACAATTTGGACAATGACAAGATCCGTCTGATTGAAGTCAGCGTCAACCCCGGCGTCTATGAGCGTGGCCATATCCCAGGCGCGGTGAATTTTTCCTGGCACACCGACTTGAATGACACCGTGCGCCGCGACATCGTCTCCAAAGAAAACTTTGAAAAGCTGCTGTCCAACTCTGGCATCACTGACGACACCACGGTGGTCTTGTACGGCGACACCAACAACTGGTTTGCCGCCTGGGGCGCTTGGGTATTTGATATTTATGGCGTGAAAAACGTCAAGCTGCTCGATGGCGGCCGCGTCAAGTGGGAGGCTGAGAGCCGCGCGCTCAACAACCGCGTGCCTGAATACGCCAAAACCACTTACACCGTCAAAGGTGTCAACAATGATTTGCGCGCCCGTTTGAGCGACACCTTGGCAGCGGCCGAAGGCAAGAGCAATGCCAAGCTGGTCGACATCCGTTCGGCTGATGAATTCAGCGGCAAGATTTTTGCCCCAGCCGGCGTACCAGAGTTAGCGATTCGTGCGGGTCACGTACCGGGGGCGGTCAATGTGCCTTGGGGCCAAGCAGTCAACAAAGACGGCACCTTCAAATCACCGGAAGAGTTGAAAGTGATTTATGGCGCAGTGGGCCTGGATGGCTCGACCCCCATCATTACCTACTGCCGCATTGGCGAGCGCTCCAGCCATACCTGGTTTGCGTTGTCGAAAATTCTGGGCTACGACGTGAAGAACTACGACGGCTCATGGACGGAATATGGCAATGCCGTTGGCGTGCCCGTGAATAACCCAAGCGGTACGGTGTGGGCTGCCAAATAAGAACAGCTATGGATCGCCGCGGCAATGGCTCAACCGCGCTGTCTGGGTTGAGATGGTTTTGAGCTAGGTGTATTGCGCCCACTTCGGTGGGCGTTTTTTTGTGACCGGTTTTTATGGGTATGGGCTTATGCAAAGAATCGCATCATCCATCGTGGTGGCCTTGCTCCTGGCATGGGGCGTTTGGTTGCAACAACAAACGGGCGGCAGCGCGCTGGTGTTTGCGCTGGTCAGCGGGCTGGTACTGGGCGTGGCATTTCAGCGCAGCCGTTTTTGCTTTTACTGCCACGCACGCGACTGGTTTGAAGACCGCGACCCACGCGGTTTATTGGCGATTGTGCTGGCGATTGCAGTTGGCCTGATTGGCTACACCGTGGTGTTGGGCGGCTGGATCGTCAATCCCACTGCAGGCCGCTTGCCGCCTGATATGCACATTGGCCCAGTCAGCTGGGTTTTGGTGTTGGCAGGCGTCGCATTTGGCTTGGGCATGGTGGTTTCTGGCTCTTGCATCAGCGCGCATTGGTACCGCTTGTCAGAAGGCTCGGCCACTTCGCCGTTTGCCTTGCTGGGCTCGGCGCTGGGTTTTATTGCGGGTTTTAAAAGCTGGAATGCGCTCTACAGCTTGGCAATTGCCGATGCGCCGGTGGTCTGGCTGCCAGCCCATTTGGGCTATGGCGGCGCGATGCTGGCGCAGCTCACCGTGTTGGGGCTGGTGGCCGCGTATTTATGGCGTGGTTTTGCATCGGCCAGCTACCAGCGCAAGATGGCGCTGGCCGCCGTACAAGGCGGTACAGGATTTGCGGTCGCACAAGCTGGCGACATGGGCGTGGCCGCTGTTCCTGGCCTTGGTGCCATTTGGGTGCGTTTGTGGCAGGGGCGTTGGAGTTATTGGAGTGGTGGTTTGGTTGTCGGCTTGGTTGGCGCGTTTGCCATCATCCGCATGAAGCCCCTGGGCGTGACAGCATTGTTGGGCTCGGCTTCGCGCCAATGGGCCGACTCGCTGGGCTGGATTCCTCCCACGATGCACGGCTTGGATGGCTTTGCTGGCTGCTCGACAACACCGCAGTCGACTTTTTTAACACCGAATGCGGTGCTGCTGTCGGGCATTGTCGGCGGTGCCTTTGTCGCGGCTTTTCTCAGCCGCCAGTTTGTGCTGCGCATGCCAGGCTGGCGCGATGTGCTGCGTGGCTTGAGCGGCGGTGTGCTGCTGGGCTGGGGCGCCATGGTGGGCCTGGGCTGCACGGTGGGCACCTTGCTCTCGGGCAGCCAGGCAGGCGCAGTATCCGGTTGGATTTTTGGCGCAGCGATGTTTGCGGCGATCTGGGCCGGCTTGCAGGTCAAGCGCCGCATCGGCTTGTAAGATCGTAAACAGGCTGAAAGCGCTTGCGGAATTGTTTAATCTGCCATGGTCACGAGTGGCAGATCGTATTGTGCAGCCAAGGCATTCAATTGCGTGCAGCTGTGGCTGGCGCAAAATGCCGCAATCGCTTGCTGTGTGCTTGGGTGGTCCATCGCAGGCACTGCACTGTCGGGGCTGACTTGCTCCCATAAGCGTTGGGTAAAATGTGGCTCTAAAGCCGCAATCGCCACCCGACCATCTTGGCAAGCGTAGATACGGTAGCCGGCATGCGCGCCGCCGGTCACACCGTCGGGCGTAGTCATGCCCCAGCGGCGTGGAATACCCAGCCACTGCGCGGCTTCTAGCAAGCCCACTTCCAATACTTGTCCCTGGCCGCTGCGCTGGCGCAGCAGCAGGGCTTGCAGCACGGCTTCGCTGGCCATCAAGGCACCGGCCATATCGGCCATCAGTGAGGCAGGCATTTGCAAGCTGGTGACCAAGCCCGCTTCGGCCTGGTAGGTCAGGTCGTGGCCTGCTTCATTGCTGCGCGCGCCAGTGGCACCAACAATTTGCACCATGTTCAGCTGGGGAAACTGTGCATGCAAACTGGCCCAGTCCCAGCCCAGACGCACCAAGGCCGCAGGCCGCATCGACGTTAGCAGCACATCGGTCTGCGCCAATACTGCTTGGGCTTGCTGCTGGCCTTCGGCAGTTTTCAAGTCGGCGTGCAAGATGTCAATGCCAGCGTGCAGCTCTCGGTAGGCATGCGGCGCATATTGGCCCATTGGATCACTGGTGGTGATGTTGCCGTTGGCGCTCGGTTGCTCCAATTTGGTGCAAGCCGCGCCCATGGTGGCCAGGCGCATCAAGGCTGCGGGGCCAGGCAGGTTCAGGGCGACGCTGAGAATGCGGCAACCTGCCAGCGTTTGGGATACAGAATGCATGGGAGATGTTTCAAGAAAATACGGTATGGTGGGCCGTGCAGTAAGGGCAAAGCGATGCTTGGATGCAGAGGCTCTGCATATTAACAATGGTCTTTTCGCCACAGGTTGCACATCAGAGGCGCTTTAGGAGGACAATTCGGGCCGCGTAAAGCCATTAGAACAACAATTTACCGCAGCTGCACAGCAGCTGCCAGTAGTAGCTCTCCTAATCGTTTTGCGTTGACAACCACCACCCACCGATTGGCCCAGTAGCCCAAGCCGCTGCGGCAACCACCATGACTCAGACACCACTGGCTTCTCTCTCTGCCCGCTCGGGCATCCATCTGCGCTTATTGGGCATGGCCGCGCTGTGGGGGGCCTCCTGGCCGATGGGTCGCATTGTCGCCTTGAGCGTGCCGCCCTTGTTGGGCGCTAGTTTGCGCTTTGTCATGGCCAGTGTCTTGCTGCTGCTGTGGTGGCTGTCGGTGGGCGGAGCCCAGCGTGTAAAGCACATCGCTGCTGCGCAATGGGGGTGGTTGGTGCTGGCTGCGGCCACTGGTATTTTTGGCTATTCCGTCTCGTTCATGCTTGGCTTGCAGCACCTGCCAGCGGGCCGTGCGGCGATGGTGATCACACTCAACCCTGCTGCGACCTTGTTGCTGGCCGCGCTCTTTTTCCATGAAAAACTCAATTGGGTGATTGTTTGCGGCATGGTGCTGGCGATTGTCGGTGCTGCGATGGCCATCAGTGGCGGCGCACCATGGGCGTTGCTCAGCGGCAGTGTTGGCGCGGGCGAATTGATTGTGCTGGGCTGTGTCGGCTGCTGGGTCGCTTACACCTTGATTGGCCGCAGGCTGCAAGGGGTCGATGCACTGACGATGACCACATTGACCGCTGTGATGGGCGCCGTCATGTTGCTGGGCGCCAGTTGGGTGTTTGAAGGCGCGAGCGCCTGGCACAGTTTGCAGCAAGCCGCACCCAGCACCTGGCTGTCGGTGTTTGGCATGGCGTTGGGGGCAACGGTGCTCGGCTATGCGTGGTTTTTGGATGGTGTGAAAACCTTGGGCGCCAGCGCCGCTGCCGCCTACATCACCTTGGTGCCAATTTTTGGCGTGCTGTTTTCAAACCTATGGCTCAGTGAGCACATGGATGCATCGCTGTTGATCGGCGGTGCTTTGGCCATTACTGGCATGGGCATCATGCATTGGGGACGTCGGGCGTGAGCAATGCAGGGTGATTGTTTTAATTTCTGTCAGCGACACCCACCCCCATTGTCCATGATGATACGTGGCAATGTATTTGCCAGCTGGCCAGGCTGGGCCGGCTTGGTGTGAGGCATCGCAGTGGATGCAAGCTGCCTCGGCCAAGGCGCTGGAGCAGGTATTTTCGATGCCTGCATCAAGTGCATCAAGTGCAGCAATTGGGCACGCTGATGCAACAAGCCCATCCGACGCATGGCCATGATTGGCCGCTGTTGTAGGCGGCTGCGGCGGTGCATCCGAGCGAACAGCCGCTGACTTTTAACCAAGATTTTCAGGCCGTATCAATTGCTATGCCGTCTGTTTTTCGGGGTGATCCGTTGCCGGATAGGGGATTCACGCTGGCAGCGTGATCTGCGCTTGCAAACCCCCTAAGGGGCTGGCGCTGAGTTGCAAAGTACCATTCCAGGTGTGGGCGATGTCAGCCACAATCGACAAGCCCAAACCGGTGCCAGGCGTGTTCTGGTCAAAGCGTTCACCGCGCTGGCCAGCTTGGCTCAGCTGGTGCTCGGCAATGCCAGGGCCGTCGTCTGTAACCGTGATGGCAATCTGGCCGCGTGCCGCTGGGCTGCTGCCCGGTAGCAGTCGGGCCTCAAGGCACACTTGCTGCTTGGCCCATTTGCTGGCGTTGTCCAGCAGATTGCCCAGCATTTCCTCCAAGTCCGAACGGTCGCCGCGCCAGTGCAGCGTGCGGGGAATGTGCACTTGCCAGTCCAAGCTGCGTTCGGGGTGAATATGCTGCATCAACTGCACCAGTTGCGTGGCCACGCTTTGCAGGTTGACGGCTTTTTGCAGCGGCGGCGCCTGGTCGCCTGCGGCACTGGTGCGGCTTAGATGGCGCTCAATCAAACCGTTGATGCTTTGCACCTGTTCCTGCACCAAATGGCTCGGTACCTGCGCTGCGCGGCCCGCTTCGGCATTCAGGCGTGCCAGCGGGGTTTTCAAGGCATGGCTTAAATCGGCCGCATGCGCGCGGCCACGCGCGACCATGCGGGCATTGCGCTCCAGTAGGGCATCGACTTCGACAGCCAGAGGGTCCAGGTCTGGCCCATAGCCGGTGCCTAAATGCGTGGCCTGGGACGTGCCGCTGTCGGTGGCATGCAAGCGAGTCAAACGCTGGCGCAGCAGTTGCAAGGGCTGCAAGCCCACGCGCACCTGGATGAAGGTGGCGACAGCCATACACAGCAGCAGCGCGCTCAAGGCCAGCCACAAAATGCGGCGAATGCGGCTGAGATCCACATGCACTTCGTCTTCCAGCGCATAGACATACAGTTTGGCTGTGTGTATGCCATCGAGCGCGATGCTGCGCTCAATGCCCATCAAGGGCCTGTCTCTGGGATCGGTATTGGTCAGCAGCATGCCATCGTTTGTGCTGCTTGGGTTGCGCAAGCTCGCATCCCACAGCGAGCGCGAGACCAACTGCTGATCGGGCGTTTGCAAGACCCAGTACCAGCCAGAGAAAATATGGCTGAATTCATCGCTGCTGCGACCAGGCTCGTAGCGCCATTGCCCGGCTGGGCTGAGTGACATATTGGCCTGGATGCGGTCAGCGCGTTCATTGAGGCGTTGGGCCAGACCGCCATACAAGCTGGCTTGGATGCTGCTGTCGAGCAACCAGCCCAGCGCCAGGCTCAGCACAATGCCCGGCACCAAGCCCAGCAGCAGCAGTCGGCTGGTCAGTCCTAATTTTCGCGATGGGGTGTAGGCCATGCTCAATTGGCTGCTGGAGCGCAGAGTCGAAAGCCCAGACCCCGCTGGGTTGCAATGCGTTCGCTGCCAATTTTGCGGCGGATGCGGCCAATCAGCACATCGACGGAGTTCGAGTCCGGATCCAGATCACGCGAATACACATGTTCGCTGATTTCCGTGCGTGTCACGGTCGCACCTGGCCGGTGCATCAAATAGGCCAGGATTTTGTGCTCTTGTGCGGTCAGTGCAATCGGCTTGTCGGCCAGGCTAAAGCGCTGGTTGATCGGGTCGTAGCGCAAGTCTCCAACCGTGAGCACCGCATCGCCTGAGCCCTGGTGGCTGCGGCGCAGCAGCGCGTGCAGGCGCAGTGCTACCTCTTCGTGCATAAAGGGCTTGGTGAGGTAGTCGTCAGCACCGGCTTGGAAGCCAGCCAACTTGTCACTCCAGCGGCTGCGTCCAGTCAGGATCAGCACCGGAAAATGCCGGCCATGCTCGCGCCAGTGGCGCAGCACTGAAATGCCGTCCTGGCCGGGCAGGCCAAGATCCAGCACTGCTGCGTCGTAGCTTTCGGTCTCGCCGACAAAGATGGCGTCATGGCCATCGGCGGCCATGTCTACGACAAAGCCAGCTTCTTGCAGCAAAGCTTGCAGGCTGCAGGCCAACTGGGTGTCGTCTTCAACGAGCAAAATGCGCATGGGGGCAGCAGGTCGCCTGGGTGCATGCGATGCACCAGCGGCCCGGAGTAAAGGGGTTAATCTTTGGTTTTTTCGCGCAGGACTTGGCCGGTGTGGCTGTCAACGTGCAACTCGATCTGACGGCCATCGTCCATGCGGATGTCGATTTCATAATACCAAGCATTGTTGCTGCGGTGGCGCTCGCGCTCCAACTCTGCTTCCAGCACCACGCCAGGGTATTGGGCCAGCAGCAGGTCCAAGATATCGGGCAAGGCCATCATCGATTGCACGGCCGATTCGACCTTGGGCGCGCCCTGCAGAATCTCGCCGGTACTGGCATCAACCACCAGCTCCAAACGCTGGCCATTGGTTTGTATCAGTTTGATTTCGTAGACGGCCAAGCGGTTGCGGCCTGATTCCAGCTCCACGTCTTCAATATGGCCGGGATATTGCGCCAGTATCTGGCGCAGTAATGCTGGCAGCGCCAGCATGGGTTGGGAAACCACGGGCACATCGTCCATCTCCAACAAGCGCCCGGTTTCGGCGTGCACCTTGACCTCGCGTTTGCGGTTATTGCTGTCCAGCACGTCGACTTCGTACAAAGCGCCATGCACGCGGTCAGACTCCAGGTCAACCTCCAGCACCCGGCCAGGCACATGCTGTTCGACAATTTTCAAAATGTCGGCCAAGGGCAGATACTGCCCACTGGAGACCGCCTGGCGCACCGTGCGCTGCTCATCGGCATGGACGCTGGCGGCCAAGCCCGTCAGGCCAAGGCAGAGGGCGGCGGCAATCACAGTGGGGTGGAAGAAGGCTTTCATGAATGAGCCATTGTCAGGCTTTGATCTTAAACAAAGCATGAACAGCGGCTTCAGACTTCGTTTAAGCAGGCTTTGGAATACTGCATCACGTTTTTAATCCAACACCAGGAGCGATGTGATGACTACGAAGCAAACACTGCAATCTTTGAGCAAACGCACAACCCTCAAGCCTTTTGCCGCAATTGTGCTGGCAACGTCGCTGAGCTGGGCAGGCAGCAGCATGGCCGCTGATACGGCCCAACAAGCGGTCGATGTGATCAACGCCCACGGCTATGTGTCGATTGACAAGCTCAAGCGCGAACATGGCTTGTGGACAGCCAAAGCCACGACCCACGATGGCGTTCGTGTCAATTTGCTGGTCGATGCCAATGACCAATTGCTGGAAGTGGGCCGCCCTGACAACCAGCACAACATGGCGACTGCACAACAGGTTGCGCAGCATGTGCAGCAGTTGGGTTACCAGCGCGTGCATGATGTCAAGTTCGACGACGGCTTTTGGGAGGCCGAAGCATACAACCAAGCTGGCTTTGACGTGGATTTGACTTTGCACCCAATCACGCTGGCGGTATTGAGCGAAGTGGTTGACGGTTTGGGGAGTGCGACTCCAGGCGTGGGCAACGACTACCTGAGCGCAGCCCAAGTGCGCAGCGCCTTGGAAGCGAGCGGTTATAGCCGCATCCATGATCTGGAGTTTGACGATGGCCGCTGGGAGGCCGATGCCACGAACGCTGCAGGCCAACGCGTGGAGTTGCGCATTGATCCACACAGTGGTGTGGTGTTGCGTGAAAAGCGCGATGACTAACGCAGGAGCGAGGCCTTGCGAGTGAGCGCCTTGCAAAGCATGCCTGGGGCATCTTGGATGCGGTGTGAGTGTGCTCTCTAAAGCCAGACAGCGGTCTGGCTTTTTTGTGGGACACGGCAAGGGCATGGTGTTGGGCAGACCCATCACAGCACCAAGAGCAGCGATCACAACCCTTGATACGTCGTTGAAAAACCTTGTCGTACTACCCGTACTGTCTGCGGTTTCGCGCCTGGTCTCAAGCGCAAACCTTCGGTTTGCTGGGGGAGGTTAGCCGCTCTAAACGGCGGCCATCCGCACCGAATAGATGTACGTCCGTGGCGGCTGCCCCCAGTTGAATGAAGGCATCGATCGGATGTGTAGCGCGGCCAGGGACTCGAACCACTAATGCATGGCCATTGGCCAATGCGCAGTGCAAATAGCTTTCTGCACCCACCAGCTCGATCGCTTCAATGCGCACGGTCGCGTTAAAACCGCTTGCTGGTGGCTGGCCGGGAGCCAGAGTATGCAGGTGTTCAGGCCGCACGCCGACCGTGTGCGGCTCGCTGGGCAATTGCAGCGCGTCCCCCGCCTGCCAGTGGGCTTGCTGGTCGCTCGCCAGCAAATTCATCGCGGGCGAGCCAATGAAGCTGGCCACAAAGGTCGAGGCAGGTTGTTCATACAGCGCAATCGGTGTGCCGACCTGCTCAATGCGTCCAGCATTCAAGACGACCAGGCGGTCGGCCATGGTCATGGCTTCCATCTGGTCGTGCGTCACGTAGACACTGGTCGTGCCCAATGCGCGTTGCAGACGTTTGATTTCCACGCGCATTTGCACCCGCAGCTTCGCATCCAAATTTGACAGCGGCTCGTCAAATAAAAACGCCGCAGGCTTGCGCACAATCGCGCGGCCCATGGCCACGCGCTGGCGCTGGCCACCTGAGAGCTGGCGCGGTTTGCGCTCTAAAAATGGCTCGATCTCCAACGCCTTGGCGGCTTGGGCAATGCGCTTTTCAATGTCTGCTTTGGGCGTTTTGCGATTTTTCAGGCCGTAGGCCAAATTCTCACGCACGGACATATGTGGGTACAGCGCGTAGTTTTGGAACACCATCGCAATATCACGCTCGGCAGGCGCTACCTCATTGACGATGCGCTCACCGATCCGGATCGTGCCGCCTGTGCACGACTCCAGTCCGGCAATCATGCGCAGCAGTGTGGATTTGCCGCAGCCCGATGGGCCGACCAAGACCAGAAACTCGCCCGGCGCAATGCTGAGCGAGACGCTATGGATTGCATCTACATCGCCGCCATAGTTTTTGCGCACTTTGTTGAGGATGATTGCGCTCATTATTTCTCTCCTTCTACCAGGCCTTTGACAAACCAGCGCTGCATCAGCACGACGACCATCACTGGCGGCACAATGGCCAACACAGCAGTGACCATCACGTAATTCCAGCGTGTTGCGGCATTGGTGTAATCGACCATGCGGGCCAGACCGACGATGATGGTGTTCATCTGCGCGTCATTCGTGACCAGCAGTGGCCACAAATACTGGGTCCAGCCGTAAATAAACAAAATCACAAATAGCGCTGCGATATTGGTTTTGGACAAGGGCAGCACGATGTCTCGCATAAAGCGCAGCGGCCCGGCGTTGTCCAGTCTGGCCGCCTCCACCAATTCGTTCGGAATGGTGAGGAAAAACTGCCGAAACAACAATGTGGCAGTGGCCGAGGCCATCAGCGGTAGCGTCAGGCCTGCATAGCTGTCAAGCAGTCCTAAATCGACCATGACCTGGTAGGTGGGCACAATGCGCACTTCAACTGGCAGCATCAAGGTGATGAAGATCAGCCAGAAAAAGAACAGGCGCAGCGGAAAGCGGAAAAACACCACGGCAAAGGCCGATAGAAATGACACGATGATTTTTCCCAGTGCGATCAGCATGGCCACTACCAATGAATTCCACAGCAGCCGCTCTAGGCTGACACCGACGGCGCGCTCCACGCCACCATCAATTGCTTCGCGGTAGTTGGCGAGCAATTGATCGCCTGGCAGCAGCTGCATTGGTGGGCGCATGATGTCTGCAGTGCTGAGACTGGAGGCCACAAACGTGTAGTACAGCGGAAATGCCAACACCACAATGCCAATGGCCAAGGCCAAGGGGCTCAATGCGCTGGCCAGGGGGCGTTTTTCAGTCATGCCAATCCTTTCGCTTGCGCTCAGGCATAGTGCACGCGCCGGTCGATGTAGCGAAACTGCAGAATCGTCAAGGCAATCACGACGGCCATCAGAATCACCGATTGCGCGGCAGAAGAGCCCAGATTCAAATGGACAAAGCCATCGCTGAAGGCTTTGTAGACCAAGGTTTCGGTGGCTTTTGCAGGGCCGCCGCCAGTGACGGTGTAAATAATGCCGAAAGTGTCAAAAAATGCGTACACGGTGTTGATCACAAGCAAGAAGAACGTGGTGGGTGCGAGCAGCGGAAATACCATGGTCCAAAAGCGCCGTGCACCGCTGGCGCCATCGATGGCCGCAGCTTCCAGCAGTGCTTGTGGAATGGCTTGCAGCCCGGCGACAAAAAACAAGAAGTTGTAGGACACTTGTTTCCATGCGGCAGCAGCCACCACCATCGCCATGGCTTGGTTGGCGTTGAGCAGTGGATCCCAGGCCACACCGCAGCTGCGTAGCAGGTAGGCCAGCGAGCCCATGGCCGGATTGAACATGAACAACCACAGCATGCCGGCTACTGCAGGGGCGACCGCATACGGCCAGATCAGCAGGGTGCGGTAGATCCGCTTGCCGCGCACAACGCGCTCAGCCGCTAAAGCCAGCAACAAAGCCAGGCCCATCGCTATTACGGCCGTGAGCAGGTTGAACACCATGGTCACCCGCACCGAGTGCAGGTAATTCGGGTCTGACAAGACCTGGCTGTAATTGGCCAGGCCGACAAAGGTCGATTGCAAGCCAAACGGGTCTTCACGCAGAAAAGACTGGTAAACCGCCTGGCCTGCGGGCCAAATAAAAAACACCAGCGTCAGCAGCACTTGTGGTGCCAACAGCACATAAGGCAATAGCTGGTGGGGAAACGTGACTTTTTGCACTGGGGAGTGTTCCTGCGTTGGGCACTGCCGTCGAGGCTTTGGAGCAGGGCGGCTGGCCCTGAGTGCGTGGTCCGCGTGGGGTGATGCTAGCGGCGCCAAGGCCGCTGGTGGGGCGCATTACCGTGCGGCGGCTGCAATTGCTTGGTTGGCGCGCTGCACGGCCTTGTCCAGCGTGGCTTGGGCGTTTTGACGGCCGGCCAGCATGGCTTCAAATTCTTCGTTGAGGATATCGCGCACCTGCGGCTGGTTCACAAGGCGCACGCCCTTGGAGTTCGCAGTTGGGGCTTTGCCCATCATTTGCAAAATGGGGGTTTCTCGGCCAGGGTTGTTGGCGTAGTAGCCCGATTGCTTCGCCGCTTCGTAGGCTGCCATGGTCACAGGCAGGTAGCCTGATTCCTGGTGCAGCTTTTGCTGCGTGGGGGGTTGCGACAGGAAATTGAAAAACTGCGCAATGCCCTTGTACTGGTTCTCGCTCAAGCCATTGAACACCCACAAACTTGCGCCACCAGGGATGGTGTTTTGCGGGCCATGGTCTTCGTAGTAAGGCAGTTGGCCCGTGCCAAAGTTCAGGCCTGACTGCACCATGTCGCCCAGCACGCCCGAGGACTCGGTCAGCATCGCACATTCGCCTGAAGTAAAGAGCTGATTGGCCTCTGAGGTGCGGCCGCCATAGCGGAAGTTGCCGTCTTTGGCCAAATCGGCAATCGCTTGGAAATGCTGGACGTAAATTGGCGCGTTGATTTTCAGCTCGACCTGCGTGCCAGCCAAACCGTTGTCCAGCGTGCCATAGGGCACATTGTTCCAGGCTGCGAAGTTCTCGGTGTGAATCCAGGTGAGCCAAGTGGAGGTCAAACCGCAGTTCGATGCGCCACTGGCCTTGATTTGTCTGGCTGCCTCAAACACTTCGGGCCAGGTTCGGGGTGCTTGGCTTTCGTCTAATCCGGCTTTTTTGAAGACGTCCTTGTTGTAGTACAGGATGGGCGAGGAAGAGTTGTACGGAAAGGACAACATCGTGCCATCGGGCTTGGAGTAGTAAGCCACGATGCCCGGCAGGTACTGTGATTTGTCGAAGCTAAAGCCGCCTTTTTTCAGCACCTCCTGGGCGGGCACTATCACGCCTTCGGCGGCCATCATCACGCCGCTGCCGGCATCAAACACCTGGATCATGGCGGGCGGTTGTTTGGCACGAAAGGCGGCAATGCCTGCATTGAGTGTTTCGGGGTAAGTGCCTTTATGCACAGGCACGACCTTGTAAGCGCTTTGGCTGTCGTTGAACTCTTTGGCAATCGCATTGACCATTTCGATATTAGCGCCTGTCATGCCATGCCACCAGCTCAGTTCGGTTTGGGCTTGGGCAGCGGTGCCAAGGCCAAGACCCATTACCATTGCGGCTGTGTGAGCAGAGTGTTTCATCCATCGAGTTAGCATCGGTTTTTTCCCAAAAGTCGGCTGTGGTGTCAGCCGAAAATCATGAAGGAGGGCGATGGCAGTTTGATGACGGTATTGTCACTAAGAGTGATTGCGCTGGCTCTGTGTTTTCAGAATCGGGTATGACAGCCGACGCGGTCTGGCATTGAGTATACGGATACTATGTTTGATGCAAGACCGCGAGCCTGCATGGCCTGCATGCAGGCCATGCCTGACTTATTCAACGCAGGTGTTTTCTGTGTCATAGCCCAGGTAGTAATAGCCACGCCATGCTTGTTGTTGCGCGCCAGGAAGAGGTTGCGCGTCAAAAGCAATACCTTCGGAGGTCACACAAGAGGTGGCCGCATATTGCGCGCTTGCGGCCTGCTCGACAAAAGCAATGCCTAAATCCAATGCCTGGTTACTTGCTACTTCATAGAAAGAATAGCCATTTGCGTGGTTCGTCTCGGCCCTATCGGGCGATAGTGCGGGACATACTGCAGGATCACTGGATGGCATCACCACCGTGAGCGCTCGTGCAGCACCGCTCTGGTTCGCTTCAAGCCACCAAATGGTCTGGTTGGGCTGCAGGCTGGCGTTTTTGATGGCTAGGCATGCCGCGACAGTCCAGCCAATCGATTCACTTTCCGCTTCAGCGGAGCTTTGCAGTGTTGATACTGGTTGTGTATTGATGGGGCTGCATGCCGATATGCCTAGTATTGAGATTGATGCCAATAGCAGATAAAAAGAATGGGGCATGCTCACCGCCCGTTATGCGACCAATGAGGCGCGTCTGATGTGAGTTTATAAACGCCATAGCTTGCCCCTACTTTGTGTAGCTGGGTGTTGGTATTGACGTTTGTGCTGAACTGAACTTTGGTGCTGTTTCCAGCTTTGTCATTGACTGTCATTTCTCCCGTCCACAGAATGGTCATATCAATTGCTTTGCCCATAATGTGGTTGCTTGTCAAAGATGGTGCGACATTGCTGTTGGGCGGCATTGCCAAGCCGAAACCATTCACCATTTCTAAAGCCTAAAGCGCCGTTTTTGCTACTGCTTGCACTCGCATGATCCCATTCGATATCAACGCCATCCATGGCTGTTGCATCCGATGCATTGGCGTTGCCTGTGGCAATTCTCCAAGCCCAATGAAATAGATAGGCTCTTTTGCATTTCTACGTGTAGAAGCAATGCGAACCGANGCTCTTTTGCATTTCTACGTGTAGAAGCAATGCGAACCGATGCCTTGCCCTTCGGGTTGGCGCCCAAAAGGCACGCTGCCTTGTTAAAAATCCTCGCCGGGCAGATAGCCCGACTGCGGTTTTTGCCGCGCATCGTATCCCTTTGGCCTCCAACGCGGTCTGCGTGGAGACTTTGAACAGGCTGTTAGATATCGATTAATTGAAATGGATTTAAATAAATAGTTGTAAGTATTGACGTGTTGTCATATTGGTGTTGTTGATTCCTAGGGTATTGCCTTGATACGTTTTTCGTGAGCGGCACAGTGAGAAGTGTCAGACAAAAAGAATAGAGGGGCTTGTGACCTCTTTGATGACGAAATTGTCACCAAAAGTGGCAGGTGGTCTGTTAGGCGCAAGATGCCGCAGAGCAGCGGCGATTGCCCGGTTCAAGGCATAAAAAAAGCGCCTTACTTTGGGTAGGCGCTTTATTTTCAATTGTTTCAATGCATGGACGCTTCCATGCACGAGTCGTGCATTTACATCACTTTGGCAATTGAATTGGCCACGTAGGTCACGTTGTGTTCGTTCAAAGCAGCCACGCAAATACGGCCGCTGTCGGTGCCGTACACGCCAAATTCGTTGCGCAGGCGCACCATTTGCTCTTTACTCAGGCCCGAGTAGCTGAACATGCCGATTTGGGTGGTGATGTAGGACACGTCTTGTGTCACGCCTGCGGCTTTGAGGCCTTCGACCAGTTTGTGGCGCATGGCTTTGATGCGCACGCGCATCTCGCCCAGCTCTTTTTCCCACAGAGCGCGCAGCTCGTCGTTGCCCAGCACGTGAGCAACCACCGCTGCACCGTGTGTAGGTGGGTTGGAGTAGTTGGTGCGGATGGTCGCTTTCAACTGGCTCAAAACGCGTGCAGCTTCTTCTTTGTCTTGGGTCACAACCGACAATGCACCGACACGCTCGCCGTACAGGCTAAAGCTTTTGGAGAACGATGTAGAAACCAGGAAAGTCAGGTCAGCGGCGATGAATTTACCGATCACGGCGCCGTCTTCTGCCAAACCTTGGGAGAAACCTTGGTAGGCCATGTCCAGGAATGGGGTCAGGCTCTTGGCTTTGACAACCGCAATGATCTGGTCCCACTGGGCTTCATTCAGGTCGTAGCCGGTTGGGTTGTGGCAGCAAGCGTGCAGGACCACGACGGTGCCAGCAGCAGCCGCGTTCAGGTCCGCCAGCAGGCCATTGAAGTCGATGCTGCGGGTCGCTGCGTCGTAGTAAGCGTAAGTGCCCACTTCAAAACCAGCCTTTTGGAAAATTGCACGGTGGTTTTCCCAGCTTGGGTTGGAGATCAACACTTTGGCAGCAGGGTTGAGATTGTGCAGGAAGTCGGCGCCGACTTTCAGGCCGCCCGTGCCACCGATGGCTTGAATCGTGGCGATGCGGCCCGAGGTGACTGGCTCAGAGGTTTTGCCAAACACCAGCTCTTTGACGCCTTGGTCGTAGGTGGCCAGGCCGTCAATTGGCAGGTAGCCACGGGCTTTAGGGTTGGCTTGCAATGCAGCCTCTGCTTTTTGTACTGCTTGCAGCAGGGGCAGTTTGCCGTTTTCGTCGAAATACACGCCTACACCCAAGTTCACCTTGTTTGGGTTGGTGTCTGCGGCAAATTGTTCGTTCAGGCCCAAGATGGGGTCGCGTGGGGCCAGTTCGACGGCGGAAAACAGTGACATGAAACGTCCTAGATGGGTTTAAAAAATCAAAAATCCAAACGGTTTTATCAAGGGGTGTCCCAAGGGTTGACCCTAGACGTGCAAGATTGTAGAACTTTCATCCGAGCGTGTGTGGGAAAACCATGGCGCAGTTGCCGAAACAGCCACTCCTAAGGCCTGTTCCCCTCAATGAAAAGTCTTTTGCAGCGGCCCAATAACGCTTTGCGTAGCCACATCGTGCACATGAGGCGCAAAAAAGTCGGCTTGACTGGTCCTATTTGAGCTTGCTGGGCAGCTTCGGGGGCCCTCCATCATAGGCAGCCTTGGCTTGGCAGCGTCTTTGTCCATGCGTTACAGTGGTGGGTTGCTTTTCACGTGCCGTATGACAGACATGCCAAACGATATTGCGCCCACTCTGGCGTCTTCCGAGCCCGCCGGTCAGTTTGTGAGTTTTGAGAACTCGCCCTTTGAGCTGTACCAGCCATACCCGCCCGCAGGCGACCAGCCGACCGCGATTGCCGGTTTGGTCGAAGGCGTGGAAAACGGCGAGGTCTTTCAAACCCTGCTGGGCGTGACGGGCTCTGGCAAAACCTTCACGATGGCCAATACGATTGCCCGGCTGGGGCGACCGGCCATTGTGTTCGCTCCCAATAAAACTTTGGCCGCGCAGCTCTATAGCGAGTTTCGCGAGTTCTTTCCAAAGAATGCAGTCGAGTACTTCGTCAGCTACTACGACTACTACCAGCCCGAAGCCTATGTGCCGCAGCGCGATCTGTTCATTGAAAAAGACAGTGCGATCAACGAGCAGATTGAGCAAATGCGGCTCTCGGCCACCAAAAGCGTACTGGAGCGCCGCGATGTGGTGATTGTGGCCACCGTCTCAGCCATCTACGGCATTGGCGCGCCGGAAGACTACATGCAAATGCGGCTGATCTTGCGCAATGGAGGTCTCGCCAACCAGCGCGATCTGATCGCCCAGTTGGTGCGCATGCAGTACACCCGCAACGACATGGACTTTGCGCGCGGCACCTTCCGCGTGCGGGGCGACACAATTGATGTGTTCCCGTCTGAAAACTCCGAGCTGGCGTTGCGCATCGAGCTGTTTGACGACGAAGTCGAGTCCCTGCAACTGTTTGACCCGCTGACCGGCAAAATCATCCAGAAAGTGCCGCGCTTTGTCGTCTACCCCAGCAGCCACTACGCCACGCCGCGTGAAAAAGTGCTGCAAGCGGTCGAAACCATCAAGGCTGAGTTGCGCGAGCGCCTGGCCGAGCTCACCGGCATGGGTAAGCTGGTGGAAGCCCAGCGGTTGGAGCAACGCACCCGCTTTGATCTGGAAATGCTCAGCGAAGTCGGGCACTGCAAAGGCATTGAAAACTACAGCCGCCACTTATCAGGCAGTCTGCCCGGCGAGCCACCAGCGACCTTGACCGATTACCTGCCGCCTGATGCGCTGATGTTCCTGGACGAAAGCCATCAAATGATTGGCCAGCTCAACGCCATGTACAACGGCGACCGGGCGCGCAAAATGACCCTGGTCGAATACGGCTTCCGCCTGCCCTCGGCATTGGACAACCGGCCTTTGAAATTTGCCGAATTTGAAGAACGCATGCGCCAGGTCGTGTTTGTCTCGGCCACGCCAGCGGCCTACGAGCAGGAACACGCCAGCAACGTGGTCGAACAAATCGTGCGGCCCACCGGCTTGCTTGACCCCGAAGTCGAAGTGCGCCCAGCGACCAACCAGGTCGACGATGTACTGCAGGAAATCCGCCACCGCACCGAGCAGGGCGACCGCGTATTGATCACGACCTTGACCAAGCGCATGGCCGAGCAATTGACCGAATACCTGACCGAAAACGGCGTCAAAGTACGCTACTTGCACAGCGATGTAGACACCGTTGAGCGTGTCGAAATCATCCGTGATTTGCGCCTGGGCACCTTCGATGTGTTGGTGGGCATCAACTTATTGCGCGAAGGCCTGGACATTCCCGAGGTGTCACTGGTCGCCATTCTGGACGCCGACAAGGAAGGCTTTTTGCGCGCCGAACGCAGCCTGATCCAAACCATCGGCCGCGCCGCCCGCAATGCCAAGGGCAAAGCCATCTTGTACGCCGACCGCATCACCGAATCGATGCGCAAAGCCATGGGCGAAACCCAGCGCCGCCGCGACAAGCAAATCGCCCACAACGCAGAACACGGCATCACCCCACGCACGATCAAAAAACAAGTGCGCGACCTGATCGACGGTGTCTACAGCGAAAAAGCCAGCCGCGAAAAAGAAACGCAGGTGCAGAACGAGGCCTACGAAGTCGAGCTGCTGGAGATGACCGAGAAAGAAGCCTCACGCGAGATCAAACGCATCGAGAAGCAAATGCTCGAACATGCGCGCAATCTGGAGTTCGAACAGGCTGCGGCTTTGCGGGATAAGTTGAATCAGTTGAAGTCGCGCTTGTTTGGGGCCTAATAAATACAGAGTACTTGCGTACTTGCGCGCTTGGCCAGTAGGGCAGGCCAGACATCTAACTATTTGATAACACTTCAGATTGTCCCAGCAGAGGTTTCAAATGTGGACTAGTGTCTCCAGTGTCGCTTACTGGCGATTTGGCGCAAATAAATCTTCAACTTGTCATGTTTTGGCGCTCCAATCCATCTCACTGCATGACTGGGAGTCCAATGGCCTTATTGGGCAGACGAGACCAGCTGCGGCTACGTTGCAAAGAAGAGGTTGAGTTCTTTGCTTGTCTCAACATAAGCCTCCCCACGCACACAACGGGGAGGTAGAGATCTGTTTGGAGAGTCCACTATGAAGCAAGTATGGAGCGCTGCTATTGTGCTTGGCGCTGTATTAGGCCATGCGCCCGCGCAGTCGAATGTCGTGCTTTACGGCGAATTGGATGCGGGGCTGGGGCAGCGCTACACGATGAACGATGTTGGCTTTATTTCCAGCTACACCGGGGTGTCGCGCTGGGGCCTGCGCGGCAGTGAGGATTTGGGGGGTGGTTTGAAGGCGGACTTTCATTTCGAGTCCGGGGTGATCGATTTGGGCAGTGGCGCAGTGGCTGGCAATGGCGGTTTCAATCGCCAAGCATGGGTGGGGCTCAGTGGCGCATTCGGCGCCTTGACGATGGGCCGCAGCAGCACGCCAGAGGCGCGCAATATCGCCATTTTTGATCTGAATGACTCTGCAGAAGGTTCGTCTGCGCTGAGAAATTTGGGGCTTGCAGCCAATGGCAGCCTGGGGGGAAGTTCGCGTCAAAACAGCCAGATTCAGTATTCGACACCGAAGTTCGGTGGCTTCGATGCGCGCGTGGGCTATGTGTTCAAGGAGAACCGTGGCGGCTCGCCCAATAAGGACTTTCTCCAAGTCTCAGGACGCTATTCCAATGGCGGTTTGATGCTCGGGGCAGCCGTTCAAGCGAAGGTCAGCAGCGAGCCAGGCAACCGCACTGGCTACACCCTGGCTGCCAAATACGACTTCAAGGTTGTGGAGGTCAGTGGCCTGTTTAAACAGCGCGAGACCGAGCTGGCTGGCAGGGGCTTTGGCCTTGGCGCTGCCGTGCCCTTTGGCAGCTTTACCGTCGGTTTGCAGGGTGCTCGCTTGACCAACAGCTCTAACCCTTCCTATAAAAAAGCCACGGCGTATGAATTGTTTGGCAATTACAAGTTTTCCAGCCGCACGCGGCTGTATGCCGCATATGGCCGTATGAACGACAGTGGCCAGTTGCTCAATGGCACGACCAACTCCACGACCGGCGAGCGCATGCCAACTCCCAAAGGCAATACTTACGGCGTAGGCATTGTGCATAAGTTCTAAGAACCTGTTTCTAAGCACCTGTTTGTAATTTTTACAGTCGAACAGGGTACAGAAAAGAGGCAGTGCAAGCTGTCTGTTGCAGCGTATACGTCTGTATGCGCGCAACGGGTAACGCCGCACTGCCTCTTTTTTTGTGCCTTGCGCGGCTGTGCGGAGATTGTGAACAGGCACTTAGGGCTCTGTGGCCCTGGTAGGCGCAGCAACGGCCATTAGACCCTGCATTGAGGGTAAGCCAGGTGGTCTGGTAGCGCCAGTCCCCAATCAGTGTCAAGCTGAGGCCAGCGATTGGGCAGCGCACTGCGGCCTCATCCTGGATGTTCTTGCCTATGTGTGAGCGCTATCGCCCAGTTTGTGCGGGCAGCTTGAGCGACCGTTGCTACAGCCCGCATCAATGCCGACGCCAGAGATTAAGAAAAGATAACAAATGCAGGGCAACTAATGGGGGGTGTGCCTGTCACTTCTTTGTGCTGCCTGTTTTTGACTTGATTGTTTTATTTGTTTACTTTATAGATAGGAGTCGCTGTGGTGCGTGTTGAATTCAATCGTCGTCGTCTGCTTCAAGCTGCAGGTCTTGGCCTTGCGAGTATCAGTGGGGTCCAAGCACTGGCCCAGAGCTTTTCATTCACCCCGAACCAACGCTATCCAGATCCTGCGGTATACGTGCTCGATCCCAGCTTTGAAAAACTGCGCCTTTTCAACAGCACGCTCGAGCAGCTGGGGACGGGGATGCGCTGGGCAGAAGGCCCGGTGTATTTGCCCAGCACTCAAAAACTGGTGCTCAGTGACATTCCCAATAATCGCCTGATGGCGTATGACGAGCGCAGTGGCGAGTTCCAGGTCTATAAAGACAATGCCAATTACAGCAATGGCAACACGGTGGATCAGCAAGGCCGGCTGATCACTTGCGAGCATTTGACCCGCCGTGTTGTGCGCACAGAGGAGGATGGCAGCACAACCGTTTTGGCCGACGCTTTCAATGGCAAGCGTTTGAACTCACCCAACGATGTAGTGGTGCGCTCTGATGGCAGTATCTGGTTCACCGACCCGGTGTTTGGCATCAGTGGCGAGTGGGAAGGGCGCAGCGCCAGTCCGGAGCAAGAGACCACGAATGTCTACCGCATTGATCCGCAGGGCGAGATCACGGCAGTGATTACCGACATCGTCAATCCCAATGGCTTGGCATTTTCGCCGCAAGAAGACAAGCTCTATGTGGTGGAGTCGCACGACAACCCCCACAACAGTATTTGGCGTTTTGATGTGGTCGAGAATGGCCAGAGTGTGGCTAATAAAACCAAATTCATTGATGCTGGTGAGGGCGCAGCGCCAGATGGCTTTCGCGTAGACCAGTACGGCAATCTCTGGTGTGGTTGGGGCCACAACGCATCCATTGGCACACAAAAAGAGGACATCGGCGGCAACATGCAAGCCTACCCGCTCAATGGCAGCCCTGAGGAGTTTGACGGTGTAAAAATCTTCAACCCCGAAGGCCAGGCGATTGGTTTTATTCGTTTGCCGGAGCGCTGTGCCAATGTGGCCTTTGGCGGGCCGAAACGCAATCGGTTGTATATGGCTTCCAGCCATTCGCTGTATGCGTTGTATGTCAATGCGCAGGGCGCAGTGTGAGTGTTGCAGCGACTGGGCTGTGCAGGCCCACGGTTGTTCTGAGATAAGCCAATGCCCTTGTTTGCCGCATGCTATGCAAGGCGGCCCGTGTGTGACTTGGTACCGCCATGGGCATTAGCTTGCCTGTGGTGGGCTGAACAGGCTCTTACGCATAGCACTCATTGCCAGTTTCTTCGCCATTGGGCTCAAAGCTATCGGCGCGTGCCATCGCCCACATGCGGGAGTAAAACTCGCCTTCGATTTCACCGCTGAGCAGCTCGCCGGGTTTGAGAAATACATGCAATTGTGAGAACAGCATGATCTCGGCCCCAGACACACGGCGCACCACATGCCTGGCCTGTAGTTGCGAAGGATGGGTGAGGCCTGCCGCAGCCAGCATTTCTGCCAGGGCTTTGAGGGTGTTGCGGTGAAAGTGGTAGACCCGATCGGCCTTGTCGGGCACGACTAGGGCGCGCTGGCGCAACGGATCTTGTGTGGCCACGCCAGTTGGGCATTTGTTGGTGTGGCAGCTTTGCGATTGAATGCAGCCCACGGCAAACATGAAGCCGCGTGCGGAGTTGCACCAGTCGGCACCGATGGCCAGGACGCTGGCAATGTCAAACGCGCTGATGATTTTGCCGCTGGCACCGATGCGTATCTTGTCACGCAGATTCAGGCCAACCAGCGTGTTGTGCACAAACAAAAGGCCTTCTCGCATGGGCACGCCCATGTGGTCGGTGAATTCCAGTGGTGCCGCACCAGTGCCGCCTTCCTTGCCGTCGACGACGATAAAGTCCGGCAGGATGCCGGTCTCCAGCATGGCTTTGGCAATGCCCATGAATTCCCACGGATGGCCCAGGCACAGCTTAAAGCCCACGGGTTTGCCGCCCGAGAGTTCGCGCAATTGGGCAATGAATTGCATCAGCTCAATCGGTGTTGTGAAGGCGCTGTGGCTGGATGGTGAGATACAGTCCTGGCCCATGGGCACGCCACGGGTATTGGCAATCTCCAACGTGACTTTGTGTTTGGGCAAGATGCCACCGTGGCCGGGTTTGGCGCCTTGGCTGAGTTTGATTTCGATCATGCGCACCTGTGGCGACTGGGCTTGCTCGGCAAAGCGTTGCGGGTCAAAGCGGCCGTCTTCGGTGCGGCAGCCGAAGTAACCACTGCCCAGCTCCCAAATCAAATCACCACCGTGCTCGCGGTGGTAGGGGCTGATGCTGCCTTCACCCGTGTCATGGGCAAAATGGCCGCGTTTGGCGCCTTGGTTCAGGGCCCGAATCGCATTGGCGCTCAGCGCGCCAAAACTCATCGCCGAGATATTGAAGATCGAGGCGGAATAGGGCTGTTTGCACTGTGGCCCACCAATGCCAATGCGAAAGCTGTCGGGGTCGCTCAAAGGCGCTGGGCGCATGGAGTGGCTGATGAATTCAAAGCCCGGTTGGTACACATCAGTCAAGGTGCCAAAGGCTTTTTCGGATGATTCATTTTTGGCCCGTGCATAGACCAGTGAGCGCTGGGCGCGCGAGAATGGCAGGGCGTCGCTGTCGGATTCGAGCAGGTATTGGCGAATCTCAGGACGGATGCCTTCGACCAAATAGCGGATACGCCCCAGGATTGGGTAGTTGCGGCGCACCGCGTGCCCGTTTTGCAGCACATCATAGAGGCCCAGCAAGCTCAGCAAGCCCGCAATCAGTGTGAGTGGCCAGATGGCGTAGGTGCTTAAAAAAGGCAGGCTGGCAAGGGTGGCGATGATGCAGGCGGCCAGAAAGGCGTAGCGGCTTAGCAGGGAGAAATTCATGGGGCGTCCTTGTTTTTTCTCCGCATACCATAGCGCAGATTGGCATGAATGCCTGAATTTTCCTGAGTCGCCTTATGGGCCATGCGGGAGCTTTGGCGTGGCCTGCATGTGGCGGCATGGTGCTCTACCACGTATCGACAAACGGGCTAGGCGCTTGCCGCGCCGCATGTGCCGATTGCAGACCTTGCAGCAGCCAGTTGCGGGTGGCGGCAGGGTCGATCACTGCGTCGATCTCCAGGGTTTGGGCCATGTTCATGGCTTCGCCATTGGCGTACTGGCGCGCAACCAGTTGCTGGAACAGGGCTTCGCGCTCAGGGCCTTCAGGCGTGGCTTCGAGCTCTTTGCGAAAGCCCAGTTTGACAGCGCCTTCCAGGCCCATTGCACCAAATTCGCCGGTCGGCCAGGCGACGGTGAATATCGGCGCGTCAAAGCCGCCCGCGGCCATGGCTTGTGCGCCCAGTCCGTAGCCTTTGCGCAGCACCACGGTGAAATAGGGCACGGTCAGGTGGGCTGCGATCATGAACATGCGGCTGACATGGCGCACCTGGGCCTGGGCTTCGACATCGGGGCCGACCATGAAGCCGGGCGTGTCGCACAGCGCCACAATGGGCAGGCCATGCGCATTGCACAACTGCATGAAGCGCGCCGCCTTGTCGGCCGCTTCGACATCGATGGCACCGCCCAAATGTTTGGGGTTGTTGGCCAAGATGCCCACGGCCTTGCCTTCAATGCGGGCCAGGGCGGTGACCATGCCGGCGCCAAAGCCACGGCGCAATTCCAGCATCGAGCCGTGGTCGACCAGGCCTTGCACCACATCACGCACCTCGTAGGCGCGCAGGCGGTTTTCTGGAATCATGTGGCGCAGCTTGCCTTGGTCGCAGCTGGTGGCGGTGGCCAAGTCGCCTTGAAAGTACGACAGGTATTGTTTTGCTGCGGCGACTGCCTGGGCTTCGTCGTCCACCAGTATGTCAATCACGCCATTGGCCGATTGCACGCCGCTGGGGCCAATCTCTTCTGGCGCAAAACGGCCCAGGCCACCGCCTTCAATCATTGCCGGGCCGCTCATGCCTATGTTGCTGCTCTTGGTGGCGATGATGACGTCGCTGCAGCCCAGCAGGGCGGCGTTGCCCGCAAAACAGCGCCCGTGCGCAATGCCAACCACTGGCACCTTGCCAGACAGCGCCGCGTATTGGCTGAAGGTGTGGTTGTTCAGGCCTGCCACAATGGGCATGTCGGTATCGCCTGGGCGCCCGCCACCGCCTTCGGCAAACAGCACGACGGGCAATTTCAGCTGGTGTGCAAGGGCTAACAAACGGTCGGTTTTTTGGTGGTTGCGCATGCCCTGTGTGCCGGCCAGCACGGTATAGTCATACGCCATGATCGCGCAGCGCGAGCGCTCAGCTCCAAAGTCCTTGGCATTGACGCAACCAATGCCAGTGACCATGCCGTCGGCTGGGGTGTTGGCAATCAAGTCGTCCAGACTGCGGCGGCGTGTTTGCGCGGCAATCGCCAGTTGGCCGTATTCAATGAAGTGCTCCGGTGCGCTATCTAAATCGCACAGGTCGGCGATGTTTTCGCGGGCTGTGCGCCCGCCTTGGGCGTGGCGTTTGTCAACGGCGGCGCTGCGGTTGGCATCCAGTGTGAACGCATGCCGGTCGATCACGCGCTGCAAATCGGCGCGGATGTGCTCTGGGTCCGGTACCGCTTCCTGGTGTGCGACCACGCTGCTGGCATCGACTGGCTCCAGCAGCAGCAGCAGCTGGCCATCGGCCAGATAGCAGCCTTCTTCCGCCAGAATGCGCTGCACCCGCCCGGCCTGCGGGGCCAGCAAGAGGTGCTCCATTTTCATGGCTTCCAAAACATACAAGGGGGCGCCTTCGGCCACCACATCGCCCTCTTGCACGTGTTGCTGCGCCAGGCGCGCGGCCATGGGGGCGCGCACGGCCAGCAGGCCGGCCTCAACAGGCTCTTCTTGCGCAGGTTGGCCAAGCGCTTGGGCAGAGGCATGGCTGGCAGAGTGCTGCTGCCAGCGCGAGGCGGGCAGGGCTTGGCTGGTTGCCAGCAGGGCAGGCAGTTCTTGCTCAATCCAGCGCGTATGCACTTGCTGTTTGGCAAAAGCAGGTTGCATGGCTATGGCGCGCAGCAGCGGCAGATTGGTGGCCAAGCCCTGGATTTGAAACTCGGCCAGCGCGCGCAGCGAGCGGCGCAGCACCGAGTCGAAATCGGCGCTGGGGCTGTGCACGATCAGTTTGGCCAGCAGGCTGTCGTAATGCGGTGATGGCGCAAGACCGGTGTAGCCGTGCGTGTCGATGCGCGTGTGCGGGCCGCTGGGCGGTGCAAACACGTGCAGTGTGCCACTGCTGGGCATCGCATGGCCCTGGGCGTTGAGCGTTTCGGCATTGATGCGCCACTGAACAGCAAAGCCTTCGGCAGGTGCTGTCGCATCGGCCCGGAGGCCTAAACTGGCCAGGCTTTGCCCATTGGCAATGCCCAGTTGCAGTGCCACCAAATCCAGGCCAGTGACGGCCTCCGTCACGGTGTGCTCAACCTGCAGGCGCGGGTTGGCTTCTATGAAGACGAAAGGCAACTGCTGTGATTGCAAATCGACCAAAAACTCAAACGTGCCAAGCCCCTGGTAAGACACTTCTTTGGCCATGCGCAAGGCCGCTTGCGTGATCGTCTGGCGCAGGGCCGGTGTCAGTGAGGGGCTGGGGGCGATTTCCACCAGTTTTTGGAATTGCCGCTGCAGGCTGCACTCGCGCTCGCCCAGGCTGGCGACGTGCTGGCCGTCGCCAATGATTTGGATTTCAATGTGGCGGGCATTGGGCATTAAACGCTCGACATACACGCCGGCGCTGCCAAAGGCTTTTTCCGCTTCGGACTGGCAGCGCGCATAGGCCGCGTCCAGATCAGCCAAACTCGTGACAGCACGCATGCCTCGGCCGCCACCGCCGCCCAAGGCTTTGAGCATGATGCCGCCGCCATCCTGTGCCTGGGCTTCAAAAAAGGCCCGCGCTTGCTCCAGGCTCACTGCATGGTCGGTGCCTGGCATGACCGGCACCTGGCATTGTTCGGCCAGGCCGCGCGCGCGCGCCTTGTCGCCAAACAACTGCAACTGGGCCACGGTCGGGCCAATGAACACCAGTCCCGCGTCGTGGCAGGCCTGGGCGAAATCGGCGCGTTCGCTCAAAAAGCCATAGCCTGGGTGGATGCCGTCGCAGCCGGTTTCATGTGCAATCGCCAGCATGGCCGCGGCATTCAAATACGCAGCAGGGCCTTGCTGGGGCAGTGCCATGGCCTGGTCGGCCAAATGCACATGCAGTGCCTGTTGGTCGTCTTGCGCATACACGGCCACGCAGTGCACGCCCAGGTCTTGCAGGCCACGAATCAAGCGCACGGCAATTTCGCCGCGGTTGGCAATCAGTATTTTTTTCATCATGTTCGCTCAGCTAATCAAGAGGTGGCAGGGCAGCATTACAAGTCACGCAGCAAACGGCGCAGCACCTTGCCTGCGCCGGTGGTGGGCAGGGCGTCGATAAAGCGCAGCACGCGCGGTACTTTGTAAGCCGCCATGTTCTCGCGGGACCAGTCAATGATCTCTTGCTCGCTCGCAGACGCCCCCGGCTTGCGCACGATAAAGGCTTTGACGACCTCGCCTTTGTCCATGTCTGGCTGGGCAATCACAGCGGCTTGGGCCACGGCGGGGTGCTTGATCAAAATGGTCTCGACTTCTTCAGGAAATACGCTGTAGCCCGAGACTTTGATCATTTCCTTGAAGCGGCCAATGAAGTGCAGGTAACCGTCCTCGTCGATCGAGCCCATGTCGCCGGTATGCACCCAGCCATCCCGCAAGGTCGCAGCCGTGGCCTCGGGTTTGTTCCAGTAGCCGCAGAAATTGCCTTCACTGCGCAGCGTGATCTCGCCGACTTGGGGACTGGGCAAGACCTGGCCGCTCTCCGGATCGAGAATGCGAATTTCCACGCCCGGTACCGCCACACCCTGCGAGCCCCAGCGAATCCGATCGGCTGGCATGTAGGTGTCGCAGGTATGGGTCTCAGACAGACCGTACGCGGCTTCGTGGGCAATGCAGTGCGTGGCAAACGTCTGCCATTGCTGGGCCAAAGCTTCGGTGAAGCTAATGCCAAAACTGGTGACCGGATTGGACTTGAGGCTGCTGAGATCGAACTGGGCGATATCGCTTTGCTGCATGCACATCACATTCATGGGGGCGATGCTGTACCACCAGGTTACCTTGTATTGGGCAATCGCTTGCAGAGCCGCACGCGGGTCAAATCGGTGCAGCAGCACGCTGGTGGCACCGGTCAGTACCGGAATATTGAGGCCCATCAGCATGCCGGCGATGTGGTAGAGCGGCGCGATGGACAGCAGCACATCCTGCTTGCCAACCCCATTGGCGCTCGCACAGGCCTGGGTTTTAAACGCGGCATTGCGGTAGCTGAGCATCGCGCCTTTGGGCAGGCCGGTTGTGCCTGAGGTGTAGGTCATCAAGGCCACATCGTTGAGATCCAAGTGCACCGGCGCTGGTGTGGCGGTGGTGCGCATCGAAGCCCAGAAATCGATTGTGCCTGCTGGTACTTGCCGCAGGCTCTGGCGTGCGGCTTGCAATTCGGCTGGCAAGTCCAGTGTGGGCTCGGCGGGCAGCCAGTCGGCGTAATGCACGACAAACACGTGCTCCAGCGAGGAATTGGGGCGCACCTCATCGACGACAGGCCACAAGCTGTCAGCCGCCACCATGACGCGGGCTTGGAGGTCATTGACTTGGTAGCCCAGCTCATGGGCCTTGTTCAGTGGGCCACTGGGGCAAACGATCGCACCTATTTTCTGGATGCCAAAGTGCGCGACCAGGTACTGCGGGCAGTTATTGAGAAACAGCACCACCGGCTCGCCTTTGCCAACCCCCAGCTGCTGCAGATGGGCGGCAAACGCATCGCTGGCACGATCCAACTCGGCCCATGAAATCGACTGCCCATACCAGATGCACGCGGTGCGCTCGGGCATGGTTTGGGCATGGCTGCGCAGTGCTTCGTGCAGTGCTTGCAAGGGTATTTGGGGCGCGATTTGGACGTTCTGGTTGCTAGGCACGCTTGTCTCCTTGGTGTCTGTTTTGAGCAGGTTTGGGCCTTGTTGGGGGATATCTCGTCTTGTCAAGGTTTCAGTTTGCCCGAACAATCCTACCCATGGGTATAACTTCGGCGACACCTGACTACACCACTTTTTTGAGTTTTTAGCTATGCAAGAAGCTGCTGCTCCTTCTGCGCAAACCAGCGCTGCTGCACGCCTGAAAAAACCGCAGCGCAAAGCCGTGCCGCGTGACACCGGGCGCCAGCGCAAGCCCAATGCCGCCACTGACGTGCAGCGCGAGCGCATTCTGGCTGCGGCCAGCACCTTGTTTGCGCAACAGGGCTACGCGAACACGACGATTGCGCAAATCGCCCAGGTGTTGGGCGCGACCAAGCCGTTTGTGTACTACTACTTCCATGACAAGCAGGAGCTGTTTGAGACCTTGTCCTGGGCACCTACAGTCGCTTGCTTTAGCGTGCTGGATGGGGTCGGAAATGATGGGCGCAGCGCCGCCGAGCAAGTGCAGCAAGCGCTGGGGGATCTGGTGCGCGCAACGATCGCTCACTACCCCTGTGCGTTCTTTCCCTACAAAGAGCCGCAGGTCTATAGCGCCAAGTATTTGGCGGCAAGCAAGCGTGTGGCCAACCGTTTTTACGACCAACTCTGCCCTTTGCTGGAGCAGGCGCGTGCCGAGGGCGATTTGCAGTTTGAAGACACCAAAATCACGGCATTGGCCGCTTGCAGCTTGCCCGGTTTTTTATACACCTGGTACCGGCCCGACGGCCGTTTGCCACCAGAGGATTTGGCGCAGTTGCTGACCGGCTTGGCCATGCGGGTGCTGGGCTTGCAGCAAGAACGATAAAACCACCACCCATGGTGGCCAGTGGTCGCAGTGCGGCGTTGCCAGAAGCTGCTGCCTTACTTCCAAAATGGGACAAGCTCCCAACAACAACGAAGGAGACAACCAGGTGCGAATCCAACAACCAGTCAAGTTAGCAGCGATGGCCATCGCGGCAGGCCTGGCGATAGGCGCGGCCGCTCAGGCGCAGGAAACCTACAAACTGGCCTATATCGATCCACTGTCTGGACCGTTTGCCAATGTGGGTGAGCTGATGCTGAGCCACTTGCAATATGCGGTGGAAGACATCAATGCTAAGGGCGGCGTGTTGGGCGGAATACCCTTGGAGATGCTGCAATTTGACAGCAAACTCTCGGCGCAAGAGAGCCAAAGTGTGTTGCAAGCCGCGATTGACCAAGGGGCCAGAGCGGTGATCACTGGGGGCTCAGGCTCGTCGGTCGTCACCTCGCTGGTGCAGGCGGTCGAGCGCTGGAACCGGCGCAACCCTGGCAAAGAATTGCTGGTGCTCAACCATTCATCGATTGATCCAGAACTCACGGGTAAAAACTGCAGTTTCTGGCATTTTCAAACCGAGGCCAGTACGGCGATGAAAATGCAGGCTCTGGCCAACGTGATTGCCCAGATGCCCGATGTGGAAAAAATCTTCCTGCTCAACCAGGACTACGCGCATGGCCGCCAGTGGGCCAGCTATGGCCGTGCGATGGTGGGCCAAGCGCGGCCCGATATTGAATTCACTGGAGAGATGCTGCACCCGATTGGCCAGGTCAAAGACTTTGCACCCTATGTGGGCAATGCCGCGCAAACCGGCGCCACGGCCCTGATCACTGGCAACTGGGGCCAGGATCTGACCTTGTTGATGCGCGCCGCTGGCGATGCCGGACGCGATTGGCATTTCTTCAACCACAGCGCAGGCAGCATGCCGGGCACGGTGTCTGCTGTGTCGATGATTCAAAAGGGCAAGCTGACCTGGGTGGCCGAATGGCATCCAGGACAAGCCAATACCGAGGCCGCGCATGGCTTGGCCAAGGCCTACAACGCACGCACCGGCAAAGACTTTTTGGCCCCCCGCATTGATTTCACGCCGCGCTTGCTGGCCGCAGCGATTGACAGGGCAGGCAGCATGGCCTCGCTAGAAGTGGCGCACGCTTTAGAGGGCCTGAGCTACGACAGCGTCATTGGTCCTGTCACGATGCGTGCGGCTGATCACCAATTGCTGTTGCCACAAGTGGTCAATACGGTAGCTCCCGTTGATGGCGACAAGGTGACTGTGGGCTGGGAGGGCACCAATTATGGCTTTCGCACCGATGGCATGTTTGCTGGCGAGGTGTTGGTGCAAGAGCCGCAGTGCGACATGAAGCGACCTGCGTCTTGACGCCCCACTGCGCTGGTCTTGCGCGGCACCATTGAGTGATCGGGCCGCTGGCGGCGGCCGTGCGGCTTGCGCTGCAGCGCGGGCTGCGCGCACGACGATGAACACAGGCGCGCCTGTGACAGTGCCTGTTTTGGATGCTGGCCATTGAGGTGCGCAACTGCGCCAAACCAGCCAGCCAGCCAGCCAGCCAGCCAGCCAGCCAGCCCCATCATGGCCTAAAAAATTACGCTTTCTTTACGCTCCTGGCCCATTTAGGCATAGATTCTTTACGGCCACCAGATCGACACTGCCAGTCCTGATTAGGAGTGTCTTTCATATGTCTGAATGGATGATTGTTATAGCAGCAGCCTTGCTGCTGGGCTGGCCTTTGGGCCTGTACTTGGCCGCTGTGATGCGCGGTGAGCCCATGCGTGGTGACCGTTTATTTGGTTGGATAGAGCGGCCAATTTATGCCTTGCTGGGCACCAATGCGGCGCGTGGCATGAGCTGCAAAGGCTATGTGACGGCGTTTTTACTCAGTAATGTATTGCTGTTTGGTTTGGCTTGGGGCGTGCTGATGGTGCAGGCTTGGCTGCCGTTGAACCCCAATGGCGCGCCCAACATGAGCTGGGACTTGGCGCTGCATACGGCGGTATCGTTTGTGACCAATACCAACCAGCAGCATTACTCAGGCCAAGCGCAGATATCGTTGCTCTCGCACATGCTGGTGATTGTGAGCCTGCAGGTGCTCACCCCAATGATGGGCCTGGCGCTGTGCGTGGCCACACTGCGCGGGCTGTTCGGTGGGCGCAATGCGGCGCAGCGCAAGCAGACTGGGCAAGAGGGGGGCGTGGTTGACGTGGGCAATTACTGGGCCGATGTGGTGCGCGCGACCGTGCGCTTCATGTTGCCGCTGTGCCTGATCTGGTCGCTGGCACTGACCAGCCAAGGCGTGCCAGCAACGTTGGCAGGTGGGCCGGTGGCCACTCCTGTCGATGCGGCCGCAGGGATGGCTGGGCAAAAAATCCCCTTGGGTCCGGTCGCGCCGATGGTGGCCATCAAACAATTGGGCACCAATGGGGGCGGTTGGTATGGCCCCAACAGCACCACCCCATTGGAGAATCCGACACCCCTGTCAAATCTGCTGGAGACGTTGGCGCTGGTCGTGGTGCCCGTGGCTGTGGTCTTCATGATCGGCGCGTTGACTGGCAGACGCAAATTTGCGGCGTTGGTGCTGGGCACGATGCTGACCATGTCGGTCATCTCGACTGGCATTGCGATTTGGTCGGAGGGTTATTCGGCCACTTCCACGGATGCGGCCTTGATGGAGGGCAAGGAGCAGCGTTTTGGCGCTGAAGCTTCGGCGCTTTGGGCGGCTTTGACGACACAAACCTCCAACGGCTCGGTCAATGCCATGCACGACTCGATGGCACCTTTGAGCAGCCTGGTCAGCATCAGCAATATGTTGATCAATGGCATTTGGGGAGGCATTGGCAGTGGTTTGCAGCAGTTTTTGACGTATTTGCTGCTGGCGGTATTTTTGGCCGGCTTGATGACTGGGCGCACGCCCGAGCTGTTTGGTCGCAAGATTGAAGCACCAGAAGTGCGCCTGCTGGCCGTGCTGGTCTTGCTGCAGCCCTTGATGCTGCTGAGCTTTACGGCCGTGGCTCTGGCTTTTCCCGCTCTTGCTGGCACCTCCAATCCAGGCTTTCATGCAATCGGCCAGGTGTTTTATGAGTACACGTCGGCATTTGCAAACAATGGCTCAGGTTTTGAAGGCCTGGCAGACAACACACGCTGGTGGAACCTGAGCGCTGCGCTGTTGCTGCTGGCTGGCCGCTACCCGGCGCTGATTATTCCTTTGGTGATTGCCTCGATGCTGGCACGCAAACGCAAAGCGCCTGAAAGCATGGGCAGTCTGCAGATCGAAACGCCGACTTTTGCGCTGACTTTGATGGCTGTGATTGTCACCTTGACCCTGCTGCAATTCATGCCTGTATTGGTGCTGGGGCCTGTGGCCGACCATTTGAGCCTGGCTGGCTTATTGACTCAATAACCGATCGGAGAGTGACCATGAATTCAATGCATCGCAGCGCCCATAGCGCAGAAACGCAAGGCGCGCAGGCCGAGGCTGCAGTGGCGCGCCATTGCGGGCCAACCTTACGCAGCGCCATTGCCAAGCTGGCACCACAGCATATGGTGAAAAACCCCGTCATGGCCGTGGTGTGGCTGGGCACGCTGACCACCGCGCTGGCCACCTTGGCAGGCTGGACCAGTGCAGGTTTTGGCTGGGCAGTGACGGCTATTTTGTTGGTGACCGTGCTGTTTGGTAACTACGCCGAGGCCGTGGCGGAGTCGCGCGGTCGCGGCCAAGCAGCCTCTTTGCGCCGCGCCCGTCAGGATTTGGTTGCCAGACGATTGCTGCCATCCGGGGGCGAGCAAACCATTGCTGCCAATGAACTCAAACAAGGCGATTTGGTTGTGGTTGAGAGCGAGCAGCTGGTGCCTGCCGACGGCGAAATTGTTGAAGGCTTGGCTGCCATCAATGAAGCGGCCGTGACCGGTGAGTCAGCGCCAGTGTTGCGCGAGGCTGGCACCGATCGCTCGGGCGTGATTGGTGGCACCAAGGTGCTGTCTGACCGCATTGTGGTGCGCGTAACGGCCGAGCCTGGCAACAGCTTTCTGGACCGCATGATTGCCCTGGTTGAAGGCTCGAATCGCCAAAAAACACCCAATGAAGTGGCGTTGGGGATTTTGCTGGCCGTGATGACGTTGACGTTTTTGATCGTTGTCATCACGCTGCCAGTGATTGGCGCGGCCGTAGGTGTGCACATCAATATTGTGTTGCTGGTGGCGTTGCTGGTGTGCTTGATTCCGACCACCATCGGCGGGCTGCTGCCAGCCATTGGTATTGCCGGGATGAACCGCGCATTACAGGCCAATGTGCTGGCCAAGTCAGGCAAGGCCGTTGAGGTTGCCGGTGATGTTGACGTGTTGCTGCTGGACAAGACCGGCACCATTACCTACGGCGATCGGCAAGCCACGGCATTCCAGACGGTCAATGGCGTCTCGCCAGCGTTGCTCAGAGAGGCCGCATTGCTGGCGTCTTTGGCCGATCCGACCCCAGAGGGCAAGTCAATCGTGAAATTGGCGCGCGAGCAGGGGGCGCATCAGGGCGCTCCTGCACAGTCTGCGTTTATCGAGTTCACCGCGCAAACGCGTATGTCAGGGGTGGATTTGCCTGATCGGCGCATCCGCAAAGGGGCCGTGGATGCGATGGAGCAGTTTGTGAAAAGCCAGGGCGGTATCGTGCCCGCAGGTTTGGGCGCTTTGGTGCGCGATATTGCCAGCACGGGGGCCACGCCTTTGGTGGTGGCGCAGGACCAGCAGATTCTGGGGGTGATTGCGCTGTCAGATGTGATCAAACACGGTATCAAAGAGCGCTTTAGCCGCTTGCGCGAAATGGGGGTGCGCACCGTCATGATTACCGGCGATAACGAGTTGACGGCTGCCAGCATCGCTGCCGAAGCTGGCGTTGATGACTACATCGCCCAAGCGCGCCCTGAGGACAAGCTCGCACGCATTCGGGCCGAGCAGGCCGAAGGCCGCTTAGTCGCCATGGTTGGCGATGGCACGAATGATGCACCAGCCTTGGCCCAGGCCGATGTGGGCCTGGCGATGAATTCGGGCACACAGGCGGCCAAAGAAGCGGGCAATATGGTGGATTTGGACAGTGACCCGGCCAAATTGCTGGCCATCGTCGAGATTGGCAAACAGCAGCTGATCACACGCGGCGCGCTGACCACGTTCTCTTTGGCCAATGATGTCTCCAAGTACTTTGCCATCTTGCCTGCGGTCTTTGCAGCCGCCATCCCTTCCATGGAGGCCCTCAATGTGATGCAGCTGAGCAGCCCTGCAAGCGCAGTGCTGGCTGCGCTGATTTTCAACGCCCTGATCATTCCGGCCCTGATTCCGCTGGCCTTGCGAGGGGTGCACTTCAAGCCCGCCACGGCCAACCAACTGTTGCTGGGCAACATGCTGGTCTACGGCGTGGGCGGTGTGGTCGTGCCATTTGTGGCCATCAAGCTGATCGACATGGGGTTGACGGCTGTATTGCCTTTGTAATGATTGTTTGAGGTGACGAGATGAATCCAATTACCATGAACCCCAGTGTGGTTTCGCCGCAGCCTGTTGCAGCATCTGCTGATGCACCGGTGAGCGACCAGGGCAGCCTGCGCGCAGCCCTGGGCTTGTTGATCATTGGCGTCCTATTGTGTGGACTGGCTTATCCACTGGCCGGTGTTGGCCTGGGCCAAGCCCTGTTTGCAGCGCAGGCCAATGGCAGTGTGATCGAGCGCAACGAGCGTGTGATTGGCTCGGCCTTGGTGGGCCAGCCTTTTGTGTCCGAGCGCTTCTTCCAATCCAGGCCTTCTGCGGTGGACTATGACCCAATGGCCGCTGGCGGCAGCAATATGGCGCGCACCAACCCAGCGCTGCGTGCGCAAATAGACGCTTTGCGCCAAACCCTGAGCACGCGCTACGGGGTCGATCCCGCTGCAATTCCCAGTGATTTGCTCACTGCCTCTGGCGCTGGCATCGACCCTGATATCAGCCCGCTGGCGGCTGAGATTCAGATCGACAGCGTGGCACGCGCCAGGAGCATGAGCCGCGCTGCGCTGGCGCAATTGGTGCAGCAGCACACCCAGGCTAAGCAATTCGGGCTGCTTGGCCAGCCACGCGTGAATGTGCTGGCGTTGAACCTGGCCTTGGAGGCTTTGCCTGCGCAGCCTCAAGCTGGGCAATGAGGTGCAGTTGGCTTGCATTGGTATGCACTTGAATCCATCGTCCATTCAACCCGGTGCGCCCAGTTTGTTTATGGGGCTGGTGTGTGGCAGGCAGCATATTCATCTGGCCTTGGTGGAGTCTTCGGGCCGCTTGCGTTGCACCATGGCATTTCCAGCCGGCGAGATGGGGCGCGCTGCAATCCGTTTATTGTGTGGCAGTGTGGGCCGTTTGGCGCATGTGGCCATCAGCGGACGCCACAGTTTGGAGCTGGCTGAGGTGCTGGGGAGCAGCTTGCGCTGGCCAATCACGCTGATGCTGCCAAAGTCCGGTTCTGCCTCTGAATTGGCCCGCTGGGCTGCGCGCGCGGTATCTCCATTGGAGACGCGCAGTGCTGCGCTCGCAACTCTGCGAGAATGATCAAGAACCCGTTCATCACCGTACATTTGCAGGAGAGCGCACGATGGGCGCTGAAAATTCGGAGCAAGCCGATGCGATGCTCGGCGAGTTGCAACGCCAAGCCGCAGGCCGGCTGACGGTGTTTTTAGGCGCTGCGCCGGGCGTTGGCAAAACCTATGCGATGCTCAACCGCGCCCAAGAACTGGCCAAGCAGCAAGTCGATGTGCTCGTTGGCGTAGTTGAAACCCATGGCCGCCAAGACACTCAGGCCATGCTCAAAGGCTTGGCGATCCAGCCGCGTAAGCTGGTGCGCTACCGTGGCCGACAACTCGAAGAGATGGACCTGGATGCGCTGCTGGCGCGCCGCCCTGCGATAGTGCTGGTCGATGAGCTGGCCCATCGAAATGCGCCTGGCAGCCGCCATGAGCGCCGCTGGCAGGATGTGATGGAGTTGCTCGATGCGGGCATTGATGTCTACACGACCATCAACGTCCAGCATCTGGAGAGCCTCAATGACGAGGTGCATCAGATTACCGGTGTGCGTGTCAGTGAAACGGTGCCGGATCTGGTGTTTGAACGTTTGCGTGATATTCGCCTGGTGGACTTGCCCGCACGGGAGCTGATTGAGCGTTTGAATCAAGGCAAGATTTACCTGCCCGAGCAAGCGACGCAGGCGTTGCAAGCGTTTTTTTCGCCATCGAATCTGACCGCGCTGCGTGAGCTGGCGATGCAAACCGTGGCCAGCCATGTCGATGCCGATTTGCGCGAAAGCCGCGCAGCCAGAGGCCTGACGAATGCACCGATTCAGCGCCATGTGCTGGTGGCCATTGATGGCCGGGGGCAGTCCGAGTATCTGGTGCGCGCTGGCGGACGTGTGGCCGAGCGGCGCGGCGTGCCCTGGTCGGTGGTGAGCGTGGATACCGGGTATGCCAATTCAGCCTCTGCGCCCGAGCTGCCAGCCTTGTCTGAGCGCAGCCAGGCGCGGCAAATGGAGTTGGACCGCGCGTTTGCGCTGGCGCGCAATCTGGGCGCCGGCACCGAGATGCTTTACGGCCACGACGTCGCCCAGGCCTTGCTCGATGCGGCGGCGATTCGCGGTGCCCGCTCGATTGTGATTGGCCGTGGCCGTGAGAGTTTTTGGCACCGCATTTTCAATACCACCTTGATTGAGCAGTTGCTCGCGCGGGGGGCGCACTATGAGCTGACGATTGTGGGCGCGCCCATGCTGGCGCAGTACAAGCGCCGGCTGCGTTTGGCCGAAACCGGGGCGCAGCACACACCTGGGCGCGAGGCGCTGCTGGTGACAACTGCCGTGGCCGGTGCGATTGGCGTGTCCTTGCTGGCCGAGCGTTTATTGGGGCTGACCGAATACTCGATCATCTTCTTGCTGGCGGTACTGCTGGTGGCCTCACGCACCCGCATGGCCGCGGCAGTGGTCACATCGGTGTTGTGCTTTCTGGTTTACAACTTTGGTTTTATTGAGCCACGCATGACGCTGCATATCGACACCGCACGCGGCATGATGACGATGGTCTTTTTTCTGGCTGCAGCCTTGATTGCAGGCCGGCTGGCATCGCGCCTGCGCATGCAGGTCGTAGCCTTGCGTGCGGCCAATGCGCATGCGACGGCGATGCAGAACCTAGGCCGGCAATTGGCGCAAGCGGCCGACTTGGGCCAGGTCATCCAGGCAGGCGCTACGGCCTTGCAGGACACGCTCAAGGCCCAGGCCTGGCTGCAAATCAATGCGGTCAATGGCCCGTTGAGTACTTACAAGGAGTTGAGCGAAAAGGACCGCCATGCAGCCCAGTGGAGCCGCCGCCACGGACTTGCGAGTGGGCGTTACACCGATACGCTGACCAGCTCGCCATGGTGGTTCTTGCCCATCCGCGTTGAGCACAAGTTGCTTGGGGTCGTTGGCCTGCGCATGCCCAGTGCGATGACGCGGCTGCCTTTTGAACAACGGCGTTTGGCTGAAAGCATGGTCGATGACATCGCCCAGGCGGCCATTCGCACTGGCTTGGTGGCCGAGCTGGAGAGCGCGCGCGTTTCGGCCGAAACCGAGCGCTTGCGCTCGGCCTTGCTGTCGTCTGTTTCTCACGACTTGCGCTCGCCACTGGCCTCGATGATTGGCGCAGCAGACAGTCTGAGCAGTTACGGCAGCCAAATGGATGCCCAGGACAGGCGCAGCCTGCTGGAGACGATTCGTCTGGAGGGCGAGCGCTTGGACCGCTATATCCAGAACCTGCTGGATATGACCATGCTGGGCCAGGACGGGCTGAGCTTGACGCGCGAATGGATTGGCATTGATGAGTTGCTGGGCTCGGCGATCCGCCGTTTGCAGCGCTATATCCCACAGGCAAAAATTGAATCCACAATGGCCATTGAGCAGCGCCTGCTGCATGTGCATCCGGCGCTGGTTGAGCAGGCGCTGTTCAATGTGATGGAGAATGCGGTGAAGTTCTCTCCACCCGACACGCCGATCCATGTCCGCGTTCACCCAGGGCAGGGCGATTCGCCCCAGGTATGGATCGACATTGCCGATCGTGGCCCTGGTATTCCCGAGGCAGAACGGCGCAAGGTATTCGATATGTTCTACAGCGTCGAGCGCGGCGACCGTGGTCAGCGCGGCACAGGCCTGGGGCTGGCGATTGTGCAGGGCATTGTGGCCGCGCATATGGGCAAAACCGAAGCCTTGCCTGGTGCCGATGGCATGGGTACAGTGATTCGAATCTGCCTGCCTTTAACGCCTGTCCCTGAAATTGATGAGCCTCACCAAGACGCCAGCCATGAGCACCCCAACCACGTCCATCTCGCCTAATGAGGCAGCATCCAATGCAGCAGCCACTGCCATTACCCGTCGCGTGCTGGTGATTGATGATGAGCCGCAAATCAGGAAATTTCTGGACATCAGCCTCAGAGCCCAGGGCTACCAGACCTCGCTGGCTGAAACCGGCGAGCGGGGCTTGCTGACGCTGGCCAGCCAAGGCGCGGACCTGGTTGTGCTTGATCTGGGTCTGCCCGATCAGGACGGCCGTGAGGTCCTCAAAGAGTTGCGGCAATGGTCGCAAGTGCCAGTGATTGTGCTGACCGTGCGTGCCACTGAGCAGGAGAAAGTGGCGCTGCTTGACAGTGGTGCCAACGACTATGTGACCAAGCCGTTCAGCATTGAGGAGTTGATGGCGCGTATTCGCGTGGTGTTGCGCAATTTGCCGGCTGTAGCCCAGCAAGCGCCGGTGTATGACGATGGCCACTTGTCCATTGACTTGGCTGAGCGCCAGGTGCTGCTCGATGGCCAGGTGGTGACACTGACCCGCAAAGAGTTTGCGCTGCTGAGTTTGCTGGTGCGCCAGCCTGGGTGCTTGATTACGCAGACGCAAATTCTTAAGGAGGTATGGGGGCCTTCGCATCTGCAGGACACGCATTATTTGCGGATCTTGGTGGGGAAGCTGCGGGGGAAGTTGGGCGAGGATGCGGCGGCGCCCAGGTATTTGTTGACTGAGCCGGGTGTGGGATTGCGGTTTATTGGGCGTGGGTAGTTGGTGCAGTATTGATACGCGGGGAGGGCCGCTTGGCTGCCCTAGCGGATGGCGCTAACGGAGCACACACATCGCTCGTCTTTGCAAGATGCGCTTGGGGAATAGGCGGTTTCTTTTTACATGCGCTTGGCAACGCTGCACTTGTTGGCTGCGGCTGGCGTGGGCTGCGAAGCTTCCCACCCTGCGAAGAGCCCCTTTGTGCGGCATCCAAAAGGGATAAAAAATGCCCGCTAAAAGCGGGCATGGTGTGTGGTTTGAGGCGATGCTCAGATCGCCGCTGCACAGGTTTTACAGGCTGTCGATAAAGCTGCGCAGTTTGTCAGAGCGGCTTGGGTGCTTGAGTTTACGCAAGGCCTTGGCTTCAATTTGGCGAATACGCTCGCGCGTCACATCAAATTGTTTGCCCACTTCTTCCAAAGTGTGGTCGGTGCTCATCTCGATGCCAAAACGCATGCGCAGCACTTTGGCCTCGCGTGGTGTCAGCGAGTCCAGAATGTCTTTGACCACATCGCGCAGACCCGCTTGCATCGCCGCATCCATCGGGGCGGTGTTGTTGGTGTCTTCAATGAAATCGCCCAGGTGGGAGTCGTCATCGTCGCCAATCGGTGTTTCCATCGAAATCGGCTCTTTGGCGATTTTCATGATCTTGCGGATCTTGTCCTCTGGGATCTCCATTTTCTCGGCCAGGATCGAGGCATCGGGCTCGTAGCCAAACTCCTGCAAGTGCTGGCGCGAGATGCGGTTCATCTTGTTGATGGTCTCGATCATGTGCACCGGAATGCGGATCGTACGGGCCTGGTCCGCAATCGAGCGTGTGATGGCCTGGCGAATCCACCAGGTCGCATAGGTCGAGAATTTGAAACCACGGCGGAATTCAAACTTGTCCACGGCCTTCATCAAGCCGATGTTGCCTTCCTGGATCAAGTCTAGGAACTGCAGACCACGGTTGGTGTATTTTTTCGCAATCGAGATCACCAGACGCAGGTTGGCCTCGGTCATTTCCTTCTTCGCATCGCGCGAAGCCTTCTCACCGGCCAACATGCGTTTGTTGATGTTTTTCAACTCATCCAGTGGCACCACGACCTGATTTTGCAAGTCCAGCAGGCCTTGCTGCAGCTCTTGCACATCAGGGATGTTGCGGCCCAGAATTTCGCTCCACTTTTGGCCAGCGGCAGCCTCTTTCTCGACCCATTGCAGGTTGATCAGGTTGGGCGGGAAGTCCTTGATGAAACGCGCTTGTGGCATGCCGCATTTGTCGACGACGATGGCTTTGATCTTGCGCTCGGAGTCGCGGATCGATTTGACCTGCTCGCGCACCATATCGCACAGGGTGTCGATGGTTTTAGCCGTAAAACGGATCGACATCAGCTCGCGCGTCACAGCCGCTTGCTGCTCTGCATATTGCTTGGAGCCCCAGCCGTTGTTGTCGTACGCCAGGCGCAGGCCATCAAAGAGGCTGCGCAGGTGGTCGAAATGCTGCATGGCCTTGTTCTTGAGTTCTTCAAGACGCTTGGTCATGGCTTTGGAGCCGCCTTTGCCGTCGTCGTCGTCGTCTTCGTCAAATTCGTCGAAGTCTTCTTCGGCCACGAAGTCATCGGCCTCATCGGGGTCAACAAAGCCGTCCACGATGGTGGTGATCAGGGCCTTGTCCTCGCGGATTTCTTCGCCCATGTTCAGCACAGCGGCAATGATGGCTGGCGAGGTACTGATGGCTTCCATCATGTCCTGCATGCCGCCTTCAATGCGTTTGGCAATCTCGATCTCGCCTTCGCGCGTCAGCAGTTCCACCGTGCCCATTTCGCGCATGTACATGCGCACCGGATCGGTGGTGCGGCCAAACTCGCTGTCCACGTTCGAGAGAGCGGCTTCGGCTTCTTCCTCGGCTTCTTCTTCGGTCGTGATGTTCTGGCCCGAGTTGTTCAGCAGCAGGGTTTCGGCATCTGGTGTTTGCTCATACACGTCAACGGCCATGTCGCGCAGCAGCGAAACCACCACTTCCAGCGTCTCGGTATCGACCAGCTTGTCGGGCAGGTGGTCATTGATCTCGCCGTGGGTCAGGTAGCCGCGGGTGCGGCCCATTTTGATCAGGGTTTTGAGGCGCTCGCGGCGTTCGCGGTCTTCTTCTTCCGAGATCACGCCTTCATCCAGGCCGAATTCTTTCATCAAGGCACGCTCTTTGGCCTTGCTGATTTTCATGCGCAGTGGCTTGACCTTCTCGGCGCCGGTGTCAGCGGTGGTTTCTTCTTCCACCACTTCTTCGACTTCTTCTTCTACGTCCAGCTCGCCGCTGAGGTCCAGATCCTCGTCATCGTCAAAACTGACTTTGCTTTTTTTGTCGTCTTTTCCGGTTTTTTTCTTGCCACGGGCTCCCGCTGATTTCGCGGCCGCTTTAGGGGCCGTGGCAGAGCCGGCCTGATCCAGCTCTAAGTCGGTATCGGCAGCTTTGCCGGTTTTTTTGGCTGCACTTTTTGCAGCAGGTTTTTTATCGTTAGTCACAGTTTGCGATTTGGTTGCGGTTTTTACAGCCTTCCCGGCAGCAGCGCTGCTGGGAGCAGCTTTTTTACTGGCGCTTTTGGAGGCTGCAGAAGCTTTTTTCACGGAACTCGATTGCGTTGTGGCGGCTCCTTTTGTGGCCGCCGCGCTGGTGGACTCGCTATCGCGGGTCTTGCGCGTTGTTGCCGCAGAGGGAGTGTCTGACTTGGCGGGTGCCGAAGTTTTCTTGCTGGTGGCCATAATGCAATCTCATCGGTGAATAGGACAGAAATTCATTTCTCAGGTTCCACACACAGCCTGGGGCATGGCGTGGGCACGCAAGAAGCGTCAAGACCTCGCAGCGCGAGGCATGTCAACACAGTCAATAGAGAGGTAGGCGCAAGAATGGTGGGCGAACATTTGGTGTGCAGTCCTTGCGGGTATTGAGGCGGTGAGGTCCTTCTCACGCTTGCCTGCTCCGGAGGTGCTGCTGTCGCACTTGCTGCTGCAAGCCTATATTATAACAATGCAGCCGTTTTCAAGAGGCGGCATCGCCATTTAATCGCAAGTTGCGCTGCGGTATCAGGCACCTGATAGCAGGGTGTGGGTGCCTGAGCTGTGTGCCGATGCGAGTGATGCCGCTTTGTCAGCCGATTGGCAGATACGGTTTTTTGCTGGGCTATTAAGGAAAAACCCGCCAATGGCGGGTTTCCAATGGCGGGTTCTGGTGCGGCAGTGGTGACTGGCACCACTGCTGCGATTAGAACGGCACGCGTGACCAGGCCAAGAATCGCTTGATACCTGATTCAAATGCTTGGTCAAAGCGGCCATAGTAGTCGGGCAAAGACTGCGCTGTGCAGCTCGATGCGCCGCCAAACAAAGTACCAATCACATAATTGTTGTTGCGAGTGAACAAGGCCGAGCCGCTGCTGCCGCCTTGGGTCACCCCTTCGGTCCAGCCGACTTGGTAAAAGCGGCCGTTGCCATTATTGGTAGGAACACAGTTGGTCGCGGTGCAGTTCGCGTAAGCGGCGGTAAAGCCGCCAGAGATCTTCGCCAAAGAACCATTAGGTTGGTGGATGCCATAAACGAGTTGTGAGTCGTTATTTTGGTTGGCGTCCCAGCCGGCCAAATAGGTGCCTGCAGGCGCTGCGCTATTGAGCACCAACAAGGTCATGTCATTGCCTTGTGTCAGGTTGTTGGTGAACAGCAGGCGCGCACCATTGGTGAGTTTGACGCTTCTGGAGTCCAGCAAGGAGCTATTGCAGCTGGCCGAGTGGAAGAACCAGTCGGTTTGCAGGCTGCTGGCCTCTGCTTGTGTGCTGATGCAGTGGTTGGCAGTCAGGAAGTAAGGCGTGTTGGAGTTGATCGCGTCGTTGAGCAACGTGCCAGTGCAGAAGTAGCCATTGCCGCCGGAGATAAACAACATGCGGGCGACGGCATTTTTCTGGTCTGTGCCTTGGGTAAAGCAGTTCACATCCAGGTTGCAGCTGCCTGCGCTGGGAATCGACTCGGCTTTGGCGGCACTGTTCGCAGTACTCAGGCTCAGCAGTGGCTCGGTATTGAGGACTTCGGCATCAGCCTGCTCAAAGGCGTATTCGCTGGCGTCACGGAACAGGTTTGACACGATAGGCAGTGCGACCTTGACTGCATCGCTGGAAACACCAGCGGGCAGGGTGATTTGCAGCACCACGCTGTCGCCGCCCAAGTCAGCACTCCACCAGGTTTTGCCCGCTTGTGTCGTATCGCCAGCATCTGCGTTGGTTTGAATCAGGCTGTTGATGGCTTGGCCACTGATTTCATAGCCGACGGCGTCTTGCGAGCTGGAGGCTTCACGGAATACGCGCACGGTGGCTGCATCTGGCAGTGCATCGACTACCAGGCCCAGGCGCAGGCCAAAGGCATCGGTGGCGTTGATGCGCACGGCCGCGCTGCTATTGCCTTGTGCGTCGCTGCGCCATGCCAGCAATTGGGCGAACTGAGCGGCAGTTTGTGCTTGTGGCACCGACTGGGCTTGTGCCACTTGCAAAGCGCCACCTGATGCGGCGGCCTTCATGATCAGGGCTTCGGTATCCAGTGCTGGCAAGCTGATCACAGCCGCTTGTGGTGCAGCGAAGTCAGCTGCACTCTTGACTTCAGTGGCTGAGGCCGAGCGGTTGTTGTGGTAGCGCCCCTCGACCTTTTTTACATTCAATTGATAGGGAGGTTGGTTGTTGGAATCATCATCACTGCCACCTCCGCAGGCGCTGAGCAAGCTCGCTGCTGCAAAAGCCGAGATACAGAGTTGAAATAAGCGCATGAAAAGCCCTCTTGTTTAGGTGTGGATAAGAATACGTACAAAGAAATACAAAGCAATACGCATGAATGGCTTGCCAATCGCCTATTGGATCTAAGCAAGCAGTCGCAGTTGCGCCACCAGATTCAACGGCCCGATGCACGCCGCTATCTTTGGCTATTATCACTTGCTGTACCAACACCAATGTATTTTTTGGCGTAACCAGCGGTTTTGTTACGTGTTGTGCGGCTTGATGCCCATTTGCACGGCTGGAGGGCATGCGCGAATTCCCTCTCATTAAAGAAAAAAACGGTTTTTTTGAGGAAAATGCAGGTTTTCGGATTTGGGTTGGATTTTTGTTATAGAATCTAGGGCTTGTTCCCTGATAGCTCAGTCGGTAGAGCGACGGACTGTTAATCCGCAGGTCCCTGGTTCGAGTCCAGGTCGGGGAGCCACTTGTTTTAAAATGATTGTGAAGAAAATCAATTATTTTAAATAAGAAGCTCAAAACTAGTATATAATTTTGATCTTACCGAATATTCCCTGATAGCTCAGTCGGTAGAGCGACGGACTGTTAATCCGCAGGTCCCTGGTTCGAGTCCAGGTCGGGGAGCCACTTGTTTTAAAATGATTGTGAAGAAAATCAATTATTTTAAATAAGAAGCTCAAAACTAGTATATAATTTTGATCTTACCGAATATTCCCTGATAGCTCAGTCGGTAGAGCGACGGACTGTTAATCCGCAGGTCCCTGGTTCGAGTCCAGGTCGGGGAGCCAAATAAAAGCCTTCATTGTTTTGCAATGAAGGCTTTTTGCTTTGCCCGTTTCTTTTTGACAAATGCCGCCGCCATCATTGCCGCGCAAGCGCAGCATGGGGCTTTAGCTGTCCGCCTGCACCCAAGCGAGCAAGGCCTGGCGCGTAGCCGCCATCATCGGGTGCTGCGCATCCTGACGCGACAGCAAGACGTATTCGGAGCCATCAGAGCGAAAGCCTTGCGGCGCGGTCAGCAGCCCTTGCTCCAGATCGTTTTTGACCATATGCCAAGGGCCAATGGCCACCCCCAGCCCGGCGATTGCCGCTTGCAGACTGAAATAAAAATGGTCGAACACCAAGGGCGAGGCCGCAGGCGGGCCAATCTCGCCAGCGCCGACAGCCTCGGCCTGCTTGGGCCGCTTGCTCTGTTGCTTGCGCGTGTGCTGCAGCCAATCGCTCCAGGCTTGCGGCCTTGTGCGCGTGTGCAGCAACGCCGCATCGGGTCGCAATTGCCACTGCCCGGCAGACTGTTTGAACCAGCTGCTGCGTTTATCTGGGGCGCAGACGGGGCCAAACCGTTCGGCAAACAGCACTTGGCTGCGGTAGTGCGCAGGAATGGGAAAGTCATTGCGCCGAATCGCCAAATCAATGCCGCTGTTGAGCTCGATCGGCCCACCTCCGGCGACCAAGTGTATGGTCGGGCTAGGGCACAAGGCCAAAAAGCTGGGCCAGCGTGGAATCAGCCAGCGCATCAGCAAGGTGGGCTCACACGACAATACCAAGGCGCGCTGCGTTTGGCTGCTTTGCTGGCGCAGTGCATCGGTGGTTTGCAGGATTTGTGCAAAACTGCTGTGCACGGTTTTGTAGAGCTGCAGGCCTGCGGGCGTGAGAAACACCTGGCGATTGCGCCGCTCAAACAGCGGTGTTTGCAAGTCCTCTTCGAGCAGGCGTACCGCGCGACTGATGGCGCCGTGGGTCAGACACAGCTCCTGCGCGGCATGCGAGAAGTGCTGCAGGCGTGCTGCTGCTTCAAAGCAGCGCAGCGCAGACAGGGACGGCAACCTACTCATTGAAAGCTTCCATGATTGGTGATTTTTTCTCACAGTAATGGTGAGAAAGTATCGTTCGCTAAATGGCAATTAGTTCAATACTATAGCGCTGTTGGTTATCCAGTCTTTGATGAGAAAGCAGTGAGATATGACAGAAAAAATGGTCGATTTGCGCAGTGATACCGTGACACAACCCACCGCTGCGATGCGCGAGGCAATGGTGGCTGCGCCACTGGGCGACGATGTGTTTGGCGATGATCCCAGTGTCAATGCGTTGCAAGAGCAATTGGCGGGCATGCTGGGGTTTGAGGCAGCCTTGTTCATGCCCTCCGGCACGCAATCGAATCTGTGCGCGTTGATGGCGCATTGCCAGCGCGGCGACGAATACATTGTCGGCCAGCAGCAGCACACTTACCGCTGGGAAGCAGGTGGCGCTGCGGTGCTGGGCAGCATCCAGCCGCAGCCACTGGACAACCTGCCTGACGGTAGCATGCGCATTGAGGACATGGCTGCGGCCATCAAGCCCGACGACCCGCATTTTGCGCGCACGCGCCTGCTGTCACTGGAGAACACCTGTGGCGGCCAATTGCTGCCAATGGCGTTTATTGAAGCGGCCCACGCCTTGGCGCAGCAACGTGGTTTGGCCATGCATTTGGATGGTGCGCGCGTTTTCAATGCCGCAGTCGCGCAAGCGGCGCAAACGGGCCGCAGCGCACAAGAAGAAGTGCGCCGTATTGTCGCGCCATTTGATTCGGTCTCGGTCTGTTTCAGCAAAGGTCTGGGCGCGCCAGTGGGCTCGGCCTTGTGCGGCAGCAAAGAGCTGATTGCGCGTGCCAAACGCGTGCGCAAAATGGCTGGCGGTGGCATGCGGCAAGCAGGTTTCTTGGCCGCAGCGGCCAGCTATGCACTGCAGCACCATGTCGAGCGCTTGGCTGAGGACCATGCACTGGCGCAGCAGTTGGCCAAGGGGCTTGCTGGTTTGGAGGGCGTACAAGTGCAAACGCCCCAAACCAATATTGTGTTTGTTGATTTGCACGGCGCGCTGCGTGCGCGTTCGGCTGAGCTGCTGGCGTATTTGGCCGCGCACGGCATCCAAGCCACAGGTTTGTACCGTTTGCGTTTTGTGACGCATTTGGATGTCGATCAAGCAGGCATTGCGCGTGCGATTGCGGTGTTTCGCCAGTTTTTCACCAGTTAAGCGCCTTGCACAGCCTCTTTTTTTGTGCCTTGCGCGATTGCGTGGCGATGATGGACCAGGCGCTTAGCTTTGCTGCCAGTCTGGCGAGGTCCAGTTGCCACTTTGCCACTGCCGTGCCTGGCCATAGGGCACAGGCGCGGCAGGCCATTGCGTGCTGGCGCGTGGAATGGGCGCCGCTGGGTTTTGCAGCACATATTGCACGGCGTTGATGATGCCAGCATGGGTGATGCACAGAATGGACTGGCCGCTTTGCTGTGCTTGCTGCTCGAAAGCCTGACAGGCCGCTTGCGCGCGCGCGGCTAGGTGCGCTACTGATTCCTGGCCACCAAACAGGTAGTTGGAGAATTCGGCATTCCAGGCATCCAGTTGTGTGCGGGGTATCTGCTGCCAGGGCACCATCTCCCAACAGCCAAAATCCATTTCATTCAAGCGCGCATCGACATGCCATTCGGGCAAGTCGGGGCGCAAGGCTTGCAGCTGGCGTGCAACGGTTTGCGTGCGCTGGCGTTCTGAGGTGATGACCTGGCAATTGGCAGGCAACTGCTGCGCCAGTAGCAGTGCGCATTGTTGGGCATGTTCCTCATCGACGGGCACGTCGCTGGCGCCATAGCACAGTGGCGCGGGCAAGACGACACGGGGATGGCGCATCCACCACACATTCATGTTGCGACTCCTGCAAGACCGGGCAAGCTGCCGAGCATGGCCAAGTAAAAAAACAATTCGCCGACTTGTTGCGCAGCGCCCAAGCCATCGCCAGTGAACCCGTGCAGGCGCACGTGCAAGCGCCAGGCAATCACAGCGCCGCCAGCCAGTGCGGCCAGCAAGCCCCAGCCCCAGGCCATCGACGGAGCCAGCCAGTAGAGCAACAACAGGGTCAGCAGCAACCAACTGCCCACGACCCACCAGGCACGCGCTGGAAATTGCGCGGCAATCGGCTTGGATTTGGATTGGGCTGTATCGCCCACATGGGGCAGATAAGCGGTAATCAGCAGCGGCGCAAGGCGCGAGAATACTTGGCCGGCGATGAGCAAGGCACTGGCCCTGGCCAACGAATGGATGGTTTCTCCTGCCTCCAATACTTGCAAACAGGCTGCAATCAAAGCGACTTTGCTCAGCAGCGCCATGACCATGGTGATCGCACCAAACGCACCAATGCGGGAGTCTTTCATGATCTCCAGCGCGCGCGCGGGCTGGTAAGCGCCGCCCAGACCATCGGCCAGATCGGCCAAACCATCTTCGTGGAATGCACCGGTGAGCAGCAAGGTGCAGGCTGTGGCCAGCAGTGCAGCGACCATCGCGACGGCGCTGGCTTGCGAGAGTGGCGGCAACAGCCACAAAGCCAGGCACAGCACGGCAGCGCTGCACAGGCCAAGCAACAAGCCCACGCCCGGCAAGTGCGCCAGCGCCTTGGGCAATTGCGCAGGGTGGTAGCCGGCCCATTCGGCCAGGCGGCCGGTAATCGGGATGCGGGTGAAGTACTGCAGCGCGAGCAAAAAGTGGCGAACGGTTTGCATGGTGTGTTCAATCGGAGCGCCCAGATACCTGGGCTGACTCAAAGCTGGCCATCTCGCGCAGAATGCGGCAAGCCGACTCCAGCAGCGGCCAGGCCAGTGCCGCGCCAGAGCCTTCGCCCAAGCGCATGTCCATTTGCAGCAAGGCTTTGGCACGCATGGCGTCCAGCATCAGCCCGTGGGCCTGCTCGTGCGATTGGTGCGAGAAGATACATCGCTGCAACACAAAGGGCTGCAAGCGCGCGGCAACCAGCACGGCGGCACTGGTGACAAAACCATCGACCACGATGACGCGGCGCTCCAAGGCCGCTTGCAACACCGCGCCCACCATGGTGGCAATTTCCAGTCCGCCCATGCAGGCCAGTATGTCCAGCGGCTCAGTGGCTTGTGCATGCAAGTCCAGCACCTGTTGTAGAACTTGGCGCTTGTGTGCCAGTGCCTGGGCAGCCATGCCAGTGCCAGCACCTGCACATTCTTCAATCGTGCGCCCACTCAGGCGCGCCAAGATCAACGCCGCCGCAGAGGTATTGCCAATACCCATCTCTCCCAACAAAATGGCATTGCCTGGCAGTTGGCTGACCAATTGGCGGCCAGTGCCGATTGCCTGCCACATCTGCGCGGGTGTCATCGCCGCTTGCTGGGACGCATCAGCAGAGCCAGCTGCGACCTTGGCATCTATCAAATCCGGGTGCGGGGGCAGCGCTTTGGCGACGCCGCAGTCAATGAGTTTCAGTGCCAGGCCATGTTGTCGGGTCAGCACGCTGATGGCTGCGCCACCGGTCAACATATTGGCGACCATCTGCCAGGTCACATCGCTGGGGTAGGCCGAGACGCCTTGACGTGCCAGACCGTGGTCGGCGGCAAAGACCAGTGCATGTGGCTGCTCCAGCTCTGGCTGCATGGTGCCCAGAATGGCGCCAATTTGGTGTGCAATGCTCTCAAGCCTGCCCAGTGCGCCCAAAGGCTTGGTCTTGTGGTCCAGTGCCCAGCGCAATTGGGCTGATAAATCGGCGTTATTCAGATCGGTGATGCTGGGAATGGCCTCATATTGGGCGTTGGTGGTAGCGGTAGGACTGGTCATGGTGCAAGGCTGGGGTATGCTGTGCTCATCATGTCAGAGACGATTCAAACCCCTGTTCATAGTGAACTGATCATTAAAAAAAGCCGCTTCATTGGCTGCGTGCAACCGGTGGCCAATCGCAGTGAAGCGCAAGCCATTGTCGCCGCTTTATGGCGCGAGCATCCTGAAGCAGCGCATGTGTGCTGGGCGTTGATGGCAGGCGGCCAATCGGCTGCTGTTGACGATGGTGAGCCCAGTGGCACAGCTGGGCGGCCGATGCTTGAGGTGCTGCGCCACCAGCAACTGCAAGGTGTGCTGGCCACGGTGGTGCGTTATTTTGGCGGTGTGCGCCTTGGCGCCGGAGGCTTGGTGCGCGCCTACACCGACACCGTCGCGCAGGCCTTGCTGGGCGCGCAGAAAGTGCCGGTGCAAACCTTGGCCTGGTTGAGCATGAAGGTGCAATATGCACACGAAGGCGTGGTGCGCCATGTGCTGCAGCAACAGGGTGTGGCCCAGCTGGAGGTCGAGCATGCCGAGCGGGTTACGCTGCATGTCCAGTTGCCAGAACCATTGGTCGCGGCGGTGACGCAAGCGGTGGTGGATGCCACACAAGGCCAGGTGCAATGGTTGGAGCCTCCTGTTGCGTTGCAGCATGGCTAAGGCCAAGTATTGTGGCGCCTTTGCACGTGCATGCGCGCGTCAGGCATGAGGGTCAGGCCGGTGTAACCGAGGCGACCAAATCAAGGGGGCAGTTCGGGCTGCTGCCCTTGAAGCAATCGAGGAATGCCGATAGTCTCAGCGTGTACACATTTAGAGGAGACAACATGCCCGTGTCTGATGCTTTCTGGCCTCGCTACGTACCGCAGACAATGCCGACGATGGCGACATCGGTTTGGTACAACCTGCAAGACAGCGCGACGCGTTTTCCAAATAAAAACGCGCTGATTTTCTTTGGCAGCACAACTACCTATGGCCAATTGGCTGAGCAGGCAGAGCGCATGGCGGCTTATTTGCACGCCCAAGGCGTGCGCCGTGGTGACCGGGTCATTGTGCTGATGCAGAACTGCCCGCAACTGATTGTTGCGCACTATGCGATCATGCGTGCCAATGCGGTGGTTGTGCCGGTCAATCCGATGAACTTGGCGCAGGAGCTGGAACACTATATTGTGGATGCAGAGGCCAAAGTTGCACTGGTCACGGGCGACTTGGCACCACAGCTGGCCACTGCATCCAATGCATTGCCTCCAGAGCAGCGCCTCAAACACCTGGTTATCACGCAGTTCACCGACGCCTTTGATGCGCAGGTGCAAGGCGATGACGCACCGCCTGCGCACTGGCGCCAATGGCTCGAGACCCAATACCCGGTGCCCGCAATTGAGGAGGCAACAGTGCACCGCTATGTGGATGCGCTGGCTTGCGATTTGCCAGCGCCTGAGCACAGTGTCGGTGCCGAAGATTTGGCCGTGTTGCCCTACACCAGCGGCACGACCGGGCTGCCCAAAGGCTGTATGCATGTGCATCGCAGCATCAATTTCAATGCCGTGGCTGCAACGCTGTGGGGCTACTCGACGATGGAGGTGGTCTCACTGACCGTGGTGCCCATGTTCCACATCACCGGCATGGTGGCGGTGATGCATGGCTCGATTTACAAGGGCGCCACGCAGGTTTTGATGCCGCGCTGGGACCGTGATCTGGCCGGACGTCTGATCTCGAAATGGAAGGTGACGAACTGGACCAATATTCCGACGATGGTGATTGACTTGCTGTCCAGCCCCAATTTTGCCAGCTATGACCTCAGTAGCCTGAATTTCATTGGCGGTGGTGGGGCTGCCATGCCCCAAGCGGTGGCCCAGCGCCTATTGGATTCCTACGGTTTGAAATATTCCGAGGGCTATGGTTTGACGGAAACTGCAGCCCCCTCCCACAATAACCCGACAGACAGGCCCAAGCAGCAGTGTCTGGGTATTCCGTTCATTGGCGTGACCTCTTTCATTGTCGATCCAGACACTTTGGAGAAGCTGCCACCGGGCGAGCAGGGGGAAATCGTTGTCCATGGCCCGCAGGTATTTGAAGGTTATTGGAAGCACCCACAAGCCACGGCCAGCGCCTTTGTGGACATTGATGGCAAGCGTTTTTTCCGCACTGGCGATTTGGGCCGCACCGACGAGGATGGTTATTACTTCATCACCGACCGCCTCAAACGCATGATCAATGCCTCGGGCTTCAAAGTCTGGCCAGCCGAGGTTGAAGCCTTGATGTTCCGCCACCCTGCGATTCAAGAGGCCTGCGTGATTGCAGCCAAGGATGAATACCGCGGCGAAACCGTCAAAGCGGTGGTCGTGCTGCGCGCTGAGCACCAAGACACCACGGAAGAAGAAATTCTGGCCTGGTGCCGTGCCAATATGGCGGTCTATAAAACACCACGCATCGTGGAATTTATAGACGCCTTGCCAAAAAGCGGCAGTGGCAAAGTCATGTGGCGCCAGCTGCAGGAAAAAGAGGCACAAGAGCCAACGCAGACCGGCAGTTGATACCCCGGATGTGCAGCCGCACAAGGCTCAACAAAGCGCATTGCGGCGCTGCCCGTTGTGCCCATACAGACGCATGGGATGCAATGGGCACGTTGCACGGCCACTTTTTTGTGCCTTGCGCGGCTGCAAAAAGATCGTAAACACGTTCTAAAAGCCAGCGGCTGCCGCATATTTGAGCAGGGCAGCTGCTGTCATAGGGCAATCCCTGATTCTGCAGCAAGTTGTCCACAGCTTTTTCCACTGTGTGTGTGGAGAACATGCGCCTGCTCAAGCAGCGGTAACGGTGGCTGGTGCCAACCAGTGGATGATGGCGGCAATCGTTGCAACCGAGGCCACGGTAGAAAATAAAATGGTTCTGGCCGTGGTCGCGCTGGGCCGTTGGTACATATCCGCCAACATATACGGCCCAGTGCCGGTGGGCAGGGCCGAGAGAATCACCGCCATCTGTGTGTGCAGTGCTGAGAGCCCAAATACCTGGCTGGCCATGCACCATGTGATGGCAGGCAAGGCCACGAGCTTGAGTGCTGTCAAGGACCAGGCAGTGCGATTGACATTGGTTGCTTGCGCTGCTGTGCCCTCGTGCTGTGGGCGGTGGCTGGCCAGGAACAAGCCCAGGCTGACCAAGGCACAGGGACTGGCGGCTGCAGCCAGCAAGGACAGGAATTTGTCGATGCTGCCAGGCATTGGCCAGCCCATGCAGGCAACCGCAATGCCTAGCAGTGGCGAGGCAATCAGTGGGTTTTTCAGCAGCGACCAGCCAATGCGTAGGAACGCACGTGCAAAACTGCCTTCGTGCAAGGCGTGCTTGGCCGCTTCAATGGCCACAATGGCCACACCAAACATCACACAGACTACCAGCATCGTGGCAATCGTTGTGGGCACCAGCGACTCATTGCCAAATAAGACCAGCGTCAAGGGAAAGCCCATGTAGCCGGTATTGGGGTAAGCGGCAGCCAAGGCTTCAACGCTGGCGTCGGCCAGTGATTTGCCGCGCCAGCGCTGCAGTAGCACGACCAGTGCAAACAGGCCCAAACCAGAGGCGGCAAACGCGGCGGTAAAGCCCGGCTGGTAGAGTGTGCTCCAGTCGGCCTTGGCCATGATTTGGAACAGCAGGGCAGGCAAGGCCAACCAGACGACAAAGCGGTTGAGCTCGGTGGCAGACGCTGGGCCCAGTACGCCCATGCGGCGGCACCCATAGCCTGCCAGCACCAAGCCAAAAACAGGAAAAATGATGGAGAAAACAAAGGCCACAGCGCACCAACTTGAAATGTAGGCTGAACGAACTCGGCACAGTTTACGCTTAACTACCGCTGTTGCCATGTGAAAACAGTCACGCTTGTTTAAGAGTCTGTTCGCCATCTCCGCAATGCGTTTTTTTTGTGCCTTGCTGCCTTTGGGGCTTCAACGCGGCTGCGTTGAGATGATGAGCAGGCTCTATGCGTGGGGGGGTAAGGCAAGCTCGGCATGCCCACTGGCTCCGTTCTTATCCAGCTATACTCTGGCTGAGTATGTAAGTTTTTGTTGTTGTACGTTGCTGTGGGCTTGGGTGCCGTATTGTCGGCCAATAAAGCATGGCTGCCTGTTTTGGGCTGTGTTTGCCTTGTCTCTATTGAAATGGATTCGGAATCAAACCATGCTGCAAGACTATCTGAATATATTGGTGCTCTTTTTGGTGGTCGGGCTTGGGTTTTGCCTGGCCAGGGCCAAGTGGCTGGACGAGTCCAGCAACAGTGCCCTGACCAAAATCCTGTTGAATGTCGCATTGCCTGCAACGCTGATCTTGTCGATTGGCAAGGATTACACCAAGCCAGAGTTTTTGGCGCTGCTGCCCAACATTATTTTGCCGGCCTTGGTGATCTTGTCCCTGATGCTGGCGGCCTGGGCTGGCGCGAAAATCATGCACATCGAAAAAGGCCGCACCGGTTTGTTCATTGGCGTATGCGCGATGAGCAGCACCATCATGATGGGCATTCCGATCACTTTGGCGGTTTATGGCAGCCATGGCCTGCCGTTTGCGCTGATGACCTATGCGTCGCAAACGCTGATTTATTGGACCTTGGGTTTGTACCTGCTGCAAAAGGATTCCAGCCAAGCTGTCGATGGCAAGTCGTTGGTGGCGAAGATGGTCAAGGAAATTTTCAATATGCCTTTGCTGGCCTTTTTTGTCGGCGTCGTGGTGTTGCTCTCAGGCCTGCATATTCCTGACTTTATTGCGGACTTCTTTTCTTATTTGAGTGGCATGACCTCGGGCTTGGCGATGCTGGTCATTGGCGCGATCATTTACATCACCGGTTTTAAGGGCTTTCGTTTCAGCCGAGAGATCGCGGTGGTGATCGCCTTCCGCTTTGTGTTTGCACCCGTACTGGCCTATGCGCTGGGCATGGCCTTGTCGGTGCCGGTCGAGATGATCAAGATCACGATCTTGATGGTGTCGCTGCCAATCCCAAACACTACGGTCATTCTGGCTAAAAAATACGAGATCGATGTGTTGTTTGCCACCGAATCTCTGTCGTTTTCGATTGCCGCTTATTTGGTGTTTTTGCCGGTGATTCTCTTCGTGATCCACTCGATGTAAATCAGCCGCAAGCTGCTCAAGCTGCGTCCATCAGGCTTCGTGCTTTCTTTGAATGCCCAGCTTAGCCAAGGTGTTGTCCAGCATCGCGCTGTACAAAGGCAAGCCGCCCAGGGTTTGTGCAGTCAAGGTCGAGGCCAGGCAGGTCAGCACCAGCGGCAATATCAGTGCATAGCTGCCAGTCATCTCAATCACAATGACGATGCCGGTCAGTGGCGCGCGGATTGTGGCGGCAAAGAGGCCTGCCATGCCCAAGATGGCGTAGGTCATCATCGGCAATGCAGGCGCAGGCATCAACTGGTCCATCAGCAAACCAAAGCTGACCCCAGCTACCGTGCCCAGGGCCAGCGTGGGCGAGAACACGCCCCCTGGCGCGCCAGAGCCAAACGACAATACGGTCAAGAGCAGCCGCACCAGCAAGATCACCAGCAGTGGCCACAAGGCGTAGGCGCCGGCTATGACATCGGGAATGATGGCAAAGCCGCCGCCGGTGAATTGGGGGCTGGCCAGGCCGACGACGCCAATCAAACCCGCAATGACAAAACCGGTGCAGGGGAAAATCCAGCGGTTTTTGTCATACAGCTTGTCCAAGGCTTGGCGGGTGCGAATGATCGAGTGGTTGGACAACACGCCCAGAATGCCCAGAAAAATACCTAAGACGATACAAATCCAGAGGCTGCTGATCGGTGCCAACGCCGCTTGCCCCAGATACAAAATAGGGCTTGTGCCAATGATCATTTGGTAGGCAATACAGGCACAAACGCAGGCGGCAATGACGGCTTTGATCGAGGCCTCTGAGTATTTGAACTCCTCGCGCATTTCTTCAATGACGAAAATAATGCCGCCCAATGGCGCATTGAAGGCGGCAGTGATTCCCGCACCTGCGCCGGCCGCGACCAACGCATACTGGGTTTTTTGCTTGTCGTAATGGCTGATGTCTGAGACCATTTTTCCCAGGTTGGCGCCCATTTGCACCAGTGGGCCTTCGCGGCCCAGCACCATGCCGCTGCCCAGCGAAGCCAGGCCGCCAAAAAATTTGACTGGTAGCACGCGCGCCCAGCGCACTGGCCGCAGGTCCAGCAAAGCGCCCTCAATTTCGGGAATGCCCGATCCGCTCGATTCTGGTGCGTATTGCTTGACCAGGTAGTAAGCAACAAATCCCATCACAGCGGGAATCAAAAACGCCAGCAAGTATTTGGCGGCAGTCGCGTCGCCTAATAGACTGGTGGAATGCAAACGCCATTCAATGATGCGCGCAATCGCCAGTTGGAATGCCGAGCCGATCAGGCCTGTGAGCGTTCCAACCAGACAGGCCAGAATCACGATGATGAATGGGGAGCGGTCCTGGAGTTTTTCGATGCGTTGAAAAACAGTACCTGGTAACTGACTCTTATCAACCATTTGCTTCCTTGCAGATAGGGGCTCGGCTTTAGGCATGCCGGCGCTCAGCACTTGCGCGCCAGCCAGCGATGTCATCCTTGAGTGTGCAAGCGCATGTTAAACAATTTATCGCCGGTTTTCGGTGGAGAAGGCCAACTTACCGCCTTTTCTAGCGCAATGGTGGCTTGGCGCACAAAAAAACCGCAGCGAGCTCTTAAAGCCGACTGCGGTGGGTGTTGCTGCACTGCGCCCCTTGCATAGGGCGCAGCCATGCTCTGCGCTTAGTTTGCGCCTGGCATTTTGCCTTCCACGCCTTTGACGTAGAACTGCAGGCCCAGCAGGAATGGGTCGTCGGCAACTTGGCCAGCGGCCAGCGCTTCGGTGCCGTCTTGCTTCAGGATTGGGCCTTCCCAGATTTTGAGTGTGCCGTCTTGCAGGCCTTGTTTGGCTTGTGCGACTTTGTCTTTGAGGTCTTGCGGAATGTCATCGGCCAAGGAGACGATGTCGATGGCACCTTCTTTCACGCCCCACCAGCTTTTGCCAGCGGCCCATTTGCCGTCAATCGCGTCTTGCGCGATCTTGGTGTAGTACGGGCTCCAGTCGATGATGGCCGACGCCAAATGGGCATTGGGGCCATAGGCTGTCATGTCGGAGTTCCAGCCAAATGCGCGCTTGCCTTGGTCTTGGGCGGTTTTCAGCACAGCAGCCGAGTCGGTGTTTTGGAACAGCACGTCTGCGCCGCTATTGATCAGCGAGGTGGCAGCTTCCGTTTCTTTTGGTGGATTGAACCAATCATTGACCCAGACGACTTTGGTTGTGACGTTGGGGTTGACCGATTGTGCGCCCAGCGTGAAGCTGTTGATGTTGCGAATCACCTCAGGAATTGGCACTGAGCCGACCACGCCAACCACGTCCGATTGCGTCATGCCGCCGGCAATAATGCCGGCCAGATAAGCGCCCTCATAAGTGCGGCTGTCATAGGTGGCCAGGTTGCTGCCGTTTTTGTAGCCAGTCGCGTGCTCGAATTTCACATTCGGGAATTCTTTGGACAGACGGTCCATGTAGTCCATATAGCCAAAGGTCGTGCCAAATACGATGTCATTGCCCTCGGCGGCAAAGCCACGCAGCACGCGTTCGGCATCGGCTGACTCAGGCACGCTTTCGACAAATTTGGTTTGCACCTTGTCACCCAAAGCATCGATCATCGCTTTGCGACCGTTGTCGTGTGAGAAGGTCCAGCCGCCATCGCCCACTGGGCCGATGTAGGCAAACGCGATCTTCAGTGGCTGGCCCTCAGCTGCTTTGTCTGCACTGCTGTCGGAGCTGGTCGCTGCCGGCGCGGGTGTGCTCGGTGTGGCACCAGCCGCGGCAGGGGCAGCTGCTGGTGCAGGTGCTGGACTTGGGGCCGGTGTTTCCTGTTTGCCGCAAGCGCTTAAAGTGGCCGCAAACAAGGCCGCCAGCGCAAAAGGCCGAATGACAGAGTGAGTCGAGACGCTCATGAAAGTTACTCCAATGAATCAAAGAAAAAATAGCGAGGCCAAACCTGTCAGCTGTTTAGCTGCTCGGCGAGAACGGCTTGCCCAATGAAGCCGGCATATTGGTGCGAATCCAGGCCGGGTTGCGCGAGATCAGCACCAGCACCACGATGGTAGCCAAGTAGGGCAGCATGCTCAGCAACTGGCTTGGGATTTGTACGCCACTGGCCTGCATGCTGAATTGCAGCATGGTCATGCCACCAAACAAATAAGCGCCAAGCAGTACCCGAGCCGGGCGCCAGGTGGCAAAAGCCGTCAGGGCCAGGGCAATCCAGCCGCGACCAGCGACCATGCCTTCAGCCCACAAGGAGCTGTAAATAGTGGCCAGGTAGGCACCTGCCAAACCGCATAAGGCGCCGCCAATGGTCACGCAGACCAGGCGGATCATGCGCACCGGGTAGCCCAGCGCATGGGCCGACTCGGGTGATTCGCCAATCGAGCGCAGCAGCAAGCCGGCGCGGGTGCGGCCATAAAACCAAGTGAGAAAGATGGCCAGTGCGATCGTCGCATACACCATCAGGTTCTGGCGAAACAGCGCAGGCCCAATAAAGGGCAGGTCGGCCAGCACGGGAATGCTGAACTTGGGCGTGCTGGGAATGCTGGCCTGCACATAGTCGACCCCCATGAAGGCCGAGAAACCAACGCCAAAAATACTCAAGGCCAGGCCGCTGGCGTACTGGTTGGTGTGCAGGAAAATCACCAAGAGGCCAAACACAAACGCCAGTACCGCGCCTGCGGCAAGGCCCGCGAGCAGGCCCAGCGAATAGCTGCCGGTATGGACCACGGTGGCGTAACCTGCAATAGCCGCACACAGCATCATGCCTTCGGCGCCCAGGTTGACTACGCCAATTTTTTCATTGATCAGCAAACCGAGGCCAGCCAATGCAATGACCGTGCCTGCGCTCAGAGTGGCTGCAATCAGTAACTCCATTACGCCACTCCTTGTTTGGTTGCCGCAACTGGCGAGGGCGACGATTTGGCAGACGTTTTGAGGCGAATGCGGTAGTTGACCAGCGTGTCACAAGCCAGGAGGTTAAACAGCAGTAAGCCCTGGAAGACGCTGGAGAGCGATTTGGGCAGGCCGAGCTGGGATTGCGAGAGCTCGCCGCCAATCACAAACATCGACAGCAAAATGGTTGAGAACACCATGCCTATCGGGTGCAAGCGCCCGACAAAGGCCACGATGATGGCTGTGAATCCATAGCCAACCGGCACATGGGCGTTGAGCTGGCCGACCGGGCCAATGACCTCCAATGCACCGGCAAGGCCAGCCAGAGCGCCTGAGCTCAGCAAGGCCAGCCACAGTGTTTTGCGGGCAGAAAAACCGGCATAGCGGGCGGCTTTGGGCGCCAGCCCCCCCACTTGCTGGGCAAAGCCGGCCTTGGTGCGGAACATGAAGATCCACATCAGAGCGCAGGCCAGCAAGGCCAGGAATACGCCCCAGTTGGCACGCGAGGAGGCCATCAGGCGCGGCAATTGGGTGCTGACGTCAAACGAGGCGGTCCGCGGGAAGTTGTAGCCAGCCGGGTCTTTCCATGGCCCGTAGACCAGGAAAGCCAGCAACTGGATGGCCACGTAGACCAGCATCAAACTGACCAGGATTTCGTTGGTGTTGAAGCGGTCGCGCAGCAAGGCCACAATCGAGGCCCAGACCATGCCGCCCAGGCAACCAGCCAGCAAAACGGCCGCCACGATCCAGGCCCCCGTATCCGGCCCGGCTTGCAGGGCGACCCAGCCGGCGGCGATTGCGCCTAAAACAAACTGCCCTTCAGCGCCAATATTCCAGATATTCGAGCGAAAACACAGGCCCAAGCCCAAAGCGATCAGTAGCAAGGGTGTGGCTTTGACGGCAATTTCGCCCCAGGCATAGGCGCTTTTGATCGGCTCCCAGAAGAACACCGATATGCCTTGCAGCGGGGATTTGCCAGACAGCGCGAAAATGATGACGCCGGCCAGCACGGTGACCAGCAGTGCCAGCAGCGGCGATAGATATGACCATGCGCGCGAGGGCGCTGGTCTGGCTTCAAGAATGATTTTCATCGGATAGGCAAGCAATACGGGAGATTCGAAAAAAGGGCAGCAAGTGGCGGCTACACCAGCGTGGCCATGGCTGGGAGGGGGTGCGACTGCGCTGTCTCAGCGCCTTCCCACAAGCCGCTCATCCAGAGTCCGACGCGCTCTATCGAGGCCTCTTCGAGCGGCAGGGACGGAGACAAACGGCCATTGGAGATCACATACAGGCGGTCACACAGCTCGAACAGTTCTTCGATCTCTTCGCTGACAACCAGCACGGCGCAGCCTTGCTCGGCCAATTGCAGCATCTGAGCGCGAATCTGCGCTGAGGCGCCAACATCTACCCCCCAGGTTGGCTGCGAGACAATGAAGATTTTGGGCGCTGCATCCATCTCGCGGCCCATGATGAATTTTTGCAAATTGCCCCCTGACAGCGAACGTGCGGGGGCGTGGCTACCAGCGGCTTTGACGTTGAATCGCCTGATCAGATCGCTGGCTTTGTCGCGCAGCTTGGCTGGGCTGACCCAGCCCAGCGGCCCGGTGCTCAGCGGCCGGGTCAATAGCAGGTTGTGCGCCAGCGACATGCTGGGCACGGTGGCGCGGCCAAGGCGCTCTTCGGGCACAAAGTGCAAATCGAATTCGCGCCGGCGTTGTTCGGTGTTCTTTTGGCCCGCAGCTTGATCGAGCAACACAATGCTGTCGTTGCTGGCGCGCGTGTCTTCGCCTGATAAGGCATGCAGCAGCTCATTCTGGCCATTGCCGGAGATGCCAGCAATGCCGACGACTTCACCGGCACGCACATGCAGGTTGATGTCCTGCAGGTCCATGCCGTAGGTGTGGGATTTGGGCAGGTTCAGTTGTTTGACCTGCAGCGCCATCGCACCGGGCTTGGCCACGTGCTCTGGGATCGCGGGGGGCTCAACGCCAATCATCAGCCGAGCCAGCGAGGCATCGCTGTGCTCGCGTGGATTGATCACGCCTTGGACCTTGCCTTGGCGAATCACCGTGCAGCTATCGCAGAGCTGGCGGATCTCATGCAGCTTGTGGCTGATGTAGAGAATGCTGCAGCCCGATTGCGCCAGGCGCTGCAGCACCGCAAACAGGCTTTGCACCGCTTGTGGTGTCAGCACCGAGGTGGGTTCATCGAGAATCAGCAACTTCGGGCGCGTGACCAGGCTGCGCAGGATTTCGACTTTTTGCCGCTCCCCCACGCTCAAGGTGTGCATAGGCCGGTCTGGCTCGATATTCAGCCCAAATAATGCCGAGGCCTCATCCAGGTGCACGCCCAGCAACTCGCGACTCATGTTCTTGTCTTGGCCTAGCCAGATGTTTTCAGCCACTGTCAGCGAGTCAAACAGGTTGAAATGCTGGAACACCATCGAGATGCCCAACTGCCTGGCTTGGTGCGGTGAGCGGATCACTACTGGCTCACCGTCAAAGGTGATACTGCCCTCATCGGGGGTGACTGCGCCGTAGATGATTTTCATCAGCGTCGATTTGCCCGCACCGTTCTCACCCAGGATGGCGTGGATTTGGCCGCGCTCAACGCACAGGTCAATGCCATCGTTGGCCACTACGCCCGGATACCTTTTGGTAATGGCGCGCAGTTGCAGGCGGGCTGTAATGGGCTTTTCAAGCTGGGTCAGCTCAATCGATTCATGTTCCGGTTGTGGCAAAGTGGGCATGGTGAGAGACAAAAAGCGAATGCATCTGCAGTGCAAGAATGCAGTCAACGCAGGCGGACATCAAGCGCGCCAAAAATACACACAGCAGTGCATTGCACAAGTGCGGGAGGCAGGTAGTTGGCCACTGGCCTGCTGCCCATCGCACTTGGCATAGCCTGCACCTTCACTGTTGCGGCGCTTCATTGCAAACGGGGCTGCGTTTGACGGTGTTGTTGTAGATCCTCGCACGCATTGGTAAAAAGCCTCTGATGGCGCTCTACCAAGGCCTGTATTATCTCGTTGAAATGGTTTCTCAACGATAAAACTATATGGAGGCACTTATGAGCAAACGCTACCCCTTGATGGAGCTGCAAGACGTACCGGCAGACATCAAAGAGCGGATTGTGCTGATTCAGGAAAAAAGTGGCTTTGTGCCCAATGTGTTTTTGGCTTTTGCGCGGCGTCCTGCCGAATGGCGGGCTTTTTTTGCCTACCACGATGCCTTGATGGAGCGGGCGGACAGTTCCCTCAGCAAAGGCGAGCGCGAGATGATCGTGACTGCCACCAGTGCGGCCAACCATTGTCTGTACTGTGTGGTCGCCCATGGCGCACTGCTGCGGATCTATGAGAAAAAACCGCGCATCGCCGATCAGATCGCGATCAATTACCGTAAAGCCAGTATCGATCCACGCCAAAAGGCGATGCTGGATTTTGCCATGAAGGTCAGCAGCCAATCGCATGCCATTGAAGAGGCCGACTTTGAGCGCTTGTATCCGCATGGTTTTGACGATGAAGACATTTGGGACATCATCTCGATCACGGCATTTTTTGGCATGTCCAACCGCATTGCCAATGCCGCCGGCTTTGCGCCCAACCCTGAGTTTTACCTGATGGGCCGCATGCCCAGACCGCAAAAGCCCATCGAATAACGCCTTGTCTGCGCACTGCAAACAAGGCGTCCATCCTTTGTGTGGTCTCTATTATTGCAGTGAGGTGCAACCGCACAGCAAGCCGCAGTCCGTCAGACCGCTTACGCTGCCGCTGCTGGGCCACGGCCTGGCAAGTGGCGGAAGATGATCCGGCCTTTGCTCAAGTCGTAAGGCGACATCTCAAGAGTCACTTTGTCACCAGCCAGAATACGGATATGGTGTTTGCGCATTTTGCCGCCTGTATAAGCGATCAGCTCGTGGCCGTTTTCCAAAACGACGCGAAAACGTGAATCAGGCAAGACTTCTTTGACCGAGCCTTGCATTTCAATGAGTTCTTCTTTTGCCATGGTAGTGAGGGGCTTACAAAAAGGATGACTGGTAGTTGGCCTACTCACATTCAATGAATGCCTTGCAAGTCGGCGCCAAGTCGGCTTCAGTGCTGGGTCTTCAGCAAAATTTAAATAAACCTAATATTTTAGCGACGCTACCAATAAATTCAAAAAATAGTTTAATTTGTTGCTTTCGCGCACACGAATGGCGCACTTTTTTATATACTTGTTTCTTTATTTAATAAGAAAATAATATTATTAAATGGAATGTGGAACTGCTTTTACAATCGCTGCCCATGCGTATTGCAGGCCTTTGTGCATGTATTGAGAATACGAAGCGGTTGGCAAGCTGCCCAGCAGTATGCCAGGGCAACAAGGCCGCAAACACTTGTTGCCGCTTCCTGTGATGTTCTAGCCAATTGAGGTAATTCAATGATTAAGAAACTGCTTCCTTTTGTGGCCGCTATGGCCCTTGCTTTTGGTGCCCATGCACAAACCAAATTGGTGGTTGGCGCCTCGCCAGTGCCGCACGCGGAGTTGCTGGAATTGGTCAAGCCTGAGCTCAAAGCCCAGGGCATTGATCTGGAAGTCAAAGAGTTCACCGATTATGTACTGCCCAACACTGCCGTGGAAGAAAAACAATTGGATGCCAACTTCTTCCAACACCAGCCTTACTTGAGCAATTTCAACAAAGACCGTAAAACCAATATCGTCGCCGTGCCCAATGGCGCGATCCATGTCGAGCCGTTTGGTGCTTATTCCAAAAAAATCAAAGCCATTGCTGACCTGAAAGAAGGCGCGATTGTGGCCATTCCCAATGATGCAACCAATTCTGGCCGCGCTTTGCTGCTGTTGGACAAGAGTGGCGTGATCAAACTCAAGGACCCAAGCAATATCAGCGCTACGGCTGCTGATATTGCCGAGAATCCTAAGAAACTGCAGTTCCGTGAACTTGAAGCAGCCATGCTGCCGCGCGCACTGGACGATGTCGATCTGGCTTTGATCAACACCAACTACGCGCTGGAAGCCGGTTTGGTGCCAACCAAAGATGCCTTGTTGATCGAGGGCAATGACTCGCCATACGTCAACATCATCGCGGCGCGTGCTGACCGTGCCAATGACGAAAGCATCCAAAAGCTGACGGACGCCTTGCGCACTGACAAAGTGCGTGATTTCATTGCCAGCAAATACAAAGGTGCGATTGCACCAGCGTTTTAATAGGTCAGCGCCTGGCGCAAGGGGGGGGGAGTAGCGGCCTCAACCGCCGCTTGTCATCACCAACAAAAAAACCATGTCTTCACAGCATGGTTTTTTTGTTGGCCTGTGCTTGGTGCCTGATGCCTGATGCGCAGTGCAGAAGGAGTCTATGCTTTGGCGACAGGCTCTTGACCCAAGCGCTCAAGCAGCACGGTATGGGTGGTGGTGTACAAAGTCAGCGGGCTTTTGCCTTGGAGCTGCTCGGCAATTGCAAATGCAGCCATGATGGCCTCATGAAACGCGCTGGCGATCAGCTTGCGCTTGCCAGGATAGCTGGCGATATCACCGACTGCATAAATGCCTGGTCTATTCGTTGCCTGAGTCGCGGGATTGACCAGAATGTGCTTGGCTTCCAGCGCCAATTGCCAATCGGCCAATGCGCCAAGCTTGGGGGAAATGCCCTGGTAGACCAGCAGCACATCAGCGGGCACAGTCTGGCTTTGCCCATCGGGGCTGAGAATGTGCAGTGACTGCAAGGCTGTTTCGCGGTGCAAATTCAGTGCTTGCAACTGGCCAATTTCCACCTGGATGCGGCCTTGCTCGCGCAAAGCGTTCAATTGCGCCAGCGCTGTTTCGTCTGCTTTGAATACATCACGCCGGTGCAGCAGGCTCACGCGCGCTGGCGCCAGTGCGGCACCTGATTGCGCCAATTCGATCGCTTTCGCAACGGCCGCTTCATCGCCGCCAAACACAACCACCTGCTGGCCTGCAACGGCAGCTTGGCGGTCATGCGATTGCAAAAAGGCTTGGCGGCCTTCAGCCAGCAGTGCATCCAGATGCTCGAGCTTGGGCTTGCGCGCCACAAAGGCGCCTACACCCAAGGCCAGCACCACGGCTTTGCAGGCAATGGCATGGCCCTGGCTGGTGTGTACCAGCCAGTGGCCTGCGCCATCTTCTTCGATGGCTTCCAGCGTTTGGCCCCAGTGCCAATGGATGGCAAAAGGTGCCAGTTGCTGGTGCAATTGCTCACTGAGCTCATGGCCTGTGACACGCAAGAGAGCCGGTATGTCGTATATCGGCTTGTCTGCATATAACTGGCTGCATTGCCCGCCAGGGTGGGGCAGGGCTTCAAGCACGTGGCACGCAAGGCCTTGCAAACCGAGCTGGAACAGCTGAAACAGCCCTGCAGGACCAGCGCCGACTACGACGACATCAGTGGTGAAGTCGGGGATGCTGGCGTCGGGGCTGTTTGAATGGTGCATGGGACTTAAGATCGTAAACACGCTCTAAGAGATGCGGCAGTCCTGTAGGCGATCAACGCTCCAGGTATTGCAGCTTGTCGGCTTTGCCATTCCATTCATCGGCATCTGCCATTGCTGGTTTGCGCTTGGTGATGTTTTTGAACTTGCCACTTTCATTCATCTCGATATTGATCTGAATGAATTCTTGTTGATCAGCAGGCACATCCTCTTCCGCAAAAATGGCCTCTGCAGGGCATTCAGGCACGCAAACGGCGCAGTCGATGCACTCATCGGGGTCGATGAACAAGAAGTTGGGACCTTCTTTGAAGCAGTCAACAGGACACACATCGACGCAATCGGTGTATTTGCATTTGATACAGTTTTCGGTGACGACGTGTGTCATAACAGGCTCGGCAAAAAATGTTGTAATGGTTGTGAAGCGCGGGGAAATCCCATATTTTAACGCGGCTGCGTCAATTATGGCAGTCTTAGTCGTTCACCAGTACGGCAGCTGCGGTTTTATGGCTGGCGGTGTCGACAAGAATCAGCGCGCCCAAGCTGCGGCTTTGGCTATACGGAGCCGCTGGTATGGCCTCTTGCAAGACCAGCTCGACGGTGCCAATCGCATTGGGTTCGAGTTGCTCAGCGGCTTCGCGCTGCAGCGTGTGGATATTGAGCTGCTGCACGATGCGGCGAATTTTGGCCTTGACCCAGCGGTGGCCATGCAAGGTCCAGTAGACACGGCCCACGGCGGCAGGCTCATCGTCCATCCAGGCAATTGTTGCGGTGATTTCACGCTGGCCAGGCCACGCATAGTGCGTGCCCACTGGCGCATCAAAATTGTCAAAATCGCCAGTCGCTTGGTTGGCTGGTGCGGCTGCGCTGGCTTCAGCGAGCAACCAGTCACCACGAGAGATATCCACTTCCTGGTCCAGTAACACACCTGCGCTGTCGCCTGCAGAGACTGCATGCGGGGCCCGCACATGGTCTAGCACTTCCACAACGCGGGCGGTGCGGTTGGCTGGGAAAATGCGCACTTGTTGGCCGGCTTCAATCTGGCCCGTAGCCACGCGGCCCCAGAACACACGGCGGCTTTTGCTGGTGTCGGCAGACGAGGAGAATTTCTCGACCCATTGCACTGGAAACGCCAATGGCAGTCCCGTATCTGGCGGTGTGGCTGGCAGGCTTTCGAGCAGCGGCAAAAGCGCTGGGCCACTGTAGCCGGCAAAACCAGGCTCGGTGCTGACCACGTTGTAGCCTTTGAGCGCCGAGATTGGCACGATGGCTGCAGCAGTCAGGTGCTCCGCTTTAGCAAAGCGCTGTAAGGCCGCCTGGATATTGGCAAATGCCAGCGCCGGATCGGCGACCGCATCGAGCTTGTTGACGGCAAAAATCAGTGAAGGCACGCGCAGCAAATGCACCAGCAGGCTGTGACGCTTGGTTTGCGGCAGCAGCGACAGCTGCGGGTTTTGCCAGTCGAGCTTGGTCGCATCGACCAGCACCACGGCAGCATCGGCATTGCTGGCGGCGGTCACCATATTGCGTGTGTACTGCTCGTGGCCAGGTGCATCGCCAATGATGAATTTGCGTTGGGCGGTAGAGAAATAGCGCCAGGCCACATCGATGGTGATGCCTTGCTCGCGCTCAGCGGCCAGGCCGTCGGTCAGCTGGGCCAGGTCGATGGCTTCTTGGCTGCTGGCGCCGTGCTTGGTGACGCCGGCGAGCTGGTCTTGCAGCACGCTTTTGCTGTCAACCAGCAAGCGGCCAATCAGGGTGGATTTGCCGTCGTCGACGCTGCCGCAAGTGATAAAGCGCAAGGCGTTGTGTAGGGTGGTACTCATAGCTTGAAACTCATGGGCAGCCTGGCTCGAACACCTGCGCTGCCACCAATGCAATTGAATCAAACAGTGCAGCCTGCGCTGCACTGGCCTGCGAGGTCAGAAATAGCCGTCGCGCTTGCGTTTTTCCATCGACGCTTCGCTGGTTTTGTCATCCATGCGGGTTGCGCCGCGTTCACTCACGGTCACCGACAGGGTTTCCGCCACGATGTCGGCGGCCGATGCCGCCGAGCTGGCCACTGGGCAAGTGCAGGTGATATCGCCCACGGTGCGAAAACGCACTTCGCGCTGCTCTACTTGCTCGCCTTCTTTGGCTGGGGTCAGTGCTGTCACCGGCACCAGCAAGCCCTTGCGCTCGACAATTGGGCGCTGGTGGGCGTAGTACAGGCTTGGCAGCTCAATCCCTTCTCGGTCGATGTATTGCCAGACATCCAGTTCGGTCCAGTTGCTGATTGGGAATACACGGAAGTGCTCGCCCTGGTTCAGGCGGGTGTTGAACAGTGTCCACAGCTCCGGACGTTGTGCCTTGGGCTGCCATTGGCCAAAGCTGTCGCGGTGGCTGAAGATGCGTTCTTTGGCACGTGCTTTTTCTTCGTCACGGCGTGCGCCGCCAATCAGCGCGTCAAAGCGAAATTCCTCAATCGCTTCGAGCAAGGTCACGGACTGGTGAACGTTGCGGCTCTCGCCCGGATGGGCCAGGCGCACGGTGCCACGCGCCATCGAATCTTCGACGCTGCGCACGATCAGTTGCGCGCCCAGCTCTTTGGCGCGGCGGTCACGAAACTCGGTCACTTCGGGGAAGTTGTGGCCTGTGTCGATCATCAGCAGCGGGTAGGGAATGCGACCTGCGCCAAAGGCTTTTTCGGCGCACTTGAGCATGACCAGTGAGTCCTTGCCTCCAGAGAACAGCAAAGCCGGGCGCTCAAAACTGGCGGCCACTTCACGCAGGATGAAGATCGTCTCTTCTTCCAGCGCATCCAGGTGGCTATTGCTGAGTTGTTGCGTGATCGGGGTGCGCAGCGCCGATTCGATCAGGGCTACTTGGGTAGGTGCATTCATGGATATCTCTATCGCTGGAGGACTTCAGTGGCTCAGGTGCAGGCCGCATTCGCGCTGCTCTTGGCCCTTGGTCGGATCGGCATAGTCAAAATTATTTGGCAGGCCGTGCTGTTGGCAGTATTCATGCAGCTCTTTGGAGGACCAGTGCAGCAGGGGCGCGACTTTGATCAAGCCGTCGGGGTTGATGCTGACAGGCTCCATCTGCGCACGCACGGCCGAGTCGGTGGCGCGCAAAGCGGTGAACCAGACTGTGGGTGCGGTCTCGCGCAGGGCGCGGGCAAACGGCTCTAACTTGACCTCTTGGGTGAATGCGGCGTGGCGCGGATCATCCAGTGCAGGGGCCGGGCCTTCCACTGCTTCGCGGTGTGCACGCGAGCGCGACGGCAGGTAGATACGCAGATTCAAGCCCAGTTGCTTGGTCACTTCGTCGGCATAGCGGTAGGTCGCTTCTGTGTTGTAGCCGTTGTCCATCCAGACCACTTGTACATCAGGCTGGGCGCGGCTGACCATGTGCAGGATCACCGCTTCAAACGGGCGGAAGTTGGTCGTGACAATCGCGGTTTGACCCAGACCAATGGCCCAGTCGACCAGGCCTTGTGCATCACGGCCCAAGTCCTGGTTGATTTTGGCCAGATCCAGTGCTTGGAGCTTGCTCATGCGCGCTCTCCTGCTGCAGATGGGGTTTGCAGAAAGTGCGGCTTGCGATTGACCGCATCTGCTTGGTAGAAGCCTTGTGAGAAGCGCTCGAGCTGGCGCTGTGCATCAGCAATGTCCACGCCTTCTTTGAGCACCGCTGTTGAAAAGCCGCTGCGTTCCATTTGCAGCAGTTGGTCAATCAGCACATCGCCAACGGCGCGAATATCGCCGGTGAAGCGGCGGCGGCGGCGCAGCAAATAGGCTTGGCTAAACGCGCGGCCATCGGTAAAAGTTGGAAAGTCCAGGTCGATGCGGCTGACGCCTTCGAGCGGGACGTCCAGCGCATCGACATCATTGGCAATGGCGATGACACTGGTATCGCCTGCGGTTGGAGCTTGGTGTTGTTGTTGGGTGAGAACCTGGAAACTCATGGCGTTCTTCTCTAATGCGCGCGCTGCGGCCGTACAGGCAGTGGCAGTCCGTTGACGGCCCCTGCCTGGCCTGATTCGCGCAGGTGTTTAGCTGGTATTTAACTGGTCGCTTCTTCTGTGGCGTCTTCTGCCACTGGGTGCCGTGCCGATGCACCGGCCTCTTTGAATGGCGCAACGCCAACGCGGCGGGCGGTGTCAATAAAGCGCTCCTGGCCTTCGCGCAGGTCGCGGTAGGTTGACAGTACGGCTTCAATCACATCGGGCACTTCAGCGGCCGAGAACGATGGGCCAATCACTTTGCCTGCTTGCGCTGGGCCTGAGAGGTCAGCGCCATCCGCTCCGCCAACGGTGATTTGGTACCACTCTTTGCCGTCTTTATCGACACCCAAAATGCCGATGTGGCCGCTGTGGTGGTGGCCGCAGGAGTTGATGCAGCCGCTGATGTGCAGGTCGATGTCGCCAATGTCGTCGAGCTCGTCCAGATCCTGGTAGCGCTCCGTGATAGCGGCGGCAATCGGCAGCGAGCGGGCGTTGGCCAGCGCGCAGAAGTCGCCGCCAGGGCAGGCGATCATGTCAGTGAGCAAGTCCACATTGGTGCTGGCCAGACCCAATTGCTGCGCGCGCAGCCACAGGTCTTGCAATTGCGATGCGTGGACCCATGGCAAGACCACGTTTTGGTCGTGCGTGATGCGGGCTTCACCAGCGGAGAATTGCTCGACCAGGTCGGCCAGAGCAAACAGTTGTTCAGCCGAGGCATCGCCTGGCGCTTGACCGACGCGCTTGAACGACAAGGTTACCGCGCGCAAGGCCGGGTTGCGGTGTGGGCGCACATTGCGCTTGAGCCAGCGGGCAAACTGGGCATCAGCGGCAGCTTGATCGGCCAGCAATTGGCTGGCCGCTGCACCGCTTAGCGCTGGGTAGTGGCTCAGATCCGGGTCGACAAAACAGGCTTTGACACGTGCCAGCTCGGCGTCTGGCACGGTGTGCGGGCCACCATCGACCTCTACGATCTGGCGGTATTCTTCTTCGACGTCATCAATGTATTGCTGGCCTTCGGACTTGACCAGAATCTTGATGCGGGCCTTGTATTTGTTGTCGCGGCGGCCGTGCTCGTTGTAGACGCGCACAATGGCCTCGATGTAGTTCATGATCTGGTTCCATGGCAGGAACTCCCGAATCGCCACACCGACCATTGGCGTGCGGCCCATGCCGCCGCCGACAAACACCTTGAAGCCGACTTCGCCTGCGTCGTTTTTGATCAGATGCAGGCCCACGTCGTGCCAGCCTGTGGCCGCGCGGTCTTCCTGGGCGCCGCTGATGGCAATCTTGAACTTGCGTGGCAAGAAGGCAAACTCAGGGTGCAGCGTGGTCCACTGGCGCAGAATTTCTGCGTAAGGGCGTGGGTCGACGATCTCATCGACGGCCACACCGGCCAAGGCATCGGTGGTGGTGTTGCGGATACAGTTGCCGCTGGTCTGAATGCCGTGCAGGTGGGCGCTGGCCAGCAAGTCCATCACATCGGCTGCGCGTGACAGCGGAATCCAGTTGAACTGCACGTTCGTGCGGGTGGTGAAGTGGGCGTAGTGTGTAGGCAAATACGTTGTGCCCATTGCGCCTTGGGTTTTCAACGCATTGTGGTAGACCTCGGCTTCTGGATCGTCGTATTCCTTGGCGATCACAGCCAAAGTGCGCAGCTGCAGCGCAGAAATCTCGCCGTAGGGCACGGCCACGCGCAGCATCGGTGCGTAGCGCTGCACATACCAGCCGTTTTGCAAGCGCAGTGGACGAAACTCTTCTTCGCTGATTTTGCCGCTTTGCCAACGCTCAAGCTGGTCGCGAAACTGTTCAGAGCGCTTGCGGACAAAGTCTTTGTCGAATTCGGTGTATTGGTACATGGGGTGTGCGGGCAGTCGTTTTTATACAGAGCATCCAAGCAAACCGGCCATTCAATAGTGGTACAGCATGCTTCGGTCAGTGGAGCAAAACATGACTGTAGCAAGCCTGCTTATTGTTTCAAAAGAATGATTTGTCTGATATGTATATTGAAAAAAGAATATAAGAAGGCTTTTTTTTATCGGATTTCTCACCCTTTGACAAAAAAACCGCCAGATCTCCGATGTAGCGGATCTGGCGGTCGTTTGGTTCGGTGGGGCAAGGCTGTGTGCTGCTTGCCCACCTGTGGCCAGTGCACCGCAGTCATGCGATGCATGTTCGGGCAGTGGGTTATTCGTTCATCTTCAATGGCGAAATTTGCGCGCCTTGCAGCGACACACCGCCTTGCAGGCCCACATTGGTCAGCACAAAGCTGGTCACTGGGGTTGTGGCAGTGGTGGTGTCCAGGCTGCCATTGACGCCAACGCGGCCGATCGAGACCGAGGCCTCACCGCCAACAGAGAAGCCATCGCTGTTAAGGAAGTCATTCAGAGCGGCCTGGGTGTTGAACACATAAATGATGGCGCGCGATTGGCCACCGGCCTGCCAGCCGATCGAGGCAGCAGTGGTGGTGTAGTAGCCCTTATCACGGCCACCCACACGCAGCACACCACGGCCATGCTCAGCACCGACGACGAAGCTGCCACCAATCACTGATGGGAAAATCAAAACACCGGCGGCTTTGTTGACCAGCTCTTGGGAGCCGGGCACAGACTGGTACAGGCGCTCAAGCGATGCGGTGGCGCGGCTGTTGATGGTGGCACTGTCCATGCTCGGAGCGTCATTGACGCCTGACTGTGTAGTAGTACAGGCGACCATGGTTAAACTGCTGATAGCCAGTGCCGCAGCAATGCTCATCGTACGGATATTCATTTGACGCATAAAAATCTCCCAAATTTGATAAAGCGTTGAAATAAGGCTTCAACATGGCGAATCTACGCGCTTTGATGCGCTTTGTCATATTTTCTAAGCCACGGGCTCAAGATAGTGTTGTCTTTTGGCGCAAGCGATACAGAGCTATTGGGCTTGTGTTTGCTTAAATGAGAGTAGATTGCAAATTGCTGCCAGATACGGCGCTCTTGAGTCCAGGTGGGTAGCGCGCCGAAGCCTGTGGCAAGTGGTTTGAGCCGGTGTGTGGCGAACGCTTGAAGCAGCCAGGGGCCGTCCAAAGAAAAAGGGCCAAGCGGCCCTTTGACGTGTTCTACACGGTCTGGGAGGGCAGATCAAAGCGGTCCAGATGCATTACTTTGGTCCAGGCAGCGACAAAGTCGTGCACAAAGCGCTCTTTGGCATCGGCACTGGCATAGACCTCGGCCACGGCACGCAGCACCGAGTTCGAGCCAAATACCAGATCGGCACGGGTTGCGGTCCATTTCTGCGCACCGCTCATGCGGTCATGGCCGCTGAACAGCTCGGCGCTGGCATCGGTGGCTTGCCAAGCGGTGTTCATGTCCAGCAAATGGGTGAAGAAATCATTGCTCAGCACGCCTACCTTGTCGGTGAACACGCCGTGGGCAGAACCATCCGCATTGGTGCCCAGTACCCGCAAGCCCCCGACCAATACGGTCAATTCGGGCGGAGTGAGCGTGAGTTTTTGCGCTTTGTCGATCAACAGCTCTTCAGTTGAGACACGGAAGTCATGCTGGCGGTAGTTGCGCAAACCATCCACCACTGGCTCCAGTGGCTCAAACGACGCAATATCGGTTTGTGCTGCTGTGGCATCGGTGCGCCCTGGTGCGAATGGCACACTGACCACGACCCCTGCGGCTTTGGCGGCTGCTTCCACACCGGCATTGCCTGCCAGCACGATCAGATCGGCTAGCGAGATCTTTGTGCCATTGGCTGCTTGCTGGTTGAATTCGAACTGCACGCGCTCCAAAATCGTGAGCACCTTGGCCAGTTGTTCAGGGCGGTTGGCTTCCCAATCCTTTTGAGGGGCCAGGCGGATGCGCGCGCCATTGGCGCCACCGCGTTTGTCGCCACCACGGAAAGTCGAGGCCGAAGCCCAGGCCGTGCTGACCAGTTCAGACACGCTCAAACCGGTGGCCACAATCAGGGTTTTGATCTGCTCGGCTTGTTGGGCATTGACCAGCGGGTGGTCGACGGCTGGCACTGGGTCTTGCCAAATCAGCTCTTCTTGAGGCACTTCCGGGCCAAGGTAGCGCGCGCGTGGTCCCAGATCGCGGTGGGTCAACTTGAACCAGGCTCTGGCAAAGGCCTCGGCAAAGGCCTGTGGGTTTTCATGGAAGCGGCGTGCGATTTGCTCGTATGCAGGGTCAACGCGCAGCGACAAGTCGGTGGTCAGCATGGTTGGGCGGTGTTTGACGCCGGGCTTGTGCGCATCAGGAATGACCTCTGGCGCATCTTTGGCGACCCATTGCAGCGCGCCTGCAGGAGATCGCTCTTGCACCCATTCGTACTTGAACAGATTTTCAAAGAAGTTGTTGCTCCACAGTGTGGGCGTGGTGGTCCAGGTCACCTCCAGGCCACTGGTGATGGCATCGCCGCCGCTGCCTGTGCCAAAGCTGCTTTTCCAGCCAAGGCCTTGCTGTTCCAAACCTGCGGCTTCTGGCTCCGCTGCCAGGCTGTCGGCCGGGCCTGCACCATGGGTCTTGCCAAAAGTGTGGCCGCCGGCAATCAAGGCCACGGTTTCTTCGTCGTCCATGGCCATGCGTGCAAACGTGTCGCGGATGTCGCGCGCCGCAGCCAACGGGTCGCCATTGCCATCCGGGCCTTCGGGGTTGACGTAGATCAGCCCCATTTGCACCGCAGCGAGAGGATTTTCCAGATCGCGTTTGCCGCTGTAGCGGCTGTGGGGGTTGTCGGTGGGGGCCAGCCAGGTGTCTTCGTTGCCCCAGTACACGTCATTGTCGGGCTCCCAGGTGTCGACGCGCCCGCCGGCAAAACCAAACGTTCTAAAGCCCATGGTTTCCAGCGCGACGTTGCCGGCCAGCACGATCAAGTCGGCCCAGGAAATTTTTTGGCCGTATTTTTGCTTGATGGGCCACAGCAGGCGGCGTGACTTGTCGATGTTGACGTTATCAGGCCAGCTATTGAGTGGCGCAAAACGCTGCTGGCCACGACCTGCGCCGCCACGCCCATCGCCAATGCGATAAGTGCCAGCCGAGTGCCAGGACATGCGAACGAACTGCGGACCGTAGTGGCCAAAATCGGCAGGCCACCAAGGTTGGGAGTCGGTCATCAAATCGCGCAAGTCTTTCTTCAATGCATGAAAGTCAATGCTGTTGAATTCCTTGGCATAGTCAAAGTGTTCGCCCAGCGGGTTGGATTTGCCAGAGTGCTGATTGAGTAGGTCCACACGCAATTGTTTGGGCCACCAGTCTCGGTTGGTGGTGCCGGTGCCGACTGTGTGGTTGAATGGGCATTTGGCTTTTTCCGTCATGAACGTGCTTCCTTTGTAGTGGTGCGTGTGCGCCGTGGTTGAGGGGTGTTGCCACAGTGGTATCTGGAGAGTGAAAACGCGGGGTGTCGCACAGCGTGCGGAGATCGAGAAGAGGCGCTCATCAATAGTAAATAGATGCTTCCTATAAATAAAATCAAATTATTTTAATAAGATGATTAATTAATACTATTTTATGGACGGCCGCAGCCGCGCATTAAAAAACCGCTGGCAGGCATGGCCTGGCAGCGGTTGTGGTGCGCGTTGCACTTCTTGTTGCGTGCATGCCGTCTGTTGTGGACGGGCACACACGTTTCTTGGCAAATACCTTAAACAGGCAAGGGAACCAAAGGATTGCCGTACATCGGATCGTCTTTCTGAGAGGCCAGGGCTTTGGCCAGATCCAGGCCCAAAGCTTTGGCTACACCTGCGCCATAGGCTGGATCGGCGGCATGGCAGTTGCGAATATGGCGGAATTTGATGAACTCTGGCGCATCGTCCATGGCTCGGCCAGTGTTGCCAAACAGGGCTTCTTTCTGGCTGTCATTCATCAGGCGAAACAGCTTGCCTGGCTGCTCAAAATAGTTGTGGTCATCCTCATGAAAGCTCCAGTGGTCGGCATGGCCCGTGAGTTTGAGTGGCGGCTCCATAAATTCGGGCTGGCTTTGCCACTGGCCAAAACTATTGGGCTCGTAGTGCGGCAGGCTGCCGTAGTTGCCATCGACGCGGCCTTGGCCATCGCGGTGGTTGCTGTGAACCGGGCAGCGCGCTTGGTTGACCGGGATTTGGTGGTAGTTCACCCCGAGGCGGAAGCGCTGTGCATCGGCGTAATTGAACAGGCGCGATTGCAACATGCGGTCCGGGCTGGCGCCGATGCCAGGCACCAGATTGCTTGGGGAGAATGCGACCTGCTCGACGTCGGCAAAGTAGTTCTCCGGGTTTTTGTTCAACTCAAACTCACCCACTTCAATCAACGGGTAGTCGCCTTTGTACCAAACTTTCGTCAAATCAAATGGGTGCAGCGCATACTTCTCGGCATCGGCCTCAGGCATGACCTGGATGAACATTGTCCATTTGGGATGCTCGCCGCGCTCAATCGCTTCGTACAAATCGCGTTGGTGGCTTTCGCGGTCCTTGCCCACCAGCTTTTCTGCTTCCTCATCGCTCAGGTTCTTGATGCCTTGCTGGGTTCTGAAGTGCATTTTGATCCAGAACCGCTCGCCTGCTTCGTTCCAGAAACTGTAGGTGTGTGAGCTGAATCCATGCATATGGCGATAGCTGGCAGGAATGCCACGGTCACTCATGACTACGGTGACCTGGTGCAAGGCTTCAGGCAGCAGTGTCCAGTAGTCCCAGTTATTGCTGGGACTGCGCAAGTTGGTGCGGGGATCGCGTTTGACGGCTTTATTGAGGTCGGGGAATTGGCGCGGATCACGGATAAAGAACACCGGCGTGTTGTTGCCCACCATGTCCCAGTTGCCCTCTTCGGTGTAGAACTTCAGCGCAAAGCCTCGGATGTCGCGCTCGGCATCGGCCGCACCACGCTCGCCTGCCACGGTGGTGAAGCGCGCAAACATCTCGGTTTTTTTGCCAATTTCGCTGAAGATTTTTGCACGTGTGTACTGGGTGATGTCGTGGGTGACGGTGAAGGTGCCGTAAGCGCCGGAGCCTTTGGCGTGCATGCGGCGCTCAGGAATGACTTCACGCACAAAATTGGCCAAGCGTTCGTTCAGCCAGACGTCTTGCGCGAGCAGTGGGCCACGAGGCCCGGCCGTCAAGCTGTCTCGGTTGGTTGTGACTGGCGCGCCAAAGTCGGTGGTGAGGTGGCTTACTGGGCACTTTTTGATGTCATCACTCATCGTTTTCTCCTAGTAGGTTGTGAGGCATTTTCATAATACAGGGTAAAGTATTTGCACCCTGCATCTATTTACTGATGCCATCCTCGTATATTCCAGTGTGACTTGCGAGCCGTTCTAAGCTGCCGCTGACCCGGGTAGGGGGGACTGACGGAGGAAGGATGCTCCAAGCCTGCTGTTGGCAGCTCAAGCAAGGCTTTTGGGCTCATGAAAATTTAAGCATATTTAACAAAATTGTTGCGCTATGGGTGCGTAAACAGGCTTTGGGAGCCTGTTCAAAATCTTCACTCAGCCGCACAAGGTACACAAAAGCGCAACGCACGAAAAGCGCATTACTGCGTTGCCCGTTGTCCTCATACTGACGCATGGGCTGCAACAGGCGCCTGGCACTGCCGATTTTTTGTGCCTTGCGCGACTGCGAAAGGATCGTAAACAGGTTCTAAAGCAGTGCCCCTTGTGTTGGCACGGATGGGGTGGCAGCCGCGAGCGCGGTGTCAGGCCGCGGTGGCGGGGCCTTGTGTCAAACAATGGCAGCCTAGCGCCTGAGCCGCTAGGCGTTCATGCTTGGGCATTGCCCTCGGTTGAGCACAGGAATCAGCGGGTTCTGAGCCAGCGCACGCAACGGTCGCCAAGGTATTGCACGACGGTGACCATGGCAATCAGCAGTACGATCACGATCACCATCACTTGGGTATCAAAGCGCTGGTAGCCATAGCGAATCGCCAAATCGCCCAGCCCACCTGCACCTACGGCACCGGCCATGGCCGATGAGCTGATCAAGGCCACTAACGTAATGGTGAAGCCGCCGATGATGCCGGGCATGGCTTCGGGCAGGTAGACGTGGCGCACGATGTGCCATTTTTTGCAACCCATTGCTTGCGCGGCTTCAATCAGGCCGGGGTCGACCTCGCGCAGGCTGACCTCGGCAATGCGGGCAAAAAAGGGCGTGGAGCTGATGGCCAGTGGCACAATCGCGGCCCAGACGCCGATGGTTGTGCCGACCACATAGCGCGTGAATGGAATCAATGCAACCAGCAGTACGATAAAAGGCACGGCGCGAAAACCGTTGACTACGTAGCCGAGCAAACGGTTGGTGGTCGGTGATTGCAAGAAGCCGCCAGGCGCGGTGACGATCAATAGCAGGGCCAGCGGAATTCCGGCGAGAAAAGCCACTGCGCTGGAGACGCCAACCATCATCAAGGTGTCGAGCAAGGCCTGCCAGTAACGCTCGGCAGGAATCGACAGGGTCAAGTTTTCAAACCACATAACCAATGCACTCCACACGATGGGCAATGGCGCTGGCGCCTTGCGTTAGAGAGGCCAGATCGGGCAGCACAGCTGCACCATCAAGACCAATGACCAGGTTGCCCTGAGCATGGCCTTGGATGCGGTCAATGCCGCCATGCAGCAGGCATGGATTGCCCGGCAGACTGGCTGCAATGCGGGCCAAGTCGGGCTCCAGGCCGGCCTGGCCGGTATAAAACAATTGCAGCACTTGTTGGTGCGCTTGGCCTGCAGCGGGTGGCTGTGCTTGCAGGCGGGATGCCAAATCATCGGGCAGGCGGTGCTGCAAGGGCGCGAGCAGCGCCTGGGTGGCCGGATGCTGCGGCGCGCCAAACACTTGCCATACCGGGCCGTGTTCAGCAATGCGGCCGTTTTCTAACACCAGTACCTGATCGGCGATTTCGCGGATCACACTCATCTCGTGTGTGATCAGAATCACCGTGATGTTCAGACGCAGGTTGATGTCCTTGAGCAACTGCAGGATCGCTTGCGTGGTCTCAGGATCCAAGGCCGAGGTGGCTTCGTCACACAGCAAGATGGGCGGATTGTGCACCAGTGCGCGGGCAATGCCTACACGCTGCTTTTGGCCACCCGAGAGCCGGCGTGGATAGCTGTGGTGCTTGTCGGCCAAGCCCACCAGATCCAGGAGTTCATTGACGCGCACTTTCACCTGTGGCTCAGGCACACCCGCAACGCGCAAGGGCAGGGCGATGTTGTCCCAGACGGTTTTGGCAGACAGCAAATTGAAGTGCTGAAAAATCATGCCAATGCGCCTGCGTTGTTTGACGAGTTCGGCCTGTGACAAACCGCTGATATCGACGCCTTCGACCAGCACCCGGCCCTCAGTGGGCTCTTCCAGGCGGTTGATGGTGCGCAGCAAACTCGACTTGCCAGCGCCGCTGCGGCCAATCATGCCGTAAATGCAGCCGCTGGGTATTGCCAAGTTGATGCCTTGCAGCGCCTCGACCGGACCGGCCGAAGATTGGTAAATTTTTCCTAAATTGTCAAATACCACGGCAGCCGCAGGCGTTGGCGGCTGGTGCGGCGTAGTGAATGGATGCGCCTCGGGCATGGTGGTGGGTCCTCGTGTGCAGTGCGGGGGCTTGAAATATGGCTGGTTTAGCGCAGCTCGTCCACGCCGCGGTTGGCCAGTTCGTCGGCCTTTTCATTGCCTGGATTGCCCGCGTGGCCTTTGACCCAGCGCCAGTCGATGCGGTGTTGGCTGCCGTGTACCAGCGCGTCAAGCTCCTGCCACAGCTCGGCATTTTTGACGGGCTGCTTGCTGGCGGTGCGCCAGCCCTTGGCTTTCCAGCCATGAATCCATTCGGTGATGCCTTTGCGCACGTATTCACTGTCCAGGTACAGAGTGATGTGGCAGGGGCGCTTGAGTATTTTCAGGGCTTCAATGACTGCGCGCAGCTCCATGCGGTTGTTGGTGGTGTTTTGCTCACCCCCCCAGATTTCCTTGCTCTTGCCCTGGGCCTGCAATAGCGCACCCCAGCCGCCAGCGCCAGGATTGCCCTTGCATGCGCCGTCGGTGTAGATGGTGACTTGTGCCAGTTCGTCTGTCATATGCGATGTCGTTGCGGTGTAGCCTGTATAAACAGCAATGGCAGGGAAACCCTGCCATCTCAGCGTAAAGACCACTTGGTGTGATAAATCAATCGAGGTGTTGGTGCACGATGAATGCGCAACTCCTCTTAGAACGTGTTTACGATCTTTTTGCAGTCGCGCAAGGCACAAAAAAGAGGCAGTGCAAGGCGCCTGTTGCAGCTCATACGTCTGTATGAGCAAAACGGGCAACGCAGTAATGCGCTTTTTTGTGCCTTGCCCTCTGGGTTGGAGCCCAAAAGGCACGCTACTTTGTTAAAAATGCTCGCCGGGCAGCTAGCCCGACTGCGGTTTTTGCCACGCATCGTATCCTTTTGGGCCCCAACGCGGTCTGTAAAAAGATCGTAAACACGTTCTTAGAGCCTGTTCAAAATCTCCGCGGCTGCGTGGAAATGGTGAACGGGCTCTTCTTATTGCAGCGCGCATTATGCGACAGCAGGCGATAGGCTGTCACGCAACGGGGCCTGCGGGCCACAACAAAACGCCTGCGGCCGTGTGTACGGCAACAGGCGTTGCAAGACGTCTGGCAGTCCATCTGGCCCCTGCACTCGCCCCAGTAACGAGGGCTTTGCAGCGCTTGCCTGGGCTTGTTTAAGCCAAACCAGGAATTGCGCAGCTGTGGCCGCCGTCTACTGGCAAGCACACGCCATTGATAAAACCAGCTTGGTCCGAGGCCAAAAACACTGCGGCATTGGCCACATCCCATGGCGTGCCGGTGCGTTTCATCGGCACAGCGTTTTGGCGGGCTTGGCGCATTGTTTCGACACTGCCGTACTGCGCGCTGATTTGCTGGTAGACCAGCGGCGTGTCAATCACGCCGGGCATGACCGCATTGGCGCGAATGCCTTGCGCTGCGTACTGCAGTGCCAAAGCCACCGTGGCCTGGTTCATTGCCGCTTTCGAGGCGTAGTAGGCAAAGTAGGAATAGCCGCTCCAGCGCACCGCTGACAAGGACGAGATGTTGACGATTGCGCCCTTGCCTTGCTCGATGAAGTGCGGCAGTACTGCTCTTGCAGTGCGGTGCACCGAGCCCACATTGATGTCCATCACACGGGCAAAAGCTGCATCATCGGTCTCCAGCGGGCCTCCGGCAGGCGCAATGCCGACGTTGTTGTGCAGGATGTCAATGCGGCCCAAGGCCTGCAGCGCCTGCTCTACCGATTGGTTGACCTGCTCGGTATCGGTCACATCGGCCGCCAGCGCCAGTGCGCGGCCGCCTTCGTCGGTGATTTGCCGTGCGGTTTCTTCGGCGGTGTCGGCCTGGCGGTCCAGACAAACCACAATGGCGCCGGCGCGGGCATAGGCAATGGCTGCTGCGCGGCCGTTGCTCAGTTCCTGGCCGGGGCCGCCTGCGCCATACACCAGCGCGACGCGGTCTTTGAGTCGTTCAGTCATGGTGTGTTGTTTCACTCACAGAAAGCCGATGGAGATCCATGGCACGGCAGCAACGATGATCAAACCGATCAGCAAGGCCAGCATATAACCCCAGATTGGGCGCATGCCTTCGTCGGGATCAACACGGGCAATCGCGCAGGCGGTGTAGTAACCAACGCCAAACGGAGGCGCAAACAAGCCCAGCCCCATCGACAGGATGACAACCATGGCGTAGTGCACGTCGTGGATGCCCATCGCCCGAGCAATTGGGAACATCAGCGGGCCAAACAACACAATCGCGGGAATGCCTTCGAGCAAACTGCCCAAAACAATGAAGGCAATGATCGAGACGATAAGGAAGGTGTTCGCACCGCCTGGCAGGCTTTGCATGAATTGCGCCAAGTCTCTGGAGAAGCCCGATTGCGTCAGCGCCCAGGCCATGCCAGACGCTGCGCCAATGATGATCAGGATCGCGCCAGACAGCGCGGCCGTGTCAATCAGCATTGGGTAAATCTTGCGCCAATCGAACTGGCGGTAGATCACAAGCCCTGCAAAGATAGCGTAGACGATACCAATCGTTGAGACTTCGGTGGCGGTGGCCACGCCTTCGACTACGGCGGCGCGAATCACGAACGGCAAGGCCAGTGCGGGCAGCGCAATCATGAAGTATTTGCCCACCTTGCGCCATGGGGTGCGCACCACGGATGACAGGTCTTCGTTGCGGTAGCGGTAAGCAATCACCGCACACAAGCCCAGACCCAATACGAAAGCAGGCAACAGACCGCCGATGAACAAGGCCGAGATCGACACGCTGGCGACCGAGCCGACAGTGATCAATACGATGGATGGTGGAATGGTTTCGGTCTGCGCACCGGTGGCGGACAGCAGGGCGACCAGGTCGCCTTTTTTCGAGCCGCGTTTGACCATTTCTGGGAATAGCGCTGGCGCAATCGCAGCCATGTCGGCTGCTTTGGAGCCGGAAATACCAGAGACCAAATACATCGCGCCTACCAGCACATAAGACAGACCGCCGCGCACATGGCCGAGCAGGCTGGCCAAGAACTGCACCATGGCCCGAGCCATGCCGGTCATCTCCAGCAAGACACCGAGAAACACAAAGGCCGGAATCGCCAGCAGCATCAGGTGCGACATGCCCTCGTCAATGCGGCCGACCAGGACCATTACTGGCATGCGTGTGGTCAGCGCCAGGTAGCCAAAGGTGGCCAGTGCGAAAGCCATCGCAATCGGAACGCTGGCAAATACGCATACCCCTACGATCAGTACAAAAAAGACCAGCAAGTTGTAGTTGCCCAAGGTCTTGAGTTGCGGGCCGAAAAACCACAGCAGGGCGCTGACCGCGATCAGCAGGCCGACGGCCAAATATGTTTTTGGGTCACGGCGCAAATCCAGCAAACGCCCCAGGCTGAAGATGGCCATTAACGCAAAACCGACCGGCAGCGCAGCGGCGCGCCAGACGTTGGAGATTTGCAGTGCCGAGGTGGTCACATACATCTCTTCTTCGGCAAACAGATACGCCGGGTAGAGGATCAGGCAGAAGAACAGCAGCATCGCACCAATCGACAAGGCAGTGAAAAAGCCTTGCCATTGCGCCCCCATGTGCGTGGCCACTGCCGTCATGCGCATGTGCGCAACCCGGTAAGTGGCCAGCGCTGCGCCGGTCATGGACAGCCACAAAAACAAAATGCTGCTGAGTTCATCTGACCAGATCAAGGGCGTATGGAATACGTAGCGGGCCAACACGCCCGCAAACAGCAAGGCGATGACCGCAGTCAACAAGGCTGCGGCGACAAAGCCGGTTGTTTTGTAGAGCGCGTCTTCGAACCAGCGCCAGGGTCCGCCCATGCGGGCGGATTCATCCAGTGAGATGCCGTGTGAACTCATGGGTCAGTCCTTATAGCGTGCCAGTGACGAGTTCGAGCTGCTCCCAGCCTTCGGCCGGGAATTTCTTGCGCCATTCGTCGTAGAAGCCACCGCTGCGCAGTTTTTCCAGGAACTCAGGGCGGTTGGCTTCAACAATCTCCATGCCCTTGTCGCTCAATTGCTGGCGCAAGGTGGTGTTGAGTTCGACCAGGTCGGCACGCTCGGCCATCGCGCCGGCGTTGAGGTGTTTTTGCACCACGACCTGGATATCTTCAGGCAGCGCGTCGAAGTTGCGGCGGTTGCCCAGCAGCCAGAAACCATCCCACATGTGGTTGGTCATCGCGCAGTACTTTTGCACTTCGTAGAGTTTGAGTGTCGAGATCACTGCCAGCGGGTTTTCTTGCGCGTCGACGATGCGGGTTTGCAGCGACGAGTACAGCTCGTTGGCATTGATGGTGGTCGGTGCGCCGCCCAGGGCCTTGAACAGCGAAATCCACATCGGTGATGGCGGAACGCGAATTTTCATGCCGGCAATGTCGCCAGGATTAACGACAGGACGTGCTGAGCTGGTGATCTGGCGGTAGCCGTTGTCCCAGATTTTCTCCATCGCAAACAGCGAACGCGATTTGGCGATTTCGCTGCGAATGAAGGCGCCCAGACCACCGTCCATGGCCTTCCAGACCTCGTCGTAGTCTTTGAATGCAAAGCCCAGGCCGCTGATTGCGCTGGCGGGTACAAGGGTTGACAGCACCACGCCCGAGAGGCAGAAAAAGTCGATTGCGCCCGAGCGCGTTTGGCTCATCACATCGGTTTGTGCGCCCAGCTGGTCAGAGGGAAACACCAGCAGCTCAAAACGGCCATTGGTTTCTTCTTTGATGCGCTTGGCTGCTTCTTCAGCGCGAATATGCAAGGGGTGGTTTACCGGGACGCTGTGCGAGAGCCTGTAGGTGAATTCGGCCGCGTGGGCGAACTTGGGAATGCCAAACCCCAGAGACAGCATCGATGCAGCCGCGCTGCTTTTGGTGATGAATGAACGACGATCCACAGGTATCTCCTTATTCCAATATATGGAATGCGTTTGAAGTGTTTTCGAGGTTTGCATTAGAGTTCTTGGTCAATTGAATGTCAATACTGGTATTTCCCCTACGTATATGGAACGATGTGCACTGTATATACTCCTGAAAAATCGAATTTATCGATTATTTATTCCAACAAATGGAATTAAATAAAAGTTCCAAATAATGGAATTACTGAATAATTAAATGACAAACCGACACGAAGACAACGAGGCTTTGCCATCGAGCCAAACGCTGGACCGGGCCATTCAATTGCTGCAAGTGGTGGCAGCCACCCGCAACACGGGGATGGCGCTGGCCGATATCGTCGACAAGGTGAGGCTGACCAAACCCACGGCTAGGCGCTTGTTGCTGGCGCTGATGGAGAACGGTTTGATTGAGCAAGACCCGGCATCGCGCAAGTATTTCAGTGGCCCAGAAACCTACGCGCTGGGCATTTTGGCTGGCGACCGTTTTGGCGTTTTGCGCATGGCCACTGACAGCCTGCGGCGACTGGCGCAGCGCTCAGGCGATGCGGCTTTGCTGAGTGTGCAGCGCGGCACGGAAACCGTGTGTCTGGCGCGCGAAGACGGCAATTACCCGCTGCGCTCGCACGTGCTGCAGCCAGGTGACCGCCACCCGCTGGGTTGCGGCGGCAGCGGCATTGCCTTGCTGGCTGCATTGCCCGACGAGCAGGTGCACAGGATTTTGGAGGTCAACAGTGACACCTTGCTGAGCGCCTATCCGCATCTGTCGATTCCGATCATTTGGGAGCAGGTCGAGCAAACCCGTGAGTTGGGTTACGCCTTCAACAAAGGCTTGGTGTTCAAGGGCTCCTGGGGGGTGGCGGTGGCAGTGGTTGATCCGCGTGGTGGCCTGCCTTCTTCGCTGGCGATTGCCGGTGTTGAGAGCCGTTTTGCTGACAACCGCCACGAAGAGCTGGTTGCGATGCTCAATGAAGAAAAGGCCTTTGTCGAAGCCCGCATGGGCCGCAGTGCCTGAGGTGCCAGTCGATTCAGACTGCGCTCGCACACAGCGCAACACGCTGGTGTGCGGCTTGCATGGAATGTTTGTGTGAAATTATCAGGAGAGGATTGCTATGTCCCGTAAAGCTTGCATCGTAGGGTGGGCCCATTCCCCATTTGGGAAGCTGGATGCTTTGGATATTGAAGCGCTGATGGGTCTTGTCATCAACGACGCACTCGCGCATGCGCAAGTGCCAGCGCAAGACATTGACCATATCGCCGTTGGTGTCTACAACAATGGTTTGGGACCACAAGGTTTTGAAGCGGGCTTGCCTGCCTTATGCAATGCCGATTTGCGTTTTGCACCGGCTGTGCACGTAGAGAATGCCTGTGCGACAGGCTCGGCTGCGATCCACTCCGCGATGGATGCGATTGAGTCAGGCCGTGCACGTATTGCATTGGCCATTGGTGCTGAGAAAATGACTGGCGTGCCATCGAGTGCGATTCCAGGCATTTTGCTCAGCGGTTGCTACCGCCGTGAAGAAGAGAATCCGCTGGGTTTTGCCGGTATTTTCGGCCAGATCACCAGCAACTACTTTGAGCGTTATGGTGACCAAAGTGAATCACTGGCCTTGATTGCGGCAAAAAACCACGCCAATGCCTTGGACAACCCGTATGCCCACGTGCGCAAGGATATGGGGTTTGACTTCTGCAACCAGGTCTCCGAGAAAAATCCGCGCGTCGCAGGCCCATTGCGCCGCACCGATTGCTCGATGGTTTCGGACGGCGCAGCTGCCGTCGTGCTGGCCGACGAAGAAACCGCGCTGGCATTGGCGCGGGCGATTGCCTTCAGAGCGCGCGTGCAAGTCAACGACTTCATGCCGATGTCTCGCCGTGACCCGGTCGCGTTTGAAGGTGCGCACCGCGCTTGGCAAAAGGCTTTGGAGACAGCCGGTCTGGGCATTTATGACCTGGACTTGGTCGAAACCCATGACTGCTTTACCACTGCAGAAATGCTCGAGTACGAAGCCATGGGCCTGGCGCCGCGCGGGGAGGGCTGGCGTGTCATCAAAGACGGCATCACCTACAAAAACGGCCGCTTGCCAGTCAACGTTTCGGGCGGCTTGAAAGCGCGTGGCCATCCGTTGGGTGCGACCGGCGTGTCCATGCATGTGATGGCTGCAATGCAATTGGCAGGCGAGGCCGGTGCGATGCAGCTGCCTGACGCCTCGCTGGCAGGTATTTTCAATATGGGCGGCGCTGCCGTCGCTAACTACGTGTCGATTCTGGAGCGCCGTAAATGACATCCACTTTTGCATCTACTAATGCAAGCCCGTTGACCAATCGGGCAATGAACCTGGCCTATTGGCTGACGCAAAATGCGCGCCGTCTGCCGCAATTGCCTGCCTTGATCTGGGGTGACGAAGTCTGGAATTGGCAAGAGTTTGATGCCCGCGTCAGTGCCTTGTCGGCCGCGCTGGCCAAGCGTGGCGTCGTCAAAGGCAGCACGCTGCTGGTGCATTCGAAAAACTCCAACGAAATGTTCGAGTCCATGTTTGCGGCCTTCCGCCTGGGGGCCATCTGGGTGCCCACCAATTTCCGCTCGGTGCCTGACGACCTGGTGTATATGGCCTCGGTGGCGAGCAGCAAAGTGTTTTTGTGCCAGACAGATTTTGCCGATTACGCCGACAGTGTGTGCGCCGCCGATCCACAAACCGATGTGTTGTGGCTGCGCGGCAGCGCGCCAGTACCAGCTGGTGATAGGCCCACGGTGGCCGATTTGATCGCCCAGAATCTGGGCGTGCAGTTTCCCAACACCGCAGTGCAAACCGACAGCCCTTGCTGGTTCTTGTTTACTTCGGGCACGACCGGCAAGCCTAAAGCGGCAGTGCTCACGCATGGCCAGCTGGCCTGCGTGATCACCAACCATTTGGCCGATTTGCTGCCAGGCACGACCAGCGATGACGGTTCGCTGGTGGTTGCTCCGCTCTCGCATGGCGCTGGCGTGCACCAGTTGAACATGGTTGTGCGTGGCGCTAAAACGGTGCTGATGCCATCTGAGAAATTCACGGCCGAAGAGGCGTTTGCGTTGATTGAGCGTTACCGCCTCAGCAATATGTTCACCGTGCCCACCATTTTGAAAATGCTGGTGGAAGACCCGAGTGTGGACCGCTATGACCATTCGAGCCTGCGCCAGGTGATCTACGCTGGCGCGCCCATGTACGAGGCCGACCAGAAATACGCGCTGGCCAAATTGGGCCCGGTGCTGGTGCAGTACTACGGCCTGGGTGAGGTGACGGGCAATATCACTGTGCTGCCTGCTTACGACCATGTAGGCGCGGACGGCCAAGTCGAGCGCCCTGGCACCTGCGGTTTTGAGCGCACCGGCATGCAGGTCTCGATCCAGGACGACGAAGGCCGTGAACTGGCATACGGTGAAACTGGCGAGGTCTGTGTGATTGGACCTGCGGTGTTTGCGGGCTACTACAACAACCCGGAGGCCAATGCCAAGTCGTTTCGCAACGGCTGGTTCCGCACCGGTGACATTGGCCACATGGACGCGCAAGGCTATTTGTATCTGACCGGACGTGCCTCGGACATGTATATATCGGGCGGCTCAAACATTTACCCGCGCGAGATTGAAGAGAAAATCCTGCTGCACGGCGATGTCACGGAGGTGGCGGTGCTGGGCATTCCGGATGCCCAGTGGGGTGAGGTCGGTGTGGCCGTGTGCGTGCTCAAACCGGGCGCGCAGTTGGATGCTGCAGCCCTGCAAGACTGGCTCAGCAGCAAAGTGCCGCGTTACAAAATGCCCAAGCACATTTTCTTCTGGGACGAGCTGCCCAAATCGGGGTACGGCAAAGTGCCCAAGCGCATGGTCAAAGACGAGCTGGCCAAACGCGGTGTGGCTGTGACCTTGGCTGAGCTGCAGCCAGCGGCTGTCTAAGGAGAAGTCGGATGCGCAGCATTCACCACTTTGGCACGCCTGAGCTGCGGCGCCACAATGCCGTGCCTTGCCAGTTGCACTACCACGCAGACGTGTTGCCGACTGGCTTGCCCCTGCGCGAGGCCTTTGCGCGTCTGTGCGCGCTGCGCGGCGCGAGCAGCGCGGTCGCACGTTTGGAGGGCGGCAGCTTTGGACCACTGGCGTATGTGATGCCAGCGCTGTCCAACAAGCCCGAGTTTGCCGTTTTTTACAGCGACCGCTATGAGGCCGTGGTGCCGGCGCAAATTGAGTCGGCCACCGTGATGATTGGCTTGCGCGATGGACAGTCTTGGCTACATTGCCATGCGGTCTGGATTGACGCGCAGGGAGAGCGCAAAGCCGGCCATGTGCTGCCTGATGATGCCTGGCTGAGCGAGGCGCCGCAGATGCATATCTGGTACATGCAAGGCGCGAACTTTGATGTGCTGCCTTGTACCGAAAGCCGCTTTAGCCTGTTCACGCCCGTGCCTGCACTTGCAGCCCCTGCTGCCGCAAGTGCGGAGCCCACCAGCACAGGTCTAGCCGTAACGATCAGGCCCAACGAAGACGTCTGCGAAGCGATTGCCACAATTTGCCGCGAGCACGGCATTCGCCGTGCCGTCGTGCGCGGTGGGGTGGGCAGCCTGGTTGGCGTGAGCTTTGCAGATGGCCGAGAAGTCGAGGCGTTTGTCACCGAGGTCTTGATTGAGCAAGGCACTGTGGACACCAGCTTGCCCGGCGGCACGGGGGTCGCCCTGGATGTGGCGCTGGTTGATTATTTGCATGGCATTCACAGCGGCCGTTTGAAGCCTGGAGCCAATCCGGTGCTGGTGACATTTGAGATGGTGATTGAGCGCGTCGACGCCCAGTCTTGATGCTTATCTCCACATTCAAGAGACAAGAAATGCAAACTAACACAAGCCAGCCAACTGCTGGCATCACCATCGTCACCGGTGGTGCTTCTGGCATCGGCTTGGCTGTGGTGCAACTGCTGGCTAAACTGGGCCGCCGCGTGCTGGTACTGGACCATTCGGCCGACAACATCGCAGCCGCGCAGAAGAACCTGACCCAGTGGGGTGAGCTGATTGCCTACGAGCAAATGGATATCACGCAAGAGGCCTTGATTGCCCCTTTGCTGGCGCGCTACCACACCGCCACTGAGCCGATTGTGGGCCTGGTCAACTCAGCCGGTTTTGGCCGCGATATCGCATTTTTGGACACCGATTCGGCGATGGTGCGTGCCATTTTTGAAGTCAATGTGCTGGGGGCGTTCAACCTCAGCCGTGAAGTCGCAAGGCTGATGAAAGACAGCGGCGGCGGCGCTATCGTGCACGTGGCCTCTGTTTCTGGTTTGATTGGCAACAAGGGCCGCAGCGCCTATGGCCCATCGAAAGCGGCCCTGGTCAATCTGACGCAAATCATGTCCAACGAATTGGCCGAGTATGGCATTCGCGTCAACTGTATTTGCCCAGGCCCCATTGAGACGCCGCTGGCGATGAGCGTGCATTCCGACGCTGTGCAAAACATCTGGAAAAATGCGGTGCCGCAGCGCCGCTATGGCCAGCCAGAAGAGGTCGCACAAGCGATTGCGTTTTTCTTGAACCCGCAAACGTCCTCGTACGTCACCGGGCAGATTCTGAGCGTTGATGGCGGCTTTATCAGCGCAGGCATCGAATCGGCTCGCTCGGTCGCTTAAGAGCCAGCTCATCATCTCGACGCAGCCGCGTTGAAGCCCAAAAGGCAAGGCACAACAAGCGCATTGCGGCGTTGCCCGTTGTACTCAGACAGACGTATGAGCGGCAATAGGCGCCTCGCACTGCCTCTTTTTGTGCCTTGCGCGACGGCGTGGAGATGATGCACAGGCGCTCAGGCTTATATCTCTATTAACAAGGAGGCGCTATGCCTGTTTGGAAACTCAATGGTGCCGCCCCCCAGTGCGCGGAGGACGTATTCATCGCACCGGGCGCGCAGGTCGTCGGGCAAGTCACGCTGGAGCAGGGCGTCAGTGTCTGGTTCAACGCCGTCGTGCGCGCCGACAATGAACCCATGCACATTGGCGCGCACAGCAACATCCAGGACGGTGCGGTCTTGCATTCTGATCCCGGCTTTCCATTGGTGATTGGTCAGAGCGTCACGGTGGGTCACCAGGCCACGGTGCATGGCTGCACGGTAGGCGATGGCTCGCTGATTGGCATTGGTGCCGTGGTCTTGAATGGCGCGGTGATTGGCAAGAATTGCCTGGTTGGCGCTGGCGCGGTAGTGACCGAGGGCAAGGTGTTTCCCGACCGCAGCCTGATTGTCGGAGCACCGGCGGTGCTCAAGCGTGAGTTGAGCGAAGAGATGGTGCAGCACCTGCAAGGCAACGCAGACCACTATGTGCGTAACAGCCAGCGTTATGCCGAGTACTTGGAATTGCTGGAGCCTGCGCCGCAAGAGGCCTAAGTACGTCAACAGGTTTTAGAGCCTGTTCAACATCTGCACGCCGTCGCACCAAGTGCAAAAAAGAGGCAGCACGGGCAACGCTGTCATGCGCTTTGGGGCTCCGGTGTGGCCTGTACTGTGATGAACAGGCTCTTCACAGTCAGCCTTGCATCATTGGCACATGCCTGCACTAGCGAGGACGAACAAGCAAAAAAGCCTGAACGCAGGGTTCAGGCTTTTGGCTTGGATGCATGCGCAGACCATGCTGCGCAGAGCTGGTTTTAAGCTTGCAATGTCACACGGGCAAATTTGCGTTTGCCCACTTGCACGACGTAGACGCCTGCGTCCAGCTTCAGACCCCGGTCGCTGATGACTGCACCATCGACGCGCACGCCGCCGCCATCGATCAGGCGGTTGGCTTCACCGGTTGAGGCTGTGAGGCCTGCCGACTTGAGCAAATTGCCAATGCCCAGTGGCGCGCCGTCCAGCGTGACTTCAGGGATTTCATCGGGCACGCCGCCCTTGCTGCGGTTGTTGAAGTCTTGCTCGGCCGCCTCGGCTGCTGCTGCGGAGTGAAAGCGCGTGGTGATTTCTTTGGCCAGCAGCACTTTCACTTCTTTGGGGTTGCGCCCTTGTGCAACTTGCTCCTTCAGATCGGCAATCTCTTGCAGCGAGCGGAATGACAACAAGGTATACCAGTTCCACATCAGCTCATCAGAGATCGACAGGGTCTTGGCAAACATCACATTGGCATCTTCGGTAATGCCAATGTAGTTATTCTTGGATTTGGACATCTTGTCCACTCCATCCAGACCCACCAGCAAAGGCATGGTCAAGACGCATTGCGGCTCTTGCTCGTATTCTTGCTGCAAATGGCGGCCCATCAACAGGTTGAATTTCTGGTCGGTGCCGCCCAACTCCATGTCTGCCTTGAGCGCAACCGAGTCATAGCCTTGTAGCAGCGGGTAGAGGAATTCATGGATGCTGATCGACTGGCCACCATGAAACCGTTTGTGAAAGTCGTCACGCTCCATCATGCGCGCTACGTTGTATTTGGCCGCCAACTGGATCATGCCGGTTGAACCCAGGCTGCTGCACCACTCGCTGTTATAGCGAATTTCAGTTTTGCTTGGATCCAGCACCAGGGAGGCTTGCTGGTAATAGGTCTGGGCGTTGTGCTTGATTTGTTCAGGCGTCAGCGGAGGGCGCGTGGAGTTGCGGCCCGACGGGTCGCCGATCAGACTGGTGAAGTCACCAATCAGGAAAATCACCTGGTGGCCCAGGTCTTGAAGCTGGCGCATTTTGTTGAGCACGACAGTGTGGCCCAAGTGGATGTCGGGTGCCGTAGGGTCCAGGCCCAGCTTGATGCGCAGGGGCACTCCGGTGGCTTTTGAGCGCTGCAGTTTTTTCAGCCATTCCTCGCGCGGCAAAAGTTCTTCCACACCGCGCAGGCTGATCGCCATCGCCTCTTCTAAGGCTGGGTCAATGGGGGGGGATGTGGTCGTGGTATCAGGCATAAAGTGTTCCAAAGTGCTGAAGTATTTGGCAAACAGCCAAATATGACTATACTGCCATTGTTTTAGCGGGCTTATTGTATGGAAGCTAAGGCTTCTGATGAGCTTTGCGGACTTTTTTTTGAATTATTTGACCTGTCTCACCGCCGCAGCATAACCCCTATCAACGCAGTACTTTTGTAAATAGTTGACTGTGTATTGTTTCATCTTTGATGGATGGGGGCTGGTTCAGGCGTTACCATGGCGTCTTTTTCAATACGCCGTGTTAATTAGTTGATTGCTTTGTAGATGCATTGCCAATTGCGTGCATAGCTGTGCTGATGACAGGTTATTTGTGCCAGGATATTCCCTTGAATTCCAATCAGTCTGAACCCCAAAAGAGCTCCGATTTGATCGCGTCATTGCAAGCCGAGCAATCTGCCCGCCCGAGCAAGTTCTCCACCGCGCACAAATTGATGGCCTTTGTATGCGGCATTTTCATGTTGGGCGGTGGTGGCGCATTTGCTGTCGCGAATATGCAAGCTGGCAGTGCAGAAGAGATCACCCAGCGCATGGTCGCCAGTGATGTCTCATCGCTGGTGGCAGGACAAAATCTATCAAGCCTGGTGGGTCAGCAAAATTTCTTGCTCTATCGCAGCGAGCGCTTGCAAGCCAACGATACCGCTGAGAGCTTGTTGGAGCGCCTGGGTGTGAGTGACCCAAGTGCTTCGGCCTTTTTACGCCGCAATGCCTTGGTCAACCAAAACTTGTGGGGCCGCCATGGCCGCTTTGTCACAGCCGAGGTCAATAACAATTTTGAGCTAGAGCGTTTGACCGTGCGTTGGGTCACCGATGACAGCGGCAAGTTCCAGCGCTTGACAGTCAAACAAAGCGAGACGGACGATGGCTTTGAAGCTGTCTTGGACCAAGGCGATCTCACGCGCACAAGTCGCCTGGCCCATGGCGTGATCCAAAGTTCGTTGTTTGCTGCTGCCGATGCAGCCAACCTGCCAGACCCCGTCGCCATTCAACTGGCTGAAATGTTCTCGGCCAGCGTCAACTTCCACAAGGATTTGCGCAAAGGCGATACCTTTACCGTGGTGTATGAAGCGCTAGAGGCCGATGGTGAGCCACTGCGCAGCGGCCGAGTATTGAGCGCTGAATTTGTCAATAAAGGCAAGCCTTTCCAAGCGCTGTGGTTCCAAGAGAATGAAGGCGACAAGGGTGCGTATTACGCGCTCGATGGCTCGAACCTGCGCCGTGCGTTCTTGGCTACGCCGCTGGAATTCTCGCGTGTGTCCAGCAACTTTGGCAGTCGCTTCCACCCGATCAAGAAAACCTGGCGCAACCACAACGGCATTGATTATGCAGCGACAACGGGTACGCCTATTCGCACGGTTGGTGATGGCGTGGTCAAAGAGTCGGGCTGGAGCAATAGCTATGGCAACGTCGTTTATATCGACCATGGCGGCAACAAAGTCACGGTGTATGCGCACATGAGCCGCCGCGATGTCAAAACCGGCGAACGCGTCTCGCAAGGCCAGGTCATCGGTGCGGTGGGCTCCACCGGCATGTCAACAGGGCCGCATTTGCATTTTGAATTCCGCGTCAATGGCGAATTCAAAGACCCCCAAATCATTGCCCGCGAAAGCGTGGCCGCAGCGCCAATTGCCAAAGCCACCAAACAGCGCTTTGACGCGCTGGCTGAGGCCACGCGCATGAAGTTTGAAGTGGCACCGCTGATGATGCAAGCCAGCGCCGAGTAAGTGGTTGTCGTAGGCATTTGCGCTAGTTGGTAGATCGCTGGCTGAAAAAAAGCGTCCCTTGTGGACGCTTTTTTTATGCTTGCAAGGCCAGGGCATTGAAGCGGTGACGCTGTAGGGCCGTGTTCAGCAAAAAGCACCAAACATCGTGTTGGGGCTTTTGTTTGGGCATTTTATAGGCAGCCGGTGGCCGATGCGCGGGGGTCGATCTTGCTGTTGTCGCTACATATCCCAAACCGCCTCCCCGTAAGCCGCGGAGGCGGTTTGGGGGGATATGTTGGAGGCTTGCCCATCCATGGTGTTCAAACGCTTGGGGCGTACTGGGCCAGCGCTCCATTCAAGTGTCAGGGGGATTGATCGCGGTATTAATCGCCAGGTTATGGCATTTGACTGCCAGATCGGAATTAGCCAGACGTCTTTGGTTTTGAGAGCGACTATTGCACCCACCGGTTGGGTCAGCGCTTCTTTGCTGCTGTTGGCAAGCACCGCCAGGAATTGCTTCAGAGCCTGAGGCCTCTCTTGAGTCATGGCGCCTCGATTTGTGTTCCATCAGGTCTTTGCGCATGTTGACCTGATTTGTCAGCGTGAACTGGCGTGCACGGGCATGGTGCTGGTGACCAGTTTGACGGCGCTTGGCTTGATTGGTGTGTCGCCAATGCGCAAAGGCAAGCGTACCTGGGTACGCTTGCCATTGGATTGGGCTGAAGTTTTGTCGATGGGACTTTAATGGGCCGCAGGTTTATCGCCGCGTGGGCTGGCTGGTCGGCTGGTTTCTTCGTCAAGAATTTTTTGCTGCTCGGCATTCAGATGGCCGCGTAAAGTGATTCTGGCCTCTTCGCGAGCTTGTCTGGCTTCTTCACGTTTTTGGGCGATTTTGGCTTTTTGCTCTTCAGTCGGAGCAGGTCTTTCGCCGCTACGGGGCTCTTTTGGGGCATTGGCTGGCGGCTTGGCTACTTCTTCGTACTGGGCCCAAGCACTTTCTTGGTCAGCAGACAGGTTCAGTTTGCTTTTGAGATCAGCCAAACTCTCGGCAGTGGGGCGTGGGCTTTGGGCGCGCGCATCTGTTGCTTGTGGTTGGGCTTGGGCGATCAGGGCCGTGCAAGCCAAAGCAGTAGTGGCCACCAACATACGCAGCGATGAGGAGAGGGTCATGATGGGTTTCCTTTTAAGCACGTGAGCAACACACAGTGTGTTGCTTGCACGAGGGAAATTCTGCGCTGCACATGTGTCGCGCTGGTAGCGGCGATGCTGCTGCCACGTAAAGTTGTATATAGCTTGTATTAGCAATCCAGCCGACAGCTGACAGCTAACTGCCGCCGCTGGCGCCCATTGGCCCGTATGCGTGCATCTGTGGCGATGCAATCGAGAATATAAAAAAGCACCCCGTCTGATCTGTGTAACTTGCCGTCTAAGCTCGGTTAGCCTGGCGCAGCAATTTACACTTTTGGGATCAGACAAGGTGCCAATGCGCATTCTTTGCCCAGCAGGCAGTTGGTGCCTGCTGGGCACAGGCCGCGATGTTGGTCGGGCCTTAGAATGCTTGCATCTACAAAGGGCAGGCTGTGTGAAAGCTTGTGAATTCCAAATTATTGAATGGTTGAAGTAATAGATAAATTAATACATTAATCAATGAATTTATCAATTAAGTAATCAATTAATTAAGTATGTAATCAATTAATTAAGCAACTGAGACTGGGTATTAGCCTGCGTGTTTTTGGCCACCACGCTTGGATTTCGACTCATGACCCTGTGCATGGAAGAGGTCTTGCTGCTCTTGGCTCAACTGAGCAAGAAATGCATCTTTTGCCTCTTGTTTGGCCTGCTTGTGCTCTTGGCCGAGCTGGCGTTTCTCTGCCTTTTGCGCATCGCTCAGGTTTTGTTTGTCGCCATGTGTGCCGCGCTCATGCTGGGTGGATTGGACCACCGCCTGGTACTGCTCCCAGGCTTGTTGCTGTGCGGGAGTCAGGTTCAGATTGGCAACCAGTTGCTCAGCGTGCTCACCGCTGCCACGCTGGTGTTGCTCTGCACCTTTGCCGTCATGGGCTTGTGCTTGCATAGCCAAGGCGCTCAAAGCCAATGCAGAAGTGGTTACAAGAATACGCAGTGATGTGGATAAAGTCATGGTGAATTTCCTTTGAAGAGTGCGACCAACACAGGCTGTGTTGTCTGCACAGGGTGTATTCTGCGCTGGCAATGTATCGAGCACGTAGCGGCAATGCAGGGCATAGGTAAAGTTGTATGTCCCAGCGGTTGACTGAATTTCCCCTGAACCATTTGTGTGGTTGCACTGACCGCCAGGCTTGCACACACGCAGCGGTAAAGTGCACAGGTTTTTAGAAATCCATCCGAGCCTGCCCACGATTTTCCAGGCTCAGCAGGTACTGCTTGACTTCGAGCCCTCCGGCAAAACCAGTTAACGCGCCCGATGCGCCAATCACACGGTGACAAGGTGCGACGATTGAGATCGGGTTGCGACCATTGGCCGCGCCAACGGCTCTGACGGCGTTCGGGCGGCCGATTTGCTCGGCGATCTGGCCATAGCTGCGTGTTTGGCCGAAGGGTATCGTCAGCAGCGCTTGCCAGACTTGCCTTTGAAAGTCTGTGCCAGTGAAGTCCAGCTCCAGCGTGAACTGGCTGCGGTGCCCGGCAAAGTACTCCTGCAACTGGCGCTCAGTCTCAACTAGCACCGGACTGTCACTGGCTTCGTGCAGTTCGCCCAGACGCACACGGTTGGCACGCTCATGTGCCCACAAAATGGCCCTGAGTTTGCCATCGCGCCCGACCAGCGTGAGTTGGCCGACCGGAGAGGACATGTGCTTGAATTGGCTGGACATTGTCGCGTTCCTTGAAGTCACGGCTGTAGTCTTGGGTTTTAGCCCTGCTGAGCTAGCGCCACAATAGCCGCCGAGCGGCGTGGAGGGAAGTGGAGAGCGTACCTTGGCCAATCGCATCCGTATGCTGTCACGAGGACTTGCCGGGGCAAGCGTCGCATGTGCAGTCCCTGTTGGCTCTAGCGGCTGGATTGGCCGTTAATCCGTTGCTGTGTTGCGCTCAACGCGGTAGCGCTCTTGGACAAAACCGTTGTCAGACGCGTGGACCTCGATCAGCTGCAAGTGCTGCTGCGAGGGCGCTGTGTTAAACAGCGGAATGCCCGAGCCCAGCAAAACAGGAATGCGGGTAATGGTGAGCGTATCAATCAACCCCGCTTGTAAAAAACGCTGGATGGTCACGCCGCCATCAATATACAGATGGCGCAGGCCTTGGTCGGCCAATTGCTTGGCAATGCTGGCGGGCGTGCCATTAGCATGCTGTACCTTGCCTTGGAGCTGCGCAGGAATGTCCAGTACTGCGCTGGAGAGCACAACTACGGGAATATTCTCGTAAGGCCAGGCATCAAAAGTCAGTACCTTGTTGAAGGTGTTTTTGCCCATCACAATCGCATCGACCGTGGCGATGAAGGCCTCGTAGCTGAGGCCTTGGATGGGAGAAGCCGCATATTCTGGCCGCGCAAGCCAGTCAATGCCGCCGTCTAATTGGGCAATAAAGCCGTCCACACTGGTGGCGATGTATACAGAGCATTCGATGGACATGGTTTCGTTCTGATTGGGGGGCGCTGCTTGCAATCAGCAACTTTTGCATAATTATCGGATGATTCAAGCAGACTCAAACACCCAACCACACCCCACGTCCGATGCCGTGCAAGGTTTCTCCCAGCAATTTGTTGGGTACGAGGCGCTTGCAGCTCAATTACTGCCGTGGGCCATCGATGCCAAGTCCACAGACGGCGCACACGACCTGGCCCATATTGCACGCGTTTGGATGAATGCAAAAAGAATTGCCGAGGTAGAAGGCGCAGACTTAGAAGTGCTTGTGGCAGCAGTGATTTTGCATGACTGCGTGGCGGTGGAGAAAAGCTCGCCGCTTAGGAGCCAGGCATCACACTTGGCGGCAGAGCGTGCGACTGCCATTTTGACGGGGCTGGGCTGGTGCAAAGACCGCTGTGCCTTGGTCGCTCATGCGATTGAGGCCCACAGCTTCTCCGCAGGCATTGCGCCGCAAACGCAGGAGGCTTGCATTGTGCAAGATGCCGACAGGCTCGATGCGATTGGGCTGATTGGCGTGGCGCGTTGCTTTTATACGGCAGGGCGCATGCAGTCGCAACTCTATGATGTGGCTGACCCCAAAGCCGTGCAGCGTGAGCTGCAAGACAAGGCCTTTGCACTAGACCATTTTCCAAGCAAGCTGCTGAAGCTCAGTGAGAACTTTCGCACTGGCCACGGAGCTGCATTAGCCAAACAACGGCATCGCCTGCTCAAGGATTTTTATGATGGTTTTTTGAGCGAAGTGGTAATCCCCCATTTTTAGCAGTAAGCATTAGTAGAGAGGTTTGACTGTTTTCTTGCTATTTTTTGTATTGGGGTCATGCCCCCCAGAGCCATGCTCGGTCTTTCGTTGTTGTAGCTCCATAGCCAGGCAGTGGCTGGCGCATTGGTCGGCTCAGCCATTGAAGGCTCTGCCGGGGCAGCACGCGGTATGGAGTATGTGATTGCTACTGAAACAGGCAATCTGCTCACAGTGGTGCAAGGAATTGAGCCAAGATTCACTGAGGCTGACGCTGTGATTGTTCTCTACGGCAGTCCCGCACGGGTGATTGCCGATCCTCGCGCTAACGCTAAGTGAAGATTGGCTGACAGACTCTCAGCACAAGTAGCAATGACTGGACATTGAGGTCTGTGCAAGCGCTTGAAACGGTCGGTTTGGGCAAGACCATGCCCAGACTGGCCGCTGCTTATTGCGGACAGGCATTTGAGCGCAACTTATTGGGTTGGGCCGTGCTTGTCTTTGTCGATTAAGCGGTGCACAGCACGCCGCGTTTGAAATCCCAGCGCGAACAATCGCCATAGTGCAGTGCGCCGACAGCCAGGCCAATCCCGAACACGACGCCGCCCAATGCCATCGCCCAAGGAAAAGTGGGGTTTGTGTCTAGCAAAAAACGCCGCAATGGGGCGTGATTGGGCTGTACCAAAGCGGTGATGCCAGTGACGCCCACGGCCTGAAACGCCATGGCAGCTACGAGTCGTGCGCCGTTGATCGCTGCCATGTCTTGCGTACGACTCAGGTAGATCCAGATATCAATAGCGACCAGAAAGAGGCCGGCGATGGCTGCCACGATCTTGGTCATGCGTACATTCATAAGCGGTGAGTGTCTTTGGTTGCTGGCCTGTGATTCAATGGCGGCGTGTGGCCTTGCGTCGAATGGAGTCTGTTGCTGGCTGCTCGCTGGTGGTGTAACGCACGGTCAAGTCAGAGTATATTGACTTTATCCGCATTTGTTTCGATTGGCGCGACTTGGCCGTTTCTGCAGGCTCGGTGCTTCACGCTTTGACCCATACATGGAGATACAGATGGCAGTCTACACAAGAAAGCAACAAGTCCTTGGACTGATAGCCTGGTTGCTGCTGGGCTTTGCCGTTGCAGCAATTGGGGCTTTTGCCTCCATCGATGCCAAGGATTTTTATGGCCAACTGACGCAGCCAACATGGGCACCACCGGAAGCCGTTTTTGGCCCCGTGTGGAGTGTGCTGTATGTGATGATGGCGATAGCTGCTTGGCTGGTGTGGCGTGAGGGCGGATTTCGTGCCCATCGCACGGCGCTGGCGATTTTTCTTGCTCAGCTGGCGCTCAATATGCTGTGGAGTTGGCTCTTTTTCGCCTGGCACATGGGCGCTTGGGCATTCGCCGACATTGTGCTGCTATGGATGCTGATCGTGGCCACGGTGCTGGGCTTCTGGCACGTGCGGCCATTGGCCGGGGCGTTGCTGCTGCCGTATCTCGCATGGGTGAGTTTTGCAATGGCGTTGAACTATGCGGTTTGGCAACTGAATCCAGCGCAGTTGGGTTAGTGCCAGTCCTGACAAGCGCTGCCAAGGCCGTGAGTAGCGGACTCAGGCTTGTCCCAGATGCGCGTCCTTGCGGAGCGAGTGTGGCTCTGAAAGCCGGACTTGAATTTCAAGCGTCAGCGGCAGAAAAAACCAGGCACAGCGGCAGTTGTTGCCGCATCGGAGCAAGTTGACGAGGCTGGCGTTGAGGGTGTCAGGTCGCGCGTTGGCCAGAAAGCCTGTTCACAATCTAAGGGCAGTTGTGCAAGGCACAAAAATGGCAGTGCAAGACGCCTGTTGCCGCCCATGGTTTGCATGAGCAATGAGCACAACGGGCAACGCCGCAATGCGCTTTACTCGTTGCCGCGCTGCGCTGCGCGCAGTTTGTCTTTTTTGCTCATGCGCTTGCCTTTGATGCCGCCGTTGTTGCCATCTTCATGTGCGCCGCGCTCGGGCGCTTGCTCTGTGACAGGGTAGGCTGGCAATGTCTCCAGCGCAATGTCGAGCTTGTTGCGTTTGACAATCAGATTCCAATGCGCCTCGGTGATTGGCGTGACCAGGCTGATCGCCATGCCGCTCAGGCCCGCACGGCCGGTGCGGCCGACGCGGTGGGTGTAATCGTCGGGCGAGCGAGGCAAGTCGTAGTTGACAACCAGGGGCAGCTCGTCGATATGGATGCCGCGCGAGGCCAGATCGGTGGCGATCAGCACCTGCCATTGCTTGTTCTTAAACTCTTGCAGCACCGTCTGGCGTGCGCCTTGGCTCAGCTCACCATGCAATGCCGTGGCAAAAATCTTTTTGGCATACAGCTTGTCGGCCAGGTGCTCTGCGCCGTAGCGGCTGGCGACAAAGACCAGAATGCGCTGATCCGGGTGCTGCTTGATGAAGTCACGCAGCACGCTGGTGCGTTTGTCGGTATCGACATAAATGGCACGCTGCTCAATGGTCGCGTCTTGCTGGTGGGTGTTTTCTACCGCAACGCTGGCGTGCGGTGCGCGCAGCAATTGCGGCACCAAGGCCTGCACGGCTGGCGCAAAGGTCGCTGACAGCAGCAGTGTTTGGCGCTGTGCTTTGGCGGGTAGCAGGGCGAGGATTTGCTCCAACTCATCGGCAAAGCCCAAGTCCATCAAGCGGTCGGCCTCGTCCATCACCACAGTTTGGATGTCCTGGAGCTGCAGCTTGCTGTTTTCCACCACATCCAGCAAGCGCCCAGGCGTGGCCAGCACCCAGTCCACGCCACCACGCAAAGCCATCAGCTGCGGGTTGATCGAAACGCCACCGGTCAGCACACCCACCTTGGGCCTGCGGTCCATCGCTTGGCCTAGCAAGTAAATCAGCTCGGCCACCTGGGCTGCCAGTTCACGCGTGGGCACCAGGATCAGCGTTTGCGTCGTGCGTGGGCCTTTGGCGGCATCGTGCGCTAGCCACGCTTGCAGCAGTGGCAGCACATAGGCGGCGGTTTTACCCGAGCCAGTGGGCGCGCAAACATGCACGTCTTGCCCGCCGACAATGGCTGCAATGGCCTGGGATTGAACGGGTGTGGGCGCAAACAAACCTTGAGAGGCGGCTGCATTAACCAACGCTGGGCCGAGGCCAAGGGCAGAAAAGGACATGGGGGAGAGCACTACAAGAATCAAAGAGGCTATTGTCGCTGCTTATGGCGAAGTACGGCACTCTAAATGCCCGTGTTTTTTCTGTTGTGGCCCATTGCCGTGACGTTTGGTTTGAATGCGTGGGCTCGCCCAGCTAGTCAGCCATGGGGCCTGCGTTTGAGGGCCGGCGGCCCTATGGTTCGTCTGCCGTGTGGCATTGGTGGTGCCCAGCGCATGGTACAAAGCAGTTTGTACATGCATGGCTTGCTTTGCTTCCGTTTCAATACGCGAGAGCCAGATGGCCGATAAGGAAAAAAATTGCCGCAATACGATGATTCGCTCAAGTACCTGTACGGGCTCGCGCTGCTGCTCGTGGTGTTGGCCCTGGCGGCCTGCGTGACCTTGGCTGAGCGGCGCCATCGCAACTGGTCCAAAAGCATCACCGTCCACGGTATTCAGTGCCTGTTTTTTCTGGCTGCGATTGGGATTGCGCGTTACTTTTCGCTCGAAGCGATTGACGACTACCACCTGAGCTGGATCACTAGCGGCTTTGTCAATCTGGTTGCGGTGGCGCTGAGCATGGGCGTTCTGATGCAGAAAATGTCGCTGCTGATCAACCGGCTGCAGCGCGCCCAAATCAGCAAAGGGCATGATCCTACATCGGCCCGCATCGTCTCGCGCATGATGAAGTTTGGCGTATTCATGGTTCTGGTGCTGCTGTTTGGCGAGCACTTTGGGCTCAGCGTGTCAGGCCTGCTCGCTTTTGGTGGTATTGGTGGTCTGGCCATTGGCATGGCCAGCAAGGACATACTCAGCAACGTCTTCTCAGGCACGATGCTGTATTTTGACCGCCAGTTCAACATTGGCGACTGGATACGCTCACCTGACCGCCAAATTGAAGGCACAGTTGAAGAAATTGGCTGGCGCCTGACCAAAATCACGACTTTTGACAACCGGCCCCTGTTTGTTCCCAATGCGCTGTTTTCATCCATCAGCATAGAAAACCCTGGCCGCATGACCAACCGCCGTATCAACGCCGAGATTGGTCTGCGCTACGAAGATGCGGGCAAAGTGCGGGCCATTGTCACGGACATCCGCCAGATGCTGGCCCAGCGTTCCGACATTGACCAGACGCAGACCACGTTGGTGTACTTCAATGCTTTTGCCGACTCTTCGCTCAACATCATGGTCTATTGCTTTACCAAAACGACCAATTGGGCCAAGTGGCTCGAAGCGCAGCAGGATATTTACCTGGACATCATCGACATCGTGCACCAGCACGGCGCCGATTTTGCCTTTCCAAGTCAGACGCTGTATATGGAGAAAACCGAGGACGATAAAGCCGATGCAGCCAAAGCCGATTGAGCACAACGCCGGCATGCAGACGTATGATGCGATCCAGCGCTACACTCAATCAGAGAGCCGGTATTGGCAGGTAGGGATGCTTGTTGTAGATGCGGATAGCCAAGGCTATCGCAGAGGGAACCCATGATGATTGTTGTGCACCATCTGAACCATTCGCGCTCGCAGCGCGTGCTGTGGCTGCTGGAAGAGCTGGGTCTGCAATACGAAGTCCAGCATTACCAGCGAGACCCCAGAACCATGCTGGCACCTGCCTCATTGAAGGCCGTACACCCTTTGGGCAAATCGCCAGTGATTACCGATGGTCAATACACGATTGCCGAATCGGGCGCGATCATTGAATACCTGCTTGAGCGATACGGCAATGGCCGCTTGGTGCCCGCCAGCGGCACGCCAGAAAAGTTGCGCTACACCTACTGGTTGCACTTTGCCGAAGGCTCGGCGATGCCGCCGCTCTTGATGAAGCTGGTGTTCGACAAGGTACAGACCAGCCCCATGCCATTTTTCGCCAAACCAGTCGCCAAGGCGATCGCGCACAAGCTCAAACGCATGTTGGTGCAGCCCAATATCGACAACCAGTTGGCGTATATGGAGGCAGAACTGGGCAAAAGTGCGTGGTTTGCGGGCAATGAATTTTCGGGGGCCGATATTCAAATGAGTTTTCCGCTCGAAGCCGCCGCCTCACGTGCAGGCCTGGATGCCCGCTGGCCCCATTTGGTGGACTTCTTACAGCGCATCCATGCACGCCCAGCGTACCTGCGTGCTTTGCAGCGTGGTGCGTCTGAAGCCTACACCAAGAAGTGATAGGGCTGCTGAGTTTCCGTAAGGCTGCACCATTCACCGATCGGGTTGCCAAAGGGCAATTGCGCAATGGGCTGCTGGGGCTGCTTGCTCATTCGTGGCGCGCGCTCCCAGACCGAACGCGCCGATGGTCGGCACAGGGGCCGCGCTTGGTATTGGGGCTTGAGCCGGAGCGATAGCAATCGCGTTGTTTTCAGAGTTACCGCCCGTAAACCAGCTTTTGGTGTCCGAGATTAGTGAATACGCATGGGCAGAGCCGATATAGGTGATGGAAAAATCGCCAGCAGATCGTGGGGTGATGGTGAAATGTATAACGCCCGCTGTGACTGGATATTCGGACGTATCGATGATCGAGCTCAGCGCAGGGCATTGGTAGCCTGGCGCATGCGGGAGCAGATTGAGTTCATTATTTTGACGGCTTGCCGTGGTATGGCAGACCTGAGGCACTGAGGAGCTGCCTGCGACAAAGCTGCAGTTGCCAATCTCCCATCCTATTGGAATCGTCAACGCGACTTCTGCCAAGCGATCACTGAATCTGCATGTGCCTCGGTCTGAAGACACTTTCAGCTCGACGTCAAAGGTTTCATTGACTGTGCCCACGGTTGGTTGGTCAACGTCATCAATTTCGATGCAGCCAGTCAGTACCAGCAAGGCTGCGGCTACTAATGCGACATATTTCATAAAACGGCTCGCAACAGGAATGAGCGACATGTCTTAGAAATATGGGTTTTCTGTCAATCACTGGGATTGGTGTGGAGGGTAAGCCCTGGTCTTTGTTTTTGATTCTTAACGGCTTTTCTTTATTGACAATTTCTGAATTGCTTCTCAATGAGGAAAATCAATCCTATAAGCGCGAGCGCCATATGAACCGACCTTGTTAAACGGCGTGTAGTGGAGCGCGGCGGTATTTGCAGAGCGCAGCGGTTTATGGCTGCGCCGAGTTTTCAAGCTCTTGTGCGCGCTGTATGGGCATTTGCAACATGCCCGATGCGGCGTTGATTGACGCGATGCTGCCGCTGTCTTTGTCTGCATGGAATTGGCCATTGGCATCACGGAATCGAATCCAGAGGCCTTGCACGGCTTGTGAACTCTTGGTCAATGCCGCTTTGCATGAGCAACTGTGGTACTTGCATTACTCAGGCAGGCAACGTAGCGCTGGCTGTCCGGTTGTAGTTGGCGGTTTCTGCAAACGCAGAACTGCTCCAAAAGGCCAGTGTCGGGGTGGCCAAAATTGCCTTGGGTATGGAGTGGCTCCTTGGTTGCGGTTTTCAAACATGGATAATGCCAAAGCGTCAGCTTGGAGCTGCAGAACGAAAATGTGGCCTGTGTCGCGCATCAAACGTGCGGTGACGCACGCAGGAACGTATGCATCCACACCTAACAGAAAGTAGGGCCTGCTATGGGGATGGCAAATGTCTTGAATTCGCCACGAAATCTGAATTCATTATTAAGGTTTGACGCTGACAGGTTCTAGGACACAACGCCGCGTATATGCTTGGCTGAAGAATAAATTGGAGTAAGCATGCAAGCTTTAGACCTTGATGGAAATTACACCTTGATTGCTGCGACAGTGGTGCTGATCGTGGGTAGGTTGCTGGTGCACAGAATCAAGTTCCTTAATGACTTCAACATTCCCGAGCCGGTGGTTGGTGGTCTGGTGGCGGCGTTGCTACTGACCATTGCCCATGCAGCGTTCGGTTTTGTTGTCAGCATTAACGGCAGCTTGCAGACGGCAATGATGTTGATGTTTTTCTCCTCCATTGGACTGGGGGCGGATTTCAGCAAGCTCAAGGCGGGTGGCAAGCCGCTGGTTATTTTGACCTTGGTGGTTGGTCTGTTCATCGTGGTGCAAAACATCACCGGCATCACCATGGCCACCCTGTTTGGCATGCCACCCTTGACCGGACTGGTGACGGGATCCATCACGCTGACCGGAGGCCATGGCACCGCCGCCGGCTGGGGCCCCAGACTGGAAGAGCTGGGGGTGACAGGTGCCACCACGCTGGGCATTGCCTGTGCCACCTTTGGACTGGTGATCGGTGGGCTGATTGGCGGGCCGGTCGCGCGCCGACTGATCAGCAAGCACAAGCTCACTAGCACCAACAATGCCTCCTACGGCGCCACTGCCGACAAGCAAGCCTTGGATGCAACCGGCATTGAGCCGAAGGTCAACGACGATGGTTACCTGGATGAAGCGGCGCTGCAGTTCGAGCTGCCAGGTCGCCTGCGCCTGATTACTGCGCAGACTGCGCTGGAGACGCTCAGCCTGTTTGCCGTGTGTCTGGCTGTTTCTTCCTATATTTCCAACTTCGTCACCACCCATTTTCCTGATGCACCAGTGACGATCCCGACCTTTGTATGGGCACTGGGGACAGGGGTTGTGGTGCGCAATTTGATCACGCCACTGTTCAACTTCAATGTGTTCGACCGTTGTGTGGACGTGATAGGCAACGTGGCGCTGTCACTGTTTCTGGCGATGGCGTTGCTGTCGCTCAAGCTGTGGGAGCTGGTGGATCTGGCGGTTCCTTTGCTGGCCATACTGGCGGTGCAAACCATCGTGCTGGTGGTGTTTGCAAGCGTCGTGACATTCCGAGCGATGGGCAAAGACTACGATGCGGCAGTGGTGGCAGCCGGGCATTGCGGCTTTGGCATGGGCGCTACACCCACGGCGGTGGCGAACATGCAGGCCATTACGTCCAAGTACGGCGCCTCGCACAAGGCGTTTCTTGTCATTCCACTGGTTGGCGCGTTCTTCGTCGACATCATCAACGCCACGGTGCTGTCGATACTGACGTCCTTGCCGATGCTGCGCTGAGTGGATTGGCCCTGTTTTACAAGGGAATTGGCAAGTTCCAGTTTGGCGTTGATCTAAGTCCATCGGACTCAGCTGCTTGAGCCATTGTGCGTTGACCCAGCTTATTTCACAGGTCAGCCAGCTCAAGCATCAACCTCAGCGGGAGTTTAAAAATGCAGCCTTGCAAGCGATTTGTTAGAGCAGGGCGCGGCTTTTTTATATGGGTTTTCTGCTTGAGCAGGAGACCTGTCCAGCATATCTCGCTAATTATCCAAGGTTTACATTTTGGTGTCGATGAATTGACAAGTAATAAAACCTCTCAATCACGTTGTGCTTCAAAATAAGTCTTCGGTTCGATCTAAATTTTGAAAGGTTGAGCAGGGAGGTGCTCGCACAATGAAAGTCAGAGTTCAACGATTGTCTATTCGTCAGAATGCCAAATTGTTTGCCATTTTCTCGGCTTTATGGTCGCTTGTTTTTATGGTGCCCATGACGTATTATTCGAGCTCATTGACCAATGAGCCGCCGAGATTTTTTGCGTTTTCGCTGATTTTTTATCCCGTTGTGCATCTAATTATTGGCTACATCTTCACAGCCATCAGCTTCTGGATATACAACCTATTGTCCAAATACATTGGCGGTATTGAGTTTGAATTGAAAAATGTTGAAATGCAGGCAAGAATTTCATCGGATTCGTAGGGGGCCGCAGCTTTGCTTCCCACACCAGATGACGCTTAGAACTGCGGCGTTGCAAAAGCATTTTTAGTGTAGGGCGCGGCTTGTTTTTATATGGTTTTTCCGCGTGGGCAGGAGTCCTGCCCACCCTACCTCGCTTGTATATACCGTGTCGCGACGGCATTCAATTCTGTGCTTTGCGATAAATCAATGCATTTCATCACAGCTAAGCTTGCATTGCCTGATTTGCTGGCGTACTTTTTGGCCAAGAATTGCCTGGCTAATTCTGCCGCCTCTGCATACGCGTCTGCGTCCAACGTGCCTGTCTCCACGTATCCCCCTGCCGCAGCTTTGGCTTCTTCGCCTGCTTGGGAGTTTGGGAATGCCTGATACAGGCAGTGGCTGAGGGCAAAATTTTTCAGGTTTTCAGCTGCAGCACTTTCGCTTGCATGGGCTGTATTAAAGAAGAGTGGTAGAGCAAAAAGAGATGCAGCAACAATTAATTGAGTACCCATAGAAATGCCTCACTAGAGGGAATCTCTCAAAACCTCAGTCTCGAAAAATTCGCATCAACTAAATCAATGAGTTACAAGCGATGAATTCGCGTTTTTAGGGGTTATGAGAGGTTCTCTAGACTCTGGAAAATAACATGCATCCGCGCAAGACGTGCCATTCCATACATGTTGCATGTCCTGTTACGTCACTCCACTGATTCACTCTGAAAACAATAATTCCCTTTTTGCCAGAAAAATCCGAAGATTTTGGTGATTCCACAGTGATGTCTGGGCTGCCAAATTTCTTAGTTAAATAAGGGACTAGATCATTGGCGCGATATAGATACCATTTCCCATCTTTTCCTGAAGATGTCGCCCAAACGCCTCTTGATACTGGGGGTCCTGAATTATTTAATGCGTAACTGATTCTAATTGCACATGCGTTAGTAAATATTCCTGATGCAATGTTGATTCCCACTTTTCCGCGGATATGCTCACCCACTTCGCTTACTTGTCGCATCCCGGATGATTGTATAGATAAAAGGCGCTATGCTTTGTTCTGTATTGACCCACTAAAAAGCTGCACAGG
>NZ_SSWX01000013.1 GCF_004803635.1 Lampropedia aestuarii | reverse complement strand
TCCAGACAAGACTCCTAGCAATGACTATCTGGTACGACTGGATCCTACTGTGAATCCATCGGCGAACCGCTTGCTCGAGCCAGCATCGCTGCATCTGCGCATGATCCATGCTAACAGGCAACAAGCATGGCGCTCGCTCAAGACAAGGCTGCGAGTGGCACATGATTTGGCAGGTGATGTACATGCGCGGCTCAATTTGCAGAGGCCTTTCGCTTCAGCAGGCAAGCTAAAGGGGCTAGCCTGGCGCTGCATTTCTCCGTGCTGACGGCGCCACCACACTGCCTGTCATTGATGGCCGCTTAATCCAGCATCAATCGCGGATCTGGCAATACGCCACTCCACTTCCTTGCGCGCTCTGGCTTCGCGCGCTGGTTGAGATGCAATGCCATATGCCAATGCATGCAACAGGGAATCTCTTCAAAAAGCTTGCGCAGAGGCCAACGCGCAGCCATCACGAGCCGTGGCAATTCTCCCGCAAGGCGTCTTTTAATGGCTATGGCCGCTGCTACGGATGAAAAGACAATAAAACGGACCCTCTGCCCCCACACTCGGACCACAAAAAGGCGTTTTGCAGAAACTCCATAACTGGATTGATTAAGATAGAAACCGTAGCGCAGGCCGTCAATGCTGCGGACGCAGCAAAGACGGCTTGTGCCTCACTCAAATTGCCACCGTGCTCAATGCCAGCCAAACCGGCCAGTCACAGTGAAAAAATCCTTTTTATGGAGAGCCCCATGTCCCATACTGCAGCGAGAAAAGTTGAGATGATCACCTTAGGCGGTGGTTGCTTTTGGTGTACCGAAGCGGTCTTTACCCAAGTCAAAGGCATTGTGAGCGTTGAGTCTGGCTATGCGAATGGCGAGCTGCCCACCCGCCCGACCTACGAGCAGGTCTGCACCGGCAAGACCGGCTATGTCGAGGTCGTGCGGCTCGGGTTTGACCCAGAGCAAATCAGCGTGGCGCAAGTGCTGGAGATTTTCTTTACGATCCACGACCCCACCAGCCTCAATCGCCAAGGCGCGGACACCGGCACGCAATACCGCAGCGGCATTTATGTCGAAGAAGACGCGCACCGCGATGTCGCCAATGACTTGATTCGGGACATCAACGACAGCCACGTGCTGGGTAAACCGGTAGTGACCGAAGTGGAATCCCTGCGCAATTACTGGCCTGCAGAAGATTACCACCAGCGTTACTTTGAGAACAACCCCAACCAAGGCTACTGCGCGGCCGTGGTTGGACCTAAGGTAGATCAATTCAAGACCACCTTCAAAAGCCTGCTGATTGGCCAATAAGACGCTTTGGAAAGAACAAGCGCAAAGCTGTCGCCTCCGTACAGTTTTATAGGCACTTGGCCTGGCCACGCCGTGCAGGCGGTCTCACTGGGAGGCTAAAATGCGCGGCAATGTGCACCGGGCCTGCATTGAGCGTGCCTGTTCATATGCACACCCTCATGATTGGCGCATGGCCACGGTTGTTGAATCGGGCCATTCGCGCCAACATGCAGCCGCCGTTTGCGCACTTGCCGCAAATACACCAAGCCACCGATCAGCACCCCACTCGCTTGCGGAGACTGTATGAATTACCAGCATATCCAAGTGCCTAGCCAAGGCCAGAAAATCACCCTCAATGCGGACAATACCCTGAATGTCCCAGACCATCCGATCATTCCCTTCATCGAAGGCGATGGTGTGGGAGTAGATGTCAGCCCAGTGATGCGCCGCGTGGTCGATGCCGCCGTTGCAAAAGCCTATGGCGGCGCACGCAAGCTCGAATGGATGGAGGTCTACGCCGGCGCCAAAGCCACCAAACTGTATGGCCCAAATGCCTGGCTGCCGGCTGAAACCATTGATGTCGTCAAAGAGCACCTGGTCTCAATCAAAGGCCCGCTCACAACACCCGTCGGTGGTGGCATCCGCTCACTCAACGTGACGTTGCGCCAACAGCTGGACTTGTATGTTTGCCTGCGCCCAATTCAGTACTTTGCGGGTGTGCCCTCGCCGCTCAAAGAGCCGCATAAAACCAATATGGTGATTTTCCGCGAGAACTCGGAAGACATTTATGCAGGCATTGAATTCCAGGCCGACAGCGACCAGGCGCGAAAACTCATCCAGTTTTTGCAAGACGAGCTGGGTGCCAATAAAGTGCGCTTTCCGCACACCTCGGGCCTGGGCATCAAACCCGTCTCGCGTGAGGGCACGGAACGTTTGGTACGCCAGGCCATTCAATATGCCATCGACCATGACAAACCCAGCGTGACCTTGGTGCACAAGGGCAACATCATGAAGTTCACCGAAGGTGCTTTCCGCGATTGGGGCTTTGACTTGGCCAAGCGCGAATTCGGTGCAGAAGAAATTGACGGCGGCGTCTGGTTGCGCCTGAAAAACCCCAATAACGGCAAAAACATTGCGATCAAAGACTGCATCACCGATGCATTTTTACAGCAAATTGTGTTGCGCCCCATCGAGTACAGCGTGATTGCCACACTCAACCTCAATGGGGATTACATCTCGGAGGCACTGGCAGCGCATGTGGGCGGCATCGGTATTGCACCTGGCGCCAACCTGAACGAAACCGTGGCCATGTTTGAGGCCACACATGGCACGGCGCCCAAATACGCTGGCAAGGACTATGTCAACCCAGGCTCGATGATTTTGTCAGCAGAAATGCTGCTGCGCCATATTGGTTGGACAGAGGCGGCTGACACCATCATCCAAGCGATGACCAAAAGCATCCAAAGCAAACATGTGACCTACGACTTTGCGCGCATGATGGAAGGGGCAGTGCAGGTGAGCTGCTCTGGCTTTGGCGCGCTGTTGGTTGAACACATCGAACAAGCTTAAAACGGCTCAGCAGGGCACGCCTGCTAACCCAGCCCACCCAGCGGGCTTCTCTAGCGCAGAGAGCCCGCTGCCTGCAGATGACCGTAGTTGCCCCGTATAAGCGACTCACAGGAGGCCCCCCGCCCCCGTCATCAACCCGTCAATGGCCAAGCGCACGCACAGGCATTTCACCGATGTTGGCACAGCATGGTCCACTAACTCTAGCGGCTATTTTTTTCGTGCATACTTAGCGATATTGACAAGCTGCAGACAATCAGATCGCACTTGCATTTCGTGCTAGCTCGGACTCCATCTATTGAAAATTAGCCAAACGCCCTCATCCATGCTGAATGAACCTATCACACTGGAGGACTCCATGAACACACTGTATGACTCTGAAGCCTTTTCGGTTGTGCACATGCAGCAGGATATTCCCATGCCTCTTGAGGCAAACCCGCTTTTCACGCCCAAAGCTGAACACAACCTCGTGCGCCACGGTTTTGAGATTGTTGATAAACGCTCAGGCCGTGAGGTCTATTTGGATGGCAGCTGGGCCGAAGTATTCCATGCGCAAATTCAAGAATGGCAGCGCAACACCCCGACTCAAGAAGAAGTGGAAGACACTTTGGACAGCTACACCGGTTTGGCACACCACCCTGTGGTGATTCATTGAGCCGTTTTTAATACTGCATTTTTTAATTTCAAACAGTACACAGCGCAAATTGGCGCTTGGGGGCTTATGGGCGCCAGTTTGCATTAATTGATCAATCATTAATCGTTGAGGACATCAACATGCAAACATTCCAATGCACTCACTGCAACAGCTTGGTCTTTTTTGAGAGTCAAAGCTGTCTTTATTGCAGCAGCTCTTTGGGTTTTGACCCTGACTCGCTGCGCCTTATTGCACTACAAGCGCTCCCTGCATCTTCAGCCAATCAGCCCTCGGGGCTGGAATCACAAGCCGCCCCCAACGCCCTGGAGTCAGGCACGCCTGCTGCTACGGCACTATCGCAGCCGGCTTTGTGGTCGCTCCTTGACTCCCCGGAAGCGGGCTCGCCCGACCAGTCCCAGGCCAAACGGTTCAAATTTTGCCTTAATGCACAGAGCCAGAATAACTGCAATTTTTTGCTGGATGCCTCGGATCCATCAGGCTACTGCCTCTCGTGCAGACAAACCAAAACCATTCCCAACCTGTCCACACCCAGCAATGTACTGGCCTGGAAAACGATTGAAAATGCCAAGCGACGTTTGTTTTACACCTTGGCCAAATTAGGGCTTGATGTGCGTGAGCGCACACCGCGCTACGAATTTTTGGAAGATGTTCCAGGTGAGGATCCGGTCATGACTGGCCATGCCAACGGCCTGATCACCCTCAATATTTTGGAAGCCGATGACGCAGAGCGCACACGCAGGCGCATAAACCTGCATGAACCCTATCGCACACTGCTAGGCCACCTGCGCCATGAAGTGGGCCACTTTTATTGGGACCAGTTTTTTCTGCAGGATGCATTGGCACTCGATGCGTTTCGCGCCTTATTTGGCGACGAGCGCAGCGACTATGGCCAAGCCCTGGAGCACCACTATGCCAACCCTCGCCAGGATTGGCAACAAGACCACGTCAGCCAATACGCCGCAGCCCACCCCTGGGAGGACTGGGCAGAGACCTGGGCGCATTACCTGCATTTGATTGATGTGCAAGAAACCGCTTGCAGCTACCAGCTGCAATTTGCCACCCAAGGCCATGCAGGCAGCATCCATACAACCGTTGACAACCCATTCGTTGTGTTTGCACAAGCGCCGCAAGATGGCTCACCACAAGATATAGGCCCATTGCTGAACCAGGCCATGGGACTGTCTTTGTTATTGAACAGCCTCAACCGCAGCCTAGGCCACAACGACGCCTACCCGTTTGCCCTGTCAACCGCCGTGCTGCAAAAGCTCAACTTTGTGCATAACGCCGTGCGGCGTTATAGGCATCAAAGAACAGGCACGGCTGCAACTCAATTGTCAGACTGACGCTCTTTGACCCTCTGCAGCAAGCGCTGGTGCACCAGAGGCGAGACGAACCCTTGCACATCTCCGTGCAAGCTGGCGATCTCTCGCACATACGTGCTGCTGACATGCTGGTAGCGCTCACCAGGGGTCATGAATACCGTCTCTACATCGGGCATGAGCTTGCGGTTCATGCCCGCCAACTGCACTTCGTAGTCAAAATCGGTGACGCCACGCACGCCACGCACCATGACCTGCGCGCCATGCGCAAGCACAAAATCGCGCATCAGCGCAGAAAAGCTGTCCACAGAGATGTTGGGTAAATCAGCAAATACATCGCGCACCATCTCCATGCGCTCGCCCAAGCTGAACATGGTTTTTTTGTGATGCCCGGCAGCCACAGCAACAATCAAACGGTCAAACAAACCGGCAGCGCGGCGAATCATTTCTTCATGACCGCGCGTGATGGGGTCAAAGGTTCCTGGAAACACGGCCAAAATAGATGCAGCCATTCATTCAACTCCTAGCTAAGCTCTGGACAAACGAGACAGACCGAACACGAATGCAACAACCAACCATGCACAAGCATGGGTAGGGCAGCCAGCTTACGGCTGTTTGCAGTAGTGCACAAAATCAAACGCAACAGGCGCGCCACCTTTGGCAATGGGGGCCTGGTGCGTTTGGCGGCTGAGTTCACGAAACGCCTGGCGATCCCACTCAGGAAACTGGGTGTCGCCCTCAATATCCGCCTGGATTTCGGTCAAATACAAATCAGTGGCCACAGGCAATGCCTGCTGGTAGATCTGACCACCGCCAATCACAAACACGGTCGGTTCAGCGCCTTGCTCGGCCCCCAACTGAGACGGCTGCAGTGGCAGTGCCAACGCACGCTCCAGGCTATCGACCAAGACCACACCGGCAGGCAGCTCCAACTGGCGTGATGACACCACCACATGCTCACGCCCTGGCAAAAGACCGGGCAAGGAGGCCCAGGTGCGGCTGCCCATGACCATTCGCCGTCCCATGGTTTTCTCTTTGAAATAACGCAAATCCTCGGGCAAATGCCAAGGCATGCCACCATTGAGGCCAATCGTGCGGTTGCGGGCCATTGCGGCAATCAAGGCAATGCGGGGTGAAGGGGAAGAACTCATAAAAACAAACCTAAAAACAATCCAGCTCGCGCTGCCACGGGCCCGTTGATGCCCATGCATCCACTGTGTGTCGCAGCGCCGCATGCCAGCAACCATGTGATGGGCATGCAAACGGCAGCAAGCATACCGCATGAATGCGCGGCCACATGCATTTTCAAAATGCCCGAAGGACGCCATTGCATGCGGCAATGGCATTGGGCTTTGTCATAATGCCGCATCTGGCAGGTTTCACCCAGAGCACCGCAGCCATCAGCACATGGTGATGGAGATGCCAAGCGCACCCCAGTGCCGATCCCGCATTGGCATTCGTCGGTGCGAGATGCGAGGTGCCACCAGCCAACAGACACACTGGATTTTTAAACCTTTCTCGCAACTATGATTGAACAAATCACGCCACAACAAACCGCAGAATGGAGCCAGCAGCAGTTGGCCAAACAAGAAAAGCCTTTGCTGATCGACGTACGCGAGCCATGGGAGTGGGCCCAGGCCTCGGTCACCGCACCTGAAGGGTGCGAGCTGCTGCAGCTCTCAATGGGCAATATTCCCGGCATGCTCAACCAGCTTGACCCCGATCGCCCTACAGCCTTGCTCTGCCACCACGGCATGCGCAGCCAGAATGTGGCCAATTTTTTGCACCACAATGGCTTCTCGTCCTTGGCCAATATTACCGGTGGCATTGACTCCTGGTCATTGACGGTTGATACCGCTGTGCCGCGTTACTGACCACCATCTGTTCACAGTCTCGAACGAAGCCTGCTGCCATCACGGCGAGCAGCGTCGTCTCAGCGCGCCAAAGCTCGACGCTGAGCGTTTTGGAGCCTAAAAGCAGAGTTTTGTACAAGTTCTAAGACAGCAACTGGTCAAACGACGCATGGGTCACCTGCACCGGCGTTGGCGAGCGGCCCATCAAGAAATCCGCATTGATGCTGGCCACCAGGCGCAAGTAATCCCACAGTGCTCTGACGCGCGCCAATTCGCGGCGCTCTGAGGGCGCTGCCAGCCAATAGGTTCTGGTAATGCCCACTTGCTCGGGCAAGACAGGCACCAAATCGGGCACGTTCTGGCACAGAAAATACGGCAGGATGCCAATGCCCATGCCCGCTCTGACTGCCGAGAACTGCGCATTCAGGCTGGTGCTGCAAAAATACGGTTGTGCATCCGGCACCACGCTTTTAAGGTTCAGTTGCTGGTCGGTAAAGACCATGTCATCCACATAATCCACCCAGCGCAAATGCGTCAGGTCATCGCGGTGCCGGAGCGGCGGCAACGACTGCAGATAACTGCGGCTCGCATACGGCACCAAGCGGTACTCCAGCAACTTCACAACGACAAAATGGTCTGCAATGGGCCGCTCCAATGTCACCGACATATCGGCCTCCCGTTTGGAGAGGTTGATGTTGCGCGGCATCGGCAGCAAATCGACGTGGATGCTGTGGTGGCGTTGGCAAAAGCGTGCCAGGTGCGGGGCCAGAAAAAAACTGCCGAAGGCCTCGGTCGTGCCAATACGCACATCGCCCGACAATGCCACGCTGTCGCCAAACGAGCTGGACTCCATCGAGTAAATCGTCGCCTCCAGCTTTTCCACATGCTCAAGCAGCCGGTGCCCAGCATTGGTCAAGCGATGGCCACGTGAGTTACGCTCAAACAGTTTCGAGCCAATGCTTTGTTCGAGCCGTTGCAAACGGCGCGACGCGGTCGACTGATTCATCCCCATTTCTGCGGCCGCATCGAAGGCCGACTGGTGGCGTGCAATGGCCAAAAAAACCCGCAAATCATCCCAATTGAATGGCGTCACTGACAAGTCCTTCTTGAATGCGTTTTTGCATAATGAATATGCAAAATGCGTCTAGTGCAATGCGTTTATGCATTTTATTATGCGCAAATAAGCATAGGAGACAAGCATGCGCATCGGAGATATTCGCTCGGGCAAGAAAGGTTTTCCAATCGCCCCCAATTTGGTGAAAGCGGGCTTTGACGTGTGCAGCTTCGGTCTAGCCGAATCTGCCCTGGCAGCCTTTGCCAATAACGAGCCCCCCTGTGTCGCCGACCCATCGGATACGGCACAAAACAGCAGCTTCGTCCTCACCAACGCGCTGCTGCCCGCGCTCAGCTCACCACGTTCTTTGGCGATGGCTCCACGATTGCGCTCCACGCGGCCCGGGCCATCGCGAAGGTCGTGCAAGCCAGTGGCCATTGGTTGTATCGACGCACCCATTGCTGACAGGACTCACGCAGCCGCATCAACCGGCTTGACCTGCATGGCCTGCGGCCGAGGTGTCGAACTGGCACGCGCCCGACCGATGCCGACCGCACAGCCCACGACCAGCCAGCCACTGCTCAGCAGCCATGCAGCAAAGGGCCATCAGCACAAGGGCTTCAACAGTATTTTCTGCCATACCCGTGCGGCCTGAAGCACGGCTTAAGAATGCCAGAGCGGATTTTGGCCGACCAAGCAAAGTCCGCCCTCGCCCAGCGCTTTTCCCATTACACAACAAGGAGACAATGCCATGAAAACCATCGGCCACTTTATTGGCGGACAGCACGTCACAGGCCCAGGCCTGCGCCATGCCGCCGTGTACAACCCATCAACTGGCAGTGCATCGGCCCAGCTAGACATGGCAGACCGCCGCTTTGTCGATGAGGCAATTGCCAAAGCGGCCAAAGCGCAACAAGCCTGGGGCAGCGCCTCCCACGCCCACCGCGTGGCGGTGATGTACAAATTCCGTGAGCTGCTGATTGCCAACACCGACGCACTGGCTGAAATCATCGGCCAGGAAAACGGCAAAACCATCCAGGACGCCAAAGGCGAGTTGGCCCGCGCACTGGAGGCAGTGGAATTTGCCACCAATGCCCCAGCGATGAGCAAAGGCGAATTCTCTCGCAATGTCGGCGGTGGCATTGATGTGTATTCAATGCGTGTGCCCTTGGGCGTGGTCGCTTGCATTGCGCCATTCAACTTCCCTGTGATGGTGCCCTTGATGATGAGCACGATGGCCATGGCCGTGGGCAATGCCGTGATACTCAAGCCGTCAGAGAAAGTGCCCAGCGCAGCACTGGCTTTGGGCGACTTGTGGAAGCAGGCCGGTTTGCCCGATGGCATCTGGAACGTGGTCAACGGCGACAAGGAAGTGGTTGACGCCTTGCTGGAACACCCGGACATTGCCGCAGTCTGCTTTGTTGGCTCGACTTCGGTGGGCGAATACATCTACCACAAGGGCACGGCCCATAACAAACGGGTCGGCGCGTATACCGGTGGCAAAAACCACATGATTGTGATGCCCGATGCCGATCTGGAAGCGGCTGCTTCAGGCTTTGTCACAGCAGGCTATGGCTCGGCCAGCCAGCGCTGCATGGCCTTGTCGGTGCTTGTCGCCGTGGGCGATGAAACGGCTGAGCGATTGAAAACCTTGCTCAAACCTCTGATTCAAGCCTTGAAGGTCGGCCCCTACAACGACAGCCAAGCGGACTTTGGCGCCGTCATTTCCGCCCAATCCAAAGCGGCCATTGAAAACGCCATTGCAGCGGGCGTGCAAGACGGTGCGCAGTTGGTGGTGGATGGCAGGCAAGCGCCATGCGCAGGCGATGCCGCCGGTTTTTATGTGGGCGCAAGCTTGCTGGACCATGTCCGCCCCGATATGCCGTTTTACCAGGAAGAAGTCTTTGGCCCGGCACGCGCATTGATGCGCGTCAACAGCCTGGACGAAGCCCTGCAGCTGACCAACAGCCACCAATACGGCAACGGCGCAGTGATCTACACCCGCAGCGGCGCCAGCGCCAACCGCTTTGTGTCCGAGGTCGACGCCGGCGGCATTGGGGTGAACGTGCCTGTGCCCGTGCCAGTGGGCTACCACAATTTTGGCGGGTTGCGCCGCTCGCGCTTTGGCGAAGCCCACCTGTTCGGGCCCGATGCCTTGCGCTTTTACACCAAGCTCAAAACAGTATCGCAGCGCTGGCCTGAGCAAGCCTCGGCCACGCCGACGTCGCTGGCCTTTCCTGGCAACGAATAAACGCATCGCAAAGCCTTGCTTGCTGACGCATCGCGCCGGCAAGCTTTACCCGAGAGAAGAGTACAAGAGCCCATCGGCCACCATTCCAAAAGGAGACAAGCATGTTCACACCCAAAAAACAGATCGTTTTCGCCTGCGCCTTGCTCATGGCAGGCCTCGCCAGCCAGTCGGCCAACGCTCTTGAGTTGACCGATGGCAAAGTCAAGATCGGCGTCTTGACCGACCTCTCAGGCCCCTACTCCGGCATGGGGGGCCCAGGCTCGGTCGTCGCTGCCAATATGGCGGTAGAAGACTGCCTGAAAGCCGAATGCAAAGGCATGAACATCGAAGTGGTCAGCGCCGACCACCAAAACAAGGCTGATATTGCCGCCTCACGCGCACGCGAATGGATCGATGTGCAAGGCGTCGATGCCTTGGTCGACCTGACCAATTCGGCTGGGGCTTTGGCGGTGCAGAAAATCATCAAAGACCGCGGTGGCATTGCGCTCTACAGCGGGCCAGCCGTGGCCAAACTGACCAATGAGGACTGCGCACGCAATGGCTTTCACTGGATGTTTGACACGTATTCACTGGCCGCAGGTCCGGTCGCCGCGATGGCCCAGGCCGGCGATAAGAAATGGTTCTTCATCACCGTCGACTACGCGTTTGGCCATGCGATGGAAAAAGACGCCACAGAGGTCTTGAAAGCCAATGGTGGCACCGTGGTAGGCTCTGTGCGCCACCCGCTCAACGCCAGTGATTTCTCGTCCTTTATCCTGCAAGCACAAGCCTCGGGCGCCGATGTGATCGCCTTTGCCAATGGCGCGCAAGACACCGTCAATGCCATGAAAAGCGTGCAAGAGTTTGGCGTGACCAGCAGCGGCCAGAAAATTGCCGCGCTGGTGGTGTTCTTGACCGACGTGCATGCAATGGGGCTGGAAACGGCGCAAGGCCTGACCTTCTCAGAAGGTTTTTACTGGGACCTGGATGACCAGACACGGGCCTTTGCCACCCGCTTTGGCGAGCAGTTTCGCGGCAACAAACCCACCGTGGTGCAGGCGGGCGTGTATTCCAGCACCCTGCACTATTTGAAAACCGTAGCCGCTGCTGGCACCGATGACTGGCGCGTGATTCAAGAAAAAATCCGGGAAATTCCCATTGAAGATGCGGTCATCCGCAATGCCTCGATCCAAGACAATGGCCGCGTCGTGCATGACATGTACGTCTTCAAGGTCAAGTCACCCAAGGAATCCAAAGGCGCTTGGGACTACTACGACTTGACCTCGACAATCCCGGCCGACCAAGCCTTTTTGCCCGTCAGCCAATCCGCCTGCCCGCTATTGAAGAAGTAAACCCCACCCCCTGCTGCGACAGCCGTGTTTTGAAAAGCAGCACGACTCTGGTTTGCGCCAGCAGCCCATGGACTGTTAGCGCGGCCATTCGGAACCCGGCACACCAGACATCGCCAATCACGATGACAATAGGCACTTTAAGCATGGAGAATACACTGCAATCGTAGAATACGAATCTAAAAACCACTCCACGTCGCCATGCAAGAAAGTTACCGCTTATCCCGCCATCTCAGCCTGACCACCTTGGAGCTGTTTGTGGCGGTGTGCGAGACCGGCAGCATTGCACAAGCTGCAGAACGCGAGTTCATTGCCCCCTCTGCGGTCAGCAAACGTTTGTCCGATTTGGAGAGCGAAGTCGGCATTGTCTTGCTCGAGCGCCACAGCCGTGGCGTCAAACCCACCCCAGCTGGCGAGAGTTTTTTGCAGCATGCACGCAGCATCCTGCACGACATCACGCGCATGCATACCGACTTGCAGGAGTACGCAGAAGGCGTGCGCGGACATGTTCGCTTGCACGCCAGCCTGTCGACCATTGTGCAGTTCCTGCCGGAGGACTTGGGCCTGTTTGCCCAGCGTCAACCAGCCATCAAGATTGATTTGCAAGAGCACATCAGCAACGACACACAACAAGCGGTACAAGAAGGCGCGGTGGAATTGGGCATCTGCTATACACCAGGCACCAAGCCGACCGCACTGCAATCGCGCCCCTACCACCGCGACCGTTTGGTCGCAGTGATGCCCTCGCACCATCCGTTGGCGGTTGCGCTGGGCGCTCGCCATGACAGCTCCAGCGCCTCAGCACGCGCCAGCAGCCTCAACCACAACGGCAGCGAAGACGATTACAGCGTCAGTTTTGCGGAATTACTGGACTGTGATTTTGTCGGCCTGCACAGCCACAGCAGCATTGGCTTGTTGATGCGGCAAGCCGCAGCCTCAGTAGGCAAACATTTGCGCCAACGCATCCAGGTATCTGGCCTCGATACCATGTGCCGCATGATTGACAACGGCTTTGGCATCGGCGTCATGCCCGATCGGGCTTTTGCCTTGCTGCAGCCGCTGGGCCATTTGATGTGCGTGCCGCTCAGTGATGCTTGGGCTTGGCGCCAATCGTGGATTGTTGCGCGCGACTTTGCTACGTTGCCCAATGCCACCCAGTTGCTAGTTGCCCATCTGGAAGAGCAAGCCCAATTGCGCAGCCGCACACGCGCCCCAAACGCCCAACTGCGCAATGGCTGGTATGCCAGTAGCAGCCCGCACTGAGTACGCCATGACAGCCCCTATTTCAACATACCGCTGATGCACTGGCTATCTGGCTTGATACCAGACCTGAACCAGTCCATCAGCCCCTATTTCAGAAGCAGTAAAACGAGAGTCCCATGAGCAAAACACTTTACGATAAAGTTTTCGACGAGCACGTTGTACACACCGAGGAAGATGGCACAGCTGTGCTGTACATTGACCGCCACCTGGTGCACGAAGTCACCAGCCCGCAAGCATTTGAAGGTTTGCGAGAAGCTGGCCGCAAAGTCTGGCGCGTCAGCTCCATCGTTGCGACGGCCGACCACAACACGCCGACCACCGGCTGGGAGCGCGGCTACGACGGCATTGACGACCCTATCAGCAAAGAGCAGATCATCACGCTCAACCACAACATCAACCAATTTGGCGCTGCTGCATTCTTCCCCTTCATGAGCCAGCGCCAAGGCATTGTGCACGTGATTGGCCCTGAAAACGGCGCCACCCTGCCCGGCATGACCGTGGTCTGCGGCGACAGCCACACCTCGACACACGGCGCCTTTGGCGCCTTGGCCCACGGCATTGGCACCAGCGAGGTCGAGCATGTGATGGCCACGCAAACCTTGTTGGCCAAAAAAGCCAAGAACATGCTGATCAAGGTCGAAGGCGATGTGGCCCCAGGCATCACCGCCAAAGACATTGTCCTGGCCATCATTGGCAAAATCGGCACCGCAGGCGGCACCGGCTACACCATTGAATTTGCGGGCTCTGCAATTCGCGCCTTGTCAGTTGAAGGCCGTATGACGGTCTGCAATATGGCCATTGAAGCCGGCGCGCGCGCGGGCATGATCGCAGTGGACGACAAAACCATCGACTACCTCAAAGGCCGTCCACTGGCGCCAGGTTTTGACGACAAAACGGGCCAATTCGTCGGCGGCGTCGAATGGGACCAAGCCGTGGCTTACTGGCGCACCTTGCACTCCGATGCGGACGCGGTGTTCGACAAAGTGGTTGAGCTTGATGCCACGCAAATTGTGCCGCAAGTGACCTGGGGCACCTCGCCCGAAATGGTGCTGGGTGTGGATGCGAAAGTACCCGACCCAGACAAAGAAAAAGATGCGGTCAAACGCAATGCGATGGAGCGCGCCCTGACCTATATGAACTTGGAGCCAGGCAAGCCTTTGTCCGACATCCACGTCGACAAAATCTTTATTGGCTCGTGCACCAATAGCCGGATCGAAGACATGCGCGAAGCGGCTGCCGTGGTCAAACGTTTGGGCCAAAAAGTAGCCAAAAACGTCAAGCTGGCCATGGTAGTGCCAGGCTCTGGTCTGGTGCGTGAGCAGGCCGAGCGCGAAGGCCTGGACAAAATCTTCACTGCCGCAGGTTTTGAATGGCGCGAGCCGGGCTGCTCGATGTGCCTGGCCATGAATGCCGACCGCCTCGATCCAGGCGAGCGCTGTGCCTCAACCAGCAACCGCAACTTCGAAGGCCGCCAGGGCGCTGGTGGACGCACCCACCTGGTCAGTCCGGCGATGGCTGCTGCTGCCGCAATTCATGGACATTTCGTCGATATTCGCCGTTTTTCATAAGCATAGACCGTGCTTTTTTGAGACACATGCGTTGGCAAAATTCGGCAAATGCTCTAAATTGCTCACGGGCATTAGGAAAACCCAAAGGTCCGTTTTTTGCACTGATCTTTGCCAACATTTCAAAAGGAATTCATATGAAAAAAATCGCCTCCATCGTTTTGGTCTCCTTCCTCTCCATCGCTGCTCTGGCAGGTTGCAATACCGTGCAAGGTGTTGGACAAGACGTTCAGCAAGGTGGCAAAGCCATCGAGAAAGCTGCTAAATAAGTCGGCGCAGTAACGCCATCCTTGCCAGCTCCAGCAGCCCGCTTGCGCATTGCAGCTGCTGCTGGAGCCAGCAATACCCCTTCATTGTTTCCTATTGCCCATAGCAAACAACGCCAGCGACATACACAGAGATAGGCCTGCCACCAGCGCCTATTGATTTGCCGTATGCCTGCCAGCGTGTTTTCATCGCCCCATGCAAAAATTCACAGTACACAAAGGCCTTGCAGCCCCACTCGATCGCGAAAACGTCGATACCGATGCGATCATTCCCAAACAATTCCTCAAATCCATCAAGCGCACCGGCTTTGGCCCTAATTTGTTCGACGAGTGGCGTTATCTGGACCAGCCTGGTCAGCCCGGCGTGCCCGAATCCGAGCGCAAGCCCAACCCCGATTTCGTGCTGAACCAGCCGCGTTATAAAAATGCATCGATTTTGGTAACGCGCCAAAACTTTGGCTGCGGCTCCTCGCGCGAGCACGCGCCCTGGGCCTTGGACCAATATGGCTTTCGCGCCATCATCGCGCCCAGCTATGCCGACATTTTTTTCAACAACAGTTTTAAAAATGGCTTGCTGCCGATTGTTCAGCCAGAGACGGTGGTTGACTTGCTGATCAACGAAATCAACGCGTTTCCAGGCTATGAGCTGACCGTGGATCTGGAGCGCCAAGTCATCATTCGCCCAAGCGGCGAAGAATTGGCGTTTGATGTGATTCCATTTCGCAAATACTGCCTGCTCAACGGCTTTGATGACATTGGCCTGACCTTGCGCCATGCCGACAAAATCAAAGCATTTGAAGCCGCCCGCTTGGCCAACAAACCATGGCTGGCGCATACGATGGCAGTTGAGCAAGTCCACGAGTAAAGCCTGGCGCGCCAAAATAGTGAAGAAATGAAGCCCAATGCAAAATTCTTCACTATTTGCTTGAATGTCGCCAAAGCAGCATTTTTTTGTATGCTAGAATCTCGCTCTTCAGCGGCTGTAGCTCAGTTGGATTAGAGTACTTGGCTACGAACCAAGGGGTCGTGGGTTCGAATCCTGCCAGCCGCACCAATTTATAGGAATTTGCTCATCGCAGCAAGTTTTTTGAAAAGTTCTTTCGTTTTCTTTTTTATGCGGCTGTAGCTCAGTTGGATTAGAGTACTTGGCTACGAACCAAGGGGTCGTGGGTTCGAATCCTGCCAGCCGCACCATTATCAAATAGCTTCATCGGAATCTATTTTTTACCGTTCTTTCGTTTTTTGTGCGGCTGTAGCTCAGTTGGATTAGAGTACTTGGCTACGAACCAAGGGGTCGTGGGTTCGAATCCTGCCAGCCGCACCATCTCAATAAGATTTGCCCATCGCAGCAAATTCTTTTAATAAGTTCTTTTGTTTATGCGGCTGTAGCTCAGTTGGATTAGAGTACTTGGCTACGAACCAAGGGGTCGTGGGTTCGAATCCTGCCAGCCGCACCATTTAAAAGCCCGCTTATTGCCCAATAAGCGGGCTTTTTCTTGTGCGCACTTTGCATGCAGCACATGAAAAAGCACCGATGTCTTTTTAGATCATCGGTGCCTTGCCTGAAAGCTGCGGGCAATTACTCATCAACCAGTTCGCGCAACTCTTTCAAATCGGTCTGTTTGGCGCCTTCTGACTCTTTGCCAACCTCCACCGCAGCAGGCGTCTGCGGCTCCAACAGCGCAGACAAGCGCTTGACCTCTTTGCGCAATAGCTCGACCTGTGCCTCCTGCTGAGACGCGGTATCAATCAAACCCTTGATCGCCTGCGAGACCGGGTCGTCACTCAAAGTCACCCCATACGCACTAAACACGCCAGCTGCCTGCGCATCCTGGCGTGGCCGTTCACTTTTGGCCAAAATGATTTTGGCTGGGTTGCCGACGGCAGTAGCGCCTGCCGGCACCGGTTTGGTGACCACCGCATTGCTGCCGACCTTGGCGCCCGCCCCCACAGTAAAGCCACCCAATACCTGGGCACCTGCACCAATGATCACACCAGCCTCAATCGTCGGATGGCGCTTGCTGCCTTTGTGCAAGGATGTGCCCCCCAAGGTGACCCCCTGGTAGATCGTCACGCCATCATGGATTTCAGCCGTCTCCCCAATCACCACCCCCATGCCGTGGTCAATGAACACGCCTGTACCAATCGTTGCGCCCGGATGGATTTCAATGCCTGTCAGCATACGCCCCACATGCGAGGAAAACCGTCCCAGCCATTTCAGACCATGGGTCCAAAACCAATGCGCCAAACGGTAAATCCACAGCGCATGCAGACCTGGATAACAAGTCAACACCTCCCATGTAGTGCGCGCCGCAGGGTCACGCTCAAGTATGCATCGGAGATCGGCTCGTAATCGGGACAGCATGTATCGCATTCAAAGTAGGAAAAACAAATACCTCAGCGGATCGCCTGTGAGACGACACCCAGGCCGCAACAAGCAGTTGCGCAGGGCTTGCCAAGTATGGCTTAACCAAAGATTATCGCAAATTAGCCCATTGCGTGCTGGGCGCAGCCCAGCGGCACTAGACAACAAAATGCTTAATCGCGTTGTGGCAAATTGCTCGCCTGAGCTGCGGTGTAGAGCATGGACTTGGCCACGCCACGCAGCAAATGGATTTCCTCAGGACTCAGTTGCGCCCGATTAAACATTTGCTGCAACCGCGCCATGAGTTTTTTAGGTGCCGCCGGATCCAAATAGCCAATCGCCTCCAGGCCTTGACGCCAGTGCTCCAACAAACCTGCAACCGCCTGGGCGTCGGCCAGTGCAGCTGCTGCCACGCCAGACGCAGGCGCGCCCGCCTCAGCCCCTGCACCCAGCGCAGGCCGCACCACTGCAGACTGCGCATCCAAAAACAAACGCCATTCATACGCAATCACCTGCACCGCCGCGGCAATATTGAGCGAACCAAAGTCCGCTGCCGTTGGAATTTGCAAGGCCACATTGCAGCGGTAAACGTCCTCGTTACGCATGCCAAAGCGCTCACTTCCAAACAAAAAGGCAACGCCTTCAGGCATGACAAAAGGTGTCGCTGCCACTGGATCTGATGCCTCTGCACTGTCGGCCTGCCGCTGCGCCAGCCACTCACAATGGGCTCTGGGGCTGCGCGTGGGCGGCCCAAAATCACGCGGCACCATCGCCGTGGCGCACAAGTGCTGCACGCCATCCAAGGCTTCGTCCAAAGTGGCAACTACCCGCGCCTTGCTCAAAACATCGGTGGCACCGCTGGCTCGGTCGATGGCTTCCTGGTGGGTCAATACATCTGGCCAGCGTGGCTCCACCAACACCAAGTCGTCAAAGCCCATTGTGCGCATGGCACGGGCCACCGCCCCCACATTGCCAGCGTGGCTAGTCTGTATCAATATAAATCTGGTTTTCATGGCTTAGACAAGGCGCGAGCGCGCTTGTTTTTTAATGAGTGGCTATCCCGCAGCAGATCTTGGTCACATTGCCGTGCCCATGCTTGGCCACACAAGCTACCACCCAGTCCCTCATGCGACTCGCCAGCAAGCAGGAAACACCCCCACTGGCAAGGCTACAACGGCAAAATGGCATCGAAAATGGCATTGAATAGAGAAAGAAAGGATCTGCCGCTGCGCTTTTTCATGCGCCAGGGCGGTAAAATGCTGAATTAGCCGATGTCGGCTTGCAAGTTTTTTGGTACACAGGCAGGCAAAGCCCTTGCGGGAGTTTTGCAGACTTTCCCGACTGGCACCAATTGGCTTGACGCTATACATTGTCACCTGTTTGAAGGGCTTGGCAGAGATCCCGCCGAGATAGGTGCTTGGCATCCATTTTGGCGCACACTATGAGAGAGCGCTCTCCAGCACTGTCTCAATAGCGCCCCCACCTACTCCAGCAGGCACAATGGTGCTGAGTCATCAGCGACATTGTTGTTGGTTTTTTTCGTATATTGCAGTTCCATGAGCACCACCACCACATCTACCAGCCTTCACCCCATGTTGAACGTCGCCATCAAAGCGGCACGTGCAGCTGGCAGTGTGATCAACCGCGCCGCACTGGATGTGGAAGCGGTGCGTATTTCGCAAAAGCAGATCAATGACTTTGTGACCGAGATTGATACGGCAGCTGAAGACATCATTGTGCAAACCTTGCTGAGCGCCTACCCGCAACACGGCATTCTGGCCGAAGAAAGCGGCACCAAGCATGGCAAACGCAACGCCGACCATGTCTGGATCATTGACCCACTCGATGGCACAACCAACTTCATCCACGGCTTTCCGGTCTACAGCATCAGCATTGCACTGGCATACAAAGGCCGCATCGAGCAAGCGGTCGTGTATGACCCTGCCCGCAACGACTTGTTTACCGCCACACACGGCCGTGGCGCGTTTCTGAACGACCGCCGCATTCGCGTCAGCAAGCGCAAACAACTGCAAGACAGCCTGATCTCTACCGGCTTCCCATTCCGCGCTGGTGACGATTACGCCCAATACCTGCAAATTTTCACGGAATTCTCACAACGCACGGCTGGCCTGCGCCGCCCTGGTTCAGCCGCGCTGGATCTGGCCTATGTGGCAGCGGGTTTTACCGACGGTTTCTTTGAAACCGGGTTGAGCATCTGGGACATTGCCGCTGGCAGCTTGCTGGTTACAGAAGCCGGCGGCCTGGTGGGCAACTTCACCGGCGAATCCGATTTTCTGGAGCAAGGCGAATGCATGGCCGCAACGCCACGCGTCTATGGCCAGATGGTACCTCTGCTCAACCAGTACAGCAAATTTGCCAGTGCTGACGCCAAACGTGAAGTGGCCACACGCAGCAAAGCATTGCGGCAGGTTTTGGGCATTCAGGCGCCAGCAATCGAGCGAAACTCTGAAGTCAACGAAGCCCCATAAGCTTTCAAGACCGCTCTTTTTATCTATACTGCCGCAAGCAAGACCGCTCCACAAGTGCGCATGCCTGAGCAGTTTTAATCAGATACAGGGCTTGCCCGCCAGCTTACATGGCATGCAAGCCCATTGATTCGGAGTCTTGGTTCATCATGGCCCTGTTTCCTTTTTTCTCGCGCAAGCCAGAGCCGCCCCCGGCCCCTATCGCTGTGCCCGCAGTCAAAACGCCAGCCCCACCGCACCCTTTGGATGCAGTCACGGGAGGCGTTTTTTCTGCCAGCAATACCGCCAAGCGACTCGAATGCGTGAACCAGTGGCTGGCCAGCAATCCTGAGCCAGCTCTTTTGCAACAAGTCTTTAAAGCCCTGAGCGCCAGCGACAAAGGCGCCGCAAAACCTATTCGCCAACGTATGAACGATATCCGCCAATCCAACCAACAGGAAGAAGCAGGCCAAGATTGGGCCGTTAAGGCAGAAAAAATCCTGGCCGCAACGACCTTCCACATTGCCGACGGCATGGCGTGGTTGCGCGATGCGGCCAAAGCCGGTGCACCGCTGTCCAAAGAGCCGCTGGCCGACTTGCGCAGCCGCATTGCCGACCAAATCAAAAGCCTGGAAGAGCTGCAGCACAAAACCATGGTGCAAAAAGAAGCTGCCGTGCTGCTGGCCCAACGCATTGACGTGCTGTCGACCAAGCCTTGGCAGCAAGCTGCCGAAGCCGCACCTGGCCTTGCGCAAGACGTGAACAAGTGGAGCAGCAACGCCGCTGAGCTGATCTCTGCGCCACTGTGGAGCAGCGTTGAGCCGCGCCACACCAATGCAATTGAAAGCTCACGCGTGCAATTGACTCAGGTGTTCGAAGCATTCTCTGCAGCACTGGAGCAAGCCAAATTGGCCGCGCAAGACCCCAAGGCACCACTGCCACAAGTGCAAGTATGGGCCGACGAGCTGCGCGCACTGCATGGCCTGCAAGCGCCTGTCGACACGACCGTGGCCGCCGTGACTTTGAGTGCCGAGCAGCAAGCCAAGGTCAATGCCGCCGTCAAAGCACTGGAGGCCACTGTCAAACAAGGCCAATCCAAACAAAGCAGCCAAGCCGCTGCTGCCTTGCGTGAGATGCTCAAAGAACTGGGCGGCTCAGTCGATACCGAGCTGGAGCGCCGCATCAACCGCGCGCTGATTGATGCCGGTGATTTGCAAGGCTGGCAACGCTGGGGCGCCAACCAGGTGCGTGAAGAGCTGATTGCCCGCGCCGAACTGCTCGTGCCCGCCGGCGAAGGCCAGGCACCAGCGAGCGGCAAGGCCTTGCAAACCCAAGTGCGCGAGCTGCATGAGCAATGGCGCCAGGTGGACCGCTCCAGCCCACCCAATGCGCACCTGTGGAAACGCTTTGACGAAGCCATTAGCAAAGCCCGCGAAATCATTGATGTCTGGCTGAAAAAAGTAAAATCTGAAGCCCAGGCACACAAGTCTGAGCGCCAAACCCTGATTGATGAAGTGCGCGCCTACGCAAGCACATTGACCGAGCCCGTCGATCTGAAAGCCCTGCAGCGCCAGCTCCAGCAATTCTCCAACCGCTGGCGCAGCGCAGGCCATGTCAATGACAAAGTCTTTGGCCAGTTGCAAGCGCAATGGAAAGAAGCCTACGAGCAGGCCGGTGCGCCGCTGGACAACGCCCGCAAACAAAGCGCCGACCTGCGCCGCAGCCTGATTGAAGAGGCCAAAGAGCTGGGTGCGCGCGCTCAACTCGATGTGCGTGCGATCAAAGCACTGCAGCAACGCTGGCAAGCTGAAGCCCAGTCTGTGCCACTGGATCGCAAACTAGAGCAAAAACTCTGGGATGCATTCCGCCAGCCGCTAGACCAGGCTTTCCAGCGCAAGGACGCGCAGCGCAGCCAAGCCGACGCCGTGGCCTCGGTGCACGACCAAGCGGTATTGAATGCCTCACAAGCTTTGGAAGAAGCGATTGCAGGTGGTCACGCACAAACCATCCGTGATGCGATGGACGCGCTGCAAGCTGCCATCCGCTCAACGCCTGAAACCGCCGCGGCAGCACCAGCACCTGCCACATCTGCAGCAGACAGCACAGCCCAAGCCAATGCAGACAACAACGCTGGCGCCGAACTGCCACAAGCTGATACAACAGCCCAAAGCAGCGAAGCCAGCACAGCAGATGCAGAGCAAACCCCAGCTGAAGCTGCCCCTGCACCAGCACCAGCAGCACCCAAAGCCGTTATTGCGGTGCGTGGCGATGACCGCCCAGGTGCTCAAGGCGCGCAAAAGCCTGCAACGCGAGAGGGCAACCCACGCGACGCACGCCGCAACAGCCCGCGCGATAGCCGTGATGGCCGCGATGAGCGCCGCAATGGCTTTGAAGCCCGCAGCCCCAGAGAGCGTGATGGCCGCCCTGCCGCAGCCCCACGCCTGGGTGACCGCGCATTCCGCGCCCAACGCAATGCGTTGGAAAATGCACAAACGGCTTTGCGCAAACTGTCAGCCCAAGCCCATGGCGAAGCCGTCACACAATTGCTAGACGCCTGGAAAGAGCGCAGCGCAGACAAACTGCCTGAGCCAAGCCAAATCAGCAAACGCGTCTCTACCGCACAATGGAACAGCTGGAAAAACACCATTTCCCAATCAGCAACCAACAACGCCAAAGCCTCGGAAGCTGTACTGCGCTTGGAAATGGCTGCTGAGGTGCCAACTCCAGCCGACCACCTGAGCGAGCGCCGTGCGCTGCAATTGCAATTGCTGACACAGAGAAATGCTGCCAGCCCAGCCGAGACATGGACCACCGATTTGCAAGCTGTGCTGGCCACAGGAGCCGATGAGGCCACCAGCAAGCGCCTGCAATCGGCATTGAAAGTGCTGCTCAAACGCTGAATCTGCAGTGATTGACGCCCAATAAAAAAACCGGAAGTTGCGCTGCAGCTTCCGGTTTTTTATTGGCAGAGTGTCAGAACGTGTTTACGTTCTCAGAGCCTACAGGCGCGCCGGCCGCCCCAGCCAGGCACGCTTAGATGCTTATTTTATTTTCTTTTCTCGTACAAGGCCGCCACTTCGGCTGGGCTCAACCAGCGCCACTGCCCAGGCTGCAAGGATTCAGGCAAGTCCAGGTCACCAATGCGGCTGCGGTGCAGTCGCTCGACACGGTTGCCCACCGCAGCCAGCATGCGCTTGACCTGGTGGTACTTGCCGGCATGCAAAGTCAGGCTGATGTGCGTATCGCTGTGCTGCTCAACCTCATCGGCTTTGACCTGTTCGTTCGAATCATGCAACACCACGCCTGCCAGCAATTGCTGAATCTGCTTGTCCGTCACCGGGTGGCAGGCATGCACCTCATACACCTTAGGCACCATGTGCTTGGGTGAGCTGAGGCGGTGGATAAAAGTGCCGTCATCGGTGAGCAACAACAAGCCGGTGGTGTCCTGGTCCAAACGGCCAATGGGCTGAACGCCTGTTTGTCCGCCTTTAACCGGACGCTGGCGTAAAGGCGCCGGCAGCAAGGTGAAGATACTGGGATAAGTGGAAGGCTTTTGCGAGCACTCGTAACCGGCTGGCTTATGCAGCAGGATGTAGGCTTTTTCCTGGTAAGGCCAGTGTACGCCTTGGACCTTGAGTTGCAAATCCTCTAGCTCGTCAAACCAGAAAGCGCCATCGAGGGTCTGCTGCCAGTCCCCTCCTGTGTAGGCCCACTGCACCAAGCCCGACTGCACCAGGCCATAGCACACGCGCCGTGTGCCAAAGCCTTGCGAGAAAAGAATATCCGCCAACTCCATTGCGATTCGCCCTGTTCATTCTCAAAATTCAATTGCAGGCAAGCGCCTGCACATAGCCCATTAGGCCGTTTTTTCTGTCTGGTAAAAACTGCGAATCGCATCCCAGGCCTGCTGTGGCTCGTCGCAGTAATTAATCAGTTCCAGATCGAGCGCAGAGATCATGCCCTCCTCTACCAGCACATCCAAATTCAGGATGCGCTTCCAATAGTCAGAGCCAAACAGCACAATCGGCAAGCGCTTGGCTTTGCCTGTTTGCACCAAGGTCAGGACTTCAAACAGCTCATCCAAGGTGCCGAAGCCGCCAGGGAACACGACCAAGGCCTTGGCACGGATCAAGAAATGCATTTTGCGCAGGGCAAAATAATGGAACTTGAAACTCAGGCCTGGTGTGATGTAGCGGTTGCCACTTTGCTCATGCGGCAAAGTAATGTTCAGGCCCACGTTCAATGCACCGGCCTCGTAGGCGCCGCGGTTGGCTGCCTCCATGATGCCTGGGCCGCCGCCAGTGCAAATCACAAAGCGTTTTTCCTCAGATTCGGACTCGCAGTCACGTGCGACCATGTTGGCAAAAGCACGCGCCTTTTCGTAGTAAACCGCATTGCGCACAGCCCGCTCAGCCATGGCAATCGCCTGCTCTTCACCTAGCTCAATGGCGTCCTTGAGCATGGTTGCTGCCGCTTCCGCATCCACGATACGAGCGCTGCCATAAACCACCACGGTTTGATGGATGCCGCGCGCCTCCTGCTCCAATTCGGGCTTGAGCAACTCCAGCTGAAAACGAATGCCGCGGGTCTCTTTACGCGTTAAAAACTCAGGGTCATCAAACGCCAAACGGTACGATTGTGGTTGCAAGGCTTTGGGATTCAAGGCTTCGGCATCGATTTCATCAATCGTGTGCGTGAGTGTTTGAGAAATTTGGGGAGGCGTCGACTTCATACACAACCTATCGATTACAGGAGTCAGCATGCCGTGCGAACTGAGCACGCCAGAGCGGACGAATTAAGACAAAAATGCCCATGCCAGCGCCCTGGCCTGCATGTTCACAAATACATGCGGCACTGGCTTGGCACGCCAGCGGCCTGGGACCTGCAGAGGAGCAACTCACTCAACCGGACATAGTAGGGCTTATTTGCTGGCTGCCATCTCTTGGCCCATTTGAATCGGCGTGCCTGCCTGCCAATGCGTATTCCATTGGACACAGGCCTCGGGCGGCATCACCATGATGACGGTGGAGCCAAGCAAGAAGCGCCCCATCTCTTCACCCTTGCGCAAATGGATGCGATTGGAGTCACCCTGGTTGTAAGCCCAGTGCCGAATTGCGCCAGTGCGCGGCGGTGTGACTACGCCATGCCAGCTGGTGGCAATGCTGCCGACAATCGTTGCGCCCACCAGCACCATCGCAAACGGGCCAAACGGCCCCTCAAACCAACACACCAGGCGTTCATTGCGGGCGAACAAGCGGTCAATGCCAGCAGCTGTGGCCTGATTGACCGAATACAAGTCCCCTGGCACATGGCTCATGCGCATCAAAGCGCCATCGCAGGGCATATGGATGCGGTGGTAGTCGCGCGGGCTTAAATACAAAGTGGCAAAAGACCCGTCGGAATATGCAGCAGCGGCATCTTCATCCGCCAGCAGTTCAGCCACCGAATAGCTGCGGCCTTTGGCCTGCACAATCTGGCCCTGGCGAATACGCCCGAGTTGGCTGACCGCGCCATCGACTGGACTAATCCAGTCTGCTGCTGCCAGTGGCCTGGCATCGGGCTTCAACGCGCGCGTGAAAAAATCGTTGAAGCAGGCATAGGCCGCTGGGTCCTCATGCAAGGCCTGCGACATATCCACGCCATAACGGCCAATAAACCAGCGAATAAATGGCTGGGCAATCCATGATGTACGGCTCGCAGCCAGCACGCCAGCCCATTCAGTCAGGGCTTTGCGTGGCGCGATTTTTTGCAATAAAAGAGACATGCAGCAATCAAGTTGGAGCAAACAAATGCGGATTCAACAAATCAACCAGCCATTTTATGTGCAATCGCACATGGCCTCAAAATGCCATGATGGTGGCCCTGTGTGGCAGCACACCATACAACGGGCCTGTGCCTTCGCAGCCTGCGAATAAGCGCCTGCCAAGCTGCTTGGCAGATGAAAAAAGGGCCTGATGGCCCTTTTTGGAATCAGCCGTTCAAGCGCAGCTTATTGCTCGATTTTGGCGGCTTTGTAGAGTTCTTCCTGGTATTTGGTCAGTTGTTGCTGTGCCAGGGACTCTTCGATTTGTGGCTTCACTGCAGCCAACTCTGGCGGTTTGGAGTCACGTACATCCTTGAGTTGCAGAACGTGGTAACCAAACTGGGTTTTGACTGGCTCTTGGGTGATATCGCCTTTTTTCAGCTTTTGCAGCGCTTCACCGAATTCAGGCACATAGGCGTCTGGGCGGGCCCAGCCCAGCTCACCACCTTTGGAGCCAGAGCCTGGGTCTTTGGATTTTTCCTTGGCGATGGCTTCAAATTTTTTGCTGTCTTTTTTCAAGTCAGCAATGATGGCTTTGGCTTCGTCTTCTGTTTCAACCAGGATGTGGGCTGAATTGAATTCTTGGCCTTTGTTGGCTTCGACCAGTTTGTCGTACTCGGCTTTGATGGCCTCTTCAGTGACTGGATGGTCTTTCTGGTGTTTCTGGAACAGCGCACGAATCAGGAATGTTTGACGCGCCAAGTCCATTTCTTCTTTGAACTCTTTGGAGTCTTCCAGCTTCAGCTTGGTGGCCTCTTGCTCGAACACGGCGCGGCGGATCAACTCTTCCTTCACCTGGGCTTCGAGTTCAGGCGTTTTTGGACGGCCAGACTGCTCAAACTGCTCAATGAAAAAGTTGTAGCGGGCCTCTGGGATCGCTACGCCGTTCACGGTCGCCAGATTTTGCGCCGAAGCAGGCAGGGCCGCGGCTAAAAACGCACTAGCCAGCAAAGCGGAAAGCAATTGTTTTTTCATGGAATACCAATTCCTCTAAAGTTTTCTTTAAAACGAGAATCATTGAAACGATTCGGTCAATGCAAGGCTGGCAAAGCCGCGCCCTACTTCACTTCAATCGCCAATGCATGCATACCAGCATCAAAAAAGTCACGCAGTGCATCATACACAAGACGATGCACTGTCACACGGCTCTTGCCTGCAAACTGAGGCGAAGCGATCAACACCCTGAAATGGGTGCCAAAGCCCGATCCGTTGGCTCCTGCATGTCCTGCGTGTTGTTGACTCTCATCAATTACCAGAAGTTCCGAAGGCGTTAACACTTCGCGCAAATGCGCGTCGATGGCCTGGGCCGTAATCGGCAATACAACATCGGTCATGGTCTTACTCACTGTGGAGGAGTGTCATTGCTGGCTTTTTGCTCTTGGCTTGGCACGGTGATGTAGCGGCTCAGACCCAGCATCAACACAATTAAAAAGGCAAACGTAATCAAAGGGCTACCAAAGGTCTTGTAATTGACCCACATCGATTCGCTGAAATTCTTGGCAACAACGATATTGAGAACCCCCATCAGCGTGAACAGGCCAATCATGCTCCAAGTCATGATGCGCCAGGCAAAGTCCGGCATCTGCAATTGCGCGCCCATCAAGGCTTTGAGTGGATTTTTTTTCAAAATCACCAAAGACACCAGGAGTACGCCAGCCAGTAACCAATTGACGATGGACGAGCGCCACATCACGAACACCGGATTTTGCAGCACCAAGGTCATGCCACCAAACACCCCAATCAAGCCCATGCTGACCCATTGCATGGTTTCGACTTTGCGTCCACTCACATACGTCAGCACAATCTGCGCTGCCGAAGCGGCAATCGCCACACCAGTGGCGACATAAATATCCCACATGCGGTAGGCCACAAAGAACAGGACAAAGGGGAGAACGTCGAATAAAAACTTCATGGGGTGGGCGTTATCAAAAAGGGGCAATCCTGTGCCCAGCTGCTGCTGGGCACAAACGCAAACACGCGATTCTACGGGGAAGCTTTAGCCACACAAGCGCTCAGCTTGATGCAACGCGCTTACTTGGCTGCGTCAAACCCCATCGCGGCAGAGTTCAAACAGTAACGCAGGCCCGTCTCGGTAGGACCGTCTGGGAACACATGGCCCAGGTGGGCGCCGCAATTGGCACAGACAATTTCCACACGTGCCATGCCCAGGCTATGGTCGGCATGCTCGACAATCGCGCCTGGCAAAGCCTGGTCAAAGCTGGGCCAGCCGCAGCCAGCATCGAACTTGGTGCTGGAGTCAAACAAAGGCGCGTCGCAGGCGATGCAGTTGTATTGGCCTTTTTGCCAGAATTGCTCGTATTTACCAGTGAACGGACGCTCAGTGGCGGCCTGCTGGGTGACTTGGTAGGCCAGTGGCTCGGCGCCCTCTTTATTCGCAAGCAGTGCTTGCCATTGCGCAGGTGTTTTTTGAACGGGATAAGTCATGGTGATTCTCACTGATTCGGTGTTAACAGACTCCTGGATACAGCGCCGCAGACAGTGCATCGGCACCGCAAAGACAGACATCAGCCTACCCTGAATTCAGAATCGGTGCAGCACGCGGTATTTTCCTGTGCGGATGGCATCGACAGCAAACACCATGCATGTTGCGCAGGCCCAGCCTGCCCTTTCACTTTGCCACATCCGCTGCCTCACGCAGCCAGCATGCGCTCTCTGCGTGCACGCTCTTGCTCAGCGGCCTGTACCGCAGCAGGTGTTTGCAGGCGAGTGAGCGGCAAATCAATCTGAAAGCACGAGCCCTCACCCACCACACTGTCAATACGCAAATGCCCGCCATGGCGCTGCGCCACATGCTTGACAATAGCCAAGCCCAAACCTGTGCCGCCGGTCTCGCGCGAGCGGCTGCGATCGACGCGGTAAAAGCGCTCGGTCACACGCGGCAAATGCTCAACCGCAATACCTGGCCCCGTGTCTTTCACACCAAACGTCGCGCTGCCATCGACATGCCAGGTCCAGATCAGGCAAATGCGCCCGTGCGCAGGCGTGTAGCGCACCGCGTTGGCCACCAGATTGGAGAACGCGCTGTAGATTTCCTTATCAATTCCAGCCAAACGGCCCATCGTGCTCGGCCAGCCCGCAACTGGCGGCTGCACAGCAGCCTGACCAGGCTCCATTTCCTGATCCGAACTGCCATTGCCACGCGTGCTCACCGGTGCCGCAGTTGCATGCCCAGCATGCAGCTCACGGCTTTCGCCATTGCTTTCGGTATACAGCAATGACAGTGTATGCACAGGCTCCAGTGCATCAGGTGCCAGCGAGCTGGACAAAACGGCGGCTTCCTCCAAGCAACGCAGCAGCAATGGTTTGATCTCGATGTATTCTTTCAAACTCGGCAGCGGACTGCCTTCCAAGCGCGATAAGGTCAGCAAATCCTCAACCAGCACCTGCATGCGCCTGGCTTGCTGCTGCATCCGCTGGTAGTAGCGTTCCCGGTCAGTCTGATCCAAAGGCAAAGTCTGCAAAGTCTCGACATAGCCAGAAAAAATCGTCAACGGTGTGCGAATTTCGTGCGAAACGTTGGCAATGAAGTCGCGCCGCATCGCTTCGGTACGCTGCATATGCGAGATATCGCGCGAGAGCATCAACTGCTTGTCATCACCATAGGGGAACACCTGGATCGACAAACGCCGCCTGTCACCGCCGCCCATCGCGCTAAAGCCACGGCCATCCATTTCTAGTGTTTCGCGGAAATCACCGACTGCGCAATAACTGGCAAATTCAGGATCGCGCACCAAAGTCAGCAAGTTTTGCCCCATATCCTGATCCACATTCAAGCCAAAATGCTCGCAGCTCATGTGGTTAAGCCAGACAATCGACCACTCATGGTCTAACAGCATCACGCCATTGGGCGAGGCCTGGATGGCCATGCGCAATTCTTGCAAATTGCGCTCCTGGCGCTCTTCCCGGTACAGGTGCTTGCGTTGCAGCTTGCGCCAAAAATACTGCAAATTGGCCCAATAGCCCCAAAAACGGCTCGATGCCTGGCCCTCGTTTTTAGCCCATTGATAGAACCGTGCATTTTGCCAAGCGGTCAACAGCCACCACAGCCAAGCACCAGCCAGCGCGCCAATCACCAACTGCCAACCACCAAAACCCAGCCACCAGGCTGCCAACACCCCGAGGGCTTGGATAAAAATGAAACCTATTGAAGCCATGCGCGCATGGTAAATCAGGCAGGCGGCACATGGGAATAAATTATGCAAATTGTTTGGAGCCTGTTCACCATCTCCACGCAGTCGCGCAAATCACAAAATGGGGCCGCGCAAGGCGCGTGTTGCAGCTCACGCGTTTGTTTAGGCACAACGGGCAACGCTGCAATGCGCTTTTTTGTGTTTTGCCTTTGGGGCATCAACGCGGCTGCGTGGAGATGGTGAACAGGCTTTTGGCCCCGCGCTGGGCCGCTTGCCCCTCCTGTGGCCAAACACATGCTGCATCCCAGTCTTCAGTGCTGATCCAGCTTTCCAAACGTTGGCAATTGCCAGTGCCAATGCAAGGCTGCCAGGCGAATCAGCAAAGTCACCAGCATGCCCGAAAGCATCGCCAAAGGCGTCTGCCCAGTCTGGTGATCGACAAGTACCTGCACCAGTCCGCCTGCAATGCAGGCTGTAGCATAAATCTCACGACACAAGACCATTGGCATTTCACGAGCCAAAACATCGCGAATCACGCCACCGCCCACCCCTGTCAACACGCCCATGCCCACTGCGACAATCGCAGGCGCGCCCAAATCCAGCGCTTTATTCACGCCAATCGCTGTAAAAGTAGCCAAGCCCAATGCATCAGCACGCAATAGCAGCCAGTTCACCTTGGCGCGTGAGAGCAGCTGCGCCAGCGGAATTGCCACAATGCAAGTGATCAAGATCACCCATAGATACAGCACATCAACCACCCAGAACACCGGCCGCACGCCCAGCACCAGATCCCGAATCGTGCCGCCGCCAATCGCCGTCACGCTGGCGAGCACCAGCAAGCCAAAGCCGTCCATTTGCAGGCGCCTGGCCACCAAGACCCCACTAAGGGCGAACACCACCGTGCCCAGCATATCGAGCACCAGAACCCAATCATCTGCAGTGAATGACATCATGGCGGGCATTGTCGCGTGAATTGCCAGGGCGCGGTAGCGCATTGTGATGGCCTCCGCGCGATCACACGATGCCGGTGCCCATTGACTGTGACCAGTCCACTTGCTTAGATACGATGCGTGCCAACGCCAAACAGAAGCGAAACTCCATGCCCATTTAGGCCAAGTTGCGATGCAAGCGCCGCCACAATCGTTATCATGGAAGGCTATGCTTGCACCAGTGCAGCGGTTGCGTGCACACTTTAGGCAGATTAGCCAAGGTTCAAGCAAATGTTTTTTTGCTCATGTTGACGCAATCCCAGTCGGAACCCTTATGTCAAACGCTCTGAAAATCAGCCATATTCCTACGGACGCCCCCACCTCGGCAGCCGACCGCGAAGCCATTTTGGCCAAAGGCGGCTTCGGTACCGCGTTTTCTGACCACATGGTCACCATCGAATGGACCGAAGGCATCGGTTGGCACAATGCCCAAGTGCGCAAGCGCGAAGCTTTCAAAATCGATCCAGCCGCCGCCGTACTGCATTACGCCCAGGAAATCTTTGAAGGCATGAAAGCCTACCGTGGTGAAGGCGACAGCGTGACCCTGTTTCGCGCCGACCAAAACGCCGAACGCTTCAACGCTTCAGCCACCCGCATGGCCATGCCCACCATTCCGCAAGACCTCTTTCTGGAAGCGGTTGACGCCCTGGTGCGCATCGACAAAGACTGGATCCCCAGCGGCAACGGCAGCCTGTACCTGCGTCCGTTCATGTTCGCCGACGAGCCCTTCCTGGGCGTGCGCCCAGCCCACCACTTTGTGTTCTGCGTGATCGCCTCCCCCGTGGGCGACTACTTCAAGAGCGGCCCTAAGCCCGTCAAAGTCTGGGTCTCCAAAGAATACACCCGTGCAGCCGTGGGCGGCACAGGCGCAGCCAAATGCGGCGGCAACTACGCAGCCAGCCTGGTTGCGCAGGCCCAAGCCTATGAAAACGGCTGTGAGCAAGTGGTGTTTTTGGACGCGGCTGAGCACAAATGGATTGAAGAGCTGGGCGGCATGAACATCTTCTTCGTCAAAGACGATGGCAATCTGTTCACCACGCCACTGGGCACGATCCTGCCAGGCATCACCCGCGCGTCGCTGATTGAGCTGGCACGCAGCAAAGGCCTGACAGTGGAAGAGCGCAAATACTCGTTTGCCGAATGGCAAGCCGATGTGGCCAGCGGCAAAGTCAAAGAAACTTTTGCCTGCGGCACCGCTGCGGTCGTGGCCTCGATTGGCGAAGTCAAGTTCGATGGCGGCAGCTTCACAATCGGCAATGGCGACAGCGGCCCTGTGACCAACGCCTTGCGTGACGAGCTCTCTGGCCTGCAGCGCGGCAAAGTTGCCGACACACGCGGCTGGGTGCGCACGATCAAATAATGGCAGCTCCGCACGATTCGACTGGGCCCGCAGGGGCCTCGGATGCGTCTTTGCCGCTGGGCAAAGACGTCGCCTACCCTAGCAGCTACCAACCTGACTTGCTGTTTCCAATTCCGCGCCAGATCCAGCGCGATAGCCTGGGCGTGGGCACCCAGCGCCTGCCCTTTGTCGGTGCCGACAACTGGACCGCCTTCGAACTCAGTTGGCTGAACCTGCGCGGCAAACCGCAAGTGGCGCTTGCGCACCTGACCTTTCCGTGTGAGACCACGAATATTGTTGAGAGCAAATCACTCAAGCTGTACTTGAACAGCCTGAACCAGGCCCGCTTTGCCGACGCCGCAGCGGTGCGTGATTGCCTGCGCAAGGACTTGAGTGAAGCCGCTTGGCGTGGCAGCGGTCAAACCAGCAGCATTGGCGTGCGCGTGATCGAGGCAGAAGATTTTGATGCAGAACCAGTCCAAGAACTCAGCGGCCTGGATCTGGACCGCCTGGACATTGAGTGCGAGCATTACACGCCCCGGCCCGACTTGCTGCGCAGCGACCACAGCCGCGCCCATGTCAGCGAAACCCTGACCAGCCGCTTGCTCAAAAGCAATTGTCCGGTCACCGGCCAGCCCGATTGGGCCAGCGTGCAAATCAGCTACAGCGGCCCCCCGATCGACCAGGCCAGCCTGCTGCAATACATCGTGAGCTTTCGCAACCACACCGGTTTTCACGAAAACTGCGTGGAACAGATGTTCATCGACATCTGGCAACGCTGCGCGCCCTTGCAACTGAGCATCCAAGCGCGCTATACGCGGCGTGGCGGGCTCGATATCAACCCGTTTCGCAGCAGCAACCCGCAAACCTTGCCAGCCAATATCCGCACAGCAAGACAATAAAAAAAGCGCCCTAGGGCGCTTTTTTTATGGCTTGAAACACAGCAGGCAGCAGCTGCACCAGAAAAGCGCTGCACAACCCACGTTGCTGCAATAAGTGCGGCATCAGGATGAGTCGCAAAGCGTCTTTTGAAGGCCATAGCAATCGCTATGAACGAACAAGACATGCACAGCAGATCGCCTGAGACCGCGTGCAAACCACAGCAGGCAGTTGTGCAGGGCTTGCCTAGGCTTTAGCGAAAAATATCGCCCATCATGTCTTCGTACTCATCATCGACCACCCCATCAATCATCTCAGACAGCGGCAGCGAGTACGTGGCCTCCTCCAGCAAGCGCTGTGAAGTTTTGGCGTAATTGGGCAAATCAAACACCGGCACCATCACGCGGGTCCCAAGGCTTTGCAATTTGCGCACCAAGGGCGAGAAGTCCGCTGCACCGGTGAACAACACAACCACATCGAACTGGCGGTTGACAGTCAGATCGTAGGTCTCCAGTGCCAAGCTGATGTCAACACCACGCTCTTCGGGTGGGCTGGCAGCTTCATTCATCGGCTGGTAGTGCGCAACCACGCCGGCCCACATCAGGACCTGGTCTTGAAAGCGGTCCGTTTCCAATTGCTTGAGCGGGTCGCGCGTGGTTTGGACAGCCTTGAGCGAGAAGCGGCCACGGAAAAAATGGGCTTCGCTGATCTGGCACAACGTCGAGATGCCGTCTTTTTCCAGCGCCGAAATATGGTGGCGCAAGTAGTTGTGCAGTGCGCTGATGTTGAGGTGGCTTTGACGCTCATGCGTAAAGCGGTAGTAGTTGCTGATGCGCCAGAAAAAACTACCGTCATAAATGACCGCAATTTTGAGTAAGCTTTGACCGTTATTCATTAAAGAAGTGGTTAACCAAAGAAGTATATGGAGTAATGCAAGTTTTTATAAAAGTGGGGCACACAATCCGCCCCCACCATTGCAAGCGAGCATGGGATTGTAAATAAAAAGCAAATTAGCGCCGTTTTTATTTCAAAAGATGGGGTTTTTTGGCTTCAGCCAGGAGAAATTGATGCACCAAAAAGACAAATCTGTCTAGCCAACTAAAGGATTATTGACTTTTGAGAAGCCATCTTGGATGGGCGCTTGAAGATACTAAGCCATGCACGATTGTCAGCCACAAGGGCTTGGGATTGGGCGCTTGCGCCCCATATAGGCCAAAGCCCAAGCTTGAGCCCGCCAAGCTTGAGTCCGTATTGCACGCCCACTGTGCCGGCGCATGCATGGCCAATACCGCCACCCGCCTGCAGCCGTGCAGCGCAGCGCTTATAGTGGCTGCCATATTCCCCGGCGTGGCCTGCTTTAAGAGCCTGATCCAAGAACACGCCGTCATAGCCCGTGCTTTGACCTGGATGCGGACTCAGGCAATCCGCAGCGATCCAAACGGGTGCTGGCCTTGTTGAGCTGAGCTCAATGACTTCATTCGGTTTGCGTACTTACTTCATCATGAACCACACTGACAAACACTCTGCCCCAGATTCTTTCGCGTCCGAGCCAGCCACCCCAAACGACAGCACCATTCGCATCCGTGGCGCACGCCAGCATAACCTGAAGAATCTGGATGTGGACATTCAAACGGGCGAGCTCACGGTCGTCACCGGCCCCAGCGGCAGTGGCAAGTCGTCCTTGGTGTTTGACACGCTCTACGCTGAAGGCCAGCGCCGCTATGTGGAAACCTTTTCGGCCTACGCCCGCCAGTTTCTCGACCGCATGGACAAACCGGCAGTCGACAAAATCGAAGGCGTGCCACCCGCGATTGCGATTGACCAAACCAACCCCGTGCGCAACAGCCGCTCCACCGTCGGCACGATGACCGAGCTGAACGACCACCTGAAACTGCTGTTTGCCCGCACCGGCCAGTTGTTTGACCAGGTCGATGCCCAGCCTGTCAGCCATGACACGCCGCACAGCGTGTTCGAAACACTGAATGCCCGTTTTGGCGAAGGCGCTGGCAAAACCGACCCGCGCCTGATCGTCACCTTCGCCGTTGAATTGCCAGCAGACACCAGCGACGCGCAAATGCAGCAATGGCTCTCGGCCAGCGGCTTTACCAAGGTGCAGGCCGAGCGCATGGTGGAAGTGGCCGCATTGGCAGCGCACTTGCAACCCAGCGCATCGACAAGCAAGGCCCGCACAAAAAAAACCGCCCCCCCAACCCAGCGCAAAGTGCTGGACGTGGTCGCCGACCGCTTCCGCCTCAGCCGCGCTGAGCCCGCACGCGTTGTCGAAGCCCTGGAAGTGGCCTTCAAACGCGGCAATGGCCGACTGGCCATCTATGTGCTGCCTGAGGGCACGGGCGACGACAGCGCCAGCACGCAAAGCACGCAAGGCACGCCAGAAATCCTGCCGTTCTCGCAAGGCCTGCACAGCCCCAGCAGCAATATCCGCTACCAGGAGCCGACGCCGTCAATGTTCTCGTTCAACTCGCCAGCCGGTGCTTGCGAGGCCTGCCGTGGTTTTGGCCGTGTGATTGGCGTTGATTACGGCCTGGTCATTCCAGACCACAAACTGACACTGCGCAAAGGCGCGATCAAACCCATCCAAACGCCGGCCTGGAAAGAAATTCAGGACGACCTGCTGCGCCACGCCGGCGAAGAAGGCATTCCGCGTGACACGCCGTGGAGCCAATTGACTGCCGAGCAAAAGGACTGGGTGCTCAACGGCAGCCCCAAGTGGAATGGCAAATGGAATCAGACCTGGTACGGCATTGCCCGCTACTTTGAGTACCTGGAGAGCAAAGCCTACAAAATGCACATCCGCGTGCTGCTGTCCAAATACCGCAGCTACACGACTTGCCCAACCTGCGCCGGTGCCCGCCTGAAAACCGAAAGCCTGCTGTGGCGCATTGGCAGCAAAGCCGCAGCCGATGCCGCCTTGCCTGCCGCCAAGCGCTTCAAACCCATGGGCGTGCAATGGAACGATGCGCAACTGGCCGCGCTGCCCGGCCTGTGCCTGCATGACCTGATGCAAATGCCGCTCAAGCACTTGCATGCATTCATGCAAACGCTGACACCGGATGCCGATGAGCACGATGCCGAGGCCCAAGCCACGCGCATGCTGCTGGAAGAAATCAACACCCGCCTCCAATTTCTGAACGAGGTTGGCATTGGCTACCTGACCCTGGATCGCCAAAGCCGCACCTTGTCGGGCGGCGAAGTGCAGCGCATCAACCTCACCACTGCCCTGGGCACCTCGCTGGTCAACACCTTGTTTGTGCTGGACGAGCCCAGCATTGGCCTGCACCCACGCGATATGCAACGCATCAACCAGGCGATGCTGCGCCTGCGCGATGCCGGCAATACCCTGGTCGTGGTCGAGCACGACCCCGCCGTGATGCTGGCAGCCGACCGCATCATCGACATGGGCCCCAAACCCGGCAGCGGCGGTGGCCAGATTGTGTTTGACGGCACACCCGACGCGCTGCGCAGTGCCCGCACTTTAACGGGCGACTATCTGGGTGCACGTCTGCGCATCGACAACCCGAAGCAACGGCCTGTCGAAGCCAACACGCCGCGCTTGCTGCTGCAAGGCGCCCGCGCCAACAACCTGCACAACGTCGATGTGGAATTTCCGCTCGAACGCATGGTCTGCGTCACCGGCGTCTCCGGCTCAGGCAAATCCACACTGATTCAAGACGTGCTGGCCCCCGCACTGCTGCGCTCGTTTGGCAAAGCCACCGACGCACCCGGCCCACACGACGCCTTGCTGGGCACAGACTTTTTGGCCGACGCGGTGTTTGTTGACCAATCGCCCATTGGCAAAACCGCACGCTCGAACCCCGCCAGCTACGTGGGTGCCTGGGACTCGATCCGCCCCTTGTTTGCGCAAACCCCAATGTCGAACCAGCGCGGCTATACCGCCTCCAAATTCAGCTTCAACAGCGGCGATGGCCGCTGCCCCGTCTGCGGCGGCAGTGGCTTTGAGCACGTCGAAATGCAGTTCCTGTCCGACGTCTACCTGCGCTGCCCAGAATGCCACGGCAGCCGCTACCGCCCTGAGATTCTGGAAGTCAAGATCGAGCGCCTTGGCCAAGCCCTGAACGTGGCCGATGTGCTGGAGCTAACCGTTGAGCAAGCCTTGCAGACCTTTGCCCACGACCGGGAGGTCGTGCGCGCGCTGCAACCCATTGCCGATGTGGGCCTTGAATACCTGCGCCTGGGCCAGCCCGTGCCCACCTTGTCCGGCGGCGAAGCCCAGCGTCTGAAACTGGCGGGCTTTTTGGCAGCAGCGGCGCAAACGGCCAGCAAAAGCCGCCAAACCCTGGCGCGCAAAGGCACCTTATTCCTGTTTGACGAACCCACCACCGGCCTGCATTTTGACGACATCGCCAAGCTGATGCGGGCATTACGCAAGCTGCTCGATGGTGGCAACTCGCTGATTATCATTGAGCACAACCTCGATGTGATGCGCTCGTCCGACTGGATCATTGATCTGGGGCCTGACGCTGGCGATGCCGGTGGCCAAATCGTTGTGCAAGGCACGCCACATATGGTGGCCCAGCACCCAACGTCATTCACCGCCATGGCCTTGCGTGAATACGAAACCGCCTTGGGCCAACCTGCCCAAGCCGCAGCACAAGCCCATGCAGTGCATGAAGCCATCGTCGCCTATGGTGCGACCGAACGCAGCCACAACAGCAACGCCATTCAAATCGTGCATGCGCGTGAGCACAACCTGAAAAACCTCTCGGTCAATATTCCGCGCGGCAAATTCAACGTCATCACCGGCGTGTCTGGCTCAGGCAAATCCACCCTGGCATTTGATATTTTGTTCAGCGAAGGCCAGCGCCGTTATTTGGAGTCGCTCAACGCCTATGCGCGCTCCATCGTCCAGCCCGCTTCGCGCCCCGATGTCGATGCAGTGCACGGCATTCCGCCCACCGTCGCGATTGAGCAGCGCCTCTCACGCGGCGGGCGCAAAAGCACCGTGGGCACGGCCACCGAAATCTGGCACTACCTGCGCCTCTTGTACGTCAAGCTGGGCACACAGCACTGCGTGAACGACGATGCTGCCGTGCAACCGCAGTCGCAAGACAGCATCGTCGCCCACCTGCTGCGCCATTACCGAGGCCAGCACATCGGCCTGCTGGCGCCGCTGGTGGTCAACCGCAAAGGCATTTACACCGACATCGCCGAATGGGCACGCCTGCGCGGCCACACGCATTTGCGCGTCGATGGCGCGTTTGTGCCGACCACGCCCTTCCCCAAACTCGACCGCTTCAAGGAACACAGCATTGAACTGCCAGTGTTCAGCCTGGACATCACGCCAGAACACGAAGCCGAGCTGCGCGAACAAGTTGCCAAAGCGCTGGAACATGGCAAAGGCGTGCTGCAAGTGCTGAGTCAACTCGATGGCTTGGGCGAGGCGCTGGAAAACGGCAACTCCACCCAAGGCATTGGCCAACTCACCACCTACTCGACCTTGCGCGCCTGCCCGGTGTGCAGCACCTCGTACCCGGAGCTGGACCCGCGCCTGTTCTCCTACAACAGCAAACACGGCTGGTGCCCCGATTGTGTGGGCACCGGCGTGGCGCTGACCAAGGACCAACGCAAGGCGCTGGACGACTCCGGCCCACAAGAAGACAACCGCGGCCGTGAACGCAGTTTTGATGAACCCGATGCCGAAGGCGTGGGCGAAGCCGCCTGCCCAACCTGCCACGGCACGCGCCTGAACGCCACGGCGCGCAAAGTGCGCTTTCACGACCAGGCGATTACCGACATTGCCCAGCTCTCGGTCAGCGATATCCGCATCTGGGCCGAGACCCTGCAATTGACCGGGCGCGAAGCCGACATTGCCCGCGACTTGCTGCCAGAAATCCGCTCCCGTCTGGCATTTTTGGAACAAGTCGGCCTGGGCTACCTGACCCTGGACCGAGGCGCGCCCACCTTGTCCGGTGGCGAAGCCCAGCGCATTCGCCTGGCCGCGCAGCTGGGCAGCAACCTGCAAGGCGTCTGCTACGTGCTCGATGAACCCACGATTGGCCTGCACGCGCGCGACAACCAGATTCTGCTGGGCGCACTGCAACACCTTAGCGACAAGGGCAACACCCTGGTCGTTGTGGAGCACGACGAAGACACAATTCGCCACGCCGACTACCTGATCGACGTCGGCCCCGGCGCAGGCGTGCGTGGTGGCACCATCGTCGCCGAAGGCAAGCCCGAGGAAGTCGCGCAGAACCCCGACTCCATCACCGGCAAATACCTGCGCGAAGCCATGCGCCACCCGTTCAGCCTGCGCCGCGAGGTCAAGGCCGACATGCCCGCACTGACCTTGCAAGGCGCCAGCCTGCACAACCTGCAAGCGGTCAGCAGCTGGGTGCCATTGCACCGCCTGGTGGCTATTACCGGCGTCTCAGGCTCGGGCAAATCCACCTTGGCACGCGATGTCTTGCTAGACAACGTCGCCCGCGTCGTCAGCCAGCAATCGACCCGCGCTGGCCGCGAAGCGCTGGAGCAAACCGGCATCGCACCGCACCTGCAACACCTCAAAGGCCTGCAAGGCTATGAAGGCATTGACCGCGTACTGGAAGTCGACCAAACCCCGATCGGCAAAACCCCGCGTTCCTGCCCGGCCACCTACATCGGCTTTTGGGACACAGTACGCAAATTGTTTGCCGACACCCTGGAAGCCAAAGCCCGTGGCTACAGCGCCAGCCGCTTCTCCTTCAACACCGGCGAAGGCCGCTGCCCGGCCTGCGAAGGCCAGGGCATGCGTACCATCGAAATGAGCTTTTTGCCCGATGTGAAAGTGCCTTGCGAAGTCTGCCACGGCGCGCGCTTTAACCCAGAAACCCTGTCCGTCACCTGGCGCGGCAAATCGATTGGCGACGTCTTGCAAATGGAAGTCGACGACGCAGTCGAATTCTTCGCCAGCATGCCGACCATTGCACATCCTTTACAATTGTTAAAAGATGTGGGATTGGGCTACCTGACCTTGGGCCAACCCAGCCCCACCTTGTCTGGCGGTGAAGCCCAGCGCATCAAACTGGTGACCGAACTCACCAAAGTGCGCGACGACATCACCAAACGCGGCAACAAAGCCCCACATACGCTGTATGTGTTGGATGAGCCGACCGTGGGCCTGCACATGGCCGATGTGGAAAAACTCATCCATGTGTTGCACCGGCTGGTGAACGGCGGCCACAGCGTGATCGTCATCGAGCACGATTTGGATGTGATTGCCGAGGCCGACTGGATCATTGATCTGGGGCCGGAAGGCGGCAAGAACGGCGGGCAGATTGTGGCGGCGGGAACGCCTGAGGATGTGGTGAAGAAAGGTACGCTTACCGGCGCGGCGGTTCGAAAAATCATTTAACCCCGATAAAATACCGATAAAATCATTCAACATTAATTCGGCAACGCCTCAACAAAATCAATTACGTAGAAAAATCAAGCAATACTCAACAAGAAAATCATTAAGAAAAAATAAAATGTCAAAAGAAATATATTCATTAGATTGCCGCGAATGCCATCGACGAACACGACACGAGGAACTTGCTTCATTTTCTGAAGAATCAGACCCTTATGACTACCATGACATGACATCATGGATGATTGTTAAATGTCAAGGATGTTTTTCACACGCCTTCTTAAAAAAATACGACGACTATGAAGCGTATTATGAGGATGACAACGGAGAAATAAATCACAACGTTGAATTTACAACATACCCACCCGTAATTGCAAAACACAGACCAATTTCAAATACATTCAATCTTCCTATAATGGTTAGGAATATTTACATACAAACCTTAGAGACACTTGGCATAAAATCTTATCTGATCGCTAGCATTGGACTACGTGCCACTGTAGAAGCGGTATGCAAGGACTTAAATATTCCAGGCAGAAACCTCGAAGTCAGAATAAACAACTTACAAAAAAATGGCCATATATCCAATACTGACAAAAAGATGCTTCATGCCATTAGATTCTTAGGGAATGATGCTGCTCACGACATAATAGAACCAAAAAAAGCAGATATCCTCATCGCACTCGACATAATTGAACACATGTTAAATTCGATATACATATTAAGAGAAAAAACAAAAAATCTAGAAACAATTATCGACGACTACAACTCATTTTTAAAATTATTAGAAAAATTAAGCATGGAATTTACTGGCGCAGAAACAATAAATATCACAACATTACTATCAAAAAAAACCAGACTAATAGAGGGAAAAAAAGATGAATTCATCGAAAAATTTAATCGAGATCTACTCGAAGGAAAAATAAATTTTTTAAATTATGAAAAAACAGAGGAAATAAATGATAGAGATATATTTTTATTCTCTATAAAAGCAAGGTAGGGTGGGCAGGTCTCCTGCCCACGCGGATGGCGCGTACTCAAAACAGCCACGGGTGATTTTTAAAAGCCTGTTGCAACGCCTTTTTTCTGAACGGCAACTGGCGTGGGCAGCAAAGCAGCCCACCCTACGACCATCTGCTTTCTTTTGGCCATGATGGCTCATGGGTTAAAGGGCTGGTCGGTTGTTGCTTGGCCCAATGCCTGGCCCAATGCCATTACACTGGCTGTTTATTCAACAGATTCAAGGAGATTTCCATGGCGTTTAACACCACCGCTTCGGGCTTGCAGTATGAAGACACTGAAGTGGGCACTGGCGCAGAAGCCAAAGCTGGCCACCATGTGCATGTGCACTACACCGGCTGGTTGTTTAATGATGGCCAGCAAGGCGCGAAATTCGACTCCAGCCACGACCGTGGTCAGCCCATTGCGTTCCCGCTTGGCGCTGGCCATGTCATCAAGGGCTGGGACGAAGGTCTCACAGGCATGAAAATTGGCGGCAAGCGCACGTTGCTGATTCCTGCAGAGCTGGGCTATGGCGCGCGCGGTGCGGGTGGTGTGATTCCTCCAAACGCGACTCTGAAGTTCGATGTGGAGCTGGTGGACGCGCACTGACCGCTGGGCTTGAGCCAAGCCTTCGCTGAGCAAGCGCCGCCAATGCGGCGCTTTTTTCATGCTGCTGTTGTGGGCCGCAATTGCCTCCTAACCGCTCTCCATTGACGCCTGTTGCCGTGCCAATGGCGGCTGTGCAGGTCCATGCTGCTGCATGACGCATACCGGTGGTGCAGCGCACATGTGCTTCAGTTGCAAGGACTGCGCCGCAAGCCTGCCATTACAATCTGAGCACTTGAATGCGGCTTGCGCCAGCGCGCCTGTATTGTCTGTGATGCATGGCACCGCCCATCGCGGCTGGACTTGTCCACCAGCACAAGCCCAGCTGTGGCATGGCCCGCCGCATCTTCTTTTTGACTTTCTCCTACCCCAAGCTCCCCATGAAAATCTCCCACCACAGCGTTGCTTTTTTCCATTACGTTCTGACTGATGACAGCGGCAAAGTGCTTGACCAGTCCCCTGCTGGCCAGCCTTTGGTGTATTTGCAAGGCGCAGGCAACATCATTCCCGGCCTTGAAAAAGAACTGCAAGACAAAGAAGTGGGCGACAAATTCAAGGTCGAAGTCGCGCCTGAAGACGCCTACGGCGAGTACTACGACGAGGCCGTGCAAGTCGTGCCTTTGGCGGTGTTTCCTGACGATGCCACGGTCGAGCCAGGCGTGCAGTTCCAAGCCCAAGGCCCTGAAGGCGATGCCATGATGGTGACCGTGACGGCGGTAGAGGACGGCATGGCCACGATTGATGGCAACCACCCACTGGCGGGTAAAACTTTGTTTTTTGACGTGGAAATTGTCAAAGTGCGCGTGGCCAGCGAAGACGAGAAAAAAGCCGGTCGCGTATTGGAAGCCTAAGAACTTGTTCGCTTCTATGAGCGCCTGTGGCAGCGTTTTCACATCGACGTGTAAACGCGCTCTTACTGTCAGTCATTGAAGCAAACAGCCCGCACGACGCGATCGTGGACTTGTGGGTATAGTGGCGATTGGGCTTTAGGCGCTTAATGTGGCTTGACCGTAGGCGCGCCCATCGTATAGACGATCTTTAATTGACTTCGCTGACTGATTAGGAGATTTTTTATGGCATGGACTTTCCGTCAATCGATTTCCCTGGCTGCCTTGACAGCTTGTTTGGCGAGCGGCATGGCCGCGCATGCGGCCGGTGAATCTGCCACCGACAAGCTCAAGGCACAAGCAGGCTCCAGTCTGGGCTTGGGACAATCGGGTACAACGCCCACAAAGGATTCGGGCAGTGCCTTGCAAAAACTCAACGGATCGGGTGCGACCGGTTTATCGGGCTCCTCCAATGGTGCCTCGGCATTAGGCAGTGCTTTGGGCGGTTCAGCGTCGTCTAGCGCCTTGGGCGCGTCCGCGCTGAGCGGTCTAGGCATGCCCAATATTGCCAGCAGCTCAGCAGGCAACGTGGCGGGCGTGCTGGAGTATTGCGTGAAAAACAATTACCTGAAAAAGGCCAATGTTGACAACTTGAAAGCAGGCTTGTTGAGCAAGGCAGGTCTGGGCAAGGCCGAGCCTGAGAAAGACAGTTCTTACGCCAGCGGCCTGGGCGGCTTGCTCACGGGCGGCAATGGCACATCCTTCAACTTGAACAGCATCCAGGACAACGTCAAGGAAAAAGCCTGCGATTACGTGCTGGACAACGCCACATCGCTGCTGTAAGTCAGGCCTGAGCAGGTCGAACCACTTCTGAAAAACGCGTGCGCGTGCAAAAAAACGTAGCCGATTGAATTCGGCTACGTTGCGTGGAAGAACCTGTTGATGGTCTTTTCAGAGTGGCGCAAGGCCGCCCAGCATCCATGCAAATGTGCTGGGTGCGTGTCAAACATGCGCTCAAGCTGCCTTGGCGAGCTTGGTATGCGCTTGTGGTGCTGGCTTGGGCAGGATTGAGCTGGCTTGATAGCACCAGCCAATCTAAGAAGCCTAAGAAGCCTAAGAAGCGCATTTTCAGAGCCGCTAACACCACCCTTGGCATATCGCTGTACAAGCTGGTCATACACGTTGCGCTGCCTGCAGCTGCATACCTGGTCTCAGCCGCAAACCGTTGGTTTGCGGGGTGCGGTGTTAGCATCTCTTAATCTGCCGCATGGGCGGTCATATATCCAGTACCAGCCGCTGTGATTTGGCCCGAGAGACACAAATCATCATCGTCTTATTGGACTCACGCTCGGCTTTGGTCAGGATACCGTCGAGGTGCTCTACCTCCCCCTCAATCACCGCAATCTCACACGCGCCACACACCCCTTCCTTGCAACTGTGGTCGGGTTTCAGGCCCGCATCGATCAGGCTGTCAAGAATCGTTTTGCCAGGAGGCACTTCAATGCTTTTTCCGCTCTTGGCGCATTCCACTACATAACTTTGAGTCGCGCTAGGCGCTGGCACATGTACTGCAGCAAAGCGCTCGATATGCACATTGGCATAACCCAGCTGCTCACAGCTGCGCTCAAACGCATCCAGCATGGGTGTTGGCCCGCAGCAATAGTAATGGCTGTTGTCTCCTTTGTTGGCCAAGAGCGCTGTCAGATCTGGTGGCGCCCCCACCTGGTCGTCGAAATGCCATGTCACTGGCACCGAATGCTCACGCGCCAATGCCTCTATGCCATCGCAGAAAGCGGCCTCCTTGCGGCTGCGTGCGCAGTAGACAAGTTCTACCGACCGGCCAATGGCCGTCAATCTTTGCAACATGCTCCAAATCGGCGTGACGCCAATACCCCCAGCCACCAGTACCGAGCGTTGTGCGTTTTCATCAAGTTGGAAGTTGTTGCGGGGTGACGAAATGGGCAGTGTGGAGCCAACGCGCAATTGTTGGTGCACATAGCGAGAGCCGCCGCGGCTCTTGCGGTCATTGAGCACGCCTACGACATAGCGCTGGCTGTCGCTGGAAGGGTTGCATAACGAGTAACTGCGCACCAGTCCATTGGGCAAATGCAAGTCAATATGGGAGCCGGCCTCGAAGTCGGGAAACTTTTCAGCCGCAGTGGCTGGCCGAAACTCGACACTGACGATGCCGTCAGCCTCGCAGCGCATCGTATGCACCAGCGCTTGCAGCGTTTGAGATGACATATCTGAACCTCTTGAGATAACGAACGGATTTACTCTTTGGCAAGACTGGCATCTCGCAGATCGACATCCAGGCGTGCAATGGCGTCAATCTCGACCCGCAGCTCAGGAAACACCAACGCAGAGACCGCCACCAGGGTGGAGGCTGGATACGGCCCTTGGCCAAAGAAGTCACGCCGAGCACGGCCCACTTCGTCCTTGTCAGCGATGTCAGTGACGTACACGACCAGCTTCAGAATGTTGTGCGTGCCACCACCTGCCGCTTCAAGTAGCGCCTGGATTTTTTTCAACACCACCAAGGTTTGCTCGTAGGCGCCAAGTGGGCTGCCTGCCTGTGCTGCGTTGCGCGTGGCGGGGTGGCCAGTCTGCCCAGACAGCACGACCTCCTGCCCCACTACCAGCGCATTCGACCAACTGGCATGCGGCAAATCGGGCACCGACTCGCACACCACGCGCGTCACTTCAAGGGGATGGTTTTTTGTCATACTGTGGAGTTCTGTTGAGAGTTGATCTGTGCCTGTGCCAAGCCTTTGAGGTGGCGGCGCAAACGCACAACGCCCAAATCATGTTGGTAGAGTTCTTCATGCTGGTTCGCATCGGGCTCCATGTTCTCGAGCATGGTGCGGTCCTGCTCTAACACGTGCCAATGGCGTGCCTCCAATCGGTTCTGATAAAGAAATCGCCATGTGTCACGCTGCCAGCCTTTGGGCAACTTGCGGCAGCGCCAGTGGAATACCGCCGACAAGGTTGGAGAAATCGGCGTGTAGCTGCCAATAATGATGAAGTTACCGCCTGGGCCACCGGTTTTGGGATACGGAATTTCTAGGCGCATCCAATGCGTGCCGGTATCAGCCCATTCGGTCCAGTCAAAGTTCACATTGCGCTGGCCTTCTTTCTCGAACACAAAGCCGGTATCGGTTGCGCGAATGCCAAATTTGGCAGATGAGTCGCCTTCAGCCATGGAGTGCGATTGCTTGTGCAGGTAGGTTCCATGCATCGGGTCCATGACGTTGTCCAGCACATAGCGGTAGTCGCCCTTCCATTCTGTGTAGCAAATGAAATGGCCGTATTCGTCATCATTGGTCAGCTCCTCTGGCAACACCAAAGGGGGCGGCACGTCCACCGGCTCTTGGCTGTTGTAGAGCCAAACAACGTCAGCGGCTTCTCGAATGTGGAAGTGGAAAGTGGGGCGTGATCCTTCCAGCTTACAGCCAGGGCTGCCTGGTACGCGCGTCACGGTACCGTCACAGCGCACTTCAACACCGTGGTAGGGACAGGAGAGCCGGTCGCCCAGGATCACGCCTTGCGAGAGTGGTGCACCTCGGTGGGGGCAACGGTCCTCCAATGCATGCAAGACGCCTTGCTGGTCACGCCACAAGGCCAGTTTGCGGCCCAAACGGCGCAGCGAGACGGGTGTTTTCTTGATAAAGGAGCTGGGGCACAGCGGATACCAAAGATCCTTCAAGCCGATTTCGAGCAATTGATCAGGGGTGTAGGATTGGATGCCATTCGTGGTCATAGAGTGATTCCTCGCTAGTGGGGTCACGCAGTTTGGTTGGCCAGGTCTGCGATTTCCTGGCGATAGACCTCTTCGGTCCAGATTTTTCCGCTTGGACTGGCCAGGCCGCTGTCATTCAGTGCCTGAACCAGGTCTTTTAAATCATGGATGCCCGCGCCATAAGCGCGCTCAATGGCATCCCCCAAAAGGTCTTCATAGGTTGTGGGTGCGCGCTTGCGCGCCTGGTGTGGTTCAAGGTAGCGATCAGTCATGTGGATTTCCTTTTTTTCTAGGTCTTCGCTAGGTAGTAAGAGTTATTGGCCGCCGTTGCGCACGCGTTCACGAATGCGTTCACGCACGGGCACGAAGTCATAACTTGGATAACATTCGGTTGTAAAAACGCCCCAGGCGCGGCGCTCTAATTCCAAATTGACAAGAGGCAACTTCTCAGGGGGAAGTTCCAGGGTGAGAATTTGTCCCAGGCCCATGGCCACGGTCCACGAGACAATGCGGCAGCCCTGTGGCGGAAACGACTCCCACCAATCGCTGGCCTTCATGCGTGCTTGCACGTCGTCCAGCGTCAGACCCGGGTGGTGCTTGAGCACCACGGTCAAAAGAAGCTGCTTATCACGGTCATTCATAGTGCCTCCGCTGTAATGTATGGATTGAAGATAAAAAGCGATTGCGTCATCGCCATGGCCGTCATGGTGCTGATCTCCTTGGGCTTAGTTCGCCACAAGCCTGCGGGCTTGAATCAGCTTTTCCCATTCGCGTGTTTCGACCAGAATGCTGCTGGCAAACTCTGCAGGACTCATGGACCTGCTACTCATGCCCTGGTTGGTCAAGCGCGCTTGTATGTCTGGCTCGGCCAGAATTTCTGCTGCATCCTGGGCCAACTGCTGAACCAGTTCAGACTCCATGCCAGCTGGACCCAACAAGCCATACCACGAGCTCACATCGATGCCTGGCACGCCCAACTCGTTCAAGGTGGGCAGCTCAGGGGCAATGGGTGAGCGCAATGCCGAGGTGGTTGCCAGCACCTTGAGCGTGCCCGCCTGCATATAGGGCATGACCGAAAACAGGCTGCTGAACGCCATTGGCACGACCCCAGCCATAACGTCATTGATGGCCGGGCCTGTGCCGCGATACGCCACATGCAATATGTCGACCTCTGCGTTGTGCTTGAACAACTCCCCTGCCATATGCAGCCCACTTCCAACGCCAGGAGTGGCGTAGCTGAGGCTGTCTGGTTGAGCTTTTGCCTTGGCAATCAGGGCATCCACAGTGTCAATGCCGGCATCGCGATGAACGACCAGTACGTTGGGCGTGTTCGCCAGCATGGTGATGGGCGTGAAATCGCGCTGGATATTGAACGGAAAGTTCGGCATCAACACAGGGTTGATGGTGATATTGCCTGCTGGCACCACCAACAATGTGTGACCATTGCCCCTGGCACGTTTGGCACGCTCCATGCCAATATTGCCGCCTGCACCGGCCAGGTTTTCCACTACTGCGGGCTGGCCATAGCGGGCACTCAAGCCTTCAGCCAAGGTGCGCGCCAACACATCCGTGGGCCCGCCAGCAGGAAAAGGCGAGATGATGGTAAAGCGCGCAGATGCCAAGGCCTGCTGCGCTGGCGTGCGCTCTTGCGCTTGCGCAAAACTACCTGTCACCAGCATGGAGCAAGCAATTCCTACAAAATAATGCAGGCGAGGCATGGGCAGTCGCATCCTGGACTCCTTCAGTTCTTTTCCGTCAAGAATTGGCCTTTCGGGCCACTGGCATCTTTCTGGCGGCGCGTGTTGCCATCCAGACCACCGTCGATGGCCCATTCGGCAAACACCGTGGGGCCTGGCTCAAAGTTGCGGGGCTCCCAGTCGCCGGTAAGCTGGTCTTCGTCGGCGTAGTACTCGATCAAGGCTCCGGCCGGATTTTTGAAATACCAAAAGTACGCCGATGACACCGGATGGCGTCCGGGGCCCAACTGGGTTTCCCAGCCGCAGCGTGAGATGTGCATGCCGCCACCAAACACCTCATGGATGTCGCGCACTGTAAAAGCCACATGGTTCAAGCCGCGCTTGCCATTGGGCAACTGCAGCAAAAACAAATCATGGTGGCCGCCGTTTTCTGCACAGCGCATGAAAGCACCCCGCTCTGGGTAGCGATCTGAAGACACAAAACCAAAACGCTCGGTGTAGAAGGCCTCGACTTTTTTCACGTCGGCCACAAAAAACACCACATGGCCAACCTCAATCGGTTGGGCTCGTTCGTAAATTGGTGATGGGGTATTGACACGCGGCTGTGCCTGCCAGGTGTTCATGGCAGCACATGCCACCTCAATCGGTTTTTTTTGCGTGACTTGAAAACGCACAGCCATGCCATTGGGGTCGGTGCAGCCGATGCGCCGTTGGCCTTCTACGCGTTGATCGACAAAGCCAGGATCGCCCTGGATACGGGCAGCAATGACCTCCAGATCAGCCTCGTTGTCTACGCCCCAGACAACTTCGCGCAGCGTCGAGCCTTCTTCAATGGCTGGCGGCAAATCGGGCTTGTCGGCCTTGGCAAGCACGACCTTGCAGCCGTTGAGGCTGCTAAGGACGATGTGGTCTTCGGCTTCGCTACTCAGCGCCAGTCCCCAGTCCAGCATAAAGCGCTGGCAGGTCGCCAGGTCCTGAACTCCATACGTGATTTGGTCAATCCCTAATACGCTCATCTTGCGACTCCTTGTATGCCCATGAATCAAACCCCGGCCCATGCCAGTGGTGTCTCGTTGGTTCCCCAGTACATGCTTTTTTGCTCCATGTACTGGAAAATGCCTTCACGCCCTTTTTCACGCCCCAGGCCCGAGTCGCGCCAGCCGCCAAATGGCGTGGCGATCGAGAACTGCTTGTAGGTATTGACCCAGACCGTGCCCGCTTGTACGGCGCGGCCCAGTTTCCAGGCGCGTTTAAAGTCACGGCTCCACACGCCTGCAGCCAGGGCGTACACGCTGTCATTGGCCTGCTCGATCAGCGATGCCTCGTCATCAAAAGGCATGGCCACCAAGACCGGACCAAAAATTTCTTCCTGAGCAATGCGGGCCTGGTTGTTCAGACCTTCGATAATGGTCGGCGTGTAGAACCAGCCTTTGTCAAACTGCGCGCCACTGGGGCGCACCCCGCCGGTGCGAATCCGGCCGCCCTCGTCCACGCCCATGGCCACATAGCGCTCGATGCTTTCACGGTGCTTGGCGGTAATCAGCGGACCCATTTGCGTGTCTTCGCTGGCAGGGTCGCCCACCCGCAAGCGCTGCGCGCCATCCACCAGGCGGTCAACAAACTCTTCGTAAATGCGGCGCGCCACAAACAAGCGCGAGCCGGCAATGCATGACTCGCCCGAGCTGCTGAAAATGCCATACAAAACGCCTGCGATTGCGTGGTCCAGATCGGCATCTTCAAGCACCATCGTGGCCGACTTGCCGCCCAGCTCCATCGAGACGGGCATCATTTTGTCGGCCGCAATCCTGGCAATGTGCTTGCCGGTGTTGGTGCCACCGGTAAAGGAAACCCGTTTGACCAAAGGATGTTTGGTAATCGCATCGCCAATGACCGAGCCTTTGCCCGGCAACACGCTGAGCATGCCTTTGGGCACACCTGCTGCCTCGCAAATACGCGCCAGCTCCAAAGACAGCAGCGGCGTGACCTCTGCAGGCTTGAGAATGACCGCATTACCAGCAGCCAGCGCAGGCGCCAATTTTTGTGCATCACTGGCAATGGGCGAGTTCCACGGCGTGATCGCAGCCACAACGCCCATGGGTTCATGCACACTCATGGTCACGTAGTCGCCTCGCGATGGTGTGATGGTCTCTTCCAATGTTTCGCAAGCAGCGCCAAAGAACTGGAATGTGCTGGCGGCACTGGCGACCAACGCACGGGTTTCGTTGATCGGCTTGCCGTTATCCAAACGCTGCAATTGGGCCAGTTCTTCAGCGCCATCGCGGATCATCTGTGCAACGCGGTAGAGCACTTCAGCACGCTGGTGTGGCAGGCGGCTGGCCCAATCGCTGGTGCTGAAGGCCTGGTGTGCGCGCTCAATGGCTTCGTTGGTGTCTTCTACCGAGGCGGCGTGAAGCCGCCCCACCTCTTCGCCGGTGGCTGGGTAGGTGCTGGCATAGGCCTCACCTCGACCATTGCGCCATTCACCAGCGACATTGATCTGCCATGTGTCATGTGTAGTGCTCATCGTGCTCGTCCTTGTCTTGATCAAATCACTGTATGTACAACCCGGTTGCGGATCGCCCGCACCAGGCTGTAGACCGTTTGTGCCGATGTTTTGGGATTGGCCTCCAGAGGCAAATTGCGCATCGTCAACTCAAAGCTCCCAAATGCGCCAGCGGCTTCTACAGTGTGGATGTTGTCGGTCACATTGGGGTCTGCGATCAGGCGCACTTGCGTCGCATCCATGCCCAAACCCGCCAACGAAATGGTCGCGGCCACATTCGCATTTTTGGGAAACTGGGCTGCTGCCTCTCGCGCAGAACCCTCAAACAGGGTGTGCGCCTGATCAAGGCTTTGCAAATCCACCGATCGCTCAGCGGGCGTGCCCAGCCAGGCCAATGGCGGTTTGCGACCGGTGTAGCGCACCGAGCTCAGCCCACCAATCTTGGCTGCGGCCAATGCATCAACCGCACCGATAGCGCCGGATACAAACTCCACCTGGGTCTGCCCTTGGCGCGCGGCCTCTTCCAGTTCCTCGGCCAAGCCTGGCTCAGACAAGGCCCCCATCGATGCAACGATGCAAGCCTGTCCGCGCTGCAATGCGGCCAAGATATGCTGGTGGATTGCGGCATGGCCGGCAGCTTCCACGACCAGATCAATACCGGTGGTGGGCACATGGTCGAGCAGTTCAGCCTCTGGGGCCCATTGCGCCAGTTGCTCCACAGTTTCAGGCATCCAAGAAGCAGGCGATAAATCAGCCAGCACGACTGCGGCCAAGCGCACTTGTGGCGTTTGCTGCAACAGGGCTGCAGCGGCGCTGCCAATCGCGCCAAATCCAATCAAAGCAATATTCAGTGGTGTTGTCATAGGCGGTGTCTGCAATACAAATCCATATCGGGTGATGCCTTAGAGCCTGTTCATCTTCTGCACGCAGGCGCGCAAGGCATGAAACAGTGGCAGTGCAAGGCGGCTGTTGCCGCCCATGCATGTGCATGAGCGAAGCGGGCAGCGCAGCCATACTGCTTGTGAGCCTTGCTGTTTTTTCGCGGGTTAGTGCCCAAACGGCACGCTGCTTTATTAAAAATTCTTGCCGGGCCAATGACCCGACTGCGTTTAGCCGCGCACCGTCTTCTTTTAGGCTCCAATGCGGTATGCGCCGAAATGATGAACGGGCTCTTACACAGGTGCCAAGGCTGGGATTTGCTTGAGCTTGTTGACCGGTGGTCCAGCAAAATGGCTTTTGAAACTGCCAATTGAGAGCATGTCGACCTCCAGCATGAACGGCCCTTTTTGCGCGTGCGCCTGTTGCAACAAAGCGGGCAAATCAGCCATATTGGTAAGACGCGCATGGGGCAGTTGCAAAGAGGCGCACAGCTGCTCGTAATCGGGCGTGTGCAAATCGACATAGCAGTGGCGACTACCGTATTGCGCCACTTGGATGTTCTTGATCACGCCGTAGCCTTTGTCGTTCATCAAGACAATCACAGCATCGCACTGCTCTTGCACCAAGGTCGCCAATTCACCCAAATTCAGGATGAATCCACCATCTCCTGCAATACACAGCGTTTTACGGCCAGAGTGTGTCGCGGCCGCGCCTACCGCTGCGCCAATGGCCATGGGCATGCCCTGGCCTATGCCACCACCAGTGGCATGCACGCCCTGGTTTTTCTCAAATACCCGCAGCTCACGGTTACCCCAGGTGCTGTTGGAGATGGTCACATCGCGCACCCAATTGAAATTGCGCCCGGCCACCTGCTGAATCTGCTGCACCAGGGCGGCATAAGGCCCCAAACCATCGCGTAAAGTCGCGACAACCTCGTCATGAACTTGGCGCAGGTCACGCAGCAATTGCGGCTCGGCTCGCCAAGCGCGTTGTTCCAGACGGTCGGCCAAACCTTCCAGCGCCAGCTTGGCATCGCCGCAGACAAATTGTTCGTTGGCATAGCAGCGCCCATTGGCGGCGCTGTCGACATCGATTCGCAGCAATGGTTGGGGCAGCTTGAGCTCGTAGGTCAGGGTTTCGTTGCTGCGCAAGCGCGAGCCCACCACCAGCATCGCATCGCAGGTTTGGTAGAAGGCCTCGACTGGTTTATGGATGTTGTAGGCCCCCAGCGAGCCGGGGTCGTCTTCGGCCACAATGCCCCGCCCTTGCACTGTGCTGACAATACCAAAGCCCAGCTTCTGCAGGCGTTTGACGGCCTCGCCTGCGTCGCGCGCGCCACCACCGAGCCACAGCAACGGCCGTTTCGTTTGGGCCAGCCGCTCGGCCAATTGGTCCAGAGCTGCCTCAGCGGGCACAGCCGTGGCAATCGGCAGAGGCGACAGATCCTCAGGCATCGGGATCAGGGCCTGCTGTACATCAATCGGGATTTCAATGCTGACCGGCCCGGTCGGCGCGGTCATGGCCACTTGCACGGCTTTTTTCAACACGCCCAATGCATTGTCTGCCGTCCAGACACGAAAAGCCGCCTTGGAAACCGCCTCGAGCATTTTGAGCTGCTCCGGCGCTTCATGGATGTAGGCCATTTTTCGGTCCAGATAGGGCACCTCAATCTGGCCCGTGATGTGCAGCACTGGCGCGCCTGCGGTGGTGGCCTCGACCAGGCTGCCAGCGATGTTGCCAGAGGCTGGACCCGTGCTGGTAATACACACTCCCAGGCTGGAGGTAGAGCGCGCATAAGCATCTGCCATATTGCCAGCGCCAGCTTCACCGCGAGCAGGCACAAAGCGCACCTGACCGCGCTGTGCGAAGGCATCGAGAATCGGCATATTGTGAATGGAGATCACGCCAAATGCGGCCTTGACACCGCATTTCTCCAAGAAAGCAGCAACTACAGCGCCAACGGTGACCAAGGTGGGTTGGTTCTTATCATGCATAACGAGAATGACCTCCAGAAATATCAATATGGCTGCCAGTCGTGTAACTGGCCAGCGGGGACGCGAGAAAAACAATGGCTTGCGCAGCCTCTTCAGGCCTGCCTAAGCGCCCCATTGGTATGTGTTTTTGTTGTGCCAAGGCAGCGCTCCACTCTGGCCAATCGAGCGCCTGGTTATCACGCGCGGCAAAGCGGCGTCGCCATTGGCCTGACTCGATCAAACCAATCAAAATGCCATTGACGCGCACTGCCTTGGGGGCGAATTCAGTGGCCATTGAGCGCACCAGATTGACAAGACCTGCACGCGCTGCAGAAGTCGCCACCATATGGGCCTCGGGCTGGCGCGCCAGTAGCGAGTTGGAGCAAACAATCGCTGCATCTCCCAGTTGCCGAGCTTGTTGCTCCAGCTGCGGTAAAAACGCCCGTGTCGGGTAGATGATCGAGAAAAACTTGAGATTGAGCTCATCGCGCCAAGCGTCGTCATCGGTTGTCGCAAAGGTCGAAACACGGCCCTGCCCTGCGTTGTTGATGAGCACCGAGGCTGGGCCCAATGTGGTTTGCACCTCCAAAGCAAACGCACGCACGCTGCTCTCGTCAAGTACATCGCAGGTTTGCGCATGCAATTGCGCGTTGGGGTGCGCGGCCTGCAATTGCGCGCGCGCAGCGGCCAGCCGCTCGGGGTTGCGCCCACAAATGGCGACCTTGGCACCACAGGCCAATAGCAAGTCTGCCGTCGCCAAGCCAATGCCGGAACTACCCCCTGTCACAACAGCGGTTTGGCCCGCCAGCGCATCACTGGAGAATCGGTTGTTGTTTTGCATACCGCTCCTTACTGCATGGCCCACTGCGTGACCAGTTTGCGACGCTGTATCGCAGGCGCATAATCAAGCAGCGCCGACAGCTCATTGGCACATTCACACACGCGATCAATCAACAGCATGCGCTGGCTGTCATCGATCGCAGGAGTGCCTAATGTGACGCCCATGGCGGCCACAATCTGTCCACTGTGATTAAAAACGGGTGCTGCAACGGTAGAGATATGGGCTTCATACACCCCCTCACCGACCACATAGGATTGCGACCGAATGCACTGGGTGGCGTCGTAGAGTGCCTGCACATTTCGGGGGGTGTGTTTGGTAAAAGATTTCAATTCAGTGCCTGGATATAAATGGTTGAGCTGCTCAAAGTTCAGCTCGCTTAAGACCACCTGCCCTAAAACAGTCGCATGCGCGGGCAGGCGTGTACCTATGGAGACAGAGCTAATAAATGGATTGTTCGACGCAGACGCTTTGCTGATGTAGACGATATGGCTGCCATCGCGCACCACCAGATTGGCCGCATGGCCTGTTTGCTGACACAAACGATTGACCAGAGGGTTGCCCAACTCGGTCAAATCCAGCGAAGCCAGGTATTCAAAGCCCAGACGCAACACGCCCAAGCCCAGCCGGTACTCGCGCCCACTTTCGGTTTTCTCTACAAAACCCATGCTTTCCAGCGTATTGAGTAAGCGAAACACGCTAGAGCGCGGCAGTTGCAAGCCTTGCGCTAACTCAGGGGCGCTGCAGACGCGCCTCTCGCGGCTGAATTGGCCAAGAATCATCAAGCCGCGCTCCAGCGCGGGAACGATGTAGCGAGGCTCTTGGGCATCAATCAGGTGCTTATCGATCATATTCACACGCCATTCGCCGTAGTGGAGGACAAGGTGGCTAACACCTGGTTGAGCCGCTCGGCTACGGCATGAGGCTGCTCTACATAGCAGGCATGGCCGGCGCCCTCAATCAGCCCCAAGGGCTCAGAAAAAACATCGGCCACCTGCTGGCATTGCGAAGGCGTAGTAATGGCATCGGCACTGCCAGTCCAAATGTGCACGGGCAAGCGATACAGCGGCGAGCCTTTGCGCTGGCGTTGGGCTTCAATCGCACGGCAATAGCGCAACAGGTCATCACCGCACAGCAACTCCGTTGCTTGGCGGTAGCCTTGTGGCTGCAAACGTGCCATATTCCAGTGCACCCAGGCCTTGGCATTGCCACTGGCTTGCGCACTGAGCAAATGGCTATAGCGCGCAGCAGCCATGGCCGCTATACCGGGATCTTCAATGCTGGCCAGCCGCTGTGCACGCACCCGCTGGCCTTCGGCTACTCGGGCCGCACTACCGTAGCCCAATGCAGGACTGATCAATACCAGTGCACGCGGAATCAACCCCGGCACCATGCTTGCGGTAAAAGCGGCCGCACTGAGCGCACCCAATGAATGCCCAACCAACACAAAATCACCAATCGACAACGCAGCCAGTAGACGCTGCAGTTGTTGGGCATACGCGGTTGCTTGTGGCTGCGCCTGGGCCAAAGGACTGGACTCGCCATAACCGGGCGCGTCCCAGGCCAAGAGTCGGCGTTGCAAATTAAAAATGCGCGCCAACTCCAGCCAAGAGGCAGAACCTGAACCGATACCATGCAAAGCCACCAACACAGGCGCTTGAACCAAGCCAGCGACCGTATCGCGCGCAGAAACCACAGCACCGTCGGCCATTCGAATATTGAACAGGCCAAAAGTAGCCTCCAAGTCTTCGAGTTGGGCGGCACTGGGGTTAGGTGCGTCCGTAGGCGCAGGAGCAGCAATCGGGGAAGTCATGGTGGTGTACATGCTGGAATCAGGAAACGTCTTCAGGCATACGCCCTAGATACGCGTTATTTTTTTTCGCGCTTGATGTGTGCCAGTGGATGGTCTGCTGGATAGGTCGGCGTGATGGGCTTTTTCGCGCCCAGCATCACGCACATCAAGGCGTCTTCGTCACCGATGTTGATTTCTTCACGGTAGACACCCGGTGGCACGGAGACCAGATCGCGGTCGGTCAAAATCGTCTCGTAGCGCTCATCGCCATGTGTGATAACCAGCTTGAGCTTGCCGCGAATGACAAAAAAGATTTCTTCCACATCGGTGTGAATATGTGGCGGGCCTTCGTGACCAGCTGGGATTACCATCGTGGAAAAAGTGAAATGCTCGCTGGGCACGGTATTGAGGTCATTGCCCACGCCAGTTGCGCCTGTGCCCACATAGCGCATTTGCGCGCGGCGGAACTTGGGGTCAAAATCGGCTTGGAATTTCAACGCATCCCAGTCGTATTTGCGCGTTGAAAATCGGGCAATGCGACTGGTCATCCACTCTTCCAAACTCGCGCCTGGAGTACGGTCCCAACTGCGTGACTCCTTGTTCACTTGCTCTGCAACAACAGCATCTTGCTGTGCTTGCGGGCTGACCGCTTGGGAATTGTGTTGGTGTGCGACTAAAGACATAGTGGACTCCTCATGCAAAAAATGTGATTGGTGTTAAAGATCGAATTGGGTGATGGCATGCGCTCACTGCTCAATGCATGACAAAACCACCGTTGACTGGCAACACCTGACCAGTCACGTAACGTGAGAGATCCGACAGCGCAAACAGCACTGCGCCACAAACATCTGCAGCGTGCTGCTCCCGCGGCAGTGCGCGGCCTTCGACGTAGTGCTGATGGCGGGCTTGCGGCACATACTCAGTGGCCTCCACCAAGGTCAAACCAGGCGCAATTGCATTGACAGTGATGCCATCGCCACCCCACTCACGCGCCAGAGAATGCGTGACAGCGGACACAGCGCCCTTGCTGGCCACGTAAGCAAGCAGATTGGGCGCGCCCCATAACACGGTGTCCGAGGTCAAATTGACAATAGCGCCCCGGCCACTGGCGGCCAATGCGGCATGGCAGGCACGGCTCATCAACCAAGTGCCGCGCACATTCACATTCATGACCCGGTCCCACACCGGCACTGTCAAGGCATGGGCCGACAAGCCGCCCGAATCGGTCACTGCAGCGTTGTTGACCAGGCCATCGAGCCCCCCCAGCAACTCAATGGCACGCTGCGCAGCCACCGTGATGGAGTCGACGTCCGCCAGATCAAGTGGCACGCTATGCACCACAGCGCCGGTTTGCCGCAGCGCATCTGCCGCTAGCACGAGCTCGTCTTGCAAAATGTCCGCAATGACAAGCTCTGCGCCAGCTTTGCCAATGCAATGGGCAAAAGCCAAACCCAAGCCCCGTGCAGCGCCGGTCACCACGATCTTGCGCCCCTTGAGCAAATCCACCGGAATGCTCTTTAGCACTTGCTTGAACAAGTCCTCACGCTGAAGCGCTGATGTACTGCCCCCATTTGACGCAATGGCCTTCATTACAGTGGTCATGCCAACTCTCCTTTAGACCGTGGTCACGTTAGCGCGAGGGATGTAATGCAACACTCTGCGCTCAAGCCACACAACAGCCCAATACGCCAGCAAGCCCACCAAGGTCAGCCCGGCAATGGCGACAAAAACGCCTGCAGTGTTGCCTTGCCCTTCGGCATCCACCAGCAAATAACCCAAGCCCTTGTTGCCGCCCACCAATTCGCCGACAGTGACACCAATCACCGCGAGCGTGGCCGCAATACGCAAACCTGAAAACAACGAAGGCATGGCAGAGCGGAATTCGACCAAGCGGAAAATCTGGAAACGTCCTGCATTGAGTGTGCGCACCAAATTGACCATATCTGGATCAACGGTACGAACTGCCGATAGGACGTTGATCATTACTGGGAAAAATACGATCAGGATAGCCACCAATACCTTGGGATAAATGGTGTAGCCCAGCCACATCACAAACAAAGGCGCGAAAGCGACTTTGGGGGCGATTTGCAAGGCCAGGATGTAGGGCGAGAGCACGGACTCGGTTTTAGGAGACAGGCCTAAAACAACACCAAAGAAGATCCCCAACAGTGAGCCCAGCACAAATCCCAGAATTACCTCTAGAGTGGTAATCCAAAAATGGCCTAGCAGGTCACTATTGCTCCACATATGGCCTGCCTCTTGCACGACACGGGTAAATTGTGGAAACACATACTCAGGCATTCCCAGCACAACTGGGCCCCATTGCCAGAGCATCAAAAACACCAACAGCACCAAGCCGCTGCTGATCCACGTGGAAGCATCTTTTTTCATTATCAATAAACTCTTATCAAAACAACTGCTTAAGCATCCATCGAGACTGCTGCTCATGCGCAGCGCAGATGGAAGCCCGTCCTTATTGAATTACTGCGCGTCTACAAACTGGTTGGTGTAGAGCGTGTCCAGTTCTTGCGCACGCGGCACGATGCCTTGCGCGACATAAAAATCCTGCACAGCCTTGAGGCGCTCAGCATCTATGCGGCCCAACACTTTTTGATCGGCGTAGACGTAGTCGCGGTAGAGCTCAAAGGTTCGACCCACCCATTGCTCTTGCCCCTGGTAGGCAGGCACGGCCTGTACGTAAGCAGCGGTCGCAGCCTGTGGGTCTTGCATGATGTCCTGCATGCCGCGTAAGGTGGCTCGCACCAGTTTTTGCACCAGCTCTGGGTTGTCGTTGATGACTTTCTCGGAAGCAATGATCGCTTGCGCCATACTTTGGAAGGTTTGCTCCCGCGGCATGATGTTCACCTTGGTGCCGGTTTGCTCAACGTTGACAATCCAATCAGGCACTCCTGCGATGGCATCCGAGCGACCTGTATTGAACAATTGCCACACACCCGTCGGACCGGCTGCCTGGATATCCAAATCGCGGCGATTCAAGCCCACCTTTTCCAGCGAGCCTAGAAATGCGTAATAGGTCGTATCGCTGTAAGCGACAACTGTGGCGGTTTTGCCTTTCAAGTCAGTCAAATTGCTAATACCACTGTCTTGCTTGGTGCCTATCAAAGTCAGCGACCCGGCTCCCAGCACAGCAACTGCTTGAACAGGAATTCCATTGGCACGCACGATGATGGGCGTGTCGCCCATCGCTCCACCAATCACCGCGTTGCCTGCCCCCACCTGTTTGGCCACATCGACACCACCGCGCGCTGCGATAAATCGCACATTCAAGCCCTCGTCCTTGTAATAGCCTTTGTGCTGCGCCAGCATCCAAGGGGCAAAAGCAGTAGAGGTCACTGGTGCAGGCAACAAATAAGTAACCTCCTCCAAATCCTGCGCAACCGCACTGGGCGTCGCCGACCAGGCCGCAAGCCCCATGGCCAAGGGAAATACAAATAATCGAAGCAGATCAATAGAACGGTGTTTCATCGTGCATCCTTGTTGTGACTTTGAACTTTGGCAATCCAAGCGCTTTGTCTTGAGCTCAGTGCAGATCTTCCTGACCCACTCGCAATAACTCCATCAAGCGGCCTTGAATGGGGGCAATCTCAGACATGCGGCGTCGCTGCATCGGGTTATTGCGATGGGGCAACTCAACGATGATTTCCTCAATAATTCGTCCCGGCCGCTCGCTCATGACCAAAATACGGTCGGACAAGGCGATCGCCTCGATCAAGTCGTGCGTAATAAAGAGCGCAGTTTTTTTCTCATCCCACAGCGTCTCGGCCAAGTCTTGCTGCAACACCATCTTGGTTTGTGCATCCAAGGCAGAAAATGGCTCATCGAGCAGCAAGACATCGGGGTTGACAGCCAATGTCCGTGCCAATGCAGCCCGTTGTCGCATGCCACCTGACAGCTGGTACGGGTAATGGTTTTCAAAACCACCCAAATGGCATTTCTTGAGCAGTGCATTGGCCACCTGGTGGCGCTTGTCCTTGCGCACACCATCAATTTCCATGCCGAGCTCGACGTTCTGGCGAATCGTGCGCCATGGCATTAACAAGTCCTTTTGCAACATGAATGCCACTTGTCGCACCGTACCAGTCACCCGCACCCCTTCTACCAGCACTTCTCCTTCGCTAGGCAAATACAAACCAGAACCCATATTCAGCAAAGTGCTCTTGCCACAGCCTGATGGGCCGATGACTGAAACAACCTCGCCTTTTTGAATTTGCAAATTCAAATGCTGCACTACATTGGAAGCATTGGGCTGATTACGCGTGGGAAAATGTTTAGCAACATTTTTAAACTCTATATGTGGTGGCATCGCGTTCTTACGTTTCACTATTAAAACATTAATTAATATTTGATCTTTTATTTATTAAATCAGCCAAACCAGCCAAAACAAACTAGGCCAAACCCTTAGATATCCTCAGAAAAATATCTATTAAATGTCAAATATTCATATTATTGACAATGCTCGCAAAATGTTTCACTTATGGAATCGTTAAATATTTAACATTTATATTTAATTGACACTTCATATCAGAAAAACAAACCTGCATCGCGCATCAAAACATCAAAGTGCAGCATGGAGACGAAATACCAATGCAAGCTGCATGACAGCACACACAAACCCCACAACAAACGCCACAACCCATTGATAAACAATTACTTAATCACAAAAAAATCCACCCTAAAGCAGCCATAAAACCAACCCGCCCCATAAAAACAATCTAAGGACGGCTTGCCTCACCAATTCACGTATTTTAAAAATTCAACAACCACACCAATAACCAATACACCAACAACAATTCACCAATAAAACAATGAACCAATACGCCTCAAAATAGGGGAAACACCAGCTTGCCAAAAATATCAGAGCACAACTAACATCACTTCAGCCAATCAATTAATCAATACCACATCAAGCCAAGCTCTTATATAACAACTCAAATAAAACCAAGTTTACGGCACCCATCAATAATACCATTCAATATTTGATTTGATCCATATTTAAAACCACATGCCATTTAATCCACATCACCGCTTTGCAATTAAAAAGAACTCATCGGCGCACAGCTGTTCAGTTGCTCCTATATACCGCCTCAATCAATGCAGCACAGGCGACCAACCATCGCGCCGAGAACGCCAGCGCTGCCTCTGACCTGCGCCGCCCCCCCAATCAACCGAAGGTGTGTCGTTCAAGCACAGTGCACAACTGCAGCATCTACAACGACTACACCAGGTTGAGCCAGCAACACATCCAGCGTGGTGTTAGCAGCTCATAGAGAAGCATGGGCGCTGACCTGCTTCTGCGAGATCGAGGCTGCAGCGCACGTACATACCCCAGACAGATACCGCCGCTGTACTTGCTCCAACAAACAGGGCGCAGTGCGAATTCTGCTATTTGAGTTTTCGTTTTAAACATATGGAGGAGATACCAATGAAACGAGTTTTTCACATGCGCAATACCGCTCTTGCAGCCGCCACCATTGGTTGCATGGCCAGTGGCAGTGTGTATGCACAAAGCAATGTCAGTGTTTACGGTGTACTTGATACTGGTGTCGAATACCTCAATCGCGTCGAGGGTTCTGGATCCATGACCCGGATGCCACTGAATACGGGTGGACAAACTGCTTCACGCCTTGGTTTTAGAGGCTCCGAAGATTTGGGAGGCGGACTCAAAGCCGTTTTTGTGCTGGAAAGTGGTCTATCGCTCACCGATGGCCGCTATATGCAAGGTGGCCGCGCTTTTGGTCGTCAAGCGTTTGTTGGGCTCAGCGGAAGCTGGGGTTCACTGACATTCGGTCGGCAGCAAGCCATGGGCCAAGCGGCACTGATGGCCAGTGATGTGATCGGCTCCGCGGTCTATAGTTTGGCCTCACTGAACTCCTATATTCCCAATCAGCGCATGGACAACTCCGCTGTCTACCAAGGCACCTTTGGCAATTGGACTGTAGCTGCCATGTATTCCACTGCGCGTGATGGATTACCGCCGTCCAACTGTGGCCCGCAGCAAAGCAAAAGTGGCTGCTCCGGGTATTCAGGCATGCTTCAATACGACAATAAACGCTGGGCCGTGACGCTTGCGCACAACGCAAACAAGGGCATTGAAGGCTCAGGATTCTTTGGCCAGCCACCAGGCCTGGTCTATGACAACAAGAGCCACGACAACTACACCTTTCTCACTGGTTACCTGATGCTCAATACCACGCGATTTGGCGGCGGCGTGATACACCGAGAACTGCGATCAGTCAACGAAACGTTCCGCAGCGACCAGTATTTCCTTGGCGTACGCCAGCCCTTAAGTGCATCCATCGTGCTCGATGCCGAATACATTTATCTCAACGCCAACCGCGAGCAAGCCAATGCCCAACTGCTCACGGTACGCGGTTCGTACAACCTGAGCAGACGCAGCGCAGCCTACATTTCAGCCGGCTATTTGAAAAATGATGCGCAAGTTGGCTATAGCGTCTCGGCTGGTACGCCAGTGCCAGCATCGCCCGGTTTAGGGCGCAGCCAAGCGGGCATGATGGTGGGGTTTCGCCACTCATTCTAAGAAATGGCGCGCAGAGCTAAGAGACAGTTCTGCGCTTGGGCACCGCTCGCATACAAAGCGGACTACAACACCCCCTGCGGAAGTTACAAGCGGCATCCACACAGACCGCACATGCAACAGCCCTTGCACTGGCATGCGTTTCTCAAGACGCTGCACGATGCCGAATGCACAGCGCCCGCATTTTGTCCGCTCAAATACGCGAAACTATTACTGCAGCCATTGTTGCGCCTCTTGTTTGAGCACACCCCGAAGGCCAAGCACATCCCAAGTGAACGCCATCACACGTGTGTAATCTGCATCATCCGTAGGCAACATGAAACCGAGTTCATTGACGGGTGTGAGAGGCTGCTCCAAATAAGCCGCATACAAACGAGGATCAGCCTTGCTGTAGTGCAGTGCCTCATAGGTCTCGGTAATCATCACATCGCCCTTGCCCTCAGCAATCAGGGCAGGAATCTCGGCATTTTTGTCATGCGTGCTGATCTGTGCATTGGCCATGTTTTGCAACACGTAGGCCTCATTCGTACCACCAGGATTTTTAATCACACGCACCTTGGCTTGGTTCAAATCCTCGGGCTTCTTGAACTGGTCTTTGTCAGCCGTGCGCACCAAGGCCACTTTGCCGAACGGCGCATAACCAGGCAGCATATGGACCTTGCCGATGCGCGCCGCATTGCGGGTAATGCCTCCAACGGCGACATCAAAGCGGTTGTTCTGCAGATCCTCCATCAGCTTGGGCCAGGTGGTGTCGACGTATTCGACTTTAACGCCCAGCTCTTTGGCCATGGCCTCAATCACCTCGATATCGTGGCCTGCATATTGGCCATTGGTTTTCATGGCAAACGGTCGGTAGTCACCTGGCGTACCTACCCGCAGCACTTTGTTTTGCAGGATGGTATCGAGGCGCTCGCCAGCTTGCGCAGGCACGCTGGCAAGACTGATAGCCACGACCAAGGCTGACAGGCAGCCAGAAAAAGATAAACGGATTGACATACTGAGATACTCCATCAATAAACGCCCTAAGAGCCTGTTCACAATGCCCACGCAACCGCGCAAGACAAAAAAAGCGGCAATGCGAGGCGCCTATTGCAGCCCATACGTTTGTATGCGCAAAACAGGCAACGCAGTAATGCTGCTTTTTTTGGGCTTCAGACGCGGCTGCGTCGAGATGATGAACCGCTCTAAGCCATGCTTCAAGGGCGGACACAAAGGCCGCTATTGTGTTGCAAACGCGCCAAGATACTATGCGTGCTTCACCCAATGCGGTGTCTACCCAGCCGCTCACACCCCAGAGAGAATAATCAGGCACTCAAGCAGGCGAAGCGCAGCAAAGTACGGCATCGATGCCTGCCCTCTTGATTGTGCGCATACAGGAAAACCTGCATGAAATCATGGGGTCGGAGCCTGCTCAATGACTGTCAACTTATCCATAATATGCCTTGTTGCAGTGCACGATAAATGCCAAGGGCGCAGCACCGCGCTTGCCTGCTGGCACTGCTGCCGACCAGAGACACAAGCCTAAACACTCCGCGTTGGCTGCCTCACAAGCAGTCCCCCGATAAACCCGAATCAGTCACTCAAAAGACAGGCTATGGACGAACCCATTCTTACCATGCAGGAACGTGAAGCGATCAACACCGGTCGCTGGTTCAGCACTCTCTCTCCTTCTCTGAGGCACGATATCCTGCGATGTGCACATGTCAAACGGTACAAGGACGGCGCTTTGATTTGCGCTCGTGGCGACACTCCCGAGGAGTGGATTGCCTGCGCCAAGGGGGCCGTGCGCGTGAGTTCGACCTCGCTGACAGGCAAACAAATCACGTTGACCTATGCAGAGCCAGGCGTCTGGTTTGGCGATGTGGCGCTGCTGGACGGGGACAAGCGCACGCACGATGCCTATGCGCACGGCGACACAACCATCGTGATGGTGAGCAAACCGGATTTCTTCAAAATACTGGAATCGCACGTGGAGTTCTACCAGGCGATTTTGCGCATGCATGCGCGCCGCATTCGCGGTCTGTATGGCTTGGTCGAGGACCTGAACACACTGCCGCTGCGCGCGCGCCTGGCCAAACAATTGCTGCATTTGGCGCGCAGCTACGGGATTGCCGATTTGAATGGCGGCAACCACATCCGCATTGGACTGCAATTGGCACAGGAAGAGCTGGCACAGCTGCTGGGCGCTTCACGCCAACGCGTCAACCAGGAACTCAAGGGCATGGAGCGCGAGGAGATCATCCGCATCGAAACCGGTGGCTTAATCATTCTGAGCCGCGATGGCTTGCTGAAAATTGCCGAGGCGGGCGACTAAACCACCCCACCACCTGCTGCCACCATTTAAGTCCTGCGCCATTTGCGCGCTGGGCATGTACGCCGCATCCGTGGCGCTGCTGCGATCGCTCAGATCGCGCAGCGCCACGGTGCGGCTTTCTTTTTTCGGAGACTGTATGAGCGAATTTGAGCACTTTATTGGCACCCGTGAAGTCGCCAGCGAACATGCTTTTGATGTGCAAGCCTTAACCGGCTGGATGGAGCGCCACGTCGAGGGCTTCCAAGGCCCGCTGTCGGTAGAAATGTTCAAAGGCGGTCAATCCAACCCGACCTACAAACTCAACACGCCTGGCACCAGTTATGTGATGCGCTCCAAACCTGGGCCAGCGGCCAAGTTACTGCCTTCTGCCCATGCGATTGAGCGTGAATATGCAGTGATGAGCGGCTTGGCTGACACTGCCGTGCCAGTACCACGCATGTACGCGCTGTGCGATGACGAGTCCATCATCGGGCGCGCCTTCTACATCATGGAATTCAAGCAAGGCCGTGTGCTGTGGGACCAGTCTTTGCCCGAAATGGGCAACAGCGACCGCGCTGCGCTCTACGACGAAATGAACCGCGTGATCGCTGCGCTGCACACGGTTGATTACCAGGCCAGGGGCCTGGCCAACTATGGCAAGCCCGGCAATTATTTTGAGCGCCAGATTGGCCGCTGGAGCAAGCAGTACAAGGCCTCTGAAACCAAGCACATTGAGGCCATGGAACGCCTGATCGAATGGCTGCCAGCCAATATCCCGGCTTCGGCCAGAAACGAAGACCTCACCTCGATCGTGCACGGTGACTTTCGCCTGGACAATCTGATGTTCGCCAGCGACAGCACCGAGGCAATCGCCGTGCTGGACTGGGAGCTGTCGACCATCGGCCACCCGTTTGCCGACTTCAGCTACCACTGCATGACCTGGCATATCCCCAGCGGCATCTTCCGTGGCATTGGCGACCTTGATCTGGCAGCACTGGACATTCCTTCAGAGCAGCAATACATCGAGCGCTACTGCGAGCGCACCGGCTTCGCGACTGCGCAAGAGCTGCACAAAGACTGGAACTTCTACCTGGCCTACAACATGTTCCGCCTAGCGGCCATTTTGCAAGGCATTGCCAAACGAGCCCAGGACGGCCTGGCCAGCAGCGAACGCGCCAAAGCACAAGGCGAAAACGCCCAACCACTGGCGGAAATGGCCTGGGCCAAGGCCCAGCTTGCGCACAACGCCAACAACACACAGCACTGACTTGCTGGTACTGCCAGCCCTGGCAGCCACCCTCCCAATCCACTACCACAAGGAGACAGACATGGATTTTGACTACTCGCCCAAGACCAAGGAATTGCAGCAAAAACTGCTGCAATTCATGGATGAGCATATCTACCCGAACGAGCAAGCCTATAAAGAAGAGCTGGAAGCCAACACTTCTGCAGGCAAACGCTGGTCGCCACTGCAAACGGTTGAAAAACTCAAAGTCGTTGCCCGCAAGCAAGGTTTGTGGAACCTGTTCCTGCCAGTCGATACCGCAGAAGAGTCGGGCTACACCGGCGCTGGCCTCACAAACCAGGAATACGCACCATTGGCTGAAATCATGGGCCGTGTGGTCTGGGCGCCTGAAGTATTCAACTGCTCGGCACCAGACACTGGCAACATGGAAACCTTGGCGCGCTACGGCAGTGATGCCGTCAAAGCACGCTGGCTCAAGCCGCTGCTTGAAGGCGAAATCCGCTCTGCATTTGCCATGACAGAGCCAGCAGTGGCTTCCAGCGATGCGACCAATATCGAAACCCGCATCGTGCGCGATGGCGATGACTACGTGATCAACGGCCGCAAATGGTGGATTTCTGGCGCAGGCGACCCACGCTGCAAGGTCTACATCACGATGGGTAAAACCGATCTGGACGCACCGCGCCACTCGCAGCAAAGCATGATCGTGGTGCCCGCAGACACGCCAGGCATCACCGTCCTGCGCCCGCTGTCGGTGTTTGGCTATGACGACGCACCACACGGCCACATGGAAATCCTGTTTGAGAATGTGCGTGTGCCAGCAGAAAATATGTTGTTGGGCGAAGGCCGTGGCTTCGAAATCGCGCAAGGGCGCTTAGGCCCTGGACGTATCCACCACTGCATGCGCCTGATTGGCCAGGCCGAACGCGCGCTCGAATACATGTGCCGCCGCGCGCTCAGCCGCAGCCCGTTTGGCAAAACCATTGCGCAGCAAACCGTCACGCAAGAGCGCATTGCGGAGGCACGCTGCCGCATTGACATGGCCCGCCTGCTCACATTGAAAGCGGCCTGGATGATGGACACTGTTGGCAACAAAGTCGCCAAAACCGACATCGCCATGATCAAGGTTGTTGCGCCAAGCATGGCCTGCCAAGTGCTGGACTGGGCAATGCAAGTGCACGGCGCAGGTGGTTTGTCAGAGGATTTCCCACTGGCCTACCACTACGCCAACGCCCGCACGCTGCGCTTTGCCGACGGTCCAGATGAGGTGCACCGCAACGCGATCGCCAAATGGGAGCTGGGCCGCTACGACGACAAGCCAGGTGGCAAAGAGTATGACCCACCCGTCACGCGCGGGTTTTAAATGACAAAGCCGTGTTTGCTCCCTCGAACAAACACGGCCTGTCCCCTCATGCACAGAACACTACACGCAAACAGCGTTCTGACGGGCTGGCAATGCGCCAGCCCATTTTTTTATCGCGCGTCAATCAACGCAGCCAGGCTCACACCTTGACCACTGGCGCATTGGCAGGCTTGTCCACCATGCGCACAATTGCCGCCAAGGCCACACCGTAAGCCGGCACGAACAGCACCAAACTGATCACCAGCTTGATCACATAATCCACGGTGGCAATCTCCATCCAATTGGCAGCCATGAACGGGTCACTGCTGCGCCAAAACGCAATACCAAAAAAGGCGGCTGTGTCCAAGGCCTGGCCGAACACCGACGCTGCTGCCGGCGCCAGCCACCAAGCCGCCCAGCCACGGCGAATGCGGTCAAACACCTGGATATCCAACAATTGGCCCAGCACATAGGCGGCAAAACTGGCAAAGGCAATGCGAAACACAAAGCCATTGAACTCGGCCAGCGACGCAAAGCCGTTAAAACGCCCCTCATGAAACAACACCGAAACGATGTAGGACGCGACCAAGGCCGGCACCATCACCCGGCCAATCACCACGCGCGCCTCGTGCTTGCCAATCAGCCGCACGGTCAAATCGGTCGCCAGGAAAATAAACGGGAAACTGAATGCGCCCCAAGTGCTATGAAAACCCAGCAAGTTGATGGGGATCTGCACCAGGTAATTGCTGGCAATGATGATGAGAATGTGAAAGACCACCAAGATGGCCAAGAAAAGCGGCACCCGCGCAACTGGGCCTTGGGCCGGACTTTGAATCGGTGTCATAACAACCTTTTTGATGAATGGGGGTGAGGGAACCCATGAAAACCCAGCATTATAGCCCGCAGCAGATTACAAGGGCTTACCCTGGTCCAGCGCTGCATCTGCCTAGAACCCAAGCGCGCGAGTGCTTCACGAAGGCCAAGCCCCCTGCAGGCCCAGGACCTTGGCCTGGCATTCGCGGTAAAGCTGGATCGTGGGCAAAGCCCACTGCACAACCGCCCGGCCATCTTCACCGTCGATCAAAGGCAAATCAGCGCATGGCAGTGCCAGGTTGGCCGGTAGCACCGGCACGGTCGAGCTCGTCTGTGGCACCGCGTATAAAGTCGTTGAGCTGCCGCAGCCCGTCAGCATCCAAACACTGGCTGCGGTACACAGGCCGCTCGATAATTTTTTCCACCACTTGGGCAATCGTGCGGTATTGCACATGGATTTGTTCTCCTGCTTGGGCTGCCAGCAAGGCAGCCAGATTGGCTTGGTCGGTATTGGCTTGCAGTGCGGTCGCTTGTGCCAACACGGCAGCCACACGCAAACGGTCTTGCTCGGCTTGCATCTGCGTGATTTGCAGCTCGTAATGGAGTTGCAGGCGCGCCTTGGACTGGTTGGCCCACCACAGTCCCGCCAACCAACCCAGCCCCAAAGCAAGCACACCTGTAATAAAGGCACTGCGCATTACGCCCCCTCCTCTGACAAGCCCGCACTCCAATGCCCGTCACGGCCCCATTGCGCGCACAGCTCCTGCGTAGTCGCGCGTCGGTTGACCAGACCCTGCAAGCGCGAGCGCTGGCCATTCACGGTACCAAACACCCAGCGCGCCATTTCAGCGCAAGCGCCATCCAAATCGCCCGCGTTGGCTTTGCGCAGCAGCGTGCTGCTGACCAGCGAAGCATCGCCCAGGTTGTAGAGCATGTCGATGATGCTGGCCTGCACCCAAACGTTGTAATCATCCCAGTACAAAAACATGCCCCGCGCAGCACGCTCGCTGCGCTGCAGGATGGCCATCTCCAGCGCCTGGCACTCCGCTGGGCTGTAATAGCGCTTCGGGTCCACAGCAGGCCCGGTTACGCCATTGCACACGGTCCAAGGCTGGCCCTTGCCCAGCGTATCCACATAAGGCGTGCCAATGTGCTTGCCGCTGGATTCGTAAAAAGCGCCTACCTCATGCGCCAGCACCACAGCCGCACTGGGCTGGCCAGAGTCATACAAAAGATAGCCGCCACTGGCGACTACAGACAAAGAAAAAGCGGCTGCCAAGAGCCGCTGTTTGAGCACGGTAGGGATGGTGCTATTGGCCATAGCAACTCCTCATTCCTGCTGCCGCTTACTCGTTGTCGGCGCGATCAAAAAACCTAACTGGCTCTCGATATTGCCGACACGAAACTCGATCAAAGCCAGCTTGCGCTCGGATTCAGAGGCGTTGCGGCTCATCTCATTCACAGTGGTGCGCAGCTCCACCACCGTCTCCCGCAAAGCGGTCACAACGCTGTTGAGCTGCTGCATTGCAAAATGCATGGAGATCAGGCCCCAGACGCAGGTGATGATGAGACCGACTAAGGGAGCGGCGAAGGTTTTGGGGTCGAGCCACGGTTTTTTTTCTGGATTGGTGGTCATGGGGGCTTTCTGGGCGTGAAAAAACGGCCAGAGGGCCGTTTGTTGCTTTCCGTATTAGGGTTTTGAAAAAAAACTGTTTGAACCCTCAAAATTTATTCCTATTTTGGCGCAATAAATATAAACAATCAAACATCAGCCAAAAATAAAAAATAGTAAACCACAAAAATCATTCACACCAAATTACTTCAACAAAACCAGAGCCACCATTACCACCATTACCAACCGCACCCGCCCCTCGATTCGGATTAATGGTCGCCACAGAATTATGCCCTCCAGACGCCCCTCCCATCCCACTATTTGCAGGAGCATGAGATGCCGAAGCACCACTGCCATTATTGCTAGCCGTTGGTGGCAAACCTAAATTCCCCGGAATAATATTGCCATTATAGTAATACCCCCCTGCGGGATATCCATAATAAGTCCCACTAGCTGCAGAATTTGCAATTAATGGGACTGATCTACTCTCCCTTTAACCGAAACACTCAACACATTTACAGCTGCAATATAACCAGAATCAGAAGAACCAAATGAGCTGCGCCCTCCAAGTGTTGCTGCCGCTGAAGCCGTTTGTCCAAAGCCGCCAGACCCAATCTCGACAGAAGCAATTCCTTTCAAATAAAGATAGCCCTCATTAACTGTTCCATTAGCACCAGGAGGATTACCTTCTTGCGGACCGAGTCCACCTCCTTGCGTAAATGATCCCCGAGGTCCACCTTGACCACCGCTTAAAGCACGAACAAAAACTAGACCACCGCGTGCCAGCAATGCAGCTGATGGAACAAAAACCCCATTCACTGTAAATTTTTGATATTTCAATGTCCCACTTCCACCAAAAAGTAGATTGAAGCCGCTCATAATAATCCTTTTCAATTAGGCGGATTATGCAAAATAAACCACCAGAATTCACATATAAATCTTCATCTTACGATTCAAAATCAGCATTGAATCTAAAGAATTACACCCATGTACCGCCATTAAACCTGACAACAGCCCCCCCATATTGCGGCACAACCATTGCAGCAGGAACTGGCAGCACACCTTTCACAGTTACTCCATTCCACTGAATAATTACATTGCCAGCCGAAGCATTACAAAACCCCACTTCATCACCAAATTTTGGAAAAGCAGGCATCGCAAGTGAAACATTAGGCTCAGTGATTGCATGATAAAAACCAGAAACAGCGAGACTGTTAGTGGTCACATTAATAACAGACAACCCTCCCACGGCAGGAGCATTACCCAAAACCACAGTCCATCCAGTAGCGCTGCCTACTCCTGAGAAGTGACTCACGGCAACAGTTAGCATCCCACTATCTTGGTTATAAGCAGTAACAATCCCATACATACGCTGGGAAGTAGGATTGCTAATCGCAGCAATAACGACTGCTTGGCCAGAAACAAACGCACGGCCACTTTCAACCTGCATATCAATTGAACCGGCCTCAATTGCCAAAGTTTGATTACTGGTTCCATGCGTGGTCGGTGCATTTTTTGCAAGCTCAGCAGATGCTGCTGCATCTGCTGCATTGCTCTCAGCCCAGTTAGCTGCATTCTGAGATGCACTGGCGTGCTCCTGGCTAGCAGTTGCGTTGGTCATTACAGCTTCAGCCACCTCCCCCATGCGCGCAGACCACTCCGGCAAAATCCCCAAAAATCCATCTGCTCGCGCAGAAAAGTTATTCGGGTCGTTGGTGCTCGGCGGCGTCGGTAAAGCCGGTATTGCCGGCACATTCACAATGTCAGTCATAGTTCCTCCAGTTCAAGGCTAAGCCCTCCATACCTCAAGCCCGGCGCGGACAGCGTCCAGTCCTTGAGCAGTCCATAAATCAAAAATGATGTAAACCACGGGTTGTTCGTGTCATCGTCCAGGCCGCTGAACAATGCGGGGCTGGAGCGAATCGCAATCAGCGCGTTGCGGATTTGTTCTGCGTCGCGGCTGTCTTCAATCAACAGTTTCTGGCGTGTCGTTGGCACAAAGCGGCGCTGCACAATGCGCGAGACGTCGCCGTATTCCTGGTCGCGCACAATGCGCGAGTAGTTGGCACCACTGAGCGTGGGATCGACCATGGTTTTGCCCAGATGTACTTTGCGGCAGACCACCAGCGCTTTGAGCGACGGCGGCACATCGCCGTAGACCAGCTCGACCTCAACCTCTGCGTCTTCGTACATTGGCAGATCAGAGAAAATCGCATCGTTCTGGTAAGTGAAATCGTTGAAGAAATAATCGAACCAGTTGTGCACCAAGCGCTTGGTCAGCGAAATCGTGCGCTCTACCTGCAGCGTTGTGCCTTGGTATATGCGCAGCGTGGCGTAACTGGCTTCCATGCCGACCAGGGCCACAGAGTCAATACGAGAACCTGGTTTGACGCGAAACATCAAGGACTCGCCTGCCTGGCCCACGGTTGCATTGGCCCGGCCCCGCTCAAACATCGCCCAGCTGTTGGTCGCGCCCATGTCTTGCCACTTCAGTGGCGAAGACTCGGGCGTGGCCGTATCGCCAGCGGCAATCGCCACCAGTGCCTGGTAGCGTTTGTGCACACTGGCACGAATCACCGCTGTGCCTGCTGCGTAGGCCTGGCCGGATTGCCAGGCTTGCTCGCCATTGGCCACATCGGGCTCCAGCACCGAGGAGGCGATCAAACGCGCATCGGTAATTTCAATCGGTGGATACACGATCATGCAGTCACTCCTTTCGTGATCATGGCTTCGCCGCCGCCGGTGACTTCGTCCAGCGTGCGGTGGATATTGCGGGTATTGGCCGCGGTGTCTTCGGCGTTGCTGCGCATGGCTTGCAACTCGGCTTTGGCAGCGGCCAGTTCTTCGCGCATGGCGCGCATTTCTGACAGCAGCGCGTTATTGCTATTGCTGCCTTGCATTGGTGTGAGCACATCGGCACTGCTGGCTACCGACAAGGTCTTGGTATTGGCTGCGCTTGCAGCTTGCAGGCTGGCCGGCGCGTAAGTGGCCGGAGAGACCTGTGCCTGCAATTTGCTTTTATCGCCGCCAGCGGCGCTGTACAAGTCCGCCACATATTGCTGCGTGGCTTCGAGCGACTGGATATAGGCGGCGATCCTGGCGTTTTGCTCAAACAATGAGGAGCTATTGCCCAGTGCATACGCCTGCAGCTTGCTGACAATGTCGGGCAGCTTGTCTGCCGCGTCTTTGTCGCCGGCTCTGGCCTGTGCGGTCAACAGCGCAAACTGTGCTTCGTAGAAGCTGTTGCCCTCATCCTGGGTGGTGCCCAAGATGCTGTCGCGCAATTTGTTCATCGAGCCAAAAATGGCTTTGTAGACTGACTCCCAGGCAGAGACCAGGGACTTGGCATTCGAATCCACCTGAGAGCTGATGTTGCTACCACTGCCACCGCCACCGCTATTACGCGGCGGTGGCGCAGGCGCAGGTTTTGGCGTGGGCTTGCTCTCGCCAAAAATCTCTTTGTATGCAGGCGAATCCATGAACGCGCTGAGCAAGCTCAGCGCTTGCGCTTCTGCCGATTGAATGCGCCCAATAGACGCATTAGCTTCACTCACAGACGCACTGGCAGCTGCAGCGCTGGCCTGTGCAGAAGCATTCAGCATCACGGTCGAACTTGCGACCAGGTTGCCTGCCATGCCATCAAAAGCCGCGTTGGCAAACAACGATGCGTCAAACAAGCTCATCGAGCCATCGGCAACGCCTTGGAACAAGGCTCCCAACGCCTCTTGCGTCAAGGCAGCGAGTGCTTCCGCCTCCTCTGGATTGATACCAGGCAAACCGGCGAGCATTTCTGCCAAACCAGCGAGAGTTTCTTCATCCACCAGCCCATAGAGTATTTGACTCAAGGCCTCTGTTGCAGGGGACAAATCCATCTCTGCAACCGCTTCAGTGCTCAAATCTGAGACGCTCTTCAACCAGATCGCAATCGCCTCTTGTGTGCCGGCCAGTTCTGTGTCGAACGGCCCACCCACAAAGTCGCCTTTGCCCAAACTGCGCAAGCCTTCATCAGCAAGCGCTTGCATGCCCGCACCGCCGCCTGAGCCATCCGGTGCTTCACCCAGATTCAAAACGCTTTCGCCAGTGATGCTGGCAAATGCTGTATCCATGGCATCAAACACTTGCAGTACCGCATTCTCAGCCGTGGTTGCAGTCTGATCGCCGCGCTCACCGAAGAGATCGGTCATGATCTCGTCCATGGCTGGGGCCAGTGCCTCATCCATGATGCGCTGCATGACCATGTTCAGCGCTTGCATTTGCATGGCTTGCTGGAAGCCGCCGTTGATATATTCGGCCAGCCACACACCAGGGTCTTGGCCATCATTCATGGCCTGCATAAAGCCTTGGCTCATGCTGTCGACTGACAGGCCACCTAACCGCATCCATCCCTCCAACTGGGCCTGGCGTGCATCGTCTTGTGCTTGCGCTACTTCTTGTAAGGCTTTGGCCTGCGATTGCGCAGCATCGACCGTGTCGGCAAAAGCACCACTCAACATCATCAGGGCGGCATAGAGTTCGCGCCCTTTTTCAGTTGTCAGGTCTTGCTCTTCGATCAAAGCGCGCAGCGCTTGTTTGCTCTGCGGCAGCTCGAACCCCAAATCTTTAAACGCTGAAGTGACTTGGCGCAGCGCGATATCTGCTCGCTCTTGCTCGCTGTAGAAGCGATCCATGTAAGAGCCTGCCACAGAGGTCATGGCCTCGAAGCCGCCAAACAAGTCAACCAGTTGGCTGGCCATATCCGCGCCAGCCACTGAGGTGGCAAACAGGCTTAGCCCCAGCGTATCGAGCATGCCATTAACGCCCGTCAGCGCTTGCGACAGGCGCGTCAGAGCTTCTACGCTATTTTCTGAGCTGCGGATGTATTCCTCATACCCAGCCATCAGTTGGTCACCAGCACTCAGTGAAGCATTGGCAAACACCTCTGCCATGGCCGCTTGAATAGCTTCTTCATCCATGCCTTTGGTAGACAGATTGAAATCGAAGCTAAAGTTGTTGATGCGCTCAGCTTCAATGCCAATTTGCTCAGCCATGTTCGCAACGCTGCCAACCACCAAGGCAAACGAGCTGCCCAAGAAGCTGGATGTTTCTTCATCGAGTTCGTTGTACTTGGTCTTGTTCGATCTAAACAGCCCGCCCTTGTAGTTCTCGTAGGAGAAGCCATCAAAGCCTTCACCGAAAGTGAATTCACCACCGATGCCGCTGTCTTTGAGTTTGCGACCAAACAAACGGTTGACGGCGCCGCCGAGCAAGCCACCAATCAGCGAGCCAGCCGGCCCCCAGATCGTACCGATCAAAGTACCAATGTTTACGGCTGAGTTCCCAGAGCTCCCTCCCATTGCGGAGTAGCCACCAGAGATCATTCGACCGCCGTAAACACCACCAGCAACACCAGCGGCAATGCCTGCTGCTGTGCCAACACCTTGTGCAAATCCACCGATTTGAATGGGACCTTGCGCAGCTGTTCCGCCACTGCCTTTGATCCAGTTGATCGCGCCTTGCACATACTCAGCCACATTGCCAGACAAGCTGGCAAATCCACCTGAAATGGCGTCGTAAATACTCTTGCCAGTGGACAGCAAATCAAAGCCGTTGCTGAAACTGTCCATCAGGCTGTTACTCAGGCTCTCTGCACTGATCTTGCCGTCTTTGGCAAATAGCCCCAACACAGCATTGAAGCCGATATCGATCATCGGCTGCAATACCAAAGACTTGAACAATCCCTTGAGGTAGCCGGCAGCGTTTTTTCCGCCCCCCTTGATGAAATCCTCTATGGCTTGGCCAATGGTTTTGGCGGCCTTTTCGCCATCAAACGCTATAGTCTGGATGCCTGCGCTGAGGTCTTTGGCTTGCTTACCAAAGAAGTCCAACACCGCATCCAAACCAAGGTTAATCGTAGGCTCAAGCACCAACGACTGGAATAGCTCTTTAAGGTAATCAGATGCATTTTTTCCACTACCTATGAGAATCGCCTCCACGGCTTGACCAACTTCCTTCGCTGCTCTTTGCGTACTGAAGGTCTTTTTCACCTTGTCTGAATCGCTCTCTGCGCGGGTATCAGCCAAGCTCTCGTTGACACGCTCATTCGACTTGAGCCAATCCTGTGCTGCAGCACTGTCCAGTTGGCGCTGTGCGGCAAGTTTGTTCAGTGCGCCCGAGGTCAGATCAATTGTCTCAATCAGCTCTTTCATGGCCTTGGCCTGTGCTTCAAGCGGGGCCAAAGCCAAATTCATCGCTTGGGCCAAATTGTCTTGTGCCGCTTTGAATCGATTGAGGACATCAATAGAAGTGAGCGCAGCCGCTTGCCCATTCGCTGTGGTGGCCCGGGCTGCTGAGCGCTGTGTGCTCTGCAACCCGCTTGCCAATGCGCTGCGGCCTGTATCTAGGCCTGTTGTGGCCAACTGAAGAGTCAGCCCGGCCATGCTTTCGGCCACAGAGAACCAATCACTTGCTAGCTCTGAACCTGCATCAGCTTCGTTGGTTTGGCGCGTTTGGATCTCTTGTACAGCACTGGCATCTGCGCCGACGGCCGCTTGCGCAGAGTTTTGGCCTAAGCTGCGCAGGCTTTTACTTGGCTCGGTATCGGAGGAATCGAGCTGACCGCCCGTTTTTTTAATATCGTTTGACATAGCTGCGCCCACGAAAAAGCCCCCTGGCTAGGGAGCTTGATTGAATGATTGGCAGCTCAAACGATGAGCGGGCAATAAAAAACCGCCTCAATGGACGGCATGAAAAAGTCGATGGATCACCACCTGAAAAAATGACCTGAACGCAGCAGCTCACCTGAGATCGCGCAGCTATTACAGCAGGGAAATTTGCAGCGCCTCTCAAAGGCTAGTGGCGGGACTGCTCGTCTCTGCGCTTTTGTGCCATCGCATTCAGTGCGCCGCGTTCAATGCAGCGCACTTGCTCAAACATCTCTTTGTTGGCCTGAACAAACTGCAAGGCCGCTATCACGGCCGTGTAGTCCAAGCCTGTTGCGCCAGCCATGCCGATGCGCCACTGTGTGGTGCAATACTCCAAAAAGAATTCAACGGCATCGCTGTTCTCTGGCCAGACCGCCAATACATCATGATCTTGGTAGTCTTCAGGCTTGATTCCCAAAGCTGAAAGCATCGCCAGGTTAGCGGGGTTCGACAACGCATCATCTGCGTATAGCGCCTCGCCAACCTCTCTCAGTTTTTTACGCGGTTCCCCAAAATGCGCTCATGGTATTGCTGGAACAGCTTGGCTTGTACGCCTGGGTAACGATTGATGAGCTCTTTGAGATTGTCAGACGTGAAGTCATCCTCCAAATCCCAGCCCGTGGCCACTTCCTGGATGATCTCGACTGGCGAGTTGAGCGAAGACTCTAGGGTTTCACGAATCTCTTCTTCGTTAATGGCAATGCGCTTGGCTTCGGTCGTCGCTTCTTTTTTCTTGCTTTTCTTAGCACCCTCTTCTGGCGCTTGCGCTTGCTGATCGAGCTTGTCTTGTGCATCGATTTTTGCGTTGACTTCTCCAGCCAAGCGCTGCAAATACAAGGGCTGCCAATCGCGCAAGGTGCGGCCAATGCATTTAAAAATAATCTCGCTTTGCGAGCCGTCCAAATTGTCCAAACTGACAGGCAAGTCAAAGTCCTTTGGAGCACCTTGCAGTGTTTTTAGCTTTGCCATTTTCTTGGTCTTTCAATACAAAAAAGCCCACTCCTGCATACGGTCAGGCGGGCATGAAAAAACCGCCAGGGTTTACACCTTGGCGGCTGGGAAATGCATGCAAATTCCGCTTGTCGCGGACATGCCTTAGGCTTCGTAGCGGATTGGGCGCGACAGCAAGGAGAACGTAGCGCTCACTGTCATGACAGATCCTTTGGTCATGACTGGGGTCTCATTGAATGAGGTGTAGCCATTGAACAAAATAATCGAGTTGTCTGGCAACAGCGCGCGCAGCACACGGATTTCACGACTTTCAGCCGCTTCCTTAAGGGCCTTGTAGCCTGGCAGACTCGGATCATCGGCAATGCTCAATTGCAAAGACTGTGCGGATGCCTGCGTCGGAATTTGCGATTCGAAATCATTCTCCAGGAATGAGTATGTCGCGAACTGCATTTCACCACCCGATGTCGTGCATTCGGTCACTTGCTGCAGTTGCTGCCAGCCAGTGATGGTGCGGAATGCACCCGTGCCACCGCCTGCAGGAAAGCGGGTTGGGTTGGTGGTATCTGTGCCTTCCAGCGTATAGCTATTGTCATCACTGACTTGGGCCACGCGGAAGGCGCGGTCGTTGAGAGCGCTCCAGCTGGACTTGAATTCAATGATTTCTCCATTCGCCAACTGATGGCCTGCAGCTGTTACGACTGCGGGGTTCTGGTTGGAGATCGCAGACACAGCATGCTCAACACTGTACTCAGTAGCCAAAGAAAAAATGATGCCGTTGGGCAATTTGACAGCCATGGTATGGCCCTTTCACATATGAAAAAAGCCCCTAAGGGCCGATTTCTGCGAGGGCATGAAGCCGTGGCAGAGACAAGAAACCGCCTCAGCTGATGCCTTAGCGGTGGGAAAATGGGTACAAGATCACGCGGGGCACCGCCTCTGCATGCTGAAAGCAACATGCAACTCGCGCACGCGTTTAACGCGCATCCTGTGTATCCACACGGCATGCTGTTTGACTCAAATGTTTGTCTAAAGCCGTGAGAGCACCTTTGAAATGCCTGTGCAGGGTACGCGTCAGATCTTCTTGTTCAAAGCGTTCGCACAAGAGTTGCGCCAATGCCTGGCGCAACTCTTGCAATTGCTGGGTTTCATCTGCCATTTTTTGTACGGCAGCGCCGTGCCTTCAGAAAAAGTGGTCCAAGCTGCACAGTCGTGCAGCCACAAAAAAAGCCCCAACCATTTCTGATTGAGGCACATTTGGTGCAGGCATCGCTCCCAGGCTGCATAGTCGCAATAAAAATGGTGGAGCTTGCCCGCATAAAGCAAAAGCCCCAGCTGTTGAGGCTGGGGCTTTGAATTTTTTACGCAGTTGTACTGCATTAACACCTCCAATGTACTTTAGTTGCGACTAGCCGTCAAGGCTTTTTTTCATCCATTTTAAAAAACAGTTTTGAAGGCGGTGCATCCACGGATGGGTACATGCACCGCTGGCGCCCTGCTCATAGATTAGCCGCGCGCGGCCTCTTCAAACTCCATCTGGTACTTGCCGCCCATTTCATGGGCAGTTTGCTCGATCGCGGTTTGAAGCAAGCGGTAGTATGCATCGCGCGTTAATCCCAGCTTGGCGGGCTTGTCCTTGACGTAGCCTGCGCAGATGTAGTGGCAGGCCAGCAGCCTTTTGAGCGAAGGCCGCAGTTGGTGGATGATGCCATTGACGCGCTGCAAGTCATCGTCCACCAGCAGCTCATTGCCAGAGGAGCGGGCACCGTCTACGCGCAATCTGGCAAATGCGGCAATCGAGGGGTAGCCAAGGGCCAGGCTATTCTCACGCACCTTCCAGCGGCCCCACTGGTCGAGCAATGTTTTGATGTTTTGGTCAGATTTGATCATGGTCTTGCCTGCAAATTGGCGTAATGAAGAGGGGTGATCGACAGGCCCGTGCGGCCATCGACTCGGATGAAGTGGGGATTGGCAATGAGTTCGTGCCAACGTTTGTTTGCGTATTGCTGCATCACGCCGCAGGCCGGCGATAGCTGTCCCAAGTAAAAGGCACGACTGCGCCGCCGTCCTCGCTGATGCGGTCCATCACGCGCTCGCCCACAAAGGCACGCACTTCAGCCAGCGTCAGGTTGGACAACAAAAGAGTGGGCCTGCGTAGCTCATAGCGCTCATTGAGCACATCAAACAAGATGTGCTTCTCAAACTCAGAGCCAAACTGCACACCAACTTCATCCAGAATCAGCAGATCCGGTGCGACCATCGTGGCAATCGCTTGCGACTCTGAGATGCGAGCGCCTCTACCCCATGAGTCCTTGACCATGCGCACTGCGCGCAGCACGGTGGTGAACACCACTTTGGCATGGTGTTTGTGCATGGCATGCAAGCCAATGGCAGTTGCAAGATGCGTTTTGCCTGTGCCCGGTTTGCCCAGAAACAAGGCACATCGCCCTGTAGAGCGCACCTGGACAAAGTTCTTCGCGTATTCGGTGGCAAATTGCAGCGCAGCTTGTTGCGCCGGCGTGGTGGCTGTGAAGTTATCCAAGCTGCGGTCCTGGAAGCGTGGCGGTATCGCGGCGCGCTCCAATTTGCTGCGCCATTCCTGCAAGCACATGCGCTCTTGCTGCCTCACTTGCTCAGCCATTTCTGCGGCTTGTTTTTGCTGGATGCAAGCACTGCAACCCAGCCAAATATTGCGCAAATAGCACTTGCTGGTGTAGGGACCGTGCGTAGCGCAATGCGCTGCACGCTCGCGTGGCGGTTGGTGGATTTGCAGATCAAAACTCATACCAGTGTCACCCGCTCGCCATAGTCTTTGGCATCGAAGTTGTCCACTTGCGGCCTGCGGATGGGCTGCGCCCCGCCAGCAGTGCGTTTGACCGCCTCTCGGCGTCGCCCAGCAGCCATCGTCAAGGCATACGCAAAGCCTTTGCCTCTGCGCACTGACTCCTCGGCCGCATAGGCCAACTCCTGCAGTGTGGCCCCCTCGGCCAACAATTGGCCCAGCAGAGGATGTGCTGGGTTGGCATCGTGCAAGCCGGCATCGCGCATGGCTTTACTGGCCCGCCCTGCACTGCTGGCAGAGGGAGCTTCAGACGCAGCAGTCTCTATGGGTGATGGTCTTGGTATAGATGGTGTTGGTGTTGGTAGCACAGCCTGCGTTGAGCGAGCGTTCAGCGGTCGCTCAGCCACTGCTGGCGCTGTGCCAAGCATTTGCTTGGCTCGGACTTTGCGCGCATTCACTGACGCTTCAGCGGACGCTCTGGCCTTGGCTTGCTTGTCTGTCATGCGCATCAACTCGGCATCACAACGGGCGTGAAACCAGCGCTCATCGCGGCAGGTGAAAAACTCATCGAGCACATGGGCCACTTCCTGCTCATGCTCACGCATGCGAATGAGTCGGCTCAGGCGCTGCACATCGCCAGTCAGTGCACCCTCCGTCTGGTAATACAAATCCAGCAGCCTGCGGTAAGCAATGTCCTCCAGCGGCGAGAGGTGCGCTGTGTGTGTGATGTAGTCACCAATGTGAAACGGGTAGTAATTCATGCCAGTCCTCCTGCCACATAAACCCGTGCACCGCCAGTGCCATGGCCTTTGGTGCGAATCGTTGTGCCAATGACTTGCACCAGCCCCTCACGCAGCGCACGTGCATAAATGGGCCCAAATGCACGGTCATCACTTGGCCGAATGCCGGCCTGCTTGGCTGCATTGGTAACCAGCTCGCCACTGATAGGGCCGTGAACTTTGATGTACTCAACCACAAACGCATAGGCTTGCTCGCTGAAAGTAGGCATCACCGCTTTGTGACCACCAGCGCAAGCCTGAGTGGCTGCAAGCGGTCTATATGCGATGTGCTCCAATTTGCGTATTGGCTCAGCCATTAACAGCCTCCTTGTGCAGCTCTGGCCAATTCTTTTGCCAGTCATCAGGCATGCGCCACTGCAGCGCCATGCACGCATCAGGCGCATGGATTTGCCGAGCCAAAGCCAGGCAAACCTGCCTCAAACCGCGGCCAAGTTGGTACAGGCATTGCTCGTCAACGCCCAGCTTGGCCGCGATGGCCAGGCGCTGACTTAGGGTGTAGTTTGGAGTGTTCATGTAGCGACTATATCGCATCGATACAATAAAAACAATCAATTCGATATAATTCGATAATATTCATTTGATAGATTAGCGACATGGAAACATCATCTGAGCGCAGAAAGCGCAAGCTCTCCCTGCTGTGCGATGCCGTGGGCGGCGCCCAAAAGGCCGCAGAACCTGCATCCCTGAACTGGCAATCTCTCTCGCAGGTGATGGCCGGCACCCTGCTGCCGCCCAAAAAAGATGGCAGCAGAAGCCCCAAGGCCTTGGGCGATAGTTCGGCCGCCGCGCTAGAAGAAGCATGGCAGCTTGGGCGTGGCTGGTTTGACAATGAACAGCCCTTGCCAACCTACTTGGGCGGCGTTGGCAAAGACAATGATGTCGAGTACCAAATCATTGGGATTCACCCAGAAGACGAGTTACCGGATGGCTTTATCCATATCCCAGAACACAACATCAAGGTACACGGCGGAAATGGAAGGTCAGCGATTAGCTACGAAGTGGAGGAATTACGTGAGCCAGCCACATTCAGGCTGTCGTGGCTGCAGCGATTGGGCCTGAACCCCAAGTATTTGCTGCGCTTCAAGGTCGCGGGTGTGTCGATGGAGCCTGTCTTGCCTGAAGGCAACTCCGTCCTGGTTAACACGCAAGAAAACCAGCTGGAGCAGATCATTGATGGCAAGGTGTACGCAATCCGCTATGGCAACGAATTACGCATCAAACACCTGTTCTACTCCCCAGTCACCGGCATACTCAGACTGCACAGCGCCAACCCAGCCTACAAGGACGAAGAACTCACTCCGAGCCAAGTCGCAGAGCACATCACCCTGATTGGACGGGTACGCGACCAAAGCGGCCCAGGCGGCCTGTAAGCACGACAAGCACGCGTTTGCCAGACCATTCATTCAGGCCATTTATTAGCGAAAATAGCGAATAACCCCATCAATTGCTCAGCATAATCTATCGATTTAGTCTAAAATTACATCTATTCGATATATTTTGACGTTGTATCAGTCGTATCCAGCGTGCGCCCTGTTTCCCTAGAGGGACTTATAGGGAAACAGGCATGCCAACGCGCACTAGCGCGTCTATGCCTATGAAATGGCACAACGCCGAACCGATGGGCAAGAGGTTTACGAAGCCCATAGCCAGGCACGCACAGCGCGCGTGCTGCGCCATCCGCTGCACAACCAAGTGTTCCTCGAAGAGGCAAAGGCAAAGGCAAAGGCAAAGGCAAAGGCAAAGGCAAAGGCAAAGGCAGAATTTGTAGAGTCGATTGCGCAGACCGATTGCGCTTGGCAGTGGCTGCGCTGATCGCCGGCAATATGGACAGCGCCCTCGCCAATGCAAAGCAAGCAAGGGCCCGTACCGCGTGGAGCAACGCGCACGCCATGATGGCGTCTGAGCAGGACTGCCCCTGCTGGCGATGGAAACGACTCGGCATGTCGGCATCGAAATAGCGCCCCCTCATAACACGCCCCCTCAAAACCACAGCCTTTGCCGGGCCTTCGCATTGCGACTACGCTATGGACTTGCCCCTCTAACCCTTGAGTAAAGGAAGACCATGACAACGCCTCTGGACAAAGTACTGTACACAGCACAAGCGCATACGACTGGCGGTCGCGATGGCGCAGGTAAAACCAGTGACGGCGCACTCGACGTGCAGCTGAGCTCGCCCGGCTCTGGCCAGCCCGGCACCAATCCGGAGCAATTGTTTGCCGTCGGCTACGCCGCATGCTTTATTGGTGCGCTAAAAGCCGTGGGCCCGAAAATTGGCATCCAGGTGCCCAATGATGTGGCGATAGACTCCAGTGTTTCACTGGGCCCCACACAGGGCGGCAAAGCTTATGGAATCGCAGTCAAATTAGCCATCACCTTGCCGGGCCTGGATGCCGCAGACAAGCAACAATTGGTTGATGCAGCGCACCAAGTCTGCCCGTACTCCAACGCTACGCGTGGCAATATCCCAGTGGATCTGGAAATCGTTTAAGCCATCCCAAGCGCCATCGGCACGCCAAGCAAAGCGTACATTGGCGTGCCCGCCGAAGTGGATCACATTGGCATCAGGCATCCACAACATGGGGGCTTGGTCCGTCAGTATTACTACGGAGAAACTATTGCTTCCCTAAGCCGTCTCACTGAACTTGAACAACACGCCTTATAGCCTGTTCACCTTCTTCGCACAGTGGCAGTAGCCGCCAAAAGAGGCCGTGCAAGGCACCTGTTGCCGCTCATACGTTTGAATGAAAAACCGGTAACGCGGCAACGGACTTTTGGGTGCCTTGCAGCTCCTTTGGATGTCAGGAGTTGGTGCCCAACAGGCACACTGCTTTGTTAAAAAATCCCCGCCGGGCAGATAGCCCGACTGCGTTTTTTGCCGCGCATTGCGCCTTTTGTGCTTCAACGCGGCCTGCGAAAAAGATCACAAACAGGTTCTTATGCAACAAGGAGATGCTATGCAACGAATTTTATCGCTAGGACTTGGGCTGCTGATGTGCAGCATGGTGTCTGCACAAACCGAAGCCGCCACCAATCCAGGCAATCCAAGCAATGCAAGTAACGCACAGGGTCTGCACCAGGCTGCCGCCAATAATGATGCCAAAGCGATCCAAGTGATGCTGCAGGCTGGGGGCCTTAAAGACATCGATGCACGCGACAGCCAAGGCCGTACGGCGCTGCTGGTTGCCACGCAGGCAAACCACGTGCAAGCAGCACAAGCCTTGATAGAAGCAGGTGCAGATGTGAATGCCAAAGACGCCATTCAAGACAGCCCCTACCTGTATGCGGGTGCGCGTGGCCACCTGGATATTCTGAAACTGACTCTCAGCCACGGCGCTGATGTGCGCAGCACCAACCGTTATGGCGGCACCGCCTTGATCCCAGCTAGTGAGCGCGGCCACGTCGAGACTGTGCGTACCCTGATTGAGGCTGGCGTCGATGTTGACCACGTCAATAAGCTGGGCTGGACAGCGCTGATGGAGGCCATTGTGCTCAGCGATGGCGGACCGCGCCATCAGCAAATTGTCCAACTCTTGCTTGATGCCGGTGCAGACAAGAACCTGGCCGATCGCGAAGGAGTTACCCCACTGGGCAATGCACGTCTGCGCAATCAGCAAGAAATGGTGCAGTTGCTGCTCAAGGCAGGCGCACAATAAGTGCGCGTGGTATTTGCCGATGGGCGCACTAGCGAATTAATCACCCGCTAAGGTTTGGCATTGGCGCCCTTGAGCTGCAGATACTGCGCCACAGCCACCCCAACATCTGGATAGTGCCATGCCAGCCGCAGCTCCCGTTTGATGCGCTGATTCGACATGCGACGCGACTCTGACAAAAAACTCATTTGCAAAGCGCTCATGGTTTGCTGCGCCTGTGCTCGGCTGATACGCGGGGGCGCAGGCCAATGCATGGCCTTGGCGACGCAGTCAAAATAATCCCCCATCAACAGCGCACTGTCGTCATTGGCATTGAAGATGCGCCCAGCCCGGCCACGCCACAGCGCCAGCCAGCACGCGCGTGCCAAATCTTCTGCATGGATGTGGTTGGTAAACACATCGTCCCCAGCTTCAAGCACAGGTGTGCCTTTTTCCAAACGGCTAAGGGGTGAGCCATTTGGACGGTCAAACGCGTAAATACCAGGCGCTCGCAACACGGTAGCGCCCACGCCTTGCCGCGCCAGCGCACGTACCTGCTGCTCAGCATCGACGCGGCGAAATGCCCGCGCATTGACTGGCGCCACTGGCTGTGACTCACTGACCCAAGCGCCATGGCAGTCGCCATACACACCGGTGGTCGAGACGTAAGCCAAACTGCGCACGGCATGGCCGCTACAGCGCAAGCTGCGCAGCAAGGCCCGAGTACGCCCATCTGCCATACCAGTGGTTGTTGGTGGCGCCAAATGCAGCACCCGCGTGGCCAAACCCGCCAAACGCCTGAGCGTACCGGGCTGATCCAGGTTGCCCACCAAGGCCATCACGCCCAGCTCACGCAATGGCACGACTTGCTCTGGGCGCGAAGTCAGTGCGCGCCAAATCCGATGTGTGCTGGTTGCAGCAGCGGCCGTGTCCTTCGCGTCTGCAGCGCGCGCGCGTTGCCGGATCAAGCGCATGGCCACATCACCACAACCAATGACCAAGACACGCTCACGTTTGAACCGCATCGGCAATGCCCCATGTGATTGGCGTGCAGGAGAAAAATAGGACCACGCCAGAACATCCGAGCGCGCGGCTCGGTGTTGCTGTGCGGGCAAGCCGTTCAAAGGCACAATAGCAGTCTTTCGATTCATATTGAGGTTGCTGGTGCTTCACGCCCATGTTGCGCCAAGCCTGCAGACCACGATCGGACCTATCGGCTTGGCGCAGCATCGCCGTTTTTAAGAATGCCGTCATGGTACACAAGCCTGGTCACCCCCAATGTCTTGATTTTTCACAATGTCTTTTGCCCCGCCCCGCCACACTGTCACCGTTTTGCCCAGCTCGCGCAGCTTTGATATTGCCCAGGATGAGCTGATTCTCTCTGCTGCGATTCGCCAAGGCGTAGGTTTGCCGTATGGCTGTAAAGACGGTGCTTGTGGCTCGTGCAAATGCAAAAAAATGCAAGGCCAGACCGAGATGCTGCCTTATGCCAGCAAGGCATTAACGGCTGAGGAATTGGCCGAGGGGTATATTCTCACTTGCAGGGCCAAAGCCCTTGGCCCAGTCGTGATCGAGTCACGCCAAGTGACCTCGGCCGACTCCTTCCCAATTCGCAAAATGCCGGTGCGTGTGAGCAGCTTGCAGCGTGTCAGCCACGACGTCATGCAAGTGAACCTGCAATTGCCAGCCATGGATCGCTTTGAATACCATGCCGGCCAGTATGTGGAGTTTTTGCTCAAAGACGGCTCACGCAGAGCCTACTCGATGGCCTTGGCACCACATGAGCAGGCCATTTCGCCACGCCTGGAGCTGCATATTCGCCACTTTCCCGGCGGGCTGTTTACCGACCATGTCTTCAACGGTATGAAAGACAAGGAAATTTTGCGTATCGAGGGCCCGTTTGGCAGCTTTTATCTGCGTGAAGACTCGCACAAGCCAATCATCCTGCTCGCCTCCGGAACAGGCTTTGCGCCAGTCAAGGCGATGCTCGAGCACATCATGCACAAGCGCATTGAGCGCCCTATTCACTTTTACTGGGGCGGTCGCCGGCGTGAAGATTTGTACTTGCATGATTGGCTGATCGAGCACACGGCAGCGCTCAACCAATTCCATTTCATCCCTGTGCTGTCAGAGCCGACCGAACAGGACGGCTGGCAGGGCCGCACCGGCTATGTTCACCAAGCCGTACTCGATGATTTTGACTCTTTGGCCGAGTTTGAAGTTTATGCCTGCGGCGCGCCAATTGTAGTCAGCAGTGCTCGCCAAGCCTACACAGAGCAAAGAGGTTTGCCACCCGAGCAGTTCTTTGCCGACGCCTTCACGACCGCTGCCGACCTCGCCGCAGAGTAACCCCAGGCCATAGCCGATTCAACCCCATCGCACCAGCCATTGCGCTGAGGCAAGCTTCTCCGTGATTGTCACTACAATCGAAACAAACCTAAAGGACACCACAGCATGCGCATGCCATTTCGCTCTCTTGTATTAACAGCCCTGTGCATTACCGGACTGACCGGCATCACCGCCACCGCATACGCGGATACGGTCACCACCATTGTCGTGCCTTACGGTCCAGGTGGCCCGCTGGATACCACCGCACGCATTTTGGCTGAATCCGTCAAGGACAGTTTGGGCAATGTCATCGTTGAAAACCGTCCCGGCGCAGGTGGCAATATTGGCCTCAGCCAGGTCGCCCGTGCCAAGCCCGATGGCACAACTTTGGGCATTGCGGCTGTGGCGACCATGGCGATCAACCCTTGGCTCTACGCCAGCATGCCTTATGACGCGGCCAATGACTTCGCCGCCATCACCCCGATTGCCAGCGTACCCAATGTGCTGGTGATGAACAGCGAGCGCGCCAAGGAGCTGGGCATCGCCAATCTGCAGGACCTGATTACCTATGCCAAAGGCCATGCCAACCAGCTCAATTACGGCAGTGGCGGCAATGGCAGCGCGGGCCATTTGGCCGGCGAGCTGTTCAAGCAAATGGGGCAACTGGAGGCGGTACACATCCCCTACAACGGCGCCAATCCGGCCCAGCTGGCATTGCTGTCCAAAGAGGTCGATTTCAACTTCGACAACCTGGCAGCGGCGGCTGCCAATATCCGCTCTGGCAAACTGCTGGCATTGGCGGTGACCACCGAAGCGCCCAGCCCCATGCTGCCTGGCGTGCCCAGCATGGCACAAACGCTGCCCGGTTTTACCATCGACACATGGTGGGGTCTGGTGGCACCAGCCAATACGCCAGCCGACACCATTGCCGAGTTGAACAAGGCCTTCACACAGGCGCTGAAGTCCGAGCAGACCCAACAGCGTTTTGATTTACTGTTGGCACAACCCATCACCAGCAGCGCAGAGGATTTTGGCTCCTTCATGGATGCCGAGCGCCAGCGTTACGAGTCCATCGTCAAAGCTGCCGGGGCGCGCATCGATTAATTGCTGCAGCCAAAACGAGACAAATGACAAGATGAGCAGCGAAACGCAACTACATGATTTGTATTAAAAATGAACAAGCTGTTGCTGCAAGGCAACAAGCCGCTAGTTGTTTTTAATCGTAACAATCAAAGCCCAGCAATATTCTTGTCAGTCCATTTTATTGCTGCTATCGTCCTCGCTTCAAGGGCCTGTGTTTTGTGACAACTGCAGCGCCTGCACGACGGTTACACTAGCCAGTCAGCCGAGAATAACCAATATTTCTTACATATACATCAAAGCAAATGGCCAATACGTACCGCTGGAAACATTCTGCCCTTGCCGCTGCCATTTTCGTCGCCGCAGGCCTGCAACTGAATGATGCATCGGCACTGACCTTGGGACAGGTTCGTGTGCAGTCGAATCTGGGGGAGCCATTAAGAGCCACCATTCCTGTTTCCAACTTGACGCCAGATGAGGCGCAAACACTGCGTGCCAACCCGGCCTCGCCAGACGTGTTCAACGCCCATGGGGCCAATTACTCGGCCATCATGACGCAGCTTGAAGTGCGCTTGCAACAGCACAATGACGGCAACACTGTCTTGCAATTGAGCACAGCCGCACCAGTCAATGAGCCGTTTCTGGATTTGGTCCTCAACACCAGCTGGAATGGTGGCAGCGCTGTGCGCAGCTACGCGATCTTGTTAGACCCGCCTTCGGCCAAAGCCAAACAGGCCCCTATCAGCCCTGCACAAACCGCCCCGGCCTTTGCCCCTGCTCCAGCAGTGAGCAATACTAGTACTGCTGCTGCGCTTGCAGCAGCACCGGTAGGCGCGGCACCAGCCACAGCACGCATTGCGCCAAGCGCGCCGGTAGATACCAAAATGGATCCGACCGTGTACCAGCGTGCCTCTGAATGGATGCGCAGCCAAGGCCAGAGTGTCTCGGGCCAGGTGACCCCGGCGGCGCGCCCAACACGCGCTGCTACACCAGCGACAGCGACTGCCGCCGCACGCCCAGCAACTGCAGCAAACACCACTAGCGCAGTCACCACGCGCCGAGGTGACACGGCAAGCGCAATCGCTCGCCGGCATTTGCCCGCCAATGTCTCATTGGACCAAATGCTGCTGGCGCTGCTGCGCTCGAACCCGCAAGCCTTTGTGAATGGCAATGTCAACTTGCTGCGCGCAGGTGTCACGCTGTCCATCCCGAACGTTGACGAAGCCCAATCAGTCAGCCCACAAGAGGCCAGAAGCCTGATTTCTGCGCAAACGCGTGACTTCAACCAGTACCGCAACCAAATTGCACGCAAGGCGCCAGTTGCCCCGATGGCACCCCAAGCCGCGGACACGTCTTCTGGCATGGTCACTGCAGCGCCTACAGCGCCTGCAACCAATGCCAATAGTGACAAGCTGGAGTTGAGCTCGCAGCAAGCCAGCGAAGCACGTCGCGCCGAAGAGGCCCGCATTGCCACGCAACTGCAAGCCAAAGAAGATGCCGCGCGCAAGCAAGAGGCGGAAGAAAACACCCGCCGCATGGAGCAACTGCTCAAGGAAGCCAATGAGGCAGCGCAAACCGCGACAGCCTCTGCTTCAGCAGCAACGCCAGCTTCTGCTCCTGCCACAGCACCGGCCAATCCTGAAGCCACAGGCACCGCAGCCAATGGCCCCACAGCCAATGGCCCGACAACTGAAACCTCGCCTGGCCCTGCAGGCATCACAATAGAAGCCCAGGCTCCAGCCAACCTGCCAACGGCAGCAATCACCAACACGCCTGCCAACAGCGAGCCGGTTGCCCCAGGCGAGGACATCCCACCCACTGCGACACCAGAGGCCAGCACAACACCAGAAGCAAACCCGCAAGCGGCCACTACGCCTGCTCCTGCTCCTGCTCCTGCTCCTACTCCAAAACCTGCACCGGCCCCAAAACCGGCGGCACAACCTCAGCCCGCCCCTGCTCCAGCACCTTTCTACAGCATGTTTGGTGAAGACCCGCTGTTACCCGCTGCCGGTGGTGCCCTGCTGATCTTGCTGCTCGGCTGGGGCTACTACCGCTACCGCCAAGGGCGCAAGGACCAAGAGGTGGTCTACGAGAACAGTGGCAACGTGCCTGACTCCTTTTTCAATACAGATGGGACCAAAGTCGACAAAAATGCCACGCCTGCAACGGGCAACCATACCGGCAAATCAGGCCTCTCTACCGGCCTGTCGACAGGTGTCTCTTCGATGTCTTACTCGCCAAGCCAGATTGATGCGACGGGTGAAGGCGACCCAGTGCTGGAAGCCGATGTGCTGCTGGCCTACGGCCGCGACCAACAAGCAGAAGAGGTGCTGAAAGAGTCTGAAATCACCAACCCCTCACGCACAGCCATCAAAGTGCGCCTGGCAGAAATTTATGCCTCGCGACAAGACCGCATTTCGTTCGAGGCCAAGGCCCAAGAAGTGGCCCGTCTGACCGAAAAAACAGGCCTTGAGTGGATCAAGGTCGCAGAGTTGGGACGCAATCTGGATCCCAACAACGAGCTGTACAAGCAGATGGGATCGGCAACCCCAGCCGCGCCAGCCCCAGTCCAAGCCAATGCAACTGCGACATCAGCGTTTGCGCCTGCCGCTGCTCCAGTAGCACCTGCGCCCAGCCTTGCTCCTGCAGCTGCCGTGGCAGCCAGCACCAGCGCGTCTTCTGCAGCGCTGTCTGACCTGGGCCCACTGTCAGACCTGGACTTTGATTTTGAGCAATCTGCGACCAGCAAGCCAGGCAATAGCGCATTCGAAGAAAGCCGCTCAGGCGCGGTCTCAGCCGCAGCCAGCTTAGCGGATCTGGACTTCGATCTCAGCGAGCCCATGCCGCTGACATCGAGTGAGAAAAAATCCGACGAGGAACTCAACACCAACCGTGGTGAACTGCCTGCTATCAACAGCAACAGTTTGGAGTTTGAGAACCTGCTGCCGCCTAGTGCCAACAAGCTGGAAGTCAAGTCCCATGTGCCTGGCGTATCTGGCCTCGACAGCATCCGCTCTCCGCTCTCGGCTCCGCAGCTAGACGACTTCGGCTTTGACGAGCAGTCGCTGGGCACACCTTCGGGCCTGCCAACCGACATTTCCACAGCGCTGCCAAACCAAAGCTCCAATGATGACTTGTCGCACACATTGGATTTGGACTTGTCCAGCCTGACATTGGATGCGTACGACGACAAACCGACCAGTGATTCCCCGTCTTTCTCTAGCGATAGCACGATCGCCAACTTGGACTTGCAGGACTTTTCCTCCACCGACCCTCTGAGCACCAAACTGGCCCTGGCCAAAGAGTTCTTGGCGCTTGGTGACAGCGAAGGCGCCAAAGCGTTGGCCCAAGAGGTGCTGAATCTGGCCGACGGCGAGCTGCAACAGCAAGCCGAGCAGCTACTGAAAGAGTTAGACTCTCATTAACGGATTGCCGCAGCGCTGCCACCAGCCCTGCGCAGACGCTTGCCTGGTAAGCCAGGCTGCACCACTGCCACGCCGAAGCCTCCTGCTTCGGCGTTGTTTTTTCCACCGCTGCAAGCGAGAAAGTGTTTATGCTTGCGGCTTTTGCCACCCACACATCACCCATGCGAATCGCACTTGGCGTTAGCTACAACGGCAGCCCCTACCACGGCTGGCAAAGCCAGCCCGATGGCAACACGGTACAAGACCACCTAGAAGCGGCACTGGCCGAGTTTGCTGGCACGCCCATCTCGACCCTGTGCGCGGGCCGCACCGACACCGGCGTGCACGGCCTGGGCCAAGTGGTGCATTTCGACACACAGGTCGAGCGCTCAGAAATTTCGTGGGTGCGCGGCACCAACCGCTACCTGCCTGCCGACATTGCGGTGCAATGGGCCCGCGTCGTCGACACCAGCTTCCACGCCCGCAACCAGGCACGCCGGCGCCGCTATGCGTATATTGTGTTGCAGTCGGCCGTACGCCCCAGTATCGAAGCGGGCAAGGTCGGCTGGATCTTCACTGCGCTCGACGGCCCAGCAATGCAGGCAGCGGCGCATTATTTGCTGGGCGAGCACGACTTCAGCTCGTTTCGCGCTGCCGCCTGCCAGTCCATCACGCCCATCAAAACCATCACGGCCATCCACATCAGTGCCACGCCGCTGCGTCACCAGCATCCACCGGCCTCTGACAGTGAGCGCGCGATTGCCAGCTGCTATTGGCGATTTGAGTTTGAAGCCAATGCATTTTTGCACCACATGATTCGCAACATCATGGGCTGTCTGATCATGGTTGGCCAAGGCCACAAACGCCCAGAATGGATCAAGGAAGTAATTGCAGCACGCTCGCGTGATGCAGCAGCGCCCACCTTCTCACCCCACGGTTTGTATTTCCTTGGCCCACGCTATGACAGCCACTGGCAATTGCCCACTAGCTGTGCGCTGGAAGATTTTTTGCCCGGTAGCAGCCAGTTCTGATCGCCCCTGCCGCAGCACCCCCTCAAGGCCTTTATGACAGACACACTCACTACCGCCCAGCGCCAATGGCGCACCCGCGTGAAATTTTGCGGCCTCACGCGCGAAGCAGATGTGGCCGCAGCCGCACAAGCGGGCGCTGACGCCGTGGGCTTTGTACTCTACCCGGCCAGCCCAAGAGCTGTCACACCTGCGCGCGCCAAAGAATTGGCACGTTTGCTGCCACCCTTTGTGACGCCCGTGCTGCTGCTGGTCAACCCCACAGCCAGCGAAGTCGAAGCAGCACTGCAAGCCGTGCCCAACGCCACCTTGCAATTCCATGGCGATGAAACGCCCGAGCAATGCTGGCAACTCAGCGGCCAAGGCCAGCGGCCCTTTATCCGAGCAGCACGCATCCCTATCGAGACACCAGTTGGCCAAGCGCCGTTTGATCTCGTAGAATACGCGCATCAATTCTCGCAAGCACAAGCCATTTTGCTCGATGCCCATGTCACGGGCTACGGCGGCGGCGGACAGGCATTCAATTGGTCACTCCTTCCAACAAACGTCAGATCTCACCTCGTCTTAAGTGGTGGGCTCACACCATCAAATGTGATCGATGGCATTCATGAGCTGAGCCATCGCGGCCTGAGCTTGGCCGTTGATGTGAGCTCAGGCATCGAGGCCATTGGCCCAGATGGCAAGCCACGCAAAGGCATCAAAGATGCCCATACCATGCACCGATTCATAGCGGCCGTCACGCAAGCAGACGCGCAGCTGCGCGCCAACAGCGCACGCGCCGCCCAACAGGATGAGCAATGACAACAACCTACCAACAACCTGACCAGCTCGGTCACTTTGGCCCTTATGGCGGCAGCTTTATCAGCGAGACCTTGACGCACGCGATTGAAGAACTGCGCACGGCTTACGCCCATTACCAGCGTGACCCGGCCTTCTTGGCTGAGTTCGAATACGAGCTCAAGCACTACGTCGGCCGCCCTTCGCCGATCTACCATGCGGACCGCATGAGCCGCGAGATCGGTGGCGCGCAGATCTTCCTCAAACGTGAAGATCTCAACCACACAGGCGCGCATAAAATCAACAACGTGATTGGCCAGGCCATGCTGGCCAAGCGCATGGGCAAAAATCGCATCATTGCCGAAACTGGCGCTGGCCAGCACGGCGTAGCCACTGCCACCATTTGCGCACGTTACGGCCTTGAATGCGTGGTCTACATGGGTTCGGAAGACGTCAAACGCCAAAGCCCCAACGTCTACCGCATGAAACTGCTGGGCGCCACTGTCGTGCCCGTGGAGTCAGGCAGCAAAACGCTCAAGGATGCACTCAACGAAGCCATGCGCGACTGGGTCGCCAATGTGGACAACACCTTCTACATCATTGGCACCGTGGCTGGACCACACCCCTACCCCATGATGGTGCGCGACTTCCAAAGCGTGATTGGCAAAGAGTGCCTGGAGCAATTCCCGGCGATGAGCGAACACGTCAGACTGGCCGAATCCCAGCCCGATGCCGTCGTCGCCTGCGTGGGCGGTGGCAGCAATGCGATTGGCATCTTCCACCCCTACATCGACCATGCGAACACCCGCCTGATTGGTGTTGAAGCCGCCGGTCTGGGCCTGGATACCGGCAAACACGCCGCATCGCTGCAGCGTGGCAGCGCCGGTGTATTGCATGGCAACCGCACCTATATCATGCAAGACGACAATGGCCAGGTGATTGAGACACACAGTGTCAGTGCCGGCCTGGACTACCCTGGGGTGGGCCCAGAGCACGCTTGGCTCAAAGATATCGGCCGTGCCGAGTATGTCGGCATTGAAGACAGCGAAGCCCTGCATGCCTTCCACCACCTGTGCCGCACCGAAGGCATTATTCCGGCACTGGAATCGAGCCATGCGGTCGCCTATGCGATGAAGCTGGCCAAAACCATGCGCACCGACCAATCCATTTTGGTCAACCTGTCTGGCCGTGGTGACAAGGACATTGGCACCGTAGCCGGTCTGGACGATGGCAGCCTGTTTGCCGCATTGGGCAACAACGCATAAGGAGCAGCCATGACACAGAACCAATCCAACCGCATCGCCCAGTGCTTTGCCCAGTTAGAAGCGCAAGGCCGCAAAGCCCTGATTCCTTTTGTCACAGCAGGCTACCCCAGCAAAGCAACGACTCCGGCGCTGATGCACGCAATGCACGCCGCTGGCGCTGACATTATTGAGCTGGGTGTGCCCTTCTCTGACCCATCGGCTGATGGCACGACCATCCAAAAAGCCAGCGATGTCGCGCTGGCCAATGGCATTGGCCTGGTGCAGGTGCTAGAGCATGTGCGCAGCTTTCGCCAAACCAACCAAACCACGCCTGTGGTGCTGATGGGCTATGCCAACCCGATCGAGCGTTACGACCAGTTGCGCAACGAAGGGGACTTTGTCAAAGACGCCGCCGCTGCGGGTGTCGATGGCTTATTGGTCGTGGACTACCCGCCAGAAGAAGCCCATGCGCTGCACCAGCAACTGCGCGCCCAAAACATGGATTTGATCTTCCTGCTAGCACCGACATCGACACCCGAGCGTATGCAGCAAATCAACGCCATTGCCAGCGGTTATGTCTACTATGTATCGCTCAAGGGCGTGACCGGCTCCAAAGCACTCGATACGCAGCAAGTGGCCCAGGCTTTGCCACTGATCCGCGCGCATGTGAAGTTGCCTGTTGGTGTGGGTTTTGGCATTCGCGATGCGGTCACCGCCAAAAGCATTGCCCAAGACGCCAATGCAGATGCGGTGGTCATCGGCTCGCGCCTGATTGAGCTGCTGCGCGATAACCCAGGTGAGGCCGGTGTGCAAGCGGTGGCGCAGCTACTCAGCGACATGCGCCAGGCGATGGACAGCAAGGCATAAAGCCAGCTGCGGCAGACTCTCTGATGTGGTTGAGGCCCCATTTGCACCACTGCAAACGGAGCCTCACACCATTTCAGCTCGCCGCCTCAATCGCATCCAGAGGCCAGCGCGGCCTGACATCAAAACTCCAGTCCCGCGTAGCCTCTTGCAAACCAGCCTGCAAACGCATCGCCGCAGCCAAGGCAATCATCGCGCCATTGTCGGTGCACAAATGCAGCTCCGGGTAATGCACGCGAATGCCGCGTTTGGCACATTGTGCATTGAGCTGCTCACGCAACAACTGGTTGGCGCCCACGCCCCCTGCCACGACCAAACGCTTTAAGCCGGTCAGGCGCAAGGCCAGCAACGATTTTTTCATCAACACATCAACAATCGCCGCCTGGGTGCTAGCAGCCAGATCACGCTTGGCTGACTCCAAACCATCGCCAAGCTTTTGGATTTGCGTTGCCACTGCGGTTTTGAGTCCGGCAAACGAAAAATCCAGGTTCTCGCCACGCAGCAAAGGCCTGGGCAGCGCAAACGCTGCTGGATCGCCACCTTGCGCCAAACGCGCCAATATCGGCCCGCCCGGATACGGCAAGCCCATCAGCTTGGCTGACTTGTCAAACGCTTCGCCTGCGGCATCATCAATGGTTTCACCCAGAATCTGGTACTGGCCCACACCATCGACCCGCATCAACTGTGTGTGGCCGCCCGAAACCAGCAAGGCCACAAACGGAAACTCCGGCGGATCGGCGCTCAGAAAAGGCGACAGCAAATGCCCCTCCAAGTGGTGCACACCAATCACAGGCTTGTTCAAGGCCGCGCCCAGGGCACAGGCAACCCCTGCACCCACCAACAAGGCACCAGCTAGGCCGGGTCCTTGGGTATAGCCAATCACATCGACATCGCTCAAGCTGCATTGGGTATCACGCAAGACCTGTTCGGTCAAAGGCAAGACACGCCGAATATGGTCACGGCTGGCCAACTCGGGCACCACACCGCCATACAGCTGGTGCATATCGATCTGGCTGTGCAGCGCATGGCCTAGCAACTCGGGCACCGGTAAGGTGGCGTCTTGCAGGTCGTGGGGCTGGGTGCGAACTAAGGCCACTCCTGTCTCATCACAAGAGGATTCCACCCCAAGCACAAGTAAAGGGTGGCGATTGGCATCTGAATGTCTGGTCATGGTTTTCACTCAGCGCGCACTGCGAATGAGCAAGGAATCTGTAGGGGAAAAATAGCGTCAGTACGCGCATATCACCGCATAGTGTAGCCTGAGCACTGATTGGATGCTGAGCACACCGATCGTGTAAGCTGAATGCATATGCGATGCGTTTAAGCAACAATCAGGCATGTGCCAAGCGCTTGAGGGCTCAATCCGAGAACTTTCCCGCAGGCGATTGCATCAAAGCGGCTTGCAGCCGCAACCATTTACGAAAGGACTGACGATGGGAGTTATTTGGACCATTTTGATTGGCTTGCTGGTTGGCCTTGTGGCCCGTTTCCTCAAGCCCGGCAGTGATCCGATGGGCTGGATTATGACTGCGGTGCTAGGCATCGCCGGCTCGTTTTTCGCACAATTCTTAGGTGTCAAGCTGGGCTTCTACCAGGCTGGTCAAAGCGCGGGCTTTATTGCCTCGGTCATTGGCGCCATTTTGCTATTGGTGATTTGGGGTTTTATCGCCAAGAAATAAGTCTGTGAACGTGTTTGCAGCTTTGCTGTCAAACACGTTCATGCCCCCTCTAACAGAAACACCCGATTGATTGCCAATCTGCCAGCTATGAAACTGCGGTCTAAGCCTTCAACGCCCAGCGCCATGGATTTGGCGCAAGGCAACCCACACCTTGAGCAAGCGGTTGCGCGCAGCAAGAAGATTTTGCATAAAAAAGCCTTGATGGCTGCTGTCGCCAGCTCAATCCCAGTGCCCGGCCTGGACTGGGCCGCCGATGCGGCCTTGCTGACCAAGCTGATTCCACAAATCAACCGTGAATTCGGCCTCACACCCGAACAAATTGACGCGCTGCACCCCGAGAAAAGAGAGCAGGTGCAAAAAGCCGTCGCCATGGTCGGCTCAGTCTTGATTGGCAAGTTCATCACCCAAGAGATGGTGGTGAAACTGGCCACCAGCATCGGTGTGCGCATGACCAGTAAGCAAATCTCCAAATTTGTTCCGTTTGTAGGGCAAGCGGTGTCTGCCACCATCGGCTATGCTGCGCTGCGCTACCTGGGCGAGCAACACGTGCGCGAATGCGTCGAAGTGGCCAAACAAGCCGAGTTGGCACTGCCAAACGCCGCCCGAGGCCGCCCCTTATAACAGCCTGGCCCGGCCGGCGCCAGCCCCTCTTACAGAAAAATATCTGTGGATGACTCGCCTTTGCAGGTGTGAGACATTTCTACAATAGCAATTACTATGAGCACCTTGCAAATCACACTGATCCTATTGGGCCTTTTAACCGTTGTGGCTGTCATTGGCTATAACGCTTGGTTCAGCGCCAGGCACGCGCCGCGCAAAGCGCGTCCCATGTCTGAAGAGGATGAGGATGAGACGTCTGCATCCGTGCTGCAGGAGCGGCAGGACCCATCTTTAGAAAGTTATGCTGCCCCCATTGTTGAGTATGGCGATGAAACGCCTGCCTTGAATGGCCAGCCCCAAGCAGCAGGCAAAAAAGGCCTGTTTGGCAAAGGCCCGCACAACTTGGCTGAACCCAGCTCGGACGGCCTGGCCGCTCGCCAGTCGCCAACGCTGACACCAGAGACACCAGAAAAACCAGTCCCAACGGCCAGCGAGCCTGCGCCAACACCGCAGACTGCAATGCTGGCGGCCTCGAGCGAATTTGACAGCTTGGTATGCAGCATTGTGGCTTTGGAGCTGGATAAGCCCGTCTCTGGCGACGCCGCACTGGCGGCCCAGGCACCCACGCGTCGCATTGGCAAAAAGCAGTTCCTGGTACAAGGCTTTAACTTGCAAACCCAGCAATGGGAGGCACCGCGTGCAGGCGCGCGGTACAGCCAGTTTCAAACAGCCATTCAACTGGCCAACCGCCAAGGTCCGCTCAACGAGATTGAATTCTCTGAGTTTGTGCTCAAGTCACAGGCCTTTGCCGATGCGATTGGCGCTGAACCCGACTTCCCCGACATGCTGCACGAGGTCGCTCGCGGGCGTGAGGTTGACCAATTTGCGGCCCAAAACGATGCCATTTTGAATCTGATGCTGGTGGCGCAGCGCGCGACCTGGAGCCCCGGTTATGTGCGCCAAACTGCCGCACAATACGGCTTCAAATCCTCGGTCACACCAGGTCGTTTGGTGCTGCCAGCAGTTACACCAGGTTCGCCGCCGGTGCTGGTGCTCAGTTACGATCCGCAAGCGGCGATGGCCGATGATTTGGACCATGCGCCTGTGCATGAAATCTTGTTCTCCTTGGATGTGCCCAATGTAGACCGCAATGAGCATGCGTTTGAGCGCTTGCGCAACATTTTGGACAGCATGGCTGCCACCATGGATGGCGCGGTAACGGATCCGGAAAGCCGCAAACTGCCAGCGATGGCGCTGGACTCGATCGGCGCCGACATGGAGCGCTTGTACGAAGCGCTGGAGTCGCGTGGCATCCCTGCCGGCAGCCCTGCAGCGCTGCGCCTGTTTAGCTAAGAACGTGTTTACGATCTTTTCACAGTCGCGCAAGGCACAAAAAAGAGGCAGTGCCAGGCGCCTGTTGCAGCTCATACGTCTGTATGAACAAAACGGGCAACGCCGCAATGCGCTTTTTTGAGCCTTGCCCTTCGGGTTGGAGCCCAAAAGGCGCACTGCTTTGTTAAAAATCCTCGCCGGGCAGATAGCCCGACTGCGGTTTTTGCCGCGCATTGCATCCTTTTGGGCTCCAACGCGGTCTGCGAAAAGATCGTAAACACGTTCTAAGAACCTGTTCACGGCTTCAGACATCCCCCACACCGGGCGGCATGCATGCACAATAGGCTGCGCTTGGCGCAGCCTATTGCATTGCAGCCCCCACTAAAATGCCCTGCAATGACCAATGACCAGCCCCTCAGAGGCTGGCTTGGCATTGTCGCTCCCCATTCTCGAAGAAATACCCAGCATGCCAGACTCGACCATGTCCTTATTCCCAGACCCGCAAGCCCCAGCCACCACCATTGAAGCTCTGCGCCGGCAACTGCAGAGCTGGGAGCATGCCTACTATGTACTGGACACACCGTTGGTGCCCGATGCCGAGTTTGACCGCGTCTTCCGTCAGCTGCAGGCGCTCGAAGCCGAGCACCCGGAGCTGGTCACACCCGACTCCCCCACACAGCGCGTTGGCGGCAAAGCAATGGAAGGCTTTAGCACCGTGCGCCACCGTGTGCCTATGCTCAGCATCCGCACCGAAACCGATATCACGGCAGCAGGCGCCAGTGCGTTTGATGCCCGTGTACGCAAAGAACTGGGACTTGAGCCTGGCGATGAGCCTGTGCAATACCAGGCCGAGCTCAAGTTCGACGGTCTGGCCATCAATCTGCGTTATGAACACGGCTTGCTGGTGCAGGCCAGCACCCGGGGTGACGGCGAAACCGGTGAAGACGTCACGCACAACATCCGCACTGTGCGGCAAATACCAATGCGTCTGGGCACGGACAGCCCCCCTGAGGTGGTGGAGATTCGTGGCGAGGTCTATATGCGCCGCGACGATTTTGAGGCCCTCAACGAGCGCCAACGCGAGCGCATTGCCCAGGGCGAGAAAAACGAAAAAACTTTTGTCAACCCGCGCAATGCCGCTGCTGGCGCGATCCGCCAACTCGATGCCTCCATTGCGGCCCAACGGCCCTTGTCGTTTTTTGCTTATGGCTGGGGCGAGCTCAAAGGCTGGAGCGACCAGCCCGCCACCCAATCGGCCACCTTGGATGCATTTGCCAGCTGGGGGGTGCCCGTCAGTGCCGATCGCACCACCGCTACAGGCGCTGAAGATCTGGTGGCGTTTCACACAGCAATTGGCCAGCGCCGCGACAGCCTGCCGTTTGACATCGATGGCGTGGTCTACAAAGTCAACCGCCTGATCCTGCAGCGCGATCTGGGTTTTGTCTCACGCGAGCCGCGCTGGGCTGTTGCCCATAAATTTCCAGCGCAAGAAATGCTCACCACGGTGCTGGCGATTGATATCCAAGTGGGTCGCACAGGCAAACTCACACCGGTCGCCAAGCTGGCTCCGGTGTTTGTCGGCGGCGTGACCGTGACCAATGCAACGCTGCACAACGAGCTGGAAGCCTTGCGCAAAGATGTGCGCGTGGGCGATACCGTGATTGTGCGCCGCGCCGGTGATGTCATTCCCGAAGTAGTTGCCAGTGTGCCGGACAAGCGCCAAAGCGATGCCCCCGTATTCACGATGCCGCTGCACTGCCCGGTCTGCGGCAGCGATGTGGTTCGCGAGGAAGGCGAAGCCGACCACCGCTGCACTGGCGGGCTGTTTTGCTCGGCCCAGCGCAAGCAAGCAGTGATCCACTTTGCCAGCCGCAGAGCGATGGACATTGAAGGCCTGGGCGACAAATTGGTTGACCAGCTGGTTGAAGGCGGCCACATCCAGTCGCTGGCCGATTTGTACCGCCTGACGGCCGAGCAATGGGCTGCGCTTGACCGCATGGGCGAGCGCTCTGCCTTGAACCTCGTTGCGGCATTGGAAAAATCCAAAACCACCACGCTGGCGCGCTTTCTTTTTGCACTGGGTATTCGCCATGTAGGCGAGCGCACAGCCAAAGAACTGGCTGCACACTTTGGCAGCCTGAGCGCCCTGATGGGCAATGACCCCAGCCAAGCGGCCACCCAGGAGCAACTGCTGGCGATTCGCGACATCGGGCCAGTCGTCGCGCACAGCGTGCACACCTTCTTGCAGCAAGCGCACAACCGCGAAGTGCTGCAAGACTTGCAAGCCCAAGGCATTCACTGGCCAGAAACCGATGGCGCCAGCCAGGACTCTTCGGCCAAGCCTCTGAGCGGCCAAACGATTGTGCTGACAGGCACGCTGACCCAGATGGGCCGAGATGAGGCCAAAGACCGCCTGGAAGCCTTGGGAGCGAAAGTTTCTGGCTCAGTGAGCAAGAAAACCCATTACGTTATTGCCGGCTTGGAAGCTGGCAGCAAGCTCACCAAAGCGCAAGAGCTGGGCGTGACGATTTTGGACGAAGCGGCTTTTCTAGCCTATTTGCAACAATTGGAAGGCGCCTGAGCGCCAACTCAAAGAACCTGTTTACGATCTTTTCGCAGACCGCGTTGAAGCCCAAAAGGATGCTAGGCGCAAACAAGCGCATTACTGCGTTGCCCGTTTTGCTCATACAGACGTAGGAGCGGCAACAGGCAAGACGCTTGGCATTATTGGTAGAAGTCGGAAGGCGGCAGGCCAAAGTGCCGCTTGAACATGGCCGAGAACGCACTGGGGCTGGCATAGCCGCAGTCCATCGCAACGCTGATCAGCTTTTGCCCTTTGGCCATTTTTTGCAGTGCATGTACCAAGCGTGCTTGCTCGCGCCATTGTGCAAACCCCATGCCCAACTCTTTGGCAAACAAACGGTGCAGGGTGCGCTCGGCCACGCCTATCTGGGCCGCCCATTCCGCAGCACTGGACGAATCGGCAGGTGAAGCCATCAAGGCCTGGCAAATACGCGCTAGTCGCGCATCCGAAGGCATAGGCAAATGCAAAGCCATGGTGCTTGAGACACGCAACTCATCAACCAGCAAGGCCAGTAAACGGGTGTGTCTCTCATCCAGCACTTGCGTCAGAGAAATGCAGGAAGCGGCCACCAACAACTCACGCAGTAGCGGCGAGACATTGATCACACAGCTGTTGGCTGGCAACTGCGGAATTTTTTGCACATCAATGTAGGCGGTGCGCATCAACACCTGGCCCGACATCACCACGTTGTGCCGCATGCCTGCCAGCAGCCACAAAGCCCGATTGGGCGGCACGACCCATGAGCCTATGTCTGAGTGCACCAGCATCACCCCACTGGTGGCATACAACAACTGGCCCTTGCCATGCTGGTGCCAGCCGGTCGAGGCACCGCTTGGCCAGGCACTCTCCATGACCACCAGCGCGCGCGGCGAATGGTCATAGGGCGCTGATTTGAGTGCGTCTTGGTGAGCCATGGCAGGAATGCGACAGATTATGGCAGTTTGGCGAGCGACTGACTTTAGCACAGCATTTATGCTCCACCCCGCAACCTGCTATTGCCTCCGTTGCCTTGGCGACGGCGGCGCGCCGGTCAAGCGCGCTGTACCACCGCTGCGCCTGGCCAGAGCAAACAACTGCACACTGCATTTACAAGACCGCCTTTGTTGAATTGACTCCAATGACCGCACATACTGCCGAAACGCCCACTGACGCTATCACCACAGCGGCTACGGCGGCCCCACCGCCCCCAAGCAGCACTTCGCACCATGGTTTTTTACTGCCGATCGTCGGCGCTGCAGCCATCGCGCACCTGCTCAACGACGCCATTCAGGCGATGCTGCCAGCGATTTTTCCGCTGCTCAAAACCAATTTCGCCCTCTCTTATGCAGAAATTGGCTTGATCGCCTTGGTGTACCAACTCACTGCCTCGATCCTGCAACCCTGGATCGGGCTGCACACCGACAAATACCCGAAACCGTATCTGCTGCCCTCAGGCATGGTTGCGACCTGCATCGGTATTGGCGTGCTGGCAATTGCGCCAAACTACGCCATATTGCTGCTTGCAGCGGCCATTATCGGCATTGGTTCGGCCACTTTCCACCCGGAGGCCTCGCGCATTGCCAGACTCGCCTCGGGTGGGCGTTTTGGCACAGCACAATCGACCTTCCAGGTTGGCGGCAATGCCGGCTCGGCCATTGGCCCGTTGCTGGCGGCAGCGATCATCATTCCGATTGGCCAAAAAGGCGCGGCCTGGTTCATGCTGGTGGCCGCATTGGCGGTTGCCGTTCTCTACCGCATGACCTTGTGGGTCATTGCCCATGGCAGCCACCGCAGCCAGGTTTTGGCCAAACAACACGTCGCAGGGCTTGATCGCCACTTAGCGGTGCGCGCCATTGTGGTGATCTGCATTTTGATGTTCACCAAGTTCATCTACATCGCTTTGTTTACCAACTTCTTCACCTTTTATTTGATTGAGCGCTTCCATGTGAGCGTGCAGCAAAGCCAGCTGTTCCTGTTCGTGTTTCTGGCCTCGGTAGCCATTGGCACGTTTGCTGGCGGCCCTGTCGGTGACCGGATTGGCCGCAGAGCGGTGATTTGGACCTCGTTCCTGGGGGTGATTCCTTTTGCGCTGCTCTTGCCCCACGTCAACTTGTTCTGGACTGCGGCCTTGTCGATTGGCATTGGTCTGGTCATGTCTTCAGCTTTCGCGGCGATGGTTGTCTACGCGCAAGAAGCCGCACCAGGTCGTGTGGGCATGGTCTCTGGGCTGATGTTTGGCCTGATGTTTGGCATCAGCGGCATTGGCGCAGCCGGTCTTGGTGTGTTGGCCGATATGAAGGGCATCGTCTGGGTTTACCAGGTCATGGCCTGGGTGCCGCTGCTGGGGCTTGCAACGTGCTGGCTGCCTAAGAAAAGCAGCTAAGCCGCGCTTTCCTAAGCTTTCAAATAATCCCAGCGCCCACCCAACCAGCGCTGCATATGCTCCTCGGCCAAATGCGGATGGTCGCGCAGCATCAGCGGCGCCAGTTCTCTGGCCCATTCGAGCAAGTGCTGGTCAGCCTCCAAATCGGCAAAACGCAGCAAGGCTGCGCCCGACTGGCGCGCCCCCATGAATTCGCCAGGACCGCGAATTTCGAGGTCGCGCCGGGCAATCTCAAAACCATCATTGGTTTGCGCCATGGCCCGCAAGCGGTCTTTGGCCGTGTCACTCAACTTGCCACTGTCGCCCGTCGAATACAGCAAAATACACGCGGATTTGGCACTGCCGCGCCCCACCCGGCCTCGCAGCTGGTGCAGTTGCGACAGGCCAAAACGCTCGGCGTGCTCGACCACCATCAGCGAGGCATTGGGCACATCCACCCCGACTTCAATCACGGTGGTAGCGACCAAAATGCCCAACTCACCGGCCGAAAAACGGTCCATCACTTCCTGTTTTTGCGCAGCGGGCATGCGCGAATGCAATAAGCCCATCTGGATCTGCGGCATGGCTGCTTGCAAATCCTCGAAGGTCGCTGTGGCGTTGGAGAGGTCCAGCGCTTCGCTCTCCTCAATCAACGGGCAGACCCAATAGGCTTGCCGGCCTTGTGAAACTTGATGCTGCAAGCGCTCAATCAATTCATCGCGGCGGCTGTCAGCAATCAGGCGCGTGACTACCGGGCTGCGTCCTGGTGGCAGCTCATCAATCGTTGAGACACTCAAGTCAGCGTAGTAAGTCATTGCCAGGGTACGCGGAATCGGCGTGGCCGACATCATCAGCATATGCGGCTCCAGCGCCTCTGACTGCGCGGTCTGCACCGAGTCGGCCAACGCCGTGGGCGCTTCAGAAACAGTCCCAGCTGCAGTGGCTTCTGCCGCACTCGTGGCTGAGGCATTTTTGCTGCGCTGGCGATCGCGCAGGCTCAGGCGCTGCTCCACACCAAAGCGGTGCTGCTCATCGATGATGACCAAGCCCAAGCGGTCAAACTCCACATTCTCTTGAATCACCGCATGCGTGCCAACCACCAAGGCCGCCTCGCCGCTTTGCACCAAGGCCAGCATGTGCTCGCGGGCTTTTTTCTTTTGCGCGCCAGCCAGCCAGGCCACTTGTTTGCCACGTGCAGCCAGCAATGGACTGAGCCAGTCCGAGAGCTTTCTGAAGTGCTGCTCAGCCAGGATTTCAGTGGGAGCCATCAACGCACACTGCCAGCCCGAATCCATGCATATACAGGCAGCCATCGCTGCCACCACGGTTTTGCCAGAGCCCACATCGCCTTGCAGCAACCGGTGCATTGGTCGCTCAAGCGCAATGTCTGCAGCGATTTCTGCCACTACGCGTTGCTGCGCTTTGGTCAAATCAAAGGCAATTTGGCCTAGCAACTGCTCATGCAAGGCCAACTGGCCTGGCTGGCGAACTGGCGTGAGTGCAGGGGCGGCAAACTGCTCACGCAGCTGGCGCACTCGCCACTGCGACAGCTGCTGTGCCAGCAACTCTTCGACTTTGAGCCGCTGCCATGCCGGATGGCTTTGGTCTTCCAGGGTCTGGATCGCCACTTCTGGCTGCGGATGGTGCAAGAACTGCAAGGCCTGCTGCAGAGGCCACCAGCGCTGGACATCGGACAGTCCCGGCTGGGCCAATACCGGAGGCGGTCCAATCGCCCGCCACACCGGCTCAGGCAAGGTTTCTTGCAAACGCGTGCGGTGCAAGGCAGTGACAATCATGCGCCGCAAGTACGCTTGCGGCAAACCTTTGCCAACAGGGTAAACGGGCGTGAGTGAGGTGGGCAAAGGCGCATCGCTTTTGCGCAATTGGGGATGCACCATTTGCTTGCCCCAAAACCCGCCACGCACCTCGCCTTGGATACGCAGCACCGCACCAATGGCCATGCTTTTTTGCTGTGACGGGTAGAAATTCAGAAAGCGCAGCTGGCACTGGCCAGTGCCATCTTCCACCACCACCACCAATTGGCGGCGAGGCCGCAGCTGCACCTCGTTGGAGACCACGGTCGCTTCAATTTGCGCCATCTGCCCATCGCGGGTTTTTGCAATTGGCGTGATGCGGGTTTCATCCTCATAGCGCAGTGGCAGGTGCAATACCAAATCAATATCGCGCAACAAGCCCAGCTTGTCCAAGGCTTTGCGAATCGCTGGATTCATGGCGGAAGATCGTGTCATGACCGCATTATTGCGCCTGCAGCCACCTCTCAGCGAAGAAGCAGGCCAATTAGAGCTTGTTCAGCCAAGCTCTGCGCTTTACTGGACGTTGCTGACAATCATGGAGACACGGCGATTCATCGCGCGGCCCTCTTCGGTTGCATTGTCGGCAATTGGGCTGGTCACACCCAAGGCTCGGGTCTGAATCCACTCAGCATTAAAGCCCTCTTCCTGCATCGCTGCTGCAACCGCCTTGGCACGCTTATCGGAGAGCTCCAGGTTGTATTGCGCATTGCCTTGGTTGTCGGTATGGCCATCCAAGCGCACACGGTTCACACCCACAGTGAGCAGCACGTTGGTCAACCGCACGACAACTGCCTTCATCTCTGGCGTGGCAACAGCAGAGTCGGTCGCAAACAGCAAGCGCCCACTCAAATCCGTTTGCATACCATCGTCCACGATGCGAAAACCTTCTTGCTCCAACGCGGCGACTTGGGCGGCAGTGAAACCAGCGTGGCCAGGTGCTGGCGCAGTTTGGCAGGCCGCCAGAATCAGTGCGCTGCCCAGAACAGCCGCACTGCGTGCTAAAAAATGTCGCTTAGTACCCATTGCAATTCTCCAAAAATACGCTTTGAATCATACTGATGTATTAAGTGACAATTTCCTCCGGGGCCTGAATTTTTCGTTTCATTGAGTACATTTCAGCATCCGCCATGGCCATCAAGCCGCCTAAATCGCGGCTGTCTTCTGGATACATGGAGGCCCCAACACTGATGGACAGCTGCACCTCTTGCTTGTCCTTGAGCAGCGAAAAACCATCAACGGCGCGAACGATCTTCTCGGCAATGAACCGCACGCTCTCGCGATCGTGTACACCAGCAATAAGAATCACAAACTCATCGCCGCCGGTACGAATGATGGCGTCCGATTTGCGCACAATGGCTTTGATGGTTTGTACCAAACTTTTCAGCACCTGATCGCCCAGCGCATGACCATACCGGTCGTTGATTTGCTTAAAGTCATCGCAATCGATTGCAAGCAGTGCAAACCCAACGCCCGCACGCCCAGTCTCTTGAACTGCTTGTGCAAATAGCGGCTCGAGCTGCCTTCGGTTGGCCGCTCCTGTCAAAGCATCGTGTTCAGCATGGTAGGCCAGTTGTGCCTTCTCGCCTTCCAGCTTGCTTTGCCAACGCTCGACTTCACTGATCAGGCTATTGATGTCGCACCCCAATGCATCGAGCTCGGCGATGTGTGTGGCTGGAATGCGTTCATGAAAACTGCGCTCTTTGGCTATATGGCGCATCGTGTCTGACAACTGCCCCCAAGGCTTGGAGAGCCGCGACTGCAATCTGCGCGCGACCATCGTGGCCACTCCCGCACTGAACAAGAGCGCCAGCAGCAACAGCAGCACACCAGCGGCCAAAAAACCAATCAAGGTATTGCCCTGAATGCGCACAGTCACGCGGCCAATCGTCTGGCCCTGATGCACTATCGGCACAATGACTGGTTGCTCAATCACCAGGCTTGAGAGGCGGTTGGCCAGCACTGACGCTGGGCGCAGGTCACTGAACGCACCCAGCGCTGTGCCGTTCACATCTTCGACCACGGCCTCGAGCAAGCCCTCTGGCTCGGCAATCGAGTCAATGATTTGCTGCACCTCTACCTTGTCGTTAAAAACCATCGCGGCTTCGACGTTATAGGCCAAGGTCCTGGCCAGCAGTTGCAAGTACATGTCTGCGTAGCGGCCAATCGTCCACATGCCTGCACCCATCATGCACAAGCTGGTGATCAACACAATAATCAGCGCACCTTTGAGATGTGTGCGGCGAATCAAGCGTCGCAAACTGGTCATGGGTGTGGCGGAGCCAGGGTCTGCATCGGCTAGCGAATGGTTCATGGCCCTTCCCGCCCCATGCGCAGAACCTGTGGATTCACCCGCAATGTACTCAGTGACATGGCCTCAAGATTGGCTTGAAACGTGATTCTATTCACATTGCTGGTATCGATACAAAACAGCGAACCTTCATCACACACTGGCGAATTCTCAAGAATAGTCAACATGGGCTGTCTGCGCACCGCACCCAGCAAGGGGGTATGGCTTTTAGCAAAGTCGAGGCTGTAATACAACGCATCGCACGATGCCAACACCGTCTGTACGCTGGCATCGGCTTGCGCAACGGCATGCCATGTCTCGCGCCCCTGCAACTGGGGCACTTTCTCAAGTAAGACCGATTCAAATTGGCTTAGCGGCATCACGCAAAATGTGCGTGTGCGGCTTGGCTCGGGCCAATAGGTATAACCCAGCATCCCCACAACCACTCTGGCCAGTTGCAAACTGATGGCCGCAGGCTGCTCAGGCGCCGACTCTCGCACCAGTGCCAACTCCGCCACAGGAGCGTGCTGCGCAGTTTGCGCCGCTGCACTCAAGCCCGTGCAGACCAATGCCCCCATGAGCAAGCATTGTGCTGTACGAATGCGCATACGAGCCACATACACCAATTGGATTGCCTCTGCCGTGATTAAAAAAGGATTGTATTAACTCTCTGTCAAACCGCCGATGGAGTGCATCCAACAGAGACTCACAATTTAAACATGCATGCCAGCGAAAAGGTGGCACTGCGCGCATAAATATTTTAGGAGTGCAAAGCTGTCTCAACCGCGCCCGCCAAGTGCTCAGGTTTGGTCAATGGGGCATACCTGGCCAGCACCTGGCCTTGCCGATTGAGCAAAAACTTGGTGAAATTCCACTGAATACGGCGATTGCCAAACAGCCCGCGCTGCTGCTGACCCAGCCACTGAAACAGCGGATCTGCACCTGCGCCATTGACATCCAGCTTGTCCATCACAGGGAACGTCACGCCATAGTTGCGCTTGCAAAAGCTGGCAATGCCCGCATTGTCCAGCGGCTCTTGCCGCCTGAATTGGTTGCAGGGAAAGCCCAGCACCACCAGCCCTGCTTGGCGGTAGTTCTGCCAAAGCTGCTCCAAGCCTGCCAATTGCGGCGTAAAGCCACATTGGCTGGCGGTGTTGACGATCAGCAGCACCTGCCCTTGATGCGCGCGCAATGCATAAGCCTCGCCATTGCGGTGTGTGACAGTGAAGTCAAACACCGATGTGGCTTCAGGGTTCGCAGACCTGGCGCTCATGGGGGCTCCCTTCAAACGCCGCCGTGGGCAGCAGCGGCGTCAGACTGCGCCGCTTGCAGGCGTTGGAATTTTTGCCAGAGCGTTTCTTTGGATTCCAGGTGCTCGGGATTGACCGGAATACAAGCCACTGGGCAGATTTCCACACATTGCGGCGTGTCAAAATGGCCCACGCATTCGGTGCACTGCTCGGGCGCGATGACGTAGTAGTCCTCACCCATCGAAATGGCATCGTTGGGGCACTCAGGCTCACACACATCGCAGTTGATGCACTCATCTGTAATCATCAAAGCCATAACCAGGCACTTTCGTAATGGGGGTGCTGCCGCTTACTACAGCAGCTCAACGCGCATCAGCTAGAGCGGCCTGCTCCAGCGCCAACGGACTCAACACAAAGCCATGGGCAGCGGGCAAATCGGCACTGTTGACAGCACTGGGCTGCCAGGCGCTGTGCTGCTCCAAATGGTCGCTGAAACACAGCATGTCCAAACTGTGCAGCAAGCCCAGTCCGACATTCGTGTCAATGAAAACACGCCCCAGCTCGTCTTCAAAACTATGGACAAACAGCGCATCCAAACCAGTGTGTGTCGTCAATGCGCCACTGGCATCCATGCGAATCACCCATGGCGCAGCTTCCAACTCCACAAACACACGCTGCGGCCCATTTTGAAAATACCAGCGCCCCAACCCATCCTTGCTGTAGTTGCGCCCAATGAACTCAGCCAGCTTCTCATGCTGCAGCTGGGCCCCTTTGGAGGCAGGAAAAGCCCCTGCCTGCTGCACTGCGTCATCGCGCATAAACCAATGGCCTCGTGCATCAAGCCCGAGCCAGCCAGCACATGCCGGCACATTGGGCCATTTGAGCATGGCCTGTTTGACTATTTCATCCATGCCGCCATTGTGCCAAGTGCAAGGCGGCTTGGCAAAAAGCGCTACAAAACACCTTGCGCCTTCTGTGCCAAAAGTAGTGCATGGCCATTGTTTGGAATGTGCCAGCCCGCCGCACGCCCTGCCGAATGTCTCAAGTGCCTTTATCAGAGCCGCACCCCCTCCTCTCTACGCAGTCGCCCAAGGCACAAAAAGGCAGTGCAAGGCGCCTGCGTAGAGATGATCAACAGGCGCACGGGCCCCTACAATCCACTAGACACACGGGAAGGAGTCAACGATGGCCACAGGCAAGACCACGTCCACCAGCGCGTATGACGAACGCTGGACCGAGCGCAAACGCAAAACCGATGAAGGCTACACCAGCCCACGCTTTCAAACCACGCCCGATCACCAGCGCAGCGAGGCGCAATACCAGCGTGACCGGGCGCGCATCATCCATTGCGCGGCATTTCGGCGTCTGCAGTCCAAAACCCAAGTGTTGAATTTGGGCGAGAGCGATTTCTACCGCACCCGACTGACCCATTCGTTGGAAGTGGCGCAACTGGGCTCTGGCATTTGCAGCCATTTGCTGCAGACTCAGCCGCAATGGCGCGACTGGATTGCACCTGCCATGCTGATGGAGGCCATTTGCCTGGCCCATGATCTGGGCCACCCGCCATTTGGCCACGGCGGTGAAACCGCGCTCAATAGCATCATGCACGCGCATGGCGGCTTTGAAGGCAACGGCCAGACCCTGCGCATTGCAATGAAACTGGGCGAGTATTCCGAGTCGCATGGCCTGGATTTGACCCGTAGAACCTTGCTGGGTGTGCTGAAGTACCCCAGTCTGCACCAGCGCATTGCCAGATACCCGAGCGCCAGCCAAACAAACCAGGCCCATCTGGTCAAACCACCCAAATGCCTGCACGACGAAGAAGCCGACGCACTGGCATGGCTGCTGGCGCCTTTTAGCCCATCCGACCAGGCCCTGCTGCAACACATAGACTTTCCTGCGCAAACCGATCAGCATGGCACAACCCGCTACAAAGGCTTTGACACGTCCATCATGGAACTGGCCGATGACATTGCCTACGGCGTGCATGACCTGGAAGATGCGGTGGCCTTGCGGCTGGTGACACAAGCCCAATGGCAAAGCGCAATTGCTGACAAAGCCGCCGCAATTGAGTGGCCCCATGCCAAGGACCAGGCTGAATGTGCGCAATTGCTGGCCTTTGCCAGTCAGCAGCTGTTCCTCGAAGGCGACAAGCCGCGCAAACACGCGATCAGCCGCATCGTGCATTTCTTGATGGAGCGTATCCACATTGAGCACCAGCAGCTGTTTGAATCCGACCTGCTGAACCTGCAAGCGGTGCTCGACCCTGGTGCCGAGCAACTGCTGAAATTGCACAAAGACTTTGTGATGCAGTGTGTGATTTTGCGACCACAAATCCAGGAGCTGGAATTCAAAGGCCAGCAAATGATCAGGCAGTTGATGCACGCCCTATTGCAACACCCCACCCGCCTGCTGCCATTGGAGCAGCAGCAATTGCTCGAGCAAGGCCATGGTTTGCACCGCACGGTCTGCGACTATGTGGCCAGCATGACCGACTTGGAAGCGACGCGCCGTTACAGCCGTTTGTTTGCCCCCAATGTCGGCTCAGTGTTCGCGCCATAGCACTTTGTCGCTGCGCACGCAGCCATCGGCTCAGGTGCTCTTGGTCTCATTGCCCCCTTCTTGCAACGGCTGGCCTTCGTCGTCGTTGATGCGCTCCATTTCGTTGCCCAGCACGTCTTCCGGGCGGTCTTGCCGCCTGCTGCGGCGAAGATGCCGTGGTGTGTGCCCTGCTGCAGGGCTGTTCTCTTGCGGCTCAGCGTCTGGGTCGTAGCGTGACCAGCGCATCGGAGGTGCATCGCCATTTTTGTTCTGGCCAAAATACACCACGGTTTGCGGATAAGGCAGCTCGATATTGGCCGCATTGAAGTGTTTTTTCACCAAGCGGTTAAAGCCGCGCTGCACGGCCCACTGCAAGCCCGGTTTGGTTTTGATCAGCACACGAATCGTAAAGCCGCGCTCATTCAAGGACGTCACACCGGGAATGGTCATGTCTTCCAGAATTTCAGGCGCCAGCACTGGGTCCTTCTTAAGTTCCTTGAATGCCTGCTCCAGGTGGTACATCGCGTCGTCCACACTTTCACGGTAAGCCACCGTGTACTCGCCCAGATGGTAGGAGAAGTCCCGCATGTGGTTAGTCACCGTGTCCACCGAAGAAAACGGAATCAAATGGAAAGCGCCATCAAGCGTTCTAAGCCCCACTGAGCGAATCGTGATGCGCTCGACAGTGCCAAAAATACCGGCAATTTCCACCACATCGTTTTGGTTCATGCCATTTTCAATCTGGATAAAAATGCCGTTGATGATGTCCTGCACCAGTTTTTGAGCGCCAAAGCCAATAGCCAGGCCTGCCACACCGGCACCTGCCAGCAAAGGCGCAATATTGACCCCCAGCTGAGACAGAATCACCATGATCGACATGGCGATGATGAGCACCAACAGTGCGTTGCGCAGCAAAGACAGCAAGGTGCGCACGCGTGCGGACGTCGCCTGCGCACTGTTGTGCTGTTCGGTCATGCGCTGCTCAATCAAGCTGGCCAAGACAGTCCACACCAACAAGGCCAGCGCCAGGACCAGCACCACTTGCGCAACCGCACTAATGAGGTGCTGGCCTGACGGCGAACTCACCCATGCCATCACATCAAACACACCCCACGCATGCAATAACAACAAACAGGCCGACAGCAGCACAAAAGTGCGTGTGATGCGCAAGAAAAACGGCACATAGGTATTGAGCCGCGCCTCCAGCATGGGCATGCGCTGACTGGCTTTTTTCGACACGCCAATATGCCGTGCAATCAGCGTGCTGAGAAAATTCGACACCAGCAAGCCAATCGCGATGATGATGACCGAGTCAAACGACGCCTTGATCATAAATGGCAAGGCCCCGTCTGGGTCCAGCTGGCTGATCACAAACAAGACCGTGAAATAAGCCAAAGCCCACCAGTGCCAGCTGAAGGCCAGCAGCCGCAGCAGCGTGCTTAAAAATGCCGTGGAGCAATGCCGCGCCTTGCGTAGTACATAAATTTTGACCTCGCGGCGCTTGCGCCAAATACGGCCTATCGCGTAGATGTACACCGCCAGCATCACCAACAGACCAACGATGGTGCCCACCGCCGGTGAGAACGCCACCTTGGCCAGGGGCCCTGCAATTGCAATGCAGTATCCGGTGACCGTGACCAAATGCGACAACCAACTGGTCCAATAAGCCGCGGCCTTGGTGGGCACATCCAGCAGCCGCAGATGCACGTAACGCGGCGCAAAAATCAGTCGAAGCATGGCCTTGATCACCTCGACCACGAAGAAAGTTTTAAGAAAGGCCGCATCCAACTGCGTGGCCAGCTCACCTGGCTCGCGCAACAAGGCACTGACCGCCACGCCAGCTGCGGTTGCCGCCAGCACGGCAGCCAGATCAATCAAGAGTCCGCCAAACATCACCCAGGCGCGCTGCTTGAACGAGTACGCGCTTTGCTTGCCAGACTGGGGCGGCTGTTGCAGTGGGTTGAGCCAATCGTCCATGCGCCTATAGCAAATCGCTGCGAGCCGACGCAACACCCAAAAGATGCCCAAAGCAGCCAGCAAGACGCCCACAAAGGGCATCAAAGCCGTCCACCACTGCTGCCAGGTGAGATGCATGCCCTCTTCCTGACTCAACTCTTTGATTCCCTGAATCGTCTGATCCACAGTCGCAGCGAACTCATTGGCCAGGCCTTGCGCATAACTGATGGCCCAATGGCTGACAGCGGCAGGCAATAAATTGTGCTCTTGTTCGGCCTCTTGCGCTGCGACCTGCCTGAGGTGCGCAATCAATTTGGTGCGTGTGGCCTCATCCTCCAGCATATCGGCGAGCAAGGCCGCCGAGGCGGCGTCTGCAGGCGCAGCGGCTGGCGGAGCCGCTGCGGCAGTTGGTTCAGCCAGCGCCTGCAAGGGGCTTTGGGCAGCCGCCTGTGGCTGCAGCAACAAGCCCATGAGCACGCACAACACGCACAGCAAACTCAGCAGCCAGCGCTGCGGTGCTGAAGCTTGGCCGGTCGTGCCAATCGATGGATTTGCGGTAGATAAAAAACGCACAAGAAATTCTTTGCAAGATGCAGGCGCTAACTGCTAACTGCTAACTGCTGACTGCAGGCATGGCTTGATCAGGCCCAGTCTAAAAACCAAATGCCTGTGCGCGTGCGGCGCCCAAGAACGTCAATACGCCCTCATAATAAAAGTAGCGCAAAGTCTATCGGCAATTTCCCAGAAAAACCAGCACACTGGCGGGCATGACCGCGCTGCGCATGCGGCTGAAAGCAGGCTCCATGAGCCATGCCGATTGGACGTTTATTCGTCAATCCGTGCAGTTTCAATCATCAAACTGCAAAGACCTTGAAAGGGATGCGAAAACATGTAACAGCTCCATACGGGGCCGTTTATTTTTACACGGCACAAAACACGACGGCCGCTTAGCCTGTGCCTGCCAATCGACTGGCTGCCAAACGCTTGACGGCCTCGCTGAAATTGGCCGCGCTGCGCATTCTGGACATCGGCGGCAGATTCGCCAGCAACTGGCGACCATAGCCCTTCTCCACCACGCGCGGGTCACACAGCACCAAAATGCCTTTGTCGGACTCGGTGCGAATCAAACGCCCCGCACCCTGCTTCAAGGCAATCGCGGCCTCGGGCACGAACAAGCGCGCAAATGCACTTTGGCCGGACTCTTCGTATTTGCGCGCCTTGGCTTGAATCAGCGGGTCGTTGGGCGGCGGGAAGGGCAGCTTGTCAATGACCACCAGTTGCAAGGCGTCACCTGGCACATCAAAGCCTTCCCAGAAAGTGGCCGAGGCCACCAGCACATAGCCTTTGTCCGGCTCGGGTTCGCGAAAACGCTCCATCAGCCTCTGCTTGGACATTTCACCCTGTATCAAGACCTCGACCGCATCGGTCGCCAGCAGCTCCTCACGCAGTGCATCGCCAATCAGGCGCAGGGCTTTGAGGGTGGTTGTCAGCACCAAGGTTCGCCCACCCAGGGCTTGCGCGCCTTGCGCTGCGAGCGCGGCAACGGCGCGGCCGTGTGCGCCGACCTCTTTGGGGTCAGGCATGTCAGAGGGCACGTACAGCACCGATTGCTTGCTGTAGTTGAAGGGGCTGGGCACTTGCAGCACTTGCGCACCTTCCAAGCCGCAAGCTTGTGTGAAATGGCTCAGTTGCGGATCGGCGCCCAAGGTGGCTGAGGTAAAAATCCAGGCATGGCTTTGCGCCTCAGTGGCTTCTGCGGCCTTGCGTGCAGCCGGCTTTTCTGCGCTTGCATCTGCGGCATCGGCCACATCCGCGGTCGCCTCTGCCGCGGCCAAACCCCAATGGGTGCGCATATCGCCAGCGATATCGAGCGGACTCTCGACCATGCGAATTGTCACCCCGCCCAACTCAACCCAGCGCACCCGACCAGCCCGCGGTCTGGTTTGGAACAGCTGTGCTTTTTGCCGGTGCAGCTGGCAGCGCTCGTGCAGCCGGGCCAGCTCGGGAGCCGAAGCGGCGACCGGCTGCAGCGCATCTTCGAGCGCCTGCAAGCTACTGGCCTGCTCTTGCAGGGCGGCCTGCCAAGCGTCGGCCTTGACCCGCTCAGGCGCATCCAGGCCCCAGCTCAGGCGGATATTCGTGCCCTCGCCCAGGCAACGCATCCAGCGCTTGCAAGCCTCATCGACCTGGTAGACCAATTGCGCCCAATCGCCCAGGCCTCGCGCGAGCTTATTGCCGGTGCGCAGTGTTTCGCGGGCGAAGTCCATCAGCTGCGAGTTGCTCCATTGCTCACCGAGAAAATTCACACCGGTTTCATTGAATTGGTGGGCCTCATCAACAACCACCGCACGCACACTGGGCAGTAACTCGGCCATGCCGGTCTCGCGCACCTGCATGTCGGCAAAAAACAAATGGTGGTTGATCACCACCAAGTCCGCCCCCAAGGCCTCTCGGCGGGCTTTGTTCACATAGCACTGCGTAAAACTCGGGCACTGGGCACCCAAACAATTCTCGCGCGTGGACGTCACCAGCGGCAAATGCGGCGAGCGCTCGACAAAACCGGGCATCTCGCTCATATCACCCGTCACTGTCGTGGTCGCCCATTGGCGCACCTGGCCAATCCAGCGCACCTCGGCTGTGCTTGCGCCATCAAGCTCAGACTCAGCCAGCTCCAGGCGGTATGGGCATAAATAGCTATTGCGGCCTTTAAGCAAGGCAGCATTCAAAGAAATACCCAGCGCTTTGCGTAAGAATGGCAGATCTCGAAAATAAATCTGGTCTTGCAATGCCTTGGTAGCAGTAGAGACCAAAATCCGCTCGCCGCTGAGCAAAGAGGGAATCAAATAGGCAAAAGTCTTGCCCACGCCAGTACCGGCCTCGACCACCAGTGCGCCGCCATCTTGCAGTGTGCGCGCAACGGCCTGCGCCATTTGGAGCTGGCCTGCACGCGGGCGGTAATTCGGGTTGGCTGCAGCCAGAGCGCCGTGCTCAGAAAACGTGCTCGCCGTAAGCTCTGGCAATTGCATTTCAATCATCAATCACAAAAAATCTCTAAGACAGCGCTGCTCTAAGCAAAAACGAAAATGGCTGTACAGTGCAATTGCAGCTACATTGCATGCACTTGGCATTTGTTAGAGCTGCCAATCCACCACTGCCTGTTATTCTTAAGGGAAAGCCCCTTGAAGGGCCTGCCCACACGGCAGCGTGTTGCCCATCATACCGTTTCAGCCACTTTGCTTGAACCAACCCACTGCAAGTCCATGAGCAATAGTTTCCGCTTGACAGCCGCTACCGGGCTGCACAAAGGTGATCGCCAATACCAGCAAGACCAAGTGGCGATTTTGCAGCATCCGAGAAATCAGGACTGCGTCTTGGCCGTGATCGCGGATGGCATGGGCGGGCGCAGCGGTGGCCGCAAGGCAGCCGACCAGGTACTGCTGACTGCCAAACAACTGCTAGAACGCTTTGACCCACAAACCGACGAGCCCAGCGCATTGCTGCAAAACATTGTCAAAGAAGCGCATTTGGTGATCCGTCTGACGGCCATCTCAGCAGAGCAAGAGCCGCACAGCACGATTGCCGCTTTTCTGATCACACCCCAAGGCCAGTGCTTTAGCGTGCATGCAGGAGATTCACGCTTCTACCATTTCCAATCGGGGCGCCTGGTGTTTCGCACCAAAGACCACTCTTATGTGCAAAGCCTCATCGACAGTGGCGAACTTTCCGAAGAGCAAGCCGAAGGCCACCCAAGCTCTAACATGCTGCTGGGCTGCCTGGGCACAGAGGTCGATCCGCCTGCGCCGATTCATGCGGTGAGAAAACTGGCTCCTGGTGATGCCTTTCTGGCATGCAGCGATGGCCTGTGGGCCTACTTTTCCCCGTCGGAGCTAGGACAGACCGTGCACATGTTGACCGCCAAGGAAGCGGCGATGTTTTTGGTCAGCAAAGCACGTGAGCGCGCTCAGGGGTTGGGCGACAATCTATCGGTCGTCATTTTCAAGCTCGAGCCTTTGATAGAACAAGAAAATGTAAAAGCACGCGAGTCACTGCACAAGGTCAATCCAGGCTTGGCGGTCTGAGCCATTGGCAGCGAGGCTCCATCGGGTCAATAAAGCGCTTGGCGCTGCTTAACAATCGCTTTGCATGAGTGCACTGGCCATGCTGCCTTTGTTGCATAATCAAAAATGAATTGTTTCTTGAATTTTCTGTTTCTTTCTATAAAAATCAAACAATTGCTTGGCATGCATAAAGCCTCCCTGAGAATACGCAGATGAAGCATGCTGAGCGGAGACTTGGAAACTCCTATTTTGGCAAGCCCACACAGGCTTGCAACCTTTCTAGTTGCCTCAGCAGGACCGCATCAGAGTGATACTTTACGAATACCCATTCAATGAGCGCATTCGCACATATTTGCGTCTCGAATACCTGCTTTTGCGCCTGCAGGAGCTGCTCGCTCGCTCAGACACCTGTGACCACCAGTACGCGCTACAAACCATTTTTGAAGCGGTTGATGTGGCCAGTCGTACCGACCTGAAAACCGACTTGCTCAAAGATTTGGAGCGCCAGCGCACGGCAATGCAAATCTACAAAGACTATCCAGACATAGACCACGGCGTGCTGGATCGCATTTTTAGCCGCATTGATTACTGCGTTAAAAACCTCAACCTGCTTGCAGGCAAGCCAGGCCAGGCCATCATCGAGAATGAGTGGCTCAACACCATTCGCAGCCGCATGGCTATCCCCGGCGGCACCTGCAACTTTGATCTGCCACTGTTTCACCACTGGAAGCACAAACCCTCGGCCACACGCTTGCGCGATTTAGAGACTTGGGCCAATAGCCTGACACCTGTGGCCGATACGGTGTTTTTGCTGCTCAAACTCATCCGCGATACTGGCACAGCCCACCGCGTCGCTGTCTCTCGAGGCCAATTCCAGCAAAACCTGCCCGCTACTCGCGGCTTCCAGCTGCTGCGCTTGTGGATTGACCCGCGCGATGACGTCACTCCTGAGATCAGTGCCAACCGTTTATTGATCTCTGTGCGTATGATGGAGCCCAATTTAGAAGGCAAATCGAGCCAAACTTATAAAGACTTGTCGCTCGAAGTTGCCATCTGCGGCTTGTAAGAGCCTGTTCAAAGTCTCCACGCAGACCGCGTTGGAGCCCAAAAGGATACGATGCGCGGCAAAAACCGCAGTCGGGCTATCTGCCCGGCGAGGATTTTTAACAAAGCAGCGTGCCTTTTAGGCTCCAACCCAAAGGGCAAGGCACAAAAAAGCGCATTACTGCGTAGCCCGTTTTGCTCATACAGAGGTATGCGCTGCAACAGGCGTCTTGTACTGCCTCTTTTTTGTGCCTTGCGCGACTGCGTCGAGACTTTGAATAGGCTCTAAGAGCCTGATTACGCTCTAACAATATTCCACGCAGCCATGGCCTATATCTTGTGGCTGCTTCAGCATATTCCATGGTCCATTCCGAATCTTCCGTTTCTTCAGCAACTGTTGTTCCTTGCCCGCAGTGCCAGCAGCCCTCTGTTTTTGCGCCCAGTAACCGCTGGAGGCCGTTTTGCAGTGAGCGCTGCAAGCTCATCGACATGGGCGCGTGGGCCAGCGAATCCTTTCGCATCCAAGCTACCCCCCCGGCACTGGATGAAGGCACAGAATCTTGACAAAGAGCTGCGCCGAATGCAGAAAATCCGCACGCAGCAGAAATTGACTACAATCGCAGACCGGCTTTAACGCTGCAAGCTCCCTCTACCTTGTTGAAGTGAGGGGTGAGTACTGATCGTCATAAGCCCACTCTGAGGCCAAGGCAGCGAGTCGTACAAAGCTTGCTAACGGCTGTGTTATTGAACATTCGCGGTCCCAAAGACTGCCCAACCCCTTCCATTCACGCATGTCCTGGCTTGACAAAATAATCCCATCACGACTGATTCGCAGCGCCGAATCTACTGCGCGCCACCAGATTCCCGAAGGATTGTGGTCAAAATGTCCTGCATGTGAAACCGTTTTGTACCGCGCAGACCTGGAAAAAAACCAAAATGTCTGCCCACATTGCGGCTCCCACCAACGCATTGGCGCGCGCATGCGCCTCAATGCCTTCCTCGATCCGGAAGGCCGCTACGAAATCGGCCAGGAAGTCACGCCGGTCGATTCGCTGAAATTCAAAGACAGTCGCAAATACCCCGACCGTCTCAAGGAGGCCAACAAAGCCACCAACGAAACCGAAGCGCTGGTCACCATGGGCGGTCAGCTCATGGGCTTGCCTGTGGTTGCGGCGTGCTTTGAATTCAACTTCATGGCCGGCAGCATGGGCAGTGTGGTCGGTGAGCGCTTTGTGCGCGCTGTGCAAGCTGCGCTGCACAAAAAAGTGCCATTCATTTGCTTTACCGCCACTGGGGGTGCACGCATGCAAGAAGGCTTGCTGTCGTTGATGCAAATGGCCAAAACCAATGCAGCCCTGACCCAGTTTGGTCAGCAAGGTCTGCCTTTTATCAGCGTGTTGACCGACCCTACGATGGGCGGCGTCAGCGCCAGCTTTGCCTTCATGGGCGACTTGGTGATTGCTGAGCCCAAAGCCCTGATTGGCTTTGCCGGCCCACGCGTGATTGAATCGACCGTTCGCGTGAAGCTGCCTGAAGGCTTCCAACGTGCTGAGTTCTTGCTGGAAAAAGGGGCGATTGACATGATCGTCGACCGCCGTGAGCTGCGCCACACAATTGCACAAAACCTGGCAATTTTGACGCACCATAAAGCCCTGCCAGCGCAAGAAATGGGCACTTTGGTTGGCGCCGGCAACGCTGCCCCAACCACAGAGACTGCCAATGACAAAATGGCAGCCAAGTCTGCAGCGAAAAGCGCCCCGAAGTCGCTCTGAGATCAACTGGCGCCTGCAACAGCCATAGCAGCTGACATCAGGCACTAAGCATCGCAAAAGGCCTCAGCAATTTCTGGGGCCTTTTGCTTGTGGCTGTATGCATTCAACAAAAACTCCCAAGTCTGTTGCGCGCATTAGATATAACTAAAAATATTGTTTTTTAACCTCAAATAATTAATAAAAGATAAAAGATAGTAAATATTCCCGCGCCCCACTCGATTCACCAGGCACTTCGACGCAAATACGCATGCAATCTGCCAACGCTGCCTGCTTGTTGAAATGCTGATTCAAAAAAACCTGCACGGCACGCTATAAAACGCTGTGAGCCAGTGCAGAACATCACTACAATCACAACCTGTCAGGAGAGAGTGGGCACTGCATTGCTGATGCAGCAGCACCGCCGCCGAAGGCGCAGGGCCAATAACCCCAAACGCTCAGGCAAAAGGACTGACAAACGTTTGTGATTGCACAAACGCCCCCCGTTGGAGAGAGTTGGTTCGCATCCACGCAAGCTGCAACCAGCCACCGAAGGAGCAAAACCAAATGTGTCAAATGCACTTGCACGACGCATTTGGTTGAATCTCTCAGGTAAAGAGGACAACAGGGTCTCCCCACCGCAGCCGCACGCTGTGGTGCTTTATGTATTGGAGATCCTTGCCATGACTACCTCATCCAACATCGCCACGACTGCGCTACTGCATACCCCACTGCATGCCCTGCACCAAGAACTGGGCGCACGCATGGTGCCTTTTGCCGGCTACGCGATGCCCGTTCAATACCCAGCCGGCCTGATGAAGGAGCATTTGCATGTGCGTGAAAAGGCAGGCTTGTTTGACGTCTCGCACATGGGCCAACTGCGCTTATCAGGCCCAGATGCCGCCGCCGCACTTGAGAGTCTGTTGCCAGTCGATGTGATCGGCCTGGATCTGCACAAACAGCGCTATGGCTTGCTGCTCAATGACGACGGTGGCATTTTGGATGACCTGATGTTCGTCAACCGTGGCGATGACCTGTTCTTAATCGTCAACGGTGCTTGCAAAGCCGCTGACATTGCCTGGATTCAAGCCCGCATCGGCCAGATCTGCACCGTCACCCCCATGCCAGAGCAAGCGCTGCTGGCCTTGCAGGGCCCAAGCGCTGTGCAAGCCTTAGAAGCACTGGTGCCAGGCGTGAACAAGCTGGTCTTCATGACCGGTGGCGCCTTTGCCTGGCAGGGCCAGTCGCTCTACATCACCCGCAGTGGCTACACCGGTGAAGATGGTTTTGAAGTGTCCCTGCCTGCTACGGCAGCCCAAGCCTTTGCGCGTGCACTGCTGGCGCAGGATGGCGTCATGCCCATTGGCTTGGGTGCACGCAATTCCTTGCGACTCGAAGCCGGTTTGTGCTTGTATGGCAACGACATCGACACCAGCAGCACGCCAGCGCAAGCCTCGCTGAACTGGGCTATCCCCAAAGTGCGTCGCTTGGGTGGCGAGCGCGCCGGCGGCTTTCCGGGCGCAGACAAGGTACTGGCAGAAATCGACCAACCCAGCACCCTGCCGCGCAAACGCGTCAGCTTATTAGGGCAAGAGCGTGTGCCGGTGCGTGAGCACACTGAGTTGCACAATGCACAGGGCGAGCGCGTGGGCGAAGTCACCAGCGGCCTGCTCTCCCCTTGCCTCGACAAGCCCATTGCGATGGCCTATGTCCCGCTGGAGTATGCCGCTGCAGGCACCGTGCTCTATGCGATGGTACGCGGTAAAAAAATACCCATGGAAGTCACTAGCGGGTCCTTCGTGCCAGCACGCTACTACCGCGGCTGAGCCGCGCTCAACGCCCCCTTGGGCTGCTGCCAAAACGCCATTGAACCTGCCAGGGCTGCTTGCCCTGGTCTCCAAGTTGGCTACAGTGGCAGCTGTGCTCTCGCACAATTCGAACAGGGACAGCCGTCCCATTCCTTGTCTTACTAACCGGAGCCTCATGATGAGCCTGAAATTCTCCCGCGATCACGAGTGGGTCGACGTCAGCAACCCCGATTCCGCCATTGTTGGCATCACCTTGCATGCGCAAGACGCACTGGGCGATGTGGTGTTTGTGGACTTGCCCGAGGTCGGTGCCAGCTTCAAACAAGGCGATGTTGCTGGTGTGGTTGAGTCTGTCAAAGCCGCAGCCGACGTGTACATGCCTGTTGACGGTGAAATCGTTGAAATCAACGAAGCCCTGCGCGACGATCCGAGTCTGGCCAATACAGCACCACTGGCCGAAGGCTGGTTCTTCAAAGTCAAACTGGCCGTGCCCAGTCAGCTCGACGACTTATTGGATGAAGCCGCCTACGAGGCCTTTGCCAAAGAGGCCTGAGCTGCACTGCCAGAGCTATCCCCACCGATAACTCTGTCCAGGTTGATGCGCTACTGGGGTGCATCACCCCTTAGCGGCTGCATTTGCCAGTCGCTGCATTGTTTTTATTTTGTTTGTTACTTTCTTTTTTGCGTCGCGGCGCCAAGACCATGCCTATGCAAGCTCAGACCACTCTCACCGATTTGGAAAACAGCACGGAATTCTGGCCGCGCCATATTGGCATTACCGAGCCTGATGCCAAGCATATGCTCGCAGCCATTGGCGCGGCCTCTGTGCAAACATTGATTGACAGCATCGTGCCTGCTTCAATCGCCCAGCGCGATGCGATGGCCTTGCCCGCACCAGTCACCGAGGTTCAAGCACTGGCCGAGATGCGCGCCATTGCGCAAAAAAACCAACGCCTCAAAAGCCATATTGGCCAAGGCTATTACGGCAACCATTTACCCGGCGTTATCCTGCGCAATGTGCTGGAGAATCCCGCTTGGTACACTGCGTACACCCCCTACCAGGCAGAGATCAGCCAAGGCCGCATGGAGGCCTTGCTGAACTTTCAGACCATGGTCACCGACTTGACCGGCATGGATATTGCCAATGCCTCGATGCTCGATGAGGCCACTGCTGCAGCCGAAGCCATGGCCTTGGCCAAGCGCAGCGTTAAATCCAAAAGCGCTGTATTTGTGGTCTCTGGCTATTGCCACCCCCAGACCATTGCCGTGTTGCGCACCCGCGCCACGCCACTGGACATTGAGATAGTACTCACACAAAGCCAAGAAGAATGGCACAACGCTTTGGCTCAACCGCACTTTGCGGCGCTGGCGCAGTACCCTGCCAGCATTGGTGGCGTGCATGATTACAGTGAAGCTGCTGCTGCCACACACGCACAGCAAGGCGCCTTCATCATGGCCGCCGACTTGCTGGCCCTGACCTTGCTGAAAAGCCCCGCGGAGATGGGTGCAGACATTGTCGTTGGCACCACACAGCGCTTTGGCATGCCGATGGGCGCTGGCGGCCCGCATGCCGGTTACATGGCCTGCCTGGATGCCTTTAAGCGCTCCTTGCCAGGCCGCTTGGTCGGCGTCAGTGTCGACTCGCACGGCAATCCCGCTTTCCGCCTGGCACTGCAAACCCGTGAACAACACATCCGCCGCGAAAAAGCCACATCCAACATCTGCACTGCACAGGTCTTGCCTGCCGTGATCGCCAGCATGTACGCCGTCTACCATGGTCCCCAAGGTCTGGCTCGTATTGCGCAACGCACTGCCCGCTTGACAGCCATACTGGCCAAAGGCTTGCAAGCCCTGGGCCAGAAGCTCTATGCCAGCAGCGCCTTCGATACCCTCACCGTACTCACCAACGATGCCACTGACAGCGTGTTGGCCGCAGCTGTTGCCCAAGGCGTGAACTTGCGTCGCGTCTGCGCGCAAAGCGTGGGCATTGCACTGGATGAAACCAGCACCCGCGCTGACGTTGAATTATTGCTGGGTCTGTTTGCCAAAACCCAGGCCACTCCAGACCTGAACCAACTCGATGATGGCCAAGACCTGATTCCCAAGGACTTACGCAGAAACAGTGCGTATTTGACACATCCGGTCTTCAATAGCCACCACTCTGAAACTGCAATGCTGCGTTATCTGCGCAGCCTCAGCGACAAGGACCTGGCGCTAGACCGCAGCATGATTCCGCTGGGCAGCTGCACGATGAAACTCAATGCAACCAGCGAGATGATCCCGATCACTTGGCCCGAGTTTGCCGATATCCACCCTTACGCACCTGCAGAGCAGCTGGCCGGCTATGCCGAGCTGGATGCGCAACTGCGCCAATGGCTGTGCAGCATCACCGGTTATGCTGGCGTCAGCTTGCAACCCAACGCAGGCTCGCAAGGTGAATACGCAGGCTTGCTGGCCATCAAGGCCTACCATGAAGCCAAAGGCGATACACAGCGCACGATCTGCTTGATTCCATCGTCAGCGCATGGCACCAACCCTGCCAGTGCGCAAATGGTGGGCTTGCAAGTCGTCGTCACCGCCTGTGACAAGCAAGGCAACGTCGATCTGGCTGACTTGCGCGCCAAATGCGAGCAATACAGCGATCGCCTGGCTTGTATCATGATCACCTACCCCAGCACCCATGGTGTGTTTGAGACCCAAGTGCGCGAAATTTGCGAACTGGTACACCAGCATGGCGGCCGCGTCTATGTCGACGGCGCCAACATGAATGCGATGGTTGGCTTGGCTCAACCTGGCCAGTTTGGTGGCGATGTCAGCCACTTGAACCTGCACAAAACCTTCTGCATTCCACACGGCGGTGGCGGTCCAGGCGTAGGCCCTGTATGCGTGGCTGCAGACCTGGTGCCATTCTTGCCCAGCACCTTGAACACACCAGGCAGCGTAGGACCGGTCTCTGCCGCGCCTTACGGCAATGCGGCGGTACTGCCTATTTCTTGGATGTACATCCGCATGATGGGCGATGCAGGCTTGCGTCAGGCCACGCAAACGGCGATCTTGAGCGCCAACTACATCAGCAGCCAATTGAAAGAACATTTCCCTACGCTGTACGCGAGCGAGAATGGCCGCGTAGCCCACGAATGCATTCTGGACCTGCGCCCGATCAAAGATGCTTGCGGCATCACCGCGGAAGATGTGGCCAAACGCCTGATTGATTATGGCTTTCATGCGCCCACACTGTCATTCCCAGTGCCTGGCACCTTGATGGTTGAGCCCACTGAAAGCGAAAGCCTGGCAGAGCTGGACCGTTTCATTGAAGCCATGGTGTCCATTCGCCAAGAAATTGCCCAAGTCGAAAACGGCACTTGGCCGCAAGACAACAACCCACTCGTGCATGCGCCGCACACTGCCGCGAGCTTACTGGTGGGTGATTGGACTGCGCCTTACTCCCGCGAGCAAGCCGCTTACCCGGTAGCCCGTTTGAAACAAAGCAAATACTGGTGCCCTGTAGGCCGTGTCGACAATGTCTATGGCGACCGTAATTTGTTCTGCTCTTGCTTGCCAATACAAGCTTATGAGGACTAAAAGCCTGCAGTGCGATTAGCAAAGACTTAGCTCAGCAGAGCTGCGCTGCCACAAACCCCGCTTATGTGTTGGACGACACATATCGCGGGGCTTTGATTATGATGGGCAGACACCAGTGGCATGGTGCAAAAAAGCACGCTGGTTTGAAACCAAATACACCAACTTCGATCACATAGTCTGTATCAAGACGCGCGCAGGACATGGCCACGCCAACGCCTGCCTGCACCCCGATTACACACCTTACCTACCATGACCGAACAAGAAGTACGTGCCATTTTGACCATCGCCTTGCTCGCAGCGTATGCTGACAGCGAGAAACATGCGCGTGAGCGTGAAGAGATTCGTCGCATAGCCGAAGGCTTGGTACAAAACGCAGACATCAATCTCCCATCACTCTACCAGGATGTCTTGCTCAAGCGCACTAATGTCGACCTCGCTGTTGCAGCACTGCAGTCAGATGAAAGCCGCGAACTGGCCTATGAAATGGCCGTCTGCGTTTGCGATGCCGATGGCTCAACCAGTAGCAAAGAACAAGCATTTTTGGAAAATCTGCGCGAAGCACTAGGCCTGAGCAAAAGCTTTGTGCATGACACAGAGCAACAAGCTGACACCTTAGTCAATGCCCCTTTGCAAGCTGCAAGTATGGCCTCAACCGCGACTGCAGCAGCTATGCCGAGCATCACCCAGGTCGCAGAGGACAGCACCAGCTACGCCAATGACGCACCCCACCCTGACTTGTCACTGCCTGGCACGGCCAACGCAGCCCGTGCAAGCACGCTGGATACACAAGCCATGGACAGCAAAATCCTGCGTGCCTCTGTCATCAATGGCGCGATTGAATTGCTGCCGGAGTCGCTCTCAACGATGGCCATCATTCCCCTGCAAATGCGGCTGGTCTACCAGATTGGGCAAAGCTATGGCTATGAACTGGACCGCGGCCATATTCGTGATTTCCTGGCGACCATCGGCGTGGGCATGACTTCCCAATATTTGGAGCAGGCGGGGCGCAAATTACTGGGCGGCTTGCTTGGCAAGGCAGGTAAAGGCATTCTGGGCGGCTTGGGCAAACAGGCTGTGAGCTCGGGCATGAGCTTTGCCTCGACCTATGCGCTGGGCCATGTAGCCAACCAGTACTATGCAGGCGGGCGCAGCATTTCTACGCAAATGCTCAAAGATGCCTATGCCCATGTACTCAAAGATGGTCGCTCGCTGCACAGCCAGTATCTACCGCAAATGCGTGAGCAAGCAAACAAACTCAATGCCAGCAGCATCATGTCGATGGTCAGCGGTAAAACCAGCGCTTTCTGATTGATTCGCAAGCCACACATGCACAGCAATGATCCAGGCAAGCATTTGAGTCTTAGCCTCTGAACATGGGAGCCAAATGGCTCCCATTTTTACGCCCGCATTACGCCCGCACTACAGGCAAACACAGCCCCGCTTCAGTTTAGCCATGACGAGAGCGCAAAACGCGATTCCAAAGCAAAACCCCCTGGCGGTTAGGCACAG
>NZ_SSWX01000012.1 GCF_004803635.1 Lampropedia aestuarii | reverse complement strand
CCCCCCCCAGTTCCCACCCTCGGCATATTCGGCCTCATGGGCCTAGCCGGTGCAATTGGCGCTGCAGGTGTTGCGATGAATCGCAGACGCAAGCAGTAAGCCAAACCAACTCACTCACAGCCGCCCATAGGGGCGGTTTTCTTTTGCCGCTCTTTTGGGTATACTGGCGCTGCCTCGAAAGAGGTGGAGCGTAAGAACTCCAGAGACTAGCGGAAAGCCGCACCCGACAGCAAGCGGCTTTTTAACGACCCGGTTTTTCTAAATGTGCAAATCTGCACATTTGATGATTAAGGCCGGGAGGGCGACGGATACAACACCCGAAAGGGAAAGAAGTCCGCCTAGCTAGTCCTAGGTTCTTAACCTCCCGGCCACCTCGTGGACGGCGCGTAAGAACGCTATCCACGAGATTTCAAAGTCTCGACTAGGAGCGTTCTCATGTCCCAATCCATTTCTTACCTGCAACTCGACAGCATCCGCCAATTTGATGGGCTGTTCTCGCTCAACGACCTGCACCGCGCCGCTGGCGGCGAAGATAAGCACCGCCCCGCATTCTTTTTGCGGAATGATCAAACTAAGGCGCTGATTGAAGAAATTCAGTCTGTAAATTCACAGAGTGCGCTCTGCGCAGTGCGCGGCGGCAACGGCGGAACCTACGCCTGCCGTGAACTGGTAATCGCCTACGCAGCTTGGATTAGTGCAGCTTTTCACCTGAAGGTGATTCGGGTGTTCTTGGGTACGGCTCCCCAGCAAAAAGGCATGGACGTTGCCCAAGCGATGGAAGCGGCCAACCTGATCGCAGCCCAAGTTCAGAAGCGAGTATTCGAGCAACTACTAGAAAACGACCAATGGACATTCGAGCGCTGGATATTGTCGTTTGACTTTGAAGAAGGCAAATCGGTGCCCAAGTGCAAGAAGGTAGAAAACGGCTCCTATGTTCTCCCCCTCTCGCGCTTCAATGAAGGAATCAACAATGCAATGCGGCCAGACCCTGCCGTACTGTCAAAAATCAGCAAGGCCTGCACCGATAGGCTTGAACACATGGCCGCTTACAGCAAGAAGCCAGATAGCGCAGTAACTATCAGATAACAACCCCAAGCGTCCACGAGGCGCTTTTCTTATGTCGATCGCCTCAAAATACCTGAAATCAGGGATATGAAAGAATGTAAATAAGCGTTATAAGTCGCTGTTTTACTATTCAGGAGGTCAAAAATGTTACGCTCAATCATCACCGCATTTGCGATTCTGTTATACGGCAGCATAGCCGCTGGACAAGCGCTAACACTCGACTCTCCGGGGCCAGCAGATAACAGCAACTTTGGCGTCATGTTCGATGTGGATGCCACAAACGCAGTCACCATCACTGGCTTTGACATAGCACTTTGGGATACATTTTCAAATGATCCTGTTTATATTTACACCCGGACAGGAACGCATGCAAGCGTCGAACATGACAGCTCTGCTTGGACACTTGCAGGCACGGCCAACATATCTGGGCAATTGCGTTCTGTGGTCAATATCCCCGTTCAACTCAATATTGCATTGCCAGCTGGAAGCACCCAGGCGTTTTACATCTATCAATCAACTGGCAAGCGTTTGGGGTATCTAAATTCACCCCCCGCAGCAACTGATGTAGTTAGCGACGCTAACCTCAGCATTCTTGTTGGAACTGGGCTCGGCTCTGAATTTCTCGGCGGTTTACATCGTGCTCGAGCCTTTGTAGGCCGCATCAATTACAGCTTAATCGCGCCGCCGCAACCAACTACTGCCACCCCAGTCCCAACCCTCGGCGCATTCGGCCTCATGGGCCTAGCCGGTGCAATCGGCGCTGCTGGTGTTGCGATGAATCGCAAACGCAAGCAGTAAGCCACACCACCCCACACACAGCCGCTTTCGAGCGGCTTTTCTTTTGTCCAAACACCCTGCCCGCCTTGTCGCGGGCTTTTTCTTTGGGGAACCTATGACTGTTGTCATCATGCAATTTGCTCCTGCCGCATTCGAAAGAGAAAACGCGGCAGCTTACTGCGGCCTTAGCTTAAGCACATTTGAAAAAGGAGTGCGAGAAAAAACCATCCCTCAAGCCAGGCAGCTAAGCAGCAAGCGCGTGGGATGGCTGCGTGTTGAGCTGGATGCGTGGCTTTTAAGTCGCCCGTCATCAGAAATGCTGCCTCCGGCCAATACTGGCGCAAAGAAGCCGCGCATGCAGCTCGAGCATTCAACTCAATAAGCTCTCCCAATGCGCGGCGAGGATTTCAAGCCAAGCCCTTCGCTCACGATCATATGCATGCCGGTTGTAAACGCCAACTATGCCGGGCGGCAAGTGCCCTAGAATGGCTTCAGCGACTGCCTCTGGGCATCCAAGAGCTGCAAGCTTTGTTCGTGCGGTGCGACGCAAATCATGCGGTGCAAATCGCTCAATTGGCAAAATTGCGGCCCGCGCCCTTGGGAGTCGATCCGTAACTGTCGTAGGCCGGACAATCCAGAGTGCAACGCCTACTGCCTTTTGTTGGGTATGTGGAGTTTGCGCATCCCTCATTGGCGGAAACAAGTAGCCATCCCCAAAAGCTTCCTTACGTCTCAGTACCGAATCAAGAGCGCGGCCAACTAGTGGAACGCGGTGATCAGTAGCGCCGGCATGCCGCGCGCCCTTAGTTTTTTCTTTAGGTATAGTCCACCACCAACCATCTGCCTCTTGACAGACTTCGCGCCCCTCAATTGCAACAATTTCGGCTCCGCGTGTACAGGTGAAAATATACATCGTCAGAATGTCTTCAATTAGTGCAGTGAAGTTCGGCAGCCATCTGAGCAAAACTGTCATTTCGGCATCAGACAACACGCGCTTTCGCACGCCAGCATGCTTGCCTGCAATAATCTGTCCGCGAGACCTAATCTTCCCTCTAAGAACAAGCCTCCACCAATTAGGGGTTTCATCTGGGATGCGGCCAGCATCGAGCGCGTAATCCCATGCGGCACCTAGTTCGTTCCGAAGTTGCATGGCAAGAACTGGCGCACGGGTCGCTAAATGCTCGATCAAATCGAAAGCATCTGATCTACGAATACTCGCCGCAGGCTTATCGCTGATTGAATTTGTGTAGCCCGTCAATAGTCGCGTGACCTCTGCTACGCCTTTCGGCTTACGGTTGATGTTGATATGGCCGCGCAAATAATCATCTATCAAATTTCGCACCGAATAGAAATCATCCGCTTTAGCCTTCTTGGCAAGAGCAAGGAGACTCTTTTGGGGCAAAGCAGTCGCAACATCCCTCCCTGACTCTCGCGCCACCCTCATGGACTCCCAAATACCCAAGGCAGCCGCATAACTGATTGCGGGCCATTGCCCAATAACCTGCTGCTTCATTCGTCCATCGCTATGCTTGTACCGATAGACCCAGCTTTTACGACTGGCACGAGCAACAAGCCGAAGGCCTGGCGCATCATCGACAATAATATGCGCCCCCGGAACCAATAGTTTTGCTTGTCTTGCATCAAAGCTCATTCCAAACCCTTCAGTGCGGCGTAACATTTCCGGTATGTTGTCAAACGGCGTAGCACTGCATCAAAAATTTCAAAAATACTACGCCAATTAACGAAGTATAGCAAAGGGTGCCTAAGGATAGAGAAGGGCAAGTGCAAGACGCATAATGAACATAAGTCTTTGATTAAAATAGAGATGTCAAGAAAATCAAATACAGATCAACCACTTAAAGAAGCCAAACAATCGGGCCACACCCCGATGATGCTGCAGTATCTCCATCTTAAAAAAGACTATCCCAACATCCTCTTGTTCTACAGGATGGGAGACTTTTACGAGATGTTTTATGAAGATGCCCAAAAGGCTGCACGCCTGTTGAACATCACTTTGACTGCGCGCGGTCAATCGGCGGGTCAGCCGATTCCAATGGCCGGCATTCCGTTTCATTCGGCTGAAACCTACCTGGCGCGTCTGATCAAACTCGGCGAGTCGGTGGCGATTTGCGAGCAAATTGGCGATCCTGCCACCAGCAAAGGGCCGGTGGAGCGCAAAGTCGTGCGTGTCATCACGCCTGGCACCTTGACCGACAGCGCCCTGCTATCTGACAAAAACGAAGCGGTACTGCTGTCCATCAGCGAATGGGGCAAGGGCAAACAAGCCTGTTTTGGCCTGGCCTGGATGAGCGTCACGCAAAGCCATATTTCACTGGCGCAATGCGATAAAACCGGGCTTGTGCATTGGCTCGACCGCATCAACCCCAGTGAAATTGTCTACAGCGCAGGCGCCTCAGAGGCCTTGGAGCAATTGCTGGAGCAGCGTAAAAGCCAAGGCATTAGCCAAGCAGCATTGCCTACCCTGCCCGCTTGGCACTTTGATGCCGAGTTGGGGGAAACCGCACTGAAAAGCCATTTGCAAGCGGCCAGTTTGCAAGCCTGGTCGGCCGATGGCCTGACTGCAGCCCACGCCGCCAGTGCAGCGCTGCTGTATTTTGCCGAACACACCCAGGGCCGCAAGCTGCAGCATATCCAAAGCATTGCCGTTGAGCGCGATGGCGATTTGCTGTATTTGCCTGCCAGCACCCAGCGCAACCTGGAATTGGTGCAAACCTTGCGTGGTGAGAGCAGCCCTACGGTGTTCTCGCTGCTCGATACTTGCGCCACCAGCATGGGCAGCCGCAAGCTGAAAAACTGGCTGCTGATGCCGCGGCGTGACCGCGAGCATGCGCGTTTGCGCTTGGCCAGCATTGCGCAGCTGCGCCAGGCTGCGCCGACATTTCCGCTCTGGCAAACCCTGCAGGAAGCATTACAGCAAGTAGCCGATGTCGAGCGCATCAGTGCCCGTATTTCTTTGGAGCAAGTACGCCCGCGAGAGCTGGTCGCCCTGAAAAACACTTTGCGCCAGGCTGCGCAATTGGCTGCAACCGCCGTGCCTGAGGCATCGCCGCTGCAACCTTTGCTCGCAGGCTTGCAGCCCCCTGAGGGCGTGGCCGAATTGCTGGCCAAGGCCTTGCTAGAAGAACCATCGGTACTGGTGCGCGATGGCGGGGTATTTGCCGCCGGTTTTGATGCTGAGCTGGACGAGTTGCGCGGCATCCGCGACAACTGCGATGACTTTTTGCTGGATTTGGAAGGCCGAGAGCGCGCACGCTCCGGTATTGCCAATTTACGCGTGCAGTACAACAAGGTGCACGGTTTCTACATTGAAGTCTCACAAGGCCAGGCCAGCAAGGTGCCTGAGGACTACCGCCGCCGCCAGACCCTGAAAAACGCCGAACGCTTCATCACACCGGAGCTCAAGGCTTTTGAAGACAAGGCCTTGTCGGCGCAAGAGCGTGCATTGGCACGTGAGAAGCATTTGTATGAAGCGCTGCTTGCGCAGTTGCAGGCCCACGTGCATCCGCTGATGCAGCTGGCCGCATCGCTTGCAGAACTCGATGCCTTGTGCGCCCTGGCCGAGCGTTCGCTGAGCCTGAATTGGTGCGCACCACAGTTCACCATCGAGCCTTGTATTGACATTGAGCAAGGCCGCCACCCGGTGGTTGAACAGCGTTTGGCCCAGACCACGCAAACGCCTTTTATTGCCAACGACACCCGCATGGGCGGGCGCACCCGCATGCAAATCATTACCGGCCCGAACATGGGCGGTAAATCAACGTATATGCGCCAGGTGGCCTTGATCACCCTGCTGGCCAGCATGGGCAGCTATGTGCCGGCCACCGCGTGCCGGTTGGGCCCGATTGATGGCATCCACACCCGCATTGGCGCAGCCGATGACCTGGCCAATGCGCAGTCAACGTTCATGCTGGAGATGACCGAGGCGGCGCAAATTCTCAACAGTGCCAGCCCGCATTCGCTGGTGTTGATGGATGAAATTGGCCGAGGCACTTCGACCTACGATGGCTTGTCTCTGGCGGGCAGTATCGCCAGCTACCTGCACGACAAGACCCAGGCCTTTACCTTGTTCGCCACGCATTATTTTGAGTTGACTGAATTGCCGGCCAAACACCCACATGCGGTCAATATGCATGTAGCCGCGGCTGAGACCGGCAACCGGATTGTATTTTTGCATGAGCTGCAAGCAGGCCCAGCCAGCCGCAGCTACGGCATCCATGTGGCCAAGCTGGCAGGCATGCCCGCTGCATTGCTGCACCAAGCCAGAGCGACTTTGGAGCGTTTGCAAAGCCAAGGCCAGGCCGATTTGCAAAGTGATTTGTTCAGTGCGCCGCTAACACCCTTGGCGCCCGAGCCAGAAGCAGCACCGCCGCAAACCAGTGTGGTCGAGCAGCAGTTAGCGGCCTTGGATGTCGATGCCTTGAGTCCGCGAGAAGCCTTGCAGCAGCTCTACCAACTCAAGGAGGCACTGGCACACACGCGCAACGAGGATTTTTAACAAAACAGCGTGCTTTTTGGCCCGCCAACCCCACAAGGAGCTGCAAGGTACAAAAAAACGTATTGCGGCGTTGCCCATGTTGCGCATGCCGATGCATGCGCAACATGGGCACCTTGCACTAGATCATTTTTATGCCTTGCGTCGCTGTAAATAGGATCCTCAACAGGCTCTTAGCGCTAGCCCTCACGCGTAGGCCTTGAGTTGATCCAGCAAGTTTTGGCAGGCATCCTCCACCAAATCCAATACGTAATCGAAACCCTTGTCCCCACCGTAGTACGGATCAGGGACTTCGTGTGCTTGATGGCGCGTCGCAAAAGCCGCCAAGCGCATGATTTTGTGCTGCACGTCTGGCCCACTTACCGTCTGGGCGAGCGCACGCACAGCCGTTTCATTGGGCTGGTCCATCACCAGCACGACATCACTCTCCATCAAATCAACGGCCTTGACCTGCCTGGCACGCTGGTGCTGCAAATCAAAGCCGCGCAGCAGCGCGTGGCTTTGGGAGCGCTTATCGGGTGGCTCGCCCACATGGTAGGCATGCGTGCCAGCCGAGTCGACTTCAATCAGCTGTTGCAAACCGGCTTGTGCAATATAGCGCTCGAGCACACCGTGGGCGGTGGGGCTGCGGCAAATATTGCCCATGCAAACCATCAAAACCCGTATGGGGGCCGTGCGATTGCGGGTTTGCAAGTAATGCAGATCGGGGACGGTGGCTGCGTTGCCAGTAGCGTATGACATAAAGGTGTGTAATCCCAAAGTGCATGGATAAATAGGGCCTGCGGGTTGCGTCGTCCAGCCTCGTGAATATAGCGCGGTCACCAGCTGGAGTCCTCCTGCGCACTATGGTCGACTGGCGGACTTGAACGCAGCCCCTGCTATGCCTGATTGCGCAGGTAGATCGTAACCGGCCAAGCCCTTGGAGTCTGTTTGCAGGGATTTACCCTTGCGTGGCCACTTAATCCGCATGCATTGCTTGCATATGTCCATCGCTTGTTAGCAAATGGTGCAAAATCATACCCAGCGTTCTCGCATATTAATGAATGATTCAAGGAGGTCATGAGATGACAACTTTTCGTTTGAAACACATTGCCGCTGCTTTGGTGGCAACCGGCGCTTTGGCCGTGTCTGCCAGTGCTGTTGCACAAATCAAAATCGCCGTCGTCGGCCCTACAACTGGCTCAGTGACCCAATACGGTGACATGGTCAAAGAAGGTGTGAACACTGCGGTTGAGCAAATCAATGCCAGCGGCGGCGTGCTGGGACAGCAACTGGAACTGGTCATCATTGACGATGCATGCGAGCCCAAGCAAGGCCCAGTCGCAGCCAACCGCGTGGTCAACGACAAGATCGGCTTTGTCGTTGGCGGCGTATGCTCTGGCGCAACGATTGCAGCCGCTCCCATTTATGACGAAGAAGGCGTCGTGATGGTCACTCCCTCGGCCACAGCCCCTGCGCTGACCGACGGCAAAGACTACCACTTCATCTTCCGCACGATTGGCCGTGACGACCAGCAAGGCCCTGCGGCTGCCAAATACATCATTGACAAAGTCAAGCCTAGCAAAGTCGCGGTCCTGCATGACAAAGCCTCTTACGGCCAAGGCATTGCCTCTTCCGTACGTGACGAGTTGCAAAAAGCCAATATCCCCGTGGCGATTTTTGAAGGCATCAACGCAGGCGACACCGACTACTCTGCGGTGATTACCAAGCTCAAATCCAACGGCATCGATTTTGTGTATTTTGGTGGCTACCACCCAGAAATGGGTTTGCTGATGCGCCAGGCCAAAGAGCAAGGCGTCACAGCGACCTTCATGGGCCCAGAGGGTGCTGGCAACCCGGACATCAACGCCATCGCCGGCGATGCTGTGGAAGGCATGCTGCTGACACTGCCAGCTGACTTCACGCAAAACCCAGCCAACGAAGCCATCGTCAAGGCATTCAAAGACAAAAACCGCAATGCCAGCGGCGCATTCCAGCTGCCAGCTTACGCGGCCACCTTGGCCATTGCAGAAGGCATCAAGGCAGTTGGCGCGGCCGATCCAAGCAAAGTCGCTGATTACCTGCACACCGCCAAGATTGCCAGCCCGATTGGCGAATTGTCTTGGAACAAGGGCGGTGACTTGAACACGTTTGAATTCGATGTGTTCACCTGGCACAAAGACGGCAGCCGAACAGTCAACAAATAAGTGGCACAGTGGCCCAATCGCGGCCACTCAATAGCAGCCCCAGCCTAGTTCATTGCGCCTGTATCCATGAACCAGGTTGGTGCATACAAGCATTGAGCCCCCAAGCAGAGCCCTAAGCTCTGCTTTTTTTATGCTGTGAGTCCTTCAATAATCTATTGGCATGATTATTGCTTTGAGTTAAATGGCGCTTAACAGGGCATTAAATCAAATGTTGTTATTGCGTCTGAAATGCAGGATTGGCGCGGTTTTCATAGGGGAATCCACCCGATGACACCGCTTCATCGAACTCGCACAATAAGCCCACGCCATGTGCATTTCAGTGTTTTGACAATTAATGAACATCGCACTGAAGCACATTTTTTTGTTTATTTGGAGCCTTCACCTATGAAGTTAACCCGTTTTGTACCGACACTGTTTACTGTTGCGGCCCTGAGCCTGGCTGGTGGTGCATTTGCAGCGGACGCCATCAAAATTGGTATTCCCCAGCCTATGACCGGACCCAATAAGCAGTATGGCGATCAAATCCAAGCGGGTGCCCTGACCGCTATCGACACCATCAATGCCGCTGGCGGTGTCAATGGCCGTATGCTCGAAGCCGTGCTGATCGATGATGGCTGCGAGCCCAAACAGTCCGTGCCAGCGGCCAACCAGGTGGTGCGCTCAGGTGCCAAGTTCGCTGTTGCCCATGCCTGCTCGGGCACCACGATTCCAGCCGTACCGATTTATGAAGATGAACAAATCGTAGCGATCACACCAGGCGCTACCAACCCTGCGGTGACCGACACAATCAAGCCGCATTTCTTCTTCCGCACAATTGGCCGTGATGACCAGCAAGGCCCATTCGCTGCCAAATACATTGCCAACACGATCAAGCCAAAAAGCGTGGCCGTTTTGCATGACAAGCAAACCTACGGCGCAGGTGTCGCCACCCAAGTGCGTGACTCGCTGCTCAAAGAAGGTGTGAATGTTTCTTTGTTTGAGAGTATCAACGTTGGTGACAGCGATTACTCGGCCATCATCACCAAGCTGAAATCACAAGCGCCTGACCTGATCTACTTTGGAGGCTACCATCCTGAGTTGGGCTTGCTGCTGCGCCAAGCGCGCGAGCAAGGCCTGAAAGTGCAGTTCATGGCACCTGAAGGCACAGCCAACCAGGATTTGGTTGCCATTGCCGGCCCTGCCATTGAAGGTCTGCTTGTGACCTTGCCAGCCGACTTCACCAAACGTCCTGAGAATGCAAACATCGTCAAAGCTTTCCAAGATGCCAAGCGCGATCCGGATGGTGCGTTCCAAATGCCCGCATACACCGCAGTGGAATTGATTGCTGCTGCCATCAAGGCGGTAGGTGATGATCCAGTCAAAGTTGCCGACCACCTGCACGCAACTACTTTTGACACGGCCATTGGCAAAGTAGAATTCGACGCCAAAGGAGACTTGAAAGATTTCGAGTTTGCGGTCTACGAGTGGGATAAGGCTGGCGGCAAAAAGCAATTGTAAAAAATGCTTTGATCGTGATGGCAGCCCACCAGGCTGCACTACATTACTACCCCATCGCTTCGGCAGTGCCTCACAGTGGTGCTGCCTGCAACCGAAACCGGCAGTGATCGAACATCGCTGCCGATTTTCGTAAGGAGCCTCCCATTTATGTCTGAACTTCCTCAAATCATCCAGCAGATCTTCAATGGTCTGTCCTTGGGTGCCATTTATGCCTTGATCGCCATCGGTTATACGATGGTTTATGGGATCATTGGCATGATCAACTTTGCGCACGGCGAGATCTATATGATCGGCGCGTATGTGGGCCTGGTCACCTTAACGGCGATTGGCACCCAAAGCGGCCTGCCCATACCGCTGGTCATCGCTGCGATGCTGGTCATCGCGATGGCGGTCACCGGTGTATACGGGTACGCCGTTGAGCGCGTCGCATACCGGCCGGTGCGCGGTGGCCCCCGCTTGGTGGCCTTGATTTCGGCGATCGGTATGTCGATCTTTTTGCAGAACTGGGTCGCTTTGGGCCAGGGCGCGCGCGACCAGGCGGTGCCTTCGTTGATCCCAGGCGCATTCACTGTACATATCAGCGATTTTGATATCACACTGCCTTATTCGCGGATTTTGATCATCGCAGTCACTGTCGTGCTGATGATTGCTCTGACGCTGTACATCAAAAACTCCCGCATGGGCCGTGCTTCACGCGCTTGCTCACAAGACATGAAAATGGCTGGCCTGCTGGGCATCGACGCCAACCGTGTCATTTCCTTCACCTTTATTTTGGGCGCGATGCTGGCTGCTGTGGGTGGCGTGCTGATTGCCATCACGATTGGCAAACTCAACCCTTACATCGGCTTTATTGCAGGTATCAAAGCCTTCACGGCTGCAGTGCTGGGCGGTATTGGCAGTATTCCAGGCGCGATGCTGGGCGGTGTGTTGCTGGGCCTGGCCGAGACTTTTGCGGCCGCTTACATCTCGTCGCAATACAAAGACATCGTGGCGTTTAGCTTGCTGGTGTTGATTTTGCTGTTCCGTCCGACCGGCTTGCTGGGCAAACCTGAAGTGGAGAAGGTCTGATGCGCGCAACCATCAATAACGCATTCATTGCCGCGGGGATGACCGCGATCATCATCACGCCCGTGTTTGGTTTGCAGCTGTTTAGACAAGGCTCACAAACCCAACTCGAATCACACTGGGGCATGGTAGCCCTGGGTTGCGCCATCGTGTTTGTGTTGCAGCTGCTCAAACCTGCGTTGGGCAAACTGTTTGGCCAGGTCAATCTGCCCAAAGCCCCAACCCTGGCGCCCAAGGGACAAAAAATCCTTGGCTTATTGCTGATCCTGATTGCGCTGGCCTGGCCATTCTTTGGCTCGCGCAGCCAGGTTGATATTGCCACCCTGGTGCTGATTTATGTCATGCTGGGGCTGGGCCTGAACATTGTGGTCGGTTTTGCCGGCTTGCTTGACCTCGGCTTTGTTGGCTTTTATGCGGTGGGTGCCTACACCTACGCCCTGCTCTACCACTGGGCTGGTTGGTCGTTCTGGGAGGCGCTGCCGTTCTCGGGCCTGGCCGCTGCACTGTTTGGTTATTTGCTGGGCTTCCCTGTGCTGCGACTGCGTGGTGACTACCTGGCCATTGTGACGCTGGGCTTTGGCGAGATCATCCGTTTGTTGCTGATCAACCTGACCCAATGGACTGGTGGCCCAGATGGGATTTCTGGCGTTCCTAAGCCAACCCTGTTTGGCTACGAATTGACCCGCCGTGCCAGTGAAGAAGGCGCCCAAACCTTGCATCAAATGATGGGTTGGACCTTTAACAACCAGCACATGGTGATTTACTTGTACCTGCTGGCATTGGTTTTTGCACTGGTGACCTTGTACGTCTCCAACCGCCTGATCCGCATGCCGATTGGCCGTGCCTGGGAAGCGTTGCGTGAAGACGAGATTGCCTGCCGCTCATTGGGTCTGAACCCCACCAACATCAAGCTCTCGGCCTTCACACTGGGCGCGATGTTTGCCGGTTTTGGCGGTGCCTTCTTTGCTGCGCGCCAAGGTCTGGTCAACCCGGAATCCTTCACCTTCATTGAATCGGCGCTGATTTTGGCTGTCGTGGTGCTGGGCGGCATGGGCTCGCAAATTGGTGTGATTTTGGCCGCTATCGTGCTGACGGTGCTGCCAGAGATTGCCCGTGAGTTTGCCGAATACCGGATGCTGTTGTTCGGATTGGTCATGGTGTTGATGATGATGTGGCGTCCGCAAGGCCTGCTGCCCACACAACGCCCTCAGGTGGAGATTCCGCAATGACCACACAAACACAGAACACAGCAGGCGCAGCCCCACTGCTGGAAATCAGCAATTTGACGATGCGCTTTGGCGGCTTGCTGGCCGTCGACAATGTCGCCTTCCAAGTCGGCACGACCGAGATCTTCGCCATCATTGGCCCTAACGGCGCTGGTAAAACCACGGTGTTTAACTGCATTGGTGGTTTCTACAAACCCAGCTCAGGCCAGGTGAATATGCAAGGCCGCAATATTGCCGGTCAGCCAAGCCATAAAGTGGCGCGCCACGGTTTGGTGCGCACGTTCCAGAACGTGCGCCTGTTCAAAGAGCTGACGGTGCTGGAAAACCTGCTGGTGGCCCAGCACACGCAAGTCGAGAGCAATATGCTCAAAGGCCTGCTGAAGCTGCCCTCCTACCGCCGCGCTGAAAAAGAAGCGCTTGAGCGCGCCGTCTGGTGGCTGGACTTCATGGGCATTCGCCAATACGCCAACCGTGAAGCCGGCAACCTGGCATACGGCCACCAGCGCCGCCTGGAAATCGCCCGTTGCATGATCACCCAGCCCAAGCTGCTGATGCTCGATGAGCCAGCGGCGGGTTTGAACCCGCAGGAAAAAGTCGAGCTGCAGCATTTGATACAAAAGCTGCGCAATGACTTCAGCGTGGCCGTGTTGCTGATCGAGCACGATATGAGCCTGGTGATGAATGTCTCCGAGCGCATTCTGGTCATGGAACACGGCAAACCGATCATGACCGGCACGCCTGAGATGGTGCGCAACGACCCGCGTGTGATCAAAGCGTACCTGGGAGAAGAATGATGACTATGCCAAACTCTGCCAACACTTCGGGGGCTGTTGGTCAGCCCATGCTGCAACTCGAAAACATCGACACCTACTACGGCGCGATCCAAGCGCTCAACAGCGTCTCGATTCAGGTCAACCAAGGCGAAATCGTGACCTTAATCGGCAGCAATGGGGCGGGCAAGACCACGATGCTGATGACCATTTGTGGCAATCCACGTGCACGCAGTGGCCGTGTCCTGTTTGAGGGACAAGACATCACGCAGATGCAAACCCACAAGATCATGCAAAACGGCATAGCCATCTCCCCCGAGGGGCGGCGCGTGTTCTCTGATCTGACGGTGGAAGAAAACCTGAAAATGGGCGGCTTCTTCCTCAATTCCCACCAGATTGCAGAAGGCATCGAGCACGTTTTTAGCCTCTTTCCACGCTTGAAAGAACGCGCATACCAGCGCTCGGGCACGATGTCTGGCGGTGAGCAGCAAATGCTGGCGATTGGCCGCGCACTGATGAGCAAGCCACGCCTGCTGCTGCTCGATGAGCCGACACTGGGCTTGGCTCCACTGATCATTGCGCAGATTTTTGAGATCATCCAAACGATTCGCGCTGAAGGCGTAACAGTCTTCTTGGTCGAGCAAAATGCCAATAAAGCGCTGAAGATTGCCGACCGTGGCTACGTGCTGGAGACTGGCAAAGTGGTGCTGGAAGACACTGGTGCGAATCTGCTTGGCAATCCCGAGATTCGTAAGGCGTATTTGGGAGCATAAGCATTCCAGCACTGCCGATTGGCATTGTCACATGCACACCAACCTTGGCTTTTGCCAAGGTTTTTTTATGCCCGCAGGTGCGGCTGCACCCCCACAAGAACTGGGGTCAGCAAACCACGCCATGCGCCTGCTGTGTGATTGATGACAAACACATTTTGAAAATTGTCGCCAATGGTCCGGGGATTCAAACCGTTCATCACCAGCTGGCTCAGTGACCGTTTAGCGAGGATCGATCAAATTTATAATATTTTGTAAATATTTGACAATTACCTCTTTGAACAGCAACCTGGCCATGCCCCCATCTTTCGCACTCCAAGCCTCCGGCAAGGTGGCACGCCACCATTGCCGCGCAAACGGATTCACGTTGATTGAAGCCATGCTGGTAGTGGCACTGCTTGGAATTTTGACCGCTATTGCCCTGCCATCATTTCAGACCATGATCACCAACACAAGGGTTACGACCAGCGCATCGGAGCTGCAGAGCTTGCTGCTGTATGCAAGATCAGAGGCGGTGTTTCGCCGCTCCTCCACAAGCGTGACATCGAATGGCAGCACCTGGGAGGTGACAGCTGCAAACAACGACGTGCTGCGCAGCTTCGAGTTTCCAAATACTGTCACCCTTTCCAAAGCTCCTGCGCAAACCCTGAGTTTTGACAATGGCGGCACGGCTTCGAATAATTTTACTGTCAGTGTCAGCGTGACCAACGCCAGCAGATTGGAGTGTGTGCGCGTCACACGCGCTGGCCTTGTTCAAGTTGAACGCAAACCGGCTGGCCAAACATGCTAAAGACTTCCCTGCCCCTTAACAAACGCTCCAGTCAGGCGGGCTTCGCACTCATCGAAGTGCTGGTGTCGATTCTCATTTTGAGCATCGGATTGCTCGGCGCAGCCGGCTTGTTTACTCGCGCTATTGATTTCACGATTGACACTGAAAGAAGGCAAATGGCGTCGATGCTCGCCAATGAGCTGATGGAAACCCTGCGAGGCAACACCTCAGCGATCTTGAATGCCAAAGGCAGTCCCAAAGACAACTTGGGTGGGTATGCCAAAGCAATTGGCGCCGAACTCGACAGCACAAGCTGCGACAGCGAATCGGTTGATCCAAGCAATCAACTCAATTGCTGGGCTGCACGCTCACGGCAATTGATGCCAGATGTGACGGATGAATTCATTGCAGCCAATTTTTCGGTGACAGAGCAATCAGGCGTTGTGGCAATACAAGTGGCCTGGCCATCCAAAAGCGAGCAGTGTCTTGCTGCAGATAAGGAAGAAAATGAGAAAGACTACTGCACCTACACCATCCAATCGAAGTTGTAAGCCTATGAAAGCTGGTGCATCAGTCACACAAAAAGGCGTGAGCTTGATCGAGGTGATGGTGGCGATGGCCATCGGCCTGTTCATTCTTCTGCTTATCAGCCTTGTCTATGTTGAAGGTGCGCGCCACCTCAGTTTTCGCCAAGGTCAAAGTGAGAACTTGGCCAATAGCCGCTACACCTTGGATACTTTGGAGTCGCAGTTCTCCAAAGCCGGGTACCGTCGCGACCCAACACAAAGTATGGAGGAGGCATTTCCAGCCCTCACTGACGCAACTACTGGCTGCACTTTTGCAAGAGGCCAAGCCATAACAGTCGATGGCGCAGCTTTGTGCATTCGGTTTCAAGCACGCGATGCAAGCGAGACCGATTGTTCAGGCAATACTGACAGTGCCGTAGCCAGCCTTGCTCCTTACGAGGGAGCGACTGACACGTCGGTTGGTGCTGGCGTGTTTGTCGAGCGCTTTGCCATCTCTGACCAAACATTGGTATGCACAGCGCAAGGCACAGCCACTCCTGTCGCCTTGGGTGTTCGCGACATCCATTTTGAATACGGTGTTGGCCCACAAACAGCATCAATGGCTTTGCGAACAATCAGCAGCTATACCAGTCAGGAACCAAAGGCCGATGAGACGGTGCGTTCACTGAAGTATGCCATTTTGCTGGCTGCATCCAAGGCGCGCCTGACATCAGGTATTGAATCATCGGTCTGCTCGCGCTGGAAAACCACTGCGGGCGATAGCAATACCAGCTGCGATGAAAGCGGTGGCCACTTATACCAAATCGCCAGCGGAGCACTTAATTTGCGGAACCTCATGCCATGAATAGCAACCTGAACCTCAGCCGAGGCCCGCGTCTTAAAAAAAACAGCGCAGAACAAGGCGCTACCCTGGTAATTGCCTTGGTAATGCTGCTGCTGCTGTTGATGTTGGCTATCACAGGCATGCGTGCGATCACTCTAGAGTCACGCATTGCAGCCAACTTATTAGAGCAGCAGCAGTTATTTGAAGTCGCCGATGGCACTTTGCGGGACGGCGAGCGGGCGATTATCGGAGCTTACCAAGGCGTCAGACTGGTTCAATGCCCTGACGATGCGAAATCGAGCATGAAAGACGGCGTTCCTTGCTACGTTTCTGAAGCTAAAGCAGACTCCCTTGCCTTGAGCACGAACTTCGAAAAAGGCGTCGAAGTCGAAGGATTCAACGACAAGGGACCCAACGGATTTTGGTATCCACGCTACATCGAGACTGTTTGCCCTAAAGGCATGTCTTCCACGTCAGCCTTGAATTTGGCCACCACAGGCTGTTCCGAGTATTACGAAGTCAATGCACAGTCGACTCGGAAGATAGGGAGCACCAATTGTGGCCCCGATGCCCTTTGCCTGCGTTCCTCGATCAACCAATTTATTAAATAATCCATGCGGGAGAGTGCTATGCACGCCTATAAGAACAACTTTCCTCACACCGCTACGCTGTTTGCTTTGGTGGCCCTGTTCACCCAATTGCCTGAAGCAGCAGCGCAAAACAGCGGGGATACAGCGTTGTCGCAAACACCTTTGTTTGTCAGCGAAAGCTATCCGCCATTGAACATGTTAGTCATGGGGCGTGACCACAAGCTCTACTACGAAGCCTATAACGATGCATCCGACCTGAATGGGGATGGTGTAATTGACATTGGCTACAAACCCAATGAGATCAATTACTACGGCTACTTTAATAACAATGTCTGCTATACCTATGATGGCACCAAAGGTGCTGCAAAAACCATAGCCGACAAAAACAGTCTTTTTAAACCCACAAGCCTTGCAACAGGCACGAATAAAAAAGAATGCTCGAATGCATGGAGTGGTGATTTTTTAAATTACTTATCTACATCGCGAATGGATGCACTGCGCAAAGTCCTTTATGGTGGCATGCGCTCGGTGGACACTACAAGCAATACTGTTTTGCAAGGCTCCTACATACCCAGAGATGCGCACTCCTGGGGCAAGTCATACGACCCTGCGCGAGATATCGCAGTCTACGATATTAGAAAATATACACCTCTTAATCTCCCTGCGGTTGGGACAAGGCATTTGTTTGCCGTATCCACACTTGGTGAAAGCGGTGATTATCTTGCACCACAATTGCGTGTGCTCAATGATACGACATTCCAGATTTGGGACTGGGTCTCCAAAGAGGGAACGGCTGGCCAAGATCTGTGTATGGGTGGGGTCAGCTGTGAAAAAAGTGCAGGAACCGAATATGTTGTACTGCCCTCCAGCTCATTCAACAATCTGACTATTACCACCTGGAAAACAAACGGCGCAACGCCAGGCGATGCCAAGGCGATGGATAAGCATTTTGCGACTTATGGAACGACAGGCAATCGCTGTGGTTCAGGCTCAATAAGTACAATCAATACAACCGGTGGTGAAAACAATCCATTTGCTGGCATCAATGGCTGCACGCAAGATAAATACATGACCGAAATTAACGGGCAGATATTTATTCCTGAAAATGGCAGCTATACATTTTCCATCGATGGCGATGATGCCGTTGAAGTCATGATTGACGGCAAAGATAGCAACAAATGGGGTTGGTACGGAGGCCATGCCAATAATCGCTCTGACTGGGAGTCGCCATCGGCACGAAGTAAAACCATTACCCTCACTGCGGGCTGGAAACCCATACGATTTCGGCATGCGGAAGGAAGTGGCCAAGATAACTGGGGTTTTGCACAAAAAGTCCAAAGGCCCAAAAGCCAAATCGTAGGCCATAGTGTCAAAGTACAGGCATGTCCAAGTACAGCCGAGCTTCGGGAAGAGAATTGCAAGGGTTATCCAAATAGTGGTAAAACGCCAATTTTCAAGCCAACAGGACTACTGCACGATTTTGGCGAAAATGAAAAAATGTATTTCGGCTTGCTCACTGGCTCCTACCAAAAAAACATAGCAGGCGGTGTTTTGCGCCGCAATATGAGCAGCTTTACTTCCGAGGTTAATCTGCAAACAGGCCAATTCAACACCAATACCAATGGCATTGTTGATAATATTAATAGGCAGCGAATTATTGGTTTTGGAGGAAGCCAATACAACAGCTGCGGATGGTATACAGCTGGTCCATTAAGCAAAATGTCCGACCCATCCAACTGTGCCATGTGGGGCAATCCAATTGCGGAAATGATGTTTGAAACATTGCGGTATTTTGGCGGCGCCACAACGCCAACAAGTACCTATGATTATGGTTCTGGCAGCTCAAAGGACAGCGACCTCAACCTGTCCAAGCCAAAGTGGACATCTCCATATGTAGATGCAAAACAAAATGGGGGAGGCTTTCCGCATTGCGCACGTCCAGTGATGACAGTGATGAGCGACATCAACCCTTCCTACGACTTCAAACTCCCTGGAAGCAGATTTCAAAGCATCTCAGCAAATGCAAGCAATTTAGACAGCTTCAACGTGGCGAATGAAACCAAAGCCATTGGAAGTGCTGAAGGAATCCATGGCCAAAATTTCTTCATCGGTCAATCGGATGAAACCAACGCCGACGCGGCGCCCTCTGTTAAACGCATCAACGACCTGTCATGGGTGCGTGGACTGTCACCGCAGGAGCCTAGTAAAGAGGGTACCTATTACTCTGCAGGAGTTTCCCGCTTCGGTGCCAACAACCGGATAGCAGGCAATGCCCAAGGCATGAATAAAGTCATGACCTATTCAGTGGCCATGGCCTCTCCTCTGCCAGAAATTCGCTTTCCTGTTGGCAACGGTTTGTATGTGACTATTGCGCCATTCGCAAAGTCAGTTACTGGTATGGGCATCAACCCCTTGGTTTTTTCGCCTACCAACCAGATTGTTGACTACTATGTAGATAAGATCGCCAATACTGGCACCGCCGATACTGATAGCAGCGTTAATGAAGGCCGCCCTTATGCCGAATTCCGCATCAACTACGAAGACGTTGAGCAAGGCGCTGACCACGATATGGATGCAATTTCTCGGTATGTTGTTGCTTTGCAAGCAGATGGCAAAGTGAGAATAGATATTTATTCAGAATATGCTGCGGGTAGCATTGGACAGCATATGGGTTATGTTATTTCGGGCACAACCAAAGATGGCATGTATATTGAAGTGCGCGACAAGGATACCAATTCGGTCTACTACGAGCACAACACCCCGCAAGGGCGCGATCCTGGATACTGTAAAAATCGCAGAAATGATTCCGAGTGCATCAACTTGCCATTGTCTGGCAGCAGGATTTTTACGCCTAGTGCCAAGAGCGATTCTGGCAGTTTCTTGAAAGATCCACTCTGGTATGCCGCTAAATATGGCATGCCTGACCGCGACCCTGCTTCTGTCAAAGGCGATCCAGACAATTATTTTCTGGTCACTAATGCCACAACGCTCAAAACGCAAATGACCAAAGCGTTTAATGACATTTTGCAAAACACCAGCTCGGTCACATCGGTAGAAGTCAGCCTCCCTGATGGCCCGCTCAGTGGCAATTCCGATGTTTATCGCTCTACATTTGAAGCGGAAGGCTGGAGCGGCGATTTGCTCAAAGAAGCATTGACCGTCACTGACGGGGTGCTGTCGCGCAGCCGGATTTGGAGTGCCGCCGAACAACTCGCTGGCAGAAACGACCGCACGATCTACTTTGCAGGCCAATCGGCACTCGGCCACAAAGAGCTCAAGCCTTTCACCTGGGCTGTGTTGAACGCTGGCGGCACCACCAACCCTTATGAGGCCTGGGTAGACATGCTCAACCGCGATGCCAGCGGAGTGCTCGACAACAAAGGCGAAACACGTGTGTCGTTCCTGCGTGGTGAAGAGTCCACCCTGCGCGAGCGCAAGAAACTCACCTCTGGCGCTCCCAATTTGCTGGGTGACATTGTCAACTCCTCGGCACTGCGCGTGCACGGCCCTGTCTACAGGAGTGCACCCGCCAATGCACTGGAGGGCATTCAAAGCAATTCCGATAGCGATTACGCCAAGTATGCCGCTAGCCAAGCGGCGCTGCCAGAGATGGTGTATATCGGCGGAAACGACGGCATGCTGCACGCCTTCAACGGCAGCACAGGAGAGGAGGTCTTTGCCTTCATTCCAACGGCAGTGAGAACCTATCTCAATGTGTTGACCACTTCGGATTACGGTCAAGAAAATGGCACGCCACACCGCTATTTCGTTGACGGCACACCAGTGGCCACCGATGTTTATTTTGACGGAGCATGGCATAAGGTGCTGGTTGGCAGCATGGGCGCTGGTGGCAGGCAAATTTTCGCCTTGGACATCACTGTACCCACCTCGCCCCAATTGCTCTGGGAGTTTGGTGCCGACCAAGATTCGGATATGGGCTACTCCATCGCTAAGCCTACAATTGCACGGCTCAATGACCCGGTCGATGGCAAAGGCAGCTGGGTTGCTCTGGTGCCCAACGGCTACCAAAGTGGCAGCAGCAGCGCAGGTACAGCCAGTCTGTTCGTTTTGGACATTGCCACTGGCGCCAAGATCAAAAAATTTGCCGCAGACGGAATTACCGGCGTGTCAAACAGCCAGCAGCCCGATGGCTACCTGCCATTAGGCAACGGTCTCTCCAACATCGCTGCGGTGGATAACAATCGCGATGGCAAAGTCGATTTGGTCTACGGTGGTGATTTGCTCGGCAACGTATGGCGATTTGATTTGCGTGGCGATTCAAGCAGTGGCTGGCAGGCCCAAAAATTCTTTGTGGCCCAAAATGCCGCAGGCAAACGCCTGCCGATTACCGCAGCGCCCTACGTTGTCGACCACCCACTCGGAACTGGCAATATGGTGGTATTTGGCACGGGCCGTTATTTGACACCGAGCGATCAGGACCGTGGCCAGCAAACCGTCTATGGCGTATGGGATCGTTACGCAGAAGGCACGGATGTGACGACGACCACATTGCCAACGGTCAGCAAAACCCGCGGCGATTTACAAAGCCAGACTTTCAATGAATTTGCCAACCATGAAGGCGTCTTCTCCTTGACAAGCAACACGGTCGACTGGTTCGCCGACTTACAAACCAGCGGAGATGACGATGAAGTTCAAAAATGGGGCTGGTATATCAACTTGCCGCGCGAAGAAGAGCAGCTGGTCTATGAGATGACCCTCTATGGGCAATCGCTGATTCTCACAACGATCAGAAACAGTGACGACCCTTGCCTGGCAGGCTTGAGCGGTGCTTTGTATGCGATCGCACCTGCTACCGGTGCTTCGCCGAACTACAGCGTGTTTGATGTCAACGGTGATGGCAAAATTGACGAAGATGATCTGATTGAAGGTGGTTTTGTTGCTGGCGTGGATGCCACTGCTGGTCGAAACAATATTTCTGGCGAGCATATTTATGACCCCAGTGGATCACGTCGCTTGGTGAATTCGGGCATCGAATATGGCCGTCAAAGCTGGCGTGAGCAGCCTGCCAACTAATGGAATCGTTATGAGAGTATCAATTGAAAAAATGGCTGCACAACGCCATCTTGAAGAAGGCTTCACGCTGATTGAAATCATGATCGTGGTGGCGATCGTGAGCATTCTCGCGGCGGTGGCCTACCCTTCTTACCAGGAATACATGCTGCGCTCGCGCCGCGCCGAGGGGCAAGCTTTTTTAAATGAAGCTGCCGCCCGGCAAGAGCGTTTTCGTGCACAAAACGGCACTTACACTACAACAGTGAGCGATCTCAAACTCCCCTATGGCGACCTGTCTGAACGTGGCTACTACAAACTGGCTATTACCTCTGCCAATGGCTACACCTTGACAGCAAAGCGCCAAGGGGTTCAAAAGGCAGACAAAAAATGCGGTGATTTGGTTTTGGATGGCGTGGGAAAGAAAAGCCTGGACGATCACAATGGCGGCACCGTCGCTACGTGCTGGAAATAAATCACCGTGCCCAATCTGCTCAGGTTCTGCCATGCAGCGCCTGGGCTGCGGCTCTCAATTGTTGTCCATGCACTGCTGGATTAAGATAACTGCCCGGCCCGCCATCAACGGTTGAGATCAAGGGCAATTGCCTGATGTGCTTCAGACCATCTCGCTAAACCAAGCCTGTACCTGTAGTGCCATCGTCTCAAACACCGCCTGCAAGCTCACCGCCTGCATCCCAAACAAGGCGTGCAGTACCGCTGGACTCTCAAACAATCCGTGAAAGTAGCAGGCCAGCACATTGCCTGCCCCATTGGCCCATGCCAATTGGCCACAACACGGCTGCAACTGCATGCCTGCTGTCAGCATGGCTTCATAGGGCCGAGTCTGGCCTTGATGAATTTCGTACGCATCAAATGCAATACCCGATAGCGCACTCCACGAACCGTTGATTGGCCCCAACTGGTAAGCGCCAAACTGCACCGTTTTCTGTGTTTCAAACACCGTCACCAAAGGCAGCAACCCCAAGCCCGGCTGATTGCCCATCACATCCTCCGGATCAATCAAGCTCTCACCCAGCATCTGCAAGCCACCACAAATTCCCAGCACAGGTTGGCCTGCATTTGCGTGCGCGCACACCGCTTGGTCCAAGCCCTGCGCACGCAGCCAGCGCAGGTCGGCGCTGGTGGCTTTTGAGCCGGGCAAGATAATCCAGTCAGCGCCCACCAGATCGCGCGGGTCACGCGCCCAGACCAAACGCACACCGGGTACATTTTTGAGTGCCTGGAATTCGTCGAGGTTGCTGATGCGTGGATAGGCGATGATGGCAATGGTGCGCATGGCCTGGCCCGGCAAGGCTGCACCTGAAGCCATGCGGTCATCAAATACGCCGTCCTCTTCCGGCAAACCGTGGTTGCGCAGCATCGGGATCGTGGCCACGACCGGCACGCCGGTGAGTTCCTCCAGCATGGCAGGGGCCGGTGCCAGTAACTGGGCATCGCCTCTGAACTTGTTGAGCACAAAACCCTTGATCAAGGCCTGATCACATGCTGGCAGCAAAGCCCAGGTTCCATACAAATGGGCGAATGCCCCGCCCCGGTCAATGTCGGTGACCAGCAAGCAGTGGGCATTGCCATGGCGGGCGACACGCATATTCACCACATCGCTGTGGCTCAGGTTGATCTCAGCCGGTGAGCCAGCCCCCTCGATCACCACCACCTCGTACTCGTGGCGCAGCGCGTCGAGCGCCTTGGCAATCGCCGGCCATACGTGGTTGCTGCGCTCGCGCCAGGCCATCGCTGTCAGCTCGGCACTGACCTGCCCCATCAGCACGACCTGGCTGTGCGTGTCGGCTTCAGGTTTGAGCAGCAGCGGATTCATGCGCACATCCGGCTGCACGCCAGCGGCCAGCGCCTGAAAATACTGGGCGCTGCCGATTTCGCCATAACCACCGTCAGGCGTTGCTACCACGCGGGCGTTATTGCTCATGTTTTGCGCTTTGAATGGCGCCACCCGATAGCCTTGCGCCTTATACCAGGCACACAGCGCCGTCGCCAGCCAGCTTTTGCCAGCGCCACTGGTCGTGCCAAGCACCATCACGCACAAAGCCGCTGTTTGCTTGGGAGAAGGAAGAGGAAGATGGGTCATACAAACATCCTGAAAGCACACATCAGCTGTAATAGTGCATGGCGTCGCGCCATGCTTGGGCCAGGGCCTGCTGTGATTTCGGTGGCTGCACACTGATGCGTACATGGTTTGGCAACCCCATCGAATCCGTCTCGCGCAGCTTTACTCCTGAGTCACGCATACGGGCTAACACAGCATGTCGGTGACAGACATCCAGCACTCCATCTGGCCATGGTGGCTCGGCGACAAAAAAATTGGTCGCACTGGCACGGCAGCGCCAGCCCAGCTCAGACAACAGCGCGCGTTGCGCCTGTTTCCAGGTTTGGAGTTGGGCTCGGCTGTCGTGCAACCAATGTTGCACAGAGGGCTGCATCCACGCCCATAGCATCGCCTCGCCATGTACGCCCAGCGGCCATGAAGGCGCCAGCGCCTGCAGTTGTACCAAACAGGCCTGCCACTGCTGCTGCGCAACAGCTGCCACTGGTTGCGCGGGCGCAATCGCGTAGGCAGCGCGCACCCCCGTCATGCCCAAGGATTTATTGGGGGAAAACAATTGCCAGCATGCGACTTGCATATGCCGGGCATGGTTCAGCCACTCTTGCGGCCCCTGCCCTAGCTGCAACGGTGCATATGCAGCATCCAATACGCGCCACCAAGGCGCGCCTGCTTGCGCCACGTCGCGCACGTCAGTGCTTATGACCGGCGCTTGCAACCAGTTGCTGGCACAGGCATCCACGCCTCCATGCGGGCTGGATGGGCTGCAGCCCCACTCGATCGCCCACGCCTGGCCTGGCTGACCTGCCGCAGCACTGGAATAGGCCTCGGTGGTAGCAGTTAAGCCACTGTCTGCATCGGTGCGCACTTGCACTGGCAGACCCAAGGCCATGGCTTGGCGCGCATAGTCGCCATAAGCGGGCAGCGGCAGTTGGGCTGCCGCGGCTCCTGCCAGTCTGGCCGCTAATAAGAAGCGATGAATCAATTCACTGGCACTGGCCCCCAGCACAATCTGCTCGACTGCCACGCCATGCCAAGCGGCCAACTCGGCACGCAGATGGGTGTAATGCGGATCAGGGTAATGGCTGGGGTCGGCCTGCTGCACTTGCTGCAAGGCCTCAGGGCATGGCCCGCAGGCATTGCTGTTGGTGGAGAAGTCATGCTCGGCCACACCCAGTGCATCCCTGCCACCATGGTTGCCGGCATGCACACTGCAATTGGTAAGTGAAGAAAAATGAGATGGCAACATCGCAATAAATCAGACAGTTTGTGATGCGCATCAAGCGCAGCATCGAATCGCAAAACTGGGCAGCAACAAGGACACACTGGCCAGCAGCGCACCACACAACACGGCCGTTGAGGCCAAGCGTACAGCTTGCGCGATGTCGCCGGCACCGGCCTTGCGTCCGGAGGCATGCAGCACATAAACGCCCGGCTTGCTCAATCGAATATCCAGCAACATGGCCATGCAGGCCATCGGCCAGCCGCCATTGGGCGATGGCGTTTGCCCAGCTTGTAGGCGCAACTCGCCCAAAGCGCGCAACGAGGCCATCGGCATGGCATGGCCTGCACGCTTGCCGACAGCGGCATACCACAGCCAGGCGCTGACAAGCAGTAGCAGCGCGGTGAGTCGCGCCGGAATATAGGACAGCACATCGTCACTGCGCGCCGCCCACTTGCCAGCCCAGGTCCAATCACGCTCGCCTCGCAGGCCGATATAGCCCCACATCGCATCGGCGGTATTGGCAAAGCGGTACAACACCGCACCGGGCAGCCCCAGCAGCGCAAACCAGAACAGCGGTGCAATGACCGAGTCATTGAGATTCTCGGCCAATGACTCCAGCGCGCTCTCCCGTACCTGGGTGGCATCCAGCACGGTCGTGTCGCGACTGACCAAGCGGGCCAATTGCTGCTGGCCTTGGGCCAGCGACTGCTGCAGCGCCAGCTCCACGCGCTGGACTTCGTGGCGCAACATGCGCCAGGCCAGCATCGGCTTGAGCGCCAGCGCCAGCAGTACCGTGTAGAGCGGCCAGGGCAAGGCCTGCAAGCCGCGCTCTATGGCCCAGGCTAGCACCACACAGCACAAAGCCAACACGCACCAAGCAATGGCTCCGCGCCAAAAAATCTGGCGAGTGGCCGCTGTGGGCTGCCTTTGCCGAAACACCCACGCTTGCAGCCGCTGCAAACTGTGCCCCATCCACACCACTGGGTGCCAGCGCGCCGCTGGCTCGCCCCAGATCTGGTCAATCGCCAGCGCCAGCAGCACCGCCAAGGCCATGGCCACACCTCCGGGCCATGTTGCAGCAAGCCATGGCCAGCCATCTGCCACGCTCAATCCTCAATGCCCCGCTGCGCAGGAATACCCGCCTGGTACGCATGCTTGACCAATTGCATGTCCGTGACGGTGTCGGCAATATCTATCAATTCTTGCGGGCAACGGCGGCCCGTGACCATCACATGCACGTGTGCAGGCCTGGCCTGCAAGTCTTGCATGACCTCTTCCAACGGGAGCCAGCCGTAAATCAGCGGGTAGGTCAGCTCGTCGAGCACGACCAGAAAATAATCGCCACTGAGAATGGCTTCACGCGCTTTGCTCCAGCCTTGCCGTGCCAGTTCTGCCGAATGTTCGATGTCCTTGCTCTTCCACGTAAAGCCATCTCCCAAACCTTCAATTGGCACGCCCAGGGTGTCAAAGGTGCGGTGTTCACCAAAGCGGGCACTGGGCACTTTGAGGAATTGAAAAATTTTCACCGCTTTACCACGCCCATGGGCGCGCAAGGCCAAGCCAAAAGCCGAGGTGCTTTTGCCTTTGCCATTGCCGGTATTGATGAGCAGCAAGCCACGGCGCTCGCCCTCTTGCACTTGACGGACACGATCCACCGGAGGTTGTTCTACTTGCATGTTCTTTGATCCTTTCAATGCACTGGCTCGCTTGTGCGAACCAGCAAAAATGCACCGCTGCCACATCCGCCTGTGCAGTCGAAATCACTGTGGCGCTTGATCGGCATAAACGGTCTGTCCAAGTGGCTGCAGATTCGGCACCGCCGTCCATACCTGGCCCACTTGCCGGACGTGGATGCGGTGCTCAAACACGGCCTCCACAGCGGCGCGCGTTGCCGGGTCATTGCAAGCGCCGATGTGCTTGATTCGGCCCTTGTCAACGATCACCAAATCATCGGCCTGCAAGGCAATCGAGACCTCGTGCAGCACGCTGACCAGGCTCACGCCCGATTGCACCAGCGCACGCATGTCCAGTAACCATTCGGTTTGATGTGGCGGGTCCAGGTTGGCCAAGGGCTCATCCATCAGCACCACCGGTGCCTGCACAGCCAGCACGCGTGCCAACATCACGCGTTGGCGCTCGCCACCGGACAACTCGGCCAGGCTGCGGTCTTTGAATTGCCAGACATGGTTGCTTTGCATGACCTGCCTGACAATCTCGATGTCCTGCCCACTGGCGGTTGCCAGCCAGTTCTGGTGCGGCATGCGTCCCAGCATGACCGTATCAAACGCCGTCATATCGTCCAGCGCCCGCTCACTCTGGCCCAGCCAGGCCATGGTTTTGGCCCGTTCGCGGGCTGGCACCTTGTCAAACGGTTGGCCCAGCAGCTCAACCTGGCCTTGCAAGGGCAGCAAACCCGCCAAAGCCTTGAGTAAGGTCGATTTGCCTGCGCCATTGGGGCCGATGATACTGGTCCAACGGCCACGTTGTAATTGCAATTGCACTTCGTGCAGCACTGGCTGGCCACCCAGTTGCACGCTCACGCCCGCCGCGCTCAGTGCGGGCGCCAAGCTGTGTTGTGAAGGCGTGTCAGTCCTATTTGCCATCGGCGCCCAAACCTCCCAAACTTTTTTGGCGGTGCATCAAGCGCAGCAAATAGCCGCCACCCAGCAAGGCCGTGAGCACCCCCACTGGCAACTCTTGCGGCGCGATCACCCAGCGCGCCAACAAGTCGGCACTGGCCAGCAGGACCGCCCCCATCAAGGTCGAGAGCAGCAATAAACGGTTATGGCGCACCTTGACATTGGCGCGCACCAAATGCGGCGCCGCCAGCCCAATAAAGGCCAGCAAACCGGTTTGCGCGACTGCGGCTGCCGTGGCCAGGGCCAGAACTGCAATCAAGGCCGCCTGCATCAGCCCCAAGGGCAAGCCCAACGAGCGGGCCGTGGCCTCTCCCAGCGCCAGGCCATCGAGCACGCGGCTCAAACTCCAGGCGGCCAGCAAACACAAAGCCAGCGCCACGGCCATGATCCCACACGATTGCCAGCCAATTGCTGCGGTCGTGCCCAGCGTGTACGACTGCATGCTTTGCATGATGTCCGGGCGCATCAGCTCAACCACATCCTTGCACGCGCCCAGCACCACGCCCACAATCACACCGGCCAGCAGCAAGCGCAGGCCACCACTGACGCCTTGGGCCAAGGTCAGGGTCAGCAAGACCGCCAGGATCGAGCCAACAAAAGCTGCGCCTGTCATGCCCAAATAGCCCACAATCGACATCACCGAGATAGAGGTGCCGCTGACCATCAAGGCCAAGGCCACCCCCAGCGAAGCACCCGCTGAGCTGCCCAACAGATACGGATCGGCCAGCGGATTGCGAAACAGGCCCTGCGCCACACAGCCAGCCAAGCCCAGCAAACCACCTGCCAGCAAAGCACCCATCGTGCGCGGCAAGCGAATGTCCCAAACGATTTGCCGCGTCACCGGGTCATGCTGCATCGTCCATACCGCCTCAAAACCCTCGCTGCCAATGCCCATGCCCAGCACAACCAGCGCGGCGCACAGCAGCAGCAACATCAGCAGCAAGCGCCAGCTTTTGGTGTGCTGGAGCATGTGCACTGGCTGATGCATGGTTTGTCTGGCTGGCTGGCGCATCATGGGGCCGTGGTCTTGGGGGGCTCAGCCGTTGTTGTATCCGCGTGCGTAAACAAGCCCTGCAAGCAGCCAGCCATCAATTGGGCTGCCACATGCATGCGTGGGCCTGGACGCACGAGGATATTGGAGTCATCGGCACCGAACTGGCAGACTTGCCTGGCCTTCATCGCACGCATGTTCTGCCAGCCTGGGTATTGGAACTCCGGCACCATGGAGCGGCTGCTGACCATCAACACATCAGGGTCTGCACGCAAAATGAATTCTGGCGTCACGCGAGGGAACGGCCCCAAGTCTTGCGGCAGCACATTGCCCAAGCCCAGTCGGCTCAGGGTCTCGCCAATAAAGGACTGTGGTCCTGCGCCATACGGTCCTTTGCTGACCTCAAAATACACGCGCATGCCGCGACTGGACTCGGGCAGACTGGCAGCGGCCTGGTCCACACCCTGCTCAATCGTCTGCCACAGCTGCTGTGCACGCGAGGCACCATTGACAGCGGCGGCATCGCCATACAGCAGCGTATCCAGCACCTCCAACACCCGCTTCACATCGGCATGGGTTTTGGGCTCTAGGGTCACAACCTTGATCCCCAACGCTTGCAAACGCTGCGCCGCACGTGAAGACACAGACATCAATACCACATCGGGTTTGCGCGCGACCACGGCTTCAATACTGGGGTCCAGCCCGCCACCGACCACCGGTAACTGCTGCACCGACTCGGGGTATTCGGAGTAGCGGTCTACTGCGACCAAACGATCGCAAGCATCCAAGGCACACACACTCTCGGTCAACGACGGCAGCAAGCTGACAATGCGTTGTGGCGGCGCCTCAAACTCGACGCGCTGGCCCCGGTCATCTTCAATCACCACGGAGGCGGCAGCTTGGCCAGTCAGCGCACATGCCATAGCCAAGACCACTAGCGGCGCTTTACTTCTGCGCATTACATGCGAGAGATACTGTGATTTAAAAAAAGACCATCTGCTGGGCATTAGTGCGCTCCTGGTTGCGGGCCTTGGTCGTTGCCGACATGCACTGCATTGTGCGCCAGTGCTTTGACATCCACGGCCTGGCCCGCCACGACCATCAGCACTTGCTGGCAAACGGCCGCTATGGCCTGGTTCAATAAGCCCAGCTCATCTGCAAACGCACGCACGGCACGGCCCATGGGCATCACACCCCAGCCCATTTCATTGCTGACCAGCAGCACAGGCCCTTGGGCGGACTGCAAGGCGGCCAACAGCTCCAGTTTGGCCGCTTGGAACTCTGCGCGTCTGGCACGCAGGCCCGTGGCCTCGTCAGCATCGGCCACATCGATGGGCATCGCATAGTTCGTCAGCCACAAGGTCAAGCAATCAACCACCAATAGCCGCTGCGGCGCACTGCAGCGCCTGATCGCTTGGGCCAACTGCAGCGGCTCTTCCACGGTCTGCAAGCCGCTCGCGTACACCGCCCGGTCGGCCCGGTGGCGGGCAATGCGCTCTTGCATTTCCTCGTCCCAGGCCTGGGCCGTGGCAATCAACACCGCCTCACGGCCTGGTTGGCTTAGCCAGCGCAGGGCCATGGCTTCAGCATGGCGGGACTTGCCACTTTTTTGCCCCCCCAGAATCAAGCAGTGGGCTGGCATCGGCAGATTGTGGTCGATCTGGTTCATGGCAAGGCTCCCAAAAACAAACGCGCCATCCATTCGGGACTGGATGCAAACCACGCATGGAAGTAACTGGCCGTCAAACTGCCATGGCGGTACACCGCTTCACCCCCAGCTGAGGCGTCTGGCCGGTGGGTGTGCGTCCAAGCTGGTAGCGAACAATCGAGCGTGGAGTAATGAAAGGTATGGCCCCGCAAAGAAGGCAACTCGGTGTTTGCGGGCCAATCGAGCTGCTGGTGGCCCAAACCCGCCAAGCGCGCTTGCATTGTCGCTTGTGCTGGCAGCAAGCCCCACAGCGCCTCGACCGATCCATCACGCAAACGCACCGATTCTGCCAAAGCGAGCATACCGCCACACTCGGCCCAAATGGGTTTGTGCTGTTGCCAATGCGTACGAATAGACGCTTGCAGTTGGGTGTTGCGCCGCAGCGCAGGTGCATGCAGCTCTGGGTAGCCACCTGGCAGCCACAATGCATCACAGGCCGGTAGGTCGTCTCCTGCCAATGGCGAGAAAAACACACAACATGCGCCCAAATCTTGCAGAAGCTGCACATTGGCCGAGTAAACAAAGGCAAACGCCGCGTCATGCGCAATGGCTATGGTTTTGCCTTGCAGTGCAGGGGCGCGCTCTGCCATGGGCGGCTTGGGCGGGTGAGGCATTGCATCCAAGGACCAACGGCTTTGCCATTCACTCCATGGCATTTGCCCCAAAGGGGTTTGTGTCAGTGCATCTGCGGCCTGGTCCAAGCGTGCCATGGCGTCTGGAATTTCTGCTGCAGCAACCAAGCCCAAATGGCGTGACGGCAAATACGCCGCAGCGCTGCCCTGGCTGTCTGGCGCCTGCAGCTTGGGCAGCGCGCCCAACCAATCCCCAGTAGGCTCCAGGCTATGCTGCAAAAGACTGGCGTGTTTGGCACTGGCCACATGGTTGCACAGCACCCCGGCAAAGCGCAAATCGGGCTGGTAATGCTTGAGTCCGTAAACCACGGCAGCGCAAGTCTGCGCCATCGCCCCCACCTGCAGCACGGCCAGCACCGGAATATTCCAGCGCAGCGCCAAGTCAGCCGCACTGGGTGATCCATCAAACAAGCCCATCACGCCTTCGATCAGAATGACATCGGCCTCTTGGGCAGCCTGGGCCAAGCGCGCCTGGATATCGGCCTCGCCCGTCATCCACAAATCCAGGTTGTGCACGACAGCGCCACTGGCCAACGCATGCCAGCGGGGGTCGAGGAAATCCGGGCCGCATTTGAAAATACGCACGCGGCGTCCTTGGCGCACATGCCAGCGCGCCAATGCGGCAGTGACCAAGGTTTTGCCTTGGCCCGAGGCGGTCGCCGCCACCATCAAGACAACGCAGCGCTCAGACTGCTGCCCAGCTTGGGCTTGCATTGCGGTCATGGAGTCGGTAGATGGCAGCATCGTCTTTGGGCAGCAGTATGATTTACTTGCTAGGAGCCCATTTCAGGCCGACGTAGAACGTGCGGCCTGCAGTGGCATAAGTGCGAGCCAACTCGTATTTTTTGTCGCTGGCATTGTCAAGGCGGGCCGTCAAGGTCCAGTCATCGCCCAAGGCGCGGCTGGCATGCAGGTTCCACAGCGTATAGCCGCCCATGCGGTTGGTCGCAGCGGTGTTGCCAGCACTGTTCCAGCGGTAGCCAGATGTTTGCATTTCTGCGCCCAGCAGGAAACCGGCTACGCTGTATTCAGCGCCCAGGTTGCCATAGCGCTTGGCGCGTCTGGCCAGCATATTGCCAGTGGACACGTCCTTGGGATCTTGCCAGTCCAGCGAGCCTTTGAGCAATACGCCCGCGAGCTGGGTTTGGCCAGCCAGGGTCACCCCTTCGTAGCGCGCCTTGGCCGTATTCTCATAGCAGCCAAAGTTCGATGCGCAAGGGCCAGACGCCGCGAAGGTGATCTGGTTTTTCACACTGTTGCGGTAAGCGGTCAACGAGACCAGGTGCACGCCTTGCGAGTAAGTCACGCCCACTTCCACATTGCGGCCGCTTTCGGGTTGCAGCGCGGCCACGCCGTATTCGCTGTAACGCTGGTACAGCGTGGGCGCGCGGAAGGCTTTGCCCGCTGCGGCATGCACTTTCCATTGCGGTGTGAAGGCGTAGCCATAGGCCAGTGAGCCGGTCGTGACACTGCCAAACTCGCTGTCTTTGTCATAACGGGCATTGGCCTGCACGCTGTGTGCGCCCAGATTCACACCATAGCCCAAGGCCAGGGCATTCTGTGCGCGTTTGGAGTTGATGTCGCCATTTTTCAAACGGTCTTCACGGCGCTCGAATGTGGCGCTGAAACGCTGGTCACCCAGCGTGTATTCGTTTTGGAACAAATAGCTACGCACCACCGTATCGGTGCGGTAAATGTTGGGCGAGGTCTCGTACACATCGTTGGAGTCGGTCACGCTCAGTGTCGTGCGGTACTGGTCGCTCCACTGCGCATTCCAGCTCAGGCTGGAGGCGTTCAGATGGTGTTTATTGCGGTCATCGGCAGTGGGGCTGGAGTCGTAAGCTGAATTCAAATAGCTGCCCAGCCATGAGCCTTGAATGCGGTGCTGTTCGTTGATTTGGTAGCCCAGCTTGGCCTGACCGGACGAGCGGCGGTAGCCGTCTTTATCAGGATTGTAGTTGGGGCCAATACGCGAGTTAAACCCGTCGCTGCGCTCGTAAGCGCCGCTCAGCGCATAGTCCCAGCCATTGGCAGCACCGCTGACACCGGCTGAGCCATCGCGTGTGCCTTGGTTGCCAACTCCTACAGAGGCAAATGGCTGAAAACCGCCAGTGCCCTTGCGGGTGAAGATCTGGATCACGCCACCGATGGCATCCGAGCCATACACAGCAGCCGCAGGGCCGCGCAGCACTTCAATGCGCTCTATCAGGCTCAAGGGGATACTGGCCCACGGTGCGCCACCAGTCGACTGCGAATCAACGCGCGCGCCATCAATAAAAACAGCCGCATAACGCGTCTCAGTGCCACGAATAAACACACTGGTCGAGGTGCCTGGCCCGCCGTTGCGGCTGATTTGAATGCCCGGCAAGCGCGCCAGAATATCGGCCACACCGGTGACACCACTTTGCTCAATCGTTGTACGGTCAATCACCGAGATATCCGCCAACGCGTCTTGCATGCGTTGCTCGCTGCGGTTGGCCGTCACCACCACTTCATCCAAGAAAGGGTTTTGCGCCTGGGCAACGCCCACCAACGCCATTAGCCCCAAAGGTACACAGGTGGCGCGCAGCGCAAAGCCCGCGCAAGAAGACAAGCGCCCAGTCATTGGCGCTAAGGACATCGAGGGGATCGACATAGAATTTTCAGTCAGGAACAAACGCCACGCCAACCTCCCCGTCAGCAATAGCAAAAAATGCTTGCCCCTGTGCCCGCGCTCCCGCATGGGTTGGCGCGATCTAAGAGCACATTGTCAAGCAAGCACCACTCTGCAGGCCGGTATCCGGGCTGGCGAATGGACCCTTACTCAGCCTTCCCAGTGGTTCGATACAACCACCAGTGGCATTGTCATTGAGGGGGCAGATGCGCAGCGCGCACCTGATTCGCTCACCGTTGCGGGGGCAGCGCAGGCTAGAGGCGCGCCTTGAATGGCGACCTCACCCTGCTTCCCGTTGAACTGCCACGGCCAGAATGGCCAATGGCGAGCACCTACAGCGGGCGCTATTGTAAGCCAATAGGCGCCGTGCCTCTTAGAACGTGTTTACGATCTTTTTGCAGTCGCGCAAGGCACAAAAAAGAGGCCGTGCAAGGCGCCTGTTTTGCTGAACAGGCGTTGATGCGCAATGCCTGCACTGGCGTTTAGCTGGCGATTAACCGGTATTGCGCAAAGCTGCGGCAATGCCATTGATGGTGATATGGATGGCCGTTTGCACGCGCTCGTCATGCTCGCCTGCACGCCAGCGAGCCAACAATTCAACCTGGATGTGGTGCAGCGGATCGATATATGGAAAGCGGTGGCGGATCGAGCGCGCCAAGCCAGGGTTAGCAGCCAGGCGGTCTTCGTTGCCAGTCAACTGTGCCAGCGCTTGCGCAGTGCTATGCCATTCATGCGAGATGGCCTCAAACACTTGCTGCCCCAACTCGGCATCTGGCACCAAGGCGCAATAGCGTTTGGCCAGCGCCAGATCGCTTTTGGCAATCACCATGTCCATGTTGGAGAGCAAGGTCTGGAAAAACGGCCACTGGCTGGCCATCTCTTGCAGCAATTGCAGGCGAGCTGCCTTGTCGCTGTCAGAGCCTGCAGAATCCAGAAAGCTTTGCACCGCACTGCCAAAGCCGTACCAGCCCGGCAGCGTCAGGCGGCTTTGGCCCCAGCCGAAACCCCATGGAATCGCGCGCAAATCCTCCAGTTTCTGACCCGGTTTACGCGATGCTGGACGCGAGCCGATATTGAGTTCGGCAATCTCACGCACTGGTGTGGCATTGAAAAAGTAGCTGGCGAAATTCGGAGTCTCAAACACCAGTGCGCGGTAAGCACGCATGCTGGCCTCGGACAAGGCCTTGGCTGCCTCCAAATAGGCCTCTGGCACAGCATTCGTATGTGGCAGCAAAGTCGCCTTGAGTGTGGCGGCCACCAGTGTTTGCAAATTGCGCCGGCCAATTTCCGGGTTGGCGTATTTGGAGGCAATCACCTCGCCCTGCTCGGTCAGGCGAATCTGGCCGCGCACCGTGCCCGGCGGCTGCGCCAGGATCGCGTCATAGCTGGGGCCACCGCCTCGCCCGACCGCGCCACCACGGCCATGGAACATGCGCAAGCGGATCTCACCACCGTATTCCTGGCCAATCGCATTAAAGCATTGCACCAGAGCGGTTTCGGCCACATACAGCTCCCAGTTGCTGGTCAGAATGCCGCCGTCTTTGTTGCTGTCTGAGTAGCCCAGCATGATGTCTTGCTCGGCACCCGACTGCAGAATCATGCGTGCCACACCTTCGCACGCATAGTAGCCGCGCATGATGCCTGGGGCATGCTGCAAGTCGGCAATGGTCTCAAACAGTGGCACAACGATGATGCTGGCGCGCGCGCCTTCTGCACTGCCCAGCGTGCCTTGCACCAGGCCGGCTTCTTTCATCAGCACCAGCACTTCGAGTAAATCGCTGACCGTTTCGGTATGGCTGATGATGTAGTGGCGAATGGCATCTGGGCCATAGCGCTCCAAGACTTGGCGGGCCATGTCAAAAATGGCCATTTCGCCGCTGGTCCAGCTGCTGTAGTTGTAGTGCGGCACACGCAAAGGCCGCACCTCATTGAGCAGTTGCAGCAGCAAGGCCACACGGGCGTCTTCATCCAAGGCGCTGTAGTCAGGCGTGATCTGGGCCACTTGCAGCAACTCACCCAGCACCAGCTCATGCTGGTCCGAGCTCTGGCGCAAATCCAAAGTGGTCAAATGAAAGCCAAACACTTCGACCTTGCGCACCAGTGGTTTCAAACGGGCTGGCAACAAAGGTGCGCCGTGGTGCTCGCACAGCGAGGTGGTGATGGTTTGCAAATCCGCCAGCAGTTCTTTGGCGTCTTGGTAAGCAGGCATGGCATGGCGTACGGCCAGCGGTGCCTGCCCACCTGTCAGGTTGTGCAAAGTGGCACTCAAACGCGCATACACACCAGTCAAGACGCGGCGGTATGGCTCGTCGGCACGGTGGTCGCTGTCATCGCCAGAGGCCTGGGCCAAGGCTTGCAGCGCCTCGCTCATGCCGGCGCGGCGTTCGGACATCGACAGCTCGGCGCCCAGTGCATGCACTTCTTGCAAATAGTGGCGCAGTGCCACCTCTGACTGGCGCTGGAGCGCATGCAGCAAAGTGTGCGCCGACACATTGGGGTTGCCATCACGGTCACCACCAATCCATTGGCCCATGCGGAAAAAACTGGGCAGGTGTGCTGCGCCCAATTCCTGCTCCAGTGTTTCGTACAGCTTAGGAATTTCTTGCAGAAAGGTCGCTTCGTAATAACTCAAAGCGTTTTCGATCTCATCGGCCACCGTCAGGCGCGAGTATCGAATCAGCCGGGTTTGCCACAGCTGGGTCACCCGGGCGCGCAGGGCGGCCTCATTGCTCTGCAAACGCGCAGGCAGGCGCGCATCGGGCGTGCCCAAGACCAGGTCTTTGGCGGCCGCCTCTTGCAACTGGCTGCGCACCGAGAGCAATTGGGCAATGTTTTTTTCTGCATCCAGGATGCTTTTGCGCTGCACCTCGGTCGGGTGTGCGGTCAGCACTGGCGAGACATAGGCATGTGCCAAGGAGTCGGCGATTTGCGCTTTGGATACACCGGCCCGCTCCAATTCTGCCAATGCGCCGGTGATGCTGCCGCGTGAATGCTCACCACGGCGCTCATGGATATCACGGCGACGCAAGAAATGGCGGTCTTCGGCCAGATTGGCCAAATGGCTGAAATAGGTGAAGGCCCGCGCAACAGTGACTGTCTCCTGGCTGGTCAGACCGTGCAGCAAGTCCTGCAAGCCGCCTTGGGACAAGGGCTGCCCTTGCCCATCTCCTGCTTTGCGATCGGCCACAGCCAATTGGCGAATGCGCTCAATCAACTCAAAAGCCGCAACTCCTTCTTGCTCCCGAATGACATCGCCCAAAATTCGGCCGAGCAGGCGAATATCATCCAACAACGGCTGCTCTTTGTCCGCAGCAGCCCCACCAGTCGACAAGAAAGTATCGCTCATGAAAATCCTTTGTTGCTAGGAAAAAGCGGTACACCCGCATTGCGTTTGCGGCCACACCAAGCGCTTGGCATTATGCAGTCTCGACAACCGCCTGCATGCGTAATGAGACACAAAAGCTTGTCAATTCGAGCAGATGCCTTGCTGCGCGCACCATTGGCGACGGCTCTCATGCCTTACCGCGACTGCAAGCAGCGTGCTTTGATAAACCGCCAATACACCATTGCCCCCTCATTGACTCGCACTGATTTGCCCGCCATCGTCGCCAGTGCCTGCATCCAGCACTGGTACGTTTTATGGAACGCTCTGTTGCGCTGCAAAAAAAATCACATCGCAGTATGCTTGCGGACATGGCGTGTGAACAGCGCATGCAATCGAGCACAACCTGCAAGCACACCAGCCCTTCTACGACAACTGAACCACCAAAGGTAGAGATCACCATGAGCAACCAAGTTATCCAAGCCCTGACCAAACGCCGCACGCAATACGCTTTAGGCAAAAACGTGTCTCTCTCTCACGCTGAGATTGAAGCCATCATCAAAGAAGCCATGCGCCAATCGCCATCTTCTTTCAACTCGCAAAGCTCACGCGCTGTGATCCTGTTCGGTGATGCCAGCAGACAATTCTGGGATTTGACGCGCGAAGTACTGCGCGGCCTGGTGCCCGCTGAGTCCTTTGCGCCAACCGATGCCAAAATGACCTCTTTTGCTGCTGGTGTTGGCACTGTGCTGTTCTTTGAAGACCAGGACACCGTCAAAGCGTTGAACGAAAAGTACCCGTACGACTTCGGCATGTTCTCCGAGCATTCGGCTGGCATGGCCCAACTCGCAGTCTGGACTGCTCTGGCCGAAGCCAATATCGGCGCCAGCTTGCAGCATTACAGCCCGATCGTTGACGAACAAGTGCAAGCGACCTGGAACGTGCCAGCCAGCTGGAAACTGCGCGCTCAAATGCCATTTGGCTCAAACGAGGCTGGTTTCGGTGAGAAAACCTTCATTGATGATGCCACTCGCTTCAAAACATTTGGTGCTTAACATTGAGCGCCTAATGCCGCCAGCAGGGGTAATGGGCTTGACTAAGACGCGCTAAAACCTGTGTTTGGCAATCAGGGCCGCTTGTGCAAACAAGCGGCCCTTTTGCATTTTTCTTTTTTGATTGTCGCCTGTGCGCCACTGGGTCTAGGCATGTCCCAAGCGGCCTACAATTGTTGATGGCTTGTTGGTACAGCACAGGTGCTGGGCCCATAAGCCTGGATGACCTGAAGCAGCCCATGACCAGCCCCCCTATTCGCCGGATTGCCCACCTCGACATGGATGCATTTTTTGCCTCCGTCGAATTGCTGCGCCAGCCGCAGCTCAAAGGCCTGCCCGTCGTCGTCGGTGGCAGAAGCCGCAGCGCCGGCTGGTTGGGCAACGCCAAACTGGAGGCCTTACCGCCCGAGCAGATTCCACTGGAGGCATTTGCCCGCTTGCACAGCTACACTGGGCGTGGCGTCATCACGACTGCCACCTACGAGGCGCGGCAGTTCGGCATCGGCTCAGCCATGGGCATGATGAAAGCGGCCAAACTCTGCCCCGATGCCTATTTGTTGCCGGCCGATTTCGAGCAGTACCGCGCGTACTCGCGCCGCTTCAAAGCCATCATTGCGCACTATGCGCCTGAAATCGAAGACCGCGGCGTCGACGAGGTCTACATCGACTTCAGCGATGTGCCTGGCGGCCAGGACGAAGGCGGCTATCTGCTGGCCAAGCGCATCCAGCAAGCCATTTTTGACGACACCGGCCTGACCTGCTCCATCGGCGTTGCGCCCAACAAGCTCTTGGCCAAACTGGCCAGCGAGTGGCACAAGCCCAATGGCATTTTCATTTTGATGCCCGAGCAAGTGACCGACAGGCTCTGGCCGCTGCCCTGCAAAAAAGTCAATGGCATTGGCCCAAAAACGAGTGAAAAGCTCGACAGCATGGGCATTCGCCACTTGCACGACTTGGCACATGCCGATGCGCAAGCGCTGATCGATGCCTTTGGCCCCGCCTATGGCGCCTGGCTGCACCGCATTGCCTGGGGCCATGATGAGCGGCCACTGGTGACTGACAGCACCCCCGTGTCCATGAGCCGCGAAACCACGTTTGAGCGTGACCTGCATGCGCGTGCTGACAAAGCCGAACTCTCGGCGCTGTTCACGCATTTGTGCGAACGGGTGGCCGCTGACTTGCAACGCAAAGGCTACGCAGGCCGCACCGTGGGCGTGAAGATCCGATTTCCAGATTTTCGCTCGGCGACCCGCGCGATTACCATCGACCACCATACGCAAGACGCCGCCGTGATCCGCCAGGTCGCGGGCCAGTGCTTGAAGCGGATTGATCTGACGCGGCGTTTTCGTCTGCTCGGAGTCAAGGTGGACAATTTGCTGCCCTTGGAGCAGGCGCAGCAGATGGATGCGAAGGCGCAGCAGCAGCCCAAAGCGGCGCAGTACAGTGCGTTGCAGTTGTCCTTGCCGTTTGAGTGATTGGGTGGTTGGGTGATTGGTGCTGCTTTTGAAACGACACCGCTGCAACGTTGCTTGTTTGAGCGGCAACTGGCGTGGGCAGCCAAGCTGCGCCACCCTAGGTTCCCAACAACCGCTGCGCTTACTGCTGCGGCGCAGTAGTCACAGGGGCTGCCTCGGCTGGGGCTGCAGTGGAATTGCCCGAAGTAGTCGCTGATGCCGCGGCAGGCAGCGGTTGCAGCAAAGCATCAATTTTGCGCACATCGTCCATGCTCAAAGTGCCACTGGCCTGGGCCAGTCGCAAATTGCTCATCAGCACGCCGTAGCGCGCTTGGGCCAGGTCGCGGCGGGTCTGGAACAGCTGACTTTGCGAATTCAAGACATCCAGGTTAATCCGCACGCCGACCTCATAACCCAATTGGTTGGCCTCCAGCGCACTGAGCGAGGAGACTTCTGCCGCTTCCAGGGCCTTGACCTGGCTGCGCCCGGACTGCATGCCGTAAAACGCCTCACGCGTGGCCTGCACGGTATTGCGTGTGACTTCATCGAGCTGCGCCCGTGCGACCTCTTCCAGCGCCAGCGTTTCTCGCACGCGGTTTTGCACTGCACCGCCGGCATACAAAGGCATGTTCAGCGCCACCCCTACACTGGCTTGCTGCGAGCGCATGCCATTGACTGGCGTGGCCAGCGTGCCTTGCCGGTTATTGGTTTGCCCCACACTGGCAGTCAAGCTCACCGTTGGCAAATGCCCAGTTTCGGCCTTGTCGGTTTCCAGCTTGGCAATGTCCAGCCCGAGTTGGGCCTGGCGGATCTGTGGTTGCTGGCTTTGCGCCCAGTCGACCCAATCCATCACATTCTCCGAGCTGGGTTCAGGCAAGGTGAAGGGGTGTTGCAGGGGCCATGGCTGGCTTTGAATCAGGCCCACGGTCTTGTCCAATGCCAGTTTTTTCACCTGCAGGTCATTGGCTGCCGCAATCTCTTGCGCGCGCACCAGGTCAAAGCGTGCCTGGGCTTCGCGCGTGTCGGTGATGGTCGAGTTGCCCACTTCGAAATTGCGCTCAGCCGCGGCCAACTGCTCTATCACCGACTCTTTTTCAGCCTGCACAAAGGCCAAGGTATCTTGCGCGACCAGTACGTCAAAATAGGCTTGTGCCACACGCACTATCAAATCTTGCGCCGCTGCGTTGAGTGCATATTGCGCTGACTGCACGGCCAATTTGCTTTGCGACAACTGCACATTGTCAGCAGGCCGGTACAACGACTGCGAAGCCATCAACGCGATGTTGTGGGTGGTGCCGGTGTGCTGGCGGTCCTGGATGTTCAAGCGCGTTTGCGCACGCGACAGGTCAGCACCAATGCCCACTTGCGGCAGCAAGGGCGCACGCGCCTGGTCGCTGCGGCGCTCTGCGGCTTCTTTTTCTGCTTGTGCACTGCGCCATTGCGCGTCATAGCCAGTGGCGTTTTCAACCATGTCCAACAAACTTTGGGCTTGCAATAACAAGGGCGTGCCGATAAGCAAGGCAGACAAACTCAGACGAAGCGTGCTATGGATTGGAAAACGCATAAATCAGAAAGAAGAAAACATCCCCGGTTGGGCACTAGGCAAGCTGGGCGAAACCCACACGCTCAGACCACAACAAGCAGGTGTGCTAAGTTTGCCTAGCCCCTGGAGACCAAGCCCTAGTGGGGCCGGCAAACACAAAAACATGGATGTGTTGCTGAAAAAGTCCGTCGATGCAAGCCGCATCGCACCCTCAGCATTCTTGCTTGATTGTTGCACACGTTGCGGCTTGCCGCACGGTGAGATCGCGTAAAGCCCGCCATCAGTCACCGCCGCGTAAGCTGCACCATCGGTTTCTCAAAGATCGCCCTATCAGCACATAGTGCCTACACAGCGCGCTGTACCGCACTATGATGGAGAGCCTCACAGTCAACAAGCAATTACAGGACAGTTGGTACACATGGATTGGGATAACCTGCGTTATTTTCTGGCGCTGGCACGCACAGGCACCTTGATCAATGCTGCGCGCACCGTGCAAGTGGATCACACCACCGTCAGCCGCCGCATTCAGGCGCTGGAAAAGGAAATGGGCGTGCCCTTGTTTGCCAGAGAAACCTCCGGCCACCGCCTGACCGAAGCCGGCCAGCACTTGCTCCCCCAGGCAGAAGCCATGGAAGAGGCATTTCTCTCGATTGAAAGCAGCTCCCTGGTCAAACAAGAAGAAGGCTTATCGGGGCTGGTACGCGTTGGCGTACCCGAAGGCCTGGGCGCCAAAGTGCTGGCTGCGCCGCTGGCCAGCTTGGCCAAACAACACCCAAACCTGGTGATTGATTTACTGGCATTGCCTAGGCTGCTGCACCTCTCGCGGCGTGAGGCCGATATTGTCATCTCGCTAGAACGGCCAACCCGCGGCTCGGTCGTGGTGACCAAACTCAGCGACTACATCCTGCGTTTGTACGGCGCCAAAACGTATTTGGCCGACTACCCGCGCATTGAATCGGTCGCCGATCTGGAGCCACACACCTTTATCTCCTATGTGGACGACTTGCTGTTCTCCAAACAACTGCAGTTTTTGGAGACCTTTTTTCAACCCAACCATTTTGGCTTGCGCAGCACCAGCATCTCAGCACAGTACGAAGCTGTTCGGCATGGCGCAGGCCTGGCCATTTTGCCTGCTTTTATTGGCGACAAGGACCCGGCGCTGGAATGTGTGCTGCCGCAAGACGCGCATTTTCACCGCACCTTCTGGATGTCCATGCCTGCAGAAATTCGCCACCTGGCCCGTGTGCAGGCGGTCTGGCAATTCTTGCGTGATACAGCCCGCGCGCCCAGCAGCGGCTTGATGCCGCAAGAACCATCCAGAATGGCATTACAGCGCCCAGGCAAATCGCGCACGGATTGAGTGTCCTGAGAAGCGCTGTCCGCCCGTTGCTGGAGCTTGGACCACAACCGCGCTTTTTCAAATCCGCCCTAGGGTTATCAATTAGTGCTTTGGCGTCAAAGACACCGATTACAATGCCGGCATCCGGGTCTGTGCCACAATAGCTGCCATACCCAAAGAACGTGCTCAAAGAACGCAAGCACGTTCTTACCAACTGCCACGGCCTGATTGCTTCATGCATCCAGGCCGTGTGCACGTTCTACGAGCCCAACCCAGAATGGGCACAATCAATGCAATCTCACACCGCTGCATGGCAACATTCGGCGGTGCGTTTTTTTGGAAAGTGAAAAATGACAACTCTTCCCGTCACCACACGCGGCGCTGAATTGCTCAAGGCCGAGCTGCATCAGCTCAAAAGCGTAGAACGTCCAGCCATCATCAACGCCATTGCTGAGGCGCGCGCGCAAGGCGACTTGAGTGAGAACGCCGAGTACGAGGCCGCCAAAGACCGCCAAGGTTTTATCGAAGGCCGCATCAAAGACATCGAAGGCAAGCTCGCTGCTGCGCTGGTCATTGACCCAGCCAGTCTCAATGCCGAAGGCAAAGTCGTATTCGGTGCCACGGTCGAGTTGGAAGACGAAGACAGCGGCGATCGCGTTACCTACCAAATCGTCGGCGAAGACGAAGCCGATATCAAAAAGGGCCTGCTCAATGTCTCCAGCCCAATCGCGCGCGCACTGATTGGCAAATTGGAAGGCGATGTGGCCGTGGTGGTCACCCCAGGCGGCGAAAAAAGCTACGAAATCGTGGCCGTTCGCTACATTTAAATCGACCCAACCAGTTTCGATCCCGCCATGCACACAATCAAACAGCAACAACTCCCGCTCTTTGCCGCGGCCCTGTGGTGGGGCAGCCTGAGTGTGGTTGGTTTTTTGTGTGTGCCCTTGTTGTTCAGCCACCTGCCCACTGCGGCGATTGCCGGACAAATGGCAGCCAAGCTGTTTTCAGCGACTACCTGGGTATCGCTGGCCTGCTGCTTCATCCTGATTTTCACGCTGCGCACGCCACGCCCGGACTATCTGGATACGCCAGCAGGCACGCCGCTGCCAGCGCCCAGCCCAGCAGCGATCTGGGCAATGGCCTTGACCGCATGGATTCTGGCTGGCGCCGTGCTTGCCCTGCTCAGTGAATATGCAGTAGCGCCGCGCATTGTGGCGCGCGAGAACCTGGCTTTATGGCACCGCGTGGGCACCGGCATGTATGCAGCCCAATGGCTGTGCGCCAGTGTCGTGCTGTGGCGACTGGCCTCTAAGCTGCACTGGCAGCGTTAAGAGCCTGTTCAAAGTCTCCACGCAGACCGCGTTGGAGCCCAAAAGGATACGATGCGCGGCAAAAACCGCAGTCGGGCTAGCTGCCCGGCGAGGATTTTTAACAAAGCAGCGTGCCTTTTGGGCTCCAACCCGAAGGGCAAGGCACAAAAAAGCGCATGACTGCGTTGCCCGTTGTGCTCATACAGACGTATGAACTGCAACAGGCGTCTTGTACTGCCTCTTTTTTGTGCCTTGCGCGACTGCGTCGAGACTTTGAACAGGCTCTTAGAACACGCTCTAATCTTCTCAAAAAAACAGGCCTCCAAACCGAGGCCTGTTTTTTATTGCTTACTGGCGCTCGGAGCAGCGGCGTTTTCAAAAATTTTTGATTTTAGGTGCGCGCCAGCCTCGATGCCGCGCTTGACAAACCAGCCCTGGTTCATCTCCAGCACATAACGTACGGGCTCGGTGGAGCAATGCGAATCGGTGGACATTGGCTGCATATCAACCAGATTGACAATGCGCCCGTCGTCAGCGACAAAAGCGGCAGACAAAGGCAGCAAGGTATTTTTCATCCAGAAACACTGCACATTCGGGGTCTCGAACACAAACAGCATGCCCTCATGCTCGGGCATGCTCTGGCGGTGCATCAGACCAATTTGGCGCTGCAAAGGGGTCGCGGCCACCTGGGCGTCAATGCGGTGCATGGTGCTGGTGATATCCAGCCGCGGCAAATCCATTTGTGGCTGGCCATTGGCTTGAGGGCCAACCTGCGCAACAGCCGCAGCCGACATAGCCAGCGCACCGGCAGCCAAGCTCAGCTTGCGCAAGGGCTTATGCAAACAGCCTGCAAGAACAGAGGAAAAAGAAGCAAGTACGGTCATGAAAAAACAAATAAAACAAAGGTATTGGCCCATCATACTACGACGCAAACACCACAGCAGATGGCGACCAAACCCGTATATGACCGTGTCTGAAGGACATCGATACTACATCAGGCATGGCCTTGGCAATAGGGCTTTTGCTGCGCAGCGCGGCGAGCGTTAAAAGGTTCTCAGTAGCCAGCGCTTTGCGGCCTGCGTTGCAACACACCAATCGGCGGCGCCCAGCGCTCGCCCGGCTTTTTCTTGGCTGTTACCAGGGTCACATCGGCTGGCTCAAACACTTCGACGTTGTGTGTGATCGGCGTGGTGAGCACGTACTGCGCACGCGTGGACTTCAGAAAGTGCCCGACCAGCTGGATATTGCGCACATCCAAATGCGCAAACGGCTCGTCAATGAACACAAAGCCACCAGAAGAATCCTCGTCTTTGAGCAAGCCCACCAGCAAGATCAGCGACTTGATCACCTGTTGCCCGCCGGATGCTTCACCATCATTGAGGCCAATCTGGCCTTTGCCATCGAAGTTGAAATGCACTTTCAACTCGGCCTGGCGCAGCGCCACATCGTCGTTTTCCAGGTGCGGGGTATCGGCATTCACCACCACACCCGCCAGCTCGCCCAGCTCAATGATGTTTTTGCGGTAGCGGCGCACGGTTGTGCGCAGCACATCGATGTAGCGCTCACGCGCATTGCCTACCGCGATACGCGCTGACTCATTGCTGGCTTCGCGTTGCAGAATGTGATGGCGCTGGCTGCCTACTTGCGCGACCATCAAGGTGTGGCGCTCTTGCACTACCGGGTCGGTCTCCCATTCGCCGCCAGCCAACTCCCGCTCTACCGCCTCGCTGCGCAAGCGCGCCTGCGTGGCATTGGTGAATTGGCTGCGCAAAGCCTGCAAGGTCTCTGGCGCAATCCAGCGCGCCGGGAACTGTTGGCGCTGGCGTTGTGACAGGGCCACTTTGGTTTTTTGCTCATCGCGCCGCTGCTGCCATTCTCGCGCAAAGCGCTCTGCCAGCGACTGGCCTTCCTGCAGGCGCGCTTGCGTCTCCTGATAACGGGCCTTGCATTGGCGCTGGGCATCGCTGCTGTGCGTGTAGCGGGCATCCAGCTCTGCCCAGCGTTTGGCCGCCGTCATGCGGGCTTCTTTGAGCTGGGCCAACTGCTGGCGGGCTTGTTCGAATTCATCACCGCGACGCGCCAATTCTTCTGCTGCACGCTGGCCTTGAGTGGCCTCGCGGGCGGCTTTGAGCTGGCGTTCGGTTTCGCGCTGATGCTGGGCAGTGGTTTGCAGCTGCGCGTCGAGATCGGCCAAGCGGGCCTGAATCGACTCACGCCGCGCTGCCAGGGCGGCCGCTCCAAACTGGTGTTGCTCGGGGTTGACCCAGACGCTGCGCCCGCCCCGGCCATCGCGCCAGTAGGCTTGCGGCGTAATCCATTCACCGCCTTGGGCAAAGCCTTGCTGGGTTGTCTCGACCCGGCGCACGCCTGCCAAGGTTCTGCGCAGCCACACAGGAATGGTGTTGTTGCATCGGAGCACGGCCAGCAGGCTCTCTGGCGGCGTACTGGCGGGGGTGACCTGCACTGCATCGCTGACCAGGTAATGGCGGTAGCGCTCTTTTTCAGCCAATGCGCTGGCTTGCGCTTCGTCACTGGCATGGGCCAGCACCACCACCCAACGCGCACTGCGCAGCACGCCTTCGGCTGCGCCGCGCCACTGGTTGTCAGTGATTTCAATCGCATCGGCAACAAAATGGTGTTCTATCTGGTGGCGGCGCAGCACCTGGCTAAAACGGGCCGCATCATCGGCACGTGGGGCGCCACGCTGCGCTTGCATTTGGTCCAAGGCCTTTTGCGCTGCTTCTCTGGCTTGCTGCAGCGTATGCCATTGGCGCTCATACTGGTGTTTGTCTGCCTCCAGGCTGTCAATGCGGGCCATCAGCTGCTCGGCATTGCCTTCGACTTGCGCCAAAGCGCGCAGCTCATCGGCTTGCTTGACCAGGGCTTCGACCGGCGTTTCATGGCCACGTGCCTCAGACAAAGCCAGCTGGGCTTGCTGGCGCAGCACCTCCAACTGGCCCACTTGCTCTGCTGTCGCTTCCAGCTCCTGGGCCAGCTGGTACAGCGCGATGCGGTCCTGGCGCTGGCGTTGCAAGCTATGGGCGTGCTCGACCCGCTGGCGGTGCAGGTCTTTGGCTTGCTGGGTCAAGGCATCTCGGGCGTCGCGCCATTGCAGCACCGGAATCACCTCGGTATGCAAGCGTTCGCGCTCGCGCAGCTTGTGCTGGTACTGGCGGTACAAATTCAAACGCGCTTCGACAAAAGCCAGCTGGGCTTCGCCATGCGCGAGCTCTTTTCTGGCGGTCTCGACCTCGTCGGCGACATCGCGTTGGTGGCGGCGTGCTTCTTCGTAGCGGTCCAGCACTTCCTGGTCACCAAACACATCAAACACCAGGCGCAGCAGCTCTTTGGGCGAGTATTCGCACAGACGGTCGGTCTGGCCTTGCTCCAGCGCCAACACGCGGGCAATCGCTCTGGACAAGCCTGCTGTCTCCAGGCGCTTGCGCCATTGTTCAATCCCCAGCCAGTCCTTCTCGGGCAGCTCCAGCAGGCTTTCAATCGGCACATCACCCTCGGCCATGCAAAAGCGTCGCTGCCAGTCTCCGGCATTGCGCTGGATGCGGCACACCAGCGTGACCTGGTCGGCATACAGCAGGCTGCGTGCGAACGGCCGGTTCGAGCTTTGCCGGCTGCGTGGGCGGTTATCGACCACGGCCCGCAGCCACGACGAATCGGCATTGGCGTGGCGCGCATAGGTTTTAAAACTGCGCCCGCCTGAGCATTCCAGGCCGAGCAAGGTGCGCATGGCATCGAGCAAAGTGGTTTTGCCCGAGCCATTGGGGCCGGCGACGGTGATGATCGCACCATCGAGCGGCAAAGTCAGGCGCTGGCAATAGTCCCAGTGCAGCAGTTCAATCGATTGCAGGTGGAACATGGTTCAGGCTTTCGTATCGGGTTCTGGCCCGGCAGTGTATGGCAGGCTGGCACGGCCCTCGGTCGCTTGCGCCAAAGCCTCTGCGGCGTCGCTTTGCTGCGGCGCAAGCGGGGCCAAAGCCGGCTCTTCTGGCGCGCTGCTCTGCGGCTTATGCAGCTCGGCCATCTTGCTGCGGCTGAGCACATCAGCCAAAGTGCCATCCAGAATGCGTGGCGCCATCACGTCGTAGTCCAGCAGCAAATCCAGCAGCGGGCCCTCGGCAATGTCATCGCCTCGCCGCACGATAAATCCGGTGTTTTCCAAACGTTTCAGGTTGGTGTCGAGCCGGGTCTTTTTACCCAACTGCGGCCCAAAATCGGCCAACAAGGCTTTGTAAGACACCACAGGACTGACATCTGAGGCTTTGGGCAACGGGCGTTGGGCCGCAAACATTTCGCTTTGCTCGTTGTTGCTGGCGTCTTGGTCACGTGCGGCCTGGCGCTCGCGCTTCGGTAAAACAATCAAGGCCCACAGCACCACCAGCAGCGACACGCCATCGCGCGGCAAATCGAAGTTGTTATGGCTGTGCATGCCACTTTCGTCAAACACGGCAGACTCCGCACTGCGCAGCAAGGCCACGCTGACGTGGTCGGCATGGATGTTATCGACCAAACGCAGGCCGACAGCCGCCAGCCGTTGCTCTAGCGACTGCCACATATCGGCATCGATCAACGCACGTTTGATACCGGGGTGCTGGCGTGGCAGCCAGCGCTTGGACAGCAGTTGTGCTGCCAACAAGGCAGCTTCGTCGAGGGTGCTCATGTAGGCGCTCCTTTGGATGGCTCGCGATGCGGCGCTGGTTTTTTGTGTTCGGCTGCCTCGGTGCTTGTGGCTTGGGTGGTGGGCGGCTTTTGCTGCGTAGAGGCAGACTGCCTTGCACGCTTGCTGCCTATGACTTTGGTTTTGGCTTTGGCTTTAGCCGCTGGCAAGGCCTGGTCCAGCGCTGCGCGGGCGGCCTCGATCAGCGCGGCATCGCCCTGAAAATCAGCTGGCACGATACGGCCTTGGCTCATGCGCAGCACTTCACGGCTATCGACCTCCTGCATGCAGGGCAGCAGTACGGCACGCCAGCCTGCGCGGGCCAGCTCGCCGGTCTGGCCTTTGAGGGTCTGGGCCTGTGGATCGCCCAGCAAAGGCAGCAGCTGCATGCGGTAGGCCGCTTGGGCAAAGCGCCCACCCAGCACGGCCTCGTGCACTGGCCGCAATACCGCATCCCGGCCCTCGCCTGCCGCTGTGTCGGCCAGGTCGTGCTTTTTCCAGCGTGCCAGGGTGTCAATCAGGCCATGCAATTCTTCAGGCATGCTGGGCACATCCAGCAACCCACCGGTAGCCGCATGCGGCGGTGGCAAGGCATGCGAGCGTTCTGGATTGGGCCTGTCGCGCTCCAACTCGGCTTCGGCCACATCCAGCAATTCATGCTGGCTGATCAGCCAAGGCTGTACGCTGCCTGACAGTGCGCCGTCCAGTAAGCTGTGCAGCTGCGCATGGTCGCGCAACCAGTCGCGCACGTCGGAGCTGTTCACGCCAGTGCTGCCCAAGGTCACGCGCTGGCGATCGGCTTGCTGCATTGCGCGGTTGAACTGGCTGGCCATTGACAGCAGCCGCGCTTGCGCATGGCCCAAGGCGCGTGCTTCGCGCTCCATCCATGGGTCGTCGCTGTCGCTGCGAATCAAGGCCGTCAGCGCTTGGCCAGCGCTATCGACCAGTTGCAGCGCCCGCTCAAAACGCGGCTGCGCTTCGCGTAAGCGCGCCTCTGAGCCGCTGGCGATGGCTTCGGCGAAATCGCTATGCAAACGCGCCAATTGCGCATGCAAATGCTGCAGCTGGCTGGCATCGACCAAGCCCAGGGCTTGCGCACCAGCCACTTGCGTCAACAATTGTGCCAACTCGCTCTCATCGGCTTCGGCGATGGTCAGCGGCGCCAGCAGGCTGTGTACCTGGCGCGCCAAATCAGACAAGGCGTAATCTTGCTGGATCGCATCCCAGACCAGCAGATCCGCGTCGCGCAGGCGCTTGAGCACGTTCTCCAGCGCTTGAGGCTGCAGGGCATGAAACAGCTGGGCCAGATCATCGCGGTCTAAGCGCCCTTTGGGAACGCTGGCCAAGGCCAGCAAGCACCACAGGCGCAGTTGCACCACATGCTGTGGCCCAGAAAACAGGCTACGCAAGGCATCAAGCAAGGGCTTTTTACGCTCAACCAGCCACGCCAAAGGGGCCTGGGCGGCCAACTCCGGGGTGCGAAAGTAAGCCTCAAAGCTGCCGGCTTCGTCTTCGAGTTTGTCTAAATCAAACGAGTGCATTGCGCGGCATTATGCACAGTGCGCTGCCCCGGTAGCTGCTGCAGTTCGCATTTTGTTGCACTGCTGCGCTGCATCAGCGTTGCCCAAGCGCCTGTCGATCAGCTCCACGCAGCCGGTCAAGGCACAAAAAAATGGCTGTGCAAGGCGTTTTTTGTCTCTTGCGCTCTTTAGGTTTTGGGTGTTGGGACCCACTAGGCTGCACGACGGGGGCCTGAATGCGTGCTACGCTTTTGCAGTTGGATTTTTGCCATACCCAGTGCGTAGTCAGCAAAAATCTCATAAAAAGACAATGGGAATACATATCGCTATCAATTGCATACTCGGCATAATGCGCCAACACCATTCCAACCCGAGGAGATTTGCACCATGAAACGTTTAACACTGGTCCCCGGCGCTTTGAGCGCACTTGCTTTGGCCGCCGCTGGCGTCTGCGTCTCGACCGCAGCGATGGCCGCTGGCGAACTGAATCTTTACACCACGCGTGAGCCCCGCCTGATTGAGCCCATGTTGGAAGCTTTTGAAAAAGACAAGGGCATCAAGGTCAACACCGTGTTTGTCAAAGACGGTTTGCTCGAGCGTGCGAAAGCCGAAGGCGCCAACTCCCCGGCGGACGTTTTCATGGTCGTTGATATTGGCAATTTGCTGGACCTGGTCGACGCGGGTGTGACCCAGCCAATTGAATCCGAGACCTTGACTACCGTTTTGCCTGCCAATCTGCGCAGCGCCAACAACGACTGGTTCAGCCTGTCGCTGCGCGATCGCGTGCTGTATGCGGACAAAGACCTCCAAATCGACAATTTCACCTATGAAGACCTGGCTGATCCGAAATGGAAAGGCAAGGTGTGTATCCGCGCCGGCCAGCACCCGTACAACACCGCGTTGATTGCGGCCATGATCGCGCACGACGGCGCCGAAGCCACTGAAAAATGGCTGCAAGGCGTCAAAGCCAACCAGGCGCGCAAGGCCACTGGCGGCGACCGTGATGTAGCGCGTGACATTCTGGGCGGCATTTGCGACATCGGCATTGCCAACAACTACTACGTTGGCCACATGAAAAACGCCGAAGCCGGCAGCGACAACCGCAAATGGGGCGACGCGATTCAAGTCATCCGCCCCACCTTTGCCAAAAGCGGCGGCACGCACGTGAACATCACCGGCGCATCGGTGGCCAAAAACGCCCCGAACAAAGACAATGCCGTTGCGCTGCTTGAATACCTGGTCTCGCAACCAGCCCAGGAGCTCTACGCCAACGCCAATTACGAATACCCGATCCGTGAGGGCGTCAAACTCAACCCAGTGACCGAATCCTTTGGCGTGCTCAAAGTCGACCCACTGCCTCTGACGGAAATTGCCAAATACCGCAAACAGGCCAGCGAATTGGTGGACAAGGTAGGATTTGATAATTAATGCGAATCAGGCCGCTTTAAAAGCATAAAATGCATGCGCTAGCGGCCAGCCGGAAACACCGGCTCCAATGCATCGCACAAAAGTGGCTATGAACATGTTCATAGCTGCTTTTTGCTTTGCATCAACCGGCTATTTCTGCCAACCAGCGCCCCTCTTCGCGACTTCTCTCACATGGCCTTTGCCGCCCCCTCTTCTTCAGCACTGCAGCGCTTGCGCCTGACTTCCTGGCCAGCGCGCCTAGGCAGTGCACTCATTGCCATTGCGGTGCTTGCCCCGGTGCTCGGCCTGGTCTGGCATGCACTGCAATCTGATACGGCACACTGGTCACACCTGCTGGCCAATGTCTTGCCAGTCACCGCCCGCAATACCTTGTACTTGCTGCTGGGCGTGGGCCTGGTGGTCAGCGTGATTGGCACGGCCAGTGCCTGGCTGGTTACAGCTTATGACTTTCCAGGCCGTGGCATACTGGTCTGGGCGCTATTGCTGCCACTGGCCATTCCCAGTTATGTGATTGCGTTTGCCTATTTGGACTTGCTGCATCCTTTGGGGCCAGTGCAAAGCCTGGTGCGCGACATCCTGGGCTACAGCAGCCCGCGGGAATTTCGCCTGCCCGACATCCGTTCCCTGCCCGGTGCCATAGCTTTATTGGGCCTGGTGCTCTATCCGTATGTGTACCTGAGCACGCGCTTCATGTTTCAAAGCCAGGCCGCCAGTTTGCTGGAAGCGGCCCGTACGCTGGGCTGCTCAGCCATGGGCAGTTTTTGGCGTGTCGCCCTGCCGATGGCCAGGCCCGGTATTGCCGTGGGCCTGGCGCTGGCCTTGCTGGAAACGCTCAACGACATTGGCGCTTCGGAGTTTTTGGGCGTGCGCACGATGACAGTGGCCGTCTACAACACCTGGATTACCCGCTCAGACCTGGGCGCCGCAGCCCAACTGGCACTGTGTATGCTGGTGCTGGTCATGGCCCTGGTCTGGCTGGAGCGGCGCGCGCGCCAAAGCCAGCGCTTTGGCGTCACGCAACGCATGCGCCCTATGCAGGCCAAACGACTAACGGGCTGGCAAGCGGGCTTGGCCTTGCTGCTGGGCAGCTTGCCTGTGCTGCTGGGCTTTGTAGCGCCTGCTGCCTACCTTGTCTCGGCCACCATCAAACGGCTGGACCAGGCAGGCCACATCTCCAGCGCACTGTGGAGCAGCCTGGGCCACACCTTGTTGTTGGCAGCCTTGGCCACGCTGGTCACCGTGCTGTGCGGCCTGCTGCTGGCATGGCAGGCCCGCCTGAACATGCACGGCCAGCGCCCGCGCTGGGCCTTGGCTTGCGCGCGCATTGGCAGCCTGGGCTATGCCATTCCCGGCACTATCTTGGCCATTGGCCTGCTCACCCCAATGGCGTTGTTCGACCAAGTTCTTTCATGGCTGCTGCAAACCCCATCACTGTGGTTGATGGGCAGCATGGCCGCCCTGGTGCTGGCTTACAGCTTGCGCTTTATGGCGATATCCATTGGCGGCGTGGAAGCTGGGCTGACCCGCATCCCGCCTTCGCTTGAGCAGGCCTCGCGCCTGCTGGGCCACAACGCCACTGGCACCCTCGTCCGGGTGCACCTGCCACTGCTTAAGCCCGCATTGGCTGCCAGTGCCTTGCTGGTCTTTGTTGACACGATGAAAGAGCTGCCCGCCACCTTGCTGCTGCGACCACTCAATATCGAAACCCTGGCCACCCGGCTCTACGCCGAAGCCGCACGCGGCACCTACGAAGAAGGTGCCATCGCCGCATTGGCGATTGTGCTGGCAGGCTTGCTGCCGGTGGTCTTGCTGGCTCGCACACGCCTGGACATCGCCAGCCCGCCTGCGGCACAAGCCGCATCACCCTCCGACACCTCGACCCGTACGCTTTACAACACGCATGAGCCAAGCCACATTTCTTGAACTGGAGCAGATCAGCCTGGGCTACGACAGCCGTCAAGGCCTGCGCATGGTCGTGCGCGATTTTTCTCTGCAATTGCCGCGCGGGCAAACCGCCTGCTTGCTTGGCCCTTCGGGCTGCGGCAAATCCAGCATCTTGCGCGCCATCGCGGGCTTTGAGCCCTTGCGCAGCGGCAGCATCCAACTCAATGGCAACCTGCTGTCACGCCAAGGCTATGCCCTCGCACCTGAGCGCCGCAACGTCGGCATGATGTTCCAGGACTACGCACTTTTCCCCCATTTGAATGTGCTACACAACATTGGCTTTGGACTGGGCCACCTCGGCCGCGCCGAGCGACAAGCGCGCAGCCTGCAGATGTTGGAGCTGGTGGGCTTGCGCGAAGCCCAGCACGCCTGGCCGCATGAACTCTCAGGCGGGCAGCAGCAGCGTATTGCGCTGGCCCGAGCCCTCGCACCAGAGCCAGCCTTGCTGCTGCTGGATGAGCCTTTCTCCAACCTCGACACCGATCTGCGCGAGCGCTTGGCGCAAGAGGTCAAAGACATCCTGCAGCAAACCGGCCAAACGGCCATTTTGGTCACCCACAACCACCGTGAAGCCGACATCATGGGCCACCGCATTGGCAGAATGCAGCCTGGCCAAGCCGTTGCATGGCATGACAGCGCCACGGCATAAACGGCCCGCAGCACAGCCACAAGGCCACAGACTTCAGGCACAATCGCCAGCCTTGCTCCCCAGTCGATGAAGCCCATGACACTCAATGAACTCGCCACCCATTATTTGACAAGCTCGCTTGACGGGCACGGCCTTGCCCACACCACTGTGGGCGAATGGCTGGAAGTGGACCAGCGCGCCGCGCACATGCAGGTGCAGGTTTTTGAGAAACCCCATATTGGCCAAGCCAGCATGGTCGTGCTGGAGCTGCAAGTGCATGCAGCCATCCTGGGCGAAGCCCCGTTGGTTGAAACCTTTGCCGGTTTTGGCGCCACCCCCGAAGACGCTGTGCGCTACGCCTTTGTACGCCTGCTCGAAGGCTGCTTTCACCCGATCATCGAAGCCCTGACCAGCCACCAGTGCGAAGCTGGCCAGGCCGAAACCGAAGTCTGGACCGGCCCTGCCGACAATGGCAGCCCTCAATGGCAAGCCTTCATCGGCCCCCTGCAGCCGCAAGGCGATGGCGAGCCGCTGGTCGATGTCTATCTGGACATCTTCGATGAACTCAAAACCCTATTGACCCACACCGCGTCCAACGCCCATTGGCTGCGCGTGTACCTGTGCACCAGCGCCAACAAGCTGCAAGCGGTTGAAGTGCTGCTGGACAACCAGCCTTGGGAAGCGGGTGCGAATTTGCTGCAAAGCATTGAATGGCCCAAAGGCGAGGCATTTGCCGCGCTGCGGCATTTTGTGTTGGCAATGCCGCGCAATACCCATTAGAACCTGTTGACGATCTTTTCACAATTGCGCAAGACACAAAAAAGGGGCAGTTCAACAGGAAAAATCAGTAGCCTGTGGTTGGCCTGAACATCGGCTCTTGACGGTCTTTGAAAGGCTGACTTGGCAATGATTACAAGTAGATGGTTACGGAGAAAGCTGCAAACCTTCCACTGTTTCCTGGCCAATTCAACGTTGATGCAAGCCACGCAATCCTAAGCCGGCCACGATCAGCCCCATCAGTGCCAAAGCCAGGTAGCCTAGTGTCGGAACCGGGACAGCTTGAGCCAAAGCAGCAGGCACGGTGGCCCCCACCGGATCCACTATGACGCCATTGGTGGCCCAGTCATCGTCCCCTAACTGACCGTCTTGCACGGTAAATGTGGTGGTATTGCCCGCGACCACCAGATCGCTGGGTTGGAAATAGCTTGGTGATGTGGCATCAATGCTGGCTTTGCCCCATTTCGTCAGTCCCTGCACTGCATTTGGCCAAGCGATGCTGACGGTCACTGGCGTTGAGTTACAACCGATCAGCTTGAAGTCAAGCATGCCATGCGGCATGGTTTGTCCATTTGGTAGAGAACCTGGTGCAGCGACAAAGGCGGTACGACTCAGATCCAATCGGCAATCCGCGCCGCCACCGGTAAAGCTGGCGCTCGCTGTGGCAGGTTCCCCCACCGTTGGCACCGTCAGAGCGCTGAAATAGGGCTCAAAATGGGCGAACACAGCAAGATCCGATGTCACATTTTCCAGGACACAAGTTTCTGGTGCAGCCGTCGCACTCGCGGCGCATACGCTGTCGACACCAAACCCTGTAAAACGCGCACCTGGCTCTGCTGCGGCGGTACAAGTGGTGCTGTCACCAAACCCAATGCGGTTTGTCTCGCAGATGAGGCTGCCCAAATAGGGAGAACTCACTTGTGCAGTAATGCTGTATTGCTGTTTGACCAATTCCGCTGTGACATTGCGATTGCCAGTGACACCGCTGAGTTGGCAGACAAGGCCATCCTTGCTGTCGCAGCCACGTATAAAGTTTACGACGTAGCCTGCCGCGGGATGGACCGTGCAAGTCGTCCCCTCCCCATAGGCAATGTGCATTGCCTCGCAAGTGATGCTGCCAGCGTCGGCAGGCGACACTTGCGCAGTCACAGTGAATAGCTGTTTGGCAAATTGCGTAATCTCAGATTTGTCTTCACGAATGCCTGAGAGTGTGCAGGTCAGGCTGGCATTGTTGTCGCAACCTGTCCATGCCTTTAGCTGGTAGCCCGTATCGGCTGCCGCAGCCTGCACTAGCAACGGACTGCCAAGCGCCAGAAAAAGCGCGAGCACAGCAAAAAATCGAAACCAGGCAGTACTGCCTTGCCTAGCTCCAAGCAAAGATTGCCAGTTTGAGTGCCTCAAGCCAATGCGCTGTTCTGCCTTCGTTTTCATGGTGTTCTCTATTGATTCGATGCCGTTGCTAGCCACAATGCACGCCACGAAAGACATGCCTTCAGCCATCTGAAAAAGTGGCGTTCGCATGCGTTCGATTTAGCTATCATTCCACTGGTGATGCTGCCCGTGTGCGTGTGCTGTACCTTGCGAATGGCCGTTTGTAACTTGTTGCTTAGAAACCCCATCTAAGCAACAGTGCACTGTGCTGCAGTTTGATAGATCAGTGCATTCAAGCAAACTGCAGCCCCCAGAAATGGCAGTGATTGCATTGGCCTAGATGCTGATCGTGATGCTATTGGTGGATTGGTGAACTTGCTAAGCAATTAAAAGCGTAACTTACTGGCTTATTTTACTATTTAACAAATATTTGACCATCCCTTGTTTCAGGTATTTGGGGCATGAACATGAAGATGGATGATCAACCCCTCTGCCGCGTGTCTGCTGTGGTCCTTGAGCGGCGCCTGAGTACATTCTCTGCGATTGCGAGCTGCCGGAAGACCTAAAGCCTTTACGCATCACGTTGCTGCCAGCAACAATGTGATACAAAGCCAGGCATGCATGACATTGCTGCCTCCGACCTCAAAACCATCCTGCACTCCAAGCGGGCCAATATTTACTACCTGGAGCATTGCCGCGTACTCGTCAATGGCGGGCGGGTCGAGTATGTGACCGACGCTGGCAAACGCCAGCTGTACTGGAATATTCCGATTGCCAATACCACCTGCATCCTGCTGGGCACTGGCACCTCTTTGACCCAGGCAGCGATGCGTGAGTTGGCCAAAGCCGGTGTGCTTGTTGGCTTTTGTGGCGGTGGTGGTACCCCGCTGTTCAGTGCCAATGAGGTCGATGTGGAAGTGGCCTGGCTCACACCGCAAAGCGAATACCGCCCCACTGAATTTTTACAAGCCTGGGTGCAATTCTGGTTTGATGATGAATTGCGCTTAATGGCCGCCAAGGCCTTGCAAACCGCACGGCTGAGCCGCCTGCACAGCGAATGGGGCCACCGCACACTCACCGATGCAGGCTTTCGCGCCGATGGGCGCAGATTGGCTGAGCTGATTGAGCGCAGCCAACGCGCCATCTCCCTGGCCGAAGACACCACCGCTTTGCTGACTGAAGAAGCACGCCTGACCAAGGCACTGTTCAAACTGGCCGTCGATGCCACCGGCTACGGCGAATTCACCCGCGCCAAACGCGGCAGCGGCACCGATCCGGCCAACCGTTTTCTGGACCACGGCAACTACCTGGCCTACGGCTTAGGCGCAACTGCCACGTGGGTGCTGGGTTTGCCGCATGGCCTGGCCGTGCTGCACGGTAAAACCCGGCGCGGTGGTTTGGTGTTCGATGCGGCAGACCTGGTCAAAGACGCGGCGATTTTGCCCCAAGCATTCCTATCAGCCATGCGCGGCGATGACGAGCAGCAATTTCGCCGCAACTGCATTGAAGCCCTGACCCGCAGCGAATCACTGGACTTCATGATTGACCAGCTCAAAGCAATTGCCACCGCTACGGCCCAATTGGCAATGCAGGCCAAGCAAGCGCCCACTGCAGCCAGCACAGACCCAAAAGGCAGCGCATGAATGTATTGTTGATCTCGCAATGCAGCAAACGCGCGCTGACAGAAACGCGCCGCATTTTGGACCAGTTTGCCGAACGCCGTGGCGAGCGCACCTGGCAAACCGCCATTACCCAAGCGGGCTTGGACACACTGCGCAAGCTGCTGCGCCAAACCGCCCGCAAAAACACCGCAGTCGCCTGCCACCGCATAGGCGGCAAAAACCACAGCGAATTGCTGTGGGTCGTGGGCGATGCCAGGCAGTTCAACGAAGAAGGCGCAGTACCAACCAACACCACACAAAGCGACGTGCTGCGCGCCGACGATGAAAACGGCTGGCACCACCTGCGGCTAATGCAGCAACTCACGGCCCTGGCGGCCTTGATGCACGATTTGGGCAAAGCCAGCGACGCCTTTCAAAGCAGGCTCAAGGGTGAATTAAAAGAGAAGAACCTCTACCGCCACGAATGGGCCTCGGTGCGCATTTTTCAGGCGTTTGTCAGCCACTGCGGCCTAGACAGCGACCAGGCCTGGCTGCATGCCTTGGACCATGCAAAAACCGTCGAAGATCCCGCTACATGGCTGGCACAATGGCTTGGTGACGGGCATTTGTTGCGCGATGGCTTAGACAAGACCATTAGCGCAGCACACAATCCATTGGCTGTGCTACCACCTTTAGCACAAGCCGTGGCATGGTTGATTCTGACACACCACCGCTTGCCAGCCGTGCCTTACAGCACCGCTGAAATGCTGGATGCTAGCAAACCGCTCTACCACGGCCGCCGCCTCAGCGTGTTGCCAGCCGACCTGCACCAGCTGCTCGCACGCATCAACGCTGATTGGAACGAGCCTTTTCTGGCACGCGATGCTACCGCCATTGCCGCCTATTGGCGTTTCTCCAAAGGCTTGCCAGTCACCACCGAGGCGTGGCGAGGCCGGGCAGCACGCGCAGCGCAGGCCTTGCTTCGCCAGGCAAGCAAAGACAGCGCTGGGCCTGCAGACAACGGCAATGGCCATGCACTGACTGCCACCGACGCAGGCAATCCAGCAGCACCGCCCATACACGCCTTGCACAACCCGTACGTGATGCACGTTGCACGGCTGGCGCTGATGCTGGCCGACCACTACTACTCCGGCTTAGTCAGTGCAGCGCTGCGCAGCAAAGGTGAGGAGCACTACCCGTTGTTTGCCAACACAGACCGCACCACAGGCCAACCGCTGCAACGGCTAGACGAACACTTGCTGGGCGTAGAGCACCATGCCAGCCAATTGGTGCACGCCTTGCCCAGTTTCGCTCGCCAGCTCGCCCATTTGCGCAACCACCGTGGCTTGAAAAAACGCAGCGACCAAGCCCGTTTTCGCTGGCAAGACAAGGCCGCCGACCTGGCAGCCAGCGTGCGCCAACATGCGTCCGAACATGGCGCTTTCATCGTCAATATGGCCTCGACGGGCTGCGGCAAAACACTGGCGAACGCCCGCATCATGAACGCCTTGGCCAATCCGCACCAAGGGCTGCGATGCGCCTTTGCAATGGGCTTGCGCACGCTGACCATGCAAACCGGTCGCAGCTTTCAGCACGACCTCGGCCTGGGCGATGACGAACTGGCCATCCAGGTTGGCGGCGCAGCCAACCGCGCATTGTTTGAATACTACGAAGCACAAGCAGAAAAAACCGGCTCGGCCTCTACCCAAGCCTTGCATGAAGAAAGCAGCCACGTCGTCTTTGAAGGCAATGACCAGCACCCTGCACTGCACTACCTGGGCCATGATGCTGCCGCCCGCAAGCTATTGGCTGCGCCGCTGTTGGTATGCACGGTCGACCACCTGATGCCCGCAACAGAAAGCCTGCGTGGTGGTAAACAAATAGCGCCGATGCTGCGCTTGATGAGCGGCGACCTGGTGCTTGATGAACCCGATGACTTTGATATGGCCGATATGCCAGCGCTGAGCCGCTTGGTGCACTGGGCGGGCTTATTGGGTGCGCGGGTCTTGCTGTCCTCTGCGACCTTGCCACCGGCCTTGGTACAAGGCTTGTTTCAGGCCTACTGGCATGGCAGACAACACTTTCAGCGCAACCGCAGCGCCCGCCCGCACGCAATAGCGCGCGTGGCCTGCCTGTGGGTCGATGAATTCCACCAGCACTATGCCGAATGCGCTGACGCCAGCAGTTTTGCAGCCGCCCACGCGCCATTTGTAGAGCAGCGCAGCAGCAAACTGGCCGCTGAAGCCAAGGCCCTGCCACGCAAATGGGCGCAACTGCTGGCCATGCCCACAGGCTTTCAAAACCTGACGCAGGCCGACCGCGACTCAGCATTCGCCCAACTGCTGCGCGATGCGGCGCTGGATTTGCACGCACAGCACCACAGCCAGGATACGCACAGTGCCAAACGCATCAGCTTTGGCCTGGTGCGCATGGCCAATATTGCGCCCTTGTATGAGGTGGCGCTGGCCTTGTTTCAGCTTGGAGCACCCCAAGGCGTGCGCATCCATTTGTGCGTCTACCACTCGCAGTTTCCCTTGTTTGCGCGCTCAGCCATCGAGCAACGTTTGGACAAGGCACTGAACCGCCGCAATGCGAATGCGGTGTTTGAGCTGCCAGAAATTCGCCAAACCATCGATGCGCACCACGAGGCCGACCAGCTTTTTATTGTCCTTGGCAGTCCGGTCACCGAAGTCGGCCGTGACCATGACTACGACTGGGCCATTGCCGAGCCTTCGTCCATGCGCTCACTGATCCAGCTGGCCGGCCGTGTACTGCGCCACCGCAGCCCTGCTGCGCTTAAAGCGCCCAACATCCTGGTGTGCGAGAGCAATCTGCGCCATTTTGAGCAACCGGGAAAGCCGGCTTTTTGCCGCCCCGGTTTTGAAAGCCTGGACTTTCCACTGCAAGTACACACGCTACAAACATTGCTCTCGCATGTATTGGATGCAGAGCAGCGATTCATCGTCGATGCCCGCCCGCGCATCCTGCCGCGACCTGCTGAGCTGCGCCAAACCAAAAGCAATCTGGTCGATTTGGAACACAGCCGCATGGAAGCGCACATGCTGCCGCCAGAGCCATCAGCACAAGCCACCACAGGCCACCGCCGCAAGAGCCGTGCGGCTTCGGCTCCAACACAGACACCGCAGCCTGACACGGCCCAAGCGGCACTGCCCAGCGCATTCAATGCCAGCAGCTTCTGGCATTGGCCCACGGTCCAGTTGAGCGGTGCGATGCAGCAAAGCCAAGTCTTTAGGCAAGATAGCAGCGAATACGTCGACCTGGTGCTGCGGCCCAATGACGACGAAGACGGCTACCTGCTCTACCGCGTAGCGGAAGGCCAAAAGAAATGGGAGCAGCTGTACGTGCTGGTCGATGGCCCGCTGCTACAACGCATCGATGACGCGGCAGTCAACGGCCCCGGCATTGCGCCTTGGGGCAACAGCGATTTCTGGCAGGCCATGCAAACACAAGCCGAAGCCATGGATTTGTCTGTGCAGGATTTTGCCAAACGCTTTGCCACCGCCAGCTTGCGTGCCAGTGCGCAAGGATGGCGGTGGCATCCGGCTTTGGGATTCAAAACAATGAAATAGCTGCAAAATAAATCGCATCTAGCTCATTGACTGCCTTTGCGGCAGGGCACCTTGCGAAGACAAGTTAATACTTACTTTTCTGAGCTACCTATGCGGTAGCCACCAGATTCTACAAAAAGGATAAGAGCCTTGCGAAAATTTGGTCTATACTTCGATCAAAGAAAAATTAGAGCGATTAGAGCGAATACAAGTTTAATATTTACTGGATGTTGACATAAAAAATGAAACAGCTATAAAATTCGAGCCCATGCAGGACGGCAATCCTGTATGGGCTCTTCGGCAAAGCTGCAAGAGACATCCCCCAACAACGGCTAATTAGAAAGGAGAGCGTTATGCGTCGAAAACGAAAACGTAGAAGATAAGTAGACCCTCAAAATCCCAGAGTCGCATCATTGCCGCTCTGGGATTGTACCGTTTTCCTATTTCTGAGGAAGGACCCCAATGTCAGCCGAACAAATTATTCATGTTCGTAGCGCAATCCATACATTTCTTCGTGACCGTCTAGCGGACAAGCTAAGCAAGCTTGCTGAGGATGACCCCAAACGCATCGAGTTAGAAGAGCAATTTCAGCCTGGATCTTGGCTGCAAGATGCTGCACGACGCGTCAAACAAATCCAAGCCGTCACCCACTCCCTCAAACCCATCCACCCTGATGCACGCGGCACCAACTTGTATGTGCCGCCGCAGCAACTCCCTGCGCATGCAGAGGTGGGCACGCACAACTTGGCAGCCTCCTTTGCCAGCGACGTAGTCGGTAATGCCGCTGCGCTGGATGTGTACAAATTCCTCAAGATTGCCATCAATCCCGAAGGGCAAAGCCTGCTCGATGCCTTGGTTGCAGGCGATGCCCATGCGATTGCCGCCTTGAGCGATGATGCCGAACAGGCCCAACAATGGCGCGATGCATTGGTGGGCTTGGTTGGCACTGCCAGTGCCAATGTGGCCAGCCACCAGCGTGCAAAGCAGCTGTACTGGATGGTGGGCAGCGATGCCAGTGCCAACGAAGACTACCATTTGCTTGCGCCTCTGTATGCGAGCTCGCTGGCCCATGCGGTGTACCAGGACGTGCAGGAGGTGCGCTTTGGTGAAGCCAACAAAGCGGCGCGTGCGGCCAAACGCGAAGGCAAAGCGCACGAAGGCGTGTTTCGCGACTACCCGCAGTTGGCCGTGCAAAAGCTGGGCGGCACCAAACCCCAAAACATCTCCCAACTCAATAGCGAGCGCGGCGGCAGCAACTACCTGCTCGGCGCCCTGCCCCCCACATGGCGCAGCCGCACACGCGAACCTTGGGGCTTACACTCGGTGATTGATCACATGCTGTTGCAGCGCGATGGCGTCAAACCCGGCATCAAGGCCTTTTTGGATTTTTTGCTCACCGACCCGCCTGCAAACGCTGCCACACGCAATCGCGTCGACGCCCACGTCGCCTCGCTGATTGATGAGCTGGTCTTGATGGCCGCCGAACTCCAGCGCGACTGGACGCAAAGCTACGGCACCAACTGGTCAGCCGATGCGCGCTGCAAGCTGGCACCTGCTGAGCAGTTATGGCTCAACCCCCAGCGCACAGAAAGCGATGCGGACTTCAACGCACAGTGGCAATTAATGGATTGGCCTGCGCAAATCGGCCACCGCTTTGGCAATTGGCTCAACGCCCAGCTCGCAGGCAAACTGCCGGTAGGCGAAGCCGAACACCGCCAATGGAAAAAAGAACTGCTGCTCGATGAAAGCGACGATGGCTGGGCGCAAGCACTGCACGATGTCCGCACGGAATTGAAAGCGCCCCACTACATCCACAGCCGCAAAGGGAAACAAGCATGACAGAGGCCTTGCATTCATTGGTCGGCAAAGGACTACTGGTAATTCCACATCTGCGCGTGCAAAACGCCAATGCCATCTCCAGCCCGCTCACGCATGGTTTTCCATCGATCACGGCATTCCTGGGTTTGCAATGGGCGTTGGAGCGCAAGCTGGTAGAGGCAGGCATTGACAACCTGTTCTTTGAAAAAGTGGGCGTGGTCTGCCATTGGCACGAAGAACAAGTGACAGACGGTTTTGTTAAAAACTTTCGGCTCACCCGCAACCCCGTCGACAAGGACGGCAGCACCGCAGCAATTGTCGAAGAAGGCCGCATCCATCTGGATATTTCGTTGGTGTTTCAAATCGGTGTGGATGACACCGCTCCCGGCAACCCATTCACACTTGAGCAGGCTGAGCGCCAGGCATTGGCCTGGACAATCCGCGAGCTACTCAGCACCATGCGCATTGCCGGCGGCTCGGTGATTCACCACCAACCGCCACCTGGCCAATTCATCACCCCTTGGCTGATTGCGCTCGATGCCGATGCAGAAAAGCGCGCAGAGCAATTTCGTAAACTGCGCCGCCGCCTGCTGCCTGGATTCGCCTTGGTGGGCCGCGATGATTTGCTGGCGCAGCGCTTGCAGCAATTGCAACAGCAAGATGCCAAGGCCAGCACACTCGATGCCTGGCTGGATTTGGCCCGCTTCAATTGGCGCAGCCATGAAGAGCCAGGAGCAGACGGAAAAACCAAACTGGTCTGGTCGCACGACCGCCCCAAAGGCGCAGGCTGGTTGGTGCCCATCCCCGTGGGCTATAGCGCGCTGTCCGACGTGCATGCAGCAGGCCAGGTGGCCAATGCACGTGACACCGACACCCCGCTGCGCTTTGTTGAAAGTGTTTACTCCGTTGGCCAGTGGGTCAGCCCGCACCACATGCACAGCATCAGCGACTTGCTGTGGTGGCCGGACAGCCAAGTCGAGCGTGGTCTGTACCGCGCCCGCAGCAGCTATCAGCCGCCTGCGCCTGCGCCTGTACCAGACGAACCCACGGTATCTGGCGCGCCTGACGCGCCCGAATCTGCCAGCTTGCATGCGGCCGCTGCCGCAGCCCATTGAATCCGACTCTCGAACCGAAAGGAATCACCATGTCTTTAAAAACAGCTTCCGTTCTCGCGTTTGAACGCAAACTCGACCCTTCTGATGCCCTCTTCCACTCAGGCCATTGGGACGCCATTGCCCAGCCTGAACAGTGGCAGCCAGTGGCTTTGCGCGAAAAATCGGTGCGCGGAACAATCTCCAACCGACTCAAAACCAAAGACCAGGACCCGGCAAAATTAGACTCTGCGATTGAAAGCCCCAACCTGCAAACCGTGGATGTGGCAGCGCTGCCAGCCGATGCCGACACGCTCAAAGTCAGCTTCACCTTGCGCGTGCTGGCGGGCACAGGCACACCATCGGCTTGCAACAACGCCGAATACCAGGCCAAACTGAAATCCACCGTCGATGGCTATGTACAAGCCAATGGCTTTGGCGAGTTGGCCAAACGCTACGCGCACAACCTGGCCAATGGCCGTTTTTTGTGGCGTAACCGCCAGGGCGCAGAGCAAGTGCGCATTGACATTGCCAAGCTAGAGCAAGGCAAGGCCGCCCAGAGCTGGAGTTTTGACGCCCTGGCGCTTGGCCTGCGCCATTTCGATGCTGGTAGTGCCACAGCAGACCGCGATGCCTTGGCCGACCTGATCGCCAAAGGCTTGGCCAATGCAGCGCATGTGCTGCTGCAAATCACCGCCTATGTGCGCGTAGGCGCGGGCCAGGAAGTTTTTCCATCACAGGAGTTGATTTTGGAGCGTGGTCGCGGCGATAAAAGCAAAACACTCTACCAAGTGGGCGAAGTGGCAGCCATTCACTCGCAAAAGCTGGGCAATGCGATCCGCACCATTGATGACTGGTACGAAGGCGCAAGCGAGCTAGGACCGATTGCGGTCGAGCCCTATGGCTCCGTCACCACCCAAGGCAAAGCCTACCGCCAGCCCAAACAAAAGCAGGACTTCTACAACCTGTTGGACGACTGGATTTTGAAAGACAAAGTCCCCGCTCTGGAGCAACAGCACTTTGTGCTGGCCGTATTGATCCGTGGCGGCGTGTTCGGCGATGCAGGCAATTAAGCCGAGGCCAATGCCATGACAAGCCATTACACCGATATTGAACTGCTGCCAGACCCGGAGTTCAGCCCTGCGCATTTACTCGGTGCTTTGGTTGCCAAGCTCCATCGTGCTTTGGCGGCCCAAGGCAGCACCGACATTGCGATTGCCTTTCCGCACTACCAAATGCAGCCGCGCGGCTTAGGCCAGGTGCTGCGCCTATTGGGCCCTGAGCCATCACTGCAAGCCTTGCTGGCCAGCGATTGGCTGCGGGGTATGCGTGATCACACACAGCTAAGCCCCGTAGCGGCAGTGCCGGCAGATGCAGAACATCGGCACTTCACACGCCGGCAGTTCAAAACCAATGCTGAGCGCCTGCGCCGCAGGCGCATCAAACGCAAAGGTGAAACACCAGAACAGGCAGCCCTCGCCATTCCCGATAGCGTAGAACGCCAGCCTAACCTGCCTTTTGTACACCTGCGCAGCAGCAGCACCGGCCAGCCATTTCAGCTGTTTCTGGCGTTGAGCGAGCCTGTGTCGTCGACAGTACAGGGCAGCTTTAATGCTTACGGACTGAGCACCAGCGCGACGATTCCGTGGTTTTGACCCTTTTTCCTGATGTACGCCAAGTACCTAGGAAAATCAATCACTTAGCAAACACCCGAGAATTTGGGTGTTTTGCTTTGTTATAGGGATTGTTCTTTAAAAATCAGAGGATTAGAGGATTTAGAATCTAGTGACCTGCCGCATAGGCAGCTCAGAAAAGTGATGGTCTTGGCTGATGCAGCTGCTTGCTGTGACCTGCCGCATAGGCAGCTCAGAAAAGTGATGGTCTTGGCTGATGCAGCTGCTTGCTGTGACCTGCCGCATAGGCAGCTCAGAAAACACTCCAAGCCCGGCAGCCGAGAGTATTAATGTGACCTGCCGCATAGGCAGCTCAGAAATAGAGACAATTATCAAATTGAGACGTTAGCAGGTGACCTGCCGCATAGGCAGCTCAGAAAAAGAGAAGCAAGCACGGCTAGTGCAGACGAGAGTGACCTGCCGCATAGGCAGCTCAGAAAATCCAAGGTGGGGCGTTGAAACTTGATCGTGTGTGACCTGCCGCATAGGCAGCTCAGAAAATAGGTTTTCCGTAGGGCTTCGGCGTTTTGTGGTGACCTGCCGCATAGGCAGCTCAGAAATAATAGAGCATTTGTAGGCAGCATCCACTACAGTGACCTGCCGCATAGGCAGCTCAGAAAAGCGTCACCATTGGCGCTTTTTTTACGCCTGAGTGACCTGCCGCATAGGCAGCTCAGAAACAGGTGGCGAACATAGCCGCTACGACGACGGGGTGACCTGCCGCATAGGCAGCTCAGAAAGGCACCCCCAATAGCTTTCCACGCCGCACCACGTGACCTGCCGCATAGGCAGCTCAGAAAGACCCGCCACGGATTCTGGCCAACACCAGCACGTGACCTGCCGCATAGGCAGCTCAGAAACAGGTGGCGAACATAGCCGCTACGACGACGGGGTGACCTGCCGCATAGGCAGCTCAGAAAGGCACCCCCAATAGCTTTCCACGCCGCACCACGTGACCTGCCGCATAGGCAGCTCAGAAAGACCCGCCACGGATTCTGGCCAACACCAGCACGTGACCTGCCGCATAGGCAGCTCAGAAAACCAAATGCAAGGTGGGATGTGGATTACTGGCGTGACCTGCCGCATAGGCAGCTCAGAAAATACGCTTGTGAGCTGCTGCGTAGCTGCTATAGTGACCTGCCGCATAGGCAGCTCAGAAATGACGCGATGTGTATTGGTAACGGTGGTACTTGTGACCTGCCGCATAGGCAGCTCAGAAAAATAAGAAAAATCACTAGACTCTGGAACTGTAGTGACCTGCCGCATAGGCAGCTCAGAAACTCGGAGCCATGGGGCCTGAAATTGTCGGCATGGTGACCTGCCGCATAGGCAGCTCAGAAAAGGGTGAGGGTCACCATCACCATCACCATCGCGTGACCTGCCGCATAGGCAGCTCAGAAAAAGAACTATGATGATGACGTATAAACCAAAACGTGACCTGCCGCATAGGCAGCTCAGAAATTGGCGTTGCTACTTATACCGGCCTGACTGTAGTGACCTGCCGCATAGGCAGCTCAGAAAATGAAGTCGCTCACTAAAGCTGAGTTGAAGTTGTGACCTGCCGCATAGGCAGCTCAGAAATGAAGACAAGAGCAAAGCTAGCCGATATAGCGGTGACCTGCCGCATAGGCAGCTCAGAAAATGCCAAATGCATATGCCGCAAGAAGGCTTTCGTGACCTGCCGCATAGGCAGCTCAGAAAACCAAATGCAAGGTGGGATGTGGATTACTGGCGTGACCTGCCGCATAGGCAGCTCAGAAATTGAAGCCTTGCGACTCGCGCATGATCTTCTCGTGACCTGCCGCATAGGCAGCTCAGAAAGACCCGCCACGGATTCTGGCCAACACCAGCACGTGACCTGCCGCATAGGCAGCTCAGAAAACCAAATGCAAGGTGGGATGTGGATTACTGGCGTGACCTGCCGCATAGGCAGCTCAGAAAAGATAGCCAAAGGCGCTAACGGTCAGCCATGTGTGACCTGCCGCATAGGCAGCTCAGAAAATACGCTTGTGAGCTGCTGCGTAGCTGCTATAGTGACCTGCCGCATAGGCAGCTCAGAAATCAAGGGCGCTGTGGGTTAGAAAGGGATGCTTGTGACCTGCCGCATAGGCAGCTCAGAAACGCGGTCATGCACACCGGGAAATACCAGATACGTGACCTGCCGCATAGGCAGCTCAGAAAAATAAGAAAAATCACTAGACTCTGGAACTGTAGTGACCTGCCGCATAGGCAGCTCAGAAATGACGCGATGTGTATTGGTAACGGTGGTACTTGTGACCTGCCGCATAGGCAGCTCAGAAAAATAAGAAAAATCACTAGACTCTGGAACTGTTGTGACCTGCCGCATAGGCAGCTCAGAAACGCGGTCATGCACACCGGGAAATACCAGATACGTGACCTGCCGCATAGGCAGCTCAGAAAAATAAGAAAAATCACTAGACTCTGGAACTGTAGTGACCTGCCGCATAGGCAGCTCAGAAACGCCTGGATACGTCAAGCAAGGCAATTTGTGTGTGACCTGCCGCATAGGCAGCTCAGAAAACTGCCGGTGCGCCACTGTGCAAAAGTAGGCAGTGACCTGCCGCATAGGCAGCTCAGAAACTCGGAGCCATGGGGCCTGAAATTGTCGGCATGGTGACCTGCCGCATAGGCAGCTCAGAAATCACATCAAAGAGCTCGCTGAGCATCGCAGGCGTGACCTGCCGCATAGGCAGCTCAGAAAAAGCGTGCAGTGTTGTCAGCGTGTCCTGGCAGGTGACCTGCCGCATAGGCAGCTCAGAAATCACATCAAAGAGCTCGCTGAGCATCGCAGGCGTGACCTGCCGCATAGGCAGCTCAGAAATTGCTGGATATGGGATGCAGGCAAAGCCATTGTGTGACCTGCCGCATAGGCAGCTCAGAAATAGGAGGCTATATGGCTGAACACCAATACTCTGTGACCTGCCGCATAGGCAGCTCAGAAACAATTCCCCACGTACTGCCGAGAGTCCTGGCGTGACCTGCCGCATAGGCAGCTCAGAAAGCTGGCCAGAAGGGTGTACGCGCATCGTAGAGGTGACCTGCCGCATAGGCAGCTCAGAAAGCAGCACATCAACGACACCGCTACCGGGTAGCGTGACCTGCCGCATAGGCAGCTCAGAAAGCTGGCCAGAAGGGTGTACGCGCATCGTAGAGGTGACCTGCCGCATAGGCAGCTCAGAAATGGTGGAATATTTCCCGCTCCGCAGCTTCCCGGTGACCTGCCGCATAGGCAGCTCAGAAACACTTCAGTGCGCGGAATGCTTCAGCCTCGACGTGACCTGCCGCATAGGCAGCTCAGAAACCGTCACCCCGCCAGCGCCAATGGCCTCTTGCGTGACCTGCCGCATAGGCAGCTCAGAAAGGCATGGCCCCCGTGATGGCTTCAGGTTTAAAGTGACCTGCCGCATAGGCAGCTCAGAAAAGAGACTCGTAAGTTGATCAAAAGCTTTATTCGTGACCTGCCGCATAGGCAGCTCAGAAATGATGTGACTTATGCCTGGTCTGAATCCTATGGTGACCTGCCGCATAGGCAGCTCAGAAATCCACAAAACCAGAGCCACCGTTAAAGCCATTGTGACCTGCCGCATAGGCAGCTCAGAAAATCCCTCGCGAGTCATGAGCGCATAGCCAACAGTGACCTGCCGCATAGGCAGCTCAGAAATGGGGGATGCATCGGGCACTGTGGACTACCAAGTGACCTGCCGCATAGGCAGCTCAGAAATCAGCCGCTGGGGCGTAGGTGATTTGCAATGTGTGACCTGCCGCATAGGCAGCTCAGAAATGAGACAGACGCAAGTGCAATCGCTTTTATGCGTGACCTGCCGCATAGGCAGCTCAGAAATTGGGGCAGGGTGGATTTTGTGGGGTTAATTCGTGACCTGCCGCATAGGCAGCTCAGAAATTGGCAGTTCAGTGGCTCAAAAGGTGGTCAGTGTGACCTGCCGCATAGGCAGCTCAGAAATGAGAAATTCAAGAACATTGGCGCGGAAATGAGTGACCTGCCGCATAGGCAGCTCAGAAAGCAATGTCTGAACTCATTGCGCAGTCGGGCAGGTGACCTGCCGCATAGGCAGCTCAGAAATTACCCAACATCAAAGCGTAACTGTGAAACTTGTGACCTGCCGCATAGGCAGCTCAGAAAGTTACCAATACACATAGCATCAGGTCGCCGATGTGACCTGCCGCATAGGCAGCTCAGAAATTTTTGAATTGAGAGGGAGGTCTGGTACATGGGTGACCTGCCGCATAGGCAGCTCAGAAACTCCTGCGCAATGGCTGCGCGGTGTGGCGAATGTGACCTGCCGCATAGGCAGCTCAGAAATCCGGCACTCCCTGGGGCGCACTGGCTCGGGCGTGACCTGCCGCATAGGCAGCTCAGAAAAGAAGATTGGCGCGCGCCCACAAGCTGGGAAAGTGACCTGCCGCATAGGCAGCTCAGAAAATTTACCAGGCGATGACCAAGGGCGTGGCCGAGTGACCTGCCGCATAGGCAGCTCAGAAAGTCAGGTGCTGGTGGATGCCAATGAGCGCAAGGTGACCTGCCGCATAGGCAGCTCAGAAAAACAAAATGCCGCCTTCTTCTGTATAAAGCGCGTGACCTGCCGCATAGGCAGCTCAGAAAGACAAGCAGCAGCGCGGGCGAGTGGAAGCGACGTGACCTGCCGCATAGGCAGCTCAGAAAAGCACCTCGGCGGCATTTGGGTCATCTGGATCGTGACCTGCCGCATAGGCAGCTCAGAAAATCACCACTTCTGGGTTTATCTTGGATGGCATGTGACCTGCCGCATAGGCAGCTAAGAAAGTCTCCGCTTGTATTGGTACGTCTAGCCACGGGTGACCTGCCGCATAGGCAGCTCAAAATCACCAAAACAACGCACTGGCCAGCTTGCTGGATAGCCTCATCAGGCCATATCGAGCATATTGCGTGACGCATGCAGAAACTCCAGTGCTTCTTGCGGAGTTTTCTGCAGCAGGGCCTCAATGAAGGGCATGCCCTCCAACAAGCAGTAGGCCATGACCCAACCTTCGTATACGCGCGGCCCTGTCAGTGGGGCATCCAGCAAGGGCGTGAATGCGGTGTGGCGTGGGTCTTTTTGGATGCTGGCGATGAGGTGGCGCACCGCAGTTTCTGGCCCTTCAAAATACTGGCAAAAGCGTGTGCCATCGAAAACAAGCACCCCTGTTATGCCATGTGTCGCGTTGAATAGGCGCGCTGTCTTGATGATGTCACTGACACATACAGCACCGTAACTATCGGCGAGTTGGCTGTGGTAGAAAAAGCGGTGCAGAGTTTGGGTCACGTAGGCTTTCGATTGATCTTACGTAGTGCAAGCCAGGCGGCGCCTGGTTTCTAGCTTGTATGGAAAGCATAGACATAAAATCATTTTTCCATTATGGATTGAATCGCGTCCAAGTGGGTGTCATGCCAATGTAACATCTGCATTGACTGCATGCAGGTATGCTAGATAACCAACAACATTGCAACAACATTGTGAAATCGGCCAAGGTTTTACAAATGGTTTTCAGCCTCCTATTTCAGTTATTCTGGGAAGCCAGATGAACGCAAAATGCAACCCAGAAGGATTCAGCTTGTACGGTCTCAAGCAACTCCTTGGACATAGCCTCACCGTGGCCGATGCTGCTGACGCTTAGCGCCTGTTCTCGCACACCGCTTTTACAAATGGAGCTAACTGCAGCCAAGGCACGTTCAGGTCTTGGTAATTTTCCTTGCGTTACTGTCCCAAAGAGTTCCAAAGAATGCCATATCGCTGTTTTTGCCCCATCAACAGGTCCGGCCCTACTCTACAATCCATCCCATGTCGAAAACCAATTTTGATGTTTGCATTCGTGGCGCAGGAATTGTCGGCCGTGCTTTGGCTTTAAAGCTTGGGCAAGCCAAGCTGCGGGTCGCGCTCGTGGATTCGGGCGCGGGTGGCAGCGAGCAGTCGCCGCGCGATATTCGCGCGTATGCGTTGAACCACGCCTCCCGTCAATTGCTGGAGAGCCTGCGCTGTTGGCCAGATGATTCAGCCATTACGGCGGTGCAGCGCATGGAGGTGCATGGCGATACCACTGGCCGCGTTGATTTTGATGCCGCTCAAGCCAGTCAACCTGGCGCAGGCTTGGATGCGCTCGCAACCACTGATGTCCAGGCCTTGGCCTGGATTGTTGATGTGCCCGCACTGGAAGATGTTTTACAAACTGCACTGCGGTTTCAAAGCACAGTGGAGATTGTCACAGCGCCTGTGCCTGCACGTTTGACGGCCATTTGCGAGGGCAAATTCAGTGCCAGCCGCGATGCCTTGGGCATTGCATCGCATGGCCACGATTACCCGCAGCAGGCCATTGCCACGCGCGTCAAAGCCAGCCAGCCCCATGGAGGCTGCGCCTGGCAATGGTTTAGCGGGCCGCACATTGTGGCCTTGCTGCCACTGGGCGGTGCAGCCGGTGACGAGTACGCGGTCGTGTGGTCTACCAGTTGTGAGCAAGCGGGCCGTTTGAGTGCGCTCAGCGATAGCGCCTTTGCGCATGAGTTAGAAGCCATCGTCAATGGTTCTAGCAACGACTCAGCAAACCAATATGCACAGCCGGGCGTTGTGTCTCTGTCGCTCATTGGCAGCCGGGCCCGCTGGCCACTGCGACTAAGCCAGGCCACGCATTGGTGCGGCACGATGGCTCAGGCTGAGACAGTTGCAAAAGCTTCGGCATCTCCAGCCCCCGCCAAAAACCGCGCCACGCATGATGCTGCCCATGCAGCGCAAGGGCCTGGCAGCTGGGTTTTGCTAGGCGATGCCGCACATACCATTCACCCATTGTCCGGCTCTGGTCTGAACTTGGGCTTGGGCGATGTGGCAACGCTGAGTCACTTGTTGCTGGAGCAACCCAACTGGCGGCCAGTTCACGATTTGCGCGTGCTGCGCCAATACGAACGCGAGCGCAAGGCTGCGATGCTGCCGTTTGCGTTTGCCACCGACAGCCTGCAGTGGCTGTTCTGGCAGGACTTGCCGCTGCTGCAGTCCTTGCGCAATTGGGGCATGCGCGGTGTTTCGTCAAGTGGCCCTCTCAAGGATTGGTTGGTTCGCCAGGCAATGAACCTTTAAGATACAGGAATGTCAAACTGTTTTAACTTCAGGCAGCTTCGCAGGCTGCTTGCCACATTTTGACGTTGGCGCAAGGCAAGCGCTGCAATGGGCAATGATGCTTAAGGCAGCGCTTCTGGCACGGCCACGTTTCTCGTTCACTATTTATTCAGGTTTTTATGATCCGCTTTGACGCACCTTTCTCTCTGACAACCCTGACCCAATGTACGGCCAAGCTGGCCTTGGTAGCCGGCATGGCCGCTGCCACTGCGGTGGTTGTTGCCCAGGACGCCAAACCAGTGTCTGATGCGCAAGCCAAAACCATTCGCAGCACGCTGGAGCAGCGCGTGCCGCAATTGGCTGGCATTGAAGAAATCAGAGCCACGCCCATGGACGGTTTGTTTGAAGTGCGCCATGGCACGAATGTGTTCTACACCACCGCCACTGGCGATTTTTTGATCAGCGGCGAGTTGTTTGACACCAAGAACGCGCAGAACCTGACTGAGAAGCGCATCAATGAGTTGACCGCGATCAACTTCAGCGAGTTACCAATCGATGACGCCTTCACCATTGTGCGCGGCGATGGCAGCCGCAAAATGGCTATTTTTGAAGACCCGAACTGCGGTTACTGCAAGCGCTTTGAAAAGAACATGCTGGCGGTCGACAACGTTACCATCCACGTGTTTCTCTACCCCATCCTGGGCCAGGACTCGGTTGAAAAATCGCGCAACATCTGGTGCTCAGCCAAGCCTCAAGAGACTTGGGATGCCTGGATGCTCGATGGCAAAACACCGGCCAAACTGGACGCTTGTGATAACGTAGATGCCATACAGCGCAATGTGGCGTTCGGCCGCAATTACAAAATCACTGGCACACCAACGATTGTGTTTGAAGACAATACCCGCGTTCCTGGCGCGATTGAGGCACCGCAAGTTGAGCAGAAACTGCAAGCGATTGCAGCAAGCTCCAAAGGCTCTTAATTCGCCCTGCTGCGTTGAAGCTGCGCATGGCCATGCTTTTTGCTCTGCACCCTTGATCAAAACTCAGCATGCAGATGGCACAAGCTCTGGCGCGATAACCGCGCTCTGAAGAACTTTGTACTCTTAGAGCCTGTTTACGATCTTTTCGCAGTCGCACAAGGCATAAAAAGAGGCCGTGCAAAGCGCCTGTTGCCGCGCATTGCACCCTTTTGGGCTTCAACGCGATCTGCTAAAAGATCGAATAAGGCTCTTACACCAAGCCCACCAATAGCGGCTGCGCATGGCTTGCGCTGGCTGCTGTGCAGCCTCGCACATTGGCCGGTGCGTGCTCTGCATGCCCAATAGCGCAGCAAGTCGTTGAAAGTTGGATAATGGCATCAGGCGCTGCGCTCCCCTGTGCGCTGCTGTCCATGCCAACGCCTGACGTCAACACCGGCACTGCTTGCTGCGTTGTCTGACCAGTCACCTGCATTCCCTCACACACTAGTAGCAAGCCTGAACTGTGGCCATTCCTCAAAGTTTCCTGGATGAACTGACCGAACGCGTAGACATCGCGGATGTGGTTGGTCGTTATGTCACCCTCAAAAAAGGCGGGGTGAACTTGATGGGGCTATGCCCTTTTCATGAGGAAAAGTCGCCTTCATTCACAGTCAGCCCAAGCAAGCAGTTCTTCCACTGCTTTGGGTGCGGAAAACACGGTAATGCGATTGGCTTTCTGATGGAGTTCACAGGCGTGGGCTTCATCGATGCGGTCAAGGATCTGGCCCAAATGGCAGGCATGCAGGTGCCGCAAGACAAGGTCTCGCCAGCCCAGGCGGCCGAGCGTCAGCAGCGCAAAGAAGAGAAAAAAACCCTGGCCGATTTCAACGCCCAAGCGGCCAAGGCCTATAAAGAACACTTGAAGCGCGCATCAGAGGCGATTTTGTATTTGAAGGGCCGTGGTGTCAGTGGCGAGATCGCCGCGCGCTTTCAGCTTGGCTACGCACCGGCGAGCGAGCATGCACTGGCAGCCGTGTTTGCAGACTACGCCGATCCAGCGCTGGAAGATGCCGGGCTGGTCATTTATAAAGAAGAAACCGGCCGCCGTTACGACCGTTTCCGTGACAGGCTGATGTTTCCAATTCGCAATGCGCGCGGTGAGTGCATTGGTTTTGGTGGCCGCATCATGGGCAATGGCCAGCCCAAATACCTCAACTCGCCTGAAACGCCGATTTTTCATAAAGGCCGCGAGTTGTATGGCCTGTTCGAGGCCCGCCAGGCGATTCGCAGCAAGGGGTATGCCTTGGTCTGCGAGGGCTATATGGACGTGGTGGCCTTGGCGCAATGGGGCTTTGCCAACGCAGTGGCCAGCCTGGGCACCGCTTGTACCGAGCACCACCTGCAATTGCTGCTGCGCCATACCGAACACATTATTTTCTCTTTCGATGGCGACAACGCCGGCCGCAAAGCAGCTGCCAAAGCGCTGGAAATCGCTCTGGCGTTTGCCACCGATACGCGGCGCATCCAGTTCCTGTTCTTGCCCAAAGAGCATGATCCAGACAGTTTTATCCGTGAGCGTGGCGAGCAGGCTTTTGCCGAGCAGGTCGAGTTGGCCTTGCCGCTGAGCCAGTACCTGCTGCAAGTAGCCAGCCAGGACTGCAATCTGGCCACGCCTGAAGGCCGGGCACGCATGGCCCACCAGGCGCGGCCATTGTGGGCTCAATTGCCAACGGGCGCGCTGAAGTTGCAAATGCTCGATGAGATTGCCCGTGTGGCACAAATGGCGCGTCAGGACATGCAAGCACTGTGGGAAGCACTTGGCGCCCAGGCACGCCCCAGCCGCGCGCAACACAGTGCGGTTGAAAGTCGCGCTATCAGCACCGCTTCTCCCCCCCCTTTCAACAGTGCGCCCATGCCTGAGCATGCCGATGGCTATGAGGCCGTCGCCGGGCCGCAGGCACTGCCCAATGACCCGTCTTATTGGGCGCAAGACGCCTATATGCCACCAGCCAATATGGACGATTCGGTGCTGATGGAGCCTTGGATAGGAGCTGGCGCAGCCCCCGAACTGCCAGAGCATGGCCAAGCCTACGGCGGCCACACCAGCCACGAGGCAGGTTTTGAGATGCTGCCTGAATCGATGTTCAAAGCCCCGGCAGAGCCAAAGCGGAGCTGGAACAAAGGCGGAGACTGGAAATCGGCCAGGGATGGTGGCAAATTCTCACGCCATGGCAAGCAAGGCGATGGTTTCTTGACCACCGCACGTGGTCCGTTGCGCCAACGCCCGCTGCGCCGTGAAGAGCACGCCGCCTGCATTTTGCTGGCCCATATGCCGCTGTTGGAGACGCTGGGCGAGCAAGACATCACCCTGCTGTGCCGCCTGCCCGCTCCTGACGGAGTGCTGTTTGGCTGGGTGGATGACCATTACCAGCAGCACGGCGCGCAGGCCTGGCCAGATCTCAAAACGGTGCTGCTGGCCGCACTACCCGGCCCAATCAAGCGCTTGTTGCCCCACATTGAGGCGATTGCCTCGCACCCCCAAGCCGATTACCAGGACGAATTTCGCAATGTGCTCAAACACATCATGATTCGCCAGCTGAAACTGGAAATTGACGAGGTCACGCAAAGCTACGAGACTGATAGCCAAGCAGGCGCCAAATTGCGCCGCTTGACCAGCCATATGGCGCAACTGAAATAATAACCTAGACCCATTCACCCACCCATCCACTTACTCAACCCAGCGCCCGCTGCCTCAATCCATTTGAGCTGAACAGGCGCGCAGTCCACCATGCCAGACCGCCAGCCCCGCACCAGCACCTGGAAACAATTGCTGATAGACCTCAGTCCCGCCTCACCGGGCATTACGCTGCTAGAGTGCGGGCGCATTATGCTGGGCATAGGCTTGTCAATTGGGCTGACGGCTTTGATCAGCCAATGGGTCGCGCACGAACAGTTGGAGCTTTTTTGGCAAGGTGCATCGATCAGCGCCACTGCTTTTTTGCTGTTTGCGCTGCCCTCCAGTCCCTTGGCGCAACCTTGGGCCATTCTGGTCGGCAACCTCAGTGCTGGGGCAATTGGCATGGCCTGCGCCTACCTGATAGGCAATACGGTGCTGGCCGTGAGTATTGCCGTGCCCTTGTCGGTGCTGGCAATGATGCAGCTGCGCGCCGTCCATCCACCCGCCACTGCGGTGGCTTTGTACATGGTGCTCAAGCATGTACAAGCGCCCGAGGTACTGCTGTTCCCGCTGGGTTTTAATTTGCTGGTACTGGTGCTGGTGGGGACTGTGTACAACCGCCTGACTGGGCGGCGCTACCCTTACCGCCAAATCTCCAGTGCTTCAAGCGGCGCAGAAGAGGACCGGGGCGAGGTATCACCATCTGATGTGGACAAGGCCTTGGCCCGCTACAACGAAGTGCTGGCCATTAGCCGAGATGATTTAACCTCCCTGCTCAAGGTCGCCAGCGGCGCGGCTTACCAGCGCCATTTGGGTGATTTGCGCTGTGCCGATGTGATGACTACCCAGGTGCAGTCTGCGCCTGCCAACGCGCCGCTGGACGATTTGCGTGTTTTGCTGGGCAGCAATAAGCACCGTGAACTGCCTGTAGTCGATGAGGACAACCGCCTGCTTGGTGCAGTGGGCCTGAACCAGTGGTTTGATGTACTCAATGCCATCGCAGCAAAAAATGCAGCTGCTGCTCAAGCAGACGCAGCACCACTGCCCGACGCTGCGCCAGACAAAGTCGAGCCTGCTTGGGGGCAGCGCCTATGGCGCCTGGTGGGACTGGCTCGCTTTAAGAAACCCAATGCCTCGGCCGACACACAAACCATGCCAGTGCCTGTTGCGACAGACGCAGCAGAGTCAGCGCCTGCCGAACACGCTGAGGCATCGGCTGCAAACCCGCAGCAGCCAGCGCAGCCGCGCTTGGTGCGTGATGTAATGGTGCCCTCGCTGGTGATCGCCCGTCCACAGCAGGCGTTGATGGAAATTATTCCGATTCTTAGCCAGGGTGGGCGCTATCTGATTCCCGTAGTCGATGAAAAGCAGTGTTTGCAAGGTATCATCACCCAGACTGATTTGCTGCGCGCCCTAGACCGCGCCTTGCCCACACCAGGCGCAGCCCCGTCTAGCAATGGAACGTGAGTTGTCCACCGCTATTTCTCTGCTGCGCAGCTGCGTTTTGCGCCGACCTGGTTTATTGCTTGCTTAGCCCCCATGGAAATGCTCTCCCCCACTCCCCCAACTGTTAGCCAGCGCCTGCACAACTACCTGGATTTGATTCGCTGGAGTCGACCGGCTGGGTGGTTGCTGCTGCTTTGGCCAACGCTTTCAGCGCTGTGGATTGCCGCTGACGGCTTTCCAGGCTGGCATTTGCTGGTGGTATTTGTGTTGGGCACAGTCTTGATGCGCAGCGCAGGCTGCTGCATCAACGATGTGGCCGACCGCGACTTTGACCGCCATGTCAAACGCACCGTCAATCGCCCCGTCACCACTGGGCGTGTGGGCGTTAAAGAGGCCTTGCTGGTTGGGCTGGTGCTGACGCTGGTCTCATTCGGACTGGTTCTAAGCACCAACGCGATGACGGTCTATGTCTCTGTGTTTGCTGTTTTGATCACGCTGATCTACCCCTTTGCCAAGCGCCATGTGTCGATGCCACAGGCTGTACTGGGGGTAGCCTTTAGCGTAGGCATCGTGATGGCCTATACCGCGGTGCGCGAGCAGATCCCGCCACAAGCCTGGTGGCTGCTGCTGGGCAATTTATTCTGGGTGCTGGCCTATGACACTGAATATGCGATGGTTGACCGTGATGACGATCTGAAAATCGGCATGAAAACCTCGGCCATTACGCTGGGGCGCTGGGATGTGGCAGGAGTGACCAGTTTTTATGCCTTGTTCTTGCTCTGCTGGGCATGGGCCTTGTCTGGTGAAGAACTGGGCTGGCCATGGTATGCAGCACTTGCAGTCGGCGCGCTGCAGGTTGTCTGGCACTGGCGCCTGATTCGTCACCGCGAGCGCGACACCTGTTTTCGCGCCTTTACCCAAAATCACTGGCTGGGCTTCACACTGTTTCTGGGCATTGTGGTGTCACTGCTGCTTCAGCGCTAAGCCAGCGCCATTGCTGAGAACCTGTTTACGAGGTAAACATGCGCGCAGCCCACTTTGTCGCCCTCGCAGCGCAATGGACAAAACCAGCAAACAACACTGCTGGCTCACCCCCCACATTGAATTCAAGCGATGCCTGCCAATAATGCCACCTCCAATCCTTGGCTAGACGGCCCTCGATCTTACGGTCGCATCAGCAGAGTGCTGCATTGGGCAATGGCTCTGCTGTTCTTTTGGCAATTCATGGGCATGATTGTGAAGATCGCATTCGGCTTGAATCCCCGTGACTCATGGATCATTCACACGCACCCCGAGGTTGGTTTTATCCTGATGGTATTGATGGTTGTGCGGGCCTTATGGGCTTTTTGTAATATGCGCAGACGACCATCGCATGGCACGGGCTTTATCGCACGTTGCGCGATTTTCGGGCATTTTGGCCTGTATGTCTTGATGCTGCTCGTGCCACTGACTGCTCTTGTAAGAGCCTGGGCCAATGGGCGTGGCTTTGCGTTTCTGCATGCCATTCCTATTGTCAGCCCCGGTCAAGCACGGCCAGAGATCTTGCATTTCATCAACATCACCCGCGAGAGCACCGGCATGAGCGTCCATGGCCTGCTTGGCTGGATGCTGTTGCTGTTGATTGTCGGCCATATCACGATGGTCATTGTGCATCAATGGATCTGGCGCGATGCCACACTCAACAAAATGCTGGGTACACCGCGTTAAAGAACCTATTCATCACCTCGTGGCAACCGCCTGGCGATGATGAACAGGCTCTAAGCTGCTTCAGGTGCTGAGATAGCCCTTGAATGCGACGCCAAAAGCACACAATTGGGCGCTGAAGGCGTCGCAGTGCCTGCCAAGCTTCTATACTGTTTGATTCTGCTGTTGTAGACGCACGCTGATGGTGCGCTTTCGTCCTTTTTCAATCATGACCACCTCAAAACCGCGCCAAGCCACCCCAATCAACCAGGAAGAAGCCAAACGGGTCGATGACCGCTCAATCAAAGCGATTCGCCCTTTAATAACCCCTGCGCTGCTGCAAGAATGGCTGCCAGCACCGGCTGCGGCCCTGAATCTGGTGGAGACCAGCCGTGCGCAAATTGCCGATGTATTGCACGGACGCGACGACCGCCTGATCGTGGTCGTTGGCCCGTGCTCTATCCACGACCACCAGCAAGCGATGGCTTATGCCCGCCTGTTGCGTGAGTCGGCAGTGGCATTGAAAGACGACTTATTGGTGGTGATGCGTGTGTATTTTGAAAAGCCGCGCACAACCATTGGCTGGAAAGGCTATATCAACGACCCCCGCATGGATGGCAGCTTTGCCATGAATGAGGGACTTGAAAAAGCGCGTGAGCTGCTCCTTGAGATCCTGGAATTGGGCCTGCCAATTGGCACTGAGTTTTTGGATTTGTTGTCGCCACAATTCATCAGCGATCTGGTGAGTTGGGGCGCCATTGGCGCTCGCACGACTGAGAGCCAAAGCCACCGCCAACTCGCCAGCGGTCTGTCTTGCCCAGTCGGCTTTAAAAACGGCACTGATGGAGGTTTGAAAGTCGCCAGCGATGCAATTTTGGCCGCAAGTTCACCGCACGCCTTCATGGGCATGACCAAAATGGGCCAAGCTGCCATTTTTGAAACCGCTGGCAACCGCAATTGCCATGTGATTTTGCGCGGTGGCAAAGCGCCCAATTACAGTGCAGCAGATGTTGAGGCCGCTTGCCAGTTGCTGGAGAAGTCGCAGTTGCGCCCGCAAGTGATGATTGATGTTTCACACGCCAACAGCAGCAAACAACACCTCAAGCAAATTGAAGTCTCGCACAATGTCGCCCAACAAATTGCAGCTGGCGACAAACGCATTACTGGCATCATGATCGAGAGCCATCTCCATGAAGGCAGGCAAGACCATGTGCAAGGCCAGCCTTTGGCCTACGGCATCTCCGTGACGGATGCCTGCATCAGCTATGCGCAGACTGAGCCTATCTTACAAACCTTGGCGCAGGCGGTGCGCACACGTCGTGGCCAATAACAGGCCACTGCAACTGCCCCAAAGCAAAGCCGGGTCGCTACGCTGAGCCGGCTTTGTTTGGCGCCTAACCCTCTATTTCGCTCCTCTCTCTGAATCTGTCAGGTGGCTTGCACGCATTGCGCACCAGCACCAGGACTGAATCAGTGCGACAATACGGCCCCTTATGAATCCAGCACCTACCACTTTTATTCTGACCCTGTCCTGCCCTGATCGCAAAGGGCTGGTGCATGCTGTTTCCGGCTTTTTGCTTGACAATGGCGGCAACATCGAAGAGGCAGCGCAATTCAATGACCAGACCACGGGCTTGTTTTTCATGCGCGTGCAATTCTCTGCTGCCGATCAGAGTCTGTCTGCTTTACAAGCCGCCTTGGCTGAGTTTGCACCGCCGCTGAACATGCAGTGGAGTTTGCACGATGCAGCCAAAAAAGTCCCCACCGTGGTGTTTGTCAGCCGCGAAGGCCATTGCCTCAACGATTTGCTGTTTCGCTGGAAAAGCGGCTTGCTGCCCATTGATATCCGCGCCATTATCAGCAACCACCGCGATTTCTACCAATTAGCGGCCAGCTACAACGTGCCGTTTCACCATATTCCGATGACGGCAGCGACCAAGGCACAGGCAGAGGCGCGGCAATACGAAATTATCCAGGCCGAGCAAGCCGAACTCGTGGTTCTTGCACGCTACATGCAAATTCTCTCGGATGATCTGAGCCAGAAACTCAGCGGCAAGGCCATCAATATCCACCACAGCTTCCTGCCTAGTTTCAAAGGCGCCAAGCCTTACTACCAGGCACATGACCGTGGCGTGAAGCTGATTGGCGCTACTGCGCACTATGTCACAGCCGATTTGGATGAAGGCCCAATCATTGAACAGGATGTGGCGCGCGCCTTCCACACCGACACGGTGGACGATTTGACCGCCCGCGGCCGCGATACCGAAAGCCAGGTTCTGGCCCGCGCCGTCAAATGGCACAGCGAGCACCGCATTTTGATCAACGGCCACAAAACGGTCGTATTCCGTTAACCCCCAGGCGCGCAATACACGCGCCAGGTAAAGAAGCTTGAGCGGATCGGCCGCTGAGCCTGCACGCTGCGCCACTTCTGCTGGCGCAGCTTAAACACCAAAAACGCTGCAACCTGGCTTTTGCAGCGTTTTTTTGCGTTGCACCCCTGCACACATAACCTAGCCCAGCCGTCGCACGCTGCACATGGACATGCGACTACGTTGCTGGCCAACCAGGACAAGCGCGGCCACCCACAGCCGCCGCATAAGGCACGAGCGATGCCGCGACGAGCCGTCCCCAACAGCAGGCCCAAGCAATTATTGGTACCTGGCAGTCGCCCGTGCATTGGACGATAGCTACCCGACGATAACGGCCCAAAGCCCATGCACGGATTGCAGACATTCAACCTTCAACGGGTTTGTAACAGCCCAATTGTGCATGCTTGCAAAACCACATCTTCATCTATCAACCGGCAAAAGACACCAATTAGCCATCAATCGACAGCAACACACAAAATTTGCGAAAATTCAAGAAAAAAATTTTTAGCAACACACATCGAATTTTTTAAAATATCAATTTAGCCGATGATGGTTCAATTTAGAAAAAAAAGAATACTTTTTATCGACATTTAACGGATTTATAGCGAAAAATAAAATATAGAATCACCGCAAGAATGATTCGATGAATTCTCAGAGGATATTGATGCAACTTATTGTTTTTTATAAATTTTAACCAAAGTTGACATTAAAAATACCAAGCAATGGTCGCCTCAAGTCTTTGAAATTAAAGTGAGTTTGCTGGGGTTTTCACTCGATTCAAAAACACATTCACCATAAAATTTATCGCATGGATCCAGTCGCACTTAGCACCATTGTTTTACTGCCATTTATTGGCAGCTTGATTGCCAGCGCACTTCCGTCAAATGCGCGAAACCTTGAATCCACGCTGGCAGGTGCAATTGCCCTGTTTGGCGCGGTTCAATTGGCCTTGTACTTCCCCGGGATTGCACAAGGTGAGATCTATCGAGAAGAGTTCACGTGGCTCGCCTCTTTTGGACTGAATTTATCGATTCGCTTAGATGGCTATGCATGGATGTTTGCCATGATGGTCTATGGCATTGGCGCGCTGGTGGTGCTGTATGCGCGCTATTACATGTCGCCTAACGATCCTGTGCCGCGTTTTTTCTCGTTTCTGCAAGCATTCATGGGCTCAATGGCCGGTGTTGTGCTGTCTGGCAACATCATTCAGCTGGCCTTCTTCTGGGAACTGACCAGCATCTTCTCTTTCTTGCTGATTGGTTATTGGCACCACCGCAAAGATGCCCGTCGCGGTGCACGCATGGCGCTGACCATCACCGGGGCGGGTGGCCTGTGTTTGCTCGCCGGCATGCTGATGCTGGGCCATATTGTGGGCAGCTACAACCTGGACAATGTACTGGCCGCTGGTTCACAGATTCGCAACCACAGCTCCTACCCAGTTGTGCTGGTGTTGATTTTGCTGGGCGTGTTTACCAAAAGTGCGCAGTTCCCTTTCCATTTCTGGCTCCCCAATGCGATGGCTGCACCTACGCCGGTGTCTGCCTATTTGCACTCTGCCACGATGGTCAAGGCAGGTGTGTTCATTCTCGGCCGCTTCTGGCCAGTGCTCAGTGGCACGGATGAATGGTTCTGGATTGTGGGTGGTGTTGGCGCCGTCACTTTGCTGTTTGGCTCTTTTGTGGCGATGTTCCAAAATGACCTCAAAGGCCTGCTGGCATATTCAACGATCTCGCATCTGGGGTTGATTACCCTGATGTTTGGCCTGAACCGCGAACTCGCAGCAGTCGCGGCAGTATTTCACATCATGAACCATGCGACGTTCAAGGCTTCGCTGTTCATGGTCGTCGGCATTGTCGACCATGAAACGGGCACCCGTGATATCAGGCGTTTATCGGGCTTGCGCAAACTGATGCCGGTGACATTCTGGCTGGCGATTGTGGCGACCGCTGCCATGGCGGGCGTGCCTTTCTTTAATGGCTTCCTGTCCAAAGAAATGTTCTTTGCTGAGACCGGACTGGTCCACGCACCTGCCTATATCCAGGCGAGCTTGCCAGTGATTGCCGTGATTTTTGGTATTTTCAGCGTGATTTATTCGCTGCACTTTGCCTACGATGTATTCTTTGGACCACCAGCCGAAGACTTGCCGAAAAAACCGCATGACCCGCCTATCTGGATGAATGTCCCCGTTGGCTTCTTGGTCGTCATCTGTATTTTGGTGGGTGTATTGCCCAATGTGATTGTCGGGCCATTCCTGGCGGCAGCTGCCACCCCTGTGGTGGGCGGTGATCTGCCTTACTACAGCCTGGCGGTCTGGCATGGCATCAACAAGCCGCTGATCATGAGCATCATTGCGCTGGGCACTGGTACGTTCCTGTTCTTCTTTGTCGCCAAATACATCCGTGGCCGAGATTACTTCAAGGACTATGCGTTCAGCTGGACCCTGACTGGCCAAAGCATTTTTGTCTACACCCTGGCCTCGTTGACCAGACGCAGCCGTTCACTCCGCCTGCGCCTGACAACACGCCGTCTGCAGTGGCAAATGTTCTGGGTCATCATGATGACGTTCCTCGCTGCCGGTCTGCCACTGTGGTATGGCGGCTTGACGATTGGTGACCGTCCAGTGCAGCCCCTGTCGCCCGCCTTTGCCGTGATCTGGTTCATTGGTGCCATTTGTGCCATTGCTGCTGCCTGGCAAGCCAAGTTCCACCGGCTGGCTGCGATGATCATGCTGGGTGCCACCGGCCTGTGCGTGGTGCTGACCTTCTTGTGGTTCTCTGCACCTGATTTGGGCCTGACCCAGCTGTCCGTGGAAGTAGTCACGACCATTTTGCTGCTGCTGGGCCTGCGCTGGTTGCCACAACGCGACAAGTCGATTCGCCCGACCTCATGGGCCATTGACCAAAACGTTGCTCAGGCACGCCGCGCACGCGATTTGGTCATTGCCTTGATTGGTGGCATTGGTATCGCCTTGATCACATACGCCATGCTGAGCCGACCGTTTGACCAAAGCGCCTCGACCTTCTACCTAGAGCGGGCGCAAAGCGAGGGCGGTGGCACCAACGTCGTCAACGTCATGCTGGTGGACTTCCGTGCCTTTGACACCTTTGGCGAGATTGTGGTGCTGGCGATTGTGGGCCTGACGATTTACGCCTTGCTGCGCCGCTTCCGTCCCGCGCGTGAAACCATGGATTTGCCCATGCAGCAGCGGGTGCTGCCTGGTGACTTGATTACCGACTTGTTCAACCCACGCCAAGCCAAGGACACGGCCATTGGTTATTTGACAGTGCCTGCGGTACTGGTGCGTTTGCTGTTGCCAATCACCACGCTGGTGTCGCTGTACTTCTTCTTCCGCGGCCACAACGAACCGGGCGGCGGATTTGTCGCAGGTCTGATTTTCTCAGTCGGTTTGCTGCTGCAGTACATCGTCTCGGGCACGCAATGGGTTGAGGCCAACCTCACGCTGTTCCCACGCCGCTGGATTGCGTTTGGTCTGGTGTGCTCGATTGCCGCTGGGGCTGGATCGTTCTACTGGGGTTATCCATTCATGACCACACACACGGCGCATTTCACCCTGCCCTACCTGGGTGATATTCATGTGGCCAGCGCCATGTTCTTTGATTTGGGCGTGTTCACCGTGGTGGTTGGTTCGACCTTGCTGATTTTGACCGCTTTGGCTCACCAATCAACCCGTGCCCACCGCTACCACGCGCGCAAGCTCGAAGAGGAAACCGAGGCCAAAGAGGCCAAAAAATTCCAGGCCGCAAGTCTGGCGCGTATTCAAGCTGCTTATGAAATGGTGGCACGTTTCAACACCCACCACCCTAAACCTTGAAGGTCAAAAGCATGGAGATTGTTTTGGCTATTGCCATTGGAGTGTTAACCAGTGCAGGTATATGGCTGCTGCTGCGTCCACGTACATTCCAAGTCATTATTGGCTTGGCGCTGCTCAGTTACGCGGTGAATTTGTTTATCTTTTCGATGGGCCGCCTGGGTCTGGCGATTGACAAAGAGCCTGTGCTGCGTCCTGACATTCCGACCAATTTGATTCATTACGCTGACCCACTGCCACAAGCCCTTGTGCTGACTGCGATTGTGATTGGCTTTGCCACGACTGCGTTGTTCCTGGTTGTTCTATTGGCACTGCGCGGCATGTCAGGCACCGACCACGTTGACGGCAGCATGGCAGCAGAGAAAGGCGAGGCTTCATGAACGCCTGGTTAAGCTCACTGATGCCCCATTTGATTCTGGCGCCGATTCTGGTGCCCATGGGTGTTGCTGCGATTATTTTGTTTCTTGGCGAAGAAAGACAGCGTCTAAAGCTCACGCTCAATGTGCTTGCTTGCGTGGTCTTGCTCGGCATCTCGATCTTTTTACTGCAGTGGAGCCACAAACAGGATGGCTCCACCACCATGGGCGTGTATCTGACCGGCAACTGGCCATCTGAATTTGGCATTGTCCTGGTGCTGGACCGTTTATCGGCGCTGATGATGTTGCTGACATCTGTGCTGGCCTTGGCGTGTTCGATTTACTCCGTAGCCCATTGGCATCGCGCTGGAGTGAACTTCCATGCGCTGTTCTTGTTGCAGATCATGGGACTCAATGGCGTCTTCCTGACAGGTGATTTGTTCAATCTGTTTGTGTTCATTGAGATTTTGCTGGCAGCCTCCTATGGTTTGCTGCTGCATGGCTCGGGCCGCGCACGGGTACAAGCAGGCCTGCACTATATTGCGATCAACCTGTTTGCCTCCTCGCTGCTGCTAATCAGCATTTCGATGTTCTATGGCATTACCGGCACGCTGAACATGGCGAGCCTGGCCAGCACCATCCCCAATATCGCTGCTGAAGACCGCTCCCTGCTGCACGTGGCTGCAGGCATCTTGGCCATCGCCATTTTGATCAAGGCCGCGGTGTGGCCAATGAACTTTTGGCTCACCAAAGCCTATAGCGCGGCTACGGCCCCGGCAGGAGCCTTGTTCGCAATCATGACCAAGGTCGGCGTCTACATGATCTTGCGCTTGTGGACCTTGCTGTTTGGCTACGATGCAGGCGCATCGGCCCTGTATGGCGGCCAGTGGCTGACTTATGCAGGCATGGCAACCATTGCTGTGGGCTCGATTGGTGTACTCAGCTCGCAAAAGCTGGGCAATTTGGCTGGATATAGCGCGATTGTGTCTTCGGGCACCCTTTTGGCAGCACTGGGTTTTGGACAAAACCTGCTGACAGCGGGCCTGCTGTTTTATCTGGTCAGCTCTACCCTGGCAGTCAGTGCCTGCTTCTTGCTGGCGGATCTGATGGACCGCTGGCGCAATGAAGGCAAGGACTATGCGCCCTACGAAGAAGAGGATGAAGCGCCGTTTCTCACGCCCGACCTCGAAGGCAAGCTCGACGCATTCAACCTGGATGACAAAGAGCAAGCATTGGTTGGCCGCGCGATGCCAGCGGCAGTGGCCTTGCTAGGTTTGTCCTTTATGGCATGCACCTTGTTGATTGCTGGTCTGCCGCCGCTGTCTGGCTTTATTGGCAAATTCGCGATGCTATCGGCCATGCTCAATCCGCTGGGAATGGGCGCCTCATCTGGCCAGTCACCTGGCACCGATGGCTGGATTTTGCTGGCACTGCTGATCGCATCAGGTTTATTGGCTTTGATCGCATTCTCGCGCGCTGGTATTCGGCATTTTTGGGCCTCGCACGACCGTACCCCACCGGTGGTGAAGGTCGTAGAAGGCATTCCATTGGTGATTTTGTTGGGCGCCTGCGTGGCCATCACCGTGCAAGCCGATAGCATCATGCGCTATATGCAAACTACAGCGAACGGCTTGTATGCACCCGACGACTACATCCAGTCGGTCTTGCAAACCCAGCCCAAGCCCTACCCAACGCAAAAGATCCCTGCAGCGGCGCAAGATGCGGTTGAGACTGGTGCAGAAGGAGTCCAGCCATGAGAAAGCTCCTAAAGACGATTTTCCCAGCTCCTTTGTTGTCAGCCCTGCTGATCATCTTATGGATGGTCATGACGCAAAGCTACAGCCTGGCCAATTTTTTATTGGCGCTAGTGCTGGGTTTTACAATTCCAATTTTCAGCGATGCACTGCGCCCACGCGATGTGCGCGTGCGCCATCCTCTCACCATTGTGAAGCTGGCCTGGACCGTCATGCTCGACGCCTGGAAGTCCAACTGGATGGTCATTCGCGTTTTGCTCACACCCAATGCGACCAAGGAAGACATCTCCATTTTTATCCGTATCCCGCTGGATATGCGCGAGCCCAATGGCCTGGCCGTACTGGCTGTGATCACCACGATCACGCCAGGCAATGCATGGGCAGAGCTGTCAATGGATCGCAGCACCTTGCTCTTGCACGTATTTGATGGCAATGTGGACAAGGATGAAGTCATCAAAACAGTGAAAGAGCGCTATGAGCGGCCTTTGATGGAGATTTTCGAATGAATGGACAAATTCTCGCTTGGGCACTGCCCATCACCCTGGCGATGCTGGCCGTCTCGATGCTGATGGTGATTATTCGTTTGCTGATTGGCCCATCGGCGCAAGACCGCATCCTGGCGTTGGACTGCGTATTTGTTTTGGGCATGTATGTGATGCTCAGCCTGTCGATGTACTACGAAAGCACGGCCTATTTTGAAGCAGCGTTGCTCATTGCCCTGCTCGGCTTCGTCAGCAGTACCGCAATGGCCAAATTCCTGCTGCGTGGGGAGGTGATTGAATGAGTGCTGCGCCAACCTTTCTATTGCCGCTGTGGGCCGAGATTCTGGTGGCTTTTTTTGCCATTTGTGGTGGCTTGATCAGCCTGCTTGGCGCCTCAGGGGTGCTTCGCCTGCAAACGTTTTTCGCCAGAATCCATGCCCCTGCACTGATCACTACTGGTGGCGTCTGGTGCTTGATGCTGGCCACCATTATTTACTTCTCGTTCCAGACAGGCAAACCAGCCATCAATATCTTGTTGCTTGGGCTGTTTATTGCCATTACCTCACCGGTGACGACGATTTTTCTGATGCGGGCAGCGCTTTTTCGCTCACGCCAAAAAGGCGAGAATGTACCGCGCAGCGTCAACATGCTGCAATTGGCCGTGCCACGCATGGCGCCCGAGAAAGACGATGACGAGCAAGACGAAGAGCAGGAAAAGCCCCAGGCCAAACCGACTCAAGCCAGCAATGCCACTGACGCAGAAGAAGAAAAGCTTGACCAATTGGTGGAAGACATTGGTGCAGTACAAGACCCTGAGGCCAAGGACGGGTCTGGCAAAGCTGCCTAATTCAAACGCTGCAAGCCATGACCTCTGCCTGTGCCCGGATTGATTGGCCCTACCCGTTTTGGATAGCCCACCGCGGTGCCGGCAAGCGGGCCCCTGAAAACACCATGGCCGCCTTTATGCTGGGCGCCCAGCACGGCTTTCGGATGTTTGAGTGCGATGCCAAACTCAGCGCCGATGGTGTGCTGTATTTGTTGCATGATGACAGTCTGGACCGCACCACCAATGCCCACGGCAGTCCCGCCGCACTCCCATGGTCTGCATTGGCGCAATTGGATGCTGGCAGTTGGCATTCTCAGCTGTTCCACACTGAGCCATTGCTGCGCCTGGATGCCCTGCTGCACTGGTGCCTGGCGCAAGGCCTGTGTTTGAATATCGAAATCAAACCATTGCCTGGTCAGGATGCCGCTACAGGCTTGGCAGTTGCCACACTGCTTGAGCGCTACAGCGCGCAATGGCCTGCTGATCTACCACAGCCTTTGGTGTCGTCTTTTTCTGTGCCTGCATTAGAGGCTTTTGGCAGCACTGGCACACACGCTGCGCTGGCTTTGCTGGTCGAGCACTGGTCAGACCGCATTTGGGAGCAAACACAGGCGCTGCAGTGTGCGGCGCTGGTCTGCCACTATCCATTGTGGGCGCCAGAGCGTGTGGCGCGCTGCCACGCACTGGGCATGCGCGCACTCAGCTACACGGTCAACGCGCCTGATCAGGCCCATGCACTGATTGCGATGCACACAGATGGCATCATCACCGATGCAATTGACCGCTTAGGCCCTGGTGCCAACACAGACACGGGCAGCCCACCATGAAGCCCACCAGGCGCACGCCAAAGCACGGGCACACAAGCTCTTGAGTGCATCAGGTTTATGCCCCCAGCACTGCGGCGATAATGGGCCACCACACCATTGTGCGCAGCACCCTGCCTTCGTACCTGAGCGCTGCGCACTTCATTCAAGGATAGTTTGTTTTGTTCAAGAATTTATTGATTTTCCGCATTGCCTCCAGCTGGTCAGCTGATCTGGCACAGGCCAGCGACGCCTTGGAAGCCCACCCATTCACGCCATGCACACCAACGCAAGAGCGCGCGCTGGGCTGGGTGCCGCCGCGTGGCCAGGCCAACGGCGCGATGGTGGAATCCATCAATGGCCAATGGATACTGCGCCATGTCACCGAAACCAAAATTCTGCCCAGCTCGGTAGTCGACTCACACGTGGCAGAAAAGAGTGAGCAAATGGAAGCGCAAACAGGCCGCAAACCTGGCCGCAAGGAATTGCGTGATTTGAAAGACGAGGCGCGTTTGAGCTTGCTGCCAATGGCTTTCACCAAGCGCCAGGGCACCTGGGTCTGGATTGATGCCAAACAGGGCTTGCTGGTGATTGATGCCAGCAGCCCACAGAAAGCCGATGAAATTCTCACGGCCTTGGTCGAACAGTTGCCCGGCTTTATCCCCAAGATTGTGCAAACGCAGGAAAGCCCAGCCACTGCGATGGCCGCATGGCTGGAAGACCAAAGCGCACCAGGAGCGTTCAGCATCGGTGATGAATGCGAGCTCAAAGCTGCTGATGACACCAAGGCCAGCGTGCGCTACGCCCGCCACTCACTGGAAATCGACGAAATTCGCGGCCACTTGCAAGCCGGCAAACGCCCAACACGCCTGTCCCTGGGATGGGGCGAACGCTGCCAGTTTGTGCTGACCGATACGCTGCAGGTCAAAAAGCTCAGCTTCAGCGATGCAGTCCACGAAGACAAGGACAAAAGCGACGACCATTTTGATGCCGATGTAGCCATCACCACTGGTGAGCTGAGCCAGCTGATCCCACAGCTGATCGAGGCGCTGGGTGGTGAAGAACAGACGCTGTAGAAGCTGCGCATTGCAGCAAAAACCAAAGAGCCTGTTCATCATCTCCAAGCAGTCGCGCAAGGCACAAAAAAGAGGCTGTGCAAGGCGCCTGTTGCTGCTCTTATGTCTGTATAAGCAAAACGGGCAACGCAGTCATGCGCTTTTTTGTGCCTAACCCTTCGGGTTGGCGCCCAAAAGGCACGCTGCTTTATTAAAAATCCTCGCCGGACAGATAGCCCGACTGCGGTTTTTGCAGTGCATTGCATCCTTTTGGGTTTCAACGCGGCTGCGCGGAGATGATGAACAGGCTCTGAGCAGCTGGCCGCAGCGTCGCTTTCAAGCCGCAACGGGCAGAGAAACAGTGTTTCTTTCACTGTTTTATTGTTTTTTTCATGCAGCTGCCATGCCTTTTGTTTACACTTCGCCCATTTCCGCCCGCACATGTTTACGCATCTGCGGGCGGCCTTCCATTTTGGCCTGAACTGCCTGCCTTTTCCGGGAGTGTCACCCCATGAAATTTCGCTTTCCCATCATCATCATCGATGAGGACTACCGCTCAGAAAACACCTCTGGTCTTGGCATTCGCGCCTTGGCCCAGGCCATCGAAGCCGAAGGGTTCGAAGTGGTTGGTGTGACCAGCTACGGGGATCTGAGCCTGTTTGCGCAGCAGCAAAGCCGGGCCAGCGCTTTCATCTTGTCGATTGATGACGAGGAATTGACCAGCAGCGACGAAGGCGAGCCTTTGGTGATCCAGAGCCTGCGTGACTTCATTGGCGAAGTGCGCCGCCGCAACGACGAGGTGCCGATCTACATCCATGGCGAAACCAAAACGGCACGCCATCTGCCCAACGACATTTTGCGTGAGCTGCATGGCTTTATCCACATGTTCGAGGACACACCCGAATTTGTCGCCAAGCACATCATCCGCGAGGCCAAGAACTACCTCGAAACCATTCAGCCGCCCTTTTTCAAGGCGCTGCTGGACTATGCCGATGACGGTTCCTACTCCTGGCACTGCCCTGGCCACTCAGGTGGCGTGGCCTTCCTGAAAAGCCCGATTGGCCAGATGTACCACCAGTTCTATGGTGAGAACATGCTGCGCGCCGACGTGTGCAATGCCGTGGAAGAGCTGGGCCAACTGCTGGACCACAACGGTGCGATTGGCGAGAGCGAGCGCAATGCGGCGCGCATTTTCAATGCCGACCATTGCTTCTTTGTCACCAACGGCACCAGCACATCGAACAAAATCGTCTGGCACCACAACGTCGCCCCTGGCGATGTCGTCGTGGTCGATCGCAACTGCCACAAATCGGTGCTGCACTCGATCATCATGACAGGTGCCATCCCGGTGTTCTTGAAGCCTTCACGCAACCACTTTGGCATCATTGGCCCGATTCACAAAGATGAATTCGAGCCAGCCAACATCCAGAAGAAAATCAAGGCCAACCCCTTGATGAAAGAGCTGCTCAAGGACGTCAACGTCAAAGACGTCAAACCACGCGTGCTGACGCTCACGCAATCGACCTATGACGGCGTGCTCTACAACACCGAAACCATCAAGAGCATGCTCGACGGTTATGTCGAGAACCTGCATTTTGACGAAGCCTGGTTGCCACACGCCGCTTTCAACCCCTTCTATGGCACCTACCATGCGATGGGCAGAAAACGTGCGCGCCCCAAAACCAGCGTGGTCTATGCCACCCAGTCGATCCACAAGCTGCTCGCTGGCATCAGTCAGGCCAGCCACGTGCTGGTGCAGGACTCGCAAGAGCGCAAGCTGGACTTTGCGCTGTTCAATGAAGCCTACCTGATGCACACCTCCACCAGCCCGCAGTACAGCATCATCGCCAGCTGCGATGTGGCCGCTGCGATGATGGAGCTGCCTGGCGGTGAGGCCTTGGTCGAAGAAAGCTTGCTCGAAGCCCTGGACTTCCGCCGTGCAATGCGCAAAGTCGAAGAGGAATTTGGCAAAAACGACTGGTGGTTCAAAGTCTGGGGCCCAGACAAGCTGGCCGAAGAAGGCGTGGGTCGCTCGGCCGACTGGATCATTGGCAGCAACGGCAGCAAGTCCCGCAAAGCCAGCAGCAGCTGGCACGGCTTTGGCAATCTGGCCGACGGCTTCAACATGCTCGACCCGATCAAGGCGACCATCGTCACGCCGGGTCTGAATCTGGATGGCAAGTTTGACACCAACGGCATTCCTGCCTCGATCGTGACCAAGTTTTTGGCCGAGCACGGCGTGGTGGTCGAGAAAACGGGCCTGTACAGCTTCTTTGTGATGTTTACCATCGGTATCACCAAAGGCCGCTGGAACACCTTGCTGACGGCTTTGCAGCAGTTCAAGGACGACTACGACAAAAACCAGCCGCTGTGGCGCGTCATGCCGGAATTCTCGGCCCAGCACCGCCGCTACGAGAAGATGGGTCTGCGCGACTTGTGCCAGCACGTACACCAGCTCTATGCGAAGCACGACATCGCCCGTCTGACGACCGAGATTTACCTGTCTGATCTGACACCCGCAATGCGCCCCGCCGATGCCTACGCCCACATTGCGCGCCGCAAGACCGAGCGCGTCAAGATCGACGACCTGGAAGGCCGCATCACCGTCGGCTTGGTCACGCCCTACCCGCCGGGCATTCCACTGCTGATTCCTGGTGAAGTCTTCAACAAGAAAATTGTTGACTACCTGAAGTTTGCACGCGAATTTGCCAAACAGTTGCCAGGCTTTGAGACCGATATCCACGGCCTGGTGATGGAAAGGGACGCCGACGGCAACAAGCAATTCTTTGCCGATTGCGTAGCACTCTAAGTGCACATACCTTCAGCCTGTCTGCCATGGGCTGAAAAACTCAGCCCCCGCTGCAGCTTACAAAGCCCCACAAGCCATTGTGGGGCTTTTGTTTTTTTACCGCATCTATCGCGCGCTACGAACTACCCAACTAATTGACGGCCATTGAGCGCGATAACTTAGCGCCGCAAAACACAACTTGCTACATTACTTAAGAAGTGACAAAATAATTAAGCAAATGCTACATAAAGCCGATTAATTACCAGCCTTCGCACTGCTGCGGCTAATAGCTTGCATGCGAATGGCTACCAACTCAGAGGGGCAGAGTCTGTATGAGTGATCAAAGGCCTAATAACGCAGCGCAAGCGCAGCCAGTCGACCCAGCTCCCAGCGCCAAGTCCAATGCTGCGGCAGCACCCCCTTCCCCCACCTCAGCGGCGACACCGCCCAGCACCAGCAGCAAGGGCCAAACCAGCACCCTGGGCCCTGAGGCCATTGCCGCGCAATTGAGCACACTGAAGTCGTCGGCCAAAGGCCTGAGCAGCAGCGACGCGGCACAGCGGCTGAGCCAATACGGCCCCAATGCCATTGAAGCCAAGGAAGAGCCGCTATGGCATAAGTTGTTTGGCTATTTTTGGGGCCCGATTCCCTGGATGATTGAGGCCGCCGCGCTGATCTCTTTGCTGCGCGCAGACTGGGCAGATTTTGCCGTGGTCATGGGCTTGCTGCTCTACAACGCCGCCGTTGGGTTCTGGCAGGATGCCAAAGCGGCTTCGGCCTTGGCGGCTCTGAAAAAGGATTTGGCCCTCAAAGCACGTGCCTTGCGTGATGGCGCCTGGGTCAGCGTGGATGCCGCCACGGTAGTGCCGGGCGACATCATCGATGTACCTGGTGGTGCAATTGTGCCTGCTGATTTGCTGCTGATTTCAGGCGACTACCTCAGCGTCGACCAGGCAGCCTTGACGGGCGAGTCTTTGCCGGTCAGCAAAAAGGTCGGCGATAGCGCCTACTCCGGCTCGATTGCCAAGCAAGGTGACATGCAAGGCGTAGTGACTGCCACCGGCAACAACACCTTTTTTGGCCGCACGGCCAAACTGGTGGCCTCGGCCGGTTCACAGTCGCATTCGCAAAAAGCCGTCGTGCAAATTGGCGACTTTTTGATTTTGCTGGCGGCCATTCTCGCTGCAGTCTTGGTTGGTGTGCAGGTCTATCGCGAAATCATTGTGCCTGATCAATGGAACTGGGCAACAGCGGGCTCGATCTTGCAGTTTGTGCTGGTGTTGCTGGTCGCCTCTGTGCCGGTGGCATTGCCAGCAGTGATGTCGGTGACCCTGGCCTTGGGCGCACTGGCCTTGTCCAAGCAAAAGGCGATTGTCTCGCGCCTCTCGGCCATTGACGAGCTCGCTGGTGTCGATGTGCTGTGCTCAGACAAAACCGGCACATTGACGCAAAACAAACTCACGCTGGCAGCTCCGATCGTCTTCAACAATGCCCAGGCGCAAGAGGTCATCCTGGCCGCGGCCCTGGCCACCCAAAGCAGCAGTGAAGACGCGATCGACCAGGCCGTACTCAAAGGCGTGACCGATGCCAGCCACCTCAGCCAATACAAGCAAACCCATTTCACACCGTTTGATCCCGTCAACAAACGCACGATCGCCACGGTCACAGACAGCACAGGCAAAGCCTGGCAGTTCGCCAAAGGGGCGCCGCAAGCCATCGCCGCTTTGTGCAAGCTTGATGCCAATACCGAGACGGCTTACGACAGCAAGGTGCACGAGCTGGCCAGTCACGGTTACCGCGCACTGGGCGCGGCCAGCTCGGACGATGGCGGTAACAGCTGGAAGCTGCTGGGTATTTTGCCTTTGCTCGATCCTCCGCGCACCGATGCCAAGGAGACTATTGCCAATACCAAAGAGCTGGGCCTGCAAGTCAAAATGGTCACTGGCGATGATGTAGCCATTGGCGCTGAAATTGCTACCCAGCTGGGCATGGGCGCGAATCTGCTGGTGGCCAGCGACGTTTTCCCCAAAGGCACGGATGCTGCCCACATTCCCCAGACGTCGATCACGGCGGTAGAAAAAGCCGATGGCTTTGGCCGGGTGTTTCCTGAGCACAAATACGAAATCGTCAAAGCCCTGCAGCAAGGCGGCCACATTGTCGCGATGACTGGCGATGGCGTGAATGACAGCCCTGCCCTTAAACAGGCCGATTGCGGCATTGCTGTATCAGGCGCCACCGATGCTGCGCGTAATGCAGCAGCCTTGATCCTGACCGCGCCAGGCTTGTCTACCATCGTCAATGCGATCACAGAAAGTCGGCAGATCTTCGAGCGCATCAACTCCTATGTGTACTACCGCATTGCGATGACCATTGCAATCATGGTGGTGGTGGTACTGTCGAGTGTGATTTTCAACATCCAGCCATTGACTGCCATCATGATTGTGGTGCTGGCCTTGCTCGATGATATTCCAATCATGACGATTGCCTATGACCGCGTCAGTCCTGCCAAAAAACCAGTGCGCTGGGAAATGCACCATATTCTGGTGTTCTCGATTCTGATGGGCGTGATGGCCACAGCACAAAGCTTTGGTTTGGTGCTGATTGGCATGGAGTGGATCAGCAATCCAACCTTGCAAGCCTGGATTCCACTGGACGCCAGCCACCTGCAAACGGCGCTGTTTTTGCAGTTGGCCGCTGGCGGGCATATGCTGCTGTTTGTCGTGCGCACGCGCCGCTCGATTTTCCGCCCGCTGTACCCGTCTTGGCAATTGTTCCTGGCGGTGGTAGCCACGCAAATCGTGGCTGTGTTGCTGTGCGCTGCGGGCGTATTGGTCACGCCACTGCCTTGGACGCTGATTGGCCTGGTATGGGCCTATGTACTGGTCTGGACGGTGCTGACCGACGCAGTCAAGCTGGCCTATTACCGTTATGGTCCGCCTGCGCGCACTGAAGCGCCAGGCCTCCATGCTCCAATTGCCGCCAGCGCGTGATCTACCCGCCCGGCTGACCCGCCGGGCCAGTGAGCCAAGCACGCACCGCCAACAGATTCAATTCATGAGGGAGAGAAACGGATGGACTACCGCAAAAAACTGATCGTCAAACCCGGCTCTAAAGTTCGGCTCAGCAAGCTCGATCCAGCCTGGCACGGCTCGCACGACAGCGAAAAAGAAGCAGCTGAAGAGATTGCCAAGCACCTCAGTACGATTGCCGAGCACCAGCGCCTGCTCTACGGCGAGAAGCAGCATGCGCTGCTGATCGTGCTTCAAGGCATTGATGCGGCCGGCAAGGACGGGGTCTGCTGGCATGTAATCAAAGGCATGAACCCGCAGGGCGTGAGTGTGACTGGCTTCAAGCAGCCAACCCCGCAAGAGCGTGCGCATGACTTCCTGTGGCGCGTGCACCCGCACACGCCTGGCCTGGGCCAGGTGGCGGTTTTCAACCGCTCGCATTACGAGGATGTGTTGGTTGCACGTGTGCACAATCTGGTGCCAAAATCGGTCTGGACCACACGCTACGATCGCATCAATGAATTCGAGCAGCTGCTGCACGAAAGCGGTGTCACCATCATCAAATTCTTTTTGATGATCTCCCCCGAGGAGCAACTCAAGCGCTTTGGCGAGCGCCTGGACGACCCCATGCGCCAATGGAAAATTTCCGACAGCGACTACACTGAGCGCGCTTTATGGGACGACTATATCGGCGCCTACGAGGCCATGCTGAATAAATGCTCAACCGCCTACGCGCCTTGGTATGTTTTGCCCTCCAACAACAAGTGGTTCCGCAATCTCGCGGCATCGCAAATCATTGCCGCAACGCTGCAGGACCTGCATATGCAATTGCCAGCACCTACGGTCGACATTCAAGCCATCCGCGCGCAATACCATAGTGCCGAAACCCATCCCGGCAAGCCTGAAGCCACCGGCAAAAAAGCCAATGGCAAGAAAAGCCGATGAGACAAGTGGGGCAGCCGCTCAAGCACGTGACTGCACCAGTTAGCGCCGTGCAAGCCTCTCAACCAGCACAGCGCCGTCAATCGCACTGAGAAAAGCTGGACAATACCGGCGAGCTGTGGCCTTGCCCCTTTTTGCGCAAGCATAGGCTGCTTCAGAACCAGTGCCTTAACTGCGCCTGTGTCCTGCACGTCCTTCGCGGCTTGTGCGGCTTGTGCGGCTGCGCAGCCTGCGTGCAGCTGCATAGAGCGCGTTATGGACTGCTCGACCGTCTGTTGCGGCGCGTAGAGAGAACCGTTCTTAATATCAAGCGCAACCCGACTGCGCACGCATGGGAATGGATTGCCAGATGGCGCTAAGCTTGAAACAATAGCATTTACTGAATCGCGATTAATAATGAAATGGAGAGCCCCATGATCGGTGACCCACAAGTCATGAGCCACTTGCAGGCTGAACTCAAAATCCTGCTGACCAATATCAACCAGACCTTTGTGCACTACCGCATGTTGCAGCACTGGGGTTTTGGTATTTTGGGCCAGTCTGAGTACAAGGCCTCGATCAAGGCCATGAAGCAGTCGGACGAGCTGATGGCACGTATCTTCCTGCTCGATGGACTGCCCAATTTGCAAGATTTGGGTAAATTGCGCATTGGTGAGGATGTGCAAGAGTTGCTGGAATGCGATTTGCAACTGGAGCTTGAATCACAAAAAGCCCTGAAAGCAGGCATTGCGCAGGCTGAAACGGCAATGGATTTCGTGTCGCGCGATCTGCTGCAAGAGATGCTTGAAGACATTGAAGAGCGCATTGATTTCCTGGAAACCCAGCTGTCACTGATTGAAAAAACTGGGCTGCCAAACTACCTGCAATCGCAAATGCAGGAACAATCGCATTGATCTTTGCCAAGGCGGCTAAGCTGCTTGAAGCAACAACCACACCTGCTACTGCGCCCGGCGATGCAACGCAAAGCGTGCATCAGCAGTGAAGGCGAACAGGCTCCTAGCTGCTAGGAGCCTTTTTCATGTGTGCGGTATCTGTGTGTGACAACCCAAGCTCCTTGCCATCACAACATGCTTGCAGACAAGTCGCAAAGTACATAGCCGACTTTTCGCGCGCTAAAACACAAAAAAGCCGCCAACTGCAAGCAGGTGGCGGCCTTTCACAGCAACAAGCTCTAGGCCTGGTGCTTACTCTTCTTTAGCCTCAGGCGCAGCGGCCTCTGCTCCCTTTGGCTTGGCAGATGTAGCTGCCTTCTTGCGTTGTGGCGCAATCATCATGATCATTTGGCGACCTTCCAGTTTAGGAAACTGCTCGACCACAATGATATCGGCCAGTTCATCGCGCAGACGGTTGAGCAAGTCCAGACCCAGATTTTGGTGGGTAATTTCACGGCCACGAAAGCGCAAAGTGATCTTGACTTTATCGCCGTCATCCAAAAAGCGGCGAATATTGCGCACTTTGATGTTGTAGTCGCCATCGTCCGTTCCTGGGCGGAACTTCACTTCTTTGATGTCAATGACGGTTTGCTTTGCCTTGGCATCAGCAGCACGCTTTTGCTCTTGGTATTTGAATTTGCCGTAGTCAATCAAACGTGCCACAGGCGGAGTTGCGTTGGCGGCAATCTCAACCAGATCCACATCCAAGTCACCTGCCATGCGCAAAGCTTCCTGCAGGCTTACAACGCCGATAGGCTCATTATCAGGTCCGGTTAAACGCAGCTCAGGGGCATTGATTTCACGGTTCAAACGGTGCTTGCGCTCTTCACGGTGGCGACGGTCACGGTATTCAGTAGCTATGGCTCTCACCTTCAAGGGTTGGTTTCAATCAAGCCGCTCATTGGCTAGGATCAGCTTGAGCGGCGCAGACAATTGCAGCAGCAATGCTTCATACAAAGCAATCACTGCAGCATGTGCTTCATTCTTTGTTGAGGATTTTCTCAGTCAACATTGCAATGAATTGCTCCAGTGGCATCACGCCAAGGTCCTGATTGCCTCGACCCCGGACAGCCACAGTGCCTGCGGCTTTTTCCTTGTCACCGGCAACCAAAATAAATGGCACCTTCTGCATGGCGTGTTCGCGTATTTTATAGTTGATCTTCTCATTGCGCAGATCCACACTCGCACGAATAGGGTTGTGTGGCAAGGCTTTTTGAAGTTTTGCGACAATTTCGCGACAGTAATCGGCTTGTGAGTCGGTGATATTGAGCACACTGACCTGTTCAGGCGCCAGCCACACTGGCATCGCTCCTGCGTAATGCTCGATCAAAATACCAATAAAACGCTCCAAGCTGCCCACAATGGCACGGTGCAGCATCAATGGGCGGTGGCGTGCGCCATCTTCACCGACGTACTCTGCACCCAAGCGCTCAGGCATGGATGGATCGACTTGGATCGTGCCGCACTGCCACTCTCGGCCCAGCGCATCACGCAAGGTGTACTCCAGTTTCGGGCCGTAGAATGCACCATCGCCTTCGGCAATGCGGTATTCAACGCCTGCGGCTTTCAAGCTCTCGATCAAAGCACCTTCGGCCTTGTCCCAACTCTCCTCAGTGCCAATGCGCTTTTCTGGGCGTGTGGCCACTTTGTAGATGATGTCACTAAAGCCAAAGTCACGGTAGACGCTTTGCAGCAACTGGGTGAAGTGCTGCACTTCTTGTTGCAACTGCTCTTCTGTACAGAAAATATGGCCGTCGTCTTGCGTAAACGCACGCACGCGCATGATGCCATGCAAGCCGCCCGAAGGCTCATTGCGGTGGCACTGGCCAAACTCGCCGTAGCGCAGTGGCAGATCGCGGTAGCTCTTCATGCCCTGGTTGAAGATCAACAAGTGGCCTGGGCAGTTCATCGGCTTGAGCGCGTACTCGCGCTTTTCGCTGTCAGTCGTGAACATGTTTTCACGGTATTTGTCCCAGTGGCCGGTTCGCTCCCATAAAGTCTTGTCCAGAATTTGCGGGCCTTTGACCTCTTGGTAGCCATTGTCCTGGTAAACACGGCGCATGTACTGCTCGACCTGCTGCCAAACAATCCAGCCTTTGGGGTGCCAGAACACGGTGCCTGGTGAGTGCTCGTCCTGGTGGAACCAATCCAGCTCTTTGCCCAGTTTGCGGTGGTCTCGCTTTTCTGCTTCTTCGATGCGTTGAATATAGGCATCGAGCTGCTTTTTATCGGCCCATGCAGTGCCATAGATGCGCTGCAATTGCTCGTTGCGAGAATCCCCACGCCAGTAGGCACCGGCCAGTTTGGTCAGCTTGAATGCTTTGAGAAAGCGGGTGTTGGGCACGTGTGGACCACGGCACATATCCACATATTCTTCGTGAAAATACAGGCCCATTGCGGTTTCGTCAGGCATGTCTTCGACCAGGCGCAGCTTGTAGTCTTCACCACGGTCCTTGAAGATGCGAATGACTTCGTCGCGGGGTGTCATGCGCTTGATCACGTCGTAATCCTTGGCGATCAGCTCTTTCATGCGGGCTTCAATGGCCGCCAAGTCCTCATTCGTAAATGGGCGCTCAAATGAGATGTCGTAATAGAAGCCTTCGTCAATGACAGGGCCAATCACCATCTTGGCAGTTGGAAACAACTGCTTGACCGCATGGCCAACCAAGTGGGCGCACGAGTGGCGAATGATCTCCACGCCCTCTTCGTCTTTAGGGGTGATGATTTGCAGTTTGGCGTCATGGTCGATCACGTCGCTGGCATCCACTAAACGACCATCGACCTTGCCCGCTACCGTATTTTTGGCCAAGCCTGGGCCAATCGAGAGGGCCACATCGGCCACAGAAACGGGTTGATCAAACTCGCGCAGCGAGCCATCTGGAAGGGTAATGTGAATCATGAAAATACCAGCAAGGCCAGAATTAAAAAGAAAAACGCGGCAAAGGCCGCGCTTGAATGGTCAGCATACAGAACAAACAGGCGCAAACAACCTCCCTGGCAGGCAGGGTTGGACTCATCACAATGGCGTTCGGCGCTGTTCACTCATGGTTTGCAATAAAGACTTTCATCTATGATGCCGTCTCAGCCCTAGCTCTGTGCGCTGCCGTTGCCTGCTATTGTGCAGGGCGTGCAGGTGCTACGCAGCTAAAGCTCTCAATAGCTTGGCATTTTCCCATAAAAAAGCCCGCTTGTGCGGGCTTTGTGCTTTGCCATCCACCAACACCCCCCGATGCTGCTGGATGGCACGACCTGGCTTTTAGTGGAACTGCTCTTCTTCGGTCGAACCTGTCAAGGCTTTCACGCTGGAGCTGCCGCCTTGAATCACAGTAGTGACATCATCAAAGTAGCCTGCACCCACCTCTTGCTGGTGAGACACAAAGGTGTAGCCCTTCTCACGTGCGGCGAACTCTGGCTCTTGCACCATTTCCACGTAATGCTTCATGCCTTCGCCGTTGGCGTATGCATGGGCGAACTGGAATGTGTTGTACCAGTTGATATGGATACCGGCCAAGGTGATGAACTGGTACTTGTAGCCCAGTGCCGACAATTCTTCCTGGAAAGCTGCAATGGTTTTGTCGTCCAGGTTTTTCTTCCAGTTGAATGATGGCGAGCAGTTGTAAGACAGCAGCTTGCCTGGGCATTTGGCGTGCACGGCTTGGGCAAATTCACGCGCAAAGCCCAGATCTGGCGTACCAGTTTCGCACCACACCAGATCGGCGTAGGGAGCGTAAGCAACACCACGGCTGATCGCTTGTTCCAAACCGTTTTTGACGCGGTAAAAACCTTCCTGCGTGCGCTCGCCAGTCAAGAATGGCTTGTCATTGGCGTCGTGGTCGCTGGTGATCAGGTTGGCGGCCTCTGCATCGGTGCGGGCCAGCACAATGGTAGGCACGCCCATTACGTCAGCAGCAAAACGTGCAGCCACCAGTTTTTCAATTGCCTCTTGCGTTGGCACCAGCACTTTGCCGCCCATGTGGCCGCATTTTTTCACTGCTGCCAATTGGTCTTCGAAGTGCACGCCAGCAGCACCGGCTGAGATCATGTTCTTCATCAGCTCAAAAGCATTGAGCACGCCACCAAAGCCGGCTTCTGCATCGGCCACGATAGGCAGGAAGTAGTCGATGAATTGTTCATCGCCTGGGTTGATGCCACGGCCCCATTGGATCTCATCGGCACGTTTGAAAGTGTTGTTGATGCGGCGCACCATGGTTGGCACCGAGTCGTAAGCGTACAGCGACTGGTCTGGGTACATGGTCTCGCTGGTGTTGCCATCAGCAGCCACTTGCCAGCCAGACAGATAAACCGCCTCAAGACCTGCTTTGGCTTGTTGCATCGCCTGACCTGCGCTGATCGCACCAAAGGCGTTCACATAGCCTTTTTTAGCGCCACCATTGATCTTTGCCCACAATTTCTCAGCGCCTTGACGTGCCAAGGTGTGCTCAATGTGCTGGCTGCCGCGCAGACGAACAACATCGGCTGCCGAGTAAGCGCGTTTCACGCCTTTCCAGCGTGGATTTTCTGCCCAGTCTTTTTCGAGAGCTGCGATTTGCTGTTCACGGTTGAGTTGCTTGGTCATCGGGTACTCCTGTTTAAAAAACGTTTGCGATGGAGTAACTTTAACGTCTCAAGCAAGCAAAATTACTTCTTATGTCTTATATATGACTTAAATTAATTCATTTAATTTCAATGTCTTATATATTAAATTTCACAATAAGGCATTAATTTCCTCAAAGTGAGATCAATATTGCACCGCAACATCATCACATTCCATTGAATGAAAGTGAATTCATAATGTGAAATAACATGAATCAAAACGTGCCCGCTCAGCCACCAATCGAACTTCCATAGGCTGTACTACCGCGGCGACGAAAACGATTGCGCCCAAGTGCCAATCAATAAAGACCCTCAAGCGCAGACGAAGGCCTGCAGAGTTTGCAAACATACACAGTATTACTGCACGATAATGTCAGCTGAACTGCTGTTCATCGCCTTTCTATACCGCGCTCCAGTCCTGACAGACAGCCTGTTCAGCACCCGAACGTTGTCCAGGAATGTGCTGCATCAATCCACTTTGCTGAGCGATGCGTGCTTTCTCACACGATACCAAGGCCCATGAGCCAAGCAGGCATATGCGCGTATCCCGCGCACATCTTTTGACCGCTTTCGTTCATCCACGCGCAGTGACCACCAAATCCCATCCCTCCGCCATCACGGGCATCCTATTGACTTGCCTGGCCGTGGTATTTTTCGGATTGTTAGACAGCAGCGTACGCTACGTAGCGGCCGTAGTGCCCGTGTTGATGGCCTTGTGGATACGCTATCTGGTGCACACCACTTTGACCATGGGGATGCTGTACAAGAAAACCGGCCAATGGCTGCCACGCAGCAATAACTGGCCCTGGCAAATTGTGCGTGCGTGTTGTTTTGTGATGAGCAACGCCTTTGCCTTTCTCAGCCTGCGCTACATCATGATCGCTGAGTTCACAGCCATTGCCCTGATTGCACCGGTGGTTGTGTCGGTCTTGGCCATGCTGGTGCTGCACGAGAAACTCTCGATTGCACGCTGGCTTTTATTGGCGTTGGCACTGTCCGGTGCACTGGTGATCGTGCGCCCAGGCAATGTGGGCTTAGGCTGGTATATCTTGTTTCCTCTGATGCAAGTGGTCTCGAACGTCATTTATTTGTTGGTGACCGCCCACGTCGCCCAATACGACGAACCCTTAACCACACATTTGTATACAGGCGTGCTGGGGTTGGTGCTGGCCTCCTGTGTGCTGCCGTTCTTTTGGCAAACACCTGATTTCCACTGGGCCATTTGGGCGACGATGATCGCTGGCGGCATTTGCGGAACCGTTGGGCACTTGCTGCTGATCCATGCGTACCGCTTTGCCAAAAGTACGGTGCTGATGCCCTACCTCTATGTGCAAGTTGCTATCGCAACCTTGCTGGGCTGGTTGCTGTTTGACAATATCCCCGACGAAATATCATTCTTTGGCATTGCGATGATTGTCTGCAGCGGCGTGGGTGGAGCGATCTTGACGCTGCGCCCAACCAAGCCGCGAGCCAGCTAATCCATCAATAAACGATGGGCGCAACAAACGGTCTGCGCCCTCCATTCACCGCACCCTCAATGCTCTTGCGCCACTTCCACGCGGTGGCCATTCACCCCCAATTTGGCCAGCAAGCGTGCATCGGAGTCGGCCTCTGGATTGCCCGTGACCAGCAGCTTGTCACCATAAAAGATCGAATTGGCGCCGGCCAAAAAGCACAGCGCCTGCACTGCTTCACCCAATTGCTGGCGGCCAGCCGAGAGCCGCACACGCGCCTTGGGCATTGTGATTCGGGCCACCGCAATGATGCGCACGAAATCCAGCGGATCAACCGGGTCGGAATCTGCCAACGGCGTGCCTGGCACTGGCACGAGACTATTGATAGGCACAGATTCTGGGTACGGTTGCAAATTGGCCAACTGCGCAATTAGTCCAGCACGGTGCACCGGCGCCTCGCCCATGCCCACAATGCCGCCGCAGCACACGCTGATGCCAGCAGCGCGCACAGCCTCCAATGTGTCCAGACGGTCTTGGTAGCTGCGGGTATCGACCACTTGGTCATAGTATTCAGGCGCGCTATCGAGGTTGTGGTTGTAATAGTCCAGGCCCGCATCGCGCAAGGCAGTCGCCTGGTGCGGGCTGAGCATTCCCAGCGTCGCACAGGTTTGCATACCCAGGTCTTTGACGGCAACTACCAGTTTGGCGATTTTCTCAATATCCCTGTCCTTGGGCGCACGCCAGGCTGCCCCCATGCAAAAGCGTGTGGCCCCTGCGTCTTTCGCCGCTTGGGCTGCAGCAGTGACCTCCTCCACATCCAGCAACTTTTGCGCTTTCACCCCCGTGTCGTACTCAGCGGACTGCGGGCAATAACCACAGTTTTCTGGACAACCGCCCGTTTTGACCGACAGCAATGTCGCCAATTCGATATCGCCGTTGGGCCAATGTGCACGGTGCACGGTTTGGGCTTGGAACAGCAGATCCATGAAAGGCAAATCCAGCAATGCCTGGACTTTGTCGACCGTCCATGGCAAAGATTCGGTGGATTGACTCGATGCCACAGGACGGTGCAAAAAAATGGGCTGCTCGGCCGTTAATCCCGTCACTGAGGGTACGGATGGGTAGCGGCTTGCATCGTGGTCATGTGTTTGTTGATTGGTCGACATAGCGCTCCTATAAACAGGACTGTCTATCTATGGCTAGATAAACTCATTCAAAGAGCCATTGTTAACGCCATAGCAACGCTTGCATAGAGATTGATAGAACATCAAAGTCTGCATTTTTGCCCGAACCTTATCTGTGCATTAGCAGCAGTTATCAACCAATCGAGACATAATAAATAAAATTGCTCTTTGTCCACACATCGTTGGCAGTATTGCCGTTGTGCGCGGTTCAGATGCCATCTGCATGCATGCACAGGGGCACATAGTGGCGATCCAAGAGGTGCGGCTTGTGCATCTTGTTTGCAGCCACACGACATCTTGGAGTCAATCGCTACTGCACCATTGGCGTGGTCAAACTATGGTTGCGTTAAAGCTGAAAGTGCCTAAGAGCCTGTTGAAGCTTGGGCGCGGCATCTGCCGATCTACTGCGCAACTCTTTTTCGGCCGTGTCGCCTGCTATGGCAACTGCACCTAGCAGGCTGCTGAAACACCTCCTCCAGCCGTACCTCAATGACTGAGACAACAGCGCCTGTTACCCTCTTTGCACCCCTGTGCCAGCCATGCGCGAGATGGTCGATCGTTCCTTGGTTAACAGGCAGCTTTGCTTGTCCGCGTGTACGAGGCGTGGCTACATCCGGCAAGTGTTGGCAGGGGCCTGCAGCGCTTGGATCAATTGTTCATGCTGTGCATGGCCGCGTACAACTTCACGCCCATGCGAGGCCTGCAGGCACGGGCGCGCCCGCAGCACGGTTAAGCGCAGGAAATAAGGAGCGCAGGTATCAAATGCAAGAGACCCCCGGAAGGCGAAAACATCAACCGAGGGCCAGGAAAATGCAGTTGGCTCCGGGCGGTTCTTCAGCAGACTGGTGAGGCTGCCTTTCAGCAGTTTTTATCGATTCACTCACTCATTCGCAACCAGAAATATTGCATCTGAAACCATCCTTTCTTGTGGATCAGAAAATGGGCCAGTAGGCTGATCATTCAACACCATGATGGAGGAGCCGCCCCCATCTAAATTCATGGCGTGATCGACACCCAGTGCTTTCATCAAGTTGCTCATCTCCGTAATCGTAGCACCTTCAGATACACCTGGATTTCGGCCATAAACAACAGCCATATACAAAATATTTTCTGCCGTCAATCCTATGGCAGTGCGTGGGTGCCGCCGTAAAACCCAATTCCCATAAAATGCTTCCCTGTTTTCAATGCCGACAGGCAATGTAGCATTTTCATCTGTATTTTGATCGTCAGACTCTGTTTTTCGTGGAAAAGGATTCCAACCCTGCCTGGCTCTTAATCCATCCGCCAACTTCCCATCCAATATGAGAGTGGGCCCACCACTCACCATGCTAATACCAGGCTTCAATTGAAATTCTTTGCCATCGACATAAACACGCTGCACCAGCTCCATTGTTTCCTGTTGATTAAAATCAAAAAATTTATTACCTGAGAATTGAATATAGGTATGGCCTTCTTTAATTTCTGTACCAGATGATTTAGAAAAATCGACCAAACTACCTTCCGGGGATAAAATCAGCTCACTCACATCTCCCACTGGCGTGAAAGCTCCGTAATTACGATCAAAAGCAATCACTTCATTGCTATTAGTGCATAAAAAATCATGCGCAGGCTCCATCAGCGGACGCCCTTCATAACCGCCACAATTCAAAAGAAGCCCCGGCTTTCTATTGAGCCCATTCAATTGAATGTATTGATTGCCTTGCTTTAAAAACAATTCGGTTCTCACAGAGCGACCAAATATAATATTTGTTTTATCACCACTATTATCCACAATTAGCACAGGACGATCATTGCTCGCCTCTCTGAGCAGTACGCCATTTTCAACATAAATTCCTGCTGGCGCCCCATAATCACCAACCTCATCATTAAAAACAAAATAGCCGCCGTTGATGCCCGCAACGGATTTTTCCCGAACTGACATGGCACTGACTGTCTCTGCTCCTTGCATGGTTTTTTGGGCCAATGAATTAACAATTCTTCCATCGAATTGATTCAAATCAATTTTAAGCAGGCTTATTTTAAATGGACCAGTTGTTTCAAGCCCCTCCTGGGCACTGTAAACCACATTAAAAATCAAACCATTTTCTTGCAATTTCCTGGAAAGATCTTCAGCATCTTGCCTATTTCGCACACTTCTTATTCTTAAAATATCTCCAATCTGATTGCCTTGAGGGGCCCTCTCAGCAGCAGACTCCAAAGAATAATCTATCGCCAATCTTTTTAGCAAGGCCATGTATTGACCGACAGCTGCAGAATCAAGAACGCCACTGGATAAAATATAAGAATCCCCCCCGAACTCACCTCTTAGAATATCGTAGAACTCAACCCCTTCAACCACATCTCTTTTAACAACATCTTGCTTTAAGTCAGGCACTCCAATAGACAAATCCGGCACTTGCCAAGAGGATGCCACCTCGTCCGAAGACCCGCATCCTGCAATAGATAAAAATATTGCCACGACCACCAAAAACCGATACGACATAAATACCTCACACCCATTAAATAAATTAAAAATCAAATACAATCATCAATAATTAATATTAGAAAAATCACCTCTCTTTTAGTTAAATAAAATGCGAAGAACAGCTATTCAATTAAATAAGCATGCCAAACATGCAAGCATGTAAAAAAACGCTAAACTGGATACAATCGCTCGTCAAAACTTGGCCGTTTTTAGTTATGAGCACATAGAGATGTTTGTTGCTAAAAAACGCCTAAAAAGCCCCACGTGATTGCGCAGCAAAGTTATCCACCCCTCCATGTAAATAGAGAAGGATGCCCTTTGGCAAGCAAGGGCACTGCCTGAGGGGTGCACCGTGCCATGGCATTCATACCGGCTGTGAAGCAACACAATTGCCACACATCGCGATGCGCAGTCAGCACATGTGTTGGTGGCTCGTTGTATAGCCTTCTCTTAGCGCTTGTACTGTCTAGGCTAACTGTGCTTTTTCGCGCGCACGGCGTTCTTCGCCCATTGATGTGGTCTACATACAAGTGTTGGGCAGACCATCCCCGCAGGGGCTTCGCCGCCGCTATTGCGCCTGATCCAAGTTGCAGCAACGTGACAAACGTATGCCAAATAAATGAACGCTGCGATCTGGTAATCACTCGGACAAGGTTTAACGAATCAGCGAAAGGCCCAAATGCTGCGTCGTCTACATCTTGTAGTGGGCTGACATGGACTGCCCATGCAGCGCCTGTGCAGAGAAAGATCAAGCAAAGATCGTTCGACCAAGCTTTGTAAAACGCTTTCATGCGGTCTGCGTGGGGGCCTATATGGTCCACTTCGCAAGACTTGCCCGTCCATAGCGATGGTTACGGCCTTCAAAAGACGCCTAAGAGCCCGATACCGCACACATCACAAAGGGTGAGGGTTTTTGTGGCCTTTGCTTAAATCTCGCCCAGCAGCCAACTGGAAAACACGGCGAAATATTCCCGCAACCAGGCGTTGTAGCGGATATATAAAGGCGTAGCCGCACCAACGGCTTGAACGTTCTGCCAGCCTTGGCGCAGTGCAATGCGAGTGGCGCGCCAGACGTGAAAATCACTGGTCACCAACACGATCGGGTCCTCCAATGAGATACCACGGGATGCCAACAAGGGCTCTGTCAGCTTGAAGTTCAAGTCCGTGCTGGTGCTGGCTTCTTCTTGGATGATCTGATCGGCTGGCAAACCGCGCTGGCGCAAGTACGCACCCATCACATGGCCTTCGCTGAGCACCTCACCAAAGTCGACGCCGCCACTAACAGCCACTACGGCTTGCGGAAAACGTTGTGCGACCAAATAAGCCGTATCCAGACGGGCCCGTGTGGTGGGAGATGGCTGGGCATTGGGCGTCGATGAGCCCAATACAATGATCGCAGCGACCGGCCCCTGCACCGACTCGGGCAACTCGCTCGCTGTGAGCAACGTAGCAACGAAGGCGAACAAGCCAATCAGCCAGGCCAGCACAGCGAGCCATACCCCACACCAAAGCAGCCGACGCCAGCGCTGTGCATACACCCAGCCTAGCAAAGGCTTGCGCAAACACAGACCTAGCCACAATAACAGCCCCACAGCCAGTGGAAAACTGACTCCAAAACTGGTGTGGCCACGGCCTAGCAACAAAGACAAAGGCTGCAGCACCAAAATGGTCGCCAACAAGGCCAGCAGCTTGGCACCAAATGGCCAGCGGCCGACCGCCTGGGCGACATGCACCAGCATTACGGTGCAGTAGTCGGCAATGGCGCTAATATCGGCAGGCCTGCCTGATCGAGCTCAAGATAGGGGTTGTAAGCCACTTCCCACAGATGCCCATCGAGATCGCTGAAGTAGCCAGAATAGCCGCCCCAGAACACTTTTTGACCGGGCTTGCGCAGCTGTGCACCGGCCGCAACGGCTTGCGCTAGCACGCTGTCGACCTCTGCTTCGCTGCCCACATTGTGGGCCAGGCTGATGCCTGTGAATGTCTCTGCAGCATCGCTGGCTGCAGCTTGTGGGTACTGTGCGTCTTCTGCCAATGCCTGGCGCCCGTAGAGCGACAACACCACGCCACCGGCTTGCATGAACGTGACATTGCCGTTGCTGCCGCTGGCAGCGGCAAACCCCATGCGCTGATAAAACCCAGTCGCAGCGGCAATATTGGCCACGCCTAAGGTCACGATGGTGATCCGTGCTTGCATTGGAAACCTTTGTTTGTCCTAGGTAACGACCGTGGGTCTAGGGCGACCGGTTCTCACTCAGCGGCAACCACAGCTGCCGCTGCCACAGCCACCGGACTTGGCAGGCGCTGGCGCAGCAGAGGCATCGCGTGACGCACCGGCAACGGCCATGCGAATCTCATATTCATTCCAGTATTTGCTTTGGTCTTTGCCAAGCTCATACAAATACGCCCAGGTAAAAATGCCGCTGCGGTGTCCATCGCTGAACTCTGGCTGAATCGCGTAATTACCAACCTGCTCTACGCCAACAATGTCGACGCCTCGCTTGCCCACTTGCAGCACTTCCTGCCCTGGGCCATGGCCTTGCACCTCAGCTGAGGGTGAATAGACGCGCAGCAGTTCAAACGGGAGGTGAAACACTTCACCGCTTGAGAAACCAATTTCCAAGGCTTTGGAGGTGCCGTGTACAACGATGTTCGTCGGTGTGGGGGTGGATGAATTCAGGCCAGCCATAGGAATACTCTCTTCTAAACAAGGGGCAAGCACTGCGACGCAAGAATATGCATCAGTGTTGCGGTTGCGAGGCGGCAGCAGCTTCAGCCAGTGGCGTCAGCTGTGCCAGCATCTGCTCTTCCAGCGCAGTGCGCAGGCTGCGCACATGCGCTACTTTATCTTGCGGCAATTGTTCTGGGGCGGTATGGGGCTGGGCCCACACGGGCGCAGGGAAATAACCATCCCAGTCAAAGCGTGCAATCACATGCCAATGCAGGTGCGGCACATGGTTGCCCAAACTGGCAATATTGATTTTGCGCGGCGCAAGCACATCGCGCATCGCCTGCTCGACAACCGCCACTGCCTGCATGCACAGCCAGCGCTGTGCTTCGGGCAAATCAGACCATTCGGGCACATGGGCATTCCAAATGATGCGGTAGAACGCCTCCAGCCCTGGCTCTGTGGCGTGAATGAGGCGAAACTGAGGGCAGGAAAAAACCAGCCGCCCACCCGGCTCCTGGCATAAAACACAGTCAGCTGACATCGTCTTCTTTCAGAAATACAAGCGCGCGGCAGGGCCACTCCACGTTTTATTTGGTGCCAAAAATGCGGTCGCCCGCATCACCCAGCCCAGGCAGGATATAGCCCTGGTCATCGAGCTGGCGGTCTACAGCAGCCGTATAGATGTGTACATCAGGGTGCTCTTTTTGCAGCAGTTTCACACCCTCAGGCGCAGCCAGCAGACACATGAATTTGATCGAACGTGGTCCCAGAGCCTTGATGCGGTTGACCGCCGCAACAATGGAGTTGCCGGTTGCCAGCATCGGATCGACCATGATGACATCACGCTCGGCCACTTCCGAGGGCATTTTGAAGTAGTACTCGACCGCTTGCAATGTGGCTGGATCGCGGTAGAGGCCAATATGGCCGACACGCGCGCCAGGCACTACATTGAGCACACCATCCAAAATACCGCCGCCGGCACGCAAAATAGACACCAACACCAGTTTTTTGCCATCAATCATTGGCGCCTGCATGGTTTCCATTGGCGTTTCAATCTCGACCATGTGCACAGGCATATCGCGCGTGACTTCATATGCCATCAAGGTGCTGACTTCGTTGAGCAAGCGCCTGAAACTATTGGTGCTGGCCGTTTTGGTGCGCATCAAAGTGAGTTTGTGTTGAACCAATGGGTGGTCCACGATGTGCAAAGTATCGCGAGTAATCGTCATGAGCGAGAGTTGTTGTAGAAAATAAGCTGGCGCAGTCATTGCGCTGGCAGCACCATACCCAGCATGAAGGCATGGCGCACGGGCGAGATTTTACGAAACCTATAACAATCTTTTGCATAAGTGCTGAAATAACCAGTCAGCACATGTTGATCTTGGTCTGGGCGTTTAGCACGCTTAGAGCCTGTACATCATCTGCGCGCAGATGATGTACAGGCTCTAAGGCAACACAAAGTCTTTTAATTCGGGCTGCACCGTGCGCGGTGCTTCATCGAGCAGCTCCAGTACCGAGGCCTCGACGGTGAAGGCAATTGCCGACAGCGCCAAATCATTCGCCTCGGTCCCGAACGGGTCCTCCAATTGCGCGCCCAGCGCCTCCAGTGCAAAAAACGTATAGGCAATGATGCAGACAATCACCGGCGTCATATAGCCGATCGCATCCTGCAAGCCAAATGGCAGCCAAAAGCAATACAGATAAATGCTGCGGTGAATAATGACCGAATAGGTGAACGGGATGGGCGTGCTGGCAATGCGCTCGCAGCCACCTAAAGACATGCCCAAATGGGCCAACGATTGCTCTAAAGCCGGCACGGTGGGGGCCTGCAAATTGCCACTGCGCAAATTCTCGCCAATCCATTGATTGGTCAATACCAAGGCTTTGCTGGCTGGATACCGAGCTGTGCGCACTTGTTGGACTTCTTCAGCGCTGAGGAAATGCTGCAAATCCGCTTGCGGGTCCGAGCCGCGTAACTGGTGCTTGACGGCATGCGCAAAAGCGCACAAGCGGTAAGCCAGTGTTTTCGCCGCCTGCGGGTCATTGCCCAAACTGATGGCCTGCGCTGTCAGATTGCGAGAGCCGACCAAAATCGTGCCCAACAAAGTCCGCGCTTCCCAGTAGCGGGCATACGCCGTGCTATTGCGAAAGCCCAAGAAAATCGCCAGCGTAATACCGATCAAAGAAAACGGCACAAAGTTCAGCGACACCTTCCACGACAGAATGGCGCCATGCAGCATGGTGATGACAACCGCAAATGCCGTGGTGGCAATCAGCTGCGGCATGATGATGGGCAGCACCGAGCCGCGCCAAACAAACAGCATCCGCAGCCAGTGGAGCTTAGGCCTGACAATCATGGTTCTTTTTGTATCATGTAACGCAGCGCCGATTATGCGCCTGCCATCCGCGCACTTTCAGCAGAACAGGCATTTGATGCATGAAAATAACCTCCATGCCAGCCAACAATTCAATACGCATTTACCCGATGCCGGTATTTTGTGCTGCAAATCCTGCGCTTGAACGCCACAGGAGCAGTGCTGTAAAAAAACCGCTTTAAAAGCGGTTTTTTTACAGAAGCTGATTGCCGGTCTTAATCGCCCAGCAGCGTCACATCGCGCACAGCGCCCTTGTCCGCCGAAGTCACCAGCATCGCGTAAGCCTTCAATGCCGTTGTCACTTTGCGCGGACGCGGTGCAGCTGGCTTCCAGCCTTTGGCATTTTGTGCTTCACGGCGCTGAGCCAATTCCTCATCCGAGACCAGCACATTGATGCTACGCGCAGGGATATCGATGCGGATCAAATCCCCGTCCTGCACCAAACCAATCGCCCCGCCGCCAGCGGCTTCTGGCGATGCATGGCCAATCGACAGACCCGAGGTACCGCCAGAGAAACGGCCATCGGTCAGCAACGCGCATTGTTTGCCCAGGCCTTTGGATTTCAAGTAGCTGGTCGGATACAGCATCTCTTGCATGCCTGGGCCGCCTTTGGGGCCTTCGTAGCGGATCACCACCACTTCACCAGCTTGAACTTCGTCGGCCAAAATGCCGCTGACTGCAGCGTCCTGGCTTTCGTACACACGGGCTGGGCCTTCAAAAATCCAGATGCTTTCATCCACACCGGCGCTTTTGACCACGCAGCCGTCCAATGCGATATTGCCGGTCAGCACGGCCAAACCGCCCTCTTTGGAGAAAGCATGTTCGTACGAGCGGATACAGCCTTCGGCACGGTCCAGATCCAGGCTAGGCCAGCGGGTGTTTTGGCTGAATGCGGTCTGGGTTGGAATGCCAGCTGGGCCAGCCAGATAGAAATGCTTGACGGCTTCATCGCTGGTGCGCAGCACATCCCATTGCTGCAGCGCATCGCCCAGGGTTTTCGCATGGATGGTCGGCACATCGGTATGCAATTTGCCAGCGCGCTCCAACTCGCCCAGGATCGCCATGATGCCGCCTGCGCGGTGCACGTCTTCAATATGGTACTTGGGCGTGTTAGGTGCCACTTTGCACAGCTGGGGCACGATGCGCGACAGGCGGTCGATATCAGCCATCGTGAAGTCGATCTCGGCTTCACGCGCAATCGCCAGCAAGTGCAAGATGGTGTTCGTAGAGCCACCCATTGCAATATCCAGCGTCATCGCGTTCTCAAACGCTTTGAAGCCCACCGAGCGGGGCAGCACATTCTCGTTGTCTTGCTCGTAGTATTCGCGTGCCAGCTCAACAATGCGGTGGCCAGCACGTTTGAACAATTGCTCACGGTCAGCGTGTGTCGCCACCACGGTGCCGTTGCCTGGCAAGGACAAGCCCAGCGCTTCGGTCAGGCAGTTCATCGAGTTGGCCGTGAACATGCCCGAGCAAGAGCCGCAAGTTGGGCAGGCCGAGCGTTCGACTTCGGCCACTTGCTCGTCGGTGTAGTTGCTGTCCGCCGCAATCACCATCGCATCGACCAGGTCGAGCTTTTTGAACTCAATGACTTTGGTGCCTGGATTGGCCAGCTTGGTTTTGCCAGCTTCCATCGGGCCGCCAGACACAAAGATCACCGGGATATTCAGGCGCATCGCCGCCATCAACATGCCGGGGGTGATTTTGTCGCAGTTGGAGATACACACCATCGCGTCGGCGCAATGGGCGTTGACCATGTACTCGACCGAGTCGGCAATGATGTCGCGGCTAGGCAGCGAATACAGCATGCCGTCATGGCCCATCGCAATGCCATCATCAACCGCAATTGTGTTGAACTCCTTGGCCACACCGCCGGCCGCTTCAATTTCACGGGCCACCAGCTGGCCCAGATCTTTCAGGTGTACGTGGCCGGGCACGAATTGGGTGAATGAGTTGACGACCGCGACAATCGGCTTGGAAAAATCATCATCCTTCATGCCTGTGGCGCGCCACAGGGCACGCGCGCCCGCCATATTGCGGCCGCCGGTAGAGGTTTTGGAACGGTAAACTGGCATCGTGGTTGCTCAAACAAAGGCAAAAAAAATCGCAATAAATGCACGAAAATGGGAGGGTTAGGGGATGTTTTCCCTCTCTGGCCCGAACAACAACCTCTTGAGTTCATCGAAGGGCAATAGGGCATTATCGCGCATTACCACGACCTTCGCCTAGCGCGCAATCCCCATCCCAAGGCTTCTCCTGCTATGAATCGCTGCAGCCATCGTTTTGCCAGTGGGCAGCCAGCGTCCTTGGCGATCTCAAAGCGACGCCGGGTGCCTGGCCGCAGCTTCAATCGGCCGCATTGCGCACGATTTCGCGCAGCATAGGCAAGGCATCCAGGCCCCAGAGCATCTGGCCCTCAACCACAAAAGCGGGCACGCCAAACACAGTGCGCGCCACCGCTTCTTCGGTCAATAGGCGCAGTTGCTGCTTATTGGCCTCGCTGTCCAGCGCAAACACACCTCCTGCACGGTCTATCTGCAGCTGCAATTGTTGCTGCAACTCTTGCAAACGCGCTGCATCAAGCGGGTCGCCACCCGACTGCCAGACATGCTTGAAAATGGTCTCTGCAGTAAAGCGGTTGATGCTGCCATCGTGGCTGCAAGCCAGCGCCAGTCGGCTCAAACCAATGCTGTTAAAAGGATGGGGCTGCGGCCATGCAAACGCGCTGTCACCCTGTTGTTTGGCCAGCCAGCTGGTATGCCTGCGAATCCAGTCATGCTTGCTGGGATTGCCTGCAGGGGAACTGATGCCTTGCTCCTTGAAAATGGCACCCAACACCACCGGCTTGTAAGCCACGTGGTAAGAGCTGTCTTGCAGAACCTGGGGCAAGGCTTGGAATGCCAAATAGGCATAGGGAGAAACAAAGTCCAGATAAAAGTCGATGGTCTGCATGTCTTAAGTCCTTTGTATTTTTACTTAGTGCTGCTGCAACATCTGCAGGCGCTGCAGCACATCGCGCCAAATGGCTTGCTGGCGGCTGCTGACTGCGCCGCCCCACTCCATGATTTCTGGCAAAGTGCGCAGGCAGCCTTGGCACAGAGGCTCGATTGGCTCAGCCATCACTTGGCCCATTGTGCAAACATTGATGCATGGCGAAGGCAAACGGCTGCCTGCTGCAGCGGACTCTGCAGCAATGGGTTGCAGCAAGCCCTTACGCTGCACCGCATCGGCCAAACGCAGCAAGGCACGTGCTGGCACCACAGAAGTCGGCATAGGCGCTTGCGCGCCCGGCTCGCTCACAAGCCGATCGGGTGCTGTGTCGTGGGGTATCGGCATGGGCACTTGCTTTACTTGGACTATTGCGCGCTTGACAGCTGCGCTCAGTCACAAATCACATCAGCCCAAGGCGCACCAGTGGCAGCCTCCAAACTTTCGGGCGTCAGCTCGACCAATGCACGGGCATCACCGCCTGCAGCCCAAATGCTGGCAAAGCGCTGCAAGCTGGCATCCAACAATGCCATCGGTGGCTCCAGGTGCCCAACCGGCGCCACCCCACCAATCACGAAACCGGTACGACTCTTGACAAACTGCGCATTGGCTTTACCGATCGTCCCCAACAACGCCGTGACCTTGGCCTCATCCACCCGCCTGTCACCTGCGGTGATCACCAGCACAGGCGCGGCGTCAGCGACGCGCTGAAACACCACGCTCTTGGCAATTTGCCCCAACTGCACGCCCAGCGCATCGGCAGCTTCCTGCGCAGTACGCGCCTGAATCTCCAACATGAAAGGAACCGGTGCGGGCTCCAGTATTTGCAAAGCCTGGGCCACACGCTGCACAGCAGGAGGGAATAGCTCGGTATTTTGCGCTGTACTGGTCAGTGCTCTGTCGCTGGCTTGTGTCATTCGATCACCATCTGAAAATTAAACGCAAACGCTGCCTGGTGCGCCACCTTCAGGCTCAGGGCGTTTTTTTGCAATGGCCGTGCCTGCACGTGAGCTGGACGGGCGGCCCAATTGCGCGCTGATGTACAGACCCGCATCGACCAGGCGGTCCAGATCAATGCCGGTATCAATGCCCATGCCATGCAACATGAAGACCACGTCTTCGGTTGCTACATTGCCGGTTGCACCTTTGGCGTAAGGGCAGCCACCAAGACCGGCCACCGAAGACTGGAAATTCCACACCCCCAGCTCCAAAGCCGCCAAGGTATTGCCAATCGCTTGGCCATAGGTGTCATGAAAATGGCCAGACACCTGGTCCACGCCGAAGTGCTTGAAGGTCGCCTCCAAAGCACGCTGAATTTTCAACGGTGTGCCCACGCCAATCGTATCAGCCACATCGACGCGGTCGACACCGACTCCACGCAGCAGGCGCGCCAGCGACTCGACTTGGGCTGGCGCGATATCACCCTCATACGGGCAGCCTACGGTACACGACATGGCGCCGCGCACGCGGATGCCTTGCGCGTGGGCCGCTTGCACCACGGGCGCAAAACGCTCGATGCTCTCGGCAATCGAGCAATTGATATTCTTCTGGCTGAATGATTCGCTGGCGGATGCAAACACCACGATTTCATCGGGGCGACTGGCCACCGCTGCCTCAAATCCCTTCATATTGGGCACCAGCACCGAATACTCGATGTCAGCGCGGCGCGCAATCGCTTGCATCACTTGGGCGTTGTCAGCCATTTGCGGCACCCACTTGGGTGAGACGAAGCTGGTCACCTCAATCTCGCGCAGACCAGCCTCTTGCAACAAATGCACCAAGTGGGTCTTGACCTCGGCGGGCACAACCTGCTTTTCGTTTTGCAGGCCATCGCGTGGGCCGACATCGATGATTTTGACTTTACTGGGCAATCCCATGCTTGTGCTCCTAACTGTTTTTATCGGTTGTGGCGTACAGGCCAGTGCACGCGCTGCCAATGCGTGATGCTCCTGCGCAACAAGGCCATTCAATGGCCTTGTTCACCGATTTTATGGCCAAGTGGTAGTACCAAGTCTGCCAGTCAACAGCATGGCCTGTGCCAATAACACAGCCTGGCCAGTAGCGCTGCATCGTGCGGGCTCTGAGCGCCTGTCCACGATCCTGACACAGTCCCGCACAGCGCAAGAAAAGAGTCAGCGCAGCGATGCGCTTTTGCGTAGCGGACCTTTGAGAGCCTGCTCATAATCTCCACGCAGTCGCGCGCCGAGATTATGAATAGGCTCTGAGGCGTCAACGCAGCTGCGCGGAGGCGATGAGCATGCTCTGAGAACCTGTTTACGATCTTTTCGCAGTCGCGCAAGGCACAAAAAAGAGGCAGTGCAAGGCGCCTGTTGCAGCGCACCGTATCCTTTTGGACTCCAACGCGGTCTGCGTGGAGACTTTGAACAGGCTCTTAAACAGCCGATTCGTTTTGCTCGCCAGTGCGAATGCGGATGACTTGCTCAATCGGTGTGATGAAAATCTTGCCATCACCGATCTTGCCAGTGCGCGCGGCGGCGGTGATCGCTTCAACAGCAGACTCGACCACATCTTCAGTCACTGCAATTTCAATTTTGACTTTAGGCAAAAAATCGACCACGTATTCAGCGCCGCGGTACAGTTCGGTGTGGCCTTTTTGACGACCAAATCCTTTGACCTCAGTCACTGTCAAACCGGTGATGCCAGCATCTGCCAATGCTTCACGTACTTCATCGAGCTTGAACGGTTTAATGATGGCGGTGATTAACTTCATGCTCATTGGGATACTCCTGCCTCTTGTGCTTGTACAAAAAAAAATCGGCCACATGCAGAACTGCGAATAACTGGGCCTGATGTGTAATACCTAATAGTAACGCGAAATTGCTCGTGCGCCTGCTGGTTCCCACACGTGGACAGCCCCTCAGAGGGACATTCAGGACTGGGCATTTGACAAATCTATACCTCGAACCAATACAGCCTCCCTACTCCACGGTAGCCGCTCAGCCACGATAACCATTGGTAATCGGATAACGCCAATCCTTGCCAAACACTCGGGCAGTGATTTTGGGCCCTGGTGCGGCTTGGCGGCGTTTGTATTCGTTGATGCGCAGCAAGCGCACGACCTGGTCGACACGGTCAGCCGGAAAGCCGGCATCGACGATTTGCGCTGCAGACTGGTTGAGCTCCATGCGCAAGCGCAAAATGGCATCCAGCATCTCGTAAGGCGGTAAGCTGTCTTGGTCTGTCTGGTCTTCACGCAACTCTGCACTTGGCGGGCGTGTGATGATGCGCAGTGGGATCGGATTGACCACGCCCCAGCTGCTGTCCTGGGCATTGCGCCAGTGCGCCAGCTCAAACGCATCGGACTTGAACACATCTTTGAGCGGACCAAAGCCGCCGCACATATCGCCATACAAGGTGCTGTAGCCCATCGCGACTTCACTCTTATTGCCGGTAGTGAGCAGCAAGCCGCCAAATTTATTGGACAAAGCCATCAGCATCACGCCGCGAATGCGGGCCTGCAAATTCTCTTCAGTCGTGTCTTCTGCGCGGCCATCGAACTGCGTCGACAGGCTATTTTTAAAAGTCTCGAACGCCTCACGGATACTGATTTCGTCGTATTGCACCCCAAGGCGGCGCACCATTTCACGCGAATCGTCCAGGCTGATCGAGGCCGTATAAGGCGATGGCATCATCACCGCGCGTACCTTGTCTGCACCCAAAGCATCGACAGCGATCGCCAAGACCAGCGCCGAATCCAGGCCGCCCGACAAGCCCAGCAGTACATGCTTGAAGCCATTTTTCTGTACGTAGTCGCGCGTGGCCAATACCAGCGCCCGCCAAATTTGTGGCCAGGCTTGGTGCTCTGGAGCCGTCCAGTCAGGCGCTGGCACCTGGCACTGCCATTGCAACGCATCTGTCCCCGCAACCGCTTGCAATTGCACAGGCCACAGCAAGGACTCGAAGCCAGGCGCCAATGCGACTAATTCACCGGTGGCCTGCACGGCCATCGAGTGGCCATCGAAGACCAATTCATCCTGGCCGCCCACCATATGCGCATACACAATCGGCAAACCGGTTTCTTGTGCCCGCGCAGCGAGGACCTGGGCGCGCTGCTGCGGTTTGCCCAGCACAAACGGCGATGCATTGACCACCACCAAAGCCTGCGCGCCTGCGGCCTTGGCTTGCAGCGCCGGCTGTGCGACCCAGGCGTCTTCGCAAATCAACAAACCCAGGCGCATGCCGCCCACCTCGATAATCTGTGCCACATCGGCGGCACCATCAGCAGTCTGGTCTGCAGCCATCGCCGTGCTGCTGGCGAAATACCGCTTCTCATCGAACACGCCATAGTTGGGCAGCGCTTGTTTGCGGTAGCTGGCCTGCAATCGGCCATTGCCGATCAGGCTCACGGCATTCCATGCAGGCGGCACATAATCACTGTCGCGCGACCAGTGGACGCTGGCATCCACCCGCTCTGGGTGGCCCATCAGAATCTGCAACTGGGGCCAAGCGCAGCTGGCCTCTACCAACTCCTGCAAAGCAGCGGCGCAGTCCTCTAGAAACAAGGGGCGGTAAAACAAATCCTCTGCCGCATAACCGCACAGGAACAACTCAGAAAAAACCAATAACTGATGGCCTTGCGCATGCGCTGTGTGCGCTGCTTCAATGGCCTTGGCAAGATTGCCCCGAATATCCCCAACCACCGGATTGAGCTGTGCAATACAAAGAGACAGAGTCATGATTCAAAGGTGTTGAGCCCCATCTACCCGTTGCTAACTGGCAGATAGCACTAAAAAAATCCGCATTGCCCAAGCATGGCCGAGCGCGCAAACCGCTGCACCATTCAAGCATTTAAGAAAAAAGGCACAATTTATGCGTTCAAGCCGCAGTGCGCTGCGCACCATGCACAAGCCACTTTGACTCAAAGCGCTTTTTAATGACCGATTCTCCCTCTTCTCAGGCTCTTGCCGGCATTATGGCGCGACTGCACGCCAGCATGGATGAGATTCCTGCCCAATTGTGGAATGCGCTGCTTGCGCAGCAAAACCAGCCCACGCCCTTCATGCGCCACGAATACCTGCTGGCCATGGAGCAAAGCCAATCTGCCACCGCTGAAACAGGTTGGCAGCCCCAGCATCTGTGTCTTTGGCACGAAGGCAGACTGCTGGCAGCCTGTCCGCTCTACCTCAAAAGCCATTCCTGGGGCGAGTATGTGTTTGACTTTGCCTGGGCCAATGCCTATGAGCGCCATGGCCTGCCTTACTACCCCAAAGCGCTGGTGGCGCCGCCCTTCACACCCACACCGGGCAGCCGCCTGCTGGCCATTGACCATGCGCACCGCGCATTGCTTGTGCAGGCATTGATGCAATTGTGCGGCGAGCAACAGCTCGAGACCGCCCATGTGTTGTTCCTTTCAGAGCAAGATCAGCAAGCTTGCACAGAGCAAGGCTGGTTGCTGCGCAAGGGAGTGCAATTCCACTGGCGCAATCAAACGCCCGGTAATGCAGACCGATTCGAGACGTTCACGCATTTTCTGGAATCCCTGCAGAGAGAGAAACGCAAAAAAATCAAACAAGAAATGCGCAAAGTGGCTGATGCTGGCGTGCACTACCGCATTGCACGCGGCAGCGCCATCAGCACCGAGGACTGGGCATTCTTCTACCAATGCTACGCCACCACGTACCGAGAGCACGGTAACGCGCCCTACCTCACACCGGCTTTTTGGCAAGCCATGCAAAGCACCATGCCTGAGAACTGGTTGATGCTGATCGCCGAGCGCGAGCAGCGCCCCATTGCCACCAGCTTGCTGGCACTGCACGACAAACAGCTGCACCAAGGCCAAGAGAACATAGCGTATGGCCGCTACTGGGGTGCGATTGAGCGCATCGACTGCCTGCATTTCGACCTGTGCTATTACCAGCCGCTGGCCTGGTGTATTGCGCACGGTTTTGACCGATTTGAAGGCGGCGCCCAGGGCGAACACAAACTGGCACGTGCGCTGCTGCCTGAATCCACCTACTCTGCCCATTGGATCGCCCACCCGCAATTTGAAGCGGCCATTGCCAACCACCTGGCGCATGAAAGCAAAGGCGTGCAGCAATACCAGCTGCAATTGCAAGACCACAGCCCCTACCGCAGCCCTGCAGCGCAGGCCAATTCACCACAAAGCGGCGACGCTAACACACAGCTTGCTTCAAATCCCGATTGACTGCTGGTATGATGCCAGCCTCTTGCCGCTTGCGGCATACACCTGCCAGTAGCTCAACTGGATAGAGCAGCTGCCTTCTAAGCAGCAGGTCGGGGGTTCGAGTCCCTCCTGGCAGGCCAATGAATCGCCATCTTCCTGGGGAAATCAAGGGAAGAAAAGCCACTATTGCACCAATCCCACACGTATTTCACGTCGCTTGTGGTTTGTGTGCTTTCCATCCAGCCCCAGGCGCGCGCGCTCAGGGGCTTTTTCTATGGGCTTGCCTTTTGGGCAGGCTCTTACAAAGATAAGCTTTGCTGAGTTGGGGATGCAATTGCACATCCTTGTGCAAAATTTTTTGCTTACAGCACAGCGTGCAAAAACTCGACGCAGTCCATGGCAAAGCGCACACCGTGCTGGCCTGCTCTTTGAAGCTCAAGCGGCATTGAATGGCGGCATCTGATGAGCGGCATGTATGGCGCGCAGCGCCAGCATGCCAATTGATTGGCTGTGGCTGCCAGAGGCACCACCTACTTTAACAAGAATGTAAAAAAGCCCCGACCGTTAGCAGTGAGGGCTTTGACTTTGGAGATGGTCGCACCGCTTGTTTCTGCCATGGACCATTAAGCGAACGTGCTCTGGTTTAAAACACCATTTCTTTATCGGCATCCTGCACCTTGCGACGCGCCATCGCCAGGTTAGAGCGCTGCTTGTCGAGAACCAGGTAAATAAACACCCCTTCTCTGCGCGAGGCTGGGCGCAAGATGTGGTAGTGCTTGCCCATCGTAATCAAAATATCTTCGATCACATCGTTCAGTCCCAAGGCACGCATGGTCTTCATTTTGGCGCGTACCACCTCGGTATTGCCTGCAGCAGCAATTTCAAGATCAACACCAGAGCCGATTGATCCGAGCATCATGCCACTGGTCGAATCAACGACCGCAGCGCTCATGGCACCATCTACTAAAATTAACTCATCCAAAGTTTGCTTGATCGTTGACACAGTCAAATCCTTCAAAAAATTATCCCGATAATCGAGACACTCCACCAAATTTTTGAAAAATTATATACCTATCTAACAATAATTAACAAAAAAATAATGGTTCAATCAACAAAAAAACCCTGTCCTTATCGATAAGGGCTGCTGATGAATGGATTGTTCAGTAGACCGATTCTGGCCGTGCATGCACAAGCATGCATCCGCCACGGTTGTTGCAGGGAACTCTTGTAGTAGCGCGTGCTTGGCCCTTGATGCGCCTGGTAATGTGACGCGTGCGCAGTGGCATGTGAAACGCTATTTGAACAGCGGCAAGCTGGCGCAGGCCCTGGCTGACTGCACCAGGCCCACAGCAAGATGGTGTTGGCCTAGCTGGAACAGCAGCGTTAATAGAGCCGGGTGCGTGTGTTCACCGAATTTGTATCCAACTATTTCGCAGTGAGGTGATGTGGTCCCAATGCATTGGCAAGAACTGGCCGCTCGTCCTGCTTCGCGGACGCTGCAAGTGCTGGCAAGCACACGCATGCATGCATGGCGCTTTCTTATTGCGACAGTTTCTTTTGAAGCCAATCCTGCAACACCACCGCATGGTTGATCTGCGGATCACGTGCGGCGTAAATCAAACTGAGTCGGCCCTTGAGCAAAAAAGGCTGCAGTTGCGCAAGCCCTGCCGTGTTGTGCTCCAACTCCTGGCGGTAATGCTGCGTGAACTCGGCAAACTTGTCCGCCTGGTGGCAAAACCATTTGCGCAGCTCTGGGCTGGGGGCAATGTCTTTGCACCACAGATCCAGCTGCAACACCTCTTTTTTAATACCACGTGGCCACAGCCGGTCTACAAGGACGCGAGCGCCATCGGCTGGGCTGGCTGCTTCATAGGCGCGTTTGATTGCAATGTCCATGCTAGTCTCCTGTGTGTCGTGCCAGTGCGTATTGGCTCAGCATAACGCAGACTCGGCATTTTTCAGGCTCTCAATGTGACCGAAGCCAATCAGCTGACATCTGGCGCCGACAACTGCTCAGACTCCCCCAAAGGCACACGCGTCAAAACGCTAGGCACCGCTTTGCCGCCCTCGCTGTGCTGCATTTGCCAGCCCATCCACAGGCTTTGGGCCATGCGTTGGGCCATGGACTGGGCATGCGCAGCCATCGCCTGGTTGGGCTGTTGGTCGCAGACTTGCGAAAAAATGGCTAGCCAACGCTCAAACAAGGCGGGGCTCAAGTCTTGCAGCTGCGCATGGGTGCGCATCGGTGAGCCGCTAAAGCGGCCGGTGCGCAGCAGCACACTGGACCAGAACTGGCTGAGCAATTGCTCATGGGCCACCCAGTCATCGATTTTTGCGTTAAAAATCGGCCCTAAAGTCGCATCGGCGCGCACTCGGCCATAAAACTGCTGCACCAGCGTTTCGATCTCTGCCTCTGTGCACAAGGTTTGTGAATTGCCCATGTTTGCCTCCTGAAATGTCTGCGTCTATTTCAATACAACTCCAAATGGATGCGGGCTTGCGCTTGCAAGGAAGTCCAGCAATCGCCCATCTCGCAGGATTCGTCTGCTGCGCTGCAGCCTGACTCGCCATCGCTGGTGGCAAGCACATAGAGGTCGTTAAAAGCGTGCGCGACAGCTTTTTCCAGATGGGCCTTGTTGCCACAGATGTAAACATGGGCATTGCGCTCCAGGTAGTCGCGCAGCTCTTGCCCATGGTCTGCCATCGCATGCTGCACATAGTATTTGGCACCACCATCGCGCGAGAACGCGGTCCATAAGTGCTCAATCGCACCCGATGCTTGCAGCGCCAGCAATTCATCACGGTACAAAAAATCGTGGCTGCTGGTTTTTTCACCAAAAATCAAACACACTTTTCGCCGCTGCTCCTTCATCTGCATTTCACGCAGCAGTCCAAGCAAGGGTGCGATGCCAGTGCCAGTGCCAATCAGCACCAAGGGCGCCTGCGGGTCTTTGGGCAAATGAAAACCCGGATTGCTGCGGCAATACACCTGCACCGGCTCTTGCGTATGCAATAGCCAATGCGTGGCCATACCATGGCGCTGGCGGCCATTGCGTTGGTGGTGTACGGCGCGAATGCACAAATCCAGATAGTCGCTGGAAGCTGGCGATGCAATCGAATACGCCCGTGGCAACCTTGGCGAGAGCCATTGGAGCAAATCATCTAAGCGAACCTGCTCTGGCGAAGCAAAATCCTGCAGCACATCGAGGATGTCGGCACCATACAAGTACTGCTCCAACTGCTTGCGCTGGCTGAATTTGAGCAGGTCTTTGAGCCCCGCATGGCCAGTGGCGCTTGCCACACCACGCAGCACCGCCTTGCTGATCAGCCGCAACTCTTTGGCCTCCAGCGCAGCCACTGCTTGCGGCTGGCCCAGCCATTGGGCGATGGCATCCAACAAAGGACGCCCATTCTTGGCCAGCACATGCAAGGTATCTCCAGCGCGCCAAGCCATACCGCTGCCACGCACATCCAAACGAATGTGGTGGGCGGCGCAGTCTGTAGCATCGCCACCAGGGGCCAATGTGCTCAAGCACTGGCGGGCGATGATTGGCGCTGCAAAAGCCTTGTCCTCACCATACGCCTCGACACGCAGCAGCATGTGCGCGGCCACATCGCCGTGGCCCAGCCACAACTGCTCCAGGCCAGCCGTCCACTGAGTAAAAAAATCTTCGTAATCGGTATCGGCATCCACACGTGGAATCACAGCCTGCGCGCCTCGCGCTTGCAGCGCCGCATCCAATTGCTTGGTAAAACCGCAAAACTGCGGGTAGCCGGTGTCACCCAAGCCAAATAGTGCGTAACGCAAACCGGTCAAATCGTCCGATTGCTGCACTTGGGCCAAAAAAAACGCAGCGTTGGCTGGGGGCTCGCCATCGCCGAAAGAGCTGGAGATGATCACCAGCAAACCGCCTGGCTGCCAAGCAGCCAGAGACAGCGCATTCAATTCGATGGCCGGATCGACCTGGCCCTGCCACAAGGGCTGCTGGGCCAAGCGTTGCGCCAATGTCTGCGCATTGCCCGATTCAGAGCCATAAGCGATGTGCAAGCGTTGGGCGTTTGCAGACATGGTGTGGCCTCCCGATTCAGTTGGCGTAGTAGTCGTCGAATTGCTCTTTGCAAAATTCGACTGCTTCAAAGTTGTCCATCAAGTCATTGATCACGCGGCGGATGCTGATATAGGCATTGATCTGCCCTGCCTCATCGCGCAGCGGCTGCACCGTGGTATCGACCACATACACACCACCGCCCTTGCCCAGGTTTGGCACGATACCGGTCCAGATATTGCCAGCTTTGATCGTGTCCCACATGTCTTTGTAGACCGCTTTGGGCACGGCTGGATGGCGCACGATGCTGTGAGGTTGGCCAATCAACTCTTCGCGGGCGTAACCGGTGAGTTTGCAAAACAGGTCATTGGCGTAGGTGATGTTGCCTTGCAAGTCGGTAGTGGAGATCACCGCGACATTGTCCAGTGCGCCCAACAGTTGTGCATGGCTGATTGAATTGCTCATCATGATCCCTTTCAATATGGTTTACTGAAGATGGAGTGGCCAAGCGCAGTGCTTGCTCAACTGCCAGTACTCGCACTCCATAAGGTGTATTTTATATACATCTTAATGAAAATTTCAGAAAATTCTGAAATATGTAGAAAATATTCAACGCAATGCCTGTGAGCCTCTGTGGGAAAATCCCCCTCATCGTGTCACCCGATGACCGCCAAGCCCACGACACAAAGCAAGCCACGATGAGACTGACCCTGAAAACCGACTACGCATTGCGCACTCTGCTGTATCTGGCCAAGCAGCCAGAGCGGCTAGCCTCGATTGGCGAAATCGCCACGCATTACGCGATCTCTGAGAACCATTTGGTCAAAGTCGTGCATGAGCTGGGCCGCAAAGGTTTCATTGACACCATCCGCGGCAAAGGCGGTGGCATTCGCTTCAACCCCGCAACCAATGAGGCAAGGGTTGGCGATATCGTGCGTGCGATGGAGGACGATTTCGCCCTCGTTGATTGCTTCAAGGACCCCGCGCCTGAGCATCCGTGTCTGCTGACGGGCGACTGCCGCTTGCAAAACATTCTGGACCATGCACTGCAAGCCTTTTTCTCGCACTTGGACCAGTACCAGTTCAAGGACTTATTGAAAGAGCCGGCGGCTGCCTGGCAAACCATCCAGTTTCAACGTTGATGCCTGCAGGCCAGGGCAACGCTGCTAGCAACTGTGGTCATTGCCCAGCAGCAGGTGTTATGGGGCTCAAACTTGAAGTTCAAGCTCTGGATTCGCCATGGTCCATTCTGGGCAATACCGTTTGGTTGCAGCACGCCATTGGCATTACATGGGTGGCTGGGCAAAAGCGGCAACCACCGCCTGCCGGACATTCTCTACGTGTTTGCAAGCGGCCGCTTCCGCCTGCTTGGCATGGCCACTCACCACGGCTTTAGCAATGCGCCGGTAGTCGGCCAGACGCATGGTCAGAAAATCGGGCAAGCGGTGGTGGGCATGCACAATCGGCATCACAATTGCGGGCAGCAAACGCTGCAGCTCTTTGTTGCCACCCATCTCCAGCAAGGCGCGGTAGAACATGCGCCGGGCGCGCGAGAACGCCGCGCTGTCACGCGCTTTCTCGGCCTGCGCCAGTGCTGCCATCGCGTCATCTAACGCAGCCAGCGCTGCTATGTTGCCTACACCGCGCACCGCCGTTTTGGCCAGCAGGCCAAACAAGGATTCGGCCACGCTCAAGACATCCAGCATGTCTTGCACATTGAGCTGCTTGATACTGGCCCCCTTATTGGGGGACAGCACGACAATCCCTTCGGCAGCGAGCCGCTGCAGCGCCTCACGCACCGAGTTGCGCCCCACCTGAAAGCGCTCAACCAGATCGGTTTCAACCAGGCGTTGGCCCGGCACCAGGCTCCAATTGTCCAACTCTTTGAGAATGCCATGGAACACCAGCTCCCAGGCCGATTTGCTGGATGCTGGTGCTGCTGTCTCCTGTGTGACTGACGTGTGGTTCACCGCATTTCTTTCTTGCAAACAGTCGTATAAACTGCATAAATCGTCCTACAATTTTTTCAGACAATTTAATCAACAAATTGGTTTGAAACTCCATCATAAAACGAATCCCAGCTGCGGAGAGACAAGCGATGCCCACCCTGTCGATGTTAGGAAAAAAAGTCTTGATCACCGGTGCCTCCAGTGGCCTCGGAAAACATTTTGCGGCCACTCTGGCGGCACAAGGTGCGCAATTGATTTTGGCTGCCAGGCGCACAGAGATGATTGAGGCATTTGCCCAAACCCTGCCCTGCTCTACCCCACCGCTGTGCCTGAGGCTGGATGTGACCGACGCCGCCAGCCGCCAGGCACTGGCCGAAGCCGTGGATTCACTGGATGTATTGATCAACAACGCCGGCGTGGTGCGTGAAAGCGCAGCCGCCAAACACAGCGAACCCGACTGGGATGCGGTGTTGGACACCAATCTCAAAGGCATGTTCTTTCTGGCCCAGGCATTGCTGCCTGCGCTGCAAAAAAGCCAAGGCAGCGTCGTCAATATCGCCTCCATTCTGGGACTGCGCCAGGCCGGTGGTGTCGTGTCGTATGCGGTATCCAAGGCGGGTGTTGTGCAATTAACCAAAACCTTGGCGCTGGAGTGGGCGCGCCTGGGCGTGCGCGTCAATGCCTTGGCGCCTGGCTATATCGAGACCGAACTGAACGCCGAGTTTTGGCAAACCGATGCCGGTCAGGCGCTGATTCGCAGAATCCCACAGCGCCGTTTGGGCCAGCTGTCGGACCTGGATGGGCCGCTCTTATTGTTGTGCAGCCAGGCCTCGGCCTATATGACTGGAGCGGTGATTCCGGTCGATGGCGGCCATCTCGTCAACACACTGTAATTTCTCAGAACCACAGACATTTACGCAAAGGAGTTTGTGCATGTACACCCCCTACCCCACGGAGCGCAGCCGAGCCATCGGTGAGCGTGTTGAAGCCTTTGTGCGCGATGTTGTCACACAGTATGAGCAAGACCCACGTTGCGGCAGCCACGGCCCCAGCGATGAACTGATGCACGAAATGCGCGCACTGGCGCGCGCCCAGGGCGTGCTGACGCCGCATATCCTCGCTGATGGCGACCATTTGAGTCAGCTAGAGACAGCCGCCGTACTCAAACGCTCCGGCATTTCGCCCTTGGGCCCGGTCGCACTCAACACCATGGCGCCTGACGAGGGCAATATGTACTTGCTGGGCAAGGTCGCCAGCGCTGAACAAAAAACCTTGTTCCTGGACCCCTTGGTCAGCGGCCAGGCCCGCTCGGCCTTTTTCATGACCGAGCCCGCCCTGGAAGGCGGCGCAGGCTCGGATCCGGGCATGCTGATGACCAGCGCAACACCGCAAGGCGATGGCTGGGTCATCAACGGCCGCAAGATGTTCATCACTGGTGCGGATGGTGCTGAAGTCGGTATCGTGATGGCCCGCACCTCAGAGGCCAACGACCCCAAAACCCGCGCCACGATGTTTTTGGTCAAGCTGCCCAACCCTGCCGTGCGCACCGAACGCGTGATTGACACCATCGACAGCTCAATGCCTGGCGGGCACGCAGTCGTGATGTTGGACAATTTGTATGTGCCCAACGCCCATGTGCTGGGGCAGGTGCATGAAGGTTTTCATTACGCCCAGGTACGCCTCTCACCGGCGCGCCTGTCGCACTGCATGCGCTGGTTTGGCTCGACCGCACGCGCGCATGAAATCGCCAGCCGCTATGCAACGCACCGCAAAGCCTTTGGCAAGCCTTTGATCGACCATGAAGGCGTAGGCTTTATGCTGGCCGACAACCTGATCGACTTGCAACAAGCCGCTTTAATGATCGACTGGTGCGCCAAAATCATTGACGAAGGCTCGCTGGCTACCGCCGAGAGCTCAATGACCAAGGTCGCAGTGTCCGAGGCCCTGTTTCGCGTCGCCGACCGCTGCGTGCAAGTGATGGGCGGCCTGGGCGTGTCGGGCGACACCATTGTCGAGCAGGTATTCCGCGAAATCCGCGCATTCCGTATCTACGATGGCCCGACCGAAGTGCATAAATGGTCATTGGCCAAGAAAATCAAACGTGAAACTTTGCTCAAGGAACAAGCATGAGCAACGCTGCCGCCCCCGAACAAGGACTGCCTGAACAAGCACTGGATGTACCCGCGCTGCAAGCCTGGCTGCAGCAGCACATTCCAGGCTTTCAGGGACCGCTGGAAATCAGCCGCTTCGCCGGTGGCCAGTCCAACCCCACGTACCGTTTGCGCACTCCCAGGAAGTCGTACGTATTGCGCCGCAAACCACCAGGAGTCTTGCTCAAGGGCGCACACGCCATTGAGCGCGAAGCCCGTGTGCTGATGGCACTGGCCAACACCCAAGTGCCTGTGCCGCATGTCTACGGACTGTGCACTGACGAGCAGGTCATTGGCAGCTGGTTTTATGTAATGGACATGGTTGAAGGCAGGGTTTTCTGGGATGCCAGTTTTTCCGATGTGCCAGCCGATGAGCGCGCCGCCTACATGGATGCGATGAACGAGGTACTGGCACGCCTGCACCAAGTCGACTATGCTGCCATCGGCCTGGCCGACTACGGCAAGACAGGCGGCTATGTGGCGCGGCAAATCCAGCGCTGGAGCGGCCAATACCAGAACGACCAGGACGCAGGCCGGCACCCAGCCATGGACGCCTTGGTAGAGTGGCTGCCAAAGCATATTCCCGCCGCTGACCAGGTGGCCATCACCCATGGGGATTTTCGCGCCGACAACATGATCTTCCACCCTAGCGAGCCGCGTGTGCTGGCAGTGCTGGATTGGGAGTTGTCGACCCTGGGCGATCCGCTGGCCGACTTTGCCTACCATGCGATGATGTTCCGCATGCCCAGCGATATCCTCGGCGGCATTGCCGGTGTGGACCTGCAAGCTGCAGGTCTGCCAGACGAGGCGGCCTATGTGCAGGCGTACTGCGAACGTGTCGGCATTGAAGGCATCAAAGACCTGGACTTCTACATCATCTTCAATATGTTTCGCTTTGCAGCGATCTTGCATGGCATCAAGGCACGCTCAGTCAGGGGCACGGCCTCCAGCGCCAATGCCAAAGAAATGGGTGACCGCTTTCAGCGCGTGGCCGATCTGGCCTGGGCACAGGTCGAGCGCGCCAATCAACGCGCTGCCTCTCACTGAGGGCCTGATCAAAGACTCCACGCAGACCGCGTTGGAGCCCAAAAGGATACGATGCGCGGCAAAAACCGCAGTCGGGCTATCTGCCCGGCAAGGATTTTTAACAAAGCAGCGTGCCTTTTGGGCACCAACCCGAAGGGCAAGGCACTGCACTCCGTTGTTTGCCTTCGATCGCAGCAGTCGCCTCATTGCGTTTGACAATGGCGTTGCATGGGCCAACGCCACTGCGACCCTACCAATGCGCAACCACACTACCCTGTCAAGCGCGCCTCCACAGCGCGTACGCGCTCGCCACCAGGCATAGCCCATGTGAATGCGCCAGTTTCTGCATCGGGCTGCTAGCACACATGGTCTTTTTCCAGGTCATAGACGGCAAACTGGCTGGACAATGCATTACCAAACCCATCGTTTTTTCACGCCAACTTCCATGGGGCGTGCATATTGTCGCTCTGCATCAAGCACCAAGTCGTCATCCACAAATAAACAACTTCGCTGCAAAGTAAAAATCCCTGATCTCAGGGATAGACAGTGGCTGTCTGGTGTTATCAAATTAACACATTTTAATTTTTCGATGAACGCACGCCATGCACCACACCAGTTACCGATGGCTCCATAGCTCGCCTCTTCTATTGCGCTGCCATCTGCTGATGCAGACCTTGACTAGCGGTATGGCAAGAAGCC
>NZ_SSWX01000011.1 GCF_004803635.1 Lampropedia aestuarii | reverse complement strand
TCTCGATGGCGGCGACTTCGCCGATGAGGGCTTGGCAGTCGATGTTGGCGTCTTGGCTTTTAAAGTCGACAGTAAATTGGTAGAGCTGACTGAGCGCCTCATGGCCTTTGAGTTGAGAGGCCCAGAGGTTTGACCCCTGCGGTGTGTGTGCGACTAAAAAGCGGTTCATGGTGCACTCTCTTCACGGCGATTGGGGTTTTAGGTTGCGCAGAATTTCTACGCCAAGTTTTTGCCCCATAAAAAAAGACCAGCGGGTCCTGTTGGCTGTGCCTTACAAGATGCAGGTCACATGTGCAAAGCGCACCACGGCCACAGGTTTTGCTGGTCTTTAGGAATAATCTCGCAAATCAAATCATCAAGGAGCCGATTAGGCTTGTACGTTTTGTTTAACGTCCCACCCACCAGTGGTCGCTGCACCCAACGAGCCGTTAGCGTTTTGCTCTTTGACTTCGACTTTGATTTTGGAGTAGGAGATGCCTACCGTTTCTTTGACGCGGGCATCATCGGTCGAGCCTGAAGGACCGGCATGGGTGATGATGGCATCGGTCAAGGTGATGATGAAATATACCTGCGAGCCATCGCCTACTTTTGCCGCTTCAAGTTTGACTTCGCCAATGTGTTTGCCTGAGGCGCAGTATTGCATCAGGTTTGGTGTGGCTTTGTCTGCGTAGTGCTCGAACACCAGCGCGTCAAAGTTGGCTTTACCTACGCCCGCGCCACCGCCGGTGAAGCTGGAGCTCGATTGCGAGACGCCGTAGCTGAACGACAGTNGCGTCAAAGTTGGCTTTACCTACGCCCGCGCCACCGCCGGTGAAGCTGGAGCTCGATTGCGAGACGCCGTAGCTGAACGACAGTACGTCGATCCAGCCTGCATGCTTGGAGTCTTTGGACTCACCGCTGATGCCGTCAATTTTGATAAAAAAGTCCTGTAACGATGCCATTGCCTACTCCCTTGTTGACTACAAATGAATAAGTTTGTTAGTTGAACTCTTATTTGTTACAAGCTCAAGGCAGTATTGCAAACAAGTGCAAATATAAGCTGGGTCAATTTGGGGTGGCGGGGGCAGAGGGCTGCCATTGCGATGGTCACAGCTAGCCTTTTGTAAGTCCGTTGCACGGCGAGATGGTGCTTTGGCGATGCGCACGGAATCCAAAGCGGTGCAGGTGCCGTGACAAGCGTATCTGCAATGCCGAGTCGTTGTGCACGGAGTGGCGCTTTGTCGTTCAAAGGGCAGCTCGCTTAGAGCGTAAACAGGCGCTTAGAGCCTCTGGCACGAAGAGTGATGAGAGGTGTATTGAAGCCTATGGCAACCGGGCTGGATCCAGTGCGAAGTCATTGCACTCAGGAGTGCCAATCAATCAAGGTTTTATGGGTTATGGCTTGCTCGCATCCTCTGTTGGTGGAACCAACAAGGTCCAAGATTGCACATTGAGTGCATTAGCCATTTTTTCAATGTTCGACAAAGACACGTTCCAGCGTGAGCGTTCTACGGCAGAAACATAGGTGCGATCCAACTCGCACTCTAGAGCCAGCCTTTCCTGAGACCACCCCTTCTCTACACGGTGCAGACGTATCCAGTATGCCAATATCCCTCGCAGATCATCACTGGAGGGCAGGTTTTTGGGAGGCAGGGGTTTGGCAGGCATGCGTACATAATTGTTCAATGTTGTGTTTGCATCTACGGAGTATGCTTCACATAACTATATTTCTTATGCGCCTTCCTCACGGTTTGAGGGCCTGCGCCGTGGCGGCATGGACGCTTGTCTTAATGCTTCGAAAGGTCAAGTGAAATGCGGAGTGCAATTGGTCTGTTAGTCAGAGTTTGGTTGATGGTGTGGAGGGGCTGCCGCCACGTCAGTGGTGGTCGAGCCGCAGCTTCACCAGCGGGCTTGGCGGGCGCCATTGCAGCGAGCGTTTTCCTTGGACCATCGCATTGGTTTTCGCGCGGGTTTGTGGACAGTAGGGATTCAAGAGCGCAACACAGTGATCCATACAAGGGCGTGCAGAGCGATCAATGTGCATGCGTGCGGCTGGTCGATACAACGAGCACCAGACCAAAGTACGCCATCTAAGCGGCTGGCCTCACAATCAATCCATGAAACAGGAGGCTGTATGGCTTTTTTTGGTTCTACAGACGGTCAAATCAATGACCCATTCAAACCCCAGTTGCAGCACAGTTTCATGAAAGGACTGCGGTTTGATACAGAGGTGGAGTATCTGGATGAGCAAGGGCAGTGGAGGCTGCTGTGCCCTGATGTCAATGATGTACCGGCATACGTTGCGGCTCAAATCCGTGCGTCATTGCTGGAGCGTGTGCATATGCTGCTAAATAGCAATCAGCCAGCAGTGCCTGAGACGATGCAGCAATGGCAGTTGTGGTTAGACGATGCGGCACAGTACTATCAAGCACAGACGCTCAATAGTCCTTTGCCGGCGTTGGCTGCGCCGCTGCTCAAAGGCTTGTCTTCGGATGGCGTGATTGTGGTGCAATTGGCTTTGCCAAAAGATGGCAAGCGGTGGATGCTGGTCACTGGAGTTGAATGCGAGCACAGCGCATCTGACTTACCGAAGCTGCGAAGTTTGCTGGTGCTCGATCCACAAGAGCCAGCAGTGTGGGCTTGCGGGCACAACGCTCGTGTGACTTTTTTAATTCAAAGCCAAATCGACTCGGCTGCCTTGCAGCACAAGCTGTGTATTTATCGATCGTTGGATGGTGGGTATTTGGCGTGTAGGGTGCGGCGCATTGTCGTGATTCAGGCGAGGCTCTGACTCGTAGAGCGGCATTGTTGGGGAATCTCCCGAAACCTTTATTTCGAAAAACATAGCCAATAAAATCAATGGGTCGTATGTGATTATTCCGAATTTTGGCGGTTGCAAGAGGTTTCGATTAGTGGAATGTGCTTCGCGAAAGGGTTTTACGTAATACCCCGGGCGAGTACTGATGCTCTGGCTAAATCAACGCGGTCTGTAAAAAGGTCGTAAACACGTTCCTAGAAGAATGCGTGACCACTGGAGACGGTTGAGGGGGAGCAGTAAGAGCGGCCTTGCGGTAGCGCCAAACAATCTTGAAACTGCCATCTTGCGGCTATTTCAGCAGCCTTCAGGGCGACTGGCTGTCCCCATCTACGAAGGCCACTTCAAAGATCGAGCAAGCGAAGCGAGCTAGCACAGCGCCACGATCAATAACTGTTCTTGCGCATGGCTTTTGGCATGTGAACCTTGGACAAGCTATCTGCAAATACCTTGACTCGTGCTGAGAGTGGATTCAATTGGTAATATTGACACTCATCCTGCGTTACTTTTAGCGGGTGAAATACCGCTTCGACGTTTGAACCGAGCGGGCATTTTATCTTCCGTAAAGCACGAAGCAACACAGTCCTGCTGGCCATGCCACACTCCCAATGAACGCCATAGAAATCGAAGCCGCCGTCTCTGAACAGGCCTCCAAACCGTTTGATAGCGATGCATTCGCCTACGACTTCCTGCGTGCGTTTGGCAACAAAGAGGCCACCATCAAGCGCCTCAAAAGCAGCGCGACCAACAACCCTGACGTGGGCGGCGTTTTGCAAACCAATAATATCCACATCGCCGTGGCTGAGCGAGCCCATCAAATGAGGGCGATGCGTATAGGAAGAAGGCCCACACTCATAATGCCTCGTGCATCATCAGAAAACAGCCCTTTTCTGCCAACTGGCTTAACTGATGCGCACAGGACTGTAGCCAGCGAAACCTTCGCCCTCTACGACGCCCCACTCTGGAGCCTCGCACTCATCGCTTCACGCTTGCACCTAGTCTGGATTGGCACCGTGTGCGGCAAGCTGAAAACCGATTTCCGCTACGCCAACACCCTAGGTTGGAACACCCTCCCCATTCCCAAGCTCACCGAAAAGAACATGGCTGATCTGACCGGCTGCGCGGAAGACATTTTGCTGGCACGGGAAGTCCACTTCCCCGCCACCATTACCGATTTGTACGAGCCGGGCCAAATGCCTGAGAACTTGCGCCATGCCCATGAGCGCAACGATGAAGTGCTGGAGCGCATCTACATCGGTCGCCGCTTCAAAAACGATACAGAGCGGCTGAAGAAACTGATTGCGTTGTACACCGGGATGACGCTGGGCAATGGCCCCAGCGCAGCTAAAGGCAAAATCAACGCTATCGCCGTAGAAGATGAACCCGAGGAATATGCATGAGCACGCAGCCCAAAGTCATCATCATCGCAGGCCCCAATGGGGCGGGTAAAACCACATTTGCCCGTTCTTTCTTACCGGCAGAGGCGGGCGTGCCGCGTTTCATCAATGCCGATTTGATTGCCGCTGGCCTCTCGCCGTTTGCCCCAGAGGCCGCTGCGGTCAAGGCAGGGCGTTTGATGCTGAAAGAAGTGCAGCTATGCGCCAAACAAGGCGTGAGCTTTGCGATTGAGACCACGCTCTCTGGCTTGGGCTATATGCGCCACATAGCGCAATGGCAAGCACAGGGCTATGTCGTGAGCATGTATTTTTTGCGATTGCCCAATGCGGACATGGCAGTATCCCGTGTGGCCGAGCGGGTACGCCAAGGTGGGCACAACATCCCGCTGAACGTGATTCGCCGCCGCTTTGAAGCGGGATGGCGCAATTTTGAGCAGCATTACCGTGCCCAAGTCGATGCCTGGGCGCTGTACGATAATACTGGTGAAGTCCCCGCGTTGCTGGACTGGGGCGAAAAGGCGTGAATACTGGTGAAACGCCTTATAAAAATGACAAGGAACTGAGCATGACTGCAATCCATCTTGGCTATTTACAGAACACCCACACTGGGCAGCAACGATCATTGGCGCAAGCCAAAAATCCGGATTTGCAAGCTTCGATGGCCGCTATGCAACGTGCTGCTGTATCGGCACGTCAAATTGCTTTGCAAACCCATACCGCCATCGTCACCATGAAAAGTGGCCAAATGGTTCGCTTGGAGGGAGAGCAATTACAGATGGAGTTGGCGCAGTTGACTCAAGCCACAGCGAAAGCGCTTGGCAAATGACTGAGCCATTGCAAGCTGCGTGTCGATGCGACTGCCCGTTGCCCAGCCCGCCACTTGACAAGAGAACAAATCAATCACCACAGCCAAGTGCTGCCAACCTTCATCAGTGGAGAGACTGATGCCATTGACCTGGGCCAGGTTAGGCGCCTGCACCGTGAATGGCTGCTCCAGCAGATTGGGCACGACTATCGCTGGTGCACCTGCTTTGGGATATGGTTGTTTGCGATAGCCTCTTTGTGCTTTGAAGCCTTTGCAGCGCAGCAGTCTAGCAATGCGGAGCCAGCTGCAGCTCTTGACCAAGTCGCGCATACCCATGGTCAGCTTGCGGTAGCCGTAGACACCGCCACACTCCAGCCATGCCTACGGTCGTCAAGCGCACGTTCGCTCTTCAAGCTGACTGGCGAGCGAAGTACGCCGCCTTTTATAGGATCTCTTGCTTTTCGATGACCCGTTTGAGTTCGGCTTATAACCGGCGCAACGCTTCGCTTTGGTCGACCTGCGCGTGCCGCTGTGCTGCGGGCATTTGCTGCAGCGTGATCCATTGGTAGAGGCTGTGGGTGCTCACGCCAATACGGCGTGAGACATTGGCCACGCTGTGGCCATGTTCAAGGATTTGCTTGACGGCTTCAATCCTGAATTCTTCGGGATAAGGTTTTGCGTTCACATGGGCTCCTATTACAACTGAAATAGGAGGTTGCGAACTATCATAAAGCCCTGGTTATAAAGCCCTGGTCGACTCACAAACTGGGTCTAAACTCCAGGCGCGCATTCCACCAAAGCATCGACCACGACCGCTCCGTTGGCGCTGACCATCACCGGGTTCAGGTCAAGCGAGGCAATGCGCCCATTGGCGGCGATTAGTAACGCCCCCACTTGCTCTGCGATGGCGCACAGCGCGTTGGTGTCCAGCGCCGGCTCGCCGCGCACGCCGCCCAATAAGGGCGCAATATGCAATTGCGCCAGCGCAGCCTGTGCTTCTTGCACGCTAAAGGGCGGCATCAGCACGGCGCAGTCTTGCAGCGCTTCGACATATTTGCCGCCATCGCCCAGCACCACGACAGGGCCAAACACCGGGTCCATTTTGGCGCCAACCATGAACTCATGCTGGCCCTTGTGTTTGGCCGCCACAATCACGCCATCGGCTTGCACACCCATGGCTTGCATTTTGGCGCTGAACTGCTCAAACAACGCCATCGCATGTGCCTGGTCCTGGACGTTGACCGCGACCAGGCCATGTTCGGATTTGTGCGGGATGGCGGCCGAGCAGGCTTTGATGACGACCTGACCGCCCAACTCGGCAAACGCATCAGCGACTTCGCTGGCGCTGGTGCACAGCAGGGTTTTGACGGTCGCAATGCCGTGTTGGGCCAGCAAGTCAAGGCTTTGCACTTCGCTTAAAAATGGCCCAGAGTGCGGGGGCAGCAAGGCCGGTGATTGCGCTGCCTGCGCGGGCCGGGCTGGAGCTGCCTGTTGCAGCAACTGGTGGTGTTTGGCCACTTGCGCCAGCACACCAATGGCTTCTTGTTCGTTCGCATAGGTCAGCACCCCGTGCTGCTTGAAGACTTCGGCAATATTGGTTTGCCAGGCGGCGACCGCCACCGGCTTGCCGGTCTGGCGCTCAAATGCTGCGGTGTCTTTGGCAAACTGCGCAACGTTGTAGCCAGCGCCTGCGACGGGGATGTTGATGAAAATCAGGTCTGCGCTCGGGTCTTGCGCAATCGCTGGCAGCACATCGCCAAATAAGCCACTGTTGCTGAGCAGCGCGGCCGTGATGTCGATGGGGTTGTCGGTCGTGGCAAAACCAGGCAGCTTGTCGCCCAGGGCCTGCTGTGTGGCTGGCGCCAGCTGGGCCAGAGGCAGTTGGTGGTCGCTGGCGGTGTCAGCCCCCATCACGCAGCTGGCACCTGAGTTGCTGATCACCACCAGGCGCTGGCCCGCTGGCCGCCAGCCTTTGAGGTAGGCGCCTGCGGCGCGCACCTGTTCGTGCGGGTCTTGGGCGCGCCAAATGCCATGCTGGCGGAAAAAGGCATCGACCGTGCGGTCTTCGTTGGCCAAGGAACCGGTATGCGAGGAGGCGGCACGTTGGCCGTCTTGGGTGCGGCCAGCTTTGACAGCGACTATCGGCAAATCGCGTGCGCGGGCGTAGGCAGCCGCTTGTGCCAGCATGTCTGGATTGGCGATGTTTTCCAGATACAGCAGCAAGAGCTGAATGTCAGGGTCGTGCGCGACGGCCAAGGCCATTTCTCCGACGGTGACATCGGCTTCGTTGCCGGTCGCATGCACATGCCTGACACCCAAGCCCTGGCCACGCAGCAGGCCGTAAGTCATTGCGCTCATGCCGCCGCTTTGGCTGATGATGCCAATCGGGCCATCCAGTGGCGGCACTTCGGTGAACATCGTTGAAAAGCCGGCAATCGTGCCGCTGCCAAAATTCGCCAGGCCTTGGGTGTTGGGGCCAAACAAACGCATGCCGCTGCGCTGGGCGCGTTGCAGCATATGGGCCTCCATGTCTTTGCCTGCCGCACCAGTCTCGCCAAAGCCCGACGCAATGATGACTGCTGAGCGCACGCCCAGGTCAGCACAGGCGGCCACGCTGTCGACTGCTTTGTCCGCACCCACGGCAATCAAGGCCAGTTCGGGCACTTCAGGCAAATCGCGCAGGCCTGCATAGCATGGCAGTCCTTGGATGCTGGACTTGCTTGGATTGATCGGGTAAATGCTGCCCTGGTAGCCAAAGCGGCGCATGTAATCAATCGGCCTTCCGCCAATTTTATGGATGTTGTCGGAAGCCCCAATAATGGCCACGGAGCGGGGTTGGAGTGCGGATTGCAAAAGGTCGGTCATAGCGTTTACAAACGGGAAAGGAGACGGCTGCCATCGGGCGACGTCAGCCGTAAAAGAGCAGGTACAAAGGCAGAGAAAATCGCTTACTCGACGCGAGCGCCAGAGTCTTTGACGACCTGGGCCCAGGTGCTGATTTCATTGTTTAAAAATTGCTTGTAATCAGCCGGTGAGTTCCATGTTGCCGCAAAGCCCTGGGCGGCAAACCGGTCTTTGACGTCGGCGCTCTGCAGCACTTTTTTGAGCCCCGCATTGAGCGCCTCAATCACCTCGGCCGGGGTGCCAGCCGGGGCCAGAATGCCGTTCCATGCAATCGCCTCATAGCCGGGCAGGCCCGCTTCGGCAATGGTTGGAATATCCGGTGCACTGGCTGAGCGCTCGGCGCTGGTGACGGCCAAGGCCTTGAGCTTGCCGCTTTTGATAAAAGGCGTCGCAGACAGCAGGGTGTCAAACATCAAATCTGCGTGGCCAGCGACCACATCGCTCAGCGCCGGGGCGCTGCCCTTGTAAGGAATGTGGTTCATCTTGACACCGGCCATCGCATTGAACATTTCGGCCGCCAAATGCGTCGACTGCCCATTGCCCGAGGTGGCGAAATTGAGGCCGCCCTCCTTGGACTTGGCCAAAGCAATCAGGCCCTTGACGTCTTCGACCGGCAAGCTGGGGTTGGCCACGATCACCAGCGCCCCGCTGGTCAGCTGGGAGACAGGCAGAAAGTCCTCTTGCAAGGAGTAACTCAGATTCGAAAACAGCGAAGGGTTGATCGCATGGGCGGTGGTGGCCACCAGCAGCGTGTAGCCATCGGCTGGACTGCGTGCGACGTTTTCCGCGCCCAGGTTGGCCCCCGCGCCTGGGCGGTTGTCGACAACCCAGGTCTGGCCCATTTCTTCCTGCATTTTTTGCGCAATGACGCGCGCCACAATGTCAGTCGGTCCGCCCGGTGGATAGGGCACGACCAGCCGGATGGGCTTATTCGGGTAGGCATCAGCAGCGTGCACTGCGCTGGTGCACAAGCCGCATAGCGCAAGCGCGGACCAAACCACCATGTGGCGTCGAGTGCTTGAGAGGGTCATCGGGTGTCTCCTGGTTGTGGTTAGAAATGGCAAAGCGGTATGAGCGGCCCACGCATCACGCACTGTCGTGCGCAATGCATTGCAGCAGCGTGCGGCCCGCGAGTGTGAAAAATGTGCATTGCACGCGCTGGCCAATGCGCACGCCGGCTTGGCCATGGGCCATGAGGCGAAAGCCTTCCTGTAGCTCGACAAGCACCAAGGTGTAGGGCGCCAGTGCCTTGAATTCTTCTGATGGCGCCCTGATGACCTCGGTCACGGCGCGCACTGTGCCAAGGCCGCAGGCGTCCTGCCATTGCAGCGTTGTGGCCTGGCAGGCGAAGCACGCATACCGAGCCAGCGTCTGGGCCTGGCCGCAGCAGTTGCATACCTGGTAGCGCACGACACCGGCTTGCAATCCTTCTTCGTAGGGCTGCGTCAGTGCGGGGACTGGATGGATACTGGATGGGGGATTTGTCATGGTTTAGCCCTCCCGGCTTAAGACGAGGCTGACGTGTGAAGACATCACACCGCCATCTGCATGAATCAAACCAAAAGACGGTGTCTGTGGCAGCTGGCGCGCCCCGGCCATACCGGCCATTTGGCTCCAGGCTTCGAGCACATGGGCCATGCCGCCGGCCACACCACAATGGCCGTAGGACAGCAGGCCGCCATGGGTGTTCAGTGGCTGCTGGGAGCCGGTCTGGAATGCCCCGGCCCGCAAGGCCGCAGCTGCTTGGCCGCGGTCAGCAAAGCCCAGTTCTTCGAGCAGCATCACCAGCGTGATCGTGAAGGAGTCGTAGATGCCCAGGAACTGCATGTCGCTGACACCCAGTCCCGCTTGTTGCAAGGCCGCTTGGGCAGCGACTGCCGCGCCGCAGTTCATCACATCACGCATTGCCGTCAGGTGCTGGTGCAAATGCGCTTGGCCAGCGCCTCGTAGGCTGATGCGGGCGCCGGCATGGTGGGGGTGCTTGGAGACCAGCATCGCCATCGCCCCGTCAGAAATTGGACAGCAGTCGAGCAGGCCCAGGGGGCTGGTGATCAGCTTGCTGTTCAGCACATCTTCGATGCAGATGGAGTCACGCAGATGCGCGCCGCTGTGGCTTTGCGCATGCCTGCGCATCAGCACGGCGAATTCGGCCAAATCTTCGCGCTGCAGCCCTGTTTGGTGCATGTATTCAGAGGCCATCAACGCGTAATAAGCGGGCACCGATGCGCCATAAGGCACTTCGTACTGGGCGTCGCCCACTTGCGCCAGGGTTTGTATGGCGCTGTCCCTGCTTTGCCCGCTGAGGCGGTTTTCTCCAGCCACCACCAGCACATTCTCACAGCGGCCGCTGATCACCAATTCACGCGCAGCCATCAACATGGCCGCGCCGGTTGCGCCACCCAATTGCATGCTGTGCGCATAGGCCGGTTGCAGCCCAAACCGTTCGGCAAACAGCGTCGACAGCATCAGGTGCGGCAGGGTGGTCGAGTAGCCGCACAGCAGGCCGTCAATCTGCCCTCGCGCCAGCTGTGCGACCTCCAGCGTTTGGCTGGCGGCTGCAGCCATCAAATCCAGACTCGAGGCACCGGCATGCCGTCCAAAGGCAGTGCCCGCTGCCGCACGAATATAAGCCGTTGTGCTCATGACTGACCGCCTTTTTTGCGCTGTGCTGTGGTGTGTTTTTCGGCTTTTTCACTGAGGTGACTGGCGTCGGCCCAGCGCACTTGGCACTTCAAGGCCTCGCGAATGAGCTCCTGGCCCAGTTCTTTTTCGCGGCCGCTGATGCGCTCGCTCAAGGCCGCAATACTCAGCGCAGCGACTGGCCTGCCGCTAGGCTCAAAAATCGGCACGGCAATGCCGCCCATGCGCTGCACGACGGCATCGAGCAGCACCACGTAGCCGCGCTCTTGGGCGCTGGCAATGCAGTCCTTGAGCAATGGCACGCTGATACCCTGGTACTTGGCCCAGGTCGGCGCCAAGGCCTCAAATGCCGCTTCTCTCTCATCTTCTGGCAGCCAGGCGAGCAGGGCCAAACTGCCTGCACCGACTCCCAGCGGGCGCCGGCTGCCGATGCGCAAGTAATTGGCGCGAATCGGGTAGCTGCCTTCTTCGAGGTCAATGCATGACGACTCCAGACCCATCGGTATAGACAGCACGACGCTGTCTTCAAACTTGCCGACCAAGCGCAACAAGCTGGGGCGCACGCTGGGGCGCGGGTCAAAGCGCTTGAGTGCGGCGGCGCCCAGCAGCGTCAATTCAGGCCCCAGGCTGAACTGCTTGTTCTCTGTGTTGCGCTGGACAAAACCTTCCTGAATCAGGTTTTCAAGCAGTCGCAGCACCGTGGTCTTGTCATAGCCTGTGGCTTTGGCTATGTCCGTGAGGCGCAAATTCCGGCCTTCTGACATCACGCGCAAGATCTGCATCGCACGGGTGACGGAGGAGGGGCTGGCTTGACTGGCTGGGCGGCTTGAGACGGCAGGGTCTGCGGTAAGTGGCATGGATGTTTCTGTAGTTGAACCAGGTGCTGTTGGCCAGTGTAGGAAGTGGTTTTTAAAAATCAAAAAAAAACGGTTTAGTTTCAATCCATGAAACCTTTTGCGCCATTCCTAAGGGCTTGCACTGATCTCGTTTTCGCTAGGGGTGCTTGGCCAAACCCTCGTTGCTGGGAAGAGGGCAGTATCAAGATGGGCTGCAAGGCGTTTTTGAAGGCCAGAGCCGTCGCTATGGGCAAGAGAGTTAACGCAACGGATCGGCTGAGGCCGTGCTCGGGCCACAATAGGCGGTCGTGCCGAGCCTCCCTAGGCACAGCAGTAATGAGTTTTTTGTGCCTTGCCCTTCGCTTTCGGGTTGGAGCCCACAGTGCAGCACGGCTTTGTTAAAGCCTTCGCCGGGCAGCGAGCCCGACTGCGTGGAGATGATGAGCAGGCTTTATGAGCGGTGCGTGGGCAGTACCATCAACCAGCATGGCTGCTGCTGAAATCCACTGCGTGCCCTCAACAGTGCGCAGGACAAAGTTGTCAAAGCGGTGCGCCGCTATGCCAGGGCCGTGCGCTGTGCTAGCTGGCCAAGGTCTTGCTTCGAAGTGTTTTCAACACGTGCCATAGCACCTGCAAGGCACTGCCTGTGCACACCAGTACCCCGGTAACTGCCAGCAGCTGCACTGATTGGGTGTGCGGCAGGAGGTGTTATGGCGCATCGCGATTGCAGTATCGTGCCAGCGCCTGTAACTGGCTGCGCACAGGCTCGCTGCCTGCGCTGTCAAACTATCGCTTGTAGCGCAGAGACCAACAACCCCAGGCCTGATAGCACCAGCAAAGCGGCCGCCATTTTTTTCAGCAGCGCTTGCGGCAGCGCAATGGGCCTGCCCAGTTGCCAGCGCGTGATGCCAAACACCACCGGAATAGCGCAAGCGGCCAAGACCATCGAATGCGCACTCATTTGCCCAGCAGGAATCACAAATACCAGGCGCAGGCAGGCGTTAAAGGCAAAGGCCAGCAGCAGTGCCTGGCGCACCAGTTCATGGCTCAGAGGCTGGCGGTACATGTGGTAGACCAACGGTGGGCCTGAGCTGGAGAACAAACCGCCTAGCAGCCCTGACAGAAAGCCCGTGCGTACAAAGGCCGCTGGTTTTGAGAGCTGGTGCAGAGGTTTAGAGTGCCACAGCAGCGCCGCCGCACAGGCGATGATGGTGATGCCCAGCAGGGCACGCAAATACACGACCGCATTGCTGCTGAGCCAGGCCAAGGAGAGGACGCCTATGGCCACGCCTGCGGCGCTGCCGAGCAAGGCCGGGCGCATCAGCCGCCATGGCGGCCTGGCCCTGCCCCCAGAAAATGACACGGCGGCATTGACCAGGGTCAGCACCATCGCGGCATTGGCCGCGTCTGAGACGCTGGCAATATGCAGGCTTGCCGACAGTCCCAGCAGCACTAGTCCAAACGCAAAACCGGTGACGTTTTGGATCGCGGTAGCCAGCGCCACACACAGTAAAAAAGCGGCAATGTCCGCGATGGGAAAGCCAGGATCAGGAGGCATGCGGGTGTTTGTTGTTTCTGTTGCTTGTAGGCGAGATGCCGCGCTTTGTCTCGGTCACAGCCAGAGTGCGCAGCTTGTTCACAAGCGCCTCAGTGTCGACGCAAGGCAATTGGCTTGGAAAAGCCGCGCTCTCAGAGCATATTCTTATAAATCACGCCATCTTTCATGATCAAGTACAGGTTCTTGTCAGGATCGGCAATGAAGTCCAGGTTCTGCTTGGGGTCGCCATCAAATACCAGCAAGTCGGCGTAAGCGCCTGGTTGAATCTGGCCCAGCGGATGCGGGTAAGGATTGCGCGCACCGGACAGCGCCACCAATTCGCCATTGCTTTTGGTGGCTTGCCCAAGCAAGGTCAGCGGGTCGTAAAAACGGGTCAGCTTGGCCAGTTGGCGCCCTTGCGTATGGGCGAGCTTGGGGTTGAACAAAATATCGGTGCCCCAGCCGGTTTTGATCGCGTATTTCTGCGCCAGCTCGTAGGCATTGGCCGTGCCTTTGGAGACTGTCAGCTGGTTGCTTCTGCGGCCTTCGTCGGGGTAGACGTTGCTGTCCGAGTCTTGCAGGAACGGCTGCAAGCTCCACCACACGCCTTCATCGCGCATCATTTTGACGCTGTCCTCATCGGCGAGCTGGCCGTGCTCAATGCTTTGGGCTCCTGAGCGAATGGCGCGCTGAATCCCTTTGGGTGTATAGACGTGGGCCATCACATAGGTATTCCAGTCACTGGCCGCATCGACGGCTGAGCGCAATTCGCGTTCGGTGAACTGGCTGGTGTCCAGCGGATCGTACATCGAGGCCACACCGCCACCGGCGAGCATTTTGATTTGCGAGGCACCCAGCAGCAGCTGTTCGCGCACGCGGCGCAACACCTCGGTGTCGCCATCGGCAATCATCGCCACGCCAGCGCGCTCGATCATGCTCAGTTCGCCAGCGGCTGAGCGCGGCACTTCGCTGCGAAAACGAAAATCGCCATGGCCAGCGGTCTGCGAAATCATGGCACCACTGGGGTATATACGCGGGCCCGTGGTGACTTTTTCATCGATCGCGCGTTTGAGTGCAAAGGCAGGTCCGCCGGCATCGCGCACGGTGGTAAAGCCGCGCATCAGCGTTTTTTGCGCTTGCTGGGCTGCCACCAGGTACAAGTAGCCCAAATCAGCCGTCATCGCCGACAGTTGGTCCAGCCCCACCAACATGCTGTGCCAATGGACATCAATCATGCCGGGCATCACCAGCTTGCCTTGGCAGTCGATGGTGATGGCGTCAGGGATTGCCGCTGAGGTTTCAGGCAAGGCTTTGACCAATGGGCCTTCTATCAGCACATTCACGCTATTGGCAGGCCGCAGCTGGCTGCCATCAAACAGGCGCAAATTAGTCAGCAGCACAGGCTGTGTGCCAGCGCCAGCTTGCACGTTTCCCACTGCCGCTGGCGTGCTCTGTTGGCCCTGTGCAAACGGCGCCATCGTGGCCAGCAAACCGCCGAGGAACAAGCGGCGCGACATATCAGCCATCACGCGGTGGTGCAGGTCCTGACAGAACTGGGACGAGCATTGGCAAGCCACAGGCTGCATGCGGCCAAAGCGCCATGGCAGAGAAGGTGCGCGGAGATCTGAAGAAGGCATGGTATTGAATTAGATAGGTGCCTGCGAAGGGCTGCAAAGAGGCGCAGTGGTTCATTGGGGCACCGCGTTCTATGGTTTTTTGGGCAAGCTGACACCGCAGCTGCGCTGCGCGTCAGACTAGCGCCTCCCAATAGTTTGCCTCAGCTTTGGCTGCAGGCATACCCTTATCTGTCAGTCATTACCAAACAGGATGATTGTGCCAGCGCGCTTGCAGGCCATGTGCAGAAGCGTCAGCTCTTGTCAAAGAGTGGTTGTGCGTTAGCCATCGACCGCATGCTCTTGCGCATGGCGCTGCAAACGTTTGAAGTCGATTTTGCCCTCGGCGGTGACTGGCCAATCGCCTTCCCACAGCAGGAAGTGGCGTGGCACCTCGTAACTGGCCATGTGCTGCTTGCATACCTCGCGCAGCTCGGTGGTCGAAGGCAAGGCTTGGCCTGGGAGGGGGCGCACCAGGCTGACGACCTTGGCGCCCCAGTACGCGTCTTCAACGCCAAGGGTTTTGACATCGTCAAAATGCGCACTGAAAATCTCCAGCAATTGGCTGGTAACCTTGGTGGTGGAGACATTTTCGCCACCCGATTTGACGACCCCGCCCAGCCTCCCCAGGTAGGTGATATAGCCATTGTCCAGGTGGCCGTAGTCACCGCTGTGAAAATAGCCTTGTGCATCAAACGCGCGCTGTGTTTCAGCAGCCTGTTGGTGGTAGCCACGGAATAAATACGGGCTGCGGTAGCAGATCTCGCCTGGCTGGCCTTGTACAACAGGCTGGCCGGTTTCTATATCCTTGATGACGACCTCCACACCCGGCAGTGGCCTGCCATGCGTGTACTTGTTGATGCTGTCGTTGACGCAGTCGTGGTCGGCCAGCGAGACCAGCGGGCCGTTCTCGGTTTGCGCATAGAGGTTGTTGATCGTGGCTCCGGGCACGCACATACTGCGCACCAGGTCGTAGCTGCGCGGCTCGCCTGCCAAAATCGCTTTATTGATTGAGAAGCGGTAGTGCTTGAAGTCAGCCACGCGGCGCATGCCTTGCCAGTGTGCATCGAAGCCAAATGTGCAGGTGCAGCCATGGCGGTCAATGGTTTTCAAGGCTTCAAGCGGTTGGAATCCATCCATCAGGTACAGCGTTGTGCCGGCGTAGGCGAGGTTCAGTGTCAGCGCAAGAATGCCGCTGTTGTGGTAGAGCGGCGCGAGGTTAATGTAGCGGTCGCTCTCGACAAGGCGTAAATTGCGCGCGGTGAAATGGGCGGTGGCCAATGGTGGGCGGTGGTCCCACAGCGCCGTTTTTGACAGTGAGGTCGTGCCAGAAGTCTGGCACATGAACTGGATGTCTGTGGCCGAGCCTTGATCAATCAAGCGCTGCATGGCCGCCTGGTCGACCTTGCGCGCCGGGTCAAGCAGGCTTTGAAAGTCCAGGTAGCCACTGGCGCTGCGCCTGCTGCGCTGTACACAGACAACGTGTTGTAGCGAGGGCAGCAGCTGCGAATGCACGCGCCCAGCATGTTGCTGCAAGTCGGGGAGCGCACTGTGCAGCAGCGCCAGTATATCGCGCGGCCCCTGTTGGTCGACCGCGACAACCAGTTTGGGCGCATTGCGCTGCAGCACCCCTTGCAGCTCTTGCGGGCCCCAGAGCAGATTGAGCGGGTTGACAATGGCGCCGATTTGCAGGCTTGCAAAATACAGGCTGACAAACTCTGGCGTGGCGCTGGGCAGGCTGGAGATCACATCGCCACGGCCTATTCCCAGCTCCAGCAAGCTGTGTGCGAGGCATTGGACCTCGTGGTAGAGCGCTGCGTAGCTGAGTGCCTGTTCTTCGAAAACCAGCGCCGTGTGATCGGCTTTGCGGCGGCAGGTTTCCTGGAACAACTGCGCGATTGTGCGGTGGTACCAGTCCTGCGATAGAAGTCGTTGTGCAAGCATGGGCGTCCTTTGGCAAATAGCAACTGCGGATTTATTGCAGGCCGTGCTGGCTCACATCGACCTTGGAGTAGACCTCATTCCAGTACAGATCTGCCAGGGTTTGCGCACTGTCAACCGGCTCGACCAGTTTGGTCCATTTGACCAACAGCGGGCGCATGGCTTCGATCAGCGCATCGCCGCGCTGTACGTTGTGTTGTTTGGCATAGGTGGCTGCCAGGTTGGGAATATCGGCCTCGATGGCCGCGCGTGAGATCGCCAGCAGCGCCGCATCGGCAGGCTGCAACTGCACGCCTTTGGCCACGGCCGCCTCGACATCGCGTTTGGCATAGTCGAAATAGCGGTAGGTCACCTCAGCGTTCATCAAGGCGCCGGCTTTGAGCAGGCTGCGGCGCTGCTCTTCGCTGAGCTTGCGCCAGACATCGCGGTTGATATTGGTCGAGGCACCAGAAAACGCGCCACCAGGCAGATTGGGCGTGATCGAGGTGGTCACCTCGCTCAGGTTCAGCCCGCTCAATTCCGGTGCAGACTGGATCGTGCACTCGACGACGTTTTGCTTCATGGCCTCAAAAATTTCATTGCCAGGCATGGACACAGGCTGGGCCTCGACTTTGCGCGCCCAACGCGCCCAGGCTGCACCGCCTGCGCGCAAGCGCGCGCCTTTGAGGTCGTCAGCGCTTTGCATCGGCTTGGTGCACAGCAGCATATAAGGTGAGCTGCCACCGGCGCCGGTAAACACCTGGTTCTCGCGTGCAAAATCACCATTGCATTCTGGGCAGGCGGTGAAGACAAATTCCGCCATGGCGCCGCCAAATGCCATGCCGGATCGGCCATCGGGGTCGTCCTCCAGGGCCAGCAACATCGACAACTCGCTGGCCATATTCAAATGCGGGAACTCGGCCGGGGTGTAGGGCGTGAGCACATAGCCAATATCGGCCAAACCTTGTTTGAGCCCCGAGGACATTTCAGCCAAATTGAGCAAAGACATGTCAAACACGCGCACGTTGATGCTGTTATTGCTCAGCTGCTTGACCGCATCGGCATACACCCGGGCCGCTTCAGGCGCGGCGCCGGAGGGAAAGCCCACGGCATAGCGCAGCTTGGTTTGGGCCGTGGCGCTTGTGGCGGCCAGTGCACACACTGCCAGTGCGGTGAGGGCAAAAAATTGTTTGAGGCGTGTCATCAGCGTGTCTCCTATCAGGCGTTGTGGAGGAAATGCAGCGGCTAGGCTGTGGCGGGCGGCTTTCAATCGTTGAACACAGGCGTTGCTGCTGGCGTGGCGGCCATGGGCGAACACAATGCCCATGCGAGCGGTCTCGCTGTGGGCGACGCCATCAGACAATTCAACCGACAGGGCTTCAAACTCTGGCAATGGCATTCAGCCCCCCGGATGAAAGTGCGGTGCGCGTTTGTGGGTGAATGCCAAAGCGCCTTCGCGCGCCTCGGCACTGGCGCCGCTGGCCACCATCGCCAAATGCTCCAGCGCCAGTTGTTGGTGCAGGCTGTTGTTGCCGGCTTGGTCGATCAGGGTTTTGATGCGGGCAAAAGAGCCGCTGGCGCCTTGCGCAAGCGCCCGCACCAACGCCTGCGCGCGCGACAGCAGGGCGTCGTCTGCATGCACTTCGGCTACCAAGCCTGCAGACAGGCAGCGCTGCGCATCCCAAGCTTCATTGGTCAATAGAATTTGTTTGGCACGCATCGGCCCCACCAGGCGCGTTAATGCCCAGGACACGCCGACATCGGGACTGAGGCCAATGGCCGAATAGCCACCTCTGAGCTTCATTGATGTTGACGCCAGTACCAGATCGGCGCACAAGGCAATGCCAATGCCGCCGCCGCCCAGCGAGCCTTGTACAGCACTGACAACGGGTGCGGGCAAGGTGCTGAGACGGTGGATGGCCGCATGCAAACGGGGAATGCCACGCTCTAGTAAAGCGGCCATATTGTCGCTGGCAGCAAAAGCGCGAATATCGCCGCCAGCGCAAAAATGCGGGCCGTTGGCCGTCAGCAGCACGGCACGCACGCGGCCTTCGGACTGCGCCTGCACGATCTGCTCAACCCGCTCGGCAAAACAGGCACTGGTGCCCCCATCCAGCACATTGGCTTGCTCTGGGCGGTTAAAGCACAAGGTAGCAATGTGGTCTTGTATCTGAAGCAGAATAGGACTGGTCATGGTGTACTTGTTGCCCCGATCGGGGCATGGACGTGGAATGACTGCAGTGTCTTGAGCTTGGCCGCGGGCGTCTTGTGTCCACTGGCTGTGCCAGGGGAGGGTTTGTGACTAATCGGAGCGGCGTGTGCTGATGCAGTTTGCCTAGCCAGCCACTAAACACAAGACCGGCTGGGGTGCCGTCCTTAGCATGGGGGCATTCAATCCGGTGGCCCTTGTTGGGGCCACGGTCAGCACAGGAGATAATCCCCATGAGCGCCACTGCACCCGATGCCGATAGCCACCTGATATCCCCGTTGGAAACCAACCTGATTGAGCGCGTTTGTGTCGGTGATATCGTGCTGCGCTCTGCCGATGTCTACCCGAACAGTGTGGCCATCGTAGATGGCGACCGGCAAGTGACCTACGCACAGCTCAATGCCATGGTTGACCAGCTTGGCCATGCGTTGCTGGGCCTGGGCTTGCAGCACCAGGACATCGTTGCGCTGGCTGCGCGCAACAATCTGGAGATGTTGCTGTGCTACTTTGCCTGCGCGCGCGCAGGCCTGATTTGCATGCCGATCAACCTGAGCTTGCGGGCCCATGAAATCGCCTTTTGCCTGCGCGATGCCAAAGCACGGGTGCTGGTGGCCGATCAGATGCTGCGCGGCCTGATCGAGGCAGCTTGTCAGGAGTCACTGCCTGAGCTGCAGCGCACTTTCTGGTTCGGCGCCGATGGCATCGATGCGGCGCAGGATTTCAATGCCTTGGTCGCCCAAGGCGCCAGCCAGCCGCTGGAGGTGCTGGTCGGTGACCGAGACATTGTGCAACTGCTCTACACCAGCGGCACGACCGCCAATCCCAAAGGCGTGCTAACCAGCCATTTGGCGGTGACGATTGCCAGTTTGTCGAACGCCATCATGAACCGCTGCACCGAGCATTCTGCAGCCTTGGTGGGGTTGCCTTTGTTCCATTGTGCAATGCTCAATAGCGTTGCGGTGCCCTACCTGACCGTCGGCGGCAAGCTGGTGCTGACACAAGGCTTTGAGCCAGCCACGTGCGCGCGGCTGATCGATGCCCACCAAATTGATTTGCTGGTGTGGCTGCCAATGATGTATGGGCTGTGGCTCAATGACCCAGCCTATCAGGGCCGCACTTTTGCATCGGTCAAGCGCGCAATGTATGCGATGGCACCCATGCCGCCAGAGCGGCAAAAAGCCATTGCCGCCATGTTCCCCAATGCCGATGTGATTCTGGGTTCAGGCCAGACCGAATTCACCCCGGCGACCTGTGTGCAGCGGCCCGAGCACCAATGGAGCAAGGCCGCGACCTGGGGCACGGCGACCGTCATGACGCGTGTGGCCATTATGGGGGAGGACGGCCAGCTGCTGCCGCGTGGTGAAACCGGTGAGATTGTCTACCGTGGCCCCCAGGGCATGCGTGGTTATTTGAACCTGCCAGACGAGAGTCGCAACAGCTTTCGCCATGGCTGGTTCCACAGCGGCGATGTGGCGCACATGGACGAAGACGGCGCGATCTGGTTCAAGGACCGCTACAAGGACGTGATCAAGTCCGGTGGCGAGAATGTCGCCTCGATTGAGGTCGAACGCTGCTTGCTGCAGCACCCGGCCGTGGTCGATGCCGCAGTGGTTGGCGCGCCGCACGAACGCTGGGGCGAGGCGGTCATCGCCAGCGTGGTGCTGGCAGCAGGCCATAGCGCAGACGAAGCCGAGCTGCTCGCGCATTGCCGAGGATTGCTGGGCGGCTTCAAAGTACCCAAAGCGATTGTGATTGCCACCGAGTTCCCACGCACCGGCACAGGCAAGATTCAAAAGCACCTGATTCGGCGCGAACTCAGTGAGTTTTTCAAAAACACATGAATGCTTTGCCGCTTGCCGGGAACGGCAGCTGCTGGCTCTTACGGAGATGTTGAACAGGCTCTTAGATCGTAAACAGGCTGTAAGTTGCACCGCTGTTGCGACTTGCATGACTGAGAGAGCAGCACAAGCGGGTTGTAATCACTCTGGCTAGCCATTTGCGTGCTGTAACACAGAGCCAGACTTTGATGGGCTTGGGCACAGCGCGCTTGGCGTAGCAGGCATCGACCAACAACAAGGAGCTCTGAGATGGCTTTTACCCCTACGCCGCGTGTCCTCCAGCTGCAGCAGCGCTTGATGGCATTCATGGAAGAACACATCTACCCCAACGAGACACGCCATTTGCAAGAGGCCGAAACGCTAGGTCCATGGGCCGTCTTGCCAGTGGTTGAAGAGCTCAAGCCCAAGGCCAAAGCGGTGGGCCTGTGGAATCTGTTTTTGCCAGAAAGCGAGCACGGCCCAGGCCTGTCGAATCTGGAGTATGCACCGCTGTGTGAAATCATGGGGCGCTCCTTGCTGGCGCCAGAAGTGTTCAATTGCTCTGCCCCCGATACCGGCAATATGGAGGTGCTGGCACGCTATGGCACGCCCGAGCAGCAAGCGCGCTGGTTAAAACCCTTGCTGGCTGGCGAGATCCGATCCTGCTTTGCGATGACCGAGCCCAAGGTCGCCTCCAGCGATGCAACGAATATCGAAAGCCTGATCCAGCGCGATGGCGGCGACTACGTGATCAACGGGCACAAGTGGTACACCACAGGCGCGACCGATCCGCGTTGCCAGATTGCGATCTTCATGGGCAAGTCCGACCCGGACAATGCCGATCGCCACCGCCAGCAATCGATGATTTTGGTGCCGATGGACAGCCCTGGCATTGAGGTCAAACGTTCGCTGCCGGTATTTGGTTTTTATGGCATGCCCGATCGCGCCGCCGAAGTCACGTTCACGAATGTGCGTGTGCCCGCTGCCAATATGCTGCTGGGCGAGGGCCGTGGTTTTGAAATTGCCCAAGGCCGTTTGGGCCCAGGCCGTATCCACCACTGCATGCGTTTGATCGGTCTGGCCGAGCGCACCCTGGAGAAAATGTGCCGGCGTTCGCTGGATCGGGTTGCATTTGGCCAGCCGGTGGCCACGCAAGGCGTGACGCTGGAGCGCATTGCACAGGCCCGTATCCTCATTGAGCAGGCGAGGCTGTTGACTTTGAATGCCGCAGAACGCATGGACATGGTCGGCAATAAAGAGGCCAAGACCGAGATTGCGATGATCAAGGTGGCAGTGCCCAATATGGCCTGCCAGGTCGTTGACTGGGCCATCCAGGTACATGGCGGTGGTGGCACCAGCAATGATTTTGGCCTGACCCATGCGTATGCCATGGCGCGCTTGCTGCGCCTGGCCGATGGCCCAGACGAAGTGCATCGCAACCAAATTGGCAAGCTGGAGCTGCGCAAATACCGCTAAGGACGCGCTGCCGAGCTTGCCTAGCGATTGCCTCTAATGGTTAATGCGGATATTGGGCGGCGGACTCAGTACAAACCAGTAATTCACCCAGCACCCCTCAGCCATTAAACACAAGAAAAACACGCTGGGGCGGCTACACTCAAAGTCAGACCGGAGTCATCCGGCAGGCAGCACAACAACGAGTGATCGAGCATGCCAAGCGCGTGTCCTCGATGACCCCAGGAGACAAAGATGCGTATTGACCCTATTGATGCAATTCGGCCATACGTGATCGGTGCCAAACGTGTGACCAGCGCCGAGCGTGTGATGTGGATAACCCCTGACCGTGTGTTTTATGCCGGCTTGCTCGGCACGCCATCGACCCGCAACTACGGCGCGACGATGGTGTATGTGGCGCTGGATGGGGTAGTGCGTGTGCAAATCGGCTCGCAAGCCTGGCAGGAAGGCCATGTGTTTGTTGTGCCGCCGCACACCGTGCACCGCGTGGCTTGTGAGACGCGCCATATTGCCGCAACGATGCTTGAGCCCGAGTCGGTTGACATGCAGGCCTTGCCTGACTGGCTGCAACACAGCGGCGGCTTGGTTGAGCAAGAGGGCTTTCGCAGCCGCGCGCACCAGGCCCATCAGGCATTGCTGCGCAACGGCCAGCAATCCCAGGCGCCCATGCTGGACTTTGACCAGTTGCTGTTTGGCATGGAGTTGCCCAAGCGGCAGCTGGACAAGCGCATTGCCCAGGTGGTCGAGCGCATTCGCACGAACCCCTCTGGCCAGGCGCAGGCGCAAGACTGCGCGGCGCAAGTGCATTTGTCTTTTTCGCGCTTTTTGCACCTGTTCAAGAGCGAGGTCGGCACCTCGTTTCGCACCTTTCGCACCTGGAAGCGCGCGCGCAGCTTGCTGCACTACGTGGTCGATCAGAACAGCAGTTTGACCGATGTGGCCTTGGAAGCAGGCTACCCTGACTCCACGCATTTCAGCCATTCGATTAGGCAGGTTTATGGCCTCAAGCCCAAGGATATTTTTGCCGGTTCGCGCAAACTGCGTGTGATTGGCGCGGCGGTGACGCCTCACTACATGCGTTGAGCAGATCCTTCAAGGCAAGTCAAACAAGCCTTTGCAAGCCGGTGGTCAGGCTTGCAAAGGCTTTTTGCTTGATTGCTTGTTGTGGGCAGGTCGGCTGCTGCGAGCAGTGAATCAAGCCAGGCTTTTGGCCAGCGTGGCAGGCACCGCAATGGGCATATCCAGCAGCATTTGGGCCATGCCCTTGCCCAGTGGGTCCATGCGGCTGGATGCTGGGCCACCACCGTCCAGTGCTTGCTCCAGCGTGATGTTTATTGCGGCGATACCGGGCAGATAAAAACGCGCAACCGGGCCCCGCACCAAGTGTGCAAAATACGCGTGGACTGCCTCGGGCGTCAGTTGCTGCCACAGCAATGGCAGACAGGCCGCATCCCGAGCAACCACGCCGATATTGGAGATATCGCCCTTGTCGCCACTGCGCGCCCAGGCCAATTGCGCCAGCGGTACGTCGACCGTCGATTCAGCGCGGTCAGGCCAGGGCGCCGGGATGAACGGCTCAGGCGCTGTGGCGCTGCCATGGCCTGATGCGACCGAGACGCTCTGGCTGACGCCATCAATGACCACTTCAACCGGCACATCGGCTTTGGGTATCAGCAAGGACAAGGGCTTGATATTGGGCGACACACTGGGGCGGCCGCTGCTGGGGCCGGTGGTGCCTGGCGACCATGAGGTGCCCGAAGGGGCAATCTCCCGCGCGAAAATCTCTAGCGCCTGTTTGTCCGGGTGGGTCACCGAGATCCGCACCATGACCTCCCGCGAAGCGCTGGTGCGGGCATGCGGGCCATACAGGGTTTCTGCGCCGAGCAGGGCGATATTGGCACTGGTGTAGGGAGCGTAGCCTAGTGTTTTGAGAATCGCACTGGTGCGGGCGATCACCGCCTCGCCGGTGCGCTGCGCCTTGGCTGCCGCATCCCTGCCGATGATGACCATCGAGCCTGCACAACGCCAGCCATCGAGCTGCGTGGCCGAGACCTTGTAGCTATCGGTTGGAGCACGCCCCAGCGCGCCGCTGACACGCACGCGCTCGGGGCTGAGCTGTTCAATCTTGACTGAGCGAAAATCACAGGTCACATCCGGCAGCAGATACGCGCCTGGGTCGCCAATTTCATACAGCAGTTGCTCGGCCACGGCTGCGCGTGCGATCAGGCCGCCTGTGCCAGTCGGTTTGGTGACTGTAAAGCTGCCATCGGCCAGGCATTCAACAATTGGATAGCCGATATTGGGCCAGTCGGGCACGCTGAGCCAATCGGTGTGCAGGCCGCCGGTGGCCTGGCAGCCGCATTCGATGATGTGGCCTGCCAGGCTGCCGCCTGATAGGCGGTCATAGTCCGCTGGCGCCCAGCCGAATTCGTGGATCAGCGGACCCAGCGTCGCCGCACTGTCTACGCCCCGGCCAGTAATGACAATATCGGCACCACTGGCCAAGGCCTGGGCAATCGCAAAACCGCCCAGATAAGCGTTGGCGCTGAGAATCTGCTCTGGCAGCGCCTTGTCTGTGAACATGTCGCGCACACCGGCAGCGCGCAAGCGTGGCATCTGCGCGCTGATGTTGTCGCCCAGCACCACGGCAATGCGTGGTTGCAGGCCCAGTGACCCAGCCAGTGTCTGCAGCGCATCGGCGCAGCCTTGCGGGTTGATGCCGCCGGCATTGGCCACGACCTTGATGCCCTGGCGCATGACCTCGGGCAACACGGCTTTCATGGCAATGTCGACAAAGTCGGTCGCATAACCCATCTCCGGTTTTTTGCGTCTGGCCGCTGCCAGAATCGCCATCGTGGTCTCTGCCAGATAGTCAAACACCAGGTAGTCAATCTGGCCGGAGTTCACCAGCTGGGGTGCACCCAGCATGCTGTCGCCCCAAAAACCCGATGCGCCACCGATACGTACCACTTTGCCATTCGTACTGCTCATACATGCCTCCTTGCAATAGCTGCCAGCGTAGCAGCGGGTGTGGCGCTTGGCTTGTGGCAAGTGGCTGGCAAGACAGGCTTGCGCTGGCCAGTGCGTCCTGATCCAGCCAGTGGACGCAAGACGCTGGCTGCAAGCTGCGCGCACAGTTTGGCCATGCCTGCAGCGCAGCTTGGCCGCGCTGCTTGTCCAGTAATCCTCATCTGCAGATTGATGCCCGTGACACCATCCACTGCCGCTGTGGCCGACCGCCTTGCCGCTCCTGCCTGCGCTTCCTTGTTTGTGTTGGGGGCGGCCGGGCAAGGGGTGCACTGGGTGGCCTTGGCACTGATTCACTGCTTGCGCCAGCAAGGTTTGCGTACCACCGCGCTGATGCCGGTGGCCTGCGATGCACAGTGGCACAACGGCCGCTGGTACAGCGAGCGTGTCGCGCAACTCAAAGCGCACAGCTCGTTTGCGTTTCCCGCTGCGGCCTTGTGCACAGTGCCTGCACCCGACCCCAGCGCGTCGCCGCCGCGTCCCGTGGCGCTGCGCGATGTGCTGGACAGCTACCAAGCGCTGGCGACCTGGAGCGATGCCGTGGTTGTGGATGGCGTTGGTGAGCCTGAGGCGCTGCTGGCACCAGAGCTGTCATTGCGCGAACTGGCCAGGTGGATGCGTCTGCCAGTGGTCATAGTCTGCGAAGACAGTGAGGCTGCATGGCACGCGTTCTGTGCCTTGCTCACGCGCTGCCGCGCCCAGGGAATTCGAGTCGCAGGCTGGGTGCAGTTGGGCTGCAGGCCGCTGCGCGGTGATGCAGGGATTCCGTTACTGGGCACGGTCCCATGGCAGGCGCTCAGCCAACCTGTTGAGGCTGCAGCCCATATCGATGGGCTGCGTTTGCTACAGGGACTGCAGCGGCCATCAGCCAGTTGACACAAGCCTTTTGCGCGGCGCATTTTTAGAATGCAGTGATTGATAACGCGCTGCTTGCGGGCGGCTTTGAGGGCTTGACCATGTTGTTTGATGTCTCTTCTGCACCCCATTACTTCACGCCCGAGCACGCGGCGTTTCGCGCCAGTGTGCGCGCTTTTGTCAGCCGCGAGATCACGCCGTTTGCCTCGCAGTGGGACGAGGCCTGCAGCTTCCCGCGCGCGCTCTACACCAAAGCCGCTGAATTGGGACTGTTAGGCATCGGCTATGACGAAATCTATGGCGGCACGCCAGCCGATATCTTCTACCAGCTGATTGTGATGGAAGAGCTGGCGCGCTGCGGCGCTGGCGGCGTTGCCGCCTCGCTGATGTCGCACAGCATTGGCTTGCCGCCGGTCGCGCACCATGGCAGTGCCGAGTTGAAAGAGCGCATCATCCCGGCGGTGCTGCGAGGCGAGCGCATTGCCGCATTGGCCGTGACCGAGCCCTCTGGCGGCTCCGATGTCGCAGCGCTGAAAACCACGGCAGTGCGCGATGGCGATGCCTATGTGGTCAATGGTGAGAAGGTCTTCATCACCTCTGGCATGCGCGCCGATGTGATCACCGTGGCCGTGCGCACGGACCCGGCCAGCAAAGGCGCAGCCGGCATTTCTGCATTGCTGGTCGAAGGCGATGCCGCAGGCCTGTCGCGCACAGAACTCAAAAAAATGGGCTGGTGGGCCTCAGACACCGCGCAGTTGCATTTTGACCAGGTGCGCGTGCCGGTGGCCAACCTGATTGGCCAGGAAAACCAGGGCTTCAAAGTATTCATGAACAACTTCAACTCCGAGCGCTTGGGCATGGCTGCGCAGGCCTGTGTCTATGCGCAAGTCTGCCTGGAAGAAGCGTGGGCCTGGGCGCGTGAGCGCAAGACCTTTGGCATCAGCCTCTCAGAGCGGCAAGTCATCCGCCACAAGCTGATGGACATGCTGGCGCGCATTGATGCAGCGCGCAGCCTGATTTATGACCTGGCCTGGCGGCTGCGCGAGCGCGTCGGTGACCAGAATCAATTGGTGGCCCGCACCTGCATGGCCAAGGTGTTGGCGACCCAGGCCATGCAGCTGTGCGCCGACCAGGCAGTGCAAATTTTGGGTGGCATGGGCTTTATGCGTGGCACGGTCAGCGAGCGTATTTACCGGGAAGTCAAGGTGATGATGATTGGCGGTGGCTCGGAAGAGATCATGAAGGACCTGGCCGCTAGGCAGCTTGGTTTGTAAGAGCGTAAACACGTTCTAAGGGGACACACATGCAAACGACCTGCAACGATTTACTGGGTGAATACCGCGATTTGGCGCGTGTCTGCGCCACATTGTCTGCGGCCGATTGGCAGCGGCGCAGCGATTTTTATGGCTGGACGCCCTGGGATGAAGTCGCGCATCTGTGCTACTTTGACCAGACGGCCTTGCAGTCGGTGACTACCCCCGAGGAGTTTACCGCCGAGGCGAAAGCCTTGGCCAAGGTGCTGGCCACAGGCAAAGAAATCAGCGCCATCGCCCGCGACCATTTTGCCGGACTTGACGGACCCGCATTGCTGGCGACCTGGCAGAGCAATTTTGAAACCCTGGTGGCCGCATTGGCACAGCAAGATCCCAAAGCGCGCTTGAACTGGTACGGGCCCAGTATGAGCGCGAAGTCATTTGCCACGGCGCGCTTGATGGAGACCTGGGCGCACGGTCAGGACATCTGGGATGTGATGCAGTTAGATCGCCCTGCCAGCCACCGTCTGCGGGCGATTGCGCACATCGGCGTCAGCACCTTTGGCTGGACCTTTGTGAACCGGAAATTGCCAGTCCCTGAAACCGTGCCGTACATCGAATTGCAAGCACCGGATGGCACGCTGTGGACTTGGGGAGAGCCCTCTGAGACCGATTGGTTGCGCGGCAGTGCGCAGGACTTTTGCCTGCTGGTCACGCAGCGCCGCCACCGCGATGATACCGGCTTGCAGTGGCAGGGCGCAGCGGCCCAGGCCTGGAGCAGCATGGCCCAGTGTTTTGCCGGCCCACCCGTGGATGGACCGGCGCCCGGTGTGCGCAAGCGCGCCTGAAAGGCCTGTGTGGCTCACAGGCGCGCCGCAGCGCTTTCTCAGACCTTGCCCCAGACATTGGTGCTGGCGCACGCAGCTGAGCTGAGAAAGCTGATCGCGGCTGTCACAGCCGATTGGGGGGTGCAGTGCCTGGCCGAATACACATTCGCCAATTTGTGGCTGTTTCGGCGTGAGCATGCGTACCGCTACCGAGCCGGCGCATGGCCCGTGGTCAGCGGCTTGACCTACGATGGCCAGCGCCATGCCATGCCCTTGTTCCGGCTCAGCCAGGCACCGCCAGGCGTCATAGATGCCTTGCTGGATGAACACCAATGCCTGTACCCGCTGCCAGCACAGCTCGTGCAGCAGCTCGATGCCAACAAGTACCACTGGCGTGCCCAGCGGGACGATTCTGACTACCTGTATCCGGCAGACCAGTTTCGCTATTACCGTGGCAGCGTCCTGGGCAAAAAGCGCAATCTGGTGCGGCAGCTGCTGCGCCAGCATGCCGTAGAGGCCGTGCCTTACAGCGCGCACTGGGCAGGCCAGGCACAGGCCGTGCTGGCTGGCTGGATGCAGGACAAAGGCAAAGCCGCAGGCGCTGCCGACGAGCAGCCTTGCTTGGAAGCCTTGCAGCAGGCACAGGCTTTAGGCCTCTGGGGCTATGGTTATTGCATTGAAGGCGAGCCGGTCGGTTTTGTGCTGGCCGAGTCGCTGGCCGCTGGTGTGTACGCCGTGCGCTTTGCCAAGAGCCGCAGCCGCTACAAAGGCCTGGCGCAATACATGTTCCAGCATCTGTGTCTGCACGGTCCGGCCGATCTGGCCTGGCTCAATTTTGAGCAGGACCTGGGCCTGGCCAATTTCCGCCAGACCAAACAGTCCTACCAGCCTTGCGCGCTGCTCGATAAGTGGCGCTTGTTCCGCCGCTGAGCCAGGGCGGACAGGCTGCGCACAGCCAATTGTCGCAAGACTGGCACAAAGCCCTGACCTACGATGCCCTGCATGCCGCCGCACAACGCGCTTGCGTGTGCGGCTCAAGAAGCCACACAGAGCCACACAGAGCCACACAGAGCCATACAGCGATTTACTTATGACATACATCGAGTCCAACCTGTCGGTTAGTAGCGAGGCCTTCCAGGGCAACCGTGACAGCATGCAAGCCTTGCTGGCACGCGTGCGCATGTACGAGGAGCGCACCCAGCAAAAATCAGCCGCCTCGCGCGAACGTTTTGAAAAACGCGGGCAAATGCTGCCGCGTGAGCGCTTGTCGCTGCTGCTTGATCCGGGCGCACCGTTCATGGAGCTGTCAACCCTGGCGGGGCTGGGGCTGGACAATCCGGATCTGGACAAAAGCGTGCCCGGAGGCGGCGTGATCGCTGGCATTGGCTGCGTCTCAGGCGTGCGCTGCATGGTGCTGGCCTCGGATTCGGGCATTGATGCTGGCGCACTGCAGCCGATGGGCCTGAACAAAATTCTGCGCGCACAGGAGCTGGCACTGGAGAACAAGCTGCCTTATGTGCAACTGGTCGAGAGCGCAGGCGCGAACCTGATGGCCTACCGTGTTGAAGACTTTGTGCATGGTGGCAGTTCGTTTCGCAACCTCGCGCGCCTCTCGGCTGCAGGGCTGCCGGTGGTGACAGTCACGCATGGCTCATCCACTGCCGGAGGCGCCTACCAGACTGGTTTGTCGGACTACATTATCTTGGTGCGTGGGCGCTCGCGGGCCTTTCTGGCTGGCCCGCCGTTGCTCAAAGCTGCAACCGGCGAGATCGCGACCGAGGAAGAGCTTGGCGGGGCGGCCATGCATGCGAGCATTTCTGGCCTGGGTGACTATTTGGCCGAGGATGACCGCGATGCCTTGCGCATTGCCCGCGAGGTGCTGGCGCAGATCGACTGGGGCCGTGAGTCGGCCAGCACCGCACCGCGCCATTTTTTACCGCCGCGCTATGACGCCGAAGAGCTGCTGGGCATCATGCCCAGCGACCACAAGCGCCCAGTCGATATGAAAGAGGTGATCGCGCGCATTGCCGATGACTCCGAATTTCTGGAGTTTGGCGAAAACTACGGCAGCGCCACGGTCTGCGGCCACCTGAAAATTGAAGGCTGGCCGGTCGGCGTGATCACCAACAACGGCCCGATTGACCCGGCTGGCGCGACCAAGGCCACGCATTTCATCCAGGCCTGCTGCCAGTCGCGCACACCGATTCTGTATTTGAACAACACCACCGGCTTCATGGTGGGGCGCGCCTATGAAGAGGGCGGCATCATCAAACATGGCTCGAAGATGATCCAGGCCGTCACCAACGCCACGGTGCCGCAGATCACGATTTATTGCGGTGCCTCGTTCGGTGCGGGCAACTATGGCATGTGCGGGAGAGGCTTTCATCCGCGCTTTTGCTTCTCGTGGCCCAACGCCAAAACGGCGGTGATGGGGGGCGAGCAGGCCGCACAGACCATGGCCATCGTCACCGAGGCGGCAATGCGCCGCAAAGGCGAGGTCGATGAGGCCAAGATCGAGGCACTCAAGCGCAACATCATCGAACGCTTTGACAGCCAGATGAGCGTGTTCACAACCAGCGCCCAGTTGCTCGATGACGGCGTCATTGACCCGCGTGATACACGCGCCGTGCTGGCCAATGTGCTGGCAATCTGTCGTGAAGAAGCGGCTCGCACGCCGCAAGCGATGCAGTTCTCGGTCGCACGTCCTTAAATCCTCAAGGAGACTCTTTTTATGCAATTAACCACTGAACATGAACAACTGCGCGCGACCATTCGCCGTTGGATTGCCGAACAAATCAACCCTTTTGTGGATGAGTGGGAAGAGGCTGAAATCTTTCCCGCCCACCAGGTCTTTGCGCAAATGGGCCAGCTGGGTTTGCTGGGCTTGAATAAGCCTGTTGAAGACGGCGGCATGGGGCTTGACTACTCGTATGCAGCCGTGCTGGCCGAAGAGCTGGCGCAGATCAATTGCGGCGGCATTCCGATGGCCATTGGCGTGCAAACCGATATGTGCACACCTGCCTTGGCGCATCGCGGCAGCGCCGAGCTGCGCGCTGAATTTTTAGCGCCTGCGATTGCGGGCGAGTACGTCGGCTGCCTGGGGGTGTCCGAGGTGGGCAGTGGTTCGGATGTGGCCTCGATCCGCACGACGGCGCGCAAAGACGGCGACGACTACATCATCAACGGCGGAAAAATGTGGACCACCAATGGCACGCAGGCTGATTTTTGTTGCGTGCTGGCCAATACCTCCGAAGGCAGTGCGCACAAGAACAAGTCGCTGATTGTGGTGCCGATGAAAACCAAGGGCGTAGAAGTGGCCAAAAAGCTGCGCAAGATTGGCATGGACAGCTCGGACACAGCGCAGTTGTTCTTTGACGATGTGCGCGTGCCGCAGCGCTACCGCATTGGCCAAGAGGGCCATGGCTTTATCTACCAGATGGAGCAGTTTCAGCTTGAGCGCCTATGGGGGGCGCTGAACACCTGCGCGTTTGCCCAACGCGCGATCGACATCACCATCGGCTACACGCGAGAGAGGCAAGTGTTTGGCAAGCCGCTACTGGACCAGCAAGTCGTGTATTTCAAGCTCGCCGAGTTGCAAGCCGAGGTCGAGGCCGTGCGCGCGCTGAACTGGAAGGGCGTGGAGATGGTGGTGCGCGGCGAAGATGCAACCTATCTGGCCACGGTGGCGAAGTTCAAAGTCGGACGCTTGGCGCGCCTGGTGACCGACAGCTGCCTGCAGTATTGGGGCGGCATGGGCTATGTCAAAGACAGCCTGATCTCGCGCCTGTACCGCGACATGCGTCTGACTTCGATTGGCGGCGGCGCGGACGAAGTGATGCTGCAAATCCTGTCCAAAAACATGGGCATCTTCCCTAAGAACACCCCTTGAGCACCATGACCCAAGCCACACCATTTACCAAAATTCTGATCGCCAACCGGGGTGAGATTGCGCTGCGCGTGATCCGTTCAGCCCGGGCGCTGGGCTACCAGACAGTGGCCGTGTACTCGACGGCTGACCAGCATGCGCGCCATGTGCAAGAGGCCGACCAGGCCGTCTGCATTGGCGAGCCTTTGCCAGCGCAAAGCTATTTGTGCATTGACGCGGTGATTGACGCGGCGCGCCAAGTCGGTGCCGATGCCATCCACCCAGGCTATGGCTTCCTGGCCGAAAACCAGGACTTTGCCCGCGCTTGCCGCGATGCCGGGCTGGTTTTTATCGGCCCCTCACCAGAGTCGATTGTTGCAATGGGCCACAAGGCCGGCGCCAAGCAACTGATGATGGATGCGGGCGTGCCCTGCATCCCCGGCTACCAGGGTGCAGACCAAAGCGCGCAGCGCTTGCTGGCTGAGGCCGAGCGCATTGGCTTTCCGGTGATGATCAAGGCCACAGCAGGCGGCGGCGGGCGCGGCATGCGCCTGGTGAGCAGCGCCAGCGAATTCCCCGACTTGCTGCGCAGCGCGCAGTCCGAGGCGCTGAACGCTTTTGGCGATGCCGAGGTGATTCTGGAGCGGGCCATAGTACAGCCGCGCCATATTGAAATCCAGGTCTTTGCCGACCGTTACGGCCATGCCATCCACCTGGGCGAGCGCGATTGCTCGGTGCAGCGCCGCCACCAAAAAGTGGTCGAAGAGGCACCGTCGCCAGCCGTGGATGCGGCCTTGCGCGAGCGCATGGGCGCCACCGCCGTGGCCGCGGTCAAAGCGATTGGCTACGAAGGCGCAGGTACCTTGGAGTTTTTGCTCGACAGCCAAGGCCAGTACTACTTCATGGAGATGAACACCCGCTTGCAGGTTGAGCACCCGGTGACCGAGGCCATCACTGGCCTGGATCTGGTGGAGTTGCAGCTGCGCGTGGCCGCTGGTGAGCCCTTGCCGCTGCAGCAAGCCGATGTGCGTTTTCACGGCCATGCGATTGAAGTGCGCCTGTGCGCGGAAGACGTCGATGCCGGTTTTATGCCGCAAAGCGGCCGCCTGCAACTGTGGCGTGAGCCGGGTGGGGTGCGGGTCGAACACGCGCTGTTCAGCGGCGCAGAGATCCCGCCGTTTTACGACTCGATGGTGGCCAAAATCATTGCCCACGGCACCAACCGCGACGAGGCCAGGCGCCGTTTGTTGCAAGGCTTGCGTGAGACCGTGGCCCTGGGGGTGACGACCAATCAGGTGTTTTTGAGTGCTTGCCTGCGTGATTCGGTGTTTGCCGCAGGCCAGGCGAGCACCGCGTTTGTGGGCGAGCAGTTGGCCAGCCTGCTGCAGCGCGATGAGGCCGCCCAGCAGCGTGCGCTGGCATTGGCAGCGGCCTTGCTGTTTGAAACCACGGCCGTCGAGCCGGTGGCGCCCTTGCTGCGCCGCCTGGCCCACCGCCTGCCAGTGAGCTTGGTCTTGGAGGCCGGTGGCCAGCGCCAGACCGTGCAGTTGACCCAAACGGCCGCACAGCGCTATACGGTCGTGTCGCAAGGCCAGCAGCACCAGATTGAGTGGCTGGAGCTGGCCCCGCATGGCGTGCGGGTCTTGCTCGATGGCGTGGTCGAGCGCGCGGCCTACGCGCGCCAAGGCCAGCAGCTGTACCTGCACTATGCCGGCCAGCCACTGGCGGTGCGTGATTTGACCCGAAGCGCCACCGAGCGTGCGGGTGAGAGCGCTGGCGACGGCAAGGTGCGTGCGTCGATGAATGGCCGCGTGGTGGCCGTGCTGGTGGCCGAGGGCGAGCAGGTCGAGGCTGGCCAGCCGCTGGTCACCTTGGAGGCCATGAAGATGGAGCATGTGCACCTGGCTGCTGTTGCGGGCCGCGTCGCCACCCTCAGCGTGGGCGTGGGTGAGCAGGTCACGGCCCGCCGTGTGCTGGCCGAGATTGAGGCCGCGGCTGTCAGTTGACCGCATCCCTATAAGGAGACACCTGATGAGCGATACCCCTGAAGTCTTGTTGGACAAGCGCGGCAGCGCATTCTGGATCACCATCAACCGCCCTGACAAGCGCAATGCCTTGCACGCTGGTGTGATCGCGCTGATGCGCGAGGGCTTGCGCCAGGCCCATGCCGACCACGAGGTTCGTGCCATTGTGTTGACCGGCGCTGGCGATAAAGCATTTTGCGCCGGCGGCGATTTGCAGCCCGGCAAGGGGTTCAGTTTTGACTTTGCCAAACCCAGCGTGGATTATGCGGATCTGATGCGCGATGCGCACAACGCCACTTTGCCTATTGTGGCGCGGCTCAATGGCGCGTGCATGGCCGGTGGCATGGGCTTGCTGTGCATGGCCGATCTGGCCGTGGCGGCCGAGCATGTCGTGCTGGGCCTGCCTGAGGTCAAGGTCGGGGTGTTTCCGATGCAGGTCCTGAGCCTGCTGCAAGAGCTGGTGCCCCGGCGCATCATGCGCGAATGGGCGCTGACCGGCGAGCCTTTGAGCGCGCAAGAGGCCTTGCAGTGGGGCTTGCTCAACCACGTTGTGCCAGCCGACGCGCTGGATGCCAAAGTCGACTGGTTGCTCGGCCGCTTGAGTGACAAGTCGCCAACAGCCATTCGGCGCGGCAAATACGCGATGCGAGCAATCGAGGCCATGTCATTTGACCAGGCGATTGCCTACACCGAGAGCCAGATCGCCTTGCTGGCGATGACCGAGGATGCCAAGGAGGGACTGGCGGCATTCAACGAGCGGCGCAAGCCCGTCTGGACTGGCCGTTAAGCGTTAAAGCACAGCCAACCTCGCAGGTTGGAGCCTACAAAAAAACAGGAGACAAGACATGAGCACCACACAGTCGCTGCCAGCCGATGGGTTTGGGGGCGTGGGCGCGCCTGCGCCCAGAATCAGCATGGGCCAATGGTTTACCGAACGCGCTGCGCGCGATGGCCAGCGCCCGGCCATCACCTTTGCCGGGCACACCTTGAGCTACGCCGACATGCTGCTGCAGATCGACCAGCTGGCGGGGGTCTTGCAATCCGGTGGCATTGGCAAAGGCAGCCGTGTGGCCTATCTGGGGTTTAACCACCCGATGTTTTTCGTGGCTTTGTTTGCCTGCTCCAAACTGGGTGCGATTTTTGTGCCTTTGAATTTTCGCCTTACTGGGCCGGAATTCGAGTACATCCTGAACGATGCGGGCGTGCACACGCTGCTGGCCGATGCCGAGCACCTGGCTGTGCTGGACCCGGTGCGCGAGCGTCTGGTCTGCCAGCGCTATTGGTGCGCGCATGGCCAGACCAGTGATGCGGCACGCTGGCCTGATCTGGCGCAGGCCATGGCCTGCAGCACACCGGTGGCGCAGGCGGTGGCGCTGCACCAGGACGATGTGGCCGCCATCATGTACACCTCGGGCACGACCGGCAAGCCCAAGGGCGCGATGCTGACTGTGGGCAACTTCTGGTGGAACCATGTGAACGAATTGGTGATGCTGGACGTGCGGCCTGACGACGTTTTGCTGACCAGCGCGCCGGTGTTCCACATCGGGGCTCTGAATGTGCTGGCGCTGACGAATTTCCTCAAGGGCGCGCACATGGTCTTGCACCGCAGCTTCGATCCGGCTGCGGCTTTGCGTGATATTGCGCAGTACCGCGTCACCACCTTGTTTGCCGTGCCGGCGATGCTGTTGTTCATGACCCAGCACGCCGATTTTGCCGCTGCAGATACCAGCACGCTGCGCTATGTGATGTGCGGTGGCGCACCGTGCCCAGAGCCCTTGCTGCATTTGCTGGCCGAGCGCGGCATTTTGGTGCAGCAAGGCTATGGCCTGACCGAAACGGCGGCGATGGCCACCGCCTTGTCCAATGAATGGTCGAGCCGCAAGATCGGCTCGGTTGGTGTGCCTCCGCTGTTGACCGAAGTCTGCATCATGGACAGTGCAGGGCAGCCGGTGACCGTGGCCCAGGAGCGCGGTGAGGTCTGTGTGCGCGGCATGAATATCACGCGTGGCTACTGGAACCAGGCCGAGGCGACGCAGGCAGCGATTGATGGCCAGCACTGGTTTCGCACCGGCGATGTCGGCTATTTTGACGAGCAGGGCTTCTACTACATTTGCGACCGCGTCAAAGACATGGTCATCACCGGCGGCGAAAACGTCTACCCGGCGGAAGTTGAGAGTGTGCTGTTTGGCCACCCTGCGGTGTCCGAAGTGGCGGTGATTGGCGTGCCCGATCCGCAATGGGGCGAGGCCGTGGTGGCCGTGGTCGCACTCAAGCCCGGTGCTGAACTGGAGTTGGAAGCATTGCGCGAGTTTGCCAGCTTGCATTTGGCGCGTTACAAAATTCCCAAGCACTTGCGCATTGTTGACGCGCTGCCGCGCAATGCCACGGGCAAAATCCTCAAATACAAGCTGCGAGAGGGCTGAGGGCCTGCCAGCAGCCCTTTGCCATTTGAACGTGATCTGGTGACGTAGTGCGGGTCGAGACCTGCCGGTTTGTGCAACAAAGCAAGCTGGCTGCTTCATCAACAATGGCGGGTTACGCTGCGTTTTAACTCGCCTTACGGCTTGCAACTGCGCCACTGCTTCACGGTGCTTGCTTGACAAAGTACTGGGCCAAAACAGTGCCTGCTCCAATGCCTGGCCGAACGCCGCCAAGCGGCTGATCAAGGCTTGAGCCAAGGCCGCTCGACCGGCAGCAACCGATTTATCTGCAGCACCAGAATACGTGTTTACAGCACTTCAAACAGGCCAGCTGCGCCCATGCCGCCGCCAATGCACATCGTCACGACCACGTATTGCACGCCCCGGCGCTTGCCCTCGATCAGTGCATGGCCCACCAGGCGTGCACCAGTCATGCCATAGGGGTGGCCAATCGAGATGCCGCCACCATTGACGTTGTAGCGCTCCGGGTCAATGCCCAGATGGTCGCGGCAGTACAGCGCCTGGCAGGCAAAGGCTTCGTTCAACTCCCACAGGCCAATGTCCTGCACGCCCAGGCCGTGCTGTTTGAGCAGCTTAGGGATCGCATAGACCGGGCCAATGCCCATTTCTTCTGGTGCGCAGCCTGCCACGGCCATGCCGCGGTACAGGCCCAATGGTGTCAGACCGCGTTTCTCGGCCAGCGCACGCTCCATCAGCACGCTGGCGCTGGCGCCATCAGAGAGTTGGCTGGCATTGCCGGCGGTGATTACGCCGCCTTCGAGTACCGGCTTGAGGCTTTGCAGGCCGGCCAGTGTGGTATCTGGGCGATTGCCTTCGTCACGGCTGAGCGTGACTTCCTGCAAGCTGACGTCTCCGCTGGCCTTGTCGGTCACAGCCATTTGCGTGGTGATGGCGACGATTTCTGCATCCAGGCGGCCTGCTTGCTGCGCAGCAGCCGTGCGCAGCTGCGACTGCAGGGCGTATTCGTCCTGCGCATCGCGGCTGATGCCGTATTTTTTGGCCACAAACTCGGCTGTTTGCAGCATCGGCATATAGGCATGCGGGGCCTTGGCGATCACGGCGGGATCGGCCTCTTTGGCAACCCACTGCATATACGCGTTTTGCACCGCAGAAATATTTTCCTGGCCACCAGCCAACACTACCTCCATGCCATCGCAGACAATTTGTTTGGCCGCGGTGGCAATCGCCATCAAACCTGATGCGCATTGGCGGTCAATGGTTTGGCCAGCCACGGTTTGCGGCACGCCGGCAGCCAGCAGCGCATTGCGCGCCAGGTTCATGCCGGCCGTGCCGGCTGTCAGTACCGAGCCAATCACGGCGTCGTCAATTTCGGCGCCATCAATGCCGGCGCGGCTGACTGCATGCTCGATCGCATGCGCCATCAGGCTGGGCGATTTGATGTGGTTGAACGCGCCCTTATAGGCCCGGCCAATTGGCGTGCGGGCAGTGGATACGATGACGGCTTCTCTCATGGCAACTCCTAGGAATGGGCGGGTTTAAGCGGCGAGTGGCGCAGATAGCGTGCACCCTGTAACAGGTGTTTTGTCTGTGTGCATGATCTCCCCGCCGGGCCTCTTCACCCGTCCCATGGGTGACTGCGGGCGTCTTGTATTGCCTCTTTTTTGTGCCTTGCGCGACTGCGTCGAGACTTTGAACATGCTCTAAGCGCTTGCCCTCAGTTGCCAGTTGCCGCCTGCCGCAGCAATGGGCTGATGTGGGAAAACCCGTCCATGGCCAGCTAATAAACACAAGACCAAACAGCGGCTGCTGCCCAACCATTGCGGGGTGGCAAATGCAGGCCTTTGAACCGGGTTTGCACCGCATTTCTGTACCGGTAGCGCGACCGCTGCCAAACCACTGTGGAGACTGCAATGCAACTGATCAGAAGGGTGTGGCAAGGGCTGACGGCCTGCGCGGTAGTGGGCGCGTTGCTGCTAGGCGCAGGTGTTGCCGAGGCACGTGACCTGCGCTATGCGATGGGCTTTCCATCGGGCTCGGATTCGGACAAGGCCGGGCAGGCGTATGCAGCGGCGGTGAAAGACTTGAGCAAGGGCGATTTGAAGGTGCGGGTCTATCCGCTGTCCTTGCTGAATTTTGCCGAGACCTCTGCCGGGCTGCGCGATGGCATGGCCGATATGGGCTATTTGCTGGCACCGTATTTTCCGGCCGAGTATCCGCACTTCAATTTGCTGGCTGAGTCCTCAATGCAGCTGTTGACGATGGATGAGCGCGTACGCGGGCGCGAAGGCATGGCCTATGTGGGCGCGCTATCGGAGTTCGTATTCACCAAGTGCCCTGAATGCCAGGCCGAATTCGCCCAGCAAAATCAGGTCTTCACCGGGCCTGCGGCCAGCTCACCGTACTACCTCAACTGCAATAAGCCGGTGCGCAATGAACAAGAGCTCAAAGGCAAACGCCTGCGTGTGGCCGGCTCCCATTGGTCGCGCTGGGCCAGGGCAATGGGCGCGCAGCCGGTGACCATGTCTTCGAACGAGGCCTTGGAGGCGCTCAAACAAGGCGTGGTCGATTGCGTGGTGGTGTCGATTCCTGAGCTGACCAATTTGGGCCTGATTGAGGCGGTGTCTGATGTCACTGTCGATGTGCCGGGAGGCATTTTTGCCGGCACTGGCGTGACACAGGTCAATAGCAAGGTCTGGAAGGGCTTGAGCACCGAGCAGCGCCAGGTGTTGCTGCGCGCCGGTACGGTGATGCCAGCCTATATCCCGTTCGTCTACCACCAGCGAGAGAAAGAAATCCTTGAGCAAGTGCGCCAGCGCGGCGGCAAGGTGCACGAGGCCGATCCTGCGCTGTTGCAAAAAACCCGCGATTTTGCCCGGCAGGACATGCAAACCATTGTCGAGTATTTCGCCAAAACCCATGGCGTGCAACGCGGCGACGAAATGCTTGCGCAGTTTCGCCCAGTACTGGAGAAATGGGTACTGCTGGTGCAGGACGTGGGCAGCCGCGAGGAGTTGGCTGAGGTCTACTGGAATGAGGTGTTCTCCAAAGTCGATGCCGGCTCTTATGGCCTGTGATGTTCAATGCCTGCTGGCTGCCCGCCAGCGCTTTTTTTCTATGAAGGATTCGCCATGCAAGCCATAGGCCGATTGCTGTCTCGTTTGATCGATTCGGTCACCGTCATTGCCGGGCTGGCCATTGCGTTCATGATGCTGCACATCACCTTGGATGTGGTTGCCCGCAATGCCTTCAACTACCCGCTGCCTGGCACGATCACCATCGTCTCCTACTACTACATGGCGATTGCCGCGTTCATGCCGCTGGCATTTGCCGAGCAAAAGTCGGCCCATATCTCGGTCGAAGTGCTGACCGAGCGGCTGCCGCCTTTGGTGCAAAAACATCTGGCCGGCTGGATGTTGCTCTTGTCGGCTGCGGTGTTTGGGCTGATGGCTGTGCGCTCCTGGCAAGAGGCCATGGGCAAATACGGCATCAAGGCCTCGGTCGTGCAAGGCGAGGACAGCCTGGCAGTGTGGCCGACCTACTTCTTTTTGCCAGTGGGCTGTCTGCTGATGTTTGTCGTTGTGCTCTACAAGTTTGTCGTGTACCTGACGGGCCAAACCTCAGGTCTGGACAGCGAGCGCAAGCGCGCCGACAGCACACCAGCTGAGACTCTTTAAGGACATTGCACACATGACAGACGTACAAGTGGGTTTGACAGGCATTGGCTTGCTGCTGGTCTTGATTGGCCTGCGTGTGCCGATTGGGGTCAGCATGATCACCGTGTCGTTTACCGGGCTGTGGTATTTGATGGGCTGGAACGTCGCCTGGGGGGCGCTGGGCGTGATTCCCTACCAGTTCTCGACCAATTGGGTGCTGAGCTCGGTGCCCATGTTTTTGCTGCTGGGTTTTATTTGCTACCACGCGCAACTGACTGAAGGGCTGTTTCGCGCAGCGCGTTTGTGGTTGGCAGGTATTCCCGGTGGCCTGGCGATCGCTGGTGTTTTGGGTTGCGCGGGTTTTTCGTCGGTTTGCGGCTCGTCGGTGGCATGCTCGGCAGCGATGGGCCGCATTGCTGTGCCGGAGATGATGAAGCAGCGCTACAGTGCCGAGTTGGCCACTGGCACTGTCGCTGCTGGTGGCACCATTGGCGCACTGATACCGCCTTCGATCATCATGATTCTTTACGGCATCATTGCGCAAACTTCGATCACAGAGCTGTTTTTGGGCGGCGTGACGATTGGCTTGCTGACCATGGTCGGCTACATCGCTGTGATTGTCGTGCGAGTCAAACTCAATCCAGCTTTGGCCCCATCGGTGAGCGAGCAGGTTGCGACGGCAGACAAGCTCAAGGCATTGAAAGAGATTTGGCCCATTGTGCTGGTGATGGTGGGGATTTTTGGTGGTCTGTTCAGCGGTTTTTTCACGCCCACCGAAGCCGGTGCAATCGGCGCATTTCTGGCTTGTGTCGTCGCCTTTGTCGCGGGCTCCTTGAGCTGGCAGCGGTTCAAGCATGCGATTTTGGAAACTTTGCTGACGACTACGGCTTTGCTGATCATCGGCATTGGCGCGAGCCTGTTGCAGCGCTTTTTGGCACTGTCGGGCGCTGGTGAATACGTGTCGGATCTGATCATTGGCCAAAGCGCCGACATGTTCTGGGTGCTGCTGGGCATCGTGTTGATCTACCTGCTGCTGGGCCTGTTTCTTGAGCCGATCGGTTGCATGTTGCTGACCTTGCCGATTGTCTTGCCAATCATCAGCTCGGCGGATTTGAGCCTGGTCTGGTTTGGCGTGGTGCTGACCAAGTTGCTGGAGATCAGCATGATCACGCCGCCCGTAGGCATGAATGTGTTTGTCATCAAGGGCGTGGTCGGTAATCTGATCTCTACCACTGGCATTTTCAAAGGCGTGGTGTGGTTCATTGTGGCCGATTTTGTGCTGCTTGCGCTGATGATGTTCTTTCCCGATCTGGTGTTGTTTTTGCCGAACTGGGGCAAATAGCTTTTGAACAGGCGCTTAGGGAAATTTGCAGAGCGTGCCTAGTGCTCGGATTCAATGACTTTGAGATGGATAGATAGGAAAAAAATGACGGATCAGCACCCACCCTTGGCTGGGAAAACCTTGTTCATTACTGGCGCAAGCCGTGGCATTGGCCTGGCGATTGCGCTGCGCGCCGCACGCGATGGAGCCAATATCGTGATTGCCGCCAAGACCACCGAGCCACACGCCAAATTGGCTGGCACGATTTACACCGCAGCCGAGGCGATTGAGGAGGCCGGCGGCAAGGCCTTGCCGCTGGTGGTCGATGTGCGCGACGAGGCGCAAGTGCTGGCGGCAGTTGCTCAGGCCGCGCAGCACTTTGGCGGTATTGATGCTTGTATCAACAATGCTTCGGCGATCCATTTGGCAACGACCGAAGACATTGACCTCAAGCGCTTTGACCTGATTCAGCAAATCAATATGCGAGGCACCTTTGTGACGTCGCGTGCGTGCATTCCGTATTTGCGGGGGAGCGCCAATCCGCACATTTTGGCGCTGTCGCCACCGTTGACGATGCGTGCCGACTGGTTTGCCCAGCATTTGCCTTACACGATGTCGAAATACGGCATGTCGATGGTGATGCTGGGGCTGGCTGAGGAGCTGCGCGGTGCAGGCATTGCCTGCAATGCGTTGTGGCCGCGCACGACGGTGGCCACCGCCGCCGTGGAGTTCGCGCTCGGTGGTGAGGCGATGCTGCGCCAATCGCGCAAGCCCGAGATCATGGCCGATGCCGCCTATGCGATCTTGCAGCGCCCGGCCAAGGAATTCACCGGCCAGTTTGTGTTGGATGACGAGGTGTTAGCGCAGGAGGGGGTGACACATTTTGATATCTACCGCAATGATCCAGGCAGCGCGCTGATGGTTGATATTTTTGTCGATCCAGACAGTCCTATGCCAGCAGGCGCCAGCTACGCGGCAATGGCCTGAGGTGCAGCGCTGGCAGGCGAGCTTGGCGCATTGGCACGGCTAGCTGCGCTCATGGCGGGCTAGGCAGTGTCGCGCATGTGCCGCACCGCGAGCAACCGGCTCAAGTGTTGGCGTTGATTGCGGCCTGGCTTTAATGGCCGGCTTGGCTGGTCTGCGGCTCAGCCCAAGGGCAGTAGCAGCCCACTGCCAGAATGCCCGTTGGCGTCAGGCTTTCGCCCTTGAATAGCCGCTCCAGCAATGGCTCGACAAAACTATTGGCGGAAGTGCAGACCATGCCCAGGCTGTATGGACCAGCGTAAGCGAGTTGGCCTTGGCCGTCCCAAATGGCCACAAACGGGCTGGCTGGAATGTGCGCCATGCCGTCGATGTGGGCCAGTGGTGTGAGCTTGCCTTGCAAAAAGGCCGGCAGCTGACCTTTGGTGCCGGGCTTTTGCACGCTGAAGAAGTCGATGTCCTCACGCCGGTACATGCTGATCAGGTAGCTCAGGTGCGCGCTGGTTTCGCGGTTGCAGCCTGCGCATTCAGGGTCCCAGAAATGCACCAGGCGAATGCGCCCGGTGGCGCCTGCCAGCTCAGGCGGCAGTTGCAGCGCACTGTCTTCAAACACCATGGCCCGCTCGCCCCAGCTGCTTTGGTTGCCAAAACCGAAGTACTGCCACAGCGCCGTAGCGGTTGCCAGCATCACCAGTGCGCACAGGCACACAAACAGCCGCTGCCGCTTGCCTTGCTTGGGCCGCATGCTCAGGAGGCCTCGGGGGCTTGGCCGAATTTCAGCCGGTACTGTTTTTCCATTTCCTGGCAGGCCTGGCCGTGTGTGCTGCGGTAGATGGCGGTGCGCGCAGGGTCTTCGCTGCGCTGCCTGCACATGGTGATTGCATGCTGTTCGGCGCTTTGGACTTGTGGCGTTTGGGGACGTGAGACGACATACACCAGTGCAGCGGTCATCGCGATGGTGAAGCCCAGGCAGGCCAGCATGACCGTATGGAAGCGGGCTTTAGACGCAGGGCGGGGGAAAGAAGCAGTGTGCATGGAATTATTTTCACATACAATGAGAATTAAATCCATACAAAATGGTTTTGTATGTTTATATTCAAAAATGGAGCGCCGAAAGCACGATGCCATTTCAGATGCAATTGCACAATACCTGGGTGGTGGCGCGCACCGAAGCGGGTGACTGTGTATCAGTGGAGTGCCAGACTACCCGCATGCAGCGCGTCGACGGCTCAGTCGAGACCGTGCTGCGCTACCGCTACGACAATTCTCATGCATTGCGCACAGGCAATGCCTTGCTGGTGCTGGCAACCGGCCAGCAACTGCAGCTGTGTGAGGAAGCTGCGAATCAGCCCTGATCACGCAGCTGGCCGCGGCAGGCGGCCGTGAAGTTGCCAGCTGCGATCACACAATCGCTTGTGGTGCGCGCGGGGCTTGTTGGTCGCGCAGGATCGCTGTGAGTTTTTCCAGTGCTGTTTGCAGGCCACGCGCATCGGGCGCGCCGCCCAGCGAGATGCGAATGCCGCTGGGCGGTGTGTCGGCCTGGGAAAAGGCTTCGGCATTGGCTACGCCCAGGCCTTGCTCTTGCGCGGTCTGGATGATGCGGTAGAGGTCGATCTTGGTCGATAGCGGCAGCCACGCATGCAGGCCGCCGGGGTGTGCCCACAGCGGCTGGGGCAAGATGCTGTGCGCAATCGCCTGGCGTTTGACCAGCTCTTGGCGGGCTTTCTCAAACAGCTCCTGCGCCAGACCACTGCGAATCCAGTGGCTGGCCAGCGCAACCAGTGGCTGTGGGGCCATCAGCGTGATCGAGCGCAGCGCATCCAGCAAAGGCTCAATTGGCTGAGCGGCCGGCACGACCATGTATGAGGTGCGCAGCCCTGGTGCCAAATACTTGGACAGGGTCGATGCGTAGTACACCGGGCTGCTGCTGGCGCTTTGCATGGTCGCCAGCGGGGGTGGGGCGTCGCCTGCAAGCAGCCAGTATGGATCGTCTTCGAGAATCGGGATCTGGTAGCGGCTGGCCACGGCCAGCAAAGCCTGGCGGCGCTCTTGGGGCAGCGTGACTGTGGTCGGGTTGTGGATGGTAGGCACCAGATACACCATCGCTGGAGCGTGGTTTTTGCAGGCCGCCTCCAAAGCATCGGGGCACATGCCTTGCGCATCGGCTTCTACCGGCACGATGTTGCGCTGCATCAAACGGGCGGCGGCCAGCATGCCGGGGTAGGTCAACGTATCGACAACGATGCTGTCGTCAGGCTCGGTATAGGCCAATAACCATGCGGCTAGCGCCGACTGCGTGCCTGGACAAATCACGATGCGGTCGCTGTCGATCGCACCCAGCATGGGCCGCAGCCACAGCGCCGCAGCTTCGCGGTCGGCCTTGGTGCCGGGGCCGACGTGGTAGCTCATCAGGTCGCCTTGGCCCAGCAACGGCACCGTCGCTTGCAGGCCTTGTGCCATGGCTTGTGCAAAGGCACTGCCGTGCAGCAGCGGTGGGATGTTCATGCTCAGATCCACCGTGCGATTGTCTTTGGCACTGCTGGTGGTGATGAAGGTGCCGCCTGCGCCATGCGCATCGAGCAAGCCCGCGTTGCGCACCTCGGTCAAGGCGCGCGTGACGGTGGTCAGGTCCACGCCAAACAGCTGCGCCAAGTCGCGCTGCGGTGGCAGGCGGTCGCCTGGCAGCAAAACGGCATCGTCGATGGCGGCCATGATTTGCTGGGAAATTTGTATGTATCTGGCGCCGCCTTTGGCTTGCAGTGGACGTATCCAGGCGTGATTGGCTTTTTTGAGTTTGCGGTCTAACGGCATGGATGCAGGTGTTTCAATGATTTTTGTACGCATTAAAAAAAACATACAAGTCTGAAATCGTGATACAGTTTGTATGGTTTTGGTTTTGTTTGTATGGTTTTCTGCATTCCATCTTACCTGTTATTTGATCTCTTTTTCGACAAGGCTTCGCGATGAAATCAATCTGGAATGGCCTGCGCTGGGGGGGGCTGGCTGCGCTGGCTGCCGCATTGGCTGGCTGCGACTGGGTGTTGTTTGACTCCAAAGGCGCGGTGGGCATCGCCCAGCGTGACCTGATTTTTATTTGTATTGGCCTGATGCTGATTGTGGTGGTGCCGGCGATTGTCATGGCGCTGTGGTTTCCGTGGCGTTTTCGTGCCAGCAACACCAAGGAAGAGTACCGGCCTGATTGGGCCCACTCGACCAAGGTCGAGGTGGTGGTCTGGGGCGTGCCGCTGCTCATCGTCATTGCGCTGGCCACGATTGTCTGGAAGTCCACCCATGAGCTCGATCCATACCGGCCGCTCGATGTAGCGGGTGAGCCGTTGCATGTGCAAGTGATTGCGACTGATTGGAAATGGTTGTTCGTCTATCCGGACTACGGCATTGCCACGGTGAACCAGCTGAATTTCCCGGCTGGGCGCCAGCTGGTGTTTGACATCACCTCTAACTCGACAATGAATACGTTCTTCATCCCACAGCTGGGTGGGCAGATTTACGCGATGGCCGGCATGCGCACCAAGCTGCACTTGATCGCCAATGAAGAGGGTGAGTTCCGTGGCATGTCGGGCAATTACAGCGGGCATGGTTTTTCGCAGATGAATTTCATCGCCAAGGCGACCAGCGAGCAGGATTTTCAGCGCTGGGTCAGCCAGGTACGCACAGCACCAATCAGCTTGGATTTCGAGACCTTCAAGAAAGTCGCGCAGCCTTCGCAGGGCCATGCAGTCGTGCATTTTGGTGGCGTGCAGTCCAACTTGTTCAAAAGCGTGATTGACCAGTTTATTGGCGTGGGTGAGAACACGCGCTCGGCCGAGACCGTGCAGGCCCCAGCGCCTAATGCACCCGTTGCGGCCATTGCAGCACACAAGGAGTAAGCATGTTTGGAAAGTTGACGTGGGAGGCCATCCCAACGCACGACCCGATCATCGTGGTGACGTTGATCGCCATGGTCTTGGGCGGGATTGCCCTGGTTGGGCTTGTGAGCTATTTCAAATGGTGGGGACCACTGTGGCGAGACTGGTGCACGACCGTAGACCATAAAAAAATCGGCATCATGTACATCGTCGTTGCATTGGTGATGCTGGTGCGCGGCTTTGCCGACGCTTTGATGATGCGCGCGCAGCTGGCGGTAGCTGGGCCAGGCAATGCTGGCTTTTTGCCGCCTGAGCATTACGACCAGATTTTCACCGCCCATGGTGTGATCATGATCTTTTTTGTCGCCACGCCGTTTGTCGTGGGTTTGATGAACATCATCGTGCCGCTGCAAATTGGCGCGCGCGACATGGCGTACCCATTTCTGAATGCCTTCAGCTTCTGGATTTTCGTGGTCGGCGCAGTGCTGATGATGCTGTCTTTGGCTGTGGGTGAGTTTGCGATGACAGGCTGGGTGGCCTATCCGCCGCTGTCGGGTATTGAGTTCAGTCCTGGGGTCGGGGTCGATTACTACATCTGGGCTCTGCAGGCCTCGGGCTTGGGGACTTTGCTCACGGGTGTCAACCTGTTTGTCACGATCTTGCGTATGCGCACACCTGGTATGACTTTGATGCGCATGCCGGTGTTCACCTGGACGGTGTTTGTCACCAGCATCATCATCATTGCAGCCTTCCCGATTCTGACCGTGGCCTTGGGTGCTTTGAGTCTTGACCGCTATCTGGACTTCAATTTCTACACCAATACCTTGGGCGGAAACCCGATGATGTATGTGAACCTGGTGTGGGCCTGGGGCCATCCTGAGGTGTACATCTTGGTGCTGCCGGCGTTCGGGATTTTCTCTGAAATCACCGCAACCTTTTCGCGTAAAAAGCTGTTTGGCTACAAGTCAATGGTGGGCGCGACCCTGGCCATTGGTGTGCTGTCCTTCATTGTCTGGTTGCACCACTTCTTCACGATGGGCTCGGGCGCCAGCGTCAATGCCTTCTTTGGCATCATGACGATGATTATTGCCATCCCGACCGGCGTGAAAATTTTCACTTGGCTGTTCACGATGTATGGCGGGCGGGTCGAGTTCAGCGTACCGATGCTGTGGACGATTGCCTTTTTGGTCACTTTCACGATTGGCGGCATGACTGGCGTTTTGCTGGCCATTCCAGGTGCGGACTTCTTGCTGCACAACAGCCTGTTTCTGGTTGCGCACTTTCACAACACCATCATTGGTGGCGCCTTGTTTGGCTATATCGCCGGCATGGTGTACTGGTTCCCCAAAGTGTTTGGCTTCAAGCTCAATGAGCGCCTGGGCAAGTATTCGTTCTGGTGCTGGGTGATCGGGTTTTACCTGGCCTTTATGCCGCTGTACATGCTGGGTTTCATGGGCATGACACGCCGCTTGAACCAGCACGACAACCCTGCCTGGGAGCCGTATTTGTACGTGGCGTTTGTCGGAGCCTTGTTTGTTTTTGCCGGCATTGTGCTGATGCTGCTGCAAATCGCCGTCAGCATTCGCAATCGCAAGCAATTGGCCAACCAGGACTTGACCGGTGACCCATGGGATGGCCGCACCTTGGAGTGGGCCACCGCCTCGCCGCCGCCGTTCTACAACTTTGCCGTGCTGCCCAAGGTCGATGGTCTGGATGCGTTCTACGAAGCGAAAAAACACGGCCTGCCTGCAGCGCCCAAGCATTACGCACCGATTCATATGCCCTCCAATACAGGCGTGCCGTTCATTGTGAATGTGTGGATTCTGGCCTTGTGCTTTGCCTTGATCTGGCATATCTGGTGGTTGGCTGCTGCCAGCTTGCTGGCCGTGATCGTGACTTTCATCGTGCGCTCCTATAACGAAGATGTCGATTACTACGTGCCCGCTGCTGAAGTCGCACGCATCGAGCAGGCCAGTGCCGAGCGCAAAGCCCGTGCCGCCGAGCTCGCCCACAGCCATTAACGTCCAGCCTTAAGAACGCAGGCAGGCGCAGCCTTGGGCCAGCGCCTGCCCGCACCAGGAGAAAAAACCATGACTACTTTGGCGCACTCTGCGCAGCACCCGTCAGCGCATGCCGATGCGCATGGCGACCACGACCATGCCCACGACCAAGGCTCGATGAAGGTGCTGGGCATGTGGATTTACCTGATGTCCGACTGCGTGCTGTTTGGCACCTTGTTTGCTTCGTACGCGGTGCTCAGCAATGCCTATGCGGGCGGGCCGACCGGCGCGGAGCTGTTCAATCTGCCGCTGATTCTGGCTGCGACCTTCATGTTGCTGTTCTCCAGCATCACCTATGGCTTTGCGATGCAGGCCATGCACCGGCTGGACAAAGCCGGGGTGCTGCGCTGGCTCGGCATCACCTTTGCATTTGGCGCGGTATTTATTGGCATGGAGGTCTATGAGTTCCAGCACCTGGTGTCGGTGGGAGCTGGGCCTACGCGCAGTGCGTATTTGTCGGCGTTCTTTGCGCTCGTGGGCACGCACGGCTTGCATGTGCTGGTGGGTTTGCTGTGGATGGCGGTGGTGATGCACCAGATCAGCCGCAAAGGGCTCACGAGCGTGGCGATTACGCGCATCTCGTGCTTGAGCCTGTTCTGGCACTTTCTGGATTTGGTCTGGATTTGTGTGTTCACCTTCGTGTATTTGTTTGGAGCGTTTTAACCATGGCAGCTTCCGATTCAACCGCTACCAGCCGTGCAGGCCAAAGCCATGGCAGCTCCCAGTCGTATCTGGTGGGCTTTGTGCTGTGCGCCATCTTGACTGTGATTCCGTTTTTCCTGGTGATGCAGCCTATGCTGCCCAGGCCCACGACCTTGTTGATTTTGGTGGGCTTTGCCGTGGCGCAAATTGTGGTGCAACTGGTGTACTTCCTGCATATGAACCGCAGCTCTGAAGGCGGCTGGAACTTGGCCAGCTTTGTGTTTACTTTGGTGATTTTGTTCATCGTCGTTGCACTGTCGATCTGGATCATCTGGAGCATGCACTTTCACATGATGAGCCAGTGATCACGCTGCGCCGCTGCCGCCGCACAGGATCTTAAAAGCAAGCCATGAATTCGCCCAAACTCTACCGCGCACCCGCTGCAACTATGCCCGCGCGCGCCGCACCAACGCCTGCGTCAGGCCATTTGAGCGGGCGCGCCTTACTGCGCGGTTTGTGGGTGCTCACCAAGCCCCGTGTTGTGCAATTGATTGTGTTTTGTGCCCTGATCGGCATGCTGCTGGCCCTGCCTGCCTGGCCCAATGCCCAGCAGTGGGCGCGGATTGCGATAGCCGCCGGGGGGATCTGGCTGCTCGCTTCTGCGGCGGCGGTATTCAACTGCGTGATAGAGCGGCAGATTGATGCGCGCATGCAGCGCACCGCCGCGCGGCCCACCGCGCAGGGCACGGTCGCCAGCGGTTTGGCCATCACTGTGGGCCTGCTGATGGCAGCAGCAGGTGGGCTCTTGCTGTGGTTGTGCATCAACCCGCTGACGGCGTGCTTGACGTTGGCTACTTTGCTGGGCTATTCAGTGGTGTATACCGTGTGGCTCAAGCGTGCGACAGAGCAAAATATTGTGATTGGTGGCGCTTCGGGGGCGATGCCGCCGGTGTTGGGCTGGGCGGCGATGCAGGGCACGGTGGGGCCTGAGGCCTGGTTGATGTTCCTGATCATCTTCATCTGGACCCCGCCGCACTTTTGGGCGCTGGCCCTGTACCGGGTGGAAGACTACCGCCGCGCTGGACTGCCAATGCTGCCCGTTACACACGGGCGCGCTTATACGACCCGCCATGTGCTGATTTACACCGTGGCACTGTGGGCGATCAGCCTGCTGCCACTGCTGCAAGGCATGAGTGGCCTGGGCTATGGCCTCGTTGCATGCGTTTGCGGCGCAGTGTTTTGTGCTTATGCCTGGCGCTTGCACCAGCACTACAGCGATGCCTTGGCCAAGCGCACATTCCGCTGGTCGTTGTGGCATTTGACAGCCTTGTTCGCAGCGCTCATGCTGGACCACTATGGACTACTCATTTAGCAAAGGCCACACAATGCGTGCTGCGATGCTTTGGCAGAGGTGGATGCGCTGTAGCGCGCTCTTGTGCATGGCTGCGTTGGCGCTGGCACTACAGGGCTGTCGTGAACAGACTTCTGCAGCTAGCCGCTTCCACTCCCATGAAGTGACAGGCGCCAGCTATGGCCGCGATTGGCGCATGCCAGATACGGCTGGTGTGATGCGTGACCAAAGCCTCTTGCAAGGCCCAGTCAGCTATGTGTTTTTTGGTTTTACGCAATGCCCGGAGGTCTGTCCGACGACGATGCTGGAGCTGGCGCAAGTCAAAGAGTTGCTGGGCGCTGAGGGCTCGCATTTCCAGGCCATCTTTGTCACTGTGGATCCTGAGCGGGACACACCAGAGATTCTGCGCGCTTATCTGGACAGCTTTGATACCAGCGCCATCGGCCTGGTTGGCTCGCCAGAGCAATTGAGCAGCATGGCGCGCGAGTTCAAAGTGTTCTACCAGAAAGTACCGCTTGAGCTGCCTGCGACTGCAGGCTCTGAGGGGGCCGAGGGCAGCGACGCGTACTACACGATGGACCATTCAGCCGGCGGTTATGTCTATGACCGCCACGGCAAGCTGCGCCTGTATTCACCATATGGTGCGGCAGTCGAGGATTTGGCTGCCGATGTGCGGCAGCTGCTCAGTGAGTGATGGCATGTTTGAGGGCCGCGACTGTGCTGGCATGGACGTGTTGTATTCACAACACGCGGGTACTTTGGCATGATGTGGGGCTTCGCGCAGATGGTGCCAATGGCGCATGCCATGGAGGGCGCCATCGCCCAAGCGGTACGCACCGCTTTTATTCACGAAAGCCAGACCCCTGATGCATTGGACTCTTCCTTTCCCCTCCCGCCGCGCGCCTGTGCTGGGCCGCAATATTGTCGCAACCAGCCAGCCATTGGCTGCCCAGGCTGGTGCTGCCGTTTTTGCACGTGGCGGCAATGCGATTGATGCGGCGCTGGCCGCAGCGATTACGCTCACGGTGGTTGAGCCAGTGATGAATGGCATTGGTGGTGATGCCTTTGCGCTGGTCTGGGATGGCGGGCAATTGCATGGCTTGAACAGCTCAGGCCGCTCGCCCGCGGCATGGCATAGCGCGCGCTTTGCCGGCATGGAGACGATGCCACTGCGCGGCTGGGACAGTGTCACCGTGCCAGGCCAGGTCGCAGCCTGGGCGGCCTTGTCTGAAAAACTCGGCAGGCTGCCCTTTGAGGATTTGTTTGTTGACGCGATTCGCCATGCCCGTGATGGCTTTCCGGTCAGCCCCATCATTGCCAGGCAGTGGCAGCAAGCAGCCAAAGACCTGTACATGCACCCCGGCTTTGAGGCCTTTATGCCCCATGGCCGCGCGCCAGTGGCAGGGGAAATTTGGTCGTTGGCCGACCAGGCCAGAACCTTGGAAGAGATTGCTCTGAGCAAAGGCGAGTCTTTCTACCGAGGCCGCCTGGCCCAGGCGATTGCTGACCATGCCGCCCAGCATGGTGCGGCCCTGACTGCGGCCGATCTGGCGGCCCACCAGAGCGAATGGGTGCAGCCGATCTCCACCACATTCCGTGGCCACCAAGTGCATGAAATCCCGCCCAATGGCGTGGGCGTGGCGGCTTTGATCGCACTGGGATTATTAGAAAACCTGCCGTATGAAGACGCGCCAATGGGTTCGGCCCAGCGCATGCACCTGGAAATTGAAGCCATGCGCCTGGCGTTTGCCGACCTGCATACGCATGTGGGCGATGGCGCGCACATGCGTTGCAGTGCCAGTGACTTGCTCGATCCGAGCTATCTGCGCGAGCGCGCCCGCAGCATCAATCCACAGCGCGCTGGCCAGCATGTCGCAGGCACGCCCAAATCGGGTGGCACGGTGTACTTGTGCGCGGCAGACGCCGAAGGGCGTATGGTGTCTTTCATCCAGTCCAATTACCGGGGCTTTGGATCGGGCGTGGTCGTACCGGGCACCGGCATTGCGCTGCATAACCGGGGCTCGGGCTTTGTCACCACGCCCGGCCATGTCAACCAAGTGGCGGGTGCAAAGCGGCCCTTGCATTCGATCATTCCGGGTTTTCTCAGCAAAGACGGCCAGCCAGTGATGGCCTTTGGCGTGATGGGCGGCAATATGCAGGCGCAGGGCCATACGCAAATGGTGTTGCGCAAGGTGGTCGAGCAATGGAATCCACAAGCCTGCTCTGACGCGCCGCGCTGGCGCATCGACGATGCCGCCCAGTTGATTCTGGAGCCGAGCGTGGCGCCCGAGATCGCTGCGGGTTTGCAAGCGATGGGCCACACGCCGCGTACGATGCCAGAAGACAACCTGGATTTTGGCAGTGCGCAACTGGTCGAGCGTTTGCAGACGGCGGACGGCTCAGCGGCCTATGTTGCAGGCTCTGACCATCGCCGCGATGGCCAGGCGGTGGCCTATTGATTGCATGCGGTGGGGCGTATTGCCTACATCAAAAACAAAAAGGCCGTGACAGCGGCCTTTTTGTTTTTCTGCTTCAATTGACGCCTTCAAGCACGCTGCCTGCACAAGCCCTGCTGGATGTGTGCCATCCACCTCGCTGCAGCTAGGCCCTTATTCAGACATTCATAACTCCAACGCCCTATGTCCCTACACTCTGCACAACCCCAACTCTCGATGCTGGATCTGGTCACCGTCCGCCAGGGCCAGACGGTGGCCGAGGCCATTCAAACAGCGGTGCGCACGGCCCAGCATGTCGAGCAACTGGGCTTTGGGCGCTACTGGATGGCCGAGCACCACAATATGCCCGGCATTGCCAGCTCGTCCACAGCGGTGCTGATTGGCCACGTCGCCGGGCAGACCCAGCACATTCGCGTCGGTTCTGGCGGCATCATGCTGCCCAACCATGCGCCGCTGGTGGTTGCAGAAGCCTTTGGGACTTTGGAGGCGCTCTACCCAGGGCGCATCGATTTGGGCTTGGGCCGCGCGCCAGGGACCGACCAGCCGACGATGCGTGCCTTGCGCCGTGGCCGGCTTGAGACCGAAGAGGATTTCCCCCGTGACGTGCAGCAATTGCAGCTGCTGCTGGGCGAGCCCAAGCCGGGCCAGCCTTTGATTGCCACGCCAGGCGCGGGCAGCCATGTGCCAATTTGGCTGTTGGGTTCGAGCCTGTACTCTGCCCAGCTTGCGGCGCACATGGGCTTGCCTTATGCGTTTGCCTCGCATTTTGCGCCGCGTTTCTTGCTTCAGGCGATCCAGATGTACCGCGATTTGTTCAAACCCTCGCAGTTTTTGGACAAGCCCCATGTGATGATTGGCGTGCCGATTGTGGCCGCTGCCACCGATGAAGAAGCCGAGTTTTTGGCCAGCAGTACGTACCAGCGTATTTTGGGTATTTTGACCAACCAGCGCGGCCTGATGCAGCCGCCCGTTGAAGGCTTTATGGACAGCCTGGACTTGCCTTCGCGCCGTGCGATTTTGGACTTTTTGGCCATTGGCGTGATTGGCGGGCCAGAGAAGCTGCAGCAAGGCTTGCAGCAATTGATGGCCAAGACCGAAGCCGATGAGCTGATGGTGGTCACCGATGTGTTTGAGCTGGATGCGCGCTTGCATTCTTTGCGCTTGACCGCTGAGGCTGTCGCTGCGCTTTAAACCAGGCTCTTGGGTGGCGGCCTGCGCTGCCACCAGTGGCGCAACCATAGCCACAGCACGCCGCTCACAAGGGCGATCAAGCCCAAGGCCAACGGCCACGAGCCGGGCGCTTGCCAGGCCAGTTGCCAGTCGACTGACGAAGGCCAGGCACTGCTGATACTGCTGGCTGCCAGGTACAGCCACAGCAGCCGGGGACCCCAGAGCTGGGCGCGTAGGGCCAGGCTGAGCCACAGCAAGCTGATCGGCCACAGCAGCAGCGGTGCCAAAGCCACGCTGGCGCTGTTGTACCAATTCGGAATGAACTGCACGCTCCCCAAAGAAAAGCTGCCGCCCACGCCGCCTTGGCTGTGGCGCCACAGCGCGCCCCAGTCGGGCCAGACATGGAATTGGCTGGGGGAGCCTTGCAGTGCCCAGGCTACCAGCCAATGGCTGGCTTCATGCTGCACAGTGCCAGGCCAGGCGAGCAGCCAATACAGCCAAGGCCATTGCGCAAATGCGGCGATCAGTCTGGTGCCCAGCAGCAGGGCCAGTAGTGCAGCAGCCAGGCGCCAAGTACGCCAGGTGTTTGGCGATGCAGGGCGGATTTTGGTGGCTGAAGTGGGCGCGGGCATCGGTGTCTCAGCGCGCTGCCCAGCTTTGTTGCGCCAGTGCTTGCACGCGGGTAGCTTCGGCTTGGGCATGCACATGGCAATGCGGGGCGTGGTCATTGACCATGCCACTGGCTTGCATGAACGCGTAGGCGGTGGTTGGCCCAAAGAATGCCCAGCCGCGTTGCTTCAAGGCTTTGGACAGCGCGGTGGATTCTGCTGTCACGGATGGGATGGTGCTGTCCTGCTTGGCTGTACGCGGCGCAAACGGCCAGAAAAATGCTGCCAGGCTGCCGTATTCGGCCACGATGTCTTGAGCACGCCGGGCGTTGTTCAGCGTGGCCTCGATCTTGCCACGGTGGCGCACAATCGCCGCATCGGCCAGTAGCCGCTCGGTATCGGCGGCGGTGAATTGGGCTATTTGGGCAAAGTCAAAATCGGCGAAGGCCGCACGAAAGCCAGCGCGTTTGTTCAAAATCGTGCGCCAGCTCAGGCCTGACTGAAAGCTCTCCAGGCAGAGTTTTTCGAACAAGGCCGTGTCATCGAGCGTTGCAAAGCCCCATTCATGGTCATGGTAGTCGCGCATTGCCGCGTCGCTTTCGCACCAGGCGCAGCGCTGCAGTGGGGCAGAGGATGCAGGGTCAGCTGTATAAGTCATTGGGCAGGCATTGTGCCTTGCCCTCTGGGTTGAAGCCCAAAAGGCACACTGCTTTGTTAAAAAACTTCGCCGGGCAAATAGCCCTGAGGCGATTTTTGCCGCGCATTGCATCCTTATAGATTTCAACGCGGCTGGGTGGAGATGATGAACAGGTCTGTGGCGATCTGCTGCGTGGTCTTTTTTTTGTCCATGGCGACGGCTATGGCCTGCAAATGACGCCTTGCGGCCCATCCTGACACCGCAGTATCTCAGCGACGGTGATTTGCAGAGCTTGCCTGACTGCGTAAAACTGTCTTGGATTAATCATAAGACTGTCAATAAATTGAAAAGCTAATTGGTAATACTGCGGCCTTTTCCAACTAGGTACGCTGTATGACTTTGCTCAGAACCCCTCTTGCCATCGCTGCGACACTGGCGCTGGCTTTTGTGACTCCCACGCTCTCACACGCTTTTGGTGCCTCCGATGCCGTGCGTACTTCTGGCAGTGTGTTTGCGCTCAAGGCGGCAGAAAGTGCTGCCGTGATCTTGGACCAGAGCTTTGCCGATTTGACTGCACTGCCACAAGGCTGGGTGGTTCATGCGAACAACAAAGGCTCGGTGGCAGTGCAAAACGGCGCTTTGGTCATCAATGGCTCGGCCGATTCGTACAGCATGACCGGTGTGTCGCTGCCGCAACATTTGCTGGAGCGGGACAATTACCGCATTGATGTGCAGTTCACCTTTACCCAGTCCAATGACAATGGCCGCTGGGGCAGCATCATGTACCGCACATCTGCGGCAGACAACAGTCTGCCTGGTGAGCCTTACCACCAGTTTGCGATTCGCCGGGATGCAACAGCGGCATCGGGCACCGAGTTCGCTTTTCGCAATGGCGGAGCCTGGAATGTGTTGAATAAGACGCCCTTTAGCGAAGCCATCAGTGCTGACAAGACCTACCATGCGACCGTGATTGTGCATGGCAAACGTGTCCAGCAATTTTTGAATGGTGAGCTGCTGCATGACGTCACCCTGTCCGAGCAATACCCGAAGGGCGGCATTGGCCTGCAAACGGCAGGTCTGACGATGCGTGTAGACCGCATTACCGTGACAGAGCAAACTGCGGCGCTGCCTGAGCCGATTATTCCGGTGGTGGCCGCGCAAGAGCCGCCCACCCAGGCTTCAATGGCACCGACACTGGTGGACTTGGGCGGTGCCGCTGGCGCACAACTCAGCCGTGCCAGCAATGCCTACTTCACCATTACGCCAGAGTTGCAGCTGAGCGATGCCTTTGGCACAGACGCAGGCACTTTGCTGGCTTTTCTGCGCGACGAGAGCCGTGTGACGATTCCCGCGCTGTATGTGGATGACCTGGCGACCATTACAGCCATGAAGCAACTGGCTGAGCGTGAGAAGCTGGAGCTCAAAGATATGACGCTGATCTCCAGCGATATCGCGGTGTTGCAAGCAGCGCGCAGCGCGCTGCCAGCGGCGCGAACAGCGATGCATTTCCCGTCCCTGAGCAGCCTTGAGACCGATGCCGATGTCTTGCAGGTAGCCAGCCAGACCAACAAGGCTGGCGCCAAGATTGCCATCTTGCCTGAAGGCATTTTGAACAAGGCCAGAGTCGCACACCTGCAGCGTTTGCTGGTGACTGTCTGGGCCGACAGCGCCGCCAGCACGCCAGTGGAGGCGGCGCAAGTCTTGCTGACCGGCGTCAATGGTGTGGTCTCGGCCAACGGCACGGTGTTTGCTGAGGTGTTGGCCAAGCTGCCGCAAAACACTCTGCTGCGCAAACCGATTGTGGTGGGCCACCGTGGCATGCCCGGCACGACCGATGAGAACACCTTGGAAGGTGCCCGTGCCGCCGCCGCTGTTGGCGCAGATGCGATTGAAAACGACATCTACATCACCACCGATGATGTGTTGGTGGTGATGCATGACACCACAGTCGATCGCACCACCAATGGCGTCGGCCCTATTGAGAGCATGAGCTTGGCGCAAGTGAAGGCGCTGCGCACTGACAGTGGCTATGAAGTGCCGACTCTGCAAGAGTTTTTTGAAGAGTTCAAAGACCAGCCGATTACCCACTTCATCGAACTCAAGAGTGGCAATCCCAAGATTGTGCCGGCCCTTAAAAAGCTGATTGAAGAACAGGGTGTAGAGGCCCAGTCTGGCATGATTTCCTTCCTGGGCGACCAGCTCAACCGTGGTCGCGTTGAGTTGCCTGGTATTACTGGTGGTTTTCTTACCAGCTCGCCCAATACTGGCAATCCCGAGCAAGATCTGGATGCCATCTTGAGCGATACGCAGCGCTACTCCTCGACCTTTAACCCCAACTACGGCGGTTTGCAGCGCGCCACTATTGAGGCGGCCAAACACCGCGGCACGACCTTCTGGCCATGGACGCTCAGAAAACAGGATGATTTCTACCAGCTCTACAGCTGGGGCATGCACGGTATCACCACCGATGATGCGCACTGGGCCAAGGACTTTCCGGTCAGTGTGACGACCACGCCTTTGGATGCACCAATTGCATTGAACACCGCCACCAGCGTGCCGGTCGAGTTGCGCACGCAGATTGGCAATATCAGCCAGAGCAGCGCCAATACCTGGGTCTATTTGTCAGGCACAACTGAGCCTAGCGTGGGCCAGGATGGCAGCCTGAGCTTTAGCAGCAATGGCAGTGCAACGCTGTTGCCAGGCTACCGCCACCAGATGAGTGGCGAGCACAACTATGTGATTTTTGGCGCGCCGCTGACTGTGCAAGTGGGTGCTGCAGTCCCTGTGGTCGATGTGGAGGTGACGACACCGCAAGGCGGCGAAGTGGGCTGTGTGGCGGGCGAACAAGCCAATAGCGCGGTGTGCAGTGTGACAGCCCAGCCAGGCTACCGCATTGTGCCAACGCAGCCAGGCGGCACTTGCGCTGCTGGCCAGTGGGATGCGACTTTCAGCAGCTACACCTTGGACTCAGTGGATGCCAACTGCCGCATTGAATTCACGTTTGAGGCAGCACCAGTGGCGCTGGATCTGAGCGCAGTTGGCCAAACTGGTCAATTGGTGTTGGGCGCCAGCGGTGGCGGCGACGGTTTGTGGCGCTTTGACACGGCCCAGGCGCCAGCCCTGCAACAGCCAAGCAGCCTGCCAGAAGGCGTGAGCATGCCTTATGGTGTGGTCAGTTTTGCCTTGGTTGATGGCGCTGAAGGCGCTGCAGCCGATGTGGTGCTGACTTACCCTGCGGCGCTGCCAGCTGGCGCGCAGTACTACAAGTTTGGCCCAACGCCAGAGCAGGCCGAGCCACACTGGTATGTGTTTGCGGGAGCCAGCATTTCGGGCAATACCGTGCGCCTGAGCCTGCAAGACGGTCAGATGGGCGATAACGACTTACTGGCCAATGGCGTGATTCGTGATCCGGGTGGTGTGGGCGTGGCTGCTGCCGTTGCGCCTAGCAACGCCACACCAGTGCCAACGACTGGCGTCATGGGCTTGCTGGGTCTGTCGGCCGCCCTGGCTGCATTGGGCATTCGCCAGCGTCGCCATGCTGCAGGCGCGAAGGCTGCCAAGCGCGCTTAACATTCAGTAGGCAATAAGCACAGCCCCTCTTGGTGAGCGCCAAGAGGGGCTGTGCGCTTGTGGGGTGCCGATGCTGTGGCATTGTGGCTGATGCGAAATGGCACTGATCTGGTTGTTGCGCGCGCGATTGCCGTGCGTGTCAATGCGGGTGCCGTCGAGGCCGCAGCTGCGCATTGGCACGATGGCGCTGCCAGCGGGCAGCAGCAACACACGCATCAGCAACGCCGGGGCAGGGGATTATTAGAGTTTTAAAAACCTGTCTATTGGGGAGCTTGTGTGCAGTGGCCACGACCTCGCCTTGTGATTCTTGTTCCTTGCTGCGCGGGCGCTGGTCGCCGCTCGACTGGCGATTCACTGGCAGTGGGCGTTGCTTGCTGAGCGGCTCAGGAGATAATGGCGGTATGAATGCACCCACTATTGATGCTGCCAACAAGGCAGATCCGACTTCTTTCAGCCAACTGATGCTTGGCGCGGCCATGCAAGACAACTTGCACAAACTGGGCTATCTGCAGATGACCCCTATTCAGGCCGCCAGCCTGCCATTGGCGTTGCAGGGCAAGGATGTGATTGCCCAGGCCAGTACCGGCAGCGGTAAAACGGCAGCGTTTGGTCTGGCGTTGCTGGCGCGCCTGAACCCGCGCTGGTTTGCTGTGCAAAGCCTGGTTCTGTGCCCGACGCGTGAGTTGGCCGACCAGGTTGCCACAGAGATTCGCCGTCTTGCACGCGCTGAGGAAAACATCAAAGTGGTCACGGTGTATGGTGGCGTGCCAGCACGCAACCAGATTGCCAGCCTGGAGAATGGCGCCCACATCATTGTGGGCACGCCCGGACGCGTGATGGACTTGATGGAGCGTGGCGCGATTGATTTGTCGGCCCTCAATACCTTTGTGCTCGACGAAGCCGATCGCATGCTGGACATGGGGTTCTATGCCGACATCGACCAAGTGGCCAGCCAATGCCCGCCTGAGCGACAAACCCTGTTGTTCTCGGCGACCTACCCCGATGGCATTGCACAGCTGGCACAGCGGTTCATGCGCGAGCCGCAACTGGTCAAAGTCGCTGCCCAGCACAATACGCACAAGATTGAGCAGCGCTGGTATGAGGTCGCGGAAAACGAGCGCCTGCATGTGGTGGCGCAAATGCTGGCGCATTTCCGCCCTGAGTCTTCCATTGCGTTTTGCAATACCAAACAGCAATGCCGCGATTTGGCCGAGGTGTTGCAAGCCCAGGGTTTTAGCGCATTGGTCTTGTTTGGCGAGCTGGAGCAGCGTGAGCGCGATGAGGTGCTGGTGCAGTTCTCCAACCGCAGTTGCAGCGTGCTGGTGGCCACCGATGTTGCTGCGCGCGGCCTGGATATTGCGAATCTGGAGGCGGTGATCAACGTCGACACCACGCCCGATCCTGAAGTCCATATCCACCGCATTGGCCGCACTGGCCGCGGTGATGCTGACGGTCTGGCTCTGAGCCTGGCCAGCATGGAGGAGATGGGCTCGGTAGGCCGCATTGAGCTGCTGCAAGGCCGCGAGTCCGAGTGGCATCCAGTGAGCGAGTTGACGCCGGCTTCCAGCGAGCCACTGGTGCCCGCAATGCGCACAATCCAGATCATGGGTGGGCGTAAAGAGAAGATTCGCGCCGGCGATGTGCTGGGTGCGATGACACGGGATTTTGGTTTTGCCAAAGAGCAAGTTGGCAAAATCAGCGTCAATGACTTTTCCACTTACGTGGCGGTGTCTCGCTCCATTGCGAACAAAGTGCTCACAAAGCTCAATAACGGCCGCGTCAAAGGCAAAACCGTCCGAGCGCGTTTGCTGTAAAGCCCAGGCTTGCTGGACGACAAGCTTGCCGATCCAAGCCGATCCAAGCCGATTCAAGCCGATTCGACTCAGCTCAGCAACACCTGCACCTACCAGTGCGTGCGCCAGACCATTCAAGTCGCTTGAATCTGCTGTAAAAACTGCAATGCCTGGTTGGTGCACTGGGTGTGGAGCAGGCTCCGAGACGCGCAGCTCGTCGGCAGCCGGATCGCGGACGATGCGGCCACCAGCGGTGGCGTTTGGTTGCAGTCGGCAATTCGGTTCAGCCGATGCGCAGCATTTGGGCGCGTAGCATTTGGCCGCGTAAAAAGTGCAAGCGTGCAGTGACTCAGCGGCGCAGCTGAATTTCTATTTGGCCGTCTTCGCGTGGCACCAGTTGGACCGGGTGCAAGTTGGTGAGTAATTTGGCAAAACGGTCGGGCCGGTTGGCCTCGTACATTCCGTCAATGGGCAGCGCCGCGACCTTGGGATCGGTGATCGCCAGTTTGGTGGGGCCATAGCGCTCTAGTTCCACCAGGGCTTGTGCCAGCGGCGTATTGCTAAAGCGAATCAAGCCGCTGCGCCAAGGCGCAATATCGCCAGCAGGCAAGGCTGTCACTGCGCCCATTACGCCAGCGGGGCTCACTTGCAGGCCTTGCTTGGCGTGCAAAATGCGCCTGGTAGTGGTTGGTGTGGCGTTGCCCGCTGACTGCGCATGCACCTCGACAATGCCCGCTTCGACTTGCACATTGACCTCGCCTGCGCCTTCTCCTTGTGCCCGATGCCGTACAGAAAAACGGGTGCCTAAGACCCGCAGCGTGGCTGAGCCGGCCTGGACTTGCCAAGGGCGCTGGGTATTGGGCGCCACATCGAGCAGTATTTGGCCATCAAGCAACTGGAGTTCACGCCGGTTACGGTAAAGCGCCACGTTGACGTGGGTGTTGGAGTCGAGCACGAGTTGGCTGCCGTCTTTCAGTGCAATTTCCTGGCGTTGGTCTTGCACGGTGGCATAGCTGGCCTGGTAACTGGGCGCATTCCAGGCCTGCCAAGCTAGCCAAGCCACGAGGGCAAACAGGGCGCTGCAGACTCCCGCTGCCAGCACATGGCGCTGCCTCAAGCCCCAGCCGTACCGACCACGGCTGGCTCCTTGCGGAGTTGCACTGCGGTGCGATGCGCGGGGTTTGGATGCGTGGCTTGGAGCTTGCGCTGCGTCGTGGTCCGTGTCCAGTTCAGGTGGCCAGGCATGCACAAAGCGCGCCCATGCATGGGCATCGCTGCTTTGCAATCGAGGCGTATCTTCCTGTGACAAGTCACGCTGTAACTGGTAGCTGTGCACCATGTCGTCATAGGCGGCTGCATGCGCTGGGCTTTGCGCGCGCCATTGGGCAAAGTCCTGTGCCTCTTGCGCACTAAGGCCTGCGACGTGGCGCTTATGCCAGTCAGCCGCGGCAAGATCAACCTGGCTTTCTTGAGCGAGTACCAAGTTCAGCTCGCGCTGCACGCGTTCCTGCTCCTCGAGGCTGGCAGAGCCGGTCCGATCGGGCTGCTTGGAATGGTTCATTGGATGGAAATGCGACGAAGGCTGAAGCGAAATGGACTTTGAAATGGGGCAATCGTTCACTGCTTGCGTGGATGCAGGACCACGCGAATTGGTTCATCCATCAAGCGGCGGCGTTTGGCACACACCATATTGCCATGCAGAGTGTTTTGTTTGACCATAGTGACCGATAACCCTAGGCGCTCGTTAACCTTGTCATGGGCCCGTCCATCAAACAGGTGTAGGGAGCAATTTTTAGCATTTGGGCGACACAATACCCATGGTTTCGAGCCGAGCCATTTCTGAGCCATTTCTGATTTGGGTGGCCGCGCAAATGCGTTGGGGCTGTAGGGGCGCAGACCACTCGTGCCAGATCGTTTCCTGTATCGCAGGCAGTAGATCCGCAGCGCGTGCAACGGCTTGGCGTTCATTGTCAGTTCCCGCTCTGCTGGTCATATTGCCCCATCGCCAGCATCCGGGTGCTGCTAGCTTGCGCCATCACTTCTGCAAGGGCTGAGTGCATGACTTGGCGCAGGCAGAAGTGCAAGCGTTTACGGTCGTACTGTATGCGCTCGGTGTTGTGGCAGTCATCACAGCAAGATCCAATTGATAAGTTGTCAATGCAAGGGCGCTTGCTGGCCACACTGGTGTAGCGCTTTGTCCGTCAAAGCAGTGCAAACGATAATGAGATTCAGTTTTATATTGTACGGGGATTCCTTATCAACACGGTAAGGAGGTCGCGAAAAATCGCAGTTCTTGCCTACGAATAAGCTGGTGCTTGTTTTTTAAGCATGGCATTGGGGCTGCTAAGGCGATCCTCTGCTCCACCACAAGTTATCCACAGAGTTGTGAACGTTAAATGTGGATGGGCTTGGATGTAATGGCTGCGCACTGCAGTGCCAGTTGGCGCGCAGGGATTGTTGAGCGGCGAAAAAGACAATCAAAGCAAGCGCTGAGGGGGCTTGGTGTGTCCATCAAGCAGATTGGAAGTGTCTTTTTTTGGTTATTTTGGCCATTTTGTGGGCAATTCAGAGCACTAGCCTCGGTTATGCCACAGAGACGCCTTGCGTCGCGCATTGGATATGTGTGATAATGACCGGCTTCGCTCGTGTGCATGCTGCACGTGTGCGGAGAAAATTTTATCAACCTTCTCTCATGCTGGTGCCTGGCTAATATGGATGGGTGTGCGGTAACGCAGCTGCCAATTGCAGTGGTTGCGGTGTAGAGTTTTGGAGTAATAACATGAGTCTGAGTAACTCCCTGGGGTTGCTGGGCCGTAAAGTTGGCATGATGCGCCTCTTTACTGATGACGGGGAATCGGTTCCTGTCACAGTGGTGGATGTGTCTAACAACCGCGTGACCCAAGTCAAAACCCAAGAGAACGATGGTTACACTGCATTGCAGGTAACTTTTGGTTCCCGTAAGGCTTCCCGTGTGACCAAGCCGCAAGCTGGTCACTTGGCCAAAGCCGGTGTTGAAGCTGGTGAAATCGTTCGCGAATTCCGCGTGACTGAAGAAACTGCTGGCCAATACGCTGCTGGTGCAGCTGTTCCAGTGGCCGGTCTGTTCGCAGCTGGTCAAAAAGTGGACGTGCAAGGTACTTCGATCGGTAAAGGCTACGCCGGCACCATCAAGCGCCACAACTTCAGCTCGCAACGTGCCTCCCACGGTAACAGCCGCTCGCACAATGTGCCTGGCTCTATCGGTATGGCGCAAGATCCTGGTCGTGTTTTCCCTGGCAAGCGTATGACTGGCCACATGGGTGATGTGACTGTGACGAGCCAAAACCTGGACATCGTTCGCGTGGACGAAGCCCGTCAGCTGTTGCTGATCAAAGGTGCTGTTCCAGGCTCTAAAGGTGGTTTTGTGACTGTGCGTCCTGCTGTGAAGGGAGCGAAATAATGCAAGTCGAGCTCCTGAATGAACAAGGCCAGGCTGCGGCATTTGACGCTCCTGAAGAACTGTTCGGTCGTGACTTCAACGAATCGCTGATCCATCAGCTGGTGGTGGCTTATCAGGCCAACGCTCGCCAAGGCACACGTGCCCAGAAAGATCGTCAGCAAGTTAAGCACTCCACGAAAAAGCCGTTCAAGCAAAAAGGTACAGGCAACGCCCGTGCTGGTATGACTTCCTCGCCAATCTGGCGTGGGGGCGGTCGTGCATTCCCGAACTTGCCTGAAGAAAACTTCTCGCAAAAAATCAACAAGAAGCAGTACCGCGTTGGTATGGCTTCGATCTTCTCGAAACTGGTGGCTGATGGCCGTCTGTCTTTCGTGGAAGACATCAAGCTGGACAGCCCAAAAACCAAAGGTTTTGCTGCAGCTCTGAAAAATATGAAGGTGGAATCTGCGCTGGTGATCGCTGATACGATCGACGAGAACCTGTACTTGGCCTCGCGCAACCTGCCAAATGTGTATGTCATCGAGCCACGTTACGTGGATCCGCTGTCGCTGGTTCACTTCAAAAAAGTGCTGGTGACTAAGGGTGCCGTTGAACAGCTCAAGGAGATGTTTGCATGAGCCGCGTGAACCCGACTCCCAAAGAGCGTCAATTCAGCGAAGGTCGTCTGTACCAAGTGCTGGTAGCTCCAATTGTTTCGGAGAAGGCCACATTTGCGGCCGAGCAATCCAACGCTGTGACTTTCAAAGTCCTGCGCGATGCTACTAAAGCTGAGATCAAAGCCGCTGTTGAACTGCTGTTCAAAGTGGAAGTGACCGGTGTCTCCGTTGTTAACGTCAAAGGCAAGACCAAGCGTTTTGGCCGCACCATTGGCCGCCGCGACCACGTTCGCAAGGCTTATGTGCGACTGAAAGAAGGTCAAGAGCTGAACCTGTCTGGGGAGGCTGCGTAAACCATGACTATCATTAAACTCAAGCCAACAACTCCTGGTCAGCGTGGTGCGGTAAAGATTTCCCGTGCTCACCTGCACAAAGGTGCTGGTTACGCCCCTCTGCTGGAGCCACAATTCCAGAAAGCCGGTCGTAACAACAACGGCCACATCACAACACGCCACAAAGGCGGTGGTCATAAGCACCACTACCGCGTAGTTGACTTCCGTCGCAACGACAAAGATGGTATTGCTGCGAAAATCGAACGCATCGAATACGATCCAAACCGCTCGGCCCACTTGGCTCTGGTGGTTTACGCAGACGGTGAGCGTCGCTACATCATCGCTCCACGTGGTCTGGAAGTGGGCGCAACAGTCGTGTCTGGCTCGGAAGCTCCGATCAAAGCCGGCAACACACTGCCAATCCGCAACATCCCAGTGGGTTCGACCATCCACGCAATCGAATTGCAAGCAGGCGCTGGCGCGCAAATCGCCCGCTCCGCTGGTACTTCGGCTACTTTGCTGGCACGTGAAGGCGTGTACGCTCAGGTTCGCCTGCGCTCTGGTGAAGTGCGTCGTGTGCACATTGAGTGCCGCGCTACGATTGGTGAAGTCGCCAACGAAGAGCACAGCCTGCGCCGTTTGGGTAAGGCCGGTGTGAAACGCAACATGGGTATCCGTCCAACCGTTCGCGGTGTGGTAATGAACCCGGTTGACCACCCGCACGGTGGTGGTGAAGGTAAGACTGGCGAAGGCCGTCACCCAGTCGATCCATGGGGTAACCTGACTAAGGGTTACAGGACCCGTAATAACAAGCGTACACAAACATTCATTGTGTCGCGTCGTAAGAAATAAGGGTAGGGCGCCATGACACGTTCACTCAAAAAAGGTCCATTTGTGGATCACCACCTGCTCGCCAAAGTCGAAAAGGCTGTGGCTGGTAAGGACAAGCGTCCAGTGAAAACCTGGTCGCGCCGCTCCATGGTGTTGCCTGACTTCATCGGTCTGACGATCGCTGTACACAACGGCAAACAGCATGTGCCTGTTTACGTAACTGATCAAATGGTTGGCCACAAGCTGGGTGAGTTCGCATTGACTCGCACCTTCAAAGGTCACCCGGCTGACAAAAAAGCCAAGAAATAAGGAGTAAACCGATGTCTGAAACTCGTGCTGTACTCCGTGGCGTTCGTCTGTCCGCAGACAAAGGCCGCTTGGTAGCTGACCTGATCCGTGGCAAAAAAGTCGATCAAGCTTTGAACATCTTGACATTCACGCCGAAAAAAGCGGCTGGCATCATCAAGAAAGTTCTGGAATCGGCGATTGCCAATGCTGAACACAATGACGGCGCTGATATCGACGAATTGCGTGTTAAAACCATTTACGTCGAGCAAGGTACCACTCTGAAGCGCTTCACTGCACGCGCAAAAGGCCGTGGTAACCGTATCAGCAAGCCTACCGCCCACATTTATGTGGTCGTAGGCAACTAATCCAGAGGACAACTATGGGACAGAAAATCAACCCAACCGGTTTCCGCCTGGCGGTGAGCCGTGACTGGTCCAGCCGTTGGTACGCCAACAACCGTGACTTCGCCGGTATGCTGGCTGAAGACATTGAGGTGCGTAGCTACCTCAAAAAGAAACTGAAAAACGCGCAGGTCTCCCGCGTGTTGATCGAGCGTCCAGCTAAAAATGCCCGCATCACCATTTACTCGGCTCGTCCGGGTGTCGTGATCGGCAAAAAAGGCGAAGACATCGAGAACCTGAAAAAAGAGCTGACCAAACGCTTGGGCGTGCCAGTGGCAGTGAACATCGAAGAAGTGCGCAAGCCTGAAATCGACGCTCAACTGATCGCTGACAGCATCACCCAGCAGCTGGAAAAACGCATCATGTTCCGCCGCGCGATGAAACGCGCGATGCAGAACGCCATGCGTCTGGGTGCTCAAGGTATCAAGATCATGTCTGCTGGTCGTTTGAACGGTATCGAAATTGCCCGTACCGAGTGGTACCGTGAAGGCCGTGTGCCTTTGCACACTCTGCGTGCTGATATCGACTACGCAACATCCGAAGCTTCCACGACTTACGGCATCATTGGTGTCAAGGTCTGGGTTTACAAGGGTGACACACTGGGTCGCAATGATTTGCCAGCAGCTCCAGAGCCGCGCGAAGAAGAGCGTCGTCCACGTGGCCGTCGTCCAGCCGGTGGTCGTGATGACCGCCGTGGTGACCGTCGTGGTCGCGGCTCCAACGCAGCTCCGGCTGATGGAAGCGACAAACCCGCAGAAGCCACTTCTGCATCTACCGCCGTTAAGCGCGCAGACAGCGCGCCCGCGACAGCTGCGGACGGACAAGGAGAATAACCATGCTGCAACCTGCTCGTCGCAAGTTCCGCAAAGAGCAAAAAGGTCGCAACACCGGTATCGCAACCCGTGGCAACACGGTTGCGTTCGGTGAGTACGGCCTGAAGTCTACTGATCGCGGACGCCTGACAGCTCGTCAAATCGAGTCTGCCCGTCGTGCTATTACCCGTCACGTCAAGCGTGGTGGCCGTATCTGGATCCGTGTGTTCCCAGACAAGCCAATTTCCACAAAACCAGCTGAAGTGCGTATGGGTAACGGTAAAGGTAACCCAGACTACTACGTTGCTGAAATTCAGCCAGGTAAAGTGATTTATGAAATCACTGGTGTGCCTGAAGAACTGGCTCGTGAAGCGTTCCGTTTGGCTGCTGCCAAACTGCCTTTGCGCACCACTTTCGTTGCTCGCCAATTGGGCGCTTAATTTCAGGAGATACACATGGCTAAAAAATCGACTGAAAAGCAATCCAAAGCAGAAGTTCTGCGTGGCAAAGACGTTGCTGGTCTGAAGGATGAAGTGAAGTCTTTGCAAAAGGCCCACTTTGGTCTGCGCATGCAAGTAGCAACTCAGCAGTTGAATAACACCAACGTGCTGCGCACTACTCGCCGCGACATCGCTCGTGCGAAGACCATTTTGACCCAGAAGCAAGCTGAAGAAGCTGGCAAATCCAACTAAGAGGCCGATATGACGGAAGAAAAGAAATCCCTCAAGCGCACCTTGGTTGGCAAGGTGGTCAGTGATAAACGTGCGAAAACTGTGACCGTTCTGGTTGAGCGTCGCGTTAAGCACCCAATCTACGGCAAGATCGTAATGCGCTCCAGCAAATACCACGCTCATGATGAGAATGGTGAGTACAAGCTGGGTGACACCATCGAAATCACCGAGAGCCGTCCGCTCTCCAAAACCAAGAACTGGGTTGCTACCCGCTTGGTACAAAAAGCTGTTCTGGTGTAATTCACACCTGCCAGTTTGAAAAAAGCCCTGCTATGCAGGGCTTTTTTTTATGGCGATGCCGCACGGGCTCTTTGGCGGCGCAGTGCGAGCAGTGCAGGTTTGGCCGCCAAGCGCTGTCATCGGTATTGGAGTGCGCAGCCCGCTTCAATGGGCGCTGCCGAGCTCCACAAAGCCCGTTAAGCTGTCAGATTGGCTTGTTGTGTGCTTGTAAGGACGAGAATGGATTGGCTCAGTGCTTCGTGGATTTGGATTCCTGTGGTCGTCATGGCAGCTGCTGCCCAGACCATTCGCAATACGGCGCAGCGCGCCCTCAGCGGTGGCTTGGGCACCTGGCCAGCGACGCTGGTGCGGTTTTTGTATGGTTTGCCCGTGGCATTGCTGTGTTTGGGGCTGTTGTATTGGGTGCCTGAGACAACTCCCATCGTGCCGCATTTCAGTGGCGTGTATGTGGGCTGGATTGTGTTTGGCGCCGTATTCCAAGTCGGGGCAACTGCTGCGTTGCTATTGGCGATGCAGGCGGGCAATTTCGCAGTCTCTATCACGTTCTCGAAAACCGAAGTCTTGCAGCTGATGCTCTTTAGCAGCGTGGTCTTGGCCGAGGTACCTGTGATGCACCACATGGTCGCGGCTGTGGTGGCGACCTTGGGTGTCGTGCTGCTGGCGTGGCCTGCGCCCAATAAGCTGGCAGGGACAGGTCGTCAAGCATTGACGCGGGCATCATTGTACGGTTTGGTTTGCGGTGCCTGCTTTGCATTGGCCACTTTGGGCTTTCGCGCTGCAGCTGTGAATCTGGAGGGTGTCAGCCCCTGGATTTCTGCCGCATGGGGCGTGGTGTTTGCCCAAAGTCTGCAAAGCGTAGTCATGTCGGCCTGGCTGGCCTGGCATGACCGGGCAGGACTGATGGCCTGCTTTCGCAGTTGGCGGGTGTCGATGCTGGCAGGGGCGATGGGGGCCATGGCCTCGCTGTTGTGGTTTTCTGCCTATGCGATGCAAACTGCGGCAGCCGTGCGTGCACTGGGCATGGTGGAGGTCTTGTTTGGTTATCTGGTCTCTCGCAAGCTGCTGCATGAGCGTTTGCGTCTGCCGGAGAAATGGGGCATTGCCTTGGTGGCAGGGGCGATTGTCTTGATTGGTCTGCCGTTATAGTGTGCGCTGGTGGTAACTCAGACGCCGAAAGATGACCGAGCCAATGGATTCGCACGACAACAACAATTCCAGCCCATGGGGCTTGGCAGCGCCTGCGCCTAGCGCACGTATTGCGCCCAAAATCTGGCCTGTAGGCGCTTTGTGCCTGGCTATCAGCGATGCATTGCAAGCGCGTTTTCATACCGTAACGGTTGAGGGTGAGATCAGTGGACTGACCAAGGCCTCAAGCGGACATTGGTATTTCTCACTCAAAGACGCCAGTGGGCAATTGCGCTGTGCGATGTTTCGCCGCGCTGCCTCGCTGGTCAATCTGCCAATTCAAGAAGGGGATCGGGTGCAGGCCCAGGCACGTGTGACGGTGTATGAGCCGCGAGGCGATTTACAGTTGGTGGTCGAGTCCTTGCGCCTGGCCGGACAGGGCAATTTGTACGAGCAGTTCTTGCGTCTTAAAGCACAGCTGGAGCAAGAGGGCTTGTTTGACTCTGCCCGCAAGCGTCCGTTGGCAGCCATTCCAGCTGGCGTGGCCGTGGTGACATCTGTGAATGCGGCGGCATGGCACGACATCATGACGGCCTTTCGCCGCAGAGCACCGCACGTTCCCGTGCTGCTTGTGCCTGCCTTGGTGCAGGGGCAGGAAGCACCCGCGTCGCTGCGCCAAGCCTTACAGAAACTCTACCAAGGCATTGAGCAAGGCACGCTGCGGCGCGCCGATGGCTCGCATTGGCAGATCGACACGATTGTGCTGGCCCGTGGCGGCGGCTCGATTGAGGATTTATGGGCATTCAACGACCCGCAATTGGCCCGTTTGATTGTGCAAAGTCCAGTGCCGCTGGTTGCAGGCATTGGCCACGAAACCGATGTGACGATTGCTGATTGGTGTGCCGATGTGCGAGCGCCCACGCCCACGGCTGCGGCCGAGTTGGTCGCTGCCTCTGCCCAGCAATTGGGCCAGCAGTTGTCGCACAGGCAAGACCGTTTGGCGCAGGTGATGGACCGGCAGCTGCTGGGCCAGGAGCAGCGCCTGCAACGCATAGCGCAGGCCTTGTCCAGGCCTTCGGCCTTATTGGCACGGCATGGATCGCGCTTGGACCAATACGCCCATGCCATGCGTTTGGCGGCCCAAAGCCAGTTACAGCGCACAGCATTCAGGCTGGACCAACTGCAGCTCAATACGCCGCGCAGCGTGCAAAAAAGTGTGCAGCAACACAGCCAGCAATTGGCACAAGCCGAGTTGCGTTTGCGCATGCTCGATCCCCAGCGTGTATTGGAGCGCGGCTACGCAATCGTCACCAACCCGGCTGGCGAAGTCGTACGAGATGCCTTGCAGGCGATGCCGATAGAGCCTTTGCATGTGCGGCTGGCCAAGGGTAGCCTGCGTGTGCAAGTACTCGATGTCAAGGAGTGAGATTCGCTGCAGTGCGATCGACCCAAGCCTGCTACGATGGGCGCCGATAGGCAGGAGGCCAACAAATGGATGCGTGGTGGATTGTGGTCTTGGGAGCAATGGCCGCAGGCCTGGTGCAAGGCATCGCGGGCTTTGGTTTTGGCATGGTCGCGATGTCTTTTTGGGTCTGGATACTTGAGCCGCAGGCCGCCGCCGCCTTGGCGGTGTTGGGGGCAGTGCAAGGCCAATTGATTGCCGCAGTCACGGTGCGCCGTGGTTTCAATGCCTGCGCACTGGCGCCTTTCATCTTGGGTGGATTGCTCGGTTTGCCTTTGGGTATTTATCTGCTGCCACAGCTAGATATGCAATGGTTCAAGCTGCTGCTGGGGCTGTTTTTAGTGGTGGTCTGCCCGCTGATGATGTTTTCCGCCCTGCTGCCGCGCATCACCTACCGGCCGCGTTGGGCTGATGCCTTGGTCGGTTTGTTCGGCGGGGTGATGGGCGGTTTAGGCGGCATGACGGGCGTTTTGCCTTCGCTGTGGTGCACGCTGACTGGCATGGAAAAAGATGCGCAACGCGCTGTATTGCAAAACTTCAACCTGAGTTTGTTGCTGGTAACGACTGCCAGCTATATCGCAACGGGCCTGGTGACCGCCGAGGTCTGGTTGACGTATGCGATGGTCGCACCTGCCATTCTGATTCCCAGTCTAATGGGCGGCAAACTGTATAAAGGTCTGAGCGAGCGCCGTTTCAAGCAATGTGTGCTGGGGCTTTTGACCGCATCGGGCATCACCATGTTGATTGCGGCTGTGTGGCCTTTGCTGTTGCACTGACAAGGGGGCAGTGCACGCGCACCTGGGCCTGCCTTGCGTTGCGCTTGATCGGCTACCAGAACCAGCCACGTTTGGGCAAGGAATCGCGGCACTGCGCATATTGCTGTGCGTAGCGCTGGGACCTTTCTTGGACTTTTCTGGCAACGGGCGGTAACCAAGATTTGCTCAGATAACTCTGGCGTCGATAGCCGGTCCAGCCTTCGTGGTAATTCAAATACTGGCCATAGGCATCTGACATGGCCGTGCCATTGACCTGGCGACTCTTGCTCATATACCAGCCAATGAAATCGATGGAGTCGGCAAAATCGCTGCGTTTGACAAAGCTTTTGCCGGTCTCTTGCTTGTACTGCCCCCAGGTGCTGTCCAGGGCCTGCGAATAACCATAAGCGGTGCTGATACGGCCCCAGGGAATAAAGCCCAGCAGATAGCGCTTGGGCGGCACGGCATCCGAACGAAAAGACGATTCTTGGTAGATGATGGCCATTGGCACCTGCACCGGCGCACCCCATTCGATTTGGGTTTTCAAGGCAGCTTGGTGCCAGCTGGGGTATTGCTGAAAAATAGCGCAGACATCCTCTGGATTGCGCGGCGGCGCTGTACTGCAGCCGCTGAGAAGCGCGGCCAGGCAAAGCAGTAGCCAGAGAAGTGGCGTACGCTGGGGGGAAGTGGAAAGCCTGGTGTTGGGCATGGTCAAAGCAAGAGACCGGTGACCGGTTCGCAGTTGGAGGTGATCAGGAGGGTGCCCAGACAGGCTGCCAAAGTGTAGCGCAGCTGGGAAAACAGACTCTCAAACGGTGGCTTTGAGCCTGCAAAGCTTCCCTGACGTTGTGGGTGTCTCTTTGTGTGTTGCCAGATCGCTGGTGCCTGGAACTGGTGAGGGTGCTCGGTTTTTTGCACGCGCACGGTGGCAGGCGGCTTGATTGCGCCCAGTAGAGCCAGTTCGCGCAAGGCATCAGGCTGCTGCCAGCAGTTTTTATTTCTTGTCACGATCCTGTCAAAAGTAGTTTCTACACTTCGCCACCGAGGCGTTGGCATGTGTGGGCAGCGCTAACTTTTGGAGAACCCATGACTCATAAATTATTGTATCCAGTGATGGCTGGAGTAGTGGCTTTCTTGGCCGCGTGCGGGGGCAGCAACGACGATAGCTCGACTCCTGTCGTGCCAATGCCTGCGCCACAGAAGAACGTTGTGTTCTTTTTGGGGGATGGCATGGGCATCACGACCATGACTGCCGCGCGTATTTACGCTGTGGGTGAAGAGGGTGAGTTGACCATGGATACGCTGCCGGAGACTGCTTTCATCCACACCTACTCGCGTGATGGCCAGGTCACCGACAGCGCGCCTTCGATGGCTGCGTACATGACCGGTGTGAAGATGAACAACGAAGTCATCTCGATGTCTGCGGAGACCCGTGCCACAGACGCGCAAGGCAATGCTTACGTGCAAAACGAAAATTCAACATGCCCAACTGGCAATGGCACGCCTGTGGATACGATCTTGGAGCTGATGAAAGACCAAGGTTATGGCACAGGTGTGGTCACAACCACACGTGTGACCCATGCGACGCCAGCGACCACGTACGCCCACGTTTGCCACCGAGATGCCTACAACACCATCGCTGCCGCTTTGGTGCCTGGCGGTGCCGGCTTTAATAGCCGCTTGGGGGATGGCGTAGACGTCGTGATTGGCGGCGGTATCCGAAACTTCCTGCCTAGTGACAAAGGCGGTCGCCGCACCGATGGCCGTGACCTGACCGCTGAGTTGGTCAAGGCCAACTACAAATTTGCCGCCACACGTGCCGAATTCGACAGCCTGCCCACTGACGGCAGCAAGATTGTGGCGTTGATGACGTCCGGTGATATGAGCTATGACCTCGACCGTGACCCAGCCAAAGAGCCATCATTGGCAGAGATGACAGGCAAAGCGATTGATGCGCTGGCCGCACAGAAAAAAGGCTTCTTCCTGATGGTTGAAGGCGGTCGCATCGACCATGCTCTGCATGCCACCAACGCGCGCCGTGCCTTGCAAGACACCATCGCTTTTGACAATGCTGTCAAGCTGGCGTTGGACAAACTCGAAGCGATCGACCCCGGTCTGAAAAATACCTTGGTGGTGGTAACCGCTGACCACGACCACACGCTGCAAATGAACGGCTACGCCGCACGCACCGGCAAGACCGAGCCAGGAAAACCTGGGGTGCTGGGCCTGGTGAACAACTACACCGATGGCAAAGCTTCCACCGATGTTGATGGCAACAACTACACGATCCTGGGCTTTGGCAACGGCTTGAAGCGTTTGGACCAGCGCGGCGTGATCACGGCAGAAATGCTGGAAGACCCGAACTACCTGCAAGAAGCTGTGGTGCCGATGTCAGGCTCTGAAACCCACGGTGGTGGCGACGTCTTCCTGGGCGCAAAAGGCATGGGTGCCGAGAACTTCCGTGGCACCTTGACCAATAACGAAGTGTTTGGCCTGATCAAAAAAGCCATTGCAATGAATTGAGCTGCCCCAGCAACAAAGGATACCGATCATGACTACACCATTTCATAAAACAGCCATGGCCTTGGCGCTGGGCGCAGGCTTGTTGGCAGCCACAGGCGTAGCCAGCGCGCAAACTGCCAAGAACGTGATTTTCTTCTTGGGCGATGGCATGGGCCCTGTGACTGTCACTGCCGCACGCATTTACAAAGGTGAGAAAGAAATTGCCGCTGGTGCGAAGTTGGAGTCTTCCGAGCGCGCTGCACTGGCACTGCAAACCTTGGGTTATGCCGGCCGCATCAAAACTTTCTCGCTCGATGGCCAAACGACCGACAGCGCGCCTTCCATGGCCGCGTATATGACCGGCGTGAAGATGAATAACGAAGTCATCTCGATGTCAGCCGATACCCAGGCCTACGCGCCAGATGGCTCGCAGTACATCAACGGCGAAGACTCCACGTGCCCAGTGGACAATGGCCAGGCTGCTGAAACGCTGCTGGAGCTGGCCATTGGTCAGGGCCGTTCTACAGGCGTGGTCTCCAACACCCGTGTAGGACATGCCACGCCTGCGGCAACTTATGCGCACGTGTGCAACCGCAATGCCTACAACACGATTGCCGAGCAGTCTGTGCCGGGGTACCCAGAGTACAACACCCGTTTAGGCGCTGGCATTGATGTGATGCTGGGCGGGGGCTGGCGCAATTACCTGCCCAGGTCGGTCTACCCCAACAGCCGCCGCAGCGATGAACGCAACCTGGTGGCTGACATGCAAAGCAATGGTTATACCTACGTGAACTCTGGCACGGCATTGAATGCGCTGGATACGCGCAACACCAGCAAGCTGCTGGGCCTGTTTGCGAACAGCGAAATGGCCTATGAGCTTGACCGCGTCAAAATGGGACTGGATGAGCCAAGCCTGTCTGAAATGACGACCAAGGCGCTCGATGTCTTGAGTCGCAACGACAAGGGCTTCTTTCTGATGGTCGAAGGCGGCCGTATCGACCATGCTTTGCACGGCACCAACGCCAAGCGCGCGCTGGAAGACACACTGGCCCTGGACGAAGCAGTGCAAGCTGCATTGCGCGTGATGGAGCAAAAAGACCCTGGCCTGGCCAATACGCTGATTGTCGTCACTGCCGACCATGACCATGCAATCGCGTTCAACGGCTACACCAAGATTGGCAATCCGATTTTGGGCTTGGTGCAGGACTACAGCACAGGCGAAGTGGTCAAGGCCGCTGATGGCAAGCCTTACACCACCTTGGTGTTCGGTAACGGCGGTCGTGCCGGTGTAGGCGCTATGGCTGAAGATGGCGAAGCCTTCATTTCACCGCCCCGCGCAGCATCGCGTCAGGACTTGACCAATGTGGACACCACAGCTGACAACTTCCTGCAAGAAGTCGGTATTCCTTTGGGCGCGCCCGGTGCTGAGACCCACGGCGGCGGTGACGTGATGTTGTTTGCCGGCGGTGCGGGTGCCTCACATTTCCGCGGAACCTACGACAACACCAAAGTGTTTGAGAAAGTGCGTGCAGCCGCTGGACTGTAAACATGCCAGCACATTGATATTGGCACATTCAGTGTGAATCAACACAGAGGCGGGTTGCCTATGGCAGCCCACCTCTTTTGTGCTTTGTACGCAGCTCTTGATAGAGTTTGCACAGCCACCGTGAACCGATGAGAGAAATGAACATGACCAACGCGACTCAGCCCTGGCGTATCCCCGCTAATGTGTTGCAAGCCGCTGTTGCCGCGGCCTTGCTGATGCCCATATGGTGGGGCCATGCACCGGTGGCAGCATCTGCGGCAGCCACTGCTGCACAGGCTGAAGCTGCGCTGCAAGCAGCCCCCGATGTGCAACTGCGGCTCAATTACCGCACCATGAATATTGGCAGCGATGGCGTGCAGCGCGAAGCCAGCTACACCAAAATCATGTACCGTGAAGGCCAGCGCATTTGGATTGAGAAAGACCAGCCGCAGGCCTTGCGCGATAGCCTGGCGCACGGCCACGGCGGAACGACCAATACGGGCCCGCATGCAGGTCACGCCCACACGCTGGCGCAAGAGGCTCCAATCATGGTGCAGCGTAGCGACACTGGCGAGGTCGAGGTGCAAGTGATCATCAAGGAGATGGAGCAGCTCATCAGCGTCGAGCCCGCCCACCAAGGCAATGTCGGCTACAACGGTTCGTGGGAGGCGACCTATTGGGTGATTCCGCCGTCTTCACTCACCGCCTTGCAGCCGGTAGGCCAACCGCGCGATGGAATTCAGCTCTACCGCAAGTTTGCCGATGAAAGCATGACCGAAGTCGCGTGGGATATCGAGAAACAGTATCCGCGGCGGGTGCTCAAACGCGGCCCCCATGACACCACGTTCTACCAACTGACCGCTGAAGAGATTGACGCTCCTGAAGTGATGCCTTGGACCTTGTTAAGCCATTACAAAACAGGCGATTATTCCGACTTGCTCGATTGAGCTCAGCCAGTCGGCCAATAAAAAAGCAGCACAAGGCTGGGGAGCGCTGTGCTGCTTTTGGGCTTTAAGGGACGAGCCCTAGGGTGTTTGATCAGACTTCTGTCAGCATCATCACTTTGGCTTCGCCCTTGGCAATTTTCTCTTGCCAAATCGCAGGGCCGGTGATGTGGGCGCTGGTGCCCCCTGCATCCACAGCGACGGTCACTGGCATGTCGACCACATCAAACTCGTAAATGGCTTCCATGCCCAAATCCTCAAAGCCCACGACTTTGGCAGTCTTGATCGCTTTGGAGACCAGGTAGGCCGCTCCACCCACAGCCATCAAATAGGCGCTTTGGTGGTTTTTGATGCTTTCGATTGCCACTGGGCCGCGTTCGGCCTTGCCCACCATGGCGATCAAACCCGTTTGCTCCAACATCATGTCGGTGAACTTGTCCATGCGGGTCGCCGTTGTGGGGCCGGCAGGGCCGACGGCTTCGTCACGCACCGGGTCGACCGGGCCAACGTAGTAAATTACGCGGTTGGTAAAGTCCACTGGCAAGGATTCACCTTTGGCCAGCATGTCTTGAATACGCTTGTGCGCGGCATCGCGACCAGTCAGCATCTTGCCGTTGAGCAGCAAGGTGTCGCCCGGTTTCCAGCTCGCCACTTCTTCTTTGGTCAGGGTGTCGAGGTTGACCTTCTTGCTCTTGTTGTAGTCTGGCTCCCAGTCGATTTTGGGCCACAGATCCAGCGATGGTGCATCCAAATACACCGCGCCTTCGCCCTTGAGTACGAAGTGCGCATGGCGCGTGGCGGCGCAGTTCGGAATCATTGCCACCGGCTTGGACGCCGCGTGGGTTGGGTACATCTTGATCTTCACATCCAGCACCGTGGTCAGGCCGCCCAGGCCTTGCGCGCCAATGCCCAGCGCGTTGACTTTTTGGTAGAGCTCCAGGCGCAGCTCTTCGACTTGGTCGAGTTTTTCGCCGCGCGCCGATTTTTGCTGCAGCTCGTACATGTTCAGGTCTTCCATCAGGCTTTCCTTGGCCAGCAAGACGGCTTTCTCAGCCGTGCCGCCAATGCCAATGCCCAACATGCCTGGCGGGCACCAGCCCGCGCCCATGGTCGGCACGGTTTTGAGCACCCAGTCGACCAGGTTGTCGCTGGGATTCATCATGATCATTTTGGATTTGTTCTCGGAGCCGCCGCCTTTGGCCGCTACCGTCACATCAACGGTATTGCCCGGCACGATTTGCACCGAAATCACCGCAGGTGTGTTGTCCTTGGTGTTCTTGCGGGCAAACTGCGGATCGCTCACGACCGAGGCGCGCAACTGGTTGTCGGCGTTGTTGTAGCCGCGGCGCACGCCCTCGTTGATCGCGTCTTCCAGGCCCATGGTGAAGCCGTCCCACTTCACATCCATGCCCACTTTGAGGAACACGTTGACGATGCCGGTGTCCTGGCAAATTGGGCGGTGGCCAGTGGCACTCATTTTGGAGTTGGTGAGAATCTGCGCCATCGCATCCTTGGCCGCAGGACTTTGCTCCCATTCATAGGCACGGGCCAAATGCTCAATATAGTCACTCGGGTGGTAGTAGCTGATGTATTGCAGGGCAGCCGCAATCGACTCGATCAGGTCATCCTGACGAATGGAAGTAGTAGTCATGGCGTGGGGATTTGTTGTGAGGGTCAGGCCAGTGGCCGTGCCTTCATGTTAATACACTGTCTCTGCACTCCCAAGCATCTGGCGATGCCACAACTCGGAGCGCAGCGCAATTATCGCCGTTATGCGCCTTTGTCTCAGGCAATGCGCGCCAAAACCCGCAAGTGTGCAATAGGGCGCCGACAAGGGCGCCGATGGCGCCCTGGAGAAAAGAGCCGAGGCTCATGCGGCTCTGGCGGGTAGTTTATAGCGCTTGCAGCGCGTCTGCCACGGCTTGCTTGAGAGGTGTAGTGGGGCGACCAATCAAGCGCGAGAGCGTGCGGTCATCGGAATACAACGCGCCTTGCGCTGCACCGACATCCCATGACGCAATTGCCGCAGCCAAACCTTCGGGCAGGCCAAAACCGGCCAAGGCCTTCGCGTATACACGTCCTTGGGAAACGACGCACGCACAAGTGAATGCATTGCGGCGCTAGCAGTGTGAGTCCATTCTAGGAAAGCAGGCTGGGCCGATAAAGCCATCAGGTTTGAATGGATCGTTTTTGAAAAAGAAACAATTGCGACTTCGAAACTGTAGTGCAAAGACAATTGGATGCAGGTTTCATGTGCAATAATTGCCAGCTTAGTTTGGGCCTATAGCTCAGTTGGTTAGAGCAGAGGACTCATAATCCTTTGGTCGCAGGTTCGAGCCCTGCTGGGCCTACCAAAATCACAAATGAAATCAGCGGCTTACATGGCCGCTTTTTTCTTTTCAGAACCTGGCGTATCGAAATTTGCCCAATTCTTGACCGTGTTTGCGTCACCGGGCAAGTGGGAGGGTGCTCGGTTGGCATGCTTCTTCACCATTAAGAACTCACTCCTGCCGCCCAATTTCTTGAGAACAAGCTGTGGGCATTTTGAGCATGCCAAATGGCCCAGGCGAGGCGCAAGTCATGAAGGCGTATTTGCTTGATGCCGATGTTCTTGCACGCCGCACCAAGAGTGCGTTTGCCAATAGCCTGACCCGCTTGCCGCACGTACGTGGGCTTGGCCATCTTTACTTCTGCCGGCGTGCAGCCATGCGGTTGTCTTTTTCAAATCCATATTCCGGCGCTCAAACCCGAGCACTTCATCCGGGCGCCTGTTTGCTGCAAGCGCAAGTCGGCAGGCTATGACCGTTTTGTCATGCCCTGCGCATTGTGAATGCGGCCATCTCCAGCGTTTGCAAAGAAAAAATACAGACCGGTCTTAACTGCATGGCATTGTCTGAGCAGGTGACTTTTTAATGGCCACAGCTCTTTTTAAGCGGGCAATTGTGCGAAAAACGCATAAACAAGGGAAAACACCTATTAGTTGCGTGAAGGGCTGTTCTGGCGTGTTGGCTGCCATAGCGCTCGATTGTCTGCCAAATCATTCCATATATGGAAGAGCTTGGCGCCGTTTGGATGCGTTGCCAAGGTGGCATGCCGTACTGCTTGGTTTGCTTTTCTGTGTAGTCTTCAATGCGGTATACAAGAGACAAACTGAAAAATTCCAATGAATGCATTGGCTTAGCGTTTTTTTCTTGAGCATGCGATTGATTTTTCTTTGTTGCCAGCATGAAAGGACTGGCGAGGGGATTGTTGGCGTGTTTTTTGTCCTGCAGGTGATAGGGAATTTCTCACTGATTTTTATAGATGTTCTCGCTATTTAATTTCATATATGGAATATAAATAATATATTTGAAATTTATTGACTGAATGTGGAATTGACACCTAAGATTCACTCGTGTTTCGATCAGTGAGCTCGATCAGCGAGCCAGACAAGGAATAACGAGTGCGGCATTATCAAAATTTCATCAACAACCAGTTCAGACCTTCCGAAGGAGCGTCACGCTTGGAGGTGCTCAATCCAGCCACGGAAGCGCTGGTTGCGACAGTCGATTGTGTGACGCCAGAAGATGCATTGCTGGCCACGCAAGCGGCGGCAGGTGCGCAAAAACTCTGGCGCAAATTGCCTGCTGTCGAGCGTGGCAAGTACCTGCACAAACTGGCTGATGCGCTAGTGGCACGTGCCGACAGCATTGGCAAGGCGCTGGCTTTGGAATCGGGCAAAAGCCCCGAACATGCACGCGGTGAAGTGGTGTATGCCGCGGAGGTGACGCGCTACCACGCCGAGTGGGCGCGCCGCATTACCGGTGAGATCGTGCCAAGTGACAACGCCAACGAAAATTTGCTGCTCTACCGTGAGCCGATTGGGGTGGTGGTTTGCCTGATCCCATTCAACTCACCGGTGTACACCTTGATGCGCAAACTGGCGCCCGCACTGATTACTGGCAATACCGTGATTGTGCGCCCCAGCAGCTACACACCGTGCTCGGCACTGGAAATTGCGCAGGCGGTGGCGGATGCGGGCATTCCCGCCGGGGTGATCAATATCGTGGCCATGAACCACCAAGTGGCAGAGCAGGTGTGCACGCACTCTGCGGTTGGCATGATTACGTTGACGGGCAGTGTGGGGGCAGGGCGCAAGGTGCTGGAGTATTCGCAAGTAAATATTGCCAAGGCCGCGCTGGAGCTGGGCGGTAAAACACCCGTTATCGTCGAGCCCGATGCGGATCTTGCCAAGGCGGTTGCCGACATCGTGCGCTCCAAAACATCTAACTGTGGCCAGCTGTGTACTGCCGCTGAGCGCGTGTACGTGCAGGAGTCGGTGGCGCCGCAGTTTATTGCCATGCTGAGCGAGGCCATGCGCAATCGCCAATGGGGCGATCGCAGCAAAAACCACGATTGGATGGGACCGCTGATTCACAACAATGCGCGTCTGCATATTCACCGCATGGTCGAGCGCGCCATTGACGATGGTGCGACCTTGGAGTGCGGCGGTGTGGTGCCAGAGGGCAAAGGCTTCTTCTACCCGCCCACACTGCTGACCAACTGCCGTCAAGACATGGAAATTGTGCAGGAAGAAACTTTTGGTCCTGTGCTGGCTGTGGTGACATACCAAACACTGGATGAGGCCATGGACATGGTCAACGACCACCAGTTTGGTTTGGCCTCCATGGTGTACAGCGAGAACTACCGCACGATCATGCGTGTGACCAACGAAATCGAAGCTGGGGAGTGCTATGTCAACCGCATTCCCGATGACCCTTACCAAGGCTTTCATGCGGGTTGGAAGCGCTCTGGCATAGGCGGTGACGATGGCATGCACGGCATGCTGGCGTTCACGCAGACACGGCTGGTGGTGGGCTCTTACTGAGCCACCTACGCAGTTTTTTCTTGACAAGACAACACATAACGCGTGCAGCTGACTGCACGCGTGGGGCGATGCTGCGCCTGTGATGCGCGCCGCCAGAATTTTTCGCACAACAAGCTTTTGAAAAGCAGGAGACATATGTCAGTGACCATTTCTAAAGGGCACCAAGGTGTCCAGGCGCCAAGCCAGTCCAGTGCATGGCAGCGCTATTTTCAATTGGGCCTGCTCACGCTGGCTGCGGGCGCTTTGTATCCATTGCTGTATTTGCGCCAAAACTTTGAAGTGACCTTGCTGCAGGCGTTTGGTATTTCTGCCGACCAGCTGGGCGAGCTATACACCATTTTGGGCATTGTTTATGTGATCACCTACATCCCCAGTGGCTGGCCGACCGTGTCAGCTCGCGCTGGTTGGTGGGCTTCTCTTTGGGGGCAGTGGGCTTGTTGGGCATGTGGTTTGCGACTTTTCCTGACTTTGGCTCTTTACAACTGATCTTTATTGGCTGGGGCATTGCAGGCGGCCTGACCTTCTGGTCTGCGATTTTGCGGGCGGTGAAACTGCTGGCCACTGAGCGTGAGCAAGGCCGCTTCTTCGGCATTCTTGATGGGGGGCGGGGCTTAACCGAGGCGGTGCTGGCATCGGCGGCGGTGGCGATTTTTGCCTACTACGCCAGCCGCCCACCGCAAGGCTCTTTGGGGCCGGTGATTAACTTCTATGTGTACACCTGTTTGGCGCTGGGCGTGATCTGTACGTTCTTGCTGCCTAACGATTCGGCCAGCAGTGCCGAAGAAAAAAGCACGACCAGTGTGAAGTCATCCTTCTGGAGGGATGTGGTCTTGCTGCTCACAATTCCTGAGATTTGGCTCATCAGCCTGATCGTGCTGGCAGGCTACCAATTGCTGTGGGCAACCTACTCGTTCTCCAGCTATATCCAAGAGCATTTCTCGGCATCGGCGGTGGTAGCGGGACAACTGACTTTGATCAAGCTGTGGATGCGCCCCATTGGTGCGATAGGCGGCGGATTTTTGGGTGACCGCTTGGGCAATACCAAGGTGCTGGGCTGGGGCATGGTCATAGCTGCCATCGTTTGGATCGTGTTTGTTGCGGTGCCTTCTTCAGTGCCTACCTGGTTTTTGGCAGCATGCATTGTGATACTGGGCTTGCTGACTTACTCCGTACACGGCTTGTACTGGGCCATTATTGACCGCAGCCAGGTGCCTGCACGTGTGACCGGATTGGCCATGGGCATCATCTCGATGATTGGTCTCTCGCCCGATATTTTCCTGCCAATGATTCACTCTGCGATCTCGCACCGATACCCAGGTCAATTGGGCACGCAGATTTATTTTGTCTACATCGCCGTCTGCTGTTTGCTGGGCAGTCTGTTGGTGTGGATCTACCACAAACGCACTGAGAACTACCGTTTCCCCGGCCAGTGAGCCTGAGCGCTGCACTATGTCTAACAATGCGGACAGGGTGTGGTCCCTGTCCTGATACCACCGAGCCAAAGCCATGAAAATTACCTCTCTTGAAACCTATGTTGTTGCCGTACCGCCTCCTTATATTGGTGGCCGCTACTGGATCTTCGTGAAGCTCAAAACCGACTGCGGTATTGAAGGGGTTGGCGAGGTGTATGCAGCATCTTTTCACCCTAGCGTGATGGAGGCGGCAATTAGTGATGTGTACCAGCGCTATTTGGAAAACCACGATCCACACCATATCGAGCGATTCTTCCGTGAGGCGTACTCGAGTGGTTTCACGCAGCGCCCAGATCTGAGCATGATGGGCGTGGTCAGCGGCTTGGAGATGGCGTGCTGGGACATTATTGGCAAAGCGGCTAACCAGCCGGTCTACCAACTCATTGGGGGCAAGGTCAATGAGCGCCTGCGCTCCTACACCTACCTCTACCCTAAAACAGCCGACGGTGAATACAGCCACGATTACGAAGACATAGAAATTTCGGTCGCCTGTGCACAAGAGTATGTCAAGCAAGGCTTTACGGCGATCAAGTTCGATCCTGCAGGTCCGTACACCGCATATTGCGGCCACCAGCTGAGTTTGGACTTGATGGAGCTGTCGGTGACGTTTTGCAAGCGCTTGCGCGAAGCCGTCGGCTCCCAGTGCGATCTGATTTTTGGCACGCATGGCCAGATGACGCCTTCATCGGCGATTCGTTTGGCCCGCTATATCGAACCTTACGATCCGCTGTGGTTTGAAGAGCCCGTGCCGCCAGGCCAGAACGAGGCCATGGCGCGCGTGGCTGCACGCACCAGCATCCCGGTTGCGGCAGGTGAGCGTTTGACGACCAAGTACGAATTCTTTGACGTGCTGCGCAACAATGCGGCCTCGATTTTGCAGATGAACTTAGGCCGCGTGGGCGGGATTTTGGAAGCCAAGAAAATTGCCAGCCTGGCCGAAGTGCACTATGCGCAAATCGCGCCGCACCTCTATAACGGCCCGATTGGCGCGGCTGCCAGCATTCAGGTGGGCGTGGCATCGCCTAACTTCCTGATCCAAGAAAGCATCATGCGCTGGGACGGGTTCCACGCTGAAATTCTCAAAAAACCTATTCAGTGGGAAGACGGCTACATCATTCCTTCCAACGAGCCAGGTTTGGGCGTGGAGCTGAATATGGATGTGGTCAAGGCCCATACGCCCTACACCAGCAACCGCCTGCATTTGACGGTCTCCAGCCAGCCCTTTGATGTGAAGGCCGGCCCATCGGACAGCTGGAAAGCACGCTACGCAACGGATAAAGAGTGAGTTGAGATGAGCGCTTCACAGTTCGACTACATCATCGTGGGGGCGGGCTCGGCCGGTTGCATTATGGCCGAGCGTCTGAGTGCTTCTGGCAAGCACCGCGTGCTGTTGCTGGAGGCTGGTGCTGATGACACCTCCTTCTGGTTGCGTATGCCTTTGGGCTTTGCCCAGCTGTTCTACCACCCCAAGTACAACTGGCGCTATCGCACGACGGCGCAGAAAGAGCTGGCCAACCAACGCGTGTACACGCCGCGTGGCAAAGTGGTGGGAGGCTCTGGCGCCATCAATGCCATGGTGTATGTGCGCGGCCACCAGCAGGATTTTGACGACTGGGCAGCAGCAGGCAACTCGGGCTGGGGCTGGAGCGATGTGTTGCCGGTCTTTAAACGGCTGGAGTCGCACTGGGCTGGCGAGACACAATGGCATGGTGCCAAAGGCCGTATTCGCATTACCCGCGATGCGGTGCACCCCATTTGCGACAACTTCTTTGCGGCCTGCGAAGAGCGCGGTTTTGTGCGCAACAACGACTTCAATGGCCCGCAAATGGAAGGAGTGGGCATCTACGATATCAACACCCGCAACGGCCAGCGTGACTCGTCGGGTGTGGCGTATTTGCGCCCTGCGAGAAAACGCCCCAATCTGGTGGTGCAAACCCATGCATTGGCAGAGCGGGTGCTGTTTGATGCGCATAAGCGTGCGGTAGGGGTGGAGGTACTGGTGCATGGCCGCCGCCAAACATTCCGTGCAGGCCGCGAGGTGATTCTGTGCGCTGGCGCAGTGGAAACACCGAAGCTGCTGCAGCTGTCTGGCGTGGGGGATGCCAAGCTGTTGCAACAGTACGAGATTCCGGTGCTGCAACACGCTCCGGCGGTGGGTCAGAATTTGCAGGACCATCTTTGCGCTTCTTACTATTACCGTGCTAGCCGCAGCACCAGCAATGACGATATCCGCAGTCGCCCACAGCAAGTGCGGGCCATGTTGCAGTATTTGTTTCAGAAGAAAGGCGTGTTTGCCACGACGGCCAAAGCAGGGGGCTTTGTGCGCACCAGCGAGGCGGTTGCGCATCCGAATATGCAGCTGTACTTCAACTCGCTAAGCTATGTGCTGCCGGAGTCTGGTGGCGCACCGCGTGTGCAGCCGTATTCGGGCTTCACGATTTTCTTTGCGCCCAGCCGCCCTACCAGCCGTGGCAGCATCACACTGCTAAGCCGGGATGTGCAAGAGGCGCCCGCAATCGACCCGAACTATTTGGCCACCGCCCACGACCAGAGCGAAGCCATTGCCGGCAGCAAGCTGGTGCGCAGCATCATGTCGACTGCCAGCATGCAACAGGTCACGGCTGAAGAAACCAGTCCTGGCAGCAGCGTGAGCGACGATGCCAGCATGCTGCAATTCTTTCGGGAGCAAAGCGGCTCGATCTACCACCTGTGCGGCTCTTGCGCGATGGGCAGCGATCCGCAGCATTCCGTGGTCGACAGCCAGTTGCGGGTGCATGGCGTGCAGGCGTTGCGCGTGGTCGATGCATCGGTGTTCCCCAACATCACCTCGGGCAATACCAATGCGCCCACGATGATGGTGGCAGAAAAGGCAGCAGACATGGTGTTGGCCAGCTCCGCCCTGTAGCTGCGTTGCCATTGAGCGGTCAACACATGGACCGCTTTTTTCTCAGCCGAATTGCAATTGAATAGCTGGTCTATGACTGCTAGGGCAGCGCTTTGCCGCAAAAGCGCACAAGAAGACAACATACAACCAATAAGGAGACATTTGTGACAACCACAGCAAGCAAAATCGCACTGCTGGCCTGCGTTTCGGTGCTGGCTGCCAGCGCACAAGCGCAGTCCAGCGTGACGCTCTCGGGCAGTTTGGATATCGGCGTTTTTAAGGGCTATCAAGGCGGCACACAGGTGGGCGGTATCAGCCGCAGCATGTTTGCTTTCAGTGGCGTGGAAGATTTAGGGGGTGGCTTGTCTGCGACCTTTAAATTGGCCTCGCGTTTCAAGCTGCAGGACGGGCAGATCGAAGACCCCAAGTCTTATTTTGGTGCTGAATCAACCGTGGGTTTAAAGGGCAGCTTTGGCCATGTGCGCCTTGGACGCGCCATGACGGCCTTGTGGCAAAACGATTGGCATTTTGACCCTTGGTACAACTACGACGGCATTGCGTCTCCGGCATGGTATCTCTGGCATGGCAATTCCGCAGCCGATCCAAACTACAGCTCGGATGGGGTGAGTTTCTCACGTTTGAACAACGGCATTTACTACGAAGCGCCGACCATCGGTGGCTTTACAGGCTATGTGTCTGCGGGCCTGCAAAAACAGGTCGATGACAAACACCGCAGCCTGTCGGTTGCTTTGCGCTATGCCTACGACCAGCTCTCCTTGCTGGCAGCCATGGAGCGCACACCGGAAGACAAGCGCGTGACCTTTGTGGCGGCCAAATACGCCATAGGCCCATGGCAGGTGATGGCCGCGTATGACCATGAAAAACTGCCCCAAGGCGATAAAAACCGCTCCTACACCTTGAGCGGACAGTACACCGTAGGCAGCATGAGCTACAAGCTCGGTTATGGGCGGCAGCAAGATTACAAAGCGAACTTCTTTGGTGCCAGCGCGGTGCACGCGTTCTCCAAGCGTACCAATGTGTACTTGAGCGTCGGCAACCAGGGCAAAAACCTGTGGGGCCGCGACAGCAGTAAAACAGCCTATGGCGTAGGCTTGGCCCATAGTTTCTGACGGAATAGGGCTGTGTTGCCATTGGTGTGGTGAGGCGGCCGTGCAGTTGTGTGAATGAATGCCACAGCATGGAGATTCACGTGTTAGCATGCCAGCCACCCTTGGCTGCAACTGCGTTGCAGCCAAGAACGTGCTGACGATCTCCGCGCAGACCGCGTTGGGGCGTGCCAACACGTTCTATGGCTCCACTGACTACTGTCCATGGCCCTGCGATCGCAATCCTGATGTAGGTGAGGGTTGCTCGAGATCGTCGATTCGGTCCAGGCCGATGCAACCCTGATCCCTTGATGAATGCTATTGCCCCATTGCCAGATGACAAGTCCAAAGCGCCCGCAGTAGACGGCGCACTGGATATTTTGGAAGCACTAACGCAATCGACACTGCCTTTGACCCTGTCAGAGATTTCCAGCCGCGTTGGCATGCCGCCTGCGACCTGCCACCGCATTGTCGGAACCTTGCTCAGGCGCGAGTTGGTGGTGCGCGATCTGCAGCGCAAAAAATCGTATTGCATCGGGGCGCGGCTGTTTCAGATGGCATCGACTGCGTACTTCCAGCAGCCGGTGGTCTCGATGTTCCACTCCATTGCCGATGTGCTGAAAAACGAATTGCACGAGGCCGTCAATCTCAGTGTGCTGGCGGGCTCCAAGGCACTCGTGGTGGCCAACGTGGTGTGGCCTTTTTCAGATGCATATGGGCGCTACGTAGGGCAAACCTCCATGCTGCATGAAGACGCCTCGGGCAAAGCCATCATGAGCATGCAACCGGCGTTTGTTCAAAAGCTGTATTGGGATGAATTCATTCACCCTGGCACCAGCGCCGGTTTGAGCTTGGAAGCATGGCAGCAAGAGCTGGCTGCCATCAAACGGGTTGGTTATGCACTGACCCAAACCGAAGGCGCACCTGGTTTTTATACGCTGGCCACCGCAGTGCTCAATCGCCGTGGCGAGCCGCTAGCGGCCATGAGCGTGTCTTTCGCTAACAACAAGGACGTTCGTCCACATGTGACGCCGCTGGTGCAGGCGTGCTGGCAGCTTTCAGCGCGTTTGGGGTGAGGACGAGATGACGCGCAGCTGCACGATGCAGTAGCAATCAAGCAACTCAACGCCTCATTGCCTGATGCATGTATTTAACACAGCTGGATGGTGCCAAGCTGAGCTTGGCTTTTTACCCCAAGCCCAGTCTCTGAGGGGGACGAAGTGATTGGCTCATCGGCACTCTGAAACTGCCGTCCTGCACTGCAGAATCTCCAGAGGAAAGCCGCGTTACGCTTGGCTGTCTGACGTTGGATTTGTTCGTGCCTGACGTCAATCGCGTTCGGCACTGCACTACGCATGGCAGCGCAAAAGCCTGGTGTTGCCTTCGGCTGTGGCCTGCCTCATTGATGCAGGCAGGTCGCTGCGATGGCAAATACCAACTTCTTTATTTCGCGGGCGCTGCAGGCATACGGATATCTACGGCTTCTAGCTGCTGCAAGAACTGCTTGATATTGTTTTGCGCAGATCGGTTGATCGATTCTCTGGCCCGTGTGCGTCCAATAAATGCGTAGTCAGATGGCACTTCGCCTTCGGCCTGTACCTCTTTGCTAAAGAGCACGGCGCCGCTGCGTTTGTCAACCAGCGCATAGCGGGCGATTGTCTGGGTTTTGAAGTCGACGGCTAAAGAGGGAAATTCAACCGCAAGAATGGTCACTTGAAGATCGGCGGTGTGGCCTGCTGTTGCTTTAAAAATAGCGCTGCGCTTGAGTGCTTCCTGCAGCGATTCTTGCCAGTACCTGTCCACGCCTTGGTATCTTTTGGGCAAGTCTGCGCGCTTGTCTGAGCTGTCCATTGTGACAGTGACTGTGCCCAGTTGCGCATCTATTTTCTGCGTGCTTGTATGAACATCGGTGACTGCAAAGTCGTAGGCTGAGGGGGATTGGCAGCCAGCCAAACCAATGGCCAGCGAAAGTGCAGCTAACTTCCATAATTTCATTATTGCATCCTGCTTTCTAGTGGTGAACCAGTCAATGGAAATAGGAGAGGGGGCTCTGCGCGCAGAATCAAATGGGCGAGTCAAATGGGCGAGCAAGGCGTATTTGAAGACCAAAGTGCTTGCTCGTGACAAAAAGTCCTGCGCTCTGGGAGCCTGTTCAAACTGCCATCGGCAGTAATCAGGTGTTGGCTGCCAGTATATAGAGACAAACGCCAGCATCGTGGCCAATCTATGCTTGCTTATGAACTGGCTCTGAGGATCTGTGCGTTGCAGATGTTATCGGCCTGGCCATCATGCCCGGCCCGAAACACCGGGGCGCGAAAGCATTCGACCATTGTTTGGGCCAGTTGGCTGATGCCTTGCTGAGTGGTCTGTTGTGTTCGTCGCAGAAATGCGCTGCTTTCTATATAAAAACTATTTGCATATTCTGAAGTTTTTGAAAAAGTTTATGTAAATCAATGGCTTGTAGAAATGGCTTTTGCGTATAAGCACATGACGTAAATATTGTTTACCTGTACGGGCTTCGGCTTTGTAATGCGGACATTGCCAAATGCCCTGGTTCACAGCGGATTGCCTGCTTTTGACGTGATGGCGCTTGAAGTTCCCAAGCGCCAGGTCTGCATTTGGTGGCCATTCAGATGAAAGGATTAGCCGATGAGCCGCACTATTAAAACCGCCATTGTGAATGGCAGCCTCAGCAAGCCGTCGCGCACGCGCGCGTTGTTGGATGCTTTGCAGGACCGACTCGCTGAGGAGCTGGCTTTGGATGTCGAGGTCATTGATTTGGTCGACTTGATTGAGGACATTGGCCCGACGCTTTACCGCAACAACTTGTCAGCAAAATCTGTGCTGGCGCTGGAGACGATTGAATCGGCTGAGTTCCTGGTTGTTGGTGCACCAGTGTTTCGCGGCAGCGTGCCTGGATTGTTCAAGCATTTATTCGACTTGGTTGAGCTACAAGCACTCGATGGCAAGCCCGTTATGCTGGCCGCCACTGGCGGCAGTGCCCGCCACTCACTGGTGATTGACCACCAGTTGCGTCCTTTGTTTGCTTTCTTTCAGACGCTGACATTGCCCATTGGTGTTTATGGCACTCCCGAAGAAATCCAAGATGGGCAAGTGGTCAGCGAGGCTTTGCGCCAACGTATCGACCTGGCTGTGCAATTGGCCGTCCCCGTGCTGCAGACATTGCGCAAAAAAACTGAGTCTGCGGCCCATACTGCAGAGGTGGTGCAGTTAGAGGTCAAAGCAGCATGACCGAGCCGGTTGCCAGTGCAAGCCCTGACCAGCCAGGCAGCAGCGCTGCCCAAGCGCAGCAAGCCCTTTCTCTCGCTACCCTAGGGCCAAAGCATGCCGCAGATACCGAGCCTTATCACATTCCTGAAGGCGATTTTGCCGAGGTGGCGCGCAGCTTGAGTCAGCAGTTTGCAACAAGCGCAGCCGCTCGCGATCTGGCAGGCGGCACGCCTTTGGCAGAGCGCCAGGCGTTGCGCCAAAGTGGTTTGTTGGCACTGTCGATTCCCCAACAATATGGCGGCTTAGGCGCAAACTGGGTGCAAACCTTGGACGTGGTTCGCCAAATTGCCACGGCTGACAGTTCGCTGGCACATGTGTTTGGCTTTCAACACCTGCATTTGGCCACTGTGCAATTGTTTGGCTCGCCTGCGCAATGGCAGCCCTGGCTGGAGAAAACCGCCCGCCACCGCTGGTTTTGGGGCAATACGCTCAATCCTTTGGACAAGCGCACGCTGGCAACACAGCACGATGGTTATTGGGAGTTTTCTGGTAAAAAAAGTTTTACCTCGGGTGCTTTGGATTCACACATGTTGGTGGCCTCAGCGATTGACGCCAATAACGGCCAACTGCTCATTGGTGTGGTGCCGACTGAGCGCAGCGGCATCCGCTTGTTGCATGACTGGAATAATATGGGCCAGCGCCAGACCGATAGCGGCTCGGCCTTGTTTGAGCGCGTGCGTGTCGAGCTGGGCGAGTTGTTGCTCAATCCTGGCCCTTTGTCTACGCCACGCTCAACACTGCGGCCTTTGCTGGCGCAGCTGATTTTCGTCCATGTGTTTTTAGGCGTGGCCCAGGGTGCATTCGAGCAGGCCAAGGCGTATACGGTCGAAGAGGCCAAACCCTGGTTCAAATCTGACGCAGAAGTCGCCAGCAAAGACGTGCATGTGCTGGCCATGTTTGGCGAGTTTTGGTCGGCCTTAGAAGCGACGCGTTTGCTGAGCTTGCAGGCTGCAGAGCGCTTTGAGGCCGCTTGGCAACTGGGCGATGCAGTCACCCCTGCGCAGCGCGGTGAGGTGGCCGTTGCCGTGTTTGCTGCCAAAGTCGCAGCCAGCCGCAGTGGCCTAGATTTGACCAGCCGCTTGTTTGAGGCCACGGGTGCACGCGCCACGCATGCGGCACTGCGCTTTGACCGGTTCTGGCGCAATCTGCGCACCCAAACACTGCACGACCCCTTGCACTACAAGTTGCAAGAGTTGGGCGATTGGGCGCTCAATGGCGATTTTCCGCAGCCGAGCTTTTACTCGTGACCCGGCCGCCATTTGCAACCCCATCCAGGCGCGCCATGTCTTCTATTCCATCCTGGCCACTGCATTCTTCATTGCGCAGCCAAGGGCGTGATGCTGAAGCAGCACGCGAGCAGGCCCACACATTCAATGTTCCTGAGTTTAGGCCTGCATCGCAGGCTGCAGGCCCAGCACCGGGCAACGATGCGGCTTGGGTGCTGCAAGATCCCGCTTCAGAACAATTGCGCCAAATGCTTGAGCAAGTCGCATCCAGCGATGCTGGCGTGCTGTTTTTGGGCGATGCCGGAGCGGATAAAGAAATGGCCGCCCGTTATTTGCATGGTATGAGCGGCAGGCGCAATGGCCCTTTTGTCTCAGTCAACTGCGGTGCTTTGGCCGAAGGCATGATCCAGGCCGAATTGTTTGGCCATGTGCAAGGGGCTTTTTCTGGCGCTTTTGACAATTTGCCGGGGCGTTTAGAGGAGGCCCATTTGGGCACGCTGTTCCTCGATGAAGTCGAAGATTTGCCACTGCACATGCAAAGCAAATTGGTGCGTGTGTTGCAAGAGCGCACGCTCTCGCGCATGGGCAGCCAGCAGCGCATTGCGGTGGATGTGCGGGTCGTGGCCGCGTCCAGCAAGTCGCTGGAGCAAGCGGTGGCTTCGCGCAAATTTCGTGAAGACCTGTACTATTTATTGGGGGTGGTGCGGCTGCCCGTGTTGCCATTGCGCCAGCGGCCAGCCGACATCATTGCTTTGGCTGAACACTTTATTCACACCTGTTGCCAGCGCATGCATTACGCGCCAGTGCAGTTGAATGTCCAAGCCAAAGAAAAGCTGTTGGGCCATGACTGGCCTGGCAATAGCAGGGAGCTGGAGAACGTGATCCAGCGCAGCTTGCTGCTCAGCCGTGGCCTGCATATTGGTGCGCAAGACTTGAGCCTGACCGAGGCCCCAGCCCAGCTGGCGCCGTTGGCTGAGGCTTGGCCGGCAGAGCACCAGCAGGCCAAGGCCTTGGCCGATGTGGACCTGGATGAAACGCTAGAGAGTTTGTGCGACATCCATGACACAGGCCTTGAGCAGCATGTGCTCAACGCCTTGCTGCTCAAGGTCTGGCAGCGCAATCGCTACAACCAAGTTCACACCGCCAAACAACTGGGCATAAGCCGCAGTGTGGTGCGGGCACGTTTGCTGCGCTTAGGAGAAATCTTGCCATCGTCCGGCACGCAAGGGGTGGCTGACAAAGAAGATCCGCCGCTGATCATGCGGCCCGGTAGCACAGAGCGCAGCAGTGCTGCAGGCACAGCGCTTGGCTGAGCCACAGACATGCCTGGTATGCGGTTCATCCGCATGGCCGCATCGGCTGCTACAGAGTGAATTTACAAAGAAAGACCCGTGCGATGACTGAAAACACCCACACCATTGAGAATAAAACACATCCTGAGATTTTTTGGTTTTTACCGACCTCTGGCGACACGCGCTATTTGGGCAGGTCCGATTTTGGCCGCGCCCCAACGAATGCTTACTTGCGCAGTATTGCGACCACCAGCGAGAGCTTGGGCTACGACGGCCTGCTGATTCCGACTGGTAGTTCGTGCTTGGACCCTTGGGTGGTGGCGTCGAGTTTGGTGCCGGTGACCAGCCGTATCAAGCTGCTGGTGGCGCTGCGCACGTCGCTGGGCTCGCCGGTCGCCAGCGCGCGCCAGGCGGCCTCCTTGGATCAGGCGCTCAATGGGCGTTTGCTGCTCAATGTCGTGCCAGGCGGTGATGCCACGGAGCTGGCCGCGGAAGGCATTTTTCTAGACCACGACACACGCTACAAATACGCCGATGAATACCTGCGCATTTGGCGCGAGGTGCTACAAGGCCAGACCGTGGATTTTGACGGCGAGCACTTCACCGTCAAAGGCGGCAAGAACTTCTTTCCACCTGTGCAATCACCGTATCCGCCATTGTATTTTGGTGGGTCGTCGCCGGCTGCGCATGATTTGGCGGCCAAGCATGTCGATGCGTATTTGACATGGGGCGAGCCACCCGAGGCGGTCGCAGAAAAATTCGCCGATATTCGCCGCCGGGCCGCCGAATACGACCGCACGATCAAGCTGGGCGTGCGTCTGCATGTGATTGTGCGCGAAACCAATGAAGAGGCCTGGGCCGACGCGGACCGGTTGATCAGCAAGCTCAGTGACGAGGACATTGCCAAGGCGATGCAGAACTACGCGAAGATGGACTCGGTCGGCCAGGCGCGCATGGCCGCCTTGCACGGTGGTGACCGTAATAAGCTGGAAGTCGCCCCCAATTTGTGGGCTGGGGTCGGCTTGGTGCGTGGTGGCGCGGGCACTGCCTTGGTAGGAGATGCCCAAACCGTGGCTCAGCGTTTGCAGGAGTATGTCGACATTGGCGCAGATACGTTTGTGCTTTCGGGTTATCCGCATCTGGAAGAGTCGATTCGCTTTGCCGAATTGGTGTTTCCCTTGCTCGGCAAACAAGCGGTGACGGTCAATGACCGGGCACAGACTGGTGGCGCTTTTGATGGGCGCGGCGTGCAGCAGCAGTCTGGCAGCGCATCCGCTGCAAGCGTTGCTCTGCCTTCACCCTAACAAAGACGCTGTAGTGCAAGAGGCACGCGCATGGCCAGCGATAGCCAACGGTGCGTGATTGATAGGCACTGCAGACCTGCCTTTTGGCATGATTTTCGGGGTGCGACGCCCAGCTATAAGTACGCATTTGCACAATGCCCTATCGTGGCCTGAGCGCGGTCTTCAACGATCTGCTTTGCAAGTCTTTTGTCTCTATCGCGATGGCAATGGCTTTCAGCATACGCCGGGCCGCGCATCTCGCGAATGCACGCATCCATCCCAATGCAGGTTTTTACAGGGCTTGCTTAACCGCCCTGCCAGCTCGCGTGGCCGTGGTGTGCGTTGCGCCATCGCAGGCATGGCCCTCACTTGGGCGCTGAACGCAATGGCAAATACAACTGGCTGCCAACGGAGAACAGGGTGCCAGCGGCTGCATCGCGACCAAGGTAGGCAATGCGGCTGATGCCGGTGCCGGCAGTAACACCCGTCTCGTTATTGAGGAGTTGGCCGTAAAAATCGGACAGGCCCCGCTCCCATTTGAATATGAACTGGTAGCTGCTGGTGTCAGCATCTTCTGTTGGGGGGGTGTAGCTGCACAGGGTATTGCCTTGGCCCAGAGTACTGGCCAGTGAGACAAAAGAGCAGTTGAATAAGCCATCATCAGAGCGGATGGTGCTGCCTTGCACATTTGATAATGTCGTGCTCAAGGCTGCTTTGCCAGGAACGTTAAAGCGCCAGAGACCAGCGAGTGCGCGGGCATCAGGCGGGCCGCTGAGTGCAAAGCGCACGATTTTCCGCGCTGGTTCTCCGGGCAGCGCGATCGTGCCTGTTGTCATGGAGTCAAACGACAGACTGGCTTTGCCCGGATTTTGCTGCGTGCTGGCCAGTGGCTGACGCAATTCAATCTGGCTAATATGACCTGGCACGAAGGGGCTGGAGCCGATGTGGAAGGTGGCATCGCCTGATGGTTCGTAGCCGAACACTTGCAGAGCCAGCGTATCGCCATCGACATCAATGGCAAAGCCGCGGCCCGGCTCGCCATTGAGCTCTTCCGGAATGACCCAGATACCGCTTTGCGGCACCACATATTGCACATCGGTAGCGGAGTAAGCGTAGTACAGACTCTCGCCTGTGCGCAGATTATTGGTCTCATAAAAATGGCGCACCCCCCGCAGTTGAGCGCGGGCTTGCTGGGTCAGGCCTTGGGCATCGGTGCGGCTGTATTGCAGCTGGCCAACGACCTCGTTGCCAACAATTTCCAGCGACAAGCTGGCTTCGACGCCTTTTTCAAGCCATTCGCCTGCACATTGCAAACGCAGTGATTGCTCAATGGTGCCTGGCTGCGGTTCTTGCTCCTGTTCTTGCTCTGGCGCAGCTGCAGTGCTGGGCGGCTCATCGCAGACAAAGCGCTCAGGCATGTCTTCGCGTGAGACATTGAGCTTGAGTACGAATTCGCCACTTTGTGCTTGGCGCGTCACATTCAGCAGAAACGATGCGTCTGGCAGCAGGTTCTGCGGCCCATCAACTGCGTGGAGCTGGCCCGTGAAGGCGTCGACCGTCTGCACATCGGGATTGGCGGCGCGGCGCGTATCGAGTTGAAGGCGCTCTATTGGCAAGGCCGGCTCGCCAGGAAATTGTGCCGTGCCGGTGAATGAGCTGGTAAAGCGCAGAGAGATTTCACCAGTGCTGCCTGCCAAATGGGCGGACTGGGCAGGGCCGCCAAGGCTGCGACCACCATGGTATTGCTGCAGTGTTGCTTGCACGGCGCTGACGGTCTGTGGCTCGGTCGCATCGGCTTGGAGCGCGCCAGCAATCACGGAAAACATCGGTTTGCCTGTGGCATCGTAGTCGCCAATTTGGGCCAGCAACACGCTGTCTTGGACATCAATGGCCAGGCTTCTGCCAGGACTATTGGGGGCTTTGGCGGGGTTTTTGACTACCCAAATACCGCTTTGTGGCGTTGGCAAAGCACTCTCCTGGGCTTGCGCCAACCCAGCAAAGCCGAGTGCGCACCCAAGGAGCAGGCTCAAACCGACACGGACAGGCCATTGTGCTGCCTGCCGCAGATGGTGCAGAAAATGACAGTTCATAGACCTCCATAATGACGCAATAACAAGCGAATGGAAAGAAAATTAACGTCAATTAATGACAAGAGTGCATCTGAATGCATGCTGTCACGTCAACCTCTCATGTAAGAGCCGTTCAACGGCTCCACGCAGTCACGCAAGGCACAAAAAAAGATGCTGTGCAAGGCGCTTGTTGCCGTACCTGCGTCTGTATCGGTACAGCCGGCAACGCTGCAATGCATTTTTGAGCCTCACCTTTCGGGTTAAAGCCCAAAAGACCCATCGCAGCGATGGCTTATTGCTAAAAAATATTTCAAATAAAACGATTTTTATAGTTTTTTGACGTTGTTGTTGAACAACGCGGCTTTAGATTGTCTTCAAATTGTCATTTGTAAACGCTCCAATGCGCATCACTGCACGAGTTGGTAGTGCCCTGGCCGCATAGGGCTGGCGCGATCAGACGCAGCTTGGCAGTGGGGACTCCTTGAGAGTTCCTTTTGCTTTTCTCAACCCACGCAGCCCCCGGTTTGAAGGCGGGGGCGCAGTCAAAATCTGTTTGGAGTCTCGACTATGAAGAAATTATTGGTAGCTGCTGCAGCTCTCAGCGCTTTGGTTGGTGGTGCATCTGCACAGTCCAATGTCGTCTTGTATGGTGAACTGGATGCGGGCGTTGGCCAGCGTTACACCATGAACAAAACTGGTTTCATTTCGAACTACGCAGGCACATCGCGCTGGGGCCTGCGTGGCAGCGAAGATCTGGGCAATGGTTTGAAGGCCAACTTCAACTTTGAATCCGGCACGATTGATCTGGGCTCCGGCGCGGTCGGCGGCAATGGCGGCTTCAATCGCCAGGCATGGGTGGGTTTGAGTGGTGGTTTTGGTAGCCTGATGATGGGCCGCACCACAACGCCTCAAAACCGCATCATGGGCACGTTCGACCTCAACGACACCGCTGATGGCTCTTCTGCCTTGAAATACGTTGGCCTGGCCGCCAATGGCAGCTTCGCTGGTTCACGCCAAAATAGCCAGTTCCAGTACGCCACACCTAAATTCGGTGGTTTCGAAGCCCGCGTGGCTTACGTCTTCAAAGACGACCGTGGTGGCACACCGAACAAAAACTTCATCCAGGTTGCTGGTCGCTACACCGGTGGCGGTTTGACTCTGGGTGCTGCAATTCAGTCCAAGCTCAGCAGTGCAGAAGGCCACCGCACCGGCTATGCGCTGGGTGCCAAGTACGATTTCAAAGTCGCCGTTGTCAGTGGTTTGTACACACAGCGCGAGACCAAAGTCGGTGGTAAAGGCTTTGGTTTGGGCGTTGCCGTCCCATTTGATCAATTCACAGTCGGTGTGCAAGCTGCTCGTTTGACCAACAGCGCCAACGCCAGCTACAAAAAAGCCACTTCTTATGAGGTGTTTGGTAACTACCAATTCTCCAAACGCACGCGCTTGTACGCTGCTTACGGTAACTTGAACAACAAAGCCCAGTTGCTCAACGGCACGACTGTTGATGGTGTGCGCATGCCTACTGCCAAAGACAACACATTTGGTATCGGCATCGTGCACAAGTTCTAAGCACGGCTTTTGTAGTCGACTCCATGCCAGTAGAGCTGGCACTGTCCTTGCTTGATTCATTGCCAAGCAGGGACTGTATTCAATAAACATTACAGCCGCATTGAAGCGGATACTCCAAGGATATTTGAGCCGCCGTGGTGGGCGGCTCTTTTTTGTCCGTCAATCGATGGTTGGCACAACGGCTGGTATTGCACGCCAATATTGCACGCCAATGGGCACAAGGTGCGTGCTGCAATAGGCATGTCGATGCGATGTCCACCAGGCCCATCCGCAGAGCCGATTGACCCAATGCTACTTGTGGACGTCCTGTTGCGGGACACCGAATGCGAGGAAACCCATCGCTGCCTCCGTAAAAGCGACGATTCACCATCTCATGCAGACTGCGCTGCAGCACACAAGAATACGTTGCGCAGCAAAAAGGCTGTCGGTCTAACTGACAGACGAGAGTTTTTAATAAAGCAGCCTGATCTTGCTGGGCTCTAACCAAAAGGGCCAGTTGCAAAAGCGCATAGTGGCTGCCAGTTGTGGCCATACGGGCGCTAGCGCTGCAGCAGGCGCCTTGCACTGCTTGTTCGTGCCTTGCGCGACCGCGTGGAAACGATGATCTGGCTCTGAGGCTATAGAAGCGCGAGTGAGCGTGGTGCATGCATTCAGGTTGTCAGTTCCTGGATAGGCTGGTCTGTGGGGTGGGAGTGACCGTCTTCTAGCAATTTTGGAGCCTCTCTCTGGCTTGCACTGTCTTTGGGCTCATTAAAAGTGCATGATTGCACAGCACCTGTTTGGCATGATCGCAGCGCAATTGCAGCTTCAAGTCAACGATTTGCCCACACAGGACGTTACATCCGGGATCGGGTCTTGCGCTGGCAATGGGGCTCAACGGCAGCGAGTGGCATGATTGACTGGCTTGGTTTGGGTTTGACCTACCACATTGTCTAGCTATCTGCGCCGAAAGCCAATTGCCAGTCATGTATAAAACAAGCCTGTCATGTGTGTTAGCGGCCATGCTGCGCAAATCTGAGCCTGGTGTTGGCATTTGCCGGATCTGCGCTGCAGCCTATAAAGTGTCAATAATCTTACAGTTTTTGGTGCAAATTCTTGTCCCAAAATGGCGCAAGTCCCATTAAGTTCATCTCAGACTGGCTTGAACTCCTCAATAATTGCCCATTTCAGGCCCATTCGTTGAATTTTTCTTCCAAGAAAGTCTCCATCTCTCCTATGACCGCATTCAAGGATATAGCGCTTTTGCGTGTGAACTACCTGCGTGGCCCCAGTATTTGGACTTACCGTGAAGTGCTAGAGGTCTGGCTGGATCTGGGCGAGTTGGAAGCGTATCCATCCAACAAGATTGCTGGCTTTGCCCAGCGCCTGAAGGCCTGGCTGCCGGGTTTGGTGGAACACCATTGTGGTGTCGGCGAGCGCGGTGGTTTCGTCATGCGCCTCGATGAAGGCACTTGGTCCGGACATATTCTGGAGCACATCATCATTGAACTCTTGAATCTGGCGGGCATGCCGACCGCGTTTGGCCAGACTCGCAGCACTTCACAAACTGGCATCTACCGGATGGTATTCCGTGCCAAAGATGAGCAGGTCGCACGTGCTGCTTTGCGCGAGGGCCATCGGCTCATCATGGCAGCGATCAATGACCGGCCATTTGAGGTGGCCAAAGCGGTTGCTGCGGTGCGTGAAGTCATTGAGGAGCGCTATTTGGGCCCCAGCACGGCCGCGATTGTTGATGCGGCATTTGAGCGCCGTATTCCGGCCATTCGCCTCAATGATGGCAACTTGGTGCAACTGGGGTATGGCTCTGCCCAAAAACGCATTTGGACTACGGAGACGGCCAATACCAGCGCGATCGCTGAAGGCATTGCCAATGACAAAGACATCACCAAATCCCTGATTCAAATTTGTGGCGTGCCTGTGCCGGAATGGCAAGTGGCTGAGAGTCCTGCTGAAGCTTGGGAGGCGGCGCAGGACATTGGTTTGCCGGTGGTCGTCAAGCCCTCGGATGCCTCGCGCAATCGTGGTGTGTTTGTGAACCTCTCCACCCAGGCCGAAGTGGAGGCCGCCTGGAGCGCAGCCGAGCCCCATGGCTATGAAGTGATGGTGGAGCGCATGGTCCCAGGCAACGAGCACCGCTTGCTGGTCGTTGGAGGCCAGGTCGTGGCCGCAGCGCGCAGCGAGTCGCTGAAGGTGACTGGCGATGGCCAATCCAGCATCGCGCAACTGGTCGACAAACAACTCAATAGCGACCCACGCAGAAAAGCCTTGGTCAGCGCTGATGGCAGCCAGCCTGCGAGTCAGCCCGTCGCCGATGATCTCAGCACCACCTTCCGTTTGCAGCAGGTCAATGTGCAGCAGGCCGATATCTTGCATGAACTCAAAGTTCAGGATTTAAGTCCTGAGAGTGTGCCTGCCAGTGGCAAGCTGGTCTTGATTCAGCGCAGCAGCACGTTGGTGGTCGATTGCACCGACGATGTGCACCCTGAAACAGCCGAAGCGGCAGCCTTGGCTGCCAAAGTGGTGGGCTTGGACATTGCGGGTGTGGATGTGATGGCCCAGGATATAACGCAGCCATTGGCCCAGCAAGGCGGTGCCATTATTGAGGTCAATGCGGGGCCAGGTTTGTTGATGCACCTCAAGCCCGCTGTCGGCTCACCGCAGCCCGTGGGCCAAGCGATTGTTGAGTACCTGTTTCCAAGTCCGGCTGTGCAAGAGGGCGTGGATGCCAGCGGCCGTATTCCGATTATTGGCATTGCCGGCCGCCATGGCACGACGGGCATTGCACGTTTGGTTGCGTGGCTGCTGCACCTGTCTGGCAAACGCACCGGGGTGGCCTGCCGCCAAGGCATCTTTTTGGACAAGCGCTGCGTCGATCGACGCCAAAGTGACCATTGGGAGGCAGGTAACCGTTTGCTGATGAATCAGCAAATCGAAGTGGCGGTGATTGAAAACAGCCCGCTGAGTATTTTGAAGGAAGGCTTGTCCTACGACCGTTGCCATATTGGTGTGGTCGCTGATATGGCTGGGCACGAAGAGTTGGCTGATTTTGATATCCAGAACAAGGACCAAATGACGCGTGTGCTGCGCACCCAGGTCGACGTGGTGCTCGCTAGTGGTATGGCCGTGCTCAACGCCGATGATGCGCAGGTAGCCGATTTGGCACATTTGAGCGACGGCAGTGTGGTGTTTTACGCCACCGACGCAGAGGCCCTGGCGCGCTGCCAAGCCCAGCAGGCCCATGCGAAGACCGAGCAAGGCAAGGGCGATGCGCAAGATCTGAACGCGCGCTGGGTGCTGCCCAAGGGCGATGCGATTGAATTGTGGAGTGACTCGGAAGTGGCCCATATCGAAGGCTGGCAGGCGCTGAGCCAGCATGCGGCCACTTTGGGCCTGCAGCCAACCCAAGTGCTGGCCAGTGTGGCGATTGCGTGGGCGATGGATACTGCACCTGAGTTGATTGGTGCTGGTATTCGCACCTTCGATCCACGTTTGCCTGGTGTGGCCAGTCAAACCAAATCATGGGGTTAAGTGTGCTGATGGCGCACTCTGGCTTGCCTGTGCTGGTGCGGCGCAGTGTTTCGATTGCTGCCGGCCCACGCCCTCAGTGAATATCGTTGTTTCGATTGCTTAAGACATAACAAAGGTTGTCTGTCATGGAAATTTTGCGCACTCGTGCATTGCGTGGCCCCAATTTGTGGACCCCGAAAACTGCGATGCTGGCTACGGTTCAATGTGCCAGTCATGAGCTGGATATCAACTTGATCAATGGCTTTGCCGCGCAGTTGCGCACCTTGTTTCCTGCGGTGGGAACGCCAACTGCGACGGACAACGGCCCGGTTTCGCTGGCACACGTATTGCAGTTTGCCGCCACAGTGCTGCAGCAAGAGGCCGGCGTGGAGATTGGTTTTGCCCGTACCGTGGCTACGCCTGAGGCCGGTGTGTTTCAGGTCATAGTCGAGTACAAAGAAGAAGCCGTTGGTCGCATGGCGATGGAGCAGGCCGAGGCCTTGGTGCGTGCGGCCTTGGCTGGACAAACTTTTGCCACGGCCGAGGTGATTGGCCAGCTGCGCGAGAAGGATGAACATGAACGCCTAGGCCCCAGCACCGGCTCCATCGCCAATGCGGCGCTGGCGCGCGGCATCCCTTTGCGCCGCCTCACGCGCGGCTCGCTGGTGCAATTTGGCTGGGGGTCTAAGCAGCGCCGCATTCAGGCCGCAGAAGTTGATGCCACCAGCACTGTGGCCGAGTCGATTGCGCAAGACAAGGAGTTGACCAAGAAGCTCTTGATGGCCGCTGGCGTGCCTGTGCCATTTGGTCGTCCTGTGGAGTCGCCAGACGATGCTTGGCAGGTCGCATTGGAGGTTGGCTTGCCCGTGGTTGCCAAGCCGCAGGATGGCAACCAAGGCAAAGGAGTGACTGTCAACATCAACACCCGGGCTGAACTCGATGCGGCCTACCGCGCTGCAGCCAGCTACGGTGTGGTGATGGTGGAGAAATTTTTGCCCGGCCATGACTACCGTTTGTTGGTGGTAGGCAACCGTTTGGCCGCAGCTGCCAGGCGTGAGCCACCACAAGTGGTGGGTGATGGCGAGCACACGGTGCGCCAGTTGGTTGACATCGTCAACTTGGATCCGCGTCGCAGCGATGGCCATGCAACCTCGTTGACGCGAATTCGCTTGGACGATATTGCTTTGGGGCAGTTGGAGTTGCAGCAGCTCACGCCTGACTCCGTGCCTGCAATTGGCCAAAAAGTCGTGCTGCGCCACAATGCCAATTTGAGTACCGGTGGCTCGGCCACCGATGTCACTGATTCGGTCCATCCGTCGGTTGCAGCCAGCGCAATTGCGGCAGCGCAGATGGTGGGGCTGGACATTTGTGGTGTCGACGTAGTCTGCGAGACGGTCGAGCGCCCGCTCGAAGAGCAAGCCGGTGGCGTGGTTGAAGTCAATGCCGCACCTGGTCTGCGTATGCATTTGGCGCCTTCGTATGGCCAGCCGCGTCCAATTGGAAAATACGTGGTTGACATGCTGTTTGAGAAAGGCAACAACGGGCGCATTCCGGTTGTTACGGTCACCGGCACCAACGGCAAGACCACCACTTCGCGTTTGTTGGCGCATTTGCTGATGGCCCATGGTTTGACCACCGGCATGACCAACACCGATGGCATCTACATCAATGGCCGCCAAATTGAAAGTGGTGACTGCAGCGGCCCGCGTAGCGCGCGCAATGTCTTATTCCACCCCGAGGTCGATGCTGCGGTGCTGGAGGTGGCGCGCGGTGGCATTTTGCGTGAAGGGCTGGGTTTTGACCAAAGCCAGGTGGCGGTCGTCACCAATATTGGCGAGGGCGACCATCTGGGGATGAACTACATCGAAACCGTGGAGGAATTGGCGCAGGTCAAAGGGGTGACGGTACGCAATATTTCCCCCAAGGGCTATGCGGTGCTCAATGCGCAAGATCCGCTGGTTGCGGCGATGTCCAGCACCACGGCGGCGCAAACCATTTTCTTCTCGATGGACAAGCACCACCCAGTGCTGGCCACGCACCGCTCTCAAGGCAAGCGCAGTGTGTTTGTAGAAGGTGAGGCCATTATTGCGACCGAGGGCGCTTGGCGCGACAGTATTCCACTGTCTGATGTGCCGATTACCGGCAACGGTCGCATTGGTTTTCAGGTCCAAAACGTCATGGCGGCGGTGGCCGCAGCCTGGGCCTTGGGGATTCCTTCGGAGACGATCCGCCGAGGCCTCTCCAGCTTTGCCAGTGACACCGATAATGCGCCAGGGCGCTTTAACACCTTCAAGATCAATGGCGCAACCGTGGTGGCCGATTACGGTCATAACCCGGATGCGATGAAGGCCTTGGTGCAAGTAGTCGAAGCCACACCGGCCAACAAACGGGTGTTGGTGATCAGTGCGGCAGGTGACCGGCGTGATGAGGACATTCGCGTGCAAACCAGTATTTTGGCGCCTGCGTTTGATGATGCCATCCTGTACCAGGATGCGGCCCAGCGTGGTCGAGAGGATGGTGAGGTGATGGCTTTGTTGCGCGAGGGCTTTGAGCGCGTCAGCAGCCAACCAGGCTATCGCATCAAGCACATGCAGGAAGTGCGCGGTGAAATGCTGGCCATTGATGCGGCGATTGAACGTTTACAGCCAGGTGACTTTTGCCTGGTCTTGATTGACCGGGTGGAAGAGGCCTTGGCGCATCTGCGCGCCAAAGCCGTGGCCACTCCTTGATGCTTGGCTGTAATCACTGGTTGTGAGGCGAAACGGGCATCTGCGGATGCCTTTTTCTTTGTTTGCTTGGTCGTTGTGAGTGGATGCAGGTAGATTGCTAGGCTGCTTGAGCGTTTGTTGGCGGCCGGCGCAAAGAGAGTGAACAGATTCTTAGTCTGTTTGAGATTGATTGGGCCAGTCGAAATACACCGGGTAGAGCGCCTGCACGGTCGGGCCTTTGAAGTCCCAGGTCATGCAGCCGCCCAAATGGGGAGGCGGTGGCCGCTTGGGGTTCGCAGGGGCATCGCGGTAGTAGGCCAGGGCTTTGGGAGCCAGAGTCTGGAAAGCGACGGTTGCCATGTTGTAGAGCAACTCACGCATATGGGTGCAGCCAGCAATGCCGCCTAAATGGGTGTCTATGCTTTTGCGCCAGCCTTGGCCCATCACGCAGCCAATCATTTTGCGCATATGCTGGTCGGCGGAAATGCAAGGGGCGTGTGGGTAGGCTTGCATTGACGTGGCTATATCACGAATCACGAGTTGGTTGTCAATCGTGACGCGAATGCACATGTGATGTACGGGTTCGTCCGCTTGCAGTTGCCGATCTTTGCTGAGATCGAAAGCAAAGGGCTTGTTGTCGATCATTTCAGCCTCAATATCCCACAAGCCATCGCTGCGTTCATAACCATGAAAGCGCGTGGTTCGTGTGTGTGCCAATACACGTTCAGCTGGAGGTGGAAGAGTCATCGTGGAATTGTTTGTTGGTATGGAATCAATGCATTATCTGCTCTTGGCCTGCTGAACAGCTGGCGCTGTTTGCGCCAGTTGCCATAGCGTAGGCTGCAGGTGAGCAGTAAATGCGAGTAGGCAAGCAGCCATGATGCCATTGCAGCGCAGCTGATACTGTCGCCTGCACGAAACACTGGCGGCGTCCTGCTTTGCGTCCAGAGTAGTTTTCAGCTAGAATGCGAAGTGTTTTGCATTTAACCAGATGCGTTGTGTATGTGTTTTATCGCAACACGTAGAGTGCCGCTGCAACTATAAGTAGGTTTCAAATAGAGGCAGCAAGAGCCCCAAGGATGCCCGTCAAAGGGATTCTGGCGGGTCTTGGGTAGTGGTTGCGGGGAGTAGGCGGACAGTATGGGCCGCCTTTTTTGTTCCTGAATGAGACACAGAGTGGCGCTAGTGGCGTTACAGGCATATTTGGGGCGAGCGAACGGGATTGGATCTGTCTATGCACTGCGAAGGCATGCGTAGCAGAGAGGTGTGGTATCAGCACCAACTGACCCGAGGTTTTGCCGCCTGCGGGTTTTTGTTTTTTTATTGTCTTCATTGATGGCTTGATTGCAGCGCGGATGCTGCAAGGCGATCGAAAGTGGGGTTTGAGTTGGCATTGCAGCAAGTGATTGAGCAGACTGTTTTGGGTCTGGGTTTTGATCTGGTGGAGGTGGAGCGCTCTGCCGGCGGCTTGTTGCGTGTCACGATTGACCATCCATGGCAAGCAGAGCAGGAGCGGGTGGGTGAAATCTCCGCTGCGGAATCTGTTGTCGCTCCTGCGGTGGCATCAGCGTATCGCCCTGTGACAGTGGAAGACTGTGAGGTGGTGACGCGCCAGTTGCAATTTGCCTTGGAGGTGGATGGGGCTGATTATGCGAGGCTCGAGGTGTCCTCCCCAGGGATTGACCGCTTGCTGCGTGATGACAAGGATTTGCAGCGCTTTACGGGTGAGATTGTGGATGTCACTCTGAAGGTGGCCATTGGTGCGGCGGCGCAAGGACAGGTAAGTGCTAGTCGCAAAAAATTTCGCGGTGAGTTGATGCCCGCTGAAGAGACAGGCGGTTGGCAAGTCGTTTGGGTCGATGAGCCGCAGCGCAAGCCGGGTCAAAAAGTGAGTAAGAAATACGTGCCACCACCAGCGCAGGCACTCGGCTTTACGCTGGATGAGGTTAAGGAAGTGCGCTTGGCCCCTATTGTTAATTTCAAGGGGCAGTCGGCTAAGTAAACACACAAGTAGTGACGGGGATGGTTTGCGGTCTAGGGGATTGGTTGGCCATCTTGGTTGATAGAAATAGATGAAATTGGAGCCTTCGGGCGGCAGGAGTTGTTCATGAATCGCGAATTGTTGATGCTGGTGGATGCCATTTCACTGGAGAAGAATGTCGAGCGCGATGTGGTGTTTGGTGCTATTGAGCAAGCGCTGGCACAGGCGACCAAGAAGCTCTACAAAGAAGATGTAGACATTCGCGTGCATATTGACCGTGATAGCGGCAACTATGAAACAGCGCGTCGCTGGCTGGTCGTGCCTGATGATGCGGGTTTGCAAAATCCTGACGCCGAAGAGTTGCTGATGGATGCGCAGGACCGCGATGCGGCCTTGCAAGTGGGTGACTATATTGAAGAGTCGGTGGAGTCTATTCCCATTGGCCGAATTGGAGCGATGGCTGCCAAGCAGGTGATCTTGCAGAAAATCCGCGAAGCGGAGCGCGAGATGCTGATCAATGACTTTCTCTCCAGTGGTCAAAAAATCTTCTCTGGTACGATCAAGCGTATTGACAAAGGCGGTGATGCGATTGTCGAGAGTGGTCGGATTGAGGCACGTCTGCGTCGCTCGCAGATGATTCCTAAAGAAAACTTGCGCAGCGGTGACCGTGTGCGGGCGATGATCATGGAGGTGAACTCCGAATTGCGTGGCCCTGCCATCCAGTTGTCGCGCACAGCGCCAGAGTTCATGGTGGAGTTGTTCAATAACGAAGTGCCAGAAATTGCACAAGGCGTGGTTGAGATCAAGTCCTGCGCCCGTGATGCTGGCTCGCGTGCCAAGATTGCGGTGTTTTCGCATGATCCGCGGGTTGATCCGATTGGTACCAGTGTTGGTATGCGAGCCACGCGAGTGAATGGTGTGACCAATGAGCTCGCAGGCGAGAAGGTCGATGTTGTGCTGTGGTCTGAAGATCCGGCCGAGTTCGTGATTGGTGCTTTGTCTCCCGCCCAGGTGCAGTCCATTTATGTGGATGAAGAGACGCACTCGATGGATGTGGTGGTCGACGAGGAAAATCTGGCCAATGCGATTGGCCGGGGTGGTCAGAACGTACGTTTGGCCTCCGACTTGACCGGCTGGAAAATCAACATCATGGATCCCAATGAATCTGCCGAGAAGCAGGCCAGTGAAGATGGCCTCATTCGTGGCCTGTTCATGGACAAGCTCGATGTGGACCAAGAGATTGCGGACACCTTGATTGCCGAGGGCTATACCACTTTGGAAGAAGTGGCGTATGTGCCTTTGCAAGAAATGCTGGAAATTGAAGATTTTGATGAAGATACCGTCAATGAATTGCGTGCACGTGCGAAAAATGCACTGCTGACGCAAGACATTGCCCGTGAGCAGAGCGTGTCTCTCGTAGCGCAGGATTTGCGTGACCTGGAAGGCATTGATGCAGAGTTGTTGGCCAAACTGGCTGAGAACGAAGTGCTCACACGCGATGACTTGGCTGATTTGGCTGCCGACGAGTTGGTGCAAATCGGTGGTATGGATGAGCAGGCTGCAACCGCGCTGATTATGAAAGCGCGCGCGCATTGGTTTGATGGCGATGACCAGGCCTCGCAGGCTTGAGTATCAGGGAGGGCAATAGCAGATTTATGTCGACTAATACCGTTACAGAACTCGCCGCAGAGATCAAGCAAGCACCCGAGTTGGTGTTGCAGCAGCTTAAAGAAGCAGGTGTTGAAAAAAGCTCAGTGAATGATTTGCTCAGCGATGCTGATAAACAGCGCTTTTTGGCACACCTTCAAACAGTGGCAGGTCATGCTGATGACCGCCGCAAAATCACGTTGACCAAACGCTCCACCAGTGCCATCAAACAGTCTGATGCCACAGGTAAGGCCCGCACGATCAATGTGGTCACAAGAAAAAAGCGCACATTCATCAAACGTGATGAGGCCCTTGAGGCAGGCGCTGTAGAACCGGATGCAGACAACGCAGAGATCGAGGCGCCAGAGCAGGCCGATCCCGAGTTGGTGCGCCGTGAAGAAGAAGCGCTGCGCAGTGCAGAGCAGTTACGTCAGCAGGAAGATGCCTTGGCCAAAGAGCGTATAGATCGAACAGAGCGCGAAGAGCGCGAACGCAAAGAGCGTGAAGCAGAAGAGCGGGCGGCTGAGTACGCCCGTCAAGAAGCACAGAAAAAAGCCCGTGAAGTTGCAGAGAAAAAGCAAATCATCCAGGAGCAAAAGGATGGTGCAGCCCAGCGTCTGAAAGAGCAGGAAGAGGCACGGCGCAAAGCGGAAGAAGAGTCCAAGGCCCGTGCGGCAGAAGAGGCCAAACGTGCGACCGACTTAGAGGCCCGTCGCCGTAAGGCCGAAGCCGAAGCGGCTGCGATTCGCTCGATGATGTCTGCGCCGCGCAAAGTGCTGGTGGCCAAAAAACCAGAAGAGCCTGCTGCAGATGCCAAAAAAGGCACGCTGTCCAAGCCCGATGCCAAAGACAAGAAAAAGTCTGATGCCTCAGCAACTAATGCAGCTGGCGCCAAAGTCAAAGAGGTCAAGTCCTCGGATCTGTCCTCGAGCTGGACTTCGGATGACGGCCGCCGCAAAGAAATGAAAACCCGCGGCGATACCACGGCTGGCGTGGGACGCAGCACGGGCAATAGCAACTGGAAAGCCGGTGGCAAAGGCGGTGGCAAGCGCGGTGGTGACCGCCGTGGTGACCAGCGTCGCCACGAACCGCAGCAAGTGGTTGAGGCGCGCGTCCTGGATGTGCACGTGCCAGAGACCATTACCGTGGCCGAGCTGGCCCACAAAATGGCGATCAAGGCCTCGGAAGTCATCAAGTCCTTGATGAAAATGGGCCAGATGGTCACGATCAACCAGCCGTTGGACCAAGATACCGCGATGATTGTGGTCGAGGAAATGGGCCACAAAGCCATTCCTGCAACCTTGGACGACCCTGAGGCATTTACTGAAGTCGAATCGACCCAGTACCAGGCCGAACAAGTCACTCGTGCGCCTGTGGTGACCGTGATGGGCCACGTCGATCACGGTAAAACCTCTTTGCTGGACTATATCCGCCGCACCAAAATCGCCTCAGGCGAAGCCGGTGGTATTACGCAGCACATTGGTGCCTACCATGTACAGACACCGCGCGGCATCGTCTCCTTCCTGGATACCCCAGGCCACGAGGCCTTCACGGCCATGCGTGCCCGTGGTGCTCAGGCAACCGATATTGTGATTCTGGTCGTTGCTTCTGACGATGGCGTTATGCCACAGACCAAAGAGGCGATCAAACACGCCAAGGCAGCCAATGTACCGATCGTGGTGGCAATTACCAAGGCCGACAAGCCCGATGCGAACCCTGAAAAAGTCAAGGGTGAGCTGGTCAATGAGTCCGTCGTGCCAGAGGAATATGGTGGTGATTCGCCATTCATTGCGGTGTCCTCCAAAACCGGCATGGGCATCGATGAGCTGCTGGAGCAAGTCTTGCTGCAAGCCGAAGTGTTGGAACTCAAGGCACCGGTCGATGCAATGGCCAAAGGCTTGGTGATCGAAGCCCAGTTGGACAAAGGCCGTGGCCCTGTGGCAACCGTGCTGGTGCAGTCGGGTACGCTCAAAGTTGGTGACATCGTGCTGGCTGGTCAAACTTATGGCCGCGTACGTGCGATGCTCGATGAGAATGGTGCACGCGTTGAGTCGGCCGGCCCATCGATCCCGGTTGAAATCCAAGGTTTGACCGAAGTGCCGCAAGCTGGCGATGACTTCATGGTGATGAGCGATGAGCGCCGTGCCCGTGAGATCGCTACTTACCGCGCAGGACGCTTCCGCAATACCAAACTGGCCAAACAGCAAGCTGCCAAGCTGGAGAATATGTTTGCCGATCTGACGGCTGGCGAAGTCAAGACTTTGCCAATCCTGATCAAGGCCGACGTGCAAGGTTCGCAAGAGGCGTTGTCGCAGTCATTGCTCAAACTCTCGACCGACGAGGTCAAGGTGCAGGTGGTGTACTCGGGCGTGGGGGGGATCAGCGAGTCCGACGTCAACTTGGCCATCGCCTCTGGCGGTATCGTCATTGGCTTCAACGTCCGTGCGGATGCGGGGGCGCGCAAGCTGGCCGATTCCAATGATGTGGATATCCGTTACTACGGCATCATCTATGACGCCGTGGACGAGTTGAAAACAGCCATGTCCGGCATGTTGGCACCTGAGCGTCGCGAAGAAGTCATCGGCTCTGCCGAGATTCGCACGGTGTTTGTGGCTTCTAAAATCGGTACTGTGGCGGGTTCCTACATCACCTCTGGTTTTGTTACTCGCAACTCACACTTCCGCTTGCTGCGTGACAACGTTGTGGTGTATACCGGCGAGGTCGAATCGCTGCGTCGCCTCAAAGACGATGTCAAAGAAGTGCGCGAAGGTTTCGAGTGCGGTATCAAGCTGCGCAACTACAACGATATCAAAGAAGGCGATCAACTCGAATTCTTCGAAATCAAGGAAATTGCTCGTACGCTGTAAGCGTGCTGGCAAGGTGATTTATGGCAACGCATCGTAAGAACCCCACCATTAACCGAGGCTACCGTGTGGCCGACCAGATTCAGCGCGATCTCAGTGAATTGATCGCGCGTGAATTAAAGGATCCACGTGTTGGCATGGTGACCATCCAGAGCGTGGAGGTCACGCCTGATTACGCCCATGCCAAAGTGTTCATCAGCATCTTGGTGGGAGATGCGCAAGAGACGGTCGATGCCTTGAACCAAGCGGCAGGTTTTTTGCGTAATGGCTTGTTCAAGCGTCTGCACATCCACACGGTGCCGACCTTGCACTTTATTTTTGACCGCACGCCTGAGCGGGCTGCGGATATGAATGCCTTGATTGCCAAAGCGGTCGAATCGCGCGGCAACGAAGAAGCGGAGTAAACCAATGACAGCGTCAACCCGTGTCAGGGTGCAGCGGCGCCCTGTGCATGGGGTGTTGCTGCTTGATAAACCTCTGGGGCTTTCCAGTAACCAGGCTTTGCAAAAAGCCAAGTGGTTACTGCGCGCAGAGAAAGCCGGCCATACCGGTACATTGGATCCATTGGCCAGCGGCATTTTGCCGCTGTGCTTTGGAGCAGCCACCAAATTCAGTCAATTACAGCTAGAAGCTGATAAGACCTATGAAACGATAGTGCGCTTGGGTGTCACAACGACCACGGCAGATGCCGAGGGCGATGTACTGCAAGAGCGCGCCGTCACTTGTTCTGTGGGGCAGGTGGTTGAAGTGCTCGATGCATTCATGGGGCCAATTACACAGGTTCCGCCAATGCACAGCGCACTGAAGAAAGATGGCAAAGCCTTGTATGAGTATGCTCGCGAAGGCGTGACTGTGGAGCGCGAGGCGCGCAACGTGGTCATTCATGAGTTGGAGCTGCTGGACATGCAACTGCAAGGCGATGCGCCTTACCTGCACTTGCGTGTGCAGTGCTCGAAAGGCACATACATCCGCACCTTAGGGGAAGATATTGGCCAGGCGCTGGGCTGTGGCGGCCACTTGCGGATGCTGCGCCGAGTGCAAACCGGCCATTTGCATGTGGAGCAAGCCATCACACTGGAGGCACTGGAGGCGATGGATGAGCGGCAGCGCATTGCTGCGCTTAACGCTACCGAAACACTGCTGTCGCATCATGAGCCGATTGAGTTGGATGCCATCGAGGCAGGCCGCTTTCTCAGTGGGGTGCGCAGGCGCGGTGTGTGGCCAGACATTCCCGCTGCCGCCGTATTTGGCACTGCCCCTCGCGCCTTGCTTGGTGTTGGCCATGTCCACGCCGGTGAACTCATCCCAGACCGTTTGCTCAGCCCAATTGAGATCGAGCAAACACTGGCACAGGAATACAAGCTGCTGAACCACTGAACAGTTTCAATTTTTAGATTTTTCCAAAGACGACCATGACTAAAGAAATTCGCAACATTGCCATCATTGCCCACGTTGACCATGGAAAGACCACCATGGTTGACCAATTGCTGCGCCAAAGCGGCACGTTTGAAGAGCACGAAAAAGTGGTCGACACGGTGATGGACAACAACGCCATTGAGCGTGAACGTGGTATTACCATTTTGGCCAAAAACTGCGCGGCCAACTGGAAGGGGACGCACATCAACATCCTGGACACACCTGGTCACGCGGACTTTGGTGGTGAAGTAGAGCGTGCGCTGTCGATGGTTGACGGTGTCGTGTTGCTGATCGACGCACAAGAAGGCCCAATGCCACAAACGCGCTTCGTGACGAAAAAAGCTTTGGCTCTGGGCTTGAAGCCAATCGTCGTGGTCAACAAGGTTGACAAGCCAGGCGCGAATCCAGACAAAGTGGTCAACGCCGCGTTTGACTTGTTCGACAAGCTGGGCGCAACTGACGAGCAGCTGGACTTCCCAGTGGTGTATGCCTCCGGTATCAATGGCTGGTCAGCGCTGGAAGAAGGCACGCCTGGTGAAAAGTGGGGCACCGACATGGCGCCGCTGTTTGACACTATTTTGCGCCATGTGCCTTCCGTGAAAGGCGACGCCACTGCACCATTGCAATTGCAAGTCTCGGCGCTGGACTACTCGACCTTTGTTGGCCGTATCGGTGTGGGCCGTATCACTCAGGGCACACTCAAGCCCGGCATGGACGTGCTGATTGCCAAAGGCGTGGACGGTGGCACTTACAAAGGCCGTGTGAACCAGGTCTTGACCTTTCAGGGGTTGGACCGTGTGCAAGCGACTGAAGCGGGCCCGAGCGATATCGTGCTGATCAACGGCATCGAAAATATCGGTATTGGTGAGACTGTCACCGACATCGCCAATCCACAACCGATGCCCATGCTCAAGATCGACGAGCCAACGCTGACGATGAACTTCTGCGTGAACACCAGCCCATTGGCAGGTCGTGAAGGCAAGTTTGTGACCAGCCGTCAAATCTGGGATCGCCTGCAAAAAGAGTTGCGCTCCAACGTGGCGCTGCGTGTCAAGGAAACCGACGAAGACGGTATCTTTGAAGTCTCAGGCCGTGGTGAATTGCATTTGACCATTTTGCTGGAAGAAATGCGCCGCGAAGGCTACGAACTGGCCGTCTCCAAGCCACGCGTGGTGTTCCGTGAGGTCAATGGTGAAACCCATGAGCCATTCGAGATGGTGACTGCTGACATCGAAGAAGGCCACCAGGGCGGCGTGATGCAGGCCCTTGGCGAGCGCAAAGGCGAATTGGTGAACATGGAGGCTGACGGCCGCGGCCGTGTCCGTCTGGAGTACCGTATCCCTGCACGTGGCCTGATTGGTTTCACCAACGAGTTCTTGAACCTGACCCGTGGCTCCGGTTTGATTTCCAATATTTTCGATGGCTACGAGGCCTATGCCGGTGAAATCGGTGGTCGTAAAAACGGCGTGCTGATCTCGATGGACGACGGCGAGATTTTCACGTACGCGCTGGGCAAACTCGATGACCGTGGTCGCATGTTCGTCAAAGCCGGTGACCCAGTCTATGAAGGCATGATCGTTGGTATCCATAGCCGTGACAACGACCTGGTCGTGAACGCCACGCGTACCAAACAGCTGACCAACTTCCGCGTCAGTGGCAAGGAAGATGCGATCAAAATCACGCCACCAATCGATTTGTCGCTGGAATATGCAGTGGAATTCATTGATGACGATGAGCTGGTTGAAATCACGCCCACATCGATCCGTCTGCGCAAACGCCACCTGAAAGAAAGTGACCGCAAGCGCGCTAAAAATGCCGCACTAGCTTGATGGGTTATTGCCAGGGTTGCGCTTTCAGCTACAACCCAAAAACAACGCCATTTGAAAATATATTTGAATGGCGTTTGTGCATGGGTGTGGCTGATTCGCCGCAGCGTGTATGGTGTTGGGGACGCAGTGAACATGAATTTCAGTAATGACTGAAATATACAATCGCTGCATGGTGGTCGGCGCTGAGTGCCTGAGCCATCAAAAGTTCAATGAAACGGGATAGAATTCGGCCTGACTTTCCATCAGGCCAGTTTGGCTTTTGCTATGGTCTGCGCTTGCGCGCAGATTATGGGCAGCAGTGCGCATGCACAGCACGCCCTTGTATGTAGAGCATTGATCCAATGGTTCGTCACTTTGGCTTTGGATGCGCATCGCATGCAAAGGCAATCGCATTGGCTTGTTTTGTTGGGAATATCTTCTCTTGAGGTGTGCATGAAAAAAACGATACCCCTTGCAACGGCTGCGGCAGCAAGTGCGCTGCTGTCTGGCTGTAATTGGACGGTGATCAACCCTTCTGGCTACGTAGCACAGCAGCAAAGTAATTTGCTGATGTTCTCCGTGTACTTGATGCTCTTGATCATTGTTCCGGTGATCTTCGCAACCCTGTACTACGCGTGGAAATACCGTGCGTCGGCCAATGCGGAATATGACCCAGACTTCTACCACTCCAACAAGTTGGAAGTGTTTATCTGGGGCGTGCCGATTTTGATGATCATCGTGTTGGCGTTGGTGACTTGGGGTTCGACGCACTTGCTCGATCCGTATCGCCCACTGGCTCGCATCGATACTGATGTGGCCATTGCCGGTTACGAAGAAAAACTCGGTCCGGTCAAGCGCATGACGGTGGCCGTGATTGATCCAGGTCGTAAAAATGAAGAAGTGGTTGAGGTCAAGCCTCTGCGCGTGGAAGTCGCTGCACTGGACTGGAAATGGTTGTTCATTTACCCAGATTACGGCATTGCGACTGTCAATGAGCTGGCCGCACCAATCAACGTGCCGATTGAGTTCAAGCTGACTTCTGTCTCTTCGATGAACTCGTTCTACATTCCTGCATTGGCTGGTCAGATTTATGCCATGCCAGGTATGAAAACCCAAATGCATGCGGTTATGAACAAGGAAGGCGTCTACAAGGGCTTTTCTGCGAACTACACCGGCTGGGGCTTTAACCAAATGCACTTCAACTTCAGCGGTCTGAGCCAGCAAGGCTTTGATCAATGGGTTGAAAAAGTACGCCAGTCACCACAGGCATTGGACCGCCAAGAGTATTTGGCACTGGACGTGGCTGATCAGCCAGACGAGCGCGGCTTCGTGCAGTACTTCGGTACACGCCATTACTCCTCGGTCGAAGATGGGCTGTACTACGCAATCCTGAATTTGTGTGTCCGTCCTGGCACGATGTGCATGGACGAGATGATGGCCATTGACACAGCCGGTGGTGGTGGTGTTGACAGCCTGGATAACTACAAGCGTCTGCGCTATGACAGCCGCCGTACATTGAAAACACAATTGGATCTGGTGCAGTTCTCAGGCATTGTTCCAGGTATGTTTGTGTGCACACCGAATACGACGACGGCTGACCTCTCGAATTCCCCGTTTGAGACGGCTAACAACAAAGACGAGGCAGCCACCTTGTCTACACAAAAGCTCAGTGCCAATACGGGTGCTGTTTCAACCGCACTCTGATACTGGAATATTGAACAATGTCAGCTGCTTTTTTTAATGAAACCGTAAGCCCACTGCTTGGGCGCGTGACGTTTGATCACGTGACATTCCCGATGCTCAAAGAGCCGGTGGTGATGGCGACTTTTATCGGTGTGATGCTGGGTGGCTTGGTGCTGCTTGGACTGATCACCAAATACCGCCTGTGGGGCTATTTGTGGAAAGAATGGTTCACAACCATCGACCACAAGAAAATCGGCATCATGTACGCCATATTGGGTATTGTGATGTTGCTGCGCGGCTTTGCCGACGCCTTGATGATGCGTTTGCAGCAGGCTATTTCTTCAGGGGGTGGTGAAGGCTATTTGAATGCCCATCACTACGATCAGGTGTTTACCGTGCATGCGGTCATCATGATCTTCTTTGTCGCGATGCCCATGGTGACTGCCTTCTTCAACTACCTGGTGCCATTGCAAATTGGTGCGCGCGACGTGGCCTTCCCGTTCCTGAATAACTTCAGTTTCTGGATGACCACTGCCGGTGCGGTGTTGGTGATGATCTCCTTGTTTATTGGTGAGTTCGCACAAACTGGTTGGTTGGCATATCCGCCTTTATCGGGCATTGACTACAGTCCGGGCACCGGGGTTGACTACTACTTGTGGTCTCTCAATATTGCCGGTGTGGGCACGACACTGTCTGGTATCAACATGTTGGTGACCATCATCCGCATGCGCGCGCCAGGCATGACCATGATGAAAATGCCTATCTTCACATGGACGGCTTTCTGCACCAACATGCTGATTGTGGCGACTTTCCCAATCTTGACAGCCACCTTGGTGCTGCTGACATTGGACCGCTACCTGGGCACCAACTTCTTCACTGCACAGCTGGGCGGAAGTGCCATGTTGTATGTGAACCTGATCTGGATCTGGGGCCACCCTGAGGTCTACATTCTGGTCTTGCCTGCTTTCGGTATCTTCTCTGAAATCGTTCCTGTCTTTACCAAGAAGCGCCTGTTTGGTTACACCACCATGGTCGTGGCAACGCTGGCGATCACCGTTTTGTCGTACCTGGTCTGGTTGCACCACTTCTTTACGATGGGGGCGGGGGCCAACGTCAATGCCTTCTTTGGTATAGCGACGATGATCATCTCGATTCCGACTGGCGCGAAGATCTTCAACTGGTTGTTTACCATGTACAAAGGCCGCGTGCGTCTTGAAGTACCTATGTACTGGACCATCGGTTTCATGGTGACCTTCGCAATCGGTGGTATGACCGGTGTGATGCTGGCGATTCCTGCTGCAGACTTCGTGCTGCACAACAGCTTGTTCCTGGTGGCTCACTTCCACAACACCATCATCGGTGGCGTCGTGTTCGGTATCTTTGCGGGCTTGACCTTCTGGTTCCCCAAAGCATTCGGCTACAAAATGAACGACTTCTGGGGCAAAGTGTCCTTCTGGTGCTGGTTTATCGGTTTCTGGGTGGCCTTTACACCGTTGTACATCATGGGCCTGATGGGCGTGACACGCCGTTTGAGCCAGTTCGAAGATGCGTCTTTGCAACCGTACTTTGTGGTTGCCCTGATCGGTGGTTTGCTGGTTGGCGCAGGTATCTTGGCCTTTGTGCTGTCGATTGTGGTCGGTTACTTGCAACGCGAGAAAACACGTGACCTGACTGGTGATTCGTGGGGCGATGGCCGCACTTTGGAGTGGGCGACTTCCTCTCCACCGCCTGCATACAACTTTGCGTTCACACCTGTCGTGCACGAAATTGATGCCTGGTGGGATATGAAAAAACACCGCGCTGTGCGTCCTGTGACTGATTTTGTGCCAATTCACATGCCTAAATACACGGGCATGGGGGTGGCGCTGAGCGTGATCAGCATTGTGCTGGGCATGGCGATGATCTTCTACATCTGGTGGCTGGCAATCGCCTCTTTCGTGGCCCTTATTGGTGTTTCGATTTACCACACCTTCAACTACGACCGTGATTACTACATTCCGGCCGAAGAGGTGCAAGGTATTGAAGATGCGCGCACACAGCAGCTTGCTGCCAGCGCTAGAACTTGATCTGCACGGAGTGACGAATACATGTCAGTAACTACAGTACACGCGCCGGCAGGGCAGCGCGAATTCTTCGTCAAAGAAGATGCACACCATGGCCACGACGATGGCCACGGACACACCAACAACACCACAGGCATCGGCTTCTGGATTTATTTGATGAGCGATTGCCTCATCTTTGCAATCTTGTTCGCTGTGTATGCGGTGCTCGGTCGCAGCTATGCGGCAGGTCCTTCGCCCGCCGACTTGTTTGATCTGAAGCTGATTCTGGTCAACACCTTCATGCTGTTGTTCTCGTCGATCACCTTCGGTTTTGCGATGCTGCAGTCCTACAAGGGCAATGTGGCTGGCACGATTCGTTGGTTGCTGATCACGGCGGTGTTTGGTCTGGCCTTCCTGGCCATTGAAATTTACGAATTTCAGCACTTGATCCACTTGGGTGCGACACCACAGCGCAGTGCCTTCTTGTCGGCCTTCTTCACCTTGGTCGGCACGCACGGCTTGCACGTCACATTCGGTATCATCTGGCTGGTAGTGCTGGTGTTTCAACTGCGTAAACACCGCTTGAATGCGGCCAACCAACGCCGCCTGATGTGCCTGTCGATGTTCTGGCACTTCTTGGACGTGATCTGGATCATTGTGTTTTCTTATGTTTATCTGATTGGAGTCGTAGGATGAGCCAACACCACCACGATCATTCTGACGGCGGCGCACCACACGGTACGCTGAAGGATTACGTCATTGGCTTCGTTTTGGCCGTCATCCTGACTGTCATCCCTTTTTGGCTGGTGATGGGCGATGTGCTTGAGAGCCGCGCTGCTACCGTAGGCTGGATTCTGGCCTTTGCCGTGGTGCAGGTCATTGTGCATGTGGTTTACTTCCTGCACATGAAGCCTAATACCGAAGGCGGCTGGTCGATGATGGCGCTGCTTTTCACCATTCTCACTCTGGTCATTGCTGTGGCCGGCTCGATCTGGGTAATGCGCAACTTGGAAGAGCACATGATGCCGCATGGCATGAACGCACCGGCATTTGTGCCGCCGAGCATCTCTGATCTGAACGCACCAAAATAATTGGGCTGTTGATTCAGGCCAGTTGAAAATAACCCGCCATTGGTGGGTTATTTTTTTGCCTATTTTTTGGCTCGGCATGCAGCCATGCAAGCGCGATGTCAGCCTTGTGCTGTGCTCAATCGTTAATGATCAATGCTATTGCGGCTTGCTGCAGCGATGCATGGGTTCAAATCTCACTAAAATCAGGGCTTTGTGGCCTTGGGTGCTGGCTGGCAGCTGGCAGGTCAAAGGAGGGTGACAGCGATGCAGGAATTGCAGAAGCCGCAGTATGGAATGCATGTGCGGGTGTATTGGGAGGACACGGATGCCGGCGGCATTGTCTACCACGCCAACTACATCAAGTTCATGGAGCGCGCGCGTAGCGAATGGTTACGCAGCAAAGGCCTTGGGCAGCAGCAGGCGCGGGAACAATTGGGCGGTATGTTTGTCGTAACCAATCTTGCTTTGCGCTATGTGCTGCCTGCCAAGTTGGATGATTGCTTATGGGTCACGGCCTCGGTGTCAGCCCGCGGCCGGGCCTCAATGACCATGAATCAGCAAGTTTTTCGCACGGACAGTGGCTCAGAAAGTGGCACACTACTGTGCGATGCCCAAGTGCGCATTGGTTGGGTAGATAGTCAAACGGTTCGTGCCGGTCGAATTCCTGAAAACGTACACAATTTGTTCTTATGAACACACAAGACATGTCGATAACGTACCTGATCCTCAACGCCAGTTGGGTGGTACAGGTAGTGATGCTGATTTTGGTCGTTGGCTCGATCGCGAGCTGGGCCACCATCTTTAAGAAGTCCTCACTGCTCAAAGATGCGCGCAAACTCAATGGCGAGTTTGAAGAGGACTTTTGGTCCGGCGCAAGCCTGAATGATCTCTACACCGCCGCCGTACAAAATGCGCGCACATCGGGGCCCCTCGAACGCATGTTTGCCAACGGTATGCGTGAGTTTCATAAACTGCGCGAACGCCAGATCCACAACGCCAATACCTTGCTCGATGGTTCGCGCCGCGCGATGATGGCCAGCTTCAACCGTGAAATGGATGCCTTGGAGAATGGCCTGTCCTTTCTTGGCACAGTAGGCTCTATTTCCCCGTATGTCGGCCTGTTTGGTACCGTCTGGGGCATCATGCATGCCTTTACTGGCTTTGCCAGCATGGAGCAAATCTCGCTGGCTACGGTTGCCCCAGGTATTGCCGAGGCGCTGGTTGCGACTGCAATGGGCTTGTTCACGGCGATTCCGGCAGTCATCGCATACAACCGCTTTAGCCGCGAAGTCGATCGCACAGCGATCCGCATGGAGACTTTCGGCGACGAATTCACCAATATCTTGCAGCGAAATCTGGGCGCGACGCAGTCTGCCTCGGGCCACTGAGCACTGCCACAGAACTGTACTTAGCAGTAGGAGCTTGCAATGGCGAGTCTGACACGACGTGGGCGGGGCCGACGCACCGTCAATGAAATCAATATGGTGCCATTCATCGATGTGATGCTGGTGCTGCTGATCATTTTTATGGTGACCGCGCCCATGATCACTCCTGGCGTTATCAATGCGCCATCAGTGGGTAAGGCCGATCAAACGCCGCCTGAAACTGCGCGGGTATTTGTTGACCCGACGGGCAAAATCGAATGGGAAGTGACTGGGCAGAGCAAGCAGACCGCGACGCTTGAGCAAGTGCAGCAACTGGCCCAGGACTGGCAAGCCCAGCAATTGGAGCAGGGCAAAACCCAGGAGCAGTTTGCGATTGTCATCGTCGGTGACTCCAAGGCCAGTTATGAATATGTGATGAATGCCCTGACGGCACTGCAGGAAGCACAAATCAAACGCGTGGCTTTTTTGCTGAACCAAAAATAAGCCTTTTTATCTGTGCTCCTAGTCGCCCGCGCATGGCGTTGGCATTGGCTTTTTACTCTCTGAAATTTTCATGCCCGCACTCCCTCCTTTAGACAACGAACCGATTTTGCCACCGCAGCCGCCAATGCGGTTGCGGGCTGTCGCGTTGGCTGTGTTGGTCCATGTGGGCTTGATTGGGGCATTGGTGGGCGTCAATTGGAAGCCACCTACTGATACCGTGCTGGAAGCGGAGCTGTGGTCTGAGTTGCCGCAAGAAGCAGCGCCTGCTGCTGCGCAAACTGCGCCGCCCCCACCACCAGCGCCGGTGCCGACCCCTGCGCCTGCGCCTGTGGAGCCGCCGCCACCTCCGCCTGCCCCGGTAGAGCCACCGCCGCCACCACCACCTGCACCAGTTCCGCCACCACCGCCAGAGCCGGAGGTGACGCCTGAGCCTGACCCGCAACTGGTCTTGGAGCAAGAACGCAAAGAGCGCGAAGAGGCTGAGCGCAAGCGCCAGCTCGCACTGGAGGCGGCGAAAAAGAAACAAGAGCAAGAAGCAGCGAAGAAAAAAGCCGCAGAAGAAGCGGCCGCGAAGAAGAAAGCGGAAGAAGACGCTGCCAAGCAACAGGCCGCTGAAGAGGCTGCCGCGAAGAAAAAAGCCGAAGAAGAAGCTGCCAAGAAAAAGGCCGCTGCAGATGCGGCTGCGAAGAAAAAAGCGGAAGAGGAAGCCGCCAAGAAAAAGGCCGCAGACGAGGCTGCAGCGAAGAAAAAAGCTGAAGACGAAGCAGCGAAGAAAAAAGCCGAAGAGGAGGCTGCTAAGAAAAAGGCGGCTGAAGAGGCCGCCGAGAAGAAAAAAGCCGAAGAAGAAGCTGCCAAGAAAAAGGCTGCCGAAGACGCTGCGAAGAAAAAAGCAGCGGAAGAAGCCGCCAAGAAAAAGGCCGCAGCTGAGGCAGCTAAAAAAGAAGCCGCCGAAGCCGAAGCCAGGCGCGCTGCGAACCTGGCCAACATCCAAGGCATGGCTGGCGCGACTGGGGCAAGCAATGCGACCGGCACAGCCGAGCGCTCTTCTGGACCTTCGGCAGGCTGGGGCGGTCAAGTGCGCCAGGCAGTGCGTCCCAACATCATTTTCCCATCGGCCATCGTTGGCAACCCAGCCGCCGAGGTCGAGGTCCGCATGGATGGTTCAGGCCGGGTCATTGGGCGGCGCATCACCAAATCCAGTGGTAACGCAGCCTGGGATGACGCGGTGCTGCGCGCGATTGATAAAACCCAGAAGCTGCCGCTGGACAATGGACGCGCAATCCCTTCGGCGATTTTGGTGTTCCGCCCCAACGATTGATGCGCCTGCGCGAACGACTGCGGTGCCGTGTGCCCAGGCATCGCGCGCGCAGCTGCCATGCTCCGTTGAGCCGTAGATTGTGCTGTGCGCGGCTGCGCGGAGGTTTCGAACAGGCTCTTACACAGCAAATGCGATGCGTTTGGTGTGCAACCGTTAGAATGCAAAGCTATGTCATATTTGGTGCTCGCTCGCAAATACCGCCCCCATAATTTCGATGAAATGGTGGGGCAGGAACACGTCGTCAAGGCGCTGTCGAATGCGCTGGCGCAGCAAAGGCTGCACCATGCATACTTGTTCACTGGCACGCGCGGAGTGGGTAAAACCACGGTCTCGCGCATTTTGGCCAAATCGCTTAACTGCCAAGGCCCTGATGGCTTGGGCACGATTACAGCGCACCCATGCGGCGTGTGCCAGGCCTGTCGTGACATCGATGCGGGCCGCTTTGTGGATTACACCGAGCTGGATGCGGCTTCCAACCGTGGCGTTGAAGAAGTGCAAAGCCTGATGGAGCAGGCCGTCTACAAGCCGGTGCAAGGGCGCTTCAAAGTCTTCATGATTGACGAAGTGCACATGCTCTCCAATACGGCCTTCAATGCGATGCTCAAAACGCTGGAAGAGCCGCCCGAATACCTGAAATTTGTATTGGCGACCACCGACCCTCAGAAAGTGCCTGTCACGGTGCTCTCACGCTGCTTGCAATTCAATTTGCGCCCGATGGCGCCGCAAACCATCATCGAGCATTTGCAACTGGTACTGGCCAAGGAGTCCGTGCCACAAGACCGTGCCAGCTTGCAACTATTGGCGCGTGCGGCGCGTGGCTCCATGCGCGATGCGCTGTCATTGACCGACCAGGCGATTGCTTATGGCAATGGCGCATTGCAAGAAGAGACTGTGCGCCAAATGCTGGGCGTGGTCGATAAACGCTACGTGTTTGATGCCATTGATGCACTGGCGCGTGCCGATGGTGCCGCTGTGATGAGCCTGGTCAACGTCTTGCGCCAGCAGGGCATTCCTGCCGCCTCTTTGCTGGAGGACATGGCGCTGGCCTTGCAGAAAATGGCCCTGTACCAAAGCGTGCCGCAGTCGGCCTGGGACCCGGCAGAAGAGGTTGACTTACCCGCTTTGCTGGAATTGGCCGGCAAGCTCCCAGCTGATGAAACGCAGCTGCTCTACACCTTCTGTCTCAAAGGCCGCGAAGAGCTGGGCTTGGCGCCCGATGAGTACGCCGGCTTGCTGATGGTGCTGCTGCGCTTGTTGGCATTCAAAGCCCCGGCAGGCACCTCGCCGACTTCTGGTGGCGGCGCAGCCCCCAGTGGCAGTGCACCTGAAACATCGCCTGACAAGCCTGCCCCCGCAGCCGTAGCCGCAGCCACTGATGCTGCCATCGAAGCTGTGGCTACTGCTACTGCTACTGCTACTGCTACTGCTACTGCTACTGCGCATGCTGCGGCTTTGGCGTCGCAATCGCAGCCGCAATCGCAGGAGCCGCCGCCGCCGCATACTGTGTCTGAGCCGGCAGCGGTGGTGGAGTCTGCCATTGAGCCAACACAGCACGAAACTGCCCCTGATGCAGGTGCCACTGTGCTGGCCACTGCAGCTATTGCGCCGCCAGGCACGGCATTGCCTTGGGAAGACCAGGCAGAGCATGCTACACAGGCCGCTGTGGCCCCTCCGCCTGTATTACAAGCCGAACCTGTCGCGCCCGAGCCGGTGCAGGCAGTCAGCCAAATTGTTGCGACTGGTACAACGGTCGATGTCCTAGCGCCAGTTGCGCCCATACGGGCACCCGAGCAGGCACCCGCCTTGCGCCTGCCAGACAATGTCGATGCCGGGCTGCAGCAATGGTGGCAAGCCTTGGTGCGCCAACTCAATGAGCAAGGCCAGTTGACGGCTTTGGTGCGTGAGCTGGCCCAGCAGTCCCAGGTGCAAAAACGCGATGCCACTGGCGTGCATTTGCGCATCAACAACCAGAGCCTGATGAACGAAACCCTGCGTGGCAAGCTGCAGGCTGTGTTGCAAGCGGCAGAGGTAGCTGGGACTTTGACGCTGGAGTACGGTGAAGTTACAGCCAGTTTGATGCTGCAAATGGAAGCTGATAAGCAGCGCGCCCAAGCCATTGCGCAGACCATTGTTGACAACGACGAACGCGTGCAATGGCTTAGAAACCATTTTGGCGCCGAAGTGGTCACAGGCAGCATCAAACCCATAGCGATTGATTTGCGGCATTGAGCGCAGTCATCCGCCACTGAATCGCGCGTGCCGCAAACCGATTGCGACGCTGCTTTTTTTTTAATTGTCAACTCTGCAAAGAGAAAGAAGGGATCCCCATGTTCAATAAAGGACAAATGGCTGGTTTGTTAAAGCAAGCCCAGGCCATGCAAGACAACCTCAAAAAAGCCCAAGAAGAGCTGGCCACAATTGAGGTTGAAGGTGAGTCCGGTGCCGGTTTGGTCAAAGTCTTGATGACGGCCAAGCACGAAGTCAAACGCATCACCATCGACCCGAGCCTGCTGGCCGACGACAAAGACATGCTCGAAGACCTGGTTGCTGCAGCTTTCAATGCCGCCGTGCGCAAGGCCGCAGAAGTCGAGCAAGAGAAAATGGGCAAGCTGACAGGTGGCATGGGGGGCTTGGGCGGAATGATGGGCGGCCTGGGCGGTATGAAACTGCCATTTTGAGCACTGCATACGGTTGTTAACCCGTGGATCAGTCGCCTAAAAGCCTTGAGCACCTGGTGCAGGCCTTGAGAAAGCTGCCCGGTGTGGGTGCCAAGTCGGCTCAGCGCATGGCCTACCATTTGCTGCAGCACGACAGAGACGGGGCTGTGCACCTGGCGCAAGCCCTGCAGTCTGCGGTACAGCACGTGCAGCACTGTGAGCTGTGCTACACCTTCACCGAGCAGACCATTTGTGCGACCTGCGCTGATCCGCAGCGCGACCAGACCCGCTTATGTGTCGTTGAGACGCCTTCTGACCAGGCGGTGCTAGAGCGCACAGGTGCTTATGAAGGCCTGTATTTTGTACTGCAAGGGCGTTTGAATCCCTTGGATGGCGTTGGCATAGCGGAGCTGGGCTTGACGCGTCTGATGGAGCGCGCTGGCAATGGCGTGATTGAAGAAGTCATCATTGCCACCAGTTTCACAGCCGAAGGCCAGGCGACTGCGCATGTGATCGCCCAAGGTCTGAGCAAGCGTGGCATTAAAAGCACACGCATTGCCCGCGGTGTACCCGCTGGCGGTGAGCTGGAATTTGTCGATCTGGGCACCATTGCCCATGCATTGGCCGATCGGCACTGAGCTGCGCTGTTTGCTGCACTAGATGCAGTGCTTTCCAAGGGCTCAGCCCCAGCCAAGGTACAAGGCAAGGTGTTGTTGCACCTTGCCTTTTTCTTTGCGCGCACGGCAACTACCAAGTGCCATTCAATAATACAAATAATAATTAAGAATAAATTCATAAGAAGACTGTCTGTATATAGAACGTGGTTCTCCCCTAGCATGGAGGGCTAGCACAGAGGCAAGGCCAGAAGTTTGGCCCGCCATCCCACACGTTCTTTTTGAAAGACACTGCTTATGTTCTTCCCATCCGCGTCGACCTGGTTGAAACCACTCAGTGCCTTCGCGCTGGCCTGCACAGCGGCATTGGCTGCACACGCACAAACCAAAGAAGTGGTGATTGGTTACCAGGACATGGTCGTGCCTTGGCGCTATGCGCAAGAGACCAAGCAACTCGAAGAGAAAACCGGCTACAAGGTGACCTACCGCCAAATTGGCAGCGGCGCTGAAGTCGCGCGGGCACTGGCCTCTGGCGCAATTCAGATTGGCGAAGCCGGCTCTGCGCCTTTTGCCGCCGCCATCTCGCAAGGCGTGCCGATTGAGATTTTCTGGATTCTGGACAACATCAACGAAGCCGAAGCCTTGGTGGCCCGCAATGGCTCGGGCGTGAACAGCGTGGCCGATCTCAAAGGCAAAAAAATCGCGCTGCCATTTGCCTCGACCACGCATTTCCATTTGCTGGTCGCGCTGGAGAAGGCCGGCATCAAAGCCAATGAAGTGCAAATCTTGAACCTGCGCCCACCAGAGGCGCTGGCAGCCTGGCAGCGCGGCGATATTGACGCCACCTTCATCTGGAACCCGGTATTGCAGCAGGTCAAGCAAAGCGGCACGGTCTTGCTGACCTCGGGCCAAATCGCCAAGGACACCGGCAAGGCCACGTTCGATGCGCTTGCCGTGCGCAAGGATTTTGCGCAAAAAAACGATGCCTTCCTGACAGAGTTCGTCAACGTTCTGGCCGCAGCGGACGCCAACTACACCAATCATACGGCGGCCTGGTCGGTCGATTCACCGCAAGCCAAGGCCGTTGCCAAATGGAGCGGGGCTGAGGTTACCAGCGTGCCTGACAGCCTGGCCTTATACGCGTTTGTGCCGCCTAAAGAGCAGGCCAGTGCGACCTGGCTGGGCGGCGGCAAGAACTCGGTTGTAGCGCAATCGCTGGCAGCGACCGCCGCCTTCCTCAAAGACCAGGGCTCGGTCGCCACCGTGCTTGACGACTATTCAATTGGCATCAACCCACGCTGGGTCGAATCAGCCACTCCTCAATAAGCTGTACTTGAAGGAATCACACCATGGAGCAAGCCCTGGCTGAGCTGCATTCATCAACGCCTGCTGGCAAAGCGGGCTTGCACATCGAAAACCTGTCGGTGCGCTATGCAGGCACAGGTGGCAGCGCCACGACCTTGGCGCTCAGCCATGTGGATTTGCAGATCCAGCCGGGCGAGTTTGTCGTCGCGCTGGGCGCTTCGGGTTGTGGCAAAACGACCCTGCTCAACTGCATTGCCGGTTTCACACCCAGCTCGACCGGGCGCATTGCGCTCAACGGCCAGCCCATTGAAGGCCCGGGCGCTGAGCGTGGCGTGGTGTTCCAAAAACACGCGCTGATGCCGTGGCTGAACGTCGAAGACAATGTCGCGCTGGGCCTGCGCTTGCGCGGTTTGTCCAAAGCGCAGCGGCATGCGATTGCACAAGAAAAACTCGCGCAAGTGGGCTTGGCGGACTTTGCGAAATCGCCAATTTGGCAACTGTCTGGCGGCATGCAGCAGCGCGTGGGCATTGCCCGTGCGCTGGCCAGCGACCCCGAGGTATTGCTGATGGATGAGCCGCTGGGCGCACTCGATGCGTTGTCCCGCGAAGCCATTCAAGAGCTGATTGTGCGCCTGTGGCAAGAGACCAAAAAAACCATTTTCTTCATCACCCATGACGTTGAAGAAGCGCTGTTTATGGGCAGCCGCCTGATTGTCATGTCACCAAGACCGGGGCGCATCGTTCAGCAGCATGCGATTGGTTTTAACCAGGCGTATTTGCACAGCGGCCATGCCCGAAGCGTGAAAGCCAGCGCTGACTTTATCGCCTGGCGTGAGCGGGTGCTGCAATGGATTGCGCCCGACAGCGGGCAGTCCGTGGCTGCATCGACCAGCCACCTTGAACAGGTTAAGGCCGCAGCATCAACTCCACGCGCATTTGGCAAGGCAGCTTGAGCCCATGCGCAGCGTTTGCGATTGCCACTCGAATAGATTGTATGTACCACACCTCCGTAAGCCCGATCGGCTCTGGCAAGGCCAGAACAGTACCTTTGCCAAGCCAAACGGCCCATGAGCCGATCACAGCTGCCGCATTGGATCTCAGCAGCATCCCGGCAGTCGCGCAATACCGCTTGCCGGGCGCAGGCAACAGCCACTGGATCAGTGTGCTGTGCATTGCCGCCTTGCTGGGTTTGTGGTGGCTGGCGACTGCCAGGGCCTGGATCTCGCCTTTGTTTTTGCCATCGCCGCAAGCCATTGGCGCAGCATTCAGCCAAGCCTGGAGCGGCAATATCCAGGGCGGCCAAGGCCTGGTTGTGCATTTGCAGTGGAGCGCACTGCGGGTGTTTGGCGCGTTTTTTCTGGCTGTTGTCACAGCCGTGCCAATTGGCATTGCGATGGGTGTGAGTCGCCTCTCACGCGGCGTGTTCGATCCTTTGATCGAGTTTTACCGGCCCTTGCCACCACTGGCGTATTTGCCGTTGATCGTGATCTGGTTCGGCATTGATGAAACCTCCAAAATCATCCTGATTTACCTGGCCTGCTTTGCGCCCATTGCACTGGCGGCCAAAGCCGGTGTCAAAAGTGCCAGCATTGAGCAAATCAATGCCGCGCTGTCCTTGGGAGCCAGCCGCTGGCAGTTGATTCGCCATGTCATCGTGCCTGCGGCCTTGCCCGACATTCTGGTGGGCTTGCGCATCGCGATTGGCTTTGGCTGGACCACCTTGGTGGCCGCTGAGATGGTCGCCGCCACTGTTGGCCTCGGTCAAATGGTGCTGAATGCCTCGAACTTTTTGCGCACCGACATCGTCATCATGGGCATCTTGGTCATCGGCCTTCTGGCCTGGTGCTTTGACTTGTGCATGCGCTGGGCTGAGTCGCAATTGGTGCCGTGGAAAGGCCGGGTCTAAAGCCCAAGGCCTTTGACTCAGTCGGCGACAGTGGCTCTGCGCAGGTGCGCGGCTGGCTTTGCCAACTCAGCCGCCAGCCAGTCATGCACCAGATCGGCAATGTGCAGGTGGTTGCGGTCCATCATCAGCATGTGGGAGTTACCGTGCAGGCCCAGCGCGGGCAAGGACAGGATGTGCACGCAGGGATTGCGCTTGGCAAAGCGCAGAATGCGCTCGCGCATGCGCGGCCAGCGGGCGTCGCCGTCGATGAAGTCGCCCAGCACAATCAGGGTCGGCACCTGGTAGCTGTCCGCATCGCAGTCAGGCACGGAAGAGGGCTCCAGCGCCACGACGGCACGCACACGCTCCGGGTGGTTCAGCGCCGTCGTCAAGCCAAACATGCCGCCTTGTGAATGGCAGACCAATGCCGCCGGTGCTTGCCTTGCGAGCAGGGCGGCATAGGCCGCCAGAATCATTGCATCAGTGTGTGCCCAGCGCGGCACCAGTTGCTGCGCAAAAGCAGCAAAGGCTTCGGCCGGAAACTGGCTGCCCGCAAATGCATATTGAGCCGCATCGCTCAGTGCTGCGCCTTGTAAGCTGGGGCCAATGCGAAAGCGCTCAAACACGGCTTCTACGGTTTGCGACAGCGGCAAGCCCCAGAACTGCGGCGCGTAGCCAGAGCGGCCGCGCTCTGCAGCGTCGCAGACATGGGTATCCCAGCCGCGGCGCACAAAGTACTGCTGCCAGCCGCTGCGGCCATCTGGCGTGGTTTCCCAACACGCACCAGTCAGGCCGCCGCCATGCCATAAGAACAAGGGTGTGGTGTGCTCGGGCGTTTCAGGCCAGTAGTACTGGACGTACATTTGCCCCGTTACGTAGGTGCCGTTGGGGTCCAGCTCTACCGGCTGGCCACCTGCGGCCAGCAAATGCTGGCTAGTGGGGTGGCCGCACAGCGTCTGGGCTTGCCCGCCGATATGGAAGGAGCCCATGTCGCGCAAGCGCAAAGGCCCGCTCCAGCCCGGCCTCTCAGGTGTTTGGCGGTCGCTGGCGCTCATTCGGGTTTGATATTGTTTTTGGCGATGATGTCGGCCCAGGTGCGCGTTTCCGCTTCAAGGAAAGCAGCCAAGGCTTCTGGCGCGTCAGGGGCTGGAATCACGCCGATTTCATCAAGGCGTTTGCTCAGCGCCGGGTCTTGCAGCGCTGCATTGATCGCACTATTGAGCGCTTGCACGGTCTCTGGCGGTGTTTGGGCCGGGGCAAGCACACCAAACCATGGCGTGATCAAGAAGTCGCTCAAACCAGCTTCTGTGAAGGTCGGCACATCGGGCGCGGCCGAGGCGCGTTCTTTGCTGGCAACGGCCAAGGCAATCAATTTGCCTGCGCGGATGCTGGCCAGCGAGGCAGGCAGGTTGTCAAAGTACATATCGACCTGGCCGCCGAGCAAGTCGGTCGCCACCTGGCCCGCGCCCCGGTAAGGCACATGGGTGATTTCTGCACCGGTGCGGTTTTTCAGCAATTCCAGCGCCAAATGGGCTGAGCCGCCCACGCCTGACGATGCGGCATTGAGGGTGTTTGGATTGGCTTTGGCATACGCCAAAAATTCGCTCAAGTTGGTCGCTGGCACCTTGGGGTTGATGACCAGCACGCTAGGCACGGTGCCCAGCATCGCCACTGGCGCAAAGTCGCGCTTCAAATCAAACGGCGCAGGGCTGTACAACGACGGTGAGACGGTGCAGCTGAACGCGCATACCAACAGCGTATAGCCATCGGCAGGGGATTTGGCCACGGCTTGCGCGCCGATATTGCCGCTGGCACCCGCGCGGTTGTCGACAATCACCGCTTGCCCCAGGGTTTTGGACATGTGTTCGCTGATCAGGCGGCTGACGATGTCGGGTGTGCCGCCTGGTGGAAATGGCACGACCAGCTTCACAGGCTTATTGGGAAAGGTGTCGGCGCTGGCGGCAGTGGGCAGGGCCAGCGCGATGGCGGCCAGGCAGGCGCCAAGCAGGGTGGAACAGGTGCGGGCAAACGTCATGGCAGGTCTCCTAAGAGCGGCTAACACAACCCTTGATACGTCGTTGCAAAACCTTGTCGTACTACTCGTACTGCCTGCGGTTTTGCGCCTAGTCTCAACCGCAAACCTTTGGTTTGCTGGGTCGTGTTAGCCGCTCTAAATGCTTGTTGGATGGGGGAATCTGCCATGACTGTAGAGTGCCAGCGCCAAACAATCCAATGATGATTCGAGAAGTTTTGTATACCATTTATGGTATGCATGAAAACCTCTCTGTCTTACGCCGCCTGGATTTGAACCTGCTGCTGACTTTCGATGCCTTGATGGCCACCTGCAGCGCGACCCAGACGGCGCGCTTGCTGCACAAAACACAGCCGGGCGTGAGCCGTGATCTGGCCAAGCTGCGCCATGCCTTGGCCGATGACTTGTTTGTCACGGTGCGCGGGCGCTTTGTGCCCACTGAGCGCGCCCTGAGCCTGCACAGCGCGGTGCAGCCGGCTCTGGAGATGCTGGGCCACGCAGTGGCTGGCTCGGACGACTTTCAGCCGGCGCAAGCTGAAGGCGTGGTCAATATTGGCACGGCAGCGCATATCGAGTTGCTGCTGGCTGGCCCGTTGTTGGAGCGCCTGGCCAGAGTAGCGCCGCGCCTGGTGCCCAGGCTGCATTCGGTGCATGGCGAGTTTGATCCGGCAGAGCTCGATGCCGAGCGGCAGGATTTGGCGATTGGCTTGTTTGCCGAGGTGCCGCCGCGTTTTAGCTCGCAGGTCTTGTTTCACGACGAGCGCGTGGGGGTGATGGGGCCGAGTCATCCACTGGCGCGGCGCCGCCAGCTGAGCTTTGCCGATATGGCACATTCGCGCTGGTTCGCCTACACCTTGATGCATGGCCGCCGCACCAACTTTGACCGGGCGTTAAAAGGCACAGGACAGCGCATGCAGTTTGCCGCTTACCTGTCGAGCTTTGGCCTCAGCCCTTTTGTGCTGATGGAGAGCGGCTACGCGACGACGATGCCGGCATTTGCCGCCACCCTGTACCGCAAGCATTTTCCGCTGGTGGAAAAACGCCTGCCTGCGCCGCTGCGGGACATCACGTTCAGCATGGCCTGGCCCAGGCGGCAGGATGCATCGCCGCTGTACCGCTGGCTGCGTGCCGAGGTGACTGCCTTGGTCGCAGGCCATATTCAAAGCGGTTTGCTCAAGCCGCCTTGAAGAGGTGCTGCAGCATGGCGGCATGAAAAAAGCCAGTGCAGCATCAAGCGGGCACTGGCTATTTAGGGGGGGCGAAGTTGGCTTTAAACGCCGCGTGCACGCTCAGTTGCAAACTGCTGGCGGAATTCGGCAAAGCGGTTGTTGTCCAGCGCATTGCGCACATCCTGCATCAGGTTCAGGTAATAGTGCAGGTTGTGGATGGTGGTGAGCATCGGGCCCAGCATCTCGCCGCAGCGGTCCAGGTGATGCAGGTAAGCGCGGGAGAAGCCACCGCGCCCGCCCTGGTCCCAGCTGACGCCGCTGGTGCCTGCGCAGGCGTGGCAGGTGCAGCTGGTGTCCAGCGGCTGGTGGTCTTGTTTGTGACGGGCATTGCGCAGCTTCAGGTCGCCATAGCGGGTGAACACCGTGCCGTTGCGCGCATTGCGGGTGGGCATCACGCAGTCGAACATGTCAACACCGCTGGCCACGCCTTGCACCAAGTCTTCTGGCGTGCCCACGCCCATCAGGTAGCGCGGCTTGTTGGCAGGCAGGCGGTGTGGTGTGTGGGCCATGATGCGGCGCATGTCTTCCTTGGGCTCGCCGACGCTGACGCCACCGACTGCGTAGCCGGGGAAGTCCAGCTCGACCAGCTGCTCCAAGGATTCCTGGCGCAAATGCTCAAACATGCCGCCTTGGACAATGCCGAACAAGGCGTTGGGGTTGTTCAGGCGGTGGAATTCATTCTGGCTGCGCTTGGCCCAGCGGATACTCATCTCCATCGAGCGGCGCGCTTCGTCGGCGGTGGTGATATGGCCTTTGAGTTCATAGGGCGTGCATTCGTCGAGCTGCATCGCAATGTCCGAATTCAGCGTGGTCTGAATCTGCATGCTGACTTCGGGCGACATGAACAGCTTGTCGCCGTTGACCGGCGAGGCAAAGTGCACGCCTTCTTCGGTGATCTTGCGCATATCGCCCAGGCTCCAGACCTGAAAGCCGCCGCTGTCGGTCAGAATCGGTTTGTGCCACTGCTCAAACGCATGCAGGCCGCCAAACGAGGACATCACATCCTGGCCGGGGCGCATCCACAGATGGAAGGTATTGCCTAAAATGATTTGCGCGCCCATTTCCTCCAGGCTGCGTGGCATCACGCCTTTGACCGTGCCGTAGGTGCCCACGGGCATGAAAATAGGGGTTTGCACGACGCCGTGGTTCAGCGTGAGCTGGCCGCGCCGGGCGTGGCTGGAGGAGTCGGTGGCGAGAAGGTCAAATTGCAGCATGGACAGTGGTCAAAAATGAAAAGCGGGGCAGGTGCAGCAGGCGTGGTTAGCGGCTGCACTGGCATTGTGATGCCAGAGAGCCTATTCAAAGTCTCCACGCAGACCGCGTTGGAGCCCAAAAGGATACGATGCGCGGCAAAAACCGCAGTCGGGCTATCTGCCCGGCGAGGATGTTTAACAAAGCAGCGTGCCTTTTGGGCTCCAACCCGAAGGGCAAGGCACAAAAAAGCGCATTACTGCGTTGCCCGTTTTGCTCATACAGACGTATGAGCTGCAACAGGCGTCTTGTACTGCCTCTTTTTTGTGCCTTGCGCGACTGCGTCGAGACTTTGAACAGGCTCTGAGGCCCAATCGTGAAATTATCCGCTATGCAGGCGCAGTCAGCTGCAATTGTGTTGTAGAGGCCCGATGCGGTGCTGGGGCCAAGCCTTGTTGGTGGGCGGTTTGGCTGCTGCTGGCGCTATCTATACAAGCGTATAAGCGCAGCGACACGGCATCAAAAAAGGCGCATGAAGCGCCTCGCATTGTGCACGATGCGCACCAGGGTGCGCAGTGTTTACTCTGCGTTATTGGGCGACCCAGCCGCCGTCCATGTTCCACGCGACACCGCGGATATTGTCGCCAGCCGGCGAGCACAGGAAGGCTGCCAGTGCGCCCAGCTCTTCTGGCGTGGTAAAGCGCAAGGACGGCTCTTTGGCTTGCAGCAGGTTTTTGGTGGCCTCTTCGTTGCTAATGCCTTCTTTTTGTGCAATGGCATCGATTTGCTTTTGCACCAAAGGCGTCAGCACCCAGCCTGGGCAAATGGCATTGACGGTCACACCGGTGGTCGCTGTCTCCAGTGCGGCGACTTTGGTAAAGCCTACAACCCCATGCTTGGCTGCAACATACGCTGATTTTTCTGCCGAGCCGACCAGGCCGTGTACTGAGGCAATATTGATGATGCGGCCCCAGTTGTTCTTGCGCATCGACGGCAAGACCAGGCGGCTGGTGTGAAACACGCTGCTGAGGTTGATGGCGATGATCGCATCCCAGCGGTCGACCGGAAATGACTCAATCTGCGAGGTGTGCTGGATGCCGGCATTGTTGACAACGATGTCGATGCAGCCAAACACTTTGTTGCCGTGGGCAAACAGGTCTTCAATCTCGGCGGGCTTGCTCAAGTCGGCACCATGGTAGTCGGTGCGAATGCCGTGCGCGCTGCCGGCTTGCTCGATCTCTTTACGCGGCGCTTCGTGGTCACCAAAACCGTTGACCAGGATATTGGCGCCTTGTGCTGCCAGCACTTTGGCAATTCCCAGTCCAATGCCACTGGTGGAGCCAGTCACCAATGCGGTTTTTCCCTTTAACGTCATCGAATACCTCCATATCCATTACTATGTGGATGCATTGATTCATCCATGTGGATGGCGTGCATCGGGAATTTCCGCAAAACGCCCTGTTGTGGTCTGAGTATGGCTTCAGGCGATTCGCCGAGTTGTCTTTTGATGGCTATCGCCGTTGCGATGGCCATCAAAAGGCATCTTGCGGCCCATCCTGACACCACACGCATTACAGAGCGCGAGGGGTTTGCAGAGCTTCCCATGGCTGCACGCCATTACTGGCATTTTCGCGCAGTTTCGCAAACTCTAGGTGAACAATAGAAAATCCTTGCAAGCGCAGCTAGGTTAAGGCTAGTGAGCCTGGTGTGTGGCTGGCCTGGCGTGAGCTTTCGCATGCAAGAACAACCAGGAGACTCAGACATGACAGCATCCATTCCCCCAACGGGGGCTGCAAAGCCAAACCTGCGTTTTGTGTCGTGCCTAGGGGCCTGCAAAAGCAGCCCCAATGGCCAAGCCAATGCCTTGTCACACCGCATGGCCTATTGGGATTGGCCAGCACAGCAAGGCGCCGATAGTGGGCATTTGATCATTGCCGTGCATGGCCTGACGCGCACGGGCCGCGATTTTGATGTATTGGCGCGGCGCCTGAGCGCCCATGCTCGGGTGGTTTGCCCTGATGTGGTCGGGCGAGGGCGCAGCGACTGGCTGGCAGATCCGACTGGCTACCAAGTGCCAGCGTATGTGGGCGATATGCTGTCGCTGCTCGGGCAACTGGTCCAGGAGGCGGAAAACAATGGCCAGCCGATTACCCGACTCGACTGGATTGGCACCAGCATGGGCGGCTTGATTGGTCTGGGTTTTGTGACCCTGCCCGGTCTGCCGATACCAGTAGACAAACTGGTGCTCAATGATGTCGGGCCGGTGCTGGAGTGGCCATCCATTTTGCGCATTGGCCAGTACCTGGGCCAATTCACGCAATACGCGAACCTGCAAGAGGGGGCTGACTATCTGCGTCAAATCAGTGGCGGTTTTGGCCCGCATACCGAAGCCCAGTGGCTGGCGCTGTCGCAAGCCATGTTCCGGCCGCTGGACAATGGCCAACTCACGCTGCATTACGACCCAGCGATTGCACACCCCTTCAAAGCCATGACGGCGCAAGATGCCCAGGCCGGCGAGGCTGTGCTGTGGTCCTTGTATGACCAGCTCAAGGCCAAAACCTTGCTGTTGCGTGGCAAAAACTCGGATCTGCTCAGTCCCGCAACCGCTGCGGCGATGGCCGCACGCGGGCCTCATGCAACGGTGCTGGAGATTGAAGGTGTCGGCCATGCCCCCACCTTAGTGCCCGAAGCCCAGGTGGAAGCGGTGGCGCGTTTCTTGCTGGATTGACGTAAACAGACTGCCAATAGCGCGCGGCTCTAAGAACGTGTTTACGATCTTTTCGCAGACCGCGTTGAAGCCCAAAAGGATGCAATGCGCGACAAAAACCGCAGTCGGGCTATCTGCCCGGCGAGGATTTTTAACAAAGCAGTGCGCCTTTTGGGCTCCAACCCGAAGGGCAAGGCACAAAAAAGCGCATTACTGCGTTGCCCGTTTTGCTCATACAGACGTATGAGCGGCAACAAGCGCCTTGCACTGCCACTTTTTTGTGCCTTGCGCGACTGTGAAAAAATCGTAAACACGTTCTAAGCTGCTGAGCGCAGACAGCCATTGAAGCTGCACGCACCGAGGTGCGGCCTGAGCCAGGCAGGTCCAGCGTGACAAAAAGATGCATGTTTAACGGCTATTCGAGCGCCAATGGCCAGAGAATCGACATGGCTTTGACGCAAGTTGGGCGTATAGTCTTGCTGTTGATTGAAATAATTTATGAATTTACCTATCGCTGAAACCCCGCAAACGCCTGTTGCCGACAAGCCAGAAGTGCGGGCTCGCGAGCCTTTGCTGTTGAGCGCGGCAGGTGCCATGATGCCCAAACAGGCCAATATGCTGGTCAGGGCCAAGAATTTTGCTGAGCCACTGCTGGCCGATGAGCTGCTGCGCAATGGCGAGAGCGTGCTCGACCATGCGAACGCTGTTGCCCAGATTCTGGATGAAATCGGCGGCTCTGAAGCCATGCAGGCAGCCACTTATTTGATCTATGCATCGTTTCACCTGAACAACCCTTACGAGGCGATTGCTCGCCGTTTTGGTGATACCTATGCTTCATTGGCGCTGGAGACCTCCAAGCTGATGCAGGTGCAGGGCCAGGCCAGAAGCGGTTCAGGCTCGCGCAAGCGCGGTGAAGCCAGAATTGAGCACACGGAAACCGTGCGCAAGATGCTGCTGGCATTTTCGCGCGATTTGCGGGTGGTGTTGATCCGACTTGCCTCACGCTTGCAAACCTTGCGCTACCACGCGACCTCTAAAGTGCCGATTGACCGTTTGCTGGCAGAAGAGAGTTTGTACGTGTTTGCGCCGCTGGCCAATCGGTTGGGCATTTGGCAGCTCAAGTGGGAGCTGGAGGATTTGGCGTTCCGATTTTTGGAGCCCGATACCTACCGCGATGTGGCCAAGCAACTCGATGAGAAGCGCCGTGAGCGCGAGCACTATATGCAGGCGCTGTGCGATACGGTCCGCACTGAGTTGCAGGGGCGCCATATCCAGGCAACTGTCCAAGGCCGCCCCAAGCACATCTACAGCATCGTCAAAAAGATGCGCGGCAAGTCCTTGGAGTTTGACCAGCTGTTTGACATCCGTGCGATGCGCATCATTGTGCCGACCATTGAGGAGTGTTATGAAACACTCAGCTGGGTGCACACGCGTTTTGTGCCCGTCGAGGCCGAGTTTGACGACTACATCGCCAAACCCAAACCCAACGGCTACCAGTCTTTGCATACGGTGGTGCGCGACCACGATGGACGGGCAGTTGAGATCCAAATTCGCACCCAGGCCATGCACGACCATGCCGAAAATGGCGTGGCTGCGCACTGGGCCTACAAGGAAGCGGGCACCAAAGGGTATGCAGGGGTGTCTGCTGCGGGCGAATACGACTCCAAAATTGCTGTGCTGCGCCAGCTGCTGGCTTGGGAGCGCGAATTTGCTGACAGTGACGAGGTGCGGGCGCTGGGCCTGTTTGATGACCGCATCTACGTGATGACGCCAAACGCCTCGATCATCGAGCTGCCCAAAGGGGCAACTCCGGTGGACTTTGCCTATACCGTGCACACCAATTTAGGGCATCGTTGCCGGGGCGCCAAGATCGATGGCCAAATGGTCGCACTGAATACGCCTTTGCAAAATGGCCAAACGGTGGAGATCACGGCGGTCAAAGAAGGCGGGCCTTCGCGTGACTGGCTCAATAAAGAGTTGGGCTATTTACGCAGCCAACGCGCGCGCTCGAAAGTGCGGGCCTGGTTCAATGCCCAATCCTTGCAAGAGACCATTGCCAAAGGGCGTGAAATCGTTGAGAAAGTGCTGCAGCGCGAAGGCAAAACGGCTCTGAAACTCGAAGACATTGCGCTGCAATTGGGCTTTAAGACGACCGAGTCGTTTTTCGAGGTCGTGGGCAAGGACGAATTCTCGCTGCGTACGTTGGAGGTCTTGCTCCATCCTGACACGCAAGAAGACGGCCAGGCCGGCGACGATGTCGTGGTGCGCAAGCCCCGTAGCACTGGCAGCGGAAAAGTGCTGGTGGTGGGCATGGATTCGCTGATGACCCATTTGGCCAAATGCTGCATGCCTGCACCACCCGATGAAATCGGGGGCTTTATCACGCGAGGCAAAGGGGTGGGCATTCACCGCTGTGACTGCCCAAACTTCCAAAAAATGCTGGAAACCACGCCCGAGCGCATCATTGATGTGCAGTGGGGGGAGCATGCGGGCTCTGGCAATGCTGCGTCGGCCTCGGTCTATCCAGTGGATATTTATATCGAAGCCCAGGACCGCCAGGGTTTGCTGCGCGATATTTCTGATGTGTTCACTCGCGAGCGCACCAATGTGATTGGGGTGCAAACACGCAGCCACAAAAACAGCGCTACGATGACCTTTACCGTTGAGATTCAAAACGCGACGCGTTTGCACAATGTGTTGTCGGCGGTGGCGCAGGTTTTGGGCGTGCGCTCGGCACGGCGTAAGTAAGCCGCCTGTCGAATAGTAAAAAAGCCAAAGGCTCACGGATTGCGTGTGCCTTTGGCTTTGTGTGTCCAACTGGTGAATGTCCAAGCAAGGTCCAATGAATGGCGATCTCTGGTGGCGTCAGCTGAGCTGGCCTGTGCTGTCCTGGGGGCTGGCAGCACTTGAGCCATAAATAAACCCCGCCGAGGCGGGGTTACAAAAATCAATATCTGTTGTTCGAGTTGTTAATACAGCCTATCCACCAAGAATAAGAGTATGTCGCGAGGGCGAGAGCCATCAGCTGATGGGCTGCTGCCAATGCCAAGCTTGGCAGCGTATTGGAAGAGGGCGTAGGGCTTGCCAGTCAGACACTAGGATGGTGTGTGACTGGCACATGCCCTATGCATTAACGCTTGCGATCGCGTTCGTCGTCAGGCCAGATTTCGGTGTTCATCGTATTCATGTTTAATCCTAAAAGATGACTGATGAACCTTAAACGTGGCCCTGGTCAATGCGTTGACACCGAAATACAAAAAAAACGAAATTTTTTTCAAAAATCTCAGCCATTGGCCTGCAGCAAGGCCTGTAGCTCTTCCGACAGCGTGAACCATTCTTCTTCAGCGGTGTCGATTGCTTCTTGCAAGTCCTTGATTTTTTTGCCTGATTCCGCCCATTCCTGGGGGGTGCTATCGGCTCCGAGGCTGGCTTCCAGGCTTTCTTTTTCAGCCTGGCTGTCGGCCATCTTTTTTTCCAAGGCAGCGATCTTCTTTTTCAAAGGCTGGGTTTTTTCAGCCATTTTTTGCCGGTTCAGTGATTCCTGGCGGCGCTGTTCGCGTTGGTTGACTGCTGGCGCCTCTGCTTGTTGTGCTTTGGCGCTGCTTGCCGACACACTGGCAGCTGGTTCCTTGCCTGCTTCTTTTTTGGCTTCGAGCTGCGCGCGCAGCTCTTTTTGCTGCTGCAGCACATAGCGCTGGTAGTCTTCCAAATCGCCCTCAAAGTCCTGCACCTTGCCTTGGCCGACCAGCCAGAACTGGTCGCTGACGGTGCGCAGCAAAGCGCGATCATGGCTGACCAGCATCAACGTGCCCTCAAAGCTATTGAGTGCCATGCCCAGCGCTTCGCGTGTGGCCAGGTCCAAATGGTTGGTTGGCTCGTCGAGCAGCAACAGGCCAGGGCGTTGCCAGACCAGCATCGCCAGCACCAAGCGGGCTTTCTCGCCACCGCTCATCGTGCCGATGGCTTGCTTGACCATATCGCCGTCGAAATTGAAGCTGCCCAGAAAATTGCGCAAATCTTGCTCTCGCGCCGGATTCGGCGGTGTGGCGCCGTAGCTGCGTGCCAAGCGCGTGAAATGCTCAAGCGGATTGTCGTTTTCATGCAAGACATCCAGCTCTTGCTGCGCAAAGTAGCCAATCGCCAGGCCTTTGCCCTGCGTGACCTCACCGGAGATCAGCGGCGCATCACCGACAATCGACTTGATCAGCGTTGATTTACCCTGGCCGTTGGCACCCAAGATACCAATGCGTTGGCCCGACTGCACCGACAGGCTGACATTGCGCAAAATGGTTTTGTGTTCACTGCCTTCTTTGGTGAAGTAACCCATTTCGGCATTTTTCACCACCAGCATCGGATTGGGCAGTGCCAAAGGCTCTTTGAATTCAAAGCTGAATTCGGCCTCGGCCAATACCGGTGCAACACGCTCCATGCGCTCGAGCGCCTTGACACGGCTTTGCGCCTGACGCGCTTTGGTGGCCTTGGCCTTGAAGCGGTCAATGAACTTTTGCAAGTGGGCAATCTTGTCTTGCTGGCGGGCAAACGCCGCCTGCTGCTGCTCCAGCTTGAGTGCGCGCTGCTCTTCAAAAAAGCTGTAATTGCCGCCGTAGCGGGTGATGTTCTGCTGATCCAGGTGCAAGGTCACTTGCGTCGTGGCATCCAGGAACTCACGGTCATGGCTGATCACGATCATCGTGCCTGGGTAGCGAGCCAGCCAGCCTTCCAGCCAGATCAGCGCATCCAAGTCCAAGTGGTTGGTCGGCTCATCGAGCAGCAGCAAATCGCTGGGGCTCATCAGCGCGCGTGCCAATTGCAAGCGCATGCGCCAGCCACCCGAGAAACTGTTGACTGGGCGCTCCAATTCGGCGGGCTGAAAGCCCAGACCCAGAATCAGTGCTTGTGCACGTGCCGGTGCGTCATAGGCACCGGCATCGGCCAGCTCGGCATAAATTTGCGCCATCGCCAAGCCATCGTCATTGGCTTCAGCCTCTTTCAGGCGCTCATTGAGCTCGGCCAGGCGGCTATCGCCGCCCAGAACGAACTCGGTTGCACTGTCGCTGGTCTCCGGCATGTTCTGTGCGACCTGGGCCATGCGCCAGCCAGCGGGCTTGAAGAAGCTTCCGCCATCTTCATGCAAGCTGCCGTTGAGTAAGGCAAACAAAGTGGACTTGCCAGCCCCGTTGCGGCCAACCAAAGCGGCTTTTTCGCCCGGTTGGATGGTGATGTTTACGCCGTCTAACAGCACTTTGGTGCCTCGGCGCAGCACCAAATCCTTTAAATTAATCATGGCTGGCATTATCAGGCCTGTTGCCATGGCCTGAAACAAGCTTGTGTTCTGCCACAATGCGTAGGGAAACTCTGCACAACACCCAGAAGTAGGCTCTGAGAGCCTGTTCAAAGTCCCTTTGCAGCACATACCACCAGCGCGTCAATTGGCACGCCGATGGCTTTGCCGTGTATTTAAAAAAATCGCACACAAGTTCTCATAAAGGAGCTGCAGATGCATGCTGTCAGCAATCAGGCCTCGCATTCCCCCAATCCTGGCAAAGGTTGGTTCATCGGTCTTATGTCAGGCACGTCGCTGGATGGTGTGGATGCCGTGCTGGCGCGTTTCTCGCCCAGTTTGGGTGGTCACGCTGGACTGGAGTGCATAGCCGTCGCCGGCCATGTGCATATACCGCTGGGCGAGCCCTTGGTGGCGTTGCTGCGGCAATTGAATTTTCCTGGCCACGATGAGCTGCATCTGGCCGCCCTGGCTGAAAACGCCTTGGCCCATTGCTATGCCAATGCGGTCAAGCAATTGTGCGAGCAGACTGGCATACCTGCTTCCAGCATCCTGGCCATTGGTGCGCATGGCCAGACTGTGCGCCACCAACCAGCGCCACGCCAGGCGCCTGATGCGGTGCTGGCTGGGCTGGGCCAGCCCAGTGACGGCCTGGGGCGCTACACAATCCAACTGAACAACCCTTCGCTTTTGGCTGAGCACACCGGCATTCGCGTGGTGGCTGATTTTCGCCGCCGTGATGTAGCTGCTGGTGGGCAGGGCGCACCTTTGGTGCCGGCGTTCCACCGCGCCATGTTTGGCCAGCCCGGCCAAGGTGTGGCGGTGTTGAATTTGGGCGGTATTGCCAATTGGAGCCTGATCGATGCCGAAGGCCGCACGCTGGGCTTTGACAGCGGTCCAGCCAATACCCTGCTGGATGGCTGGTGCCAATTGCATACTGGCGCGCCGTATGACAAAGGCGGGCAGTGGGCAGCAAGCGGCAAAGTGCATGGTGGCTTGCTCATGCATTTGCTGCGTGAGGGCTATTTCAGCCTGCCTGCACCCAAAAGCACGGGCGTTGATGTGTTTAGCCTGACCTGGCTGCACAACCAGTTGCAGCAATGTGCATCTCAGCAAGCGCCAGATGCCGCGCCTTGGAGTGCCGCTGACGTACAGGCTAGTTTGCTGGAATTGACCGCGATCTCGGTCGCCCAGGCTTTTGCACGCTACCAGCAAGGCCAGCGCAGCGTCGGGGTATGCGGTGGTGGCGCCCACAACGCATTGTTGATGCAGCGCATCGAGCACCACTTGCAACTGGCTGTTGGCGAGACCGTAGAGGTGGTCAGCACCGCAGCATGGGGCCTGCCACCCGAGCAGGTAGAAGCGGCTGCATTTGCCTGGTTGGCGCGCCAATGCCTGTTGGGAATGCCAGGCAATGTGCCGGCCGCCACGCAGGCCAAAGGGCCTCGCGTCTTGGGGGCCATTTACCACGCGTGATGCGGGCTTTGAACAGGTTTTAAGCAGCGCTGGGCGGCAGTTGCTTAAATTTTAAGCGTTGTATGGCTCCCTATAGGGCAATCCCTAGGGAGTCAGCCACTTATCCACACCTTTATCCACCTGTGGTGTGGATGGGCGTGCTCCAGGGGCCGCAATGCAGGCAATGCAGGGCATTGCTATTCATTGGCATGGCGCAATACATTGCTAGGAGACCATTGGTCGGTCAGCACGCGGGCTTGGCTGGCGGACACCGCTTGGCTTGGATAATCGGTCCAGACGCCCGTGATGGATTCCTGCTGGGCATCGGGCTGGGGCGTTTGCAGCGGCTGCGTCGCTGCATAAATAATGTCATTCATCAAACGCTTGCTGCGCCACAGCGACGGAAAAACGGCCTGCCAAGTCGCTTCTTCGTGGGCTTGCAGTCGCCCTTGTGCAAACGTATTGGCTGCAACCACCCCGCCGGGAGCCAACAACTGGCGAATCTGCTGCAAAAATTCCACCGTGAGCAAATGCTCGGGGATGTAGTCTTGGTCAAACGCGTCCAGCATGATGAAGTCGTAGTGCTGGCCCTGGCGGATGCGCTGGCGTACAAACGCGCGCGCATCCTGCACTGTGATTGTGATCTGCGCACTCGGCGCGAACGCAAACCAGTCTTTGGCCACTTGCACGACGGCTTGGTCGAGCTCGACCACATCGAGCTGTACATCCGGCCAATGCTGCATCACCGCTTTGGGGATTGAGCCGCCGCCCATGCCGATCAGCAAGATGTTTTCAGGCGGGCGCTCCAGCAATCGCAGGCCTGCCAACAGCCCACGGGTATATTCCAGTGCCAGGGCATTGGGGGCGTCTTTGCGCATGCAACTTTGGAACAGATTGCGGCGGTCGAAGCTCATGCAGCGAAAGTCCTGCCCTTCCATCACCATCACATCGACATGCTGACCACGCACGGTTTTGACCAGCTTGAAGTCATCGTGCATCAGGCAGTTTTCGAGGCTGTGCACGGCACTGGCATCGTTTGCGAGGCAGTGATTGGCAAGGGCTGAAGCGGGTGTGGAACCATCGGCAAAGCTGGAGCCTGGTACGGCTCCTAGCAACACGCTGGTGCATAGCAGGCGCAAGCAGGTGTGACGCAGACAGAACGGCTTATCCTTACTGGACATGCTGCACTTTCTTGCCTGCAGCAGGCCACAACAGCAAAGCCAATGCCGCAAGTGCTGCGGTAACCAGCACCAGGCCTAGCAAAATGTGATTGAGCTCCCACCACAGCACCAAGTAATAAGAGGGCAAAATCGTGCCAGCCGCTGCTCCCAGCGTAGTCAATGCGCTCAACTGGCCAGCCCGCGTGCCTGCTTCTTCAACGCGCTGCACCAGCAGATGCAAGGCATAAGGATTCAAGCAGCCCGACAAAAAGCCCGGCGCACTCAGCAGCAACGCACTGGCAATCAAGCTGCCGTAGCGTGAATCAGCAATCCAGTAACTGATTTCAGCCAGCACCAAATCAGCCATCAGCACCAAAGGCAGCATCGCCAGTGCAAACCACAGCAGCAATTGGTAAAACCGCGTGCTTGAAGCCTGTTGATGCTGTGTTAACCGCCCACCCCATAAATAACCGGCCGCCATCGCCACCAGCAACACCGTGATGATGCTGCCCCACACCGCAATGCCGCTGCCAAAAAACGACGCTACGATGCGCGCAAACAGCATCTCCACCGCCATCATCGCAAACGACGCCCAGGACGCCGCTAAAAACAAATACCGGCGTTGGGCCGCACTGGCGGGCAAAGCGCCAAGTGTTTTGGGGAAAGGGGATAACACACTCATGGAGCGCTATTGTGCCGTAGGGTGGCGCAGCTTCGCTGCCCACGCCAGCCGTCGTTCAGAGCTGCAGCGCTGCACTGCGTAGTGAAGAGAATGCCGTATTTGTTATTAATGTATTGAATGTAGGACAAGACCTACAACACAAAGCTACCTGTTCCTACAGCCAAATATGATGTCGACCATTAATATTGAGCCGTCTACTAATCGTTGCTCAGCAACTTACACAAGGAGATCTTATGAATAAAGAACAAGTTAAAGGATCTGTGAAAGAGGCCGCCGGTAAAGTGCAGCAAAAAATCGGTGAAGTGATTAATAGCCCAGAGCAGCAGATCAAAGGCGTCGCCAAGCAAGTGGAAGGTAAGGCTGAAAAAGCAGCCGGTGACGTCAAAGAAACCCTTAAAAAATAAGCTTGTTGGTTGTTGATTATTAATTCAAGGAGAGTATTATGAATACACAAAAATTTATTATTGCCAGCGCTATTTCTTTTGGCCTGTTGGGTGGCGCTGCATACGCGCAGCCTGTCGCAGGTACTACCACTTTGGGCGCCTCTGCCACGGAAGTGCAAGCGATTGCCACTGGCTGGAGTCTGAAAGACGCCATTCTGGGCAAAACGGTGCATAACGAGGCCGATGAGTCGGTAGGCAAAATTGAAGACGTGATCATTGCACCCGATGGCACCGTGTCTTTCGCCATTCTGAGTGTTGGCGGCTTCCTGGGCATGGGTTCACATGATGTGGCCATCCCATTGAAAAACCTCCGCGCCGCTGGCGATGGCAAAATCACTCTGCCTGGAGCGACCAAAGACGCGCTCAAAGAGCTGCCAAAGTTTGAGTATGCTAAGAAATAAGCCTCAAACCTTCAAAAAAACCCGCATGCCAAGCGCCTGCGGGTTTTTTTGTTGTAGGTATTGGAACAACTCCTGTGCCGAGGCACACGCCATGGGCTTTGTTGGCAACCACTAACCCGCGATCGCCGACACATACCATTCCGCAGGCCTCGGTAGGGTGGGCGACTTACCTCCTGATGGCTGCCTGGCACCAAAGGCGCAGCATGTTGTGCCATGCAAATGCAATGCTGCAACACATGGGCTGCGCAGTCATTATGGAAAATGAACGTTTATATATTCAAGCTAAATAATTGATGGTGATTTTGTTTGAACGAATTGATGCTTGTGTCCTGGTATTGTAGGAATATGACTACAGCACAAAGCTACCGCATCCTACAGCCAGATCGATTGTCTGGCTTTAATATTGAGTTGTCTATTCATCGTTGCTAAGCAACTCATCACAAGGAGGTCTTATGAATAAAGAGCAAGTCAAGGGATCTGTGAAAGAAGTGGTCGGGAAAGTCCAGCAAAAAGTCGGTGAAGCCATTAATAGCCCCGAGCAACAAATTAAAGGTGCCGCCAAGCAAGCAGAAGGCAAGGCTGAAAAAGCTGCAGGCGATGTGAAGCAGGCTTTCGAGGATTCGACCAAAAAGTAATTTTTTAAAAATTGAATCAAGCAGCCATAGTTTTATTAAAGGAGTTGATATGAATACACAAAAAATCATTATTGCCAGCGCAATTACATTGGGCTTGATGGGCGGCGCTGCTATCGCGCAGCCGGTCGCAGGCACAGCGGTCCTGGGTGGCACGGCCACTGAAGTGCAAGCGATTGCCTCCGGTTGGAGCCTGAAGGATTCGGTATTGGGCAAAACTGTGAAAAACGATGCCGACGAGTCGGTGGGTAAGGTCGAAGATGTGATTCTTGCACCCGATGGCACCGTCTCTTTTGCCATTCTGAGCGTGGGTGGTTTCCTGGGCATGGGCTCGCATGATGTGGCCATCCCTGTGAAAAACTTCCGCGTCACTGACGGCAACATCACCTTGCCAGGCGCAACCAAAGACGCGCTGAAAGACCTGCCAAAGTTTGAATACGCGAAGAAATAAGCACTGCACTGCTATACCACTAAGCCCGCATGGTTCGCACCTGCGGGCTTTGCTATTTGTCGCATCCCGGACGATCATAAGGCCGCTTTCTGAATAAATGGGGATGGTATCGAACCACTGTTTAGCAGCCTGAATAGGAGTTTTGCTCTGCAGGGCTGACTGGAGCAATTGGTGGTTCTACAGCGTTACGTAGCGCAGCAAGGTTTGGTTCATATCCTCGGCGCTGTTAAAGCGGTGTGTTTTGAGAATGTCTGCAATCCTGCCATTAAAGCGCTCAACTATGCCGTTGGTCTTTGGCGTACGAGGCTTTGTCAGCCGATGCTCAATACCTAAATCTTTGCATAGCATGTCAAACTCATGATTGCCTGTGGCTTGGCGTTCACGCGTAGCAAACAGCCGGTCTGTGAATTCTTTGCCATTGTCGGTCAGCAGCTTGCTAATTTGCATTGGGCATGCCTTGTACAGCGCCTTCAAAAAAGCTTTGGCGCTGGCTGCACTCTTGTTGACTTTGATCTGTACGAACACCCAACGCGTAGCCCGGTCAATGGCCACAAACAAGTAGCTGCGCTGATCTTGGTCTTGCATCTGAGGCAGATACTTCACATCCATATGCACATAGCCAGGCTCATAGGCTTTAAAGGCTTTGTGTGTTAGCTGTGGCTCTTTGGGTTTGAGCGCGTTCAAGTTGCCTACGCCATGGCGGCGTAAAAACCGATCCAGCCCTGAAAGCGAGACCTTGTCGCAGATAAATTCACGAGTTACGGCCAGCAAATCATCCAAAGGCAGCAGCAAAGTGCGCCGTAAATGCACCACCACCACTTCTTGGGCCGGGCTCAGCTGGGTTTGCAATCTGTATTGACCCAGCCTTTTCTGCACAGGTC
>NZ_SSWX01000010.1 GCF_004803635.1 Lampropedia aestuarii | reverse complement strand
CGAACTATCTATAAAACCCTGGTCGATTCAGCCAGGCTTTGTCCATATAGACATCAAGTACCTGCCGCAGATGCCCGATGAGGACAGCAGGCGGTATTTATATGTGGCGATAGATCGCGCCTCTCGTTGGGTATTTGCGCATATCTACGCGGATCAAAGTGAGCAAAGTAGCGTGGACTTTTTGACTCGCTTGCAGCAGGCCACTTCCATCAAAATCACCAAGATACTCACCGATAACGGCAGCCAGTTCACAGATCGTTTTACCAATCAGCAACGCAAGCCAAGCGGTCATCACAAGTTTGATCTGTTCTGCAAAGCGATGGGCATAGAGCACCGCCTGTGCCCGCCACGCCATCCACAAACCAATGGCATGGTGGAGCGTTTCAATGGCCGCATTAGCCAAGTCATCAAGCAAACGCGCTTCGCAACAGCAGCGCAGTTGGAGACCACCTTGATGAACTATGTGAAAGCTTACAACCATCAGATTCCACAGCGAGCGCTCAATCACGCTTCACCCGTTCAGGCCTTGAAGAACTGGTATGAAAAGAAGCCTGAGTTGTTCAAGAAAAGGGTTTATAACCAGACGGGTCTTGACACTTAATGAACGCCTTTCGATAAAGAGTGGCACTTGCAGCAAAGATGACCGTAACTACACATCTAGCGTGTGCATTCCCTTTGCGTAATGTGGTCCAACACAGAGGTCGGACTTGTCAAGCGCTGGATCTATCATTGATGTTGTCATAATGACTTGATAAGGCTTGTCATCATGTTCATCTAGAGCCTCAACAAGCACACGCTGAAAGTTCTGGCTGCGATCAGGGCCCATGCCCTTGTCCTCTGTGTTGTCGAGCAAGAGCAGTCGAGGATATCGCATCTTGTCATCCTCAAGTGACTCCAGCAGGATTGCAAGATGAAAGCTATTTTTGAGGATGGTTTCAGAGCTGGCAGAGAATTTTGAGCGCCCGTCGACCAACATGAAGTCTTTAGCGAAATCAAACATTACTGTTTGTGCTTCGTTGAATGCGGGCTCGAAGCCGCCATCTTTCTTGAGTAATTCAACCGTCTTGTCAGACAAATTGTTTTCGATGGATTCACGGCGAGAAGCGGTGAGCGATTTTCCGACTTTTATTTTCTCTTCTAAATCAAGCATTGATGTATTAAGTTTTTGCTTGTCATCGATGAGACCTTCTACAGCTGCAACAAGTTTGGACTTCGTCTCGTAGTTTTTTATACGCTCCTCGATAGTCCCAATATTTACCGAAAGCTCATTAAGCTTGAGTACGCGATCAGAACTCATTCTCAGTGAAGCTACATGTTCGGATTTAACCGTTTGTAATTCTCGCAGCTGGGCGTTGATATATTGCGCATGCTCACTGAGTCTAGTTCGCAACTCGGTTACGATCATAGTACTTTCTTTTTTCTGAAAGATAAGCTCATTCAGTGCAGCTAGATATGAAGCTTCTCGGGAGTTCTTGTCCAGATCTGCTTTACATAAGTGGCATTGTTCTTTTTGAGATTCTGTAATTGTGGACAAGCAACTTGGGCAAAATTTAAATCGGACCTCCCCGAAGAAGTCGTAAGCCGTACGAGACTCCTTTAGTGCCTTGATCCTCGAGTCGATCGCTTTAATGAATAGCTCTGACTCTACAATCTCATTTACTCTTTCGGCCTGTTTACTGGTTTGAATGTCGATATCTTTAGTGAGGGTAGCAATTCTCTCACTCGCTTTTTCAGCTTTTTCCTTGAGAGCAGCATCCGTTATTGACTCATCTGGCAGACTAAGAAGTAGATCTCGCTGAGCGAGTAACCTTTCAAGTTCTTTGCCTGCGCTCTCAATAGAACTAGTGAGTGTAGCTTCGCGCAATTCACCTTCAGAAGGTGTAACGTATCTATAAATTGATTCCAACTGACCGTCAATCTTTGCGAACTCAGATTCGGCCTTTGATAGTTGCTGCTTCAAGGCATAGATACCCAAGTCATCTAGGCCTAGTAGGAAATCTCCGATTGCCTGACGCATGCTCGGCTTGTCGAATGTTGAATGTTCAGCTCGTAGAATTTTATTAACAGCTGTACCTTGATCAACATAAATCAGCCGCAGAATTTGATGTATTGTGAGGTTGGAAAAATCGTCTGTTTGGCTGTGAGGCCAATCTAACAATTCAAATATTTGTTGAGAGAAGCTGAGTTTATTTTCGGTGCGATTTATGCCGTAGCTTTGCCAAACGGCCGCTGACTTCTTGGCTCTAAGCTCTTCATAGCTGCCATCAAAGAAGCTCATGGGAGGCTTCTTGCCAGGTTCTACTGGACGATGGATTGTCAAAACGTGACCGTTGAGCTCGATCTCAGCAAAGACGGAATTACAAGTCTGAGCCTCCTCGTTCCATCGGTCTTCTGCTATATCACCACCGAGACAGCTGAATAGAAAGTCCATTATTGTAGATTTTCCTACGCTATTGGCACCTCTAATAATATTGACGCCTTTATGAAAAACCTGGTCGTATACCGCTTTATTTCCTTTGACGATGACGAAGCGGTTGACGAAGAACGTTGATGGGTTAGATGTCATAAACGTATTCCATCAGGCCGGAGCGAGACTTGAGACCATTTGCTCCGCTGAATTTCACCTTGGGCAATCCCATGGTAATTAATTTAAAAATATCACTCTTCAGGAAATCGTCTGTCTCTAGAAGTTCAATGTAAGCTGTGGCTATGGAGTTTGGCTCCAGCTCAATAATATCATTGTCAAACGACGTTTTTGATATAATTCCTTTTGATATTAGTTCGAGCATTGCGGTTTTTTGGAATGATTGAAGCTCAAAAAAAGTACGTGCAGGATTGGTGATATCTTCAAACTGATCTGGTATTTTTGTGGCATGGGTTTTAAATTTTTGAATTTCACGAGGCCATGGTTTTATATTTTTAAGTTGACCTGGAAATAAATAGTAGAAATCTAAAATTCGAAGAAGCGACCAACTGACGGGCGTATAATTGGTGGCGTGAAGTATAGATACAATTCGGTAGAGGCAATGATTTGCATCAAACGCTGGGTGATATATTAGCACTTCTGCTTCTCCCAAATCAAATGACACTTTCCGGTTAAAAAATAAAGCATTCCAGATATCATTGATTGGTCGATTGTTGGGTCTTCGGCCATCACATCACGATATATTGTATCTATAATTCCATGGAGTATGACTCCATCGATGACCTCGTTTGCCACCCCATTTTTCATCAATGGACGAATAGTTTCTTCAAACGTAAAGCTGATTTTTTGAAGAATATAGAGAAATACTCCCTGGCGTCTTTGATTAAGTTGCGACTTCATGAGGCGTTTGGCAAATAAATCTTTGCGTTCAATCGCAATCTCAATCAGATCCTCTCTCTCCCCATTAATTAGCTTTTGTTCAAGGCCAATTACAGGTGTTTTTGTCTTTTGATTAGTGAAAAAATCTAGGCGCTCCACGAACCACTGAAAATCATCGTCGTTCGTGCTTAGCTCCTGAATTTTTACCAAAAAACGCGTAATGGCTGCAGGGTCTGGTGGCGGGAGATTAATTGTGTAGTGATTTTCATCTCCTACATTAAGATTCCCATGGATATGAGATCCAAATACATTCGCTTTATTCATTTATCGTTGCGATATGTATTGTTGTTACCAGCTTGGACGTTCCCGTGAATTGTGGAGCCCTTGATTTTTATGCTGTTCTTGCTCCCGGAACCTCTTTTGATACTAGTGTTGATCACGGCAAGACATAGGCCAAATGTCGCCAGCACGATCAGTCCCATGAGGGCAAACAGCTCACTGTGTGTGAGATTTTTTAGGTGGGAGGAGGCAATGATCTGCGGATAAACCGTGTAGCCAACAAATCCCGCTAAAGCAGTGCTGCCGCAGTACTTCAGAGCACCAATCCAGAATCCTTCCATGCTGAATCCCACTTTTTGTTACAGAATATGAGTATCATACATTTATCCTTTATCAGAAGCTTACATTTGAGTTGGTGACTGCAGAACGGAAGGCTTTTGAGATCCGGGAAACGGCTAATTTGGATGTTTCTTCTTGCAGCCTCTTGCTCCTCCATCAATAGAGCTCTCGTAACTATTTTCATTCATCTCTTATGCTTTTTGTTTGCAAAATTTGATCTTGCCCACTGCAGCTCTGGACAAGAGCTGGCCCATACGTTAGAGCTGTTTGAGGCAGAAGACTCTACTGCCTTCGGAACATCTTGGCGATGGCATCTACATGTGCTCCCATCGGAGACTGGTTATTGAGGTGTTCGAGTGTCGAGGGCACCGCTGTAAGCAGCCTATACATTCCTGTAAGCGCATGAAAAAAGAGCCTGGATACTCCAGGCTCTTTTTTCACTAACCGTGTCAAAGTTTTTTCACCAACTTGGCAAAGTTTTCACCAATGGTGGCATTCGACAGCCTCACACATCGATATTGGCAGCACGCAAGGCATTGGTCTCAATGAAGTCACGGCGTGGCTCGACTTCATCGCCCATCAGCATCGTGAAGACCTGGTCAGCGGCAATCGCGTCCTGGATTTGCACGCGCAGCAAACGCCGCACGGTCGGGTCCATCGTGGTTTCCCACAGCTGCTCGGCATTCATCTCGCCCAGCCCTTTGTAGCGCTGGCGGCTGGTCGTGCGCTCAGCTTCCGAGATCAGCCACTGCATGGCCTGGTGGAAGGTTTTGACTGGCACTTCTTTCATGCGCTCGCCTTCGCCGCGCTGCACTTTGGCGGTATCGCTCAGCATGCCGTTAAAAGCTTGTGCGGCAGCCGCCAGGGACTGGTAGTCCGCGCCTTTGGCAAAGTCTTGCGGGATCAGGCTGCTTTTGACGTTGCCGTGGTGCGTGCGGCTGATGCGCAGCACCAGTTTTTCAGTGCGCGGATCGGTCACGGCTTCAACAGTGGCAGGCTCGGTCACATGGCCGCGGCTGTTGAGGCGCTCTTGCAATTCCAGCGCAGTGGCCTGCATGGCTTCCAGCGTTTCGGTGTGCAGTTGCACGCCATCGGCAATCGATTGCAGGGCTTCGTGGTCCATGTAAGCGGCCAGGCGGGTAATCGTCGCCTGGGCTTTTTGGTAGATGCCAGCGAGTTTCTCCAGCGCTTCACCAGTAATTGGCTCAGCGCCTTCGCCTGTATAGACCTTGGCATCGCGCAGGGCGATACGGGTCAGGAACTGGTCCAGCGCTGGTGCATCTTTGAGGTACAGCTCTTCCTTACCCGCTTTGACTTTGTAGAGCGGCGGCTGGGCAATGTAGATGTGGCCACGCTCAACCAGCTCGGGCATTTGGCGGTAGAAGAAGGTCAGCAGCAAGGTGCGGATGTGGGCGCCGTCCACGTCGGCATCGGTCATGATGATGATGCGGTGGTAGCGCAGTTTGGCGACGTTGAAGTCGTCCACGCCTGGCTTGTCATCGGCGCTGCTGCGGCCAATGCCGGTGCCCAGCGCGGTGATCAAGGTCAGGATTTCATTGCTGGAGAGCAGTTTTTCGTAACGTGCTTTTTCCACGTTCAGGATCTTGCCGCGCAATGGCAAGATGGCCTGGAATTTGCGATCGCGCCCTTGTTTGGCAGAGCCGCCAGCGGAGTCGCCCTCGACAATGTAGATTTCGCACAGCGCCGGGTCTTTTTCCTGGCAATCGGCCAACTTGCCGGGCAAGCCCATGCCGTCGAGCACGCCTTTGCGGCGCGTCATCTCGCGGGCTTTGCGGGCGGCTTCGCGGGCCTTGGCCGCTTCGACGATTTTGCCGCAAATCATCTTGGCGTCATTTGGGCGCTCTTGCAAATAGTCGGTCAAGGTCTTGGCGACAATGTCTTCAACCGGCGCGCGCACTTCGCTGGAAACCAGCTTGTCCTTGGTCTGGCTGGAGAACTTGGGCTCGGGCACCTTGACCGAGAGCACGCAGTTCAGGCCCTCGCGCATGTCTTCGCCGGTGACTTCGACCTTGTCTTTTTTCGCCAAGCCGTTTTCTTCGATGTATTTGTTGATCACGCGCGTCATCGCCGCACGCAAACCTGTCAAGTGTGTGCCACCGTCGCGCTGCGGGATGTTGTTGGTAAAGCACAGCACGGTTTCGTTGTACGAGCTGGTCCACTGCATCGCCACTTCGACGCCAATTTCAGTGCCAGGAATGCCGCCATAGCTTTCTGCTGGGCGGGAGCCGCTAGCATTGAAGGTGGTGGGGTGCAGCACTTGTTTGCCTTTGCTGACAAACTCAACAAAGCCCTGCACGCCACCGCTGCCAGCAAAATCGTCTTCCTGGTTGGTGCGTTCGTCGAACAAACGAATGCGCACGCCGTTGTTCAAGAAGCTCAGCTCGCGCAGACGCTTGGCCAAGATCTCATAGATGAATTCGTTGTTTTGCTGGAAAATTTCGGTATCGGGCATGAAGTGCACGCGCGTGCCGCGCTTGCTCGTATCGCCCGTCACTTGCATGGGCGAGACTTCCACGCCGCTGACCAGCTCAATCTGGCGATTGAGCACCTTGCCACGCGAGAATTCCAGCTTGTATTCTTTGCCTTCCCGGCTGACCACAACCACCAGAGAGGACGACAGCGCATTCACGCACGAGACCCCCACGCCGTGCAAACCGCCAGACACTTTGTAGCTGTTCTGGTTGAATTTGCCGCCCGCATGCAGCTCGGTCAGGGCGATTTCAGTGGCCGAGCGCTTGGGCTCGTGCTTGTCGTCCATTTTGACTGCCGTGGGGATGCCTCGGCCGTTGTCTTGCACCGACAGCGAGCCATCGGCATGGATGGTGATCAAAATGTCGTCGCAAAAGCCGGCCAGTGCCTCGTCAATCGAGTTGTCGACCACCTCAAACACCAGGTGGTGCAGGCCCGAGCCATCAGAGGTATCACCGATGTACATGCCAGGGCGCTTGCGCACCGCTTCAAGCCCTTCCAGAATCTGGATGGAACCTGCATCGTAATCCACAGGTACACCAGCGGGCTGGTAATTCTCTGGGGTCTCGGATGGAGCTGGCTGGTTGGTATCGGTCATATGCGAATCTTTCTTTCTCTGGCAATGGCTGTGGGCCCATCGGCAAAGGCCATGCCCGGCTGGGCAACAGGCCTTACTTAAGCACCTGGGCTTCTCATGGCCGGGGCAATGCCCCCGCTCTCAAGCATGCCCAAGCCGCTGCACTGGGAGATCAAACCAAGCCTTTGGCAGCCAACTGCTGCCATTGCGGCCGGGTTCAGGGTTCTATCAAAGCTGGTGTGAAACCAAGCCATAAGCCGTTGTTTTAGAACGCTCTGGCTCGGCTTGCATGGCCATCAGAATCTCTCATACATGAGGTCCAACGCACCAAAAACAAGCACACCTCAAAGCGCAAGAGCCGCCAGGTGGCAGCTCTTGCTGGGCGGCAGTGTTAAATCCGCATCGGCATCACCACGTATTTGAAGTTGGCATCACCTGGGATACTGATCAGCGCCGAGCTGCTGCCGTCCTCAAACGACAGGTTGACCATGTCCTGCTGCATGTTCGAGAGCACATCGAGCAGGTAGCTGACGTTGAAGCCCGACTCCACTTGCTGGCCGCCGTAGTCGATTTCCAACTCGTCTTGCGCTTCTTCCTGCTCGGCATTCACCGAGCTGATGCGCAGCACGCCCGGCTCAAAGTTCAGGCGCACGCCTTTGAACTTGTCGGTGGTCATGATGGTCATGCGCTGCAAGCTGGCCTGCAGGGCTTGGCGGCCCAGGGTCACCGTATTCGTGTAGCCCACTGGGATCACCCGGTTGTAGTCTGGGAATTTGCCTTCGACCAGTTTGGTCACAAACTCCAGGCCATTAAAGCTCAGCTTGGCCTGGTTGTTGGCAAACTGGAACTGGATCATCGCCGCGGGGGCTTCCTTGTCGTCGCTAGGCTTGACGTCGCGCAGCAGGCGCTGCAATTCCATCACGGTCTTGCGCGGCAAAATGACTTCTTGCTTGGGCACATCGGCATCCAAGGTGGCCGAGGCAAATGCCAGGCGGTGGCCATCGGTGGCCACCAGGCTGAGTGTGCGGCCTTCGGCCACAAACAAAATGCCGTTGAGGTAGTAGCGAATGTCTTGCACTGCCATCGCAAACGACACTTGGCTGAGCAGGTTCTTCAGCACCGCTTGCGGCACAGAGAATGCCGGGCCGTAATTGGGCGACTCTTGCACCAGCGGAAAATCGTTGGCCGGCAAGGACTGCAGCGTAAAGCGGCTTTTGCCGCCTTTTAAGACAAAGCGGTCTTGCGAAGCTTCGAGCGTGACAGTTTGATCGGCCGAGAAGGTACGAAGAATTTCGATCAACTTGCGCGCACCGATGCTGGTGGAGAAATCCACCGCTGAGTCACCACCGAGGTCGGCCGAAGTGCGGATCTGCACCTCCAGATCGCTGGTGGTCAATTGCAAGGTATTGCCTGTTTTACGCAGCAGCACATTGGCCAGGATGGGCAATGTATGGCGGCGCTCAACAATGCCCGCTATCGATTGCAGCACCGATAGCACTTTGTCCTGGGGGGCTTTAAAAACAATCACCTTGTCTCTCCATGAATGAAAGGGGTTGGGCCTAAAGGGAATGCTGGCGCGAAACACCGGCACTCGGAACCGGCACGCGCAGCCGCTGGGACGAAAGCAACGCTTTGCGCCCCGACCTGGCGCAGCCAGGGCCTCTGCCATGGCTGATACGCGGCCTCGACACCAAAACGCTATTTTCCCCTAAAAACGACAATGCTTTGCCTGATTCTTCAATCAAAGCATTATGACGTTGAAGACGCGCACTGGTTGCTGATTTTGCGCCAAATGTGCACTGAGCAGTTGGCAGTATGCAGCAGCGCGCGCAAGCATCAACGTTTGAGGGTTTGCTCAAGTACGTGCAACTGCTGGTTGAGCTCAATCAGCTGCTGGCGTTCCTGGGCGATTTTGCGCACCGCATGCAGCACCGTCGTGTGGTCACGTCCACCAAACAGTTCTCCAATTTCTGGCAGGCTTTTTTGCGTCAGCTCTTTGGACAGGTACATCGCAATCTGGCGCGGACGGGCAATGCTGGCCGGGCGTTTTTTGCTGTACATGTCAGCCACTTTGATCTTGTAGAAATCGGCAACGGTTTTCTGGATGTTTTCCACACTGATTTGGCGATTCTGGATCGACAGCAAGTCGCGCAGCGCCTCACGCGCCACTGGAATCGAGATTTCCTTGCCGTTAAAGCGCGCATAGGCAAGCACTTTGCGCAGCGCACCTTCCAACTCACGCACGTTAGAGCGTACGTTTTTGGCCACAAAAAACGCCACATCCTCAGACAGCGCAATGCCTTCGGCTTTGGCCTTGTTGATCAAGATTGCCACCCGCATTTCCAGCTCAGGCGGCTCAATGGCCACGGTCAAGCCGGCATCGAAGCGCGAGACCAGGCGTTCATGGATATCGGTCAGGCCTTTGGGGTAGGTGTCGCTGGTCATCACAATGTGTGATTTTTTCGACAGCAAGGCCTCAAACGCATTGAAAAACTCTTCTTGCGTGCGCTCTTTACCCGCAATGAACTGCACGTCATCGATCAGCAACAAATCCAGCGAGTGGTAGCGCTGCTTGAGTGCATCAAAGGTTTTGCGCTGGTAGGACTTGACCACATCGGTGACGAATTGCTCGGCATGGATATACAACACCTTGGCCTGCGGCTGGTCGCGCAGCATTTGGTTGCCCACCGCGTGCATCAAGTGGGTTTTACCCAGGCCGACCCCGCCGTAGATGAACAAGGGGTTGTACAACTGGCCGGGCGCGTGCGCCACATGCAAGGCCGCGGCGCGCGCCATGCGGTTGGCCGAACCTTCAATCAAGGTATCAAATGTGAGCTGCGGATTCAAACGCGTAGGCAGCGGCTTGGCAGCACCAGCTTCAGCAGCCTCACGCCCTGAAGCATTGCCATAGGCATCGCTGTCCTGGGCTTGCGCAGCGGGCGCGTATGTGCCTGCGCCATCTTGGTCCGCATCGTAGTCTGCATCGCGCGCGTCACGACGCGGCTGGCCTTGCGCCTGGGACTGGTCGAGCGTGGCCAACAAATCGGCCTGCACACGGTTGACCAGGCTCTCAAGTTCCATGCCTTTGCCTGCGGCGCCAGCCGTCTCTGACGCACGGCCCGGCACAGCACTGCGCGGCACACGAGCAGGAATGGTGCGGCCTGCGACGACGCCCGTGCGCACCGCTACACCCAGCTCAATCCGCAACTCCCTGCCACTGAGCTCGTTGAGCAAACCCACAATGCGCTCCAAATAACGGCCACGCACGTAGTCCAATGCAATGCGGTTAGGCACCAGCAATTGCATCGTGTCGGTCGCAGGCAGATACTGCGCACGCAAAGGCTTTAACCACGCCCCGAACTGCTGGGACGGCACCTCGCCAGCCAGCCGGTCCAGACACTCCTGCCATAAACCATCACCGCCTGTATTGGCCTGACCTTTTTGAAACTCTTGATCCATTACGTTTGCCACACAAATACGCCCCGCCGCGCCTTGTTTCAAAGCGGCTTTTCTGCACCCAAAAAAGCCCACCGAAAACATCTACTTTCACACAATAAATCAAGCACTTAAAAGCAAAATAGGCACCCTGATTAGCACCTCACCCCGCCTGTGAAACCGAGGAGAAAAAGAGCTCGATTATAGGCGCTTACAATCGATTATCCAAGAGTTATCCACAGCCTTATGCAAATCGACCATACAATCGATGCGCAGTTTTTCCTTGGCGAGTCGACCAAGGCGTGAGATAATCTACGGTTTGCTTTGACTGAGCCGGTTACTTGCATGGATGTGTTGCTTAGACACTCATGCGGCAGCACCATACAGGCAGAGGGTTTAATGAGGGTTTTAATGGGCCTTACAAGGCTTTTTAACCCTTTAAACACAGGTAAAGGCAGGTAGATAACAGATGCGACAGCCGTTTGGCGCCGCCAACTTCGATTCAAGCAGCTTCCTGCGCGCGGCAACACGCACAGGGCTGAGTGGGCGAAGTCGGCTCGCCATGCAAGTTTGTCTGCAGCTGCCAGAGCCTGCACTGAAACCAGTATGGCACTGCCGAAATCACTACGGTGAGGAATGGGTGGCTTCATGTCAAAACAGTCGTTGATAAGGGCTTTTGAGAAGCCCTTATTTGTGCAAAGTGACGCGGGCATCAGTTCGCGGGCTATAGTTCGTGGGCTGAGGTTTTCGAGCCCAAAGCATCGCATTCCATCAGATCAGAGGTAAATCATCATGAAACGTACATACCAACCTTCCAAAATTCGTCGCGCCCGCACTCACGGTTTCCTGGTGCGCATGAAAACCCGCGGCGGTCGCGCTGTGATCAACGCACGCCGTGCTAAAGGCCGCAAGCGTCTGGGCCTGTCCTGAGATTGATGCGCACGACAATGTACCTGCCATGGGCGCTGCAATTGCAGTGTCACAGGTTCCGTTGAATTCGTGCGCCTGCGGAACATGAGTATTCGCCATCTCAAGACCCGCAAGCAGTTTCAAAGCATGCTGGCCCACCTGCCGATTGCTAAGACAAGCCATTTTGCGCTGCACCGTGCACCGGTGCACAGCTTGTTGGATGCAGAAGGTGGCAGCTTGCTGTTTGCCAACCCACCAGGGAACGCCCATTCAAGCGATACCCCTTGGTGGGTAGGCGCGCTTGTGCCAAAGCGCTGGGCCAAACATGCGGTCACACGCAATTTGGTGCGGCGCCAGGTCTATGCGATCGCGCTGGAACTAAGCCAACGCGCGTCTGCTTGTGCGCCTTCTTGTTTGGACACACCCAATGGGGGTGCGCAGCCTGCTGTGCAGCAACCCCATGCGTACCTGGTTCGCCTGCGTTCTAGCTTTCACACAGCCAACGTAGGCAAATCGGCTGCGCGCACGAAAAACAGCGCCCAAAAATCCCATAAGAGCAGCAAACCGCTCTCTCACAGCGCAACCAACGTGGCCAAGCCGCTCTTCAAAAGTGCGGCTTCTAAGCGACTCAAAAGCGCCGTGCGCGAGCAGCTATTGACTCTCTTTGCGCGCGCTGAACAGGCCGACTCAGAAGCCCGCTTGCGCGCGAGCGCGCAGGCAGCGGTCGAAGTGGTGCCAACTGCTGACCTCAAACCCCTCAAGGAAGCAGGACAAGATGCGTGAATTGCTAGTGGGTTTGGTTAAACTCTACCGTTTGCTGCTTAGCCCCTGGCTTGGCAGCGCTTGTCGTTTTGAGCCAACTTGCTCGCGCTATGCGATCCAGGCCTTGCAGCGCCACGGCGCGGCAAGAGGCTCATGGCTGACGGTATGCCGTCTCGCGCGTTGTCACCCCTGGTGCAAGGGCGGGCATGATCCAGTGCCACAGGATCCGTCCTCAGGCATTTTTTCACGCTTAATTTCCTCCCCATCCTCTTCTTCCAAGAAGTCTTCATGAACGATATTCGCCGCTCCATCCTCTGGGTGATCTTCGCGTTCTCCCTGATTTTGCTGTGGGACCGCTGGCAAGTCCACAATGGCAACAAAGCCTTGTTTTTCCCCCAGCCCACAGAAACGGCCGCGACCCAGTCGGCGCCGCCCGATAGCCTGCCCGCGGCCAACGCCACGCCAGACATTCCTACAGCCAGCACTGCACTGGCTGCGGTCAATCCAGCTGAAGTACCTTCTGAGACGCAAACTGCTGCACAAGCCGCAGCAGCTGAGAACGTGGTGGTCAGCTCCGATGTCTACAAGCTGACCTTCAGCACCGAAGGCGGCTCCTTGAACCGCGTTGAGCTGCTCCAATACGAGAACGACCAGCAAACTGGCAAAGAAGTCTTGCTGGAAGACAGCAAAAACCGCGTGTACGTGGCCCAAACCGGTTTGATTGGCGGCAATTATCCGAACCACAAAACCATCATGACTGTGGCGGACGGCCCGCGCGAGCTGGCAGACGGCCAGAACTCGCTGACGATCCGCTTCGAGTCACCGATCCAAAATGGCGTGCAGTTGGTCAAAACCTGGACGCTGGAGCGCGGCCTGTATGAAATCAAAGTGCGCCATGAAGTCATCAACCACGGCACTTCGCCTGTGGCACCACAGGTCTATGAACAACTGGTGCGCGATGGCGGCGAGATCAGCAGTGGCGTGATGTTTGCTGGCACCTTTACGGGTCCTGCAATCTACACCGAGCAAGAGAAGTTCCAGAAGGTGACCTTCAAGGACATCAACAACGGCAAGCTGAATTTCCAAAAGAACAGCGACACAGGCTATGTGGCGATGGTGCAGCACTACTTCGCTTCGGCCTGGATCCTGCCAGAGGGTACTCCACGTGAGAACTTCATCCGCCAACCTGGCCCAGGTCTGTATGCGGTAGGCTCGATTGCCCCGTTTGGCGCGATTGAAGCCGGTGGCAGCAAAACCATCGACTCGACCTTCTTTGCCGGTCCTCAGATCGAAAAAGAGATGGAGAAGATTGCCCCCGGTCTGGAGCTGGTGAAAGACTACGGCATGGTCAAAGTACTGGCCAAGCCACTGTACTGGTTGCTGGACAAACTCCACGAACTCATTGGCAACTGGGGCTGGTCGATTGTGGCGCTGGTGGTGCTGCTGAAAATTGCGTTCTACTGGCTCAATGCCAAGGCCTACTCCAGCATGGCCAAAATGAAGGCGATTAACCCCCGCGTGATGCAATTGCGCGAGCGCTATAAGGACAATCCGCAGCAGATGCAGCAAGAGATGATGCGCATCTACCGCGAAGAGAAGGTGAACCCACTGGGTGGCTGCTTGCCGATTCTGGTGCAAATGCCGTTCTTTATTGCACTGTACTGGGTGCTCTTGTCCAGCGTCGAAATGCGCCAGGCGCCTTGGATCCTGTGGATTCATGACCTGTCAGTGCCAGACCCATTCTTTGTCTTGCCGCTCTTGATGATGCTGTCGTCGCTGTTGCAAGTGGCCTTGAACCCACAACCACCAGATCCACTGCAAGCCAAAATGATGTGGATCATGCCCGTGGCCTTCAGCGTGATGTTCTTCTTCTTCCCGGCCGGCCTGGTGCTGTACTGGTTGACCAATAACATCTTGTCGATTGCTCAGCAGTGGGTCATCAACACCCGCATGGGCGTGCCACCGCAGTTCAACCTGCCGAAGTTTAAATAAACTTCAAACGGCTCACTGCCTGAAACATAAAAGCCGCTTTCTCCATGAAAGCGGCTTTTTTTATTGGGATTGGTGCTGGCCAAAACACGCACCACATCCATGCAACGCCAGCTGGCTGGCTATTGACTTGCCAGATAGTCTTGCAGCCTTGCCTGTAAATGAGGCACTACTTGTGGGTGCGACAAAAAAGCCTGCACCGACATCCAAGCCCATTGCTGGCCTTCGTCGCCAAACACAATATCCGCGGCCTGGCCCTGCGTGAGCGAGCCGACCATAAAATATGAGGCAGAACGACGCCCAGCGAAATATGCACGCGTGTAGCGCACGCAGTGTGCCTGCAGGGCTATGCCAAACTCTTCTCGAACTTCGCGCAGCACGCACTCCATAGGTGTTTCATTGCCCTCTCGACCCCCACCGGGCAAATCCCATAGACCAGGAAAAGGGATTGATGCCTTGTTGTCGCGCTGGTAGACCAGCAGTTGGCGATCAAGGAACAACGCAATCTTGGCGCCGTGAAAAGGATGCATTTCTGTCATGGTTGGATATCCTCTTCAAGTACTTCAGACTGGCTGCGCGTCTGCAAAGACTCACAGTTGCACAGGTATTGCGAGTTCACGCCACTGCCCCAGCGGCAAACCATCCAGCGCCCATGGACCAATACGCACCCGGACCAAACGCAGCGTTGGCAAACCGACGGCAGCCGTCATGCGGCGCACTTGCCGGTTTTTGCCCTCGGCTATCGTCAGCGCAATCCAGCTCGTTGGAATGCTCTGGCGAAACCGCACCGGCGGATCGCGTGGCCACAACTGCTGCTCGGCCGTGTCTGGCAAGCGCTCGGCCTTGGCTGGCAATGTCATGCCATCATTGAGTTGCACACCGCGCGCCAACTGGGCCAACTGGGCCTCATCAGCCACGCCCTCTACCTGCGCCCAGTAGGTTTTCTCCATCTTATGCGCAGGATGCGCAATGCGCGCCTGCAATGCGCCGTCGTTGGTCAACAAAAGCAAACCTTCGCTGTCCATATCGAGCCGCCCAGCTGGGTATACACCTGGCACTTGCACATAATCGGCCAAGGTCGCGCGGCCTTGGTCGTCCCGAAATTGTGTCAGCACTCCCCAGGGCTTGTTGAGCAGAATCAGGCGACCAGGCCCTTGCGGCGGCTGAGCTCGCCCGCGTTGCGCCCTGGCTAAACCAGGCGCGCGCCTGGCATTGCTGCGCTGGCTTGGCGTGCGTTTGGATGGAAAAGAAGATGGAGGCATAAGGCCACGATTGAATCTACAACAACAAGGCCGCACCCACAGCGCGGTCCATGCGGCGAGTGTACCTGCAGGTACGCCAAACAACTGGACTGGCGCAGAGCGCCGGTGCAGATTAAGCCCCGATTACCCAGGTACAGTCAGCGATCAAGTGGCGCCACACCCTCTTGTAGCCACCTGCTTCTACGGGTTCACCAGCTTGCAATGCGCATGCTTCTTGCTAGGATGGATTCACAACCCACCCAACCCGTGTGCGCATCTCAGGCACCGCCGATCTGCCCGCAGCGACCCTGTAGCCACATCGCCACGCCAACCAGCGTACACACCAGAGGCAAGCCCAGTACCGTAGCCGATTGGCAGCGTGCCTGGACCAAGCCTCTGCCTTTTCAAGGAGCTGCCCCCATGAATCGAGTCCTGCAATCTTCTTTGTTAGCCGCAGCAATCGCATCGCTGCTGGGCTGCGCCCAAGTGCCAAATGCACCACCGGATGACAAGGCCGTGGCCACCAGCGCCGCCAGCACCCCCGTGGCTGCAACGGCCGCAGCGCCTATTGCGGCAGAACAAAAAGCAGGCAAAAAACATGTGGTTGTATTGGCCACCGGCGGCACGATTGCGGGCGCTGGTGCATCGGCCTTGAACAGCGCGTCATACACTGCCGCCAAAGTGCCCGTTGAGCAATTGCTAGCCGGTTTGCCAGAAGTGCAAGGCATTGCAGAAGTCACTGGCGAGCAAGTATTCCAGATCGCCTCGGAGAGCCTGACCAGTGCCGATTTACTGGCCCTGGGCCAACGCGTGGATGCGCTGCTCAAGCAGCCCGATGTCGATGGCGTGGTGATTACCCACGGCACGGACACGATGGAAGAAACCGGCTTCTTCCTGAATCTGGTGATCCCTAGCGACAAGCCGATCGTGCTGGTGGGCTCGATGCGCCCAGGCACCGCCATCTCAGCCGATGGCGCGCTGAACTTGCTCAATGCGATCAGTGTCGCGGCCAGCGACGATGCCAAGGGCAAAGGCGCATTGATCGTGATGAATGACGAAATCCACACCGCACGCGATGTCGCCAAGCTCACCAATATCAAGACCAGCGCGTTTTCCAGCCAATGGGGACCGCTGGGCATGGTGGTCGAGGGCAAGAACTACTGGTTCCGCGATCCAGTCAAGCGCCACACCACAGGCAGCGAATTCTCGATTGCCAATATCACCGAGCTACCCGCAGTAGAAATTGCCTACAGCTACAACAACGTGCCGCCAACCATGATCCAAGCGCTGGGCGCCTCTGGTGTCCAAGCGATTGTGCATGCCGGCACTGGCAATGGCTCGGTGCCCAACCGCATCGTGCCTGCACTCAAGGCCGAGCGCGCCAAGGGCACGGTCATCGTGCGCTCCTCCCGCGTACCAGCCGGTTTTGTACTGCGCAATGCCGAGCAGCCCGATGACCAGAACGACTGGGTGGTTGCACATGACTTGAACCCACAAAAAGCGCGCATCCTGACCGCTGTGGCCTTGACCAGAACCCATGACACCAAGGAGTTGCAGCGCATTTTCTGGGAGTATTGAGCGCGCCTGCACAAGCTGCCAAAGCGAAGGACGCTGCCGCCAATGGCGCAAGGGTCCTGTGGGCTTGATGGCACTGCAGCAGGCAGCAGTCAGACGCGGCGCAGCAGCCATAGCAAACGGGGGCCAAGGCCCCCGTTTGTATTGCTTGCGATTGCTTGCGATTGCTTGGCTATTGCTGGCAGCAGTGCTGCCAGCATCACCCCAGTATTAGACTGTGGCTGCACCTTTGGCATTGTCTACGTACTCTTCAATTTCATTGAAGTTCATGTAGCGGTAGACGCTGGCCTTGTCGGCATCGATCACGCCCATCTCCTTCAGGTACTCTTCAGGCGTTGGCAAGTAACCCAGGCGCGATGCAATCGCGGCCAATTCCGCCGAGCCCAAGAACACTTGGGTGTTTTTGCCCAAACGGTTCGGGAAGTTGCGGGTCGATGTCGAAATCACGGTCGCGCCTTCACGCACCTGCGCCTGGTTGCCCATGCACAAGGAGCAGCCTGGCATCTCTGTACGAGCACCAGCAGTGCCGAACGCGGCGTAATGGCCTTCCTTGATCAACTCGCTCTCGTCCATTTTGGTTGGCGGTGCGACCCACAGCTTGACCGGGATATCGCGCTGGCCACCCAGCAGCTTGGCTGCGGCACGGAAGTGACCGATGTTGGTCATGCAAGAACCGATGAAGGCTTCGTCGATCTTGGTGCCAGCCACTTCAGACAGGAATTTGGCGTCATCAGGATCGTTCGGGCAGCAAACAATAGGCTCTTTGATGTCGGCCAGGTCGATTTCGATCACGGCGGCGTATTCAGCGTCCTTGTCGGCTTCCAGCAACTCTGGTTTGGCCAGCCAGGCTTCGACTTTCTCGATCCGGCGTTGCAGGGTTTTGGCATCAGCGTAGCCATCCGCAATCATGTTTTTCATCAACACGATGTTGCTGGTCAGGTACTCTTTGATTGGCTCTGGGTTGAGCTTGATCGTGCAGCCTGCTGCAGAACGCTCAGCCGACGCGTCGGACAATTCAAAAGCTTGCTCAACTTTCAGGTCTGGCAGACCTTCGATTTCCAGCACTTTGCCGGAGAACACGTTGACCTTACCAGCCTTGGCCACAGTCAGCAGACCTTGTTTGATCGCGTACAGCGGAATCGCATGCACCAGGTCACGCAGGGTCACGCCTGGCTGCAACTCGCCCTTGAAGCGCACCAGCACTGACTCAGGCATGTCCAGTGGCATCACGCCAGTCGCAGCACCGAAAGCAACCAGACCGGAGCCAGCTGGGAAGCTGATACCGATTGGGAAACGGGTGTGCGAGTCGCCACCAGTCCCTACGGTGTCAGGCAGCAGCAAACGGTTGAGCCAGCTGTGGATCACGCCGTCACCTGGACGCAGCGCCACACCACCACGGTTGGAGATGAAGGCTGGCAGTTCACGGTGGGTCTTGACGTCCACGGATTTAGGGTAAGCGGCAGTGTGGCAGAACGACTGCATCACCATGTCGGCCGAGAAGCCCAGGCAGGCCAAGTCTTTCAACTCGTCGCGGGTCATTGGGCCGGTCGTATCTTGCGAGCCGACTGTGGTCATGCGTGGCTCGCAGTAAGTGCCTGGGCGCACGCCCTGGCCTTCTGGCAGGCCAACCGCACGGCCCACCATTTTTTGCGCCAGGGTGAAACCGGCTTTGCTTTCTGCAGGCGCAGTAGGCAGGCGGAACGCGGTCGATGCAGGCAAGCCCAGGAATTCGCGCGCCTTGGCAGTCAGTGAGCGGCCAATGATCAGGTTGATACGGCCACCGGCTTGCACCTCGTCCAGCAGCACATCGCTTTTGAGTGCAAATTCAGCCGCTTTGACGCCGTTTTTCTCAATCTTGCCCTCGTAAGGGAAGATGTCCAATACGTCGCCCATGTCGAAGTTGCTCACATCCACTTCGATTGGCAAAGAACCTGAGTCTTCTTGCGTGTTGAAGAAGATGGGCGCAATTTTGCCACCCAGGGTCACGCCACCGAAGCGTTTGTTAGGCACATAAGGAATGTCATCGCCAGTCGCCCAGATCACCGAGTTGGTGGCGGATTTACGGGAAGAGCCGGTACCGACCACGTCGCCCACATAAGCGACGATATGGCCTTTTTGTTTCAGGTCTTCGATGTACTGGATTGGGCCGCGCTTGCCATCTTCTTCTGGTTTGAAAGCCGCATCGGAGCGGGTGTTTTTCAACATGGCCAGGTAGTGCAGCGGGATGTCTGGACGGCTCCAGGCGTCAGGCGCTGGCGACAGGTCATCGGTATTGGTCTCGCCAGGTACCTTGAACACGGTCACGGTGATTTTCTCGGCCACTTTGGGGCGGCTGGTGAACCATTCGGCATCTGCCCAGCTTTGCATCACTTCTTGCGCTTTGGCATTGCCGGCCTTGGCCTTGTCTGCAACGTCATTGAAGAAGTCAAACATCAACAGGGTTTTTTTCAGGGCATCAGCGGCCACGCCAGCCACTTCTGCGTCGTCGAGCAATTCAATCAGCGGATGCACGTTGTAGCCACCCACCATCGTGCCCAGCAGCTCAGTGGCTTTGGCTTTGGAGATCAAGCCCACTTGAATATCGCCATGCGCAACAGCGGCCAAAAAACTGGCTTTCACTTTGGCGGCATCGTCCACCCCTGGTGGCACACGGTGTGTGAGCAAGTCGAGCAAGAAAGCCTCTTCACCAGCCGGTGGGTTCTTGATCAGCTCAATCAACTCGGCCACTTGCTTGGCTTCCAACGGCAGCGGTGGAATGCCAAGCGCGGCGCGCTCTTCAACGTGTTTGCGATATTCATTCAACATGTTTTTCTCCTGGGGCTATCAATCTAAAAAGTCGTCAAAACTCGTCGGATGCTCAATGCGCTTGGGCAGGCCCACTTGAGCCGGCCGCTCAAGTGGTCATCGCCGCTCCCTCGCTTCTTATTTAGGGATGCATTCAGCGGCCAGACGCTGGCCTTTGGTTTGGTTCATCAACATGGCTTTGTTGCCGCCGACTTGCAGCCAGACAATGCCATTGGCTTCGTTCTCCAAGCGAATCGCACCACTCTTGGTCAACACGGGCACCATTTGGTGTTTGAAGCTTTTGCCTTGCACGATGAATTCGCGTGGGTTGTCAGGCACTTCGCTGACATTCACATTCACGGCTCCAGCACACAGATAGTCGCCTCTGTGTACCCGGCTGATCACACGGTCAATGCCGCGCAGAACAGGCGCAGTAGCAACTGGCTCGGGCAGTGGCGTGGCCACCTCGCTCAACGACGGCGCTGGCGGATCCGCAATCGCTTTGTCGTTGGCTGCCGTCGCAGTGGCTGCGGCATCATCGGGCTTGAGAAAAGGAAACGTATTGGCCAATTCGCAGCCAGTCAAGGCGACAGCCACCAAGGCCACAGTAGGAATAATCAGGGCGATGCGCATAGTGCTCTTTTCAGTTGAAACAGATGGGGGTTGTTTGAAAAACATCAATCTCTCAACCACGGGGCGGCGCAAGCCATACTTTGACAAACTCTGGCAAGTCGCAACCGACTCGGTACGCTCGCTCAAGCACTTGCCAGAAATAACGGTAGCTGGCCCGGTCATGCAAGACCCCTGCGTGGCTGATGGGCGCCCATTGTGCAGCAAAGGCAGCCTCAATGATGCGCACAGACAACGCAACTTCTGTGGGTTCTGGAGAAAAAGCAGCCAAGATGGGCCGAATTTGACTCGGGTGAATGCTCCACATCCGGGTATAGCTCAGCTGCCGGCTGGCCTGACGCGCTGAGGCACCGAGCGCCTCCAGATTCTGGAACTCTGTCACCACGCAATGCGAGGGTGTTTTGCCATACGCATGGCAGGCCGCTGCAATCGCCAACTTGGCCTGCACCACCACCGGGTGACTGAACTGGCCCACAACTCCCATGGCTTCTGCGCCAATGGCACCACCGTGGGCAGAGACAAAATCCATCAAGCCAAAGCTCAGTGACTGCACGCGCGGATGGGCGGCAATCTCGCAGGCGCGGTGCACGGCCAGCGGCGATTCGATCAGCGCATGCAGTGGCAAATCAGGTGCGCCTGCTGCATCGACCAGCGCTGCAGCACGCACAATATCTTGTACAGACTCCACTTTGGGAATCATCAGGTGGCTCAGGCGCGACCCGGCCTTAGACACAATTGTTTGCACATCATCGGCAAACGCGGCATGGTTTACCGCATGCAATCGCGCGGCAACCCGCATATCAACAGCAGCCCCAGCTGCCAACTCTGCCACCAGATGGGCGTGCTCGTGCTCGGCCCCTACAGCGGCGCCGTCCTCGCAATCGAGGGTCACATCAAACACACAAGCGCCGAACTCTTGCGCCATCTCCGCTTGCAATTGCAGGCTCTTGCGCATACGCGCTTCCACTCCACTGTAGTGATCGCACACAGGCAATACAAAAGCACCGGCTTGGCTTCCAAGCAAGACGGCACGTGGGTGGTCAACAGGCAGAGACATGTACGATGGAACTGGGAACAATAACGACAGAGAAAAAGAAAACGGGGCGCCAATGGCGCCCCAGTTGGCATTACAGCAAATGCTTCACGCCGTCTTGCTCGCCTTCGAGCTCGGCCAAGGTCTTGTTGATGCGCTCTTGGCTGAACGCGTCAATTTCCAGACCTTCGACAATTTTGTATTTGCCGTTTTCAGTCGTCACTGGGAAACCAAAGACCACGTCTTTTGGAATACCGTATTCGCCATTCGATGGCACACCCATCGTGACCCATTCACCTTGTGAGCCCAGGGCCCAGTCACGCATGTGGTCAATCGCTGCGTTGGCAGCCGATGCAGCCGAGGACAGACCACGCGCTTCGATGATGGCCGCGCCGCGCTTGCCCACGGTAGGCAAGAACACGTTAGCGTTCCATTCTTGGTCGTTGATGGTGTCTTTGACCGATTTGCCACCGATGGTCGCAAAACGGTAGTCAGCGTACATGGTAGGCGAGTGGTTGCCCCAAACGGTGAGTTGTTTGATCTCACCGACTTTGCCGCCGGTTTTGTCAGCGATTTGGCTGGCCGCACGGTTGTGATCCAGTCGCAGCATGGCGGTGAAGTTCTCACGTGGCAGATCAGGTGCGCTCTTCATTGCGATGTAGGCATTGGTGTTGGCTGGGTTGCCTACGACCAGTACTTTGACATCACGGCTGGCAACTTTATTCAAAGCCTTGCCTTGTGCTGTGAAGATTTGGGCGTTGGCAGCCAACAGATCAGCACGCTCCATGCCTGGGCCACGTGGACGGGCACCGACCAGCAATGCGTAGTCCGCATCTTTGAACGCCACTTCTGGATCGCCAGAAGCCACAATGCCTTCGAGCAATGGGAATGCGCAGTCTTGCAGTTCCATGATCACGCCTTGCAGCGCTTTCTGGGCTTTTTCGTCAGGAATTTCCAGCAATTGCAGAATGACTGGCTGATCTTTACCCAGCATCTCGCCGGAAGCGATACGGAACAACAGGGCGTAACCGATTTGGCCGGCTGCACCGGTCACCGCGACGCGTGCGGCTTTTTTGCTCATAGCTATCTCCACTCAGGAATGAAATTGAAAAAGACCCGCGCATTCCGCAGTGCCGCACCACGTCCCACCAGAAACTCCAACTGAAATCGCTGAACAATCGCAGCACAACCCTCTTCGCAATTTCTACAGGTCAGCAAGGTTTGCACGGAGATTTTACTAGGGTTTGAACCACCACGCCATAAATTCTTATGTCTTATATAAGATATTGTCGCAATCGTTCAAAAGGCGTAAAATCCCCTCAGATTTTGCTGCCTATGGTGCGACGCACACTGCAATACCCCTCTGTTTCAGAGTGCGATACTGCACTTTGGTGTGCCAACTTAATGCAGCGCAATTGCTCAGCCTGGGCGCCGATTGGGTGCTTCAGGCCATCTGCATCTTGGCGCTCATCAGCACTCAGACGCACTAGAACCACCAGTTGTCCCTATCCGCCTCACGACCCACAGCACTTCACAGAGCCAGGCTTTGCGCCGGGCCTTGAGCATTGATAACCCCACATGACCGATCTCAACGGAACAGGCAAAACCAACGAAGACAACGCCAGTAGCATTGCCCTGGCGCCGCCTTCGTTTAGCCCCTTATACCGCCAGATCAAGGGTTTGCTGCTGCAAAAGCTTGAGGCCGGTCAATGGCAGCCTGGCGAGGCCATCCCCAGCGAGATGGACTTGTCGCAGCAATTGCGGGTCAGCCAAGGCACCGTGCGCAAAGCCATCGATGAGCTGGCGGCCGAGAATCTGCTCATCCGCAAGCAAGGCAAAGGCACTTTTGTGGCGACCCACTCCGAGCGCCATGTGCAGTACCGTTTTCTGCGCTTGCGCCCAGACGCGGGCGGTCTTGACGAAGAAGGCCCAGCCCAGCGCCATATTCTGTTTTGCAAGCGCATTCGCGCTTCGGCAGAACTGGGCGCGCAAATTGGTCTGCGCAGCGGCGATGCGATAATCCATATTCGCCGCACACTGTCGATGCAAAGCACCCCTGCCGTGCTAGAGGATATCTGGCTGCCCGGCCACGCCTTCAAAGGCATCACGGCCGAGCAAATCACCCACTACCAAGGCCCGACCTATGCTTTGCTAGAAAAAGAGTTTGGCGTGCGCATGGTGCGTGCCGTGGAAAAACTCAAAGCCATCCTGCCCCCCGATGCAGAGGCTGCGCAACTGCTGCATGTGGACAGCACAACTCCGCTGCTATCGGTCGAGCGGGTGACCTACACCTACAACGACACGCCCATGGAGTTGCGCCGAGGCCTCTACCGCACCGACACGCACCATTATTTGAACGAATTGAATTAAACAATACCGTCCATCCAGTCCAAAAGCGTCCATGAAGATTTTTTTGCACTTTCCGCCCATGACTTAGCAAACCAAAGAACTTCAAAAAAAACATATACCTACAGTTTTTTTCTGAAGTCAACTCTAGATTGCCAGACTCAATTAGGGTCACAAATGTCACAAGTCAATTTCAAATTGAGTCAAAGAGTCTAGAATCCGACCGTTTGTCCTGATGGCTCAGCCAACCGATTTCCCGCACTGAAAGCCCAACCCCATGAATGAAACTACAAAGAAAAGGCCTGAGTTTCGCAACATCAATATCTTCAATGATGTGCGCACTTACCGTTTACCTATTGCAGGTGTTTTGTCGATCCTGCACCGTATCAGCGGCATCATCATGTTTGTGCTGCTGCCTTTTTTGCTGTGGGCGTTTGACATGTCGCTGCGCTCGCCGCAGGACTTCGCCACAGCCACCAGCATTTTCCGCGACGGCCTGTGGATTTTCCCAGGCTTCCTGGTGAAATTGGGTGTTCTGGTGTTGGTTTGGGCGTTCTTGCACCATTTGTGCGCAGGCGTGCGCCATTTGTACATGGATGTGAACCACCATGCGGTGAACAAAGAGTTCGGCCGTAAGTCCGCGATTGGCTCGTTTGTATTCAGCTTGGGTCTGACGGCTGTTTTCGGCGCCAAAATCTTTGGCCTCTACTAATTCACGCTCGCAAGGAGTTCTTTATGTCGACTAATTACGGATCCAAACGTGTCGTGGTAGGTGCCCATTACGGTATCCGCGACTGGCTGGTTCAGCGCGTTACAGCCGTGCTGATTGTTTTGTTCACGCTGGCCTTGATTGCGCAAATCTGCCTGACCAAAGGCCAGATCGATTACGCTGCCTGGCAAAGCATCTTCAATGCGCAGTGGATGCGCTTATTCAGCTTTGTGACGATTGTGGCCGTGCTGTGGCACGCCTGGGTTGGCGTGCGCGACGTCTGGATGGACTATGTGCCAGCCGCCGGTCTGCGCTTGACGCTCGATGTGGTTACCATCGTCTGGTTAATTGGCTGCGCGGGCTGGGCATTCCAGACGCTCTGGCGCATTTAAGCGCAGATCAGTCCAAGCTGCGCAACCGCCAGTCTCCAGGATTGGCCTGCTGCGCGCCTCCCATACCGCCCCACTTTGAGAAGACCAAGAGATTGTTCTAACACCATGAGCTACACCAAAGAAAACATCATCACCCGCAAATTCGACGCCGTCATCATTGGCGCGGGTGGCTCCGGCTTGCGCGCTGCGCTGGAGTTGTCCAAGGCCGGCCTGTCGGTCGCCTCGCTCTCCAAGGTATTCCCAACCCGCTCGCACACGGTTGCAGCCCAAGGCGGCGTGTCTGCCTCGCTGGGCAATATGAGCGAAGACAACTGGCACTACCATTTCTACGACACCATCAAGGGCTCGGACTGGCTGGGTGACCAGGACGCGATTGAGTTCATGTGCCGCGAAGCACCGAACGTCGTGATCGAGCTGGAACACTATGGCATGCCGTTTGACCGCAACCCAGATGGCACGATTTACCAGCGTCCATTTGGTGGTCACACCGCCAACTACGGTGAGAAACCCGTGCAACGCGCGTGCGCTGCGGCTGACCGTACTGGCCACGCGATGCTGCACACGCTCTACCAGCAAAACGTCAAGGAAAAAACCAACTTCTTTGTCGAGTGGATGGCGCTGGATCTGATCCGTGATGAGCAAGGCGACGTCGTCGGCGTGACCGCACTGGAGCTGGAAACCGGTGAGCTGTACATCCTGCAAGCCAAAGTCGTGCTGCTGGCCACAGGTGGTGCGGGTCGTATTTTTGCCGCTTCCACCAATGCCTTTATCAACACGGGCGACGGCCTGGGCATGGCAGCGCGTGCTGGCATCCCACTGCAAGACATGGAATTCTGGCAGTTCCACCCAACCGGCGTCGCCGGCGCGGGCGTGTTGCTGACCGAAGGCTGCCGTGGTGAAGGCGCTATTTTGCGCAACAGCGAAGGCGAGCGCTTCATGGAGCGCTATGCGCCAACTTTGAAGGATTTGGCCCCACGCGACTTCGTCTCGCGCTCGATGGACCAGGAAATCAAGGAAGGCCGTGGCTGCGGTCCAAACAAGGACTACATCCTGATGGACATGACCCACCTGGGGGCAGACACCATCCGCAAGCGTTTGCCATCAGTGGAAGAAATTGGCCACAACTTTGCCAACGTCGACATCACCAAGGTGCCAATTCCAGTCGTGCCAACCATCCATTACCAAATGGGCGGCATCCCAACCAATATCAACGGCCAGGTTGTCGTCAAAACCGAGACCAACAACTCTGAAGTGGTCAACGGCTTGTACGCAGTGGGTGAGTGCTCTTGCGTTTCCGTGCACGGCGCCAACCGCTTGGGCACGAACTCGCTCCTGGACTTGCTGGTTTTTGGCAAGGCCGCTGGCAAGCACATTGTCAAAACCGTGCAGGCACAGCCAAGTCACAAGCCACTGCCGGCTGATGCGGCAGAGCGCACCTTGGCGCGTTTGAACCGCCTGCAAGAGTCCAACTCTGGCATTTACTCGCAAGACATTGCCAACGAAATCCGCCAAAGCATGCAGCAACACGCTGGCGTGTTCCGCACCCAGCAAGGCATGGACGAAGGCGTGGTCAAAATCAATGCGATCCGCGAAAAAGTCGGTGAAGTCACGCTCAAGGACAAATCCAAAGTGTGGAACACCGCCCGCATGGAAGCGCTGGAAGTGGACAACCTGATCGAAGTGGCGCAAGCCACGATGACCTCCGCTGCTGCGCGCCGTGAATGCCGCGGCGCCCACACCGTGTACGACTACGAGCACCCAGCCGACCACCCAGAATTCCCACTGGGCCGTAACGACAAGGAATGGCTCAAACACACCCTCTGGTACAGCGCAAACAACAGCCTGGATTACAAGCCAGTGAACCTCAAGCCACTGACCGTGGACAGCGTTCCGCCTAAAGTCCGTACCTTCTAATCCCCTGCTGCTTGCAAGCCTCACGAGAGAGTAAAACACCATGACAATCCGCAAATTTCAAATCTATCGCTACGATCCTGATAAGGATGCCAAGCCTTATATGCAGGAAGTGGAAGTGGAGCTCGACGGCCATGAACGCATGCTGCTCGATGCACTGGTCAAACTCAAAGCCAAGGATCCAGCGATTGCGTTCCGCCGCTCCTGCCGCGAAGGCGTGTGCGGCTCGGATGCGATGAACATCAATGGCAAAAACGGTCTGGCCTGCTTGACCAACATGAACACCCTCAAAGGGACGATTGTTCTCAAGCCGCTGCCGGGCCTGCCAGTGATTCGCGATTTGATCGTGGACATGACCCAGTTCTTCAAGCAGTACAACAGCATCAAGCCATACCTGCAAAACGAAAGCCTGGCACCTGAGCGCGAGCGCCTGCAGTCGCCTGAAGAGCGCGAAGAGCTCAACGGTCTGTACGAGTGCATTTTGTGCGCCAGCTGCTCGACCAGCTGCCCGTCGTTCTGGTGGAACCCAGACAAGTTCGTTGGTCCAGCAGGCCTGCTGCAAGCCTACCGCTTCATCGCTGACAGCCGCGATGATGCCACTGGTGAGCGTCTGGACAACCTGGAAGATCCGTACCGCTTGTTCCGCTGCCACACCATCATGAACTGCGTCGATGTCTGCCCTAAAGGTTTGAACCCGACCCGTGCGATCGGCAAGATCAAAGAGCTGATGGTGCGCCGCGCGATCTAATACCCAACTGGGGCTGCTGACCTGAGTGGCTTGCTGCATGGCAGCCGCTCAAGGCGCTGATGCCCTCGTTTTGGTCTCGCTTCGACTCGAGGCGCATGGCATATCTCTGCCATACGCCAGTTTGATACATTGTTCATCACGCCCTTTTGACTTGTCACTATGACCGCTGAGAACTCCGGGACAGAGCAGCAGCTGATGTCCGAGCTGCAACTACGCCAGTTGCAATGGCGCTCTCGCAGAGGGCTGCTGGAAAATGACTTATTCATTGAGAAATTCTTCAATGTCCATGGGCCATCGCTGAGCGTTGCGCAAGGCAAAGCCATGACCACATTGATGAATCTGGCAGACAACGATCTGCTGGACTTGCTCTTGCGTCGCAAAGAACCGCAAGGGGATCTTGACACCCCCGAAATCCACAATGTACTGGAATTGATTCGCCCCGCTCCATACAACTGAAGCCTTCGCCTTTAGCTGTACCGCCAAGCCAATCAAACACTGCAAAGTTCATTTCGACAATCCAGCCTTAACACCTCCAATACAGAGATAGCAAGGCACCCGGCTCCATCCAAGGAAGGTAAATATGAAACTGTCTGACAACAAAGCAACCCTGTCATTCTCCAATGGCAAACCAGCGGTTGAGCTTCCAGTCTACGAAGGCTCTGTGGGGCCAGATGTCATCGATATCCGCAAGCTCTACGGCCAAACCGGGATGTTTACCTATGACCCGGGCTTTCTCTCCACTGCATCGTGCCAGTCGGCCATCACCTACATCGATGGCGACAAAGGCGAGCTGCTGTACCGTGGCTACCCGATCGAGCAATTGGCGGTCAACACCGACTACCTGGAGACTTGCTACTTGCTGCTCAATGGCGAGCTGCCAAACGCTGCGCAAAAAGCCGACTTTGACCAGCGCGTGACCCGCCACACCATGGTCAACGAGCAAATGCAGTTCTTCCTGCGAGGCTTTCGCCGTGACGCCCACCCAATGGCCATTCTGACGGGCCTGGTTGGTGGCATGTCTGCGTTCTACCATGACAGCACCGACATCAACAATCCAGAGCACCGCAATATTGCTGCGATCCGTCTGATCGCCAAAATGCCTACTTTGGTTGCGATGGCCTACAAATACGGCATCGGCGCGCCTTATATGTACCCTCAGAATGACCTGAGCTACGCAGGCAACTTCCTGCGCATGATGTTCGGCAACCCATGCGAAGAGTACGTCGTCAACCCAGTGCTTGAGCGTGCGATGGACCGCATCTTCACGCTGCACGCAGACCACGAGCAAAACGCGTCCACATCCACCGTGCGTCTGTGCGGCTCGTCAGGCACCAACCCATTCGCTGCCATTGCAGCGGGTGTGGCTTGCCTGTGGGGCCCCGCACACGGCGGCGCCAACGAAGCCTGCCTGAACATGCTCGAGCACATTCAAGCCAACGGCGGCATTGAAAAAGTGGGCGAGTTCATGGAACAAGTCAAAGACAAAAACTCCGGCGTCAAGCTGATGGGCTTTGGCCACCGCGTCTACAAAAACTACGATCCACGCGCCAAGCTGATGCAAGAAACTTGCAACGAAGTGCTGGCCGAGCTGGGCCTGGAAAACGACCCTCTGTTCGCACTGGCCAAGAAACTGGAGAAAATCGCTCTGGAAGACGACTACTTCGTACAACGCAAGCTGTACCCGAACGTCGACTTCTACTCCGGCATCGTGCAACGCGCCATTGGCATTCCAGTGAACCTGTTCACCGGCATCTTCGCTCTGGCCCGTACCGTCGGCTGGATCGCCCAGTTGAACGAAATGATCTCTGATCCAGAGTACAAAATCGGCCGTCCACGCCAATTGTTCGTGGGCAATACCCCACGCGACGTCAAGCCAATCGCTGAGCGTTAATTCCCAGCGGCAGGCCTTCACCTGTAACCAAAGCGCCTCATTGAGGCGCTTTTTTAATGCCCTGGTGCAAGACTCAAGCAAGCGCTAGCCAGATTCCGCACATAGGGTTAACTCCATCACACAAAGTCCATTTGTCCGACATTATGACAAACATAACCAAGCGCCCCACTATGCATAAGCACCCTACTGATCCACCAAGTACCGAAACCGAACGCCACTCAGGATCGGGTCTGTTCAAACGCATTCGCTCGGCCCCCGCTTATAAAGTCGTGGCCGAAGAAATTGAACGCCTGATCATGAGCGCAGAGCTCAAACCAGGTGATCCTCTGCCCACTGAGCAAGAGCTGTCTGAGAGCTTTGGCGTGAATCGGTCGACCGTGCGCGAAGCCATTCGCCTGATCGAGCAAGAGGGGATGTTGGAGCGCCGCGAAGGTCGGCGCCTGTTTGTCTGTCTGCCGGGACTGTTCGATCTGGCTTCACGCGCTACGCGGGTGTTGATGCTGCAACAGACAACCTTTCAGGAACTGTGGGATACAGCAATCACTTTGGAGCCTTTGGCGGCGCGTTTGGCAGCGCAAAATGCCCAGGCTGAAGATATCGCGCGTTTGCAGGCCAATATTGAGGCCACAGCAGCCATGACACTGCCCCACGCGCAACCTGAGTCGGAATTGGCCGCGCTGGTCGCGCTCGATGTGGAGTTCCATGCGCTTGTTGGTGCAGCCAGTCATAACAGACCTTTAATGCTGGCCCGAGAGCCCATTAGCTTGCTCTACAAGCCCACGCTATTGCGCATTTATGCGCAGATCCCCCAGTCCAAATCGCGCGTTCTGTCTGCACACCGACACATCACACAAGGCCTGAGCCAAGGCAACGCCGAGGTGGCCGTGGAGTGGATGCACAAGCACATGGTCGATTTTCAACGGGGCTTCCAAATGGCGGGCTTGGACATGCGCGCGCCCATCCAGTTCGAGCTGTAAGCCGATGTTGTGCGCCTACATGCCACGGTGGCCAACACCCCATTACCGCCATGCCCAGGATGCCGTGCCGCGCAGTGATTGCTCAATGCGGCCACCAGTTCGTGGCCACCCGTTCGTACAGGGCTAAGACGATCAGCAGGCCAACCATCTGGGCTGTTGCGATGCACCACAAATAGCCAAAGAGCTATCCATCAAAATTCACCAATCGGAGACACTATGAAGCACTGGCAATCCCCTCTTTTGCCAACGATTCGCCGTGAGGCCTTGTTTGGCGACAGAGTCATCAACTGCTTTGAGGATCGCCCCAAAAGCATCTATACCCTGTGGCAGCGCTGGGTCGACCAAAGACCACAGCATACCGCGCTAGTGCACGGGCAAGAGCGCTGGAGTTATGCGCAAGCAGACCAGCAAATACAAGCGATCGCTTTTGGCTTGCATCGCAGGGGCATCGAGCCAGGTGACCGCGTCGCGCTATACATGGACAACCATGCTGCCTTCGTGTTTAGCTTCTTGGCGCTTCAGCGACTGGGCGCCATCGCCGTACCGATTGGCACACGCGAACAATCCGCTGGGCTGGCCTATATGCTCAATCAGTGCTCAGCCAAAGGCCTGATTTTTGATGCGGCATTGCATCTGCAATTGCCCACGCCGGAACAAGTTCCTGGGCTGGCGTTGCGCGTAGTGCATGGTTGCTTGGCCCCTTTTGAAAACCTCGACTCGCTTTTGCAAGCACCCCTGCCTTCGCAACCCCTGCCACCAGCGGCAGTCCAAGAGCAGCAAACAGCGATCCTCCTGTACACATCCGGGACAACCGGCAACCCCAAGGGCGCCATGCTCACCCATTTCAATGTCGCACACTCAGTGCGCCATTTGGAAATGGCACTGCAACTCTCCAGCAATGACCGTGCGGCACTGAGTGTGCCTATCAGCCACGTGACAGGCTTAGTGACCGTGCTGCTCACCACTTTCAGCGTCGGTGCGACCTGCGTGATTGCCCCAGCTTTTAAAGCCGATGCTTTTCTGCACTTCATGGAGCGTGAAGCCATCACTTACGCTTTGCTGGTGCCGGCTATGTACAACCTGTGCCTGCTCAGCCCAGAACTCAAGCAACGCGACTTAAGCCACTGGAGAGTCGGTGGTTATGGCGGCGCCCCTATGGCGGTAGCAGCGATTGAAGCACTTGCACAAGCCCTTCCCAATTTAGGCCTGTTTAATGCGTATGGGGCCACCGAGGCCTGCGGCCCGACATCGATTTCTCCAATTGCCTCAGACATCGAACATGCCAGCAGCATCGGGGCTGCCTTGCCCTGCGTGGACGTTCGAATCATGGACGAGCACGGTGTCGAAGTGCCTCACGGTGAGACTGGGGAGCTATGGATCGGAGGCCCCTCCACCATTCCAGGCTATTGGGACAACCCAACAGCGAGCCAAGAATCCTTCACGGCTGGATATTGGCATTCCGGTGATATCGGATATGTCGATGGCGATGGTTTCTTGTATTTGGTCGATCGCAAAAAAGACATGCTCAGCCGCGGTGGCTTCAAGATCTACTCGCTAGAAGTCGAAGACCGCTTGATGGCCTATCCAGGTGTCGTTGAGGCTGCCATCATCGGCAAGCCTTGCCCTGTGCTGGGTGAGCGTGTTCATGCAGTGGTCTATGCGCCTACCTTGGCTGAGGACACGCAGGCCCTGCGTGCCCATTGCGCCCAAACCCTCACCGACTACAAGGTGCCCGAGTCCATCACATGGGCTCGCTGCGCTTTACCGCGCAATGCCAACGGCAAAGTGCTCAAGCGGGTTTTACGAGAAAACCTGCTGAATTAGGCGCACGCGCGCAGCCCACTCCACCAGCCCCACCTGTCGCACCTGCCTGCGGCAGGCTTGGTGCGCCGTATCTTTTACCTACTGTATTGAAACGCTATGCACACCGTCACTTTCGATAGCGCAAACGGCATTGGCCGCATTTGCATTGCCAACCCACCGGTCAACGCACTTTCGCACCATGTCATGCATGGGCTAGCCGATGGCCTGGCCCAATTTGAAGCGGACCCCAGTCTGCACGCACTCCTGATTTACTGCGCAGGCAAGACATTTGTCGCCGGTGCTGATATCACCTTATTTGACGATCCTGCGTTCGACGCCAGTGCGTTCAATGCCACGCTTGCACGCCTTGAAGCCCAGCCTAGACTGGTCGTAGCCGCCTTGCACGGCACTGCGCTGGGTGGCGGGCTAGAGCTTGCCCTGGCTTGCCACTACCGCGTGGCCCAAAGCGGCACGCGTGTTGGCTTGCCAGAAGTCAAACTAGGACTTCTGCCCGGTTCTTTGGGAACCCAGCGCCTGCCGCGCCTGATCGGCGCCGGACCTGCGCTGGAGATCATGCTCAGCGGCAAAATGATCGACACACAAGAGGCCCTATCCTGCGCGCTGGTCGATGCCATCAGAGACGGCACACCACTCGACATAGGGATGGCCTACACCAGCGAGCTGCTAGCGCACAACGCACCGCCCCGTCGCCTCAGCCAAGTGCGCATGCCAGACCAAGTGCATGCCAGCGCCATCGAGACTGCGTTGAGCCAAGCGCAACAACAGCCGCACTACCCTGCCAAACAAGCGATCGTGGCTTGTGTGCAAGCGGCGGTCAGCGAAGACTTTGAAACGGGTGCTGCAGTAGAAGCAAACGCCTTCAAAACACTGCTCAACAGCCCCGCTTCACGGGCACTGCGGCATTTGTTTTTTGCGCAACGTGTGGCGGCCAAATTACCGCAAAATGCCACGTCGACCTCTGGCCTCGCAGTTGAGACAGTCGGCATCTTAGGCGCAGGCACCATGGGCACGGGCATTGCCATGTGCTTCCTGAATGCCGGCATTCCAACCGTACTGGTCGATGCCACTGCAGAAGGGCTGCAACGCGGCATTGGGCTGATTGAGTCAACCTATGCCTCCAATGTCGCCAAAGGCCGTTTGAGTGCAGAACAAGCCCAAGCCATCCTCCAGCGGTTGACCACCTCGCTAGACGATACGGCATTGGCCGAGTGCGACTTGGTGATTGAGGCCGTGTTTGAGAACATGGCACTCAAGCAACAAGTCTGCCAACGCTTGGGCCACATTTGCAAGCCATCGGCCATCATTGCCAGCAACACCTCGACTTTGGATGTCGATGTGCTCGCGCAAGCCACAGGGCGACCTGGCCAAGTGATTGGCATGCACTTCTTCAGCCCTGCGCACATCATGAAGCTGCTAGAGGTCGTCCGTGGGGAGCACACCGCACCAGCCGTGCTGAAAACTGTCATGGATCTGGCCAAGAAAATCGGCAAAACCGCTGTCGTTTCAGGCGTGTGCTACGGTTTTATTGGCAACCGCATGGCTGAAGTCTATATGCGAGAGACCGAGTTTTTGCTCATGGAAGGGGCTACTCCCGCACAAATCGACAATGCAGTACAGGCATTGGGCATGGCCATGGGCCCTTGCCGCATGCTGGATATGGCAGGCATTGATGTGGGCGCCAAAACAGTCATCGAATACGGCAAAGCGGGCGGCCTGCCACCAGACCCCAGCTACAGAGCGGTGGTGCAGAAAATGTTTGCATTAGGCCGCTTTGGACAAAAAACAGGCAGCGGTTACTACCGCTATGACGGCCGTACCGCCCACCCAGATCCAGAGACTGAGCGCATTGCAGCGGAAGTGGCACGCGCGCATGGCATTGCAAAGCGCAACGACATCTCAGAGCAAGAAATCACCGAGCGACTGCTCTATCCCTTGATCAATGAGGGCTGCAAGATCTTGGAAGAAGGCATTGCTTACCGCGCCAGCGACATTGATGTGGTGTGGACAGCCGGCTACGGATTTCCAGATTATCAGGGTGGCCCCATGTTCTTGGCTGAGCAGCGCGGCCTTGCACACATTGTCCAGCAGCTTGAGCACTACGCCCGCAGCCGCGGCAACCCCTATGGCTATTGGGACATATCGCCACTTCTACAGCGCTTGGCACAACAGCAACACAGCTTTGCCAGCCACAACTTGGTTTAACTGCAACACATCGATTGGGAAAGTATTCGTATGAAAGAAGCTGTCATTGTTTCTACTGCCCGCACTGGGATTGGCCGCGCCTACAAAGGGGCACTGAACCACACCCTCTCGCCCACCATGATGGGGCATGCCATCGAACACGCTGTGCAGCGCGCAGGCGTTGATGGCGCTGAAATTGACGATGTCGTTATCGGGTGTGTTCTGTCTGCCGGCACAGCGGGCATGAATCTGGCGCGCAATGCTTTATTGGCAGCGGGCTTGCCCAACACGGTGGCCGGCCAAACCATGGACCGCCAATGTGCTTCAGGACTCATGGCGATTGCCACAGCAGCCAAACAAGTCATCGTCGATGGCATGCAAGTGGTCGTCGCTGGTGGCACGGACAACATCACAGCGGTTCAGAACAACTACATGAGCTGGGTCGCCAAAGAGCAGGACCCGCGTGTCATCGCGCATGCCGCACACGCGTATATGCCAATGCTGCAAACCGCAGAATTTGTGGCGAAAAAATATGGCATCAGCCGCCAAGCGCAAGATGCTTATGCGCTCGCGTCCCAGCAACGCACCGCGCAAGCACAAGCTGCAGGGCGCTTTGATCAAGAGATTGTGCCCTTTAGCACCCAAATGGCTGTCGTGGACAAGGCCACTCAAGCGCTCAGCTACCACGCCGTGACTCTCGCGCACGATGAAGGCAATCGCCCTGACACCACACTGGAAGGTCTGGCAGCGCTCAAACCGGTGATCGAAGGCGGCGTCATTACCGCTGGCAATGCCAGCCAGCTCTCGGATGGGGCCTCGGCCTGTGTAGTGATGGATGCACAACTGGCCCAACGCCGCGGCTTGTCCGTTCTGGGTACTTACCGGGGCATGGCGGTCGCCGGTTGTGCGCCTGAAGAAATGGGCATTGGCCCAATTTACGCCATCCCTAAACTGTTGAAGAGCCACGGCCTGCGCATTGACGACATCGACCTCTGGGAGCTCAACGAAGCGTTTGCCTGCCAAGCCATCTACTGCCGCGATTTTTTAGGCATCGACCCGGCCAAATACAACGTCAATGGTGGCGGCATTTCGATAGGCCACCCCTACGGCATGACCGGTGCACGCATTGTTGGCCACGCGCTGCTTGAAGGCCAGCGGCGTGGCGCTCGTTATGTCGTCACCACGATGTGTGTAGGCGGCGGTATGGGCGCAGCAGCCTTGTTTGAGGTGGCCTGACATGAAGCTCAATTACAGCAGCATTCGGCAAACACTGGACTTTTTGCTCTACGACTGGCTGGCCATCGAGCAACTCAGCGCCTACCCGCGCTATGCCAGCCACGACAAAGACACCTACAGCGCCGTCCTCGCCCTGTGCGAGCGTTTGGCTGCAGAAAAATTCGAGCCATTTAATCGCCTGGTAGACACCCAAGAGCCCTGCTTGGACACACAGCACGCAGTGCCTGAGCTGCGCCTGCCAGACTGCACATCACAAGCCTGCACTGCGTATGCCGAGTCTGGCATGCTGGCTGCATCACACGACTTTGACGTGGGCGGCATGCAACTGCCTTGTGTGGTTGAGATGGCGGCCAACAGCATGGTGTCTGCAGCCAGTATTGCGCTGAAAGCCTACTCGATGCTCACGGCCGCGAATGCAGGCTTGCTGATGGTGCACGGCACCGAAACACAAAAGAAGGTGTTTGCCCTGCCACAGCTACAGGGACGGTTCTTTGGCACCATGAACCTGAGTGAGCCACAAGCGGGCTCGAGCCTGTCGGACATCACGACGCGCGCCATTGCGGATGGCCAGGATCACTGCGACGACCCGCTAGGGCCACGCTACCGGATTACAGGCCGAAAAATGTGGATTTCAGCCGGGGAACATACGATGGGTGACAACATCATCCACCTCGTATTGGCCAAAGTCCCCGACGAAACAGGCGCCCTGCCTCCCGGTACAGGGGGCATTTCCTTGTTTATCGTGCCCAAGTATTTGGTCAGCCCCGAGGGCCACGTGAGCGCGCAGCGCAATGACATCGTGCTCGCTGGCGTGAACCATAAATTGGGCTACCGCGGCACCACCAACACCTTGCTCAATTATGGAGAAGCAGGCGGCGCGATTGGGTACCGCGTAGGAGCCTTAGGGGCGGGCCTGCATTGCATGTTCCACATGATGAACGAAGCCCGCATTCAAGTCGGGCTTGGCGCCACCATGCTTGGCTACGCAGGGTATTTGCAATCACTGGACTATGCCCGCGAACGCCCACAAGGGCGGCCTGTGGTGGCTGGTCAGCACGTGCAAAAAGATACACGAGCACCCCAAGTGCCCATCATTGAGCATGCCGATGTCAAACGAATGCTCATTGCTCAAAAAAGCTATGCAGAAGGCGCTCTGGCCCTACAGCTGTATTGCGCCAAATTGATCGATGTGCAGCGCACAGGCACCCCCCAAGAGGCGGACAACGCCAAGTTGCTGCTCGAGGTTCTCACCCCGATTGCCAAAAGCTGGCCCAGTGAATGGTGCCAAGAAGGCAATAGCCTGGCTATTCAGGTGCTTGGTGGCTATGGCTATACCCGCGACTTTCCTGTGGAGCAACACTGGCGCGACAACCGCCTCAATATGATCCATGAAGGCACCCATGGGATTCAGGCCATTGACTTATTAGGCCGCAAAGTACGCATGCAAGCAGGACAAGCGCTGCAATTGCTGCTATCGACCATGCGCCAGACCATCACAGCGGCACAACAGCAGCCCAGCACACAGGGCTTGGCTGCGGATTTGGAGGCAGCCATACAGCAGCTGCAAGCAGCAACAGATGCCGCGTGGAGTCGCGGCGATGCACTGCGGGCACTGAGCAATGCCAGCCATTACCTCAAAGCCTTCGGCCATGTCACGCTGGCTTGGATATGGCTAGAGCTTGCGGTGCACACGCACACAGCCAAAGAGGCCAGCGCAACGCCCGCATTTGTGCAAGGCAAGCGCGATTGCGCACGCTACTTCTTTGCATATGAACTGCCACTGGTACAAGCCTGGCTGCAACCCGTGCACCAACAAGAGACGCTGCTGACAGATATACACCCCCAGTGTTTGTAAGTCACCACGCGCAACACGCCCCCCTGTTTTGACACAACACCAAGAAGGCACTCCAGTGCCTCACCCCCTCAACTCTAGGAGACAACTACCATGCCATTTCGAACCATCGCACGCTTGGCCACCCTCGCGCTCACTGTGGCTGCGAGCACTGCTTTTGCAGCAGGCGACTACCCATCCAAACCCATCCGTATCATTGTGCCCATTGCAGCTGGCGGCGCGACCGACGTGCAAGCACGGGCGATGGCCCATGAGCTGCAAAAGCACCTCAATACTTCCGTCGTGGTGGAGAACCGTCCAGGCGGCAACTTCGTGATCGGCAACGTCGCTGTAGCCACTGCGCCCGCGGATGGCTACACCATTGGCTGGGCCCTTTCAGCAGCGATGTCTCTGAACCCACTGCTGTATAAAAATCTGGCGTACCAGCCTACTGACTTCCAATACTTGGCACCGGTCTCCAAGGGACACCATGTGATTGCCATTCCCGCATCTGCCAAAGCCAACACCCTGCAAGAATGGATTGATGACATCAAGCAAAGCGGCAAGCCCGCCGCGGTTGCAGTCTCCAGCGTGGGCGGCACCACCCACCTAATGGCTGCGGACATTGCCCGGCAAGGCCAGTTCAAGGTTGAGCCGGTGCTCTACCGAGGTGAAGCACCGGCAGTGCAAGACCTGGTGGCCAATCAGGTGCCAGCCATGTCAGGCATCGTCGCCTCAGTCCTTCAGTACTATACCGCTGGCAAAGTAAAAATACTGGCAATTTCCTCTGAAGAACGCATCAGCGAATTGCCCGATGTGCCAACGTTCAAAGAACTGGGTTACCCATTTGTAGGCACGTACTGGAACGGCATGGTTGCACCGGCGCGAACGCCTCAGCCAATCGTCGACAAGCTCTCAGAGGCCATTCGCACGGTAGTACAGTCCCCTGAATTTCGCGCCAAATTATCCAACGTGCCTGACATGCATGCCATTGAAGGCCCACCAGAAATGATGGCCGATATGATTGCGCAAGACACCGTATTTTGGTCTCGCATCATCAACGAAAACAACATCAGCATCGAGCAATAAGCATGTGCTGGGCCAGTGCAGTGCAAGAAGCAGCAACTCACAGAAGCGGTGAATCGACCAGCATTGCCGCTGCCGTTGCAGCGCCTCCATCGCATGGCTGGCCCAGCGTATTTCCTTGCATGCAAGACACGTAGTCCAATAGTGCACCATCCCAACTTGGGATCAAACACTTAGCTCGTGAGCGGTGTGAGCGGCTCCAAGCACCTGCCACAAGGTCAATTCACCGGGCTTCTTCAAACCATTGAGACCATAAATTTCTTGCCTCACGTTGGTACTGGGTTGCGAGTAGCAGCAGCTTGTCGCGAGAGGTCCGTGGCATCATTTCAATAGGTAGAACCGGATCGCGCACAAGATGTGCAATGACAGCCCTGCCTAGCAGCAATGACTCTTTGGCAGCCGCACCAAGCGGCAAATGCGGCAACGCCGCAGTGCTCTGCTCCAATGCAGCAATAAAGGCGTCATCGGTACGGATGAGTTGCTCAATATCCCACAAATGCATCGCTTGGCTCTGATCCTGCTGCTCGAACGCAGACGCTTTAAACACAATGGCGCTGCGTGCCATGCCCAGTTCTCGCAATCTGCGCGACTGCACAGCGATTCCCCCTTTCAAATTATTGGGGCGCACGTGCAGTCCAGGCCGCAATTCTTTGATGCCAAACAAGGCCAGCGAAAGCGCATGGCGGCGCCTCACGGCCCTGTCTGATTTGCTCAGATTGCCATCGTAAACAGCAATCCAGTCGCGCTCTCGCCAAGCAACTGCCAGCGCATGCTTGTTCTGCCATTGGTCAACCGTGCGATGCAGTGCGCGCACATCCCGGGCAAGACTGTACAGACCCCGCTGACTGCGCTGGATCTTCCCGTCCGTCACCAGTCTGGTGAGGCCCACACGCATCGTTGCCTGCGAAATTCCCATCAGTTCACCAACCCTGCAGATCGCGTTCGCGCTAAGAGGCGCATCACGCGCCATCAGCAGATCCAAAATGAGCACCGGCGTTCTGGGCACGCGCAGCTCAATATTACGTAAAGAGTGCATATTTGCGAAATGTTGAAATGTTTCCTATTATGGATTTTTCAATGAAAAAGGAAATATTTACATGATGGCTGCCAAGCATGTTCTCTATGAAAAGATCGACAACATATGCGTGATCACTTTGAACAAACCAGAACGTCGCAATGCCATAGACGGCCCGATGGCCATCGAGCTGCGCGAGGCATTTGAACGCTTCAATGGCGATGACGCTACACGTGTGGCGATTCTCACAGGCACCGGAGGAAGCTTTTGCGCAGGAGGTGATTTGACTTCCGTGGGTGATCCCACACGGCGCTCAGAAGTCGACCCTGAAGGTGGCGGGACCGGCCCACTGGGCCCGACACGCATGGTGCTGGACAAGCCCCTGATTGCCGCCATCAATGGCTATGCCGTCGCTGGCGGGCTTGAATTGGCAGTCATGGCCGACATGCGGGTGGCCGATGAGGATGCGGTATTTGGTGTGTTCTGCCGCCGCTGGGGTGTGCCGCTCATCGATGGCGGCACGGTCCGCCTGCCACGCATCGTTGGCATGGGCCATGCAATGGACATGATTTTGACTGGCCGTCCTGTGAGCGCACCAGAAGCGCAGTCAATGGGCCTGGTCAATCGCATCACCCCCACAGGAGGTGCCTTGGAAGAGGCCAAAAATCTGGCCCGGCAGATCGCGGCGTTTCCACAGGCCTGCATGCTGGCTGACCGCCGTTCCGCACATGAGCAATGGGGCATGGACTATGCCGCCGCGATCCGCAACGAAGGCCGCCTGGGGGCGCCCATCGTGCAAGCAGAAGGCGTAACGGGCGCTGCGCGCTTCGTCAGTGGTGTTGGACGGCATGGCGCATTCGAGCACAAGGCCCAGTAAAGCAGATCAAGAACAACCATAGGAGACAAACAATGAGCATTCACAACAGTACGCAGCCGCTGCAAGCGCATGGCCCGACCTACCTCGAATTGATCCGCAGAGGTGCACAACAACACGGCCCACGAGTGGCCATTGAGTTCCAGAATCAAACCCTGAGCTTTAGCGAAGTGGACACACTCAGCTCGCGCCTGGCCAACGCCATGCAAGCGGCAGGCATGGCCGCACACCAACGTGTGGGCCTGCTGATCAGCAATGGCCTCTACAGCGTGCCGGTTGATTTTGCATGCGTGAAAGCGGCGCTCAACAGAGTCCCCCTGAATGCACGCATCTCGCTTCAAGAGCACCTGAAAATGCTCACCAGCACTGGCTGCACCCACCTCATCTACAGTGCTGATCTGCGTGATCGGGCGCAAGCGCTCTCAGCTGCGCTGCCCTCACTGGTCTGCCTGGGCTTAGACGACGCCCTGCCTGGTCAGGTTGACTTAATGGCACAGGCACAGTCCGCATCAGCGCAGGCGCCCACAGTAGTGATCAAGCCAGATGACGTGGTGCTGACATTGTTTACCTCTGGCACCACCGGCACCTTGAAGGCAGCGCAGCACACGCAGGCCTCTTATGCGGCGATCTGTCGCAATGTCATGCTCAACCTGATTGACGTTCAGCCAGATGATGCCATGCTGCATGCCGCCTCAATGATCCATGCCAGTGGCACATTTGTGCTGCCATTTTGGCTGCGGGGTGCTCGCACCGTCATTCTCTCCAGCTTCGAGCCCAAGAACTTCTTGCATGCCATAGAAAAGCACCGCATCTCGGCCATCAATCTGGTGCCAACCATGCTGCAGATGCTGCTCGAATGCGAGGATTTTTCCAGCACCAACGTCGCAACACTGCGCAGCGTGATCTACGGCGCCTCGCCAATGCCCCGCGCAACGCTCACCAAAGCCATGGCGGCATGGGGACAGCACCGTTTTTGGCAGTACTACGGCCAAACAGAAGTGCCGCTTTGCATCTGTGTGCTGCGTCCTGAACACCATACGGGCGACTTGCTTTCTGCATGCGGCCAAGTGTCGCTAGATGTTGAGGTGCGTCTGGTCGATGAAAACGGACAAGACGTTGCTGCCGGCATGCCGGGCGAGGTCCTTGTACGCGCGCCCTCCAGCGTGCTGGGCTACTACGATGCACCGGAGCTGAATGCACAAACGTTTGATGAACAAGGCTGGGTGCATACACGCGATGTGGGCCTGTTTGACGACAACGGCTTTCTCCACCTCAAAGACCGCACCTCGGACATGATCATCACAGGCGGCTACAACGTCTACCCCCGTGAGGTGGAGGACGTTTTGCTGACCCATCCGGCCATTCTCGAGTGCGCCGTTTTCGGACTGCCAGACAGCAAATGGGTCGAAGCAGTCACCGCCGCTGTCGTGCTGCGTCCGGGCCATGCGCTGAGCCAAGACGAGCTAATCCAATATGCACTAGAGCAACTGGCATCCTACAAAAAACCTACACGGGTGCTGTTTGTCGATGCCATTGCCAAAACAGCCGTAGGCAAACTCAACCGCAAAGAGCTCAAAAGGCTCTACGCCCCACAATAAACCATACTAAGAGCGGCCAACACAACCCAGAAAACCGAAGGTTTGCGCTTGAGACTAGGCGCAAACCGCAGGCAGTACTGGTCGTACGACAAGGTATTGCTTTCGACGTATCAAGGGTGGTGTCAGCCGTTCTAAGTCACCCAAAAACACGGGCGTCGGGTATTGCTCAGGACGCGCGCGCTCACTCCATCAGGCTTTGCCGCCATACACACGGGTCAGCGATTCGGCCACGCAAACCGGTTTATCCTGGCCCTCGCGCTCCACCGTCACCAGCCAGGTGATTTGCAAACCCTGGTTGTCCAAAGGCTCGGTATTGGCCAGTGTCAAACGCGCGCGCAAGCGGCTATTGACCGGCACCGGCGAGGTAAAGCGCACTTTGTTCAGGCCATAGTTCAGGCCCATCACCACGCCATCAATCCGGCAGGCCTCCTCCATGAAGCCCGCCAGCAAGGACAGCGTGAAAAAGCCGTGCGCCACGGTCGTGCCAAACGGACCTTTGGCGGCGCGTTCGGTGTCCACGTGAATCCACTGGTGATCGCCCGTGGCTTCTGCAAACAAATTGATTTGCTCTTGCGTGATCTCACGCCAAGCGGTGACAGTCACCTCCTGCCCTTTCAGGGCGGTCAGCTCTGCATATGATTGAAAGGTTTTCATGCCTGCACGATAGCCATTGCCCATGCACGCTGCTGTCTGCCTTGCGACACCCAAGGGGATTCACTAGTCCAGGCGCAGCGATGCCTGAGCCACCACCCGCTCCCAAGTCAGGCCATGTTTGAGCAGGTACTTGCGCAAGCGGTCCGAATCATTGACCGCGCTGCGCTGCGCGCGCGATTGGTCAAACAAGCGGCGCCCGGCCTCGGCCAAATTCTTGCATTCGCGGCACACGGCCAGCACCGCTTGCAACTGCAGGCGATCAAACAAATCCATCGCTTGCCATTGCTCGGCAGGCAGCAACGCTTCCAGGTTTTGAGTGACCGCGCGTTGCGGCGATTGCTGCTCAAGCGCGTGTTGCCACAGCCATTGCAGGCGCTTGATTTCAGCAGCCACCAAAGCCGTCGAAATCCGTCCACCATCGGCCAGCGTGGCCAAGCGGGTGATGCTGGCCATCAGGTCGCGGAAATTGCCGGTCCACAGCGCCTCGTCCGACTGCGCGTAGTCCAGGTACTGGGCTCTGGCCTCAGCATGAAAGCGCACGACCCGGCCCTCCTCGGCAGCAAAGCGCTCCAGCACATAGTCGATATTGGGGCCAATGTCTTCACGCCGCGCAGCCAGCCCAGGCAAGGCATAAGACCAGAGGTTGATACGCGCAAACAAGTCTTCGCGAAAGAGGCCCTGCACCACGGCTTCTCGCAAATCGCGGTTGGTGCCAGCAATCAGCTGGAAATCGCTGGTGACCTCCTTGTCACTGCCCATGGGCAAAAAACGCTTGTCTTCAATCGCCTTGAGCAGCATCGCTTGCTCGTCCTGACCCAGCTCGCCAATTTCATCCAGAAACAAGACGCCGCCGTGCGCGGTGCGCAACAAACCAGCGCGCTCTGCCGCTGCACCGGTGAACGCGCCTTTTTTATGGCCGAACAAGGCTGCGGCTGCGCCATCGCCACGCAAGGTCGCACAATTGACCTCAACAAATGGGCCCTGCACCTGGTGGCGCAGTTGCTTGAGTTCGTACATGCGCTTGGCCAAATGCGATTTGCCCGCGCCAGTGGGCCCAGTCAGCAGAACCGGCGCTTTGGAGCGCACTGCAACCTGCTCAATCTCTTCAATCAACTGGTTAAAGCCAGCATTGCGGGTGGCAATACCGCTTTTGAGATGCAGTTGCGCATCGTGCTGTGCCTGGTCAAAACGCTTGGCCAGGATGTCGTAGCGCTGCAAGTCCAGATCAATCAGCGTATAGCTGCCGGCTTCTCCGCCTTCGCGTTGCTTGCGCGGCGGCGAAGTCTGGCACAACACGCCAGGAATAAAGCGCGACTCGACCATCAGGAACATGCAAATCTGCGCCACATGCGTGCCGGTGGTGATGTGGGCCCAGTAATCCTCATGCTCGGTGTCAAACGAGTACTGGCGCACCCAGTCGTACAAACTGGCGTACACCTCGCCAAAGTCCCACGGATTGGCCGCTTCAACGGCGTGCAAACGCACCTCGGTCTGCGGCGAGAGCCGCTGCATATCGGCTTGCAGCACATCGGCCAAGGCCTGGTATTGCGGTGCGTACAGCAGCTCAAAGCGCTCCACCAGCAAGTCTTCGTGCTGCACCAATGACAGGCTGGGACGCCATTTGCCCCAGCGCCCGGCGCCAAGGCCCGAATCCAGTTGCGTGCCCATGTAGCCAATGACGACGGTTTTTTTGCCCATGACTGTGTATTTATTTATCTAAAAATATATCTATATTTCTATTTTACCCAATCAATTTATTCAAAGGTAAATAGATTGTTTATTAATAAATCAATATTTATCAAATACTTATAAAAATTCATATACACCATTTTGCAGCTGGCACAGTTTTCGCAAACTACCTCTGCATCCGAAGCAAGGCCTTGTGCTCACAGGCCAGGGTTGAGAAATGAGTTTCTGCCCTGCCGGTGCCAGAGGTTCGGGGCCTGGGCCCTGTTGACCGCTGGTATGCCGCACTCTGCCCCAGCTCGGATGAAAGCCTGACTAGGGTTAGCTTTTCTACGGAAAAGAAGGGTTCGAGTCCCTTACAGGCACCACTGGTAGCTCAGTCTGGTAGAGCACCCTTTTTAGAAAGGTTTGTCGCAGGTTCGACTCCTGCCCATTCGGTTGAAAAACCGGCTACTTGAAACCCCGCCGAACGCGGTGTTCGCAGGCCTTGCAGGTTGCACCATCGGGTGCACCTGCAAGCCCCACAAACACCGTCAGCGATGGCAGCTTGCAGACCTTATGAATGCCAGCCGCGCTCGCAGCCAGCTAGTCAGCACAAGCACCGCTTGTATTGCAGCGCACTGCCAAGCCCAGGCCCTTAGCTTCTTTGGACTGCCCTGCCTGTGCTGTAACGGCAACCTCATTGAAGATAGACAAAATACTGGAAGCCGACATGGCAACTTTTGAACGCATCACCATCAAGAAAAACGAACGCGCATTGCTGCTGCGCAATGGCGATTTTGAGCGCGTACTGCACAGCGGCAGCCACTGGTTGATTGCCGCCACCGATGCCTTGCAGGTCGAGCGTTTCTCGCTGAACCAAGCCCGCTTCCAGCACGAGCTGGTCGACTACCTGTTGACGCAAGAGCCTGAAGTGGTGGCGGCCGAATTCACCGCGGTGCAACTGGCCGAACACGAAGTCGGCCTGCGCAGCGACAACGGCGTGCTGGTGGAAATCCTGCCACCGGCCACGCGTGCGCTGTACTGGAAGGGTCTGGTGCACACCCAGATCGACACCATTGACGTACAGGCTGCGCCCCAATTGCCAGACGATTTGCTCAAACGCATCACCAACCCACAACTGCGCAGCCAAGCCGTGCAGAACCTGGGCGGCGTGCTGCAAGTGCAGGTGCCAGAAGGCCATGTGGGTTTGCTGCGCATAGACGGCCAAGTCCAGCCTTTGCTGCCCGCTGGCAACTACGGTTTCTGGCGCTATGGCCGCCACATCGAGGTGGCGCTGGTGGATCTGCGCTTGCAAACCCAGGAGGTCTCGGGCCAGGAAATCATGACCCGCGACAAAGTCAGCCTGCGTTTGAACTTGCAAGCCAACTACCGCTTCAGCGATGTGCTGGCTGCGCACGCACAACTGCAAAAACCGGCCGACTATTTGTACCGCGAACTGCAGTTTGCCTTGCGCGCTGCAGTAGGCACACGCAGCCTGGATGAGTTGCTGGCCGATAAAACCAGCATCGACCAGGCGGTGATGGCACATATGGCGGCCAAGCTACCTGGCTTTGGCATGCAGCTCGAAAGCGTTGGCGTCAAAGACATTGTGCTGCCCGGTGAGATGAAAACGATTTTGACCCAGGTCGTGCAAGCCGAAAAGCAAGCCGAGGCCAACCTGATTCGCCGCCGCGAAGAAACCGCCGCCACGCGCTCTTTGCTCAACACCGCCAAAGTGATGGAAAACAACCCCGTCGCCTTGCGCATGAAAGAGCTGGAAACGCTAGAGCGCGTGGCCGAGCGCATCGACAAAATCTCGGTCTTTGGCGGTCTGGACCAGGTCCTCAATGGTTTAGTCCAGATACGCCAGCCCTGAGCACGAACAAGCAACACACGCTGGTGCATGCACAGCGCATGCGCCAGCACCTCGAAGATTGATTAGGATGGAGTGAATGACCATGACAAATAACAACATGCACCTTCAAGCGCAAGCCGCATCCCAAACACCGGAAGCGGTTGCCCAAGCACGCCTGACCCGTAAAGCCGCGGCTGCCCAGTCCCGCAATCAGCCACCCAAAGCACCCTGGAATGCGGCTGATTTTGAGAAGGCCGCAATCGATGGCGCCTACACCGAAATGCAAGTACCTGGTGGCGTGCCAGTGAAAATGTGGACCCACGGCGTGCCAGTGGAAAACGCTGCCAAAGAGCAGCTGGCCAATATCTCGCGCCTGCCGATTGTGTACAAGCATGTGGCCGTGATGCCCGATGTGCACCTGGGAATTGGCGCGACGATTGGCTCGGTCGTGCCGACCATCAAAGCGATTATTCCTGCCGCCGTCGGCGTGGATTTGGGGTGCGGAATGATGGCCTGCAAAACCACCTTGACGGCCAGCGATCTGCCAGAGAATCTGTCGGGCGTGCGCGCTGCGATTGAAAAAGCCGTGCCGGTAGGGATGACACCCAAACGCTATGGCCGCGATAAAGGCAGCTGGGAAACCCCGCCTTCAGAAACCGATGCGGCGTGGACCAATTTGGCCAAAGAGTTTGAAGAGATTTGCCAAGCCCATCCGCGTATTGCCAATACCAATAACTACAAGCATTTGGGAACACTGGGAACCGGCAACCATTTCATCGAGCTGTGCCTGGATGAAAACCAGGCGGTGTGGATCATGCTGCATTCCGGTTCACGCGGGGTAGGGAACGCCATTGGTTCGCACTTCATTGAACTGGCCAAAAAAGATGCCGAGCTGCACCAACGCAACTTGCCGCATCAGGATTTGGCTTATTTTGAGGAAGGCGCGCGTTATTTTGGCGATTACGTCAAAGGCGTGGGATGGGCGCAGAAATTCGCCGCCGCCAACCGCGAGGTGATGATGGTGCGCACCATCAACGCCTTGCGCAAAGTGATCACCAAGCCGTTTGAGACCCATACCGAGGCGGTGAACTGCCACCACAACTATGTGCAAAAAGAAACGCATTTTGGCCAAGAGGTGTTCGTCACCCGCAAAGGCGCGGTGAATGCCGAGGCGGGGAAACTGGGGATTATTCCGGGCAGCATGGGGGCCAAAAGCTTCATCGTGCGCGGCCGCGGCAACCCGGAAAGCTTCAACAGCTGCAGCCACGGCGCGGGTCGCACCATGAGCCGCACGCAGGCCAAAAAACTGTTCACCATCGAAGACCAGAAACGTGCGACCGAAGGTGTGGAATGCCGCAAAGATGCCGAGGTCATCGATGAAATCCCGATGGCCTATAAAGACATCGATGCGGTGATGCTGGCCCAGCGTGAGCTGGTCGATGTCGTGCATATCTTGAAGCAGGTGGTGTGTGTGAAAGGCTAATCGCTCTGCAAGCGCTGGGACGTATAGGCGTGCCCAAACGCTTGCTTTGGAACACAACACACCTGCTTTGCAATACAACAAGAACAGAGAACAGAGAGCAACACATGGTAGAAATAGACGGCGCCAGCGGCGAAGGCGGCGGCCAGGTACTGCGCACCGCGCTGGCCTTGTCGATGATCACCGGCCAACCCCTGCAAATCAGGCACATTCGCGCCAAACGGCCCAAACCCGGCCTGATGCGCCAGCACCTGACTTGCGTGCATGCGGCTGCGGCCATCAGTGGTGCAGCAGTCACTGGCGCGCAGCTGGGTTCGTCGGAGCTGGAATTTGCACCGCAAGCGGTTCGTCCCGGCGAGTACCGTTTTGCGATGGAGACAGCTGGCAGCTGCACCTTGGTGCTGCAAACCATTTGGCCAGCCTTGATGCTGGCCGATGCGCCCAGCCGCATCCACTTGAGCGGCGGCACCCACAACCCGATGGCGCCCTGCTTTCACTTTGTACAGCGCAGCTATGCACCGCTGCTGGCCAAACTGGGAGCGGCCAGCACGTTGGCATTGCAGCGCATGGGCTTTGCGCCAGCCGGTGGCGGCGTGATCGAGGCGCTGATTGAGCCTGCAAGCGTGCCGCTCACCCCACTCGATCTGGTGACACGCGGTACCAGCCTAGGTGGCTATGCCGAATCGTATGCGCCTGGCCTGGCGCGCAATATCGCCCACCGCGAGCTACAGCAACTGGGCCAATTGCTGGGCTGGAGCTACGAGAAAAAACAGTTACGCATAGGGCCTTGCAAGCAACACGAAGGGCCAGGCAATGCCTTGCTGGTGACTTTGGAGTATGCCAATACGACCCAGGTGATGAGCCGTTTAGGGCAAAAAAACACCAGCGCCGAGCAGGTCGCCAGCCAATTGGCCAAAGCCGTGCGGCGCTTTCAAATGCGCGAAGAAGCTGTACTCGATGAATACCTGGCCGATCAGTGGGCGCTGCCTTTGGCGCTTGCGGTATCGCGCAGCGGCCAGGCTGCGCAGTTCACGTGCACCGACATCAGCCTGCATGCGAGCACCAACTTCAGCGTGATAGAGCAGTTTTTACCCGTGCGCTTTATGTATGAGCAATGTACCGGCAAACACCACTCGTATTGGCTGGTGCGATGTGCGCCTTGTGATGCCCCCCTCACCCCATCTGGCCGCGGGTAATTGCGCTTGACGCCATCGCCTGCCTTGCGAAAAGATGGGCCGATGTCTGGCGCCGCCATCGCACCGCACTGCCCGGTTGGGAGCTTCTGCCTGCTGCCATTTTGAAACAGCATTGCAGCCAATCACCACAATCCCTGCACCGACAGGAGCGTTGTCACACGCCAGCCACGAATACTTCATAAACTCTCTTTGCAACCCCGCAGCACACCCACGCGCAGGGTTGGCCAATTGGCTGGTTACATACGATTTTTTTTCGATTTGCCTTAGGGGGCATGCTATGTTTTCCATCGAGAATGTTCTGAGTCGCCGTTACCCTCAGCTGCCGCAGAAAAGTCCGCGCGCCTACGGCTCTTTGGTCACACTTTTACGCTTTGTCTTCAAAGAGTCCGAGTTTCACAACTTCGCACAGCGCTACCCGCAGCTCAAAGGCTTTGATTTTGTAGAGCAGGTGCTGGAGTACTTTGGTTTTGCCACCACCGTCAGCGACCGCGATCTGGAGCACATCCCGGCCTGGGGCCGGGTTGTGATCATCTCAAACCACCCGATTGGCAGTCTGGACGGCTTGGCACTGCTCAAAATGGTGGGGCAGGTGCGCCGCGACGTGAAGATCGTGGCCAATGATGTGCTGCAACACTTGCAGCCACTGCACAGCCTGCTGCTGCCGGTTGACAATATGGGCCAGCAAACGCGCCGCGACAACATCCGCGCGATCGAGGCGCACTTGCAAGATGAGGGCGCAGTCATCATCTTCCCAGCTGGCGAAGTCTCACGCATCGCGCCCCAAGGCGTGCGAGACAGCAAATGGAATTCGGGCTTTTTGCGCTTTGCCAGCAAAACCCGGGCCCCAATCTTGCCGCTGTTCATCGACGCCCACAACTCGGTGTTCTTCTATGGCCTGTCGATTGTTGCCAAGCCCTTGTCGACGATGTGGCTGGTGCGGGAGATGTTCAAGCACACGAACCGCACGGTGCGCATCCACATTGGTCACGCCATCGCCTACGACACCTATGCGTCGCTGCCGGGCGACTGGAGGCTGCGCACCAAGATGTTCAAGCACCACGTCTACAAAATTGCCAAAGGCCGCGAAGCCTCGTGCTTTCGCAGCAATGCCCAAAGCATTGCCCACCCGGAAGACCGCCAAACGCTCAAAACCACGCTGCGCCAGTGCCCGCTTTTGGGCATGACCCGCGAAGGCTTGCATATTCGGCTCTACCAGTTTGAGGAAGACTCCAGCGTGATGCGTGAATTGGGCCGGCTGCGTGAGGTCAGCTTCCGCGCCGTCGGCGAAGGCACAGGCCGCCGGCGCGACAGTGACCTGTACGACAGCCAGTACGAACACATCGTGCTGTGGGACGATGAGGCGCTGGAAATTGTCGGCTCCTACCGCTTGCGCAAGATCTCGCAAATGCCCACTGCCGCAGTGCAGCAGCCCAGCAGCAACGACCAACAAACACATCCAGACACCGCCCTCAACCAACTGGCCAAAGAGCTCTATAGCAACACCTTATTCGATTACCAGCCAGCAGCCCTGCCCTACCTGGAGCAAGGCGTGGAGCTGGGACGCAGCTTTGTGCAGCCTCGCTACTGGCGGCAAAATGGCCTGGATCTGCTCTGGCGCGGCATTGGCGCGTATTTGAAGCAACACCCTGAGGTGCGTTTTTTGCTCGGGCCAGTGAGCATCAGCAAGCGCTTCCCGCCTTTGGCACAGGCATTGCTGAGCAGCTTTTACAGCCACTTCTACCCTGCTAAGCACGCTATTGCACATGCGCGCACCCCGCTGCAATTGACCAGTGTCGATGGCCTGCCCGACTGGAGCGGCATGGAGTACCGCCAAGCCTTGAACACGTTGAGAAGCGCCTTGGACCAGATGGGTTTGTCGATTCCGCCGCTGTTCAAGCAATACACCGAGGTCTATGAAGATGGCGGCGTGCAGTTTGTCGCCTTCAACACCGATGCAGCCTTTTCAGACTGCGTGGACGGCCTGGTGGTCGCTGACTTGCAATACCTCAAAGCCAATCGCAGAAAACGTTATATCGGCGACGAGTGAGCAGCACTTAGAACGTGTTAGAACGCNCGCAGAAAACGTTATATCGGCGACGAGTGAGCAGCACTTAGAACGTGTTAGAACGCGTTTACGATCTTTTTGCAGTCGCGCAAGGCACAAAAAAGAGGCAAGGCAAGGCGCCTGTTGCCGCTCATACGTCTGTATGAGCACAACGGGCAACGCCGCAATGCGCTTTTTTGTGCCTTGCCCTCTGGGTTGGAGCCAAAAAGGCACGCTGCTTTGTTAAAAATCCTCGCCGGGCAAATAGCCCGACTGCGGTTTTTGTCGCGCATCGTATCCTTTTGGGCTCCAACGCGGTCTGTAAAAAGATCGTAAACACGTTCTTACGCAATCACTTCAAGCGATCGGCTACAGTGCTGACTTGCTAGGTTTTTTATCGATTGCGCCATGACTGCTCCCACGCCCCCCGAACGCCCGACCCTGACTTTATCCAAAACGGCCACACCCGCCGAGGGGTCTGCGCCAGCAAGCCGCAGTACGCCGCGCAATCAGGCTGGCGCCAGCAAAGGGCAAACGGGCAATGCGTGGGCTAAGCCACAACGCCAAACCAATACACCGCGCGCCAACACGCTGCGTTTGGATGGCTCTGCCCCGGCCAGCAACACGCCAAAACAGCCCGCCAAGCCGGCTGGCGCGCCAGCGAGACCATTCAGCCAGCCCAAAGGAGCTGAAAGTCGCAGCACACCGCGCAACCAGACTGGTGCTTATGGCTCATTCAATCGCCAAGACAATCGCCCAACGGACGATGCCTGGGGCAAGCCGCAGCGCCAAGACAACGCACCACGCGGCGGCAATAACCGCTTTGATGCACCTGCGCCATCCAATCACGACTCCAGGCCAGCGCGTGCGCCTGCAGGCCGCAGCACGCCACAAAACCAAACCCGCGCTTACGGCTCTTTCAATCGCCAAGACAATCGCCCAACGGACGATGCCTGGGGCAAGCCGCAGCGCCAAGACAACGCACCACGCGGCGGCAATAACCGCTTTGATGCACCTGCGCCATCCAATCACGACTCCAGGCCAGCGCGTGCGCCTGCAGGCCGCAGCACGCCACAAAACCAAACCCGCGCTTACGGCTCTTTCAATCGCCAAGACAATCGCCCAGCGGACGATGCCTGGAGCAAGCCACAACGCCAAGGCGGCGCACCACGCGGCGGCGATAGACACTTTGACGCACCAACGCCGCGCAACAACGAATACAAACGCCCCGCCGCACAAACACCAAGACAAGCACCGGCGGCCAGCGCAGAAGGTGTGCGCCTGAACAAGTATTTGGCCGACCAGCAATGGTGCTCACGCCGTGAAGCCGACCAATGGATTGAGCGCGGCTGGGTCACAATCAATGGCAAGCCCGTTGAGATGGGGCAACGCGTGCAAGAAGGGGATCGCGTGCATGTGGCCGCGGTGGCGCACGAGCACCAGGCGCAACTGAGCACGATCATTTTGCACAAACCGGTCGGCTACGTCAGTGGCCAGGCAGAAGATGGCCACCAACCCGCGCTGGTATTGATCACCGAGCAGAACCAGTGGCAACAAGGCGGGCTCACCCAGCGCAAGAATCCGCGCTCGCTCATGGGCTTTGCACCGGCTGGCCGCCTGGACATCGACTCGACCGGTATTCTGATCCTGACGCAAGATGGCCGTATGGCCAGGCACATCATTGGTGAGATGAGTGAGGTCGATAAAGAATACCTGGTGCGCGTGAGCTACGCTGCACCTGACAACCAAACGATTTCTGTTGACGTGCAAAGCCATTTTCCTGCCGAGCAACTGGCGCTGTTGCGCCATGGGCTGTCACTGGATGGCGTTGCACTCAAGCCGGCGGAGGTCGATTGGCAAAACCCAGAGCAATTGCGCTTTGTATTGCGCGAAGGCAAAAAACGCCAGATTCGCCGCATGTGCGAACAAGTCGGCCTGCATGTGACCGCCCTCAAACGCGTTCGCATTGGGCAACTCGCGCTGGGCATGCTCCCTCCAGGCCAATGGCGCTACTTGGGCGAGCACGAAACCATTTAAGCGCGCTGTTCCTCATCCCACGCAAACTGCGTTGAAGCACTAGCAAAAGCTGCAAGGCAGTCCTGACGCACTGCCGCGGCGCCAACGGTAATCACACGCCAGTGTGGGCTTCGACAGACGTCCAGTGGTGTTTTTGTCTCTGACACCACTGCGATCGGATCGCGACAACACCTCTCTAGCTCTGCGAAGGCGATAGCCTGAAAAAAACCAAGGGTATTTCAACAAAACACTTGCGCAAGCAAATAAGAATAATTATCATTAGCTTCATCGAGAGCATCACGAGGCCACAAGGGATGGACAATCCCTTCCAAGGGCTTGAATTGTGCAAATAGTCGTGAATTATTTTGATCGTTTTGCAATGACCCTAGCTAACAAAAACCCGCATGAGCCAGCCAGCCCTGTGCACATCGCCGCCAACAATACTGCCGCTTTGGAAAGCCTTGAGCTTTTGAAAGGTCAGAAATCTGTAACGATTCACCATAACGGCTCGCTGTACCGCCTTCAAGCCACCAAATTGGGCAAGTTGATTCTCACCAAATAAATTTTCTTGCCGATAGCACGACCGTTTCATCGTGGGGCGACCAGAGCTTTCTGATAGGCTCAACCAGGTCGTTTTAGCCAGCCACAGGTTGATTACCCAATAGCCAGGCTTTTTTTGAGAACAGTTGCTATCGCCAACTCTGAAGCAGTTTCATCGTGGGGCGACCCGAATCTTGTCTACAAGATATAGCTAGGTCGTTTTAGCCAGCCAACAGTTGTGCGATTGGGCACATCGCTGATTAGCCAAGCTTTTTTTCCACACAATATGCTTACAAAGCGGATGCCAAGGCATCCGCTTTTTTTATGCCAGCAACTCGGTAGCAAGCACGTACAGCCTCAATCGCCACGCATTCATGGTTAATTATTTTTAACTTGAGCCGGGAAAAAACTTGCATACCGCAAGGTTTTGTGATTAAGCCAGAGCACACCATATAGAATTTCTTCACTAGATTTTCATTTTTACCGAGGAGATACGCATGAACCAACCATTTGGCGTGCCCAACCAGTCTGTTGAGTACGGTGCAATTACCCAGATGCGCAATCGTGTATTGCGCAATACGTATTGGTTGCTGGCCTTGTCGATGATCCCCACAGTGCTGGGCGCATACATCGGTTTGGTGACCGGCGTTGCCGCTTCACTGAGTGGAGTCGTCGGCTTAGTGGTGTTCTTTGCGGGCGCTTTTGGCTTTATCTATGCGATTGAGAAAACCAAAAACTCCAGCATGGGCGTGCTCTTGCTGCTGGCCTTTACTTTCTTCATGGGCGTTATGCTCTCGCGCTTGCTCTCCGTCATTCTGGGCATGGGCAATGGCACGCAACTGGTCATGACTGCGTTTGCTGGCACTGCTGCAGTGTTTGCCACAATGGCCACCATCGCGACAACGACCAAGCGTGATTTCTCTGGCGCTGGCAAATGGCTGATGGTCGGTGCGATTGTGATCATCGTGACCGCTTTGCTGAACGCTTTTGTATTCCAGTCCACTGCAATGATGGCCGCCCTGTCTGCTGCTGCAATTGCTTTGTTCAGCTTCTGGCTGATGTATGACATCAAGCGCATTGTTGATGGCGGCGAGACCAACTACATCTCTGCCACACTGTCGCTGTACCTGAGTGTCTTTAATATCTTCCAAAACTTGCTGATGTTGCTGGGCATTTTTGGTGGTGAAGACTAAGCGTTAAGCCACTACTCTGATGCAGCAGGCACAGCCATCGCTGCTTAGTAAAAAAACAAAAAGCCTCCTGACGGAGGCTTTTTGCTTGGAATGCCAGGCATTTTTCGTCTCAACACGCGCAGCCAGAAAATTCAAGTGCACAATAAAAGCAATCCATTGCTTTGCATGCGTTCACACGATTGACTCACCAAGCCGCCCTATGACTCCCATTGTTTTGTCCGTTCAGTCTCATGTCGCCTATGGCCATGCGGGAAATTCCGCCGCCGTCTTTCCTTTGCAACGACTGGGCATCGAGGTGCTGCCAGTGCATACAGTGCAGTTCTCTAACCACACCGGCTATGGCGCCTTTCGTGGCCAAGTGTTTGATGTCAATCACTTGCGCGAGGTATTTTTAGGTCTTGAAGACCGGGCTATTTTGCCGCGCATTGATGCTGTGCTCTCTGGTTATATGGGCGACAGCAGCATTGGCGATGCGATTTTGGACATCACAGCACGCATCAAAAGCGCCAACCCCAAAGCCGTGTATGTGTGCGACCCTGTCTTTGGCGATGTCGGGCGCGGTGTGTTTGTGCGTCCCGGAATTCCTGAATACCACCGCGACCATACGCTGGCAGCGGCGGACATCATCACGCCCAACCAATTTGAATTCGAGCAATTGATGGGCGTGACACTCCACTCTTTGGCCCATGCCATTGCCGTGGCCAAACAGTACATTGCTGGCAGCACAAAAACAGTGGTCATCACCAGCCTAATGACACCCGATATTGCCAGCGGCCAACTGGCCACCGTCGCCATCACAGCCCAGCAGGCTTGGGCCGTGCAGACGCCTTTGGTGGCAGTAACACCGCTGCCCAATGGCATGGGCGATGCATTCTCGGCCATTATTTTGGCGCATTTGCTGCAACACAAAACACTGCCGCAAGCTTTGGAGCAGGCCACCGCCAGCCTGTACGAATTGGTCAGCCATACCGAGGCTGGACAAAGGGACTTGCCACTGGTTGCGCAGCAGCAGCAAATTGTTGCGCCTAGCTCGCATTTCCAGGCAATAGCCGTGTAATTAACTGCGTCTGAAGCGTCTGTTCAGACTACAACAAAGAGTTGCGCAGGAATTGCGCCACTCAAAGCATGAAAAAAAGCCAGCAAATGCTGGCTTTTTTCAATATAGCAAGGCCATTATGTATAAGCATTAATCGGCGTATTGGCCAGCGGCTTTAATAACCGTGCCCCATTTGTCAATTTCAGCAGCAACAAAGGCTTTGTGCTCAGCGGGATTGACCCGGTTGTCAGACGCCACCACAGCGCCAAGGTCTTTCTGGCGTTGGATAAACTCGGGATCTTGCAATGCGGCTTTGAGGGCATCATTGACTTTGGTCAGCACCGCTTGTGGTGTGCCTTTTGGTGCGTACAAACCATGCCAGATTGTCACGTTAAAGTCTTTCAAACCCGACTCTGCCAAAGTTGGCACGTCTTTGTATACCTCGCCTTCCAAACGCTCAGGTGTTGTCACAGCATAAGCCTTGACTTTTTTACCTGCAATTTGCGCCGTGGTATTGGTGGTCTGGTCACACAGCAAATCGATCTGGCCGCCCAGCAAATCAGCAATCGCAGGCGCTGTACCACCGTAAGGAATAGTCACCATCTGGGTATTGGTTGCGTCCTGGAACATCAAACCGCACAGATGCGACGCCGAGCCCAAACCGGCATTGCCCAGGTTCACGCCATTTTTCTGCGACGCCATCCAAGTGGCCAATTCAGAGTAGTTATTGGCCTCCAGTGTGGGACGAGCAATCAGCGTCATAGGCACATCATTGATGATGCCCAGATACTCAAAATCATCCTGCACATTAAATGACAATTTGCGGTACAGGGAGGGAATGGTCGACATGCCAATATGGGTCAACAGCAGCGTATAGCCGTCCGGCGCAGCACGGGCAGCTTTGGCCACACCAATACTGCTGCCAGCACCGGCGGAGTTGTCGATCACCACTGACACATTGCCCAATTGCTTGCGAAAAGCCTCGGCAAAATCGCGCGCGACTTTATCGGTTGGGCCACCTGCCGTGAAAGGCACGATGATCGTAATTGGTTTAGCGGGATAGTCCTGCGCTTGCGCAGGAGTGGCAATGGCCATTACTGCCATGCAAACGGGCAACAAAGCCGCAGTAGAAAATTTCAGTGCCATTATCAATATCCTCATTAAATTGTAGAAATAGAATAGGGCGCAATACTACGCAGGCCAAGCCTACGACTGTACTGGGGCAAATACCAATCAGCGCTTTCTAATTATCGGATTATTAAAAACAGCGCCTGAAGCGACTGTCATTAAAGCTATAAGAATCACAAAAGTTGTTTTTTTATATTAAAAATCCAACAAAAATTTGGAGTTTTTTCAATGTCAAACAGGCACCCGCCAACCGTTACCAGTGGAAATTTAAAGGCCATTTAATTTCACAGCCATAGCACAGGCATAATAGGCGGTTGCGACTTTTGAAAACTTGTAATGCATGAGTCGCGATGGCCATCCCGAATGGCACCGATGTGGCGGTCATGGTCCCGTACCAATGACAGGAACTATCGCTGCGGCAAACACTGGCCGCCATGCCCCCTCCAGCAGTACACCCTCCTCTCTTGCATGATGTTTTCCCGCGCAACACTTCGCACCACCACAATAGCGCTGCTATTGGCGGTTTTGTGGGCGGTCTTGCACCCCAGCATCATCAATGCCGCCCAGTCCAGCACACATCGCGTGTTGGTCTGCACGCCCAACGGCATGGAGTGGATCGAGACATCGCAGCCCAGTCTTGAGTCTTTCCTGGCGCTGCAAGAGCGCAAGACTCCCCAACAGCGCACAAGCGACGCCGTTTTCCCATGGATGGCGCCCTGCCCATTCAGCCACGCCGGCCATGTTCTGCCTTTGCACGATGGCATGTTGCGTGTGGCCGATCCGCTGGCACACGCCTATGTCCTCTACCTGACAAGGTGGACTTACACCACCCCCATCGCTGCCACTGGCAAGCACTTGCGCATACCGCCACCGCGCGCGCCTCCTGCGCAGGTCTGAGCATCTGTTCACCCACTCTGCGTACTCCAAGCGCCAACAACCGCACTGCGCATGCCGCTGGGTGCCTGTTGGCACGCGCTACGCACAGCAGCCTCGGCTGCAAGAAATAGGCCCGCGATCCGCCTGCCATCGGCCGATGTGCTGGCGACTATGCGTGCTGCCCTCCTCCACGATGCGCCCACCTGCGTGTGCTTCCTATCCCTGCACAACTGGCGCATCCATTTGAATTTGAAAGAGATATTGACCATGAAAGCCTTTATTCAAGCCACTGTGCTCGCCTTCGCAGCCTTGTTCAGCCTCACCAGCCAGGCCCATAGTGCCGAAGCAGGTGAGCTCACCATCATTCACCCCAATGCCAAGCCCACACGCCCTGGCGTGCTCAGCTCAGCGGCCTACTTTGGCGTGCAAAACAAAGGCTCTGACGAAGACAAAATCCTCTCCGTGCGCAGCGATGTCGCCAAACACACCGAAATCCATGACATGAAAATGGAAAACGATGTGATGCGCATGTTCAAGGTTGATGGTGTGTCGATCCCTGCCGGTCAAACCTTGACATTGGGCAAGGACAACAAGCTCCATGTGATGCTGATGGAGTTGAAAGAGCCTTTGAAAGTCGGTGACAAATTCACCCTGACCATCACGTTTGAGAAAGCTGGCGAAGTACCAGTTGAAGTATGGGTTGAAGAGCCCAAAGCGGCAGATGCCGCAGCGGCTGGGCATGAGGGCCACTAAACAGGCTCACAACAGACGCAGAGCAGGCAGCACCAGTTGGCTGCCATCCCTGTGAGCCATTGAATCCGCGGCGCTGCTGCCTGCTTGGCAGGTCTATGCGCCAGCCTTTTTGATTCGCGCCCTCTGCATGTGCCTTGTGCCCATCGTAGAGGCCGCCGTAACCACTTGATTCAAACTATGACCACACTTCGTGCATTGCGCAACTCCCTCACCCGCTTTGGCAAAACGGCTGCTGTTTTGGCAGGCCTGACCGTCGCACTGAGTCTGGCCGCCTGCAGCAAAACCGAACCACCGCCGAAACTCAACGGCGTGGATATCAGCACCTCTGGTTTTGGCAAAGACTGGAGCATGCCCAACTCCGAAGGCGGCACCAGCACGCTGGCCGATTTCAAAGGCAAAGTGACCTATGTGTTCTTTGGCTTTGCCCAATGCCCTGATGTGTGCCCGACCACCATGCTGGAGATGGCCGAGGTCAAAAGCCAATTGGGCGAGCAGGCTGACCAATTCCAGGTGCTGTTTGTCACCATCGACCCCGAGCGTGACACCCCCGAGGTGATGCGCGCTTACCTGGACAGCTTTGACCCCAAGGCCATTGCCCTGATTGGCAATGCCGAGCAAACCAAGGCGATGGCGCAAAACTTCCGCGTGACCTATGAGAAAGTGCCTGGTCCATCGCCTGAGGTGTATACGATGAACCACACAGCCGGTGGCTTTGTGTATGACCCACAAACCAAGATACGCTTGTACTTGCCTTATGGCACGGATGCCCAAGCGATTGCCGCCGATGTGCGTGCGCTGCTCAAAGAAGCCGCCAGCGCCTCTTAAAACGCTCAACGCTGTCCATTGAAAGCACGCACTCAGCGTGCTTTTTTTACACCGCTGGGTCGCGCAATTCCAGACGAATCGCGTCAATCGCCTCCAGCACTGGCGCAGACAATCGCACATTCCAGGCTTCGATATCTTCGGCCAATTGCGCCTGGGTGGTCACGCCAATGATGGTGCTGGCCACTTGCCACTTGTGATAAACAAAAGACAGCGCCAACTGGGTCGGTGTCAGGCCGTGCTCACGTGCCAAATCGTTGTAGCGCTTGGCAGTGGCAATGGCTGATGCACGTGCCCAGCGCTGCTTTTGTGTCGCCTCATAGATGCTCAAGCGGCCACGCGGTGCTTCGGCACTGAAAATACCGGTTTGGTCGTATTTGCCAGTCAGGGCACCAAACGCCAGTGGCGAGTAGGCCAACAGGCCAACATTCAGGCGATAGCAGGTTTCATCCAAGGCATTCTCGTACCAGCGGTTGGTCAACGCATAGGGGTTTTGGATGCTCACCACACGCGCCAGACCATGCTGCTCAGCCAAACGCACAAATTCATGCACGCCATATGGGGTCTCATTGGACAGGCCGATATAGCGGATCTTGCCTGCCCGCACCAAACCGTCGAGCGCTTGCAATTGCTCCAAAATACTGGTTTGCGTGCGCTCCAACTCAGGGTTAAAGTACATCGCGCCAAAGGCAGGCACATTGCGCTCTGGCCAGTGGATCTGGTAGAGATCAATCACATCGGTTTGCAGGCGCTTTAAGCTCGCATCGCAGGATGCGACGATATCAGCAGCCGTCATGCCTTTGCCCTCGCGCACCCACGGCATCCCACGGCTGGGTCCCGCGACTTTGCTGGCCAGCACCACTTGGTTGCGTTTGCCAGGATTTTTAGCAAACCAGTTGCCCAGAATTGTCTCCGTGGCGCCATAGGTTTCGCGGCGAGGCGGGACAGAATACATCTCGGCGGTGTCCCAAAAGTCCACGCCTGCGGCCAAAGCCTGATCCAAAATGGCATGTGACTGGGCCTCGCCCACTTGCTCGCCAAAAGTCATGGTGCCAAGGCAGATCGGGCTGACCTGCAAGTCGCTTTGACCTAGAGTGCGTTTTTCCATTGCGTGCTTTCTATGCGTATGCGTGTGCTCACCGGCCTTGGCCGTTGAGCGTTAACAAAAATCCCATTCCATCAAGACCATGTACAGCCCACTGATTCCAGCCCAAACAGAACAACTGCCCATTCGGGGCGTGTCCTACCACGTGAACTGTTGGGGCCAGGGCCTTGACCACAACGCCCCCTTGCTGGTGCTCGCGCACGGCTGGGGCGATGTCGGGGCGTCCTACCAGTTTGTCATTGATGCCCTGGGCGCCGACTGGGTCGCCCAACGCCAGATCATCGCACCCGATTGGCGCGGCTTTGGCCGCAGCGAAGCGCCGCAATCTGTTGACAGTTACCTGTTTGCCGATTATTTCGCAGATTTGGAAGTTTTGCTCGCACACTATGCTGAAGATGCTCGCCCCATTGACCTGGTTGGCCACAGCATGGGCGGCAATGTGGCGATGTTGTATGCCGGCATCCGCCCCGAACGCGTTCGCAAACTGATCAACCTGGAAGGTTTTGGGCTGCCCGATGGCAGTCCTGCACAAGCGCCAAGCCGCCTGCGCAACTGGTTGGATCAAACGGCCCAGGCACGCGCAGGCAAGCTGGCAGTAAGACCCTATGCAAGTCGGCAGGCGGTCGCTGAGCGCTTGATCAAAACCAATCCCCGCCTCAGCCAAGACAAGGCACTGTGGCTGGCAGGTGTGTGGGCCAAAGAGTTGGAGAATGGCCAGTGGCAGGTGTTGGTGGATGCAGGGCACAAGGTCAGCAGCCCCTTGGTATACCGTGCCGAAGAAACCTTGGCGCTCTACCGCGAAATCACCGCCGACGTATTGGCAATTGAAGCCACCGATTGCAGTTTGAGCCAGTTCTGGGATGGCACATACACGGTGGCCCAATACCACGAACGGCTGCAAAGCGTCGCGCACCACACCATTCGAACCGTCGACAACGCCAGCCACAATATCCACCACGACCAGCCCGAAATTCTCGCCGAGTGGATGCGGGAATTCTTGGCCTATTAAACGCTGCCGCAGTCCATTGCGGCTCTGTTTTCGCAAGCCCACAAAGGCCAGGCAGGCAGCATGTTGAAGCGTTTTGTGCGCAATGGCTGTGCGAGAATACAGCTTCGTCCAGCCATAGTGCGTTTGCACCGATTGCAAGCCCTTCTTGCAGTCTCAGGTCATGTGCTTAGCCAACTTTCAACCCCTCTCTGAAAGCCTGTCTATCCATGACCAAACTCCTCCTCACCAAGCGCGCGCCTGTCTGGCTATTGGCATTGAGCTGCCTCGCACTGGCCGCCTGCACAAGCACTGGAGCGACGCAATCTGTCTTTGCCCCCAGCACCAGCACAAGCACGCAACTGGGCACGGCTGCACCAGTGCAGCAACAAGCAATTGCGCCAAGCCTGTATGAACTGGCCTACTCGGCCAATCAAAACGCCTTGTTTGTCGCCTCAGCAGGTGGTTTTGGCCCTGATGCACCGGCCAGCCAACTGCTGCGTTTAGACCCTCAAACCCTGGCCGTACAAGCACACACCGAGCTGCCCTTGCGTGGCTTTGGCGTGGCACTCGACGATGCGGCCAACCGCCTCTATGTTGGCAATGGACTTGAAGGCAGCATCACCGTGCTCGATACGCGCACGCTACAGCCAATTGGTGTGATCGCCTTGGCTGAGACAATCACCGGCAGCGATGGCAAAGAAAAATTCGCCCACCATTTCCGCCAGCTGGTACTAGATTCAGCCAACCAGCGCTTGTATGCGCCCGGCTTTAGCGGCACCGACAGCGCCTTGTATGTGGTCAACACAGACCAACTCGCCGTTGAAAAAGTCATCCCCGGCTTGGGCCCTGTGACCACTGGCGTTGCGCTGGACGCCCAAGGCAAGCGCCTGTTTCTGTCCAATTTGCGCGGCAATTTGTACGAAGTCTCGACCACCGATCTCAGCATCACCAAGGCCTACCAGGTCGCGGCCGACCAGCTCATCAACCTGGCATTTGATGCCGCTAGCGGCCGTTTATTTGCCACCGATCAAGGCTTGGCAGCCATCAACGAACGCCGTCAAAAAAACGAGCCAACGTTCACGCCCACACCCGGCAACCGCTTGATTGAGTTCAACCCCAATACCGGCGCCATCATCCAAAGCGCGCCCACTGGTCTTGGGCCAATCGCCTTGCTGGTTGATCCAGCATCCAAGCACCTGTTTGTCACCAACCGTGGCTCGGGCTCAGTCACCGTGCACAATGCCAAAGATTTGGCCGTTGAGCAAACCATTGCACTCAAAGACCATCCCAATAGCCTGAGCTACAACCCAGCGCAGCAAGTGCTGTTTGTGTCGGTCAAAAATGGCCAAGGCAGCGCCAAAGGCGCGGACGAGTCGGTCGCACGCATCGCATTCCAATAAAAGAAAAGCCCAGTCACACAAAGCGACTGGGCTGCCTTTTAGAACGTGTTTACGATCTAAAAAAATGGCCTTTATTGGGCTGGCAAGCGTTTGACCAAATTGATCCATGGCGCAGGCTCTGGATTGTCTTTGGAGCGCACGCCAAAGAAAGACGCAATCAGCTGTGCTTGCCCATCAAACACATCGACCGAGTACACGCCAGCACGCTCAATCGCCCAGGCGCTGTGCACTGCGGCGCGGTTGATCGTGATGTAGGAATCCGGATCATCCACGATCAACCAGTCGCCCACAGCGCGCACATTGTGAATCGTGTCGCCGTGCACTTGGATGACAGCCCCATTGCTGACGAACACCATGATGGGAATCGCCTCTTTCACCGCACTGCGCAACAACTCTTCAACCGCTGCGGGCGCGAGCGCCCGTGCTTTATCCGTTGGGCCCAAACGCACCGACTGTTCACGCTTCAACTTGAAATCGCGCAACACACGGTTGAACTGGTGCACGTCGTCAATCGCATTCCACGCCTCGTGGTAGGCCTTCAAATCCACTTGTGCATCGGGCACTGAGGCAGCTTGCGCATCCAAGGCTTGAACTGGCTCCAACTTTGCAGGCACGCTTTGGTCTGCATGGCGAAAGTCCTGCACCAGCGCATCAAAATCGGCTTCATGGCTGGTATTGGCCAGCGTCACTGTGTGAATCAACTGCCCTGCTGCATTGAAGAACACCAGACTGCGGCGTGCGCAATCGGCATCCGACGTATCGGTCAGTGCAAATGCATATTCCCAAGCCGGGAAGCGAAAGCGCAGGTCCACTTTGTCGCCAAAATAGCCACTGCCATTCAAGCGGTTCGAGATGCGCTGCGCCTCGTCTTTGGCCGCATCGCCGCTGCTGCGGCTCCAGGCTTCTGGCAAACGGTTGGGAATGCCCACGCGGCTGATCGACGCATTCGCTTGCGCCGAACGCACCTGCACCTGCCCCAAATCCAGCACCCGCGCCATGATATCTGGCGCACTCTTGACGCCTTCAGCCTGCAAGCGCACAACACTGAACTGCGGCGCAACAGCCGCAGCAGCAAGACCTGCTGTAATGCTTGGCCAGTCATCCACTTGCGTGGAAAAGCTGCATTGTTGGGTCGGCCAAGCTGCATGGACTGCGCTCTTGTTGGGCCCAGCAGGCACCGCATCAGACTGGTGCGCACAGGCACCCAGCAGCAAAGCACTGGCCATGGCCAAAGGCAAGGCCACCAATTGGTGTATTGATTGTTTCATCGAGTTGATCCATCCATCGAAAGTGTTGCTAATTGCACCGTGGCGCTGCAGTACCAGCCTGCATAGCCCGCGCATTGAAGGCCTGCCAGCGGGACTGCCCCAGGCTTACACCAGCGCGCGCATGCACCAGTGGCATACGCGCCTGTATTCGCTATTGGCTGTTAAAGCTCTGTTCATCATCTCGACGCAGCCGCGTGGAAATTGTGAGCAGGCGCTTAGAACGTGTTTACGTTCTTAGAAGCGCACCTCCAAGCTGGTGCCAAACGCACGGCCTGGCTGGGCCTGGCGTTGGATGTCGTTGCTTGCGTTGGCGGCCAAACCATTGACCGACGCGTAGTCCCAGTATTTGCGGTTCGTCAGGTTGTAAATACCGGCGCGCCAAGTGACATGCTTGTTGATATTCCAATAACCGGCCAGATCCAGCGTCGTCGCACTAGGCACTTTGAAGCGCTCGGTGTTGTTGCCAGTGAGTGCGTCACTGGTAGGCGCTTGTTTGGCACGCACCCAGGTCACATTGAGCCCCAGGCCATAGCGCTCACCCGGATCGTCAAAAGCGACTCCCCCCACCACTTTGGCAGGCAAGGCCGATGGCAGCCAGCTCTTCTGACCAGTTCTGGTATTGCGTGTTGTCCCTTGTGACCAGCCACCAGCGAGCGTGGCACTCAGGCCTTGGACTGAGGGCATCCACTCACCCAACTCAAAACGGGTCGCCAGCTCAGAGCCCCAGATGTTGACCTTGCCCAGGTTCTCTGTGCGGTAGACAAACAAACCGAACTGCGGCAAGTTCGGGTCAACCCCCAGGTTGGTATATTCGATGTAGTTGCTGTAGCGGTTGTAGAACACCGAGGCATCGAGCTGCACGCCTGGCACCAAGGCACCGCGCACGCCCAGCTCAAAGTTGTCGCTCTTCTCCTCCTTCAAATCGGGATTGCCCAGGACGGCATAGCCTGTGCCTGGGTTCTCAAACGAGCCGGTCAACTCGCTGGAAGCCGGCTGGCGCACTGCGCGGCTGTATTGGCCATAGGCTTCAAAGCCCGGCTGCAACTCCAGGCTCAGGCCTAGGCTGGGCAACAAGTTGGTAGACGATTGCTTGTGCACCTCCCCCGCCGCGGCAGGTGAGCCTTCGGCATAGCGCCCCGCATCTTTGGGCGCTATGCGCGAATGCTGCAGCGTCACACCTGGAGTAATTGTGGCTTTGCGCCCGCCCAGCTCAAACGACAACGTATCGCGCACATACAGACTGGCCTGGCTGGTTTTGGCTGAGGCCGCACGGTCTTTGACGGTGAGGGACTCAGCGCCCGTATTCAGGTTGGTGCGCACCTCTTCCCACGGGCGCTTGCTATCGGTACTGCTGAGGTTCAGGCCATAGGCCAAATGCTGCCCATCGAGCCGTTTGCTCGCATCGAGCTGCACACCCCAGCTGTCATTCTTGCTATTGGTATACAAGCTGCGCGAAATCGGCACACCCAGACTCACCGTCTGGGGCACATAGGTGTCGTTTTTCGCTTGTGCTTGCTGGTAGTACACACGGGTATTGAGCACATCAAAGGCCGCGATATCGCTGGCCTCAAAACGGTTATCCAGCGAGATGCGGGTGCGGCGGTCATTCGCATCCTGGCGTGGCGATCGCGGCAAGGATGCAGTGATCTTGTTGGCGTTACTCAGCTCGGTATCGCGGTCAAAATGCTCAATCGTCAGGCCCAGACGGTTGTTGGTTTGCGAGCCCCAGACAAATTTGGCCAGCACGGCATTGCTGCTCCAGTCCTTGTCATTGGGTGGCACGTCGCCACGGCTTTTTTGCTGCTCGCCATCACGGCGCACATACATGCCCAAAGCCTGGATCTCGCCGATTTTGGCCGCGCCCGTCAGCACATGCATGCGGCTTTTGTCGCTGGACAAATAGCCGCCTTTGTAGCTGCCGTAGGTGGTTGTGTGGCCAGTCAAAAACTCCTCTGGTGATTTGGTCGCAAAACGCACGCGCCCGGCGCTGCCACTGGCACCGCCCTGACCAGCCGCCGTCGGACCGCTCTCAATGCGCACCAGCGAATACAGCTCGGGCTCCAGCGTTTCACGGCTATTCGCATAGCTGTTGTTGCTGTTGTTGTCAGGGCGGTTTTCTACTGGTGGCAAGGCCACGCCATCGACCTCAATGGCGACGCGGTTGCCGTCGAGGCCACGGATGTTGTAGCTCGATGTGCCTGCGCCATCCCATAAATTGCCCGAGCCTGAAGCAATCGTTGGCGCGCTGACCAGCGGCTGGTTGCGCACCACGTCGGCCATGCTGCGTGTGCCTTGCCTGTTCAAATCCTCGGCACTCAACTCGGTCGAGCGGCCTTGGGCTGGTTCTTCTTGCACAGCCTCTACATGCACTTCCGGCAAGGTCGCAGTGGCTGTTGTTTGCGCCAGCACAGCGCTGCTCAAGGCCATACCAGCCATCAGCATGGCCACAGGCCGCAAAGAAAAAGGAGGGGTGTCGGTGTGACTGCGTGAGAGCGAAGCCTCACTGAAAAATTCGAATGCGCGAGCCATAGGGTGGTAATTCCCAAAAGAAATAACAACATGGCTGGCGAGACGAACATCCGCAATGGGCGCTGCTATGGCTGGCTCTCAGAGCCTGTTTACATTTTTTTCGCTATAGCACTAGGCACAAAAAAGAGGCAGTGCAAGGCACCTGTTGCAGCTCAGACATGGGTATGCGCACAACGGGCAACGCAGCACTGCGCTTTTTTGCCGCACACCCTCTCCTTTTGAACTCCAACGCGATTTGTGAAAAGAACGTAAAAAGGCTCTCAGCGCGCATTGTAGTGAGAATAAGTATCAACACTATTTGTAAGTGCCTTTTAAAAAGGAACTTCGCTTAAAAAGCAACAGTGTGCGGGCCTTGCTACCGCAATCAAGCATTATTCACACTGCCAATCTGCACAAGCGCGTTAGCTTGTTGGCCTTTGCATCGTCTGCTGCGGCTGCAGCGCTTTTGGTATAAGGTGCATTGGCAAGTCGCAGACCGATGCAAACGCGCTTTGCTCGGTCAGAGCTGAATACACACTGGGAGGCATCCAATGAAAACCTTAGAAACGGATATTGCGATTATTGGCGTGGGCAGCGCCGGCATGGTGGCCTACAAAAGCGCCCGCAAGCACACCGACCGCATCGTCACAATCGAGTCAGGGCCGTATGGAACGACCTGTGCACGCGTGGGCTGCATGCCCAGCAAGCTCTTGATTGCCGCAGGCAATGCCGCCCGCGCCGTGCGTCAAGCCTCGCACTTTGGCGTGCACGCACCAGCGCCACGCATCGATGGCGTGGCTGTGATGCAGCGCGTGCGCGAGGAGCGCGACCGCTTTGCCCAATTCTCGGTCGACGAGGTAGAGGCCTGGCCGCCCGAGCACCGCCTGCATGGTCTGGCACGGTTTATCGCACCTGGCGTGCTGCAAATTGATGACCATACCCAGGTGCGCGCTCGCACCGTGGTGATTGCGACTGGCGCCTCACCCGTCGTGCCAAGCGAGCTCAAGGAAGCATTGGGCGAGCGCCTGATCATCAATGACGATGTCTTTGATTGGCAAGACTTGCCCCAATCAGTCGCGGTCATGGGCAGTGGCGTGATTGGCCTGGAGCTGGCGCACGCTTTGCACGCATTAGGGGTGCGCGTGCGCTTACTGAGCCGCAACCACAAGATTGGCCCACTGAGCGACCCCGATGTGCTGGCCAGCGCACAACACATCACCGCTGCTGAGCTGCCCTGCGCCTTTAATAGCCAGCTCGAACAAGCGACTCGCACTGAGCAAGGCGTGCAATTGCACTACACCAACGAAGACGGCTCCAGCACCACCGAAACATTTGACTATTTGCTCATGGCCACTGGCCGCAAGCCCAATCTCAGCGGCTTGAATCTGGCTGCGGCCCATGTGGCTTTAGATGAACGCGGTCAGCCCAGCATCGATACATTGACGCGCCAGATCAAAAACCAGCCGATCTTCATCACGGGCGATGCCCACAGCGAACGCCCGGTGCTGCACGAGGCCTCGGACGATGGATTTGCCGCAGGCAACAATGCGGCGGCTTGGCCTGATGTCAGGCCCTATCCGCTGCGTGCCTCGCTGGGCATCGTCTTTAGCAAGCCGCAAATCGCCATGGTTGGCAAAAGCCACCGCCAGCTCCAGCAGAACAAACAGGCATTCGCACGCAGTACCCAATCCTTTGCCAACCAAGGCCGTGCCCGTGTCGATGGCAACAACAGCGGCATGCTGGCCTTGTATGCCGACCCCAGCAACGGCCGTTTCTTAGGAGCGGAAATGATTGGCCCCGAGGCAGAGCACATCGCCCATCTGCTGGCATGGGCATTGCAGCAAGAGCAGACTGTCGCGCAAATGCTGGCCTGCCCGTTCTACCACCCCACCGTAGAAGAAGGCCTGCGCTCAGGACTGCAGCGCTTGCGCCAGGCGCTCAAGGACTGAGAGGGCGATAGATGCATCTGGTCGCCCGCACCGCCTGTGCCTTTGGCTGGGCATCAAAGCAAAGTTGCAATGGGTTTGAAACCTTAGTATTGCAAGGGATTACGACGACAGTTGCTAATGCGAAAAATTCGCATTTATAATTCAACCCATATCAACAAGCCAGCCATAAAGGCAAAACCATGATTGTGTGTGTCTGCCGCAGAGTATCTGATCGTGAAATTACGCGTCACGCCCACGCTGGCATGAGCTTTGATGACATCCAGTTTGAGTTAGGAGTTGCAACCCAATGTGGGCGCTGTGAATGCACCGCCCGTGGTTTGGTTGAGCAGTGCCACGCATCCAATCCGGTGGCCGCCATTAACAACGCCGCTTGCGCTGAAGAGCCTGCTCACCGAACCGAAAGGCCTTTGGTATGGAACTGCTCATTTCGCTCACAGCCAGCTTAATGCTTGTGCTTGGCTCCGTATGGTGGATTTTGCGCAAGTAAACCACTTCTTTTGTCTGTTTTCGTTTTCCCTGCGGCAAACCGTGTGATGCACTTTGGCGCGCTGGATTTGCCTGCTTCATGACTACGTACTCGCACAAGTCCTCCTCCACCAGAAACCAGGTATTGATCGTCGGTGGTGTTTTACTGCTGCATACCGCCGCCTTATGGGGTATTCAAAAAGCGATGGTTTCACCCCCCCCTAAAGACATCATTGAGCCTGCCGTCATCATGACGCAGCTCATTGCTGCGCCGGCGCCTGCGCCAGCGGCTACCCCAGCGCCGGCACCACCGACGCCTGAGCCGCCTGTGCCTGTGCCTCCACCACCGCCTCCACCGCCTCCTCCACCACCACCGCCGGCCCCCAAACCGCCGCCACCTAAGCCGCAACCCAAGCCAGTAGCCACGCCCAAGCCGCCGTCTGAACGTGCGCCCATTGTGGAGGCTCCTCCGCCACCACCGCCTGCACCACCAGCTGCACCTACGCCTGCTCCACCGGCACCAACACCACCAGCGCCCGCACCAGTGGCAGCGGCCAACACCACGGCCAACCAGCAGCAAGCAGGCACGCCGCAATCAAGCGAAGGCGAACCGGTGATCGTGCGCGACGAGCGCAGCAATGCGGTGACGGCCAACCACGGCATCGTCTATCCATCGCAAAGCCAGCGCCTGCGAGAAGAAGGCTTGGTACGCGTGCGGGTGCTGATTGGCACGGATGGCCGCGCCAAAGAAGCAGAAGTTGCCCAGTCAAGCGGCTCCTCCCGCTTGGACCGTGCAGCCATAGAAGGCGTATTGCGCAATGGCCGCTTCTCACCGACCACCCGCAATGGTGTGCCGATTGAGGACTGGTATGTGCTGCCCGTGAATTTCAAGTTACCGCGCTAAAAAACCGGACATCCAGACAGACATTCCCTTGTTTGCATGCCCTCTTCACCAAGACCATTTGTAATTGCTGTTTCCTCGCTAAGGAGTTTTCATGGAACCCGGATTTGGATTGTTAGGCGCCTGGAATCAGGCCGATGCCGTTGGCCGCACCGTCGCCATCTTGCTACTGCTGATGTCAGTGGCCACCTGGGCGGTGATCATCATCAAAAGCGTCTCGCTGCTGCGCTACAAGCGCATGGTCAAGCCATCGAAAGATTTCTGGCACAGCGTCGACCTGGCCACTGGTATCAACACGCTGGGCAACCAGCCCGACAACCCATTCCTGTTGCTGACCTTGGAAGGCCGTGATGCGGTCAACCACCATCGCAACACCCAAGCGCACCTGCATGACAGCCTGGACATCAGCGATTGGGTCACACGCAATCTGCGCTATGCGATTGACAGCTTTACTGCACGCCTGCAGTCGGGCCTGTCGATTCTGGCCACCGTGGGCTCGATTGCGCCTTTTGTCGGTTTGTTCGGTACGGTCTGGGGCATCATTCACGCCCTGTTGGCCATTGGCGCAAGCGGCCAAGCCACGATGGACACCGTCGCTGGCCCCATCGGTGAGGCGCTGGTGATGACCGCTGCCGGTCTGGCTGTAGCGATTCCTGCGGTGATTGGCTATAACGCCCTGGTGCGTGGCAATAAATCCCTGCTGCTGCAAGTCAACGGCTTTGCCCATGACCTGCATGCCTACTACGTCACCGGTGCCCGTGTGGCACACGGCAACGAAGCAGCCAAGGTGCTGCCGCTGAAGAAAGGCTAATCGGCCATGGCATTCTCAAATATGGAGCAGGACTCCGATGATGTGATGGGCGAGATCAATATGGTGCCGCTGATCGACATCATGCTGGTGCTGCTGATCATCTTCATCATCACGGTTCCTGTGATCAAACAGGCGATGCATGTCGAGCTGCCGCAAGCGAGCTCAGCGCCTGAAGACAGCAAACCAGAGACGATCAGCCTCAGCATTGACCAGGATGGCCAGTTCTACTTGGACACCACACCGGTCGATGATGATACGCTGCGCGAAGCCATGAAAGTGGCCATTGAAAAGGCCGACAGCCCAGCCAAGGAGCCGGCGCTGCACATCAGTGGCGACAAAAATGTGCGCTACGACCGCATTGCCAGAGCGATGGCTTTGGCCAACGAAGCTGGCGTCTCGAAAATCGGCTTTGTCACCGAACCAGATGGCCAGGCTGGCACCGTCAACCCAGACAACCTGCCCGTGGGCACCAGCGCCGCAGGCCAGGCTCCTGCCACAGCTCCCACAGCGAACAACTGAATTCGCACCCCCTCGACAAAAAAGGACTGATTCGCATCAGTCCTTTTTTCATTGCGCTCACGCACCATAGCGCGCGCGTTGGCCCCTAGCCAGCCACCCTTATGCCGGCTCTTCTGCGTCACTGCTGCCTGGCGCTGCTCCATCCTGCAGCTTTTGCTGCTGCTGCGCACTGTACTCTTGCATCGCCTGGGCCACGCGCGGCACCAGTGCCGGGCCTTGGTACACAAAACCGGTGTAGAGCTGGACCAGATCGGCACCCGCTTCGAGCTTGGCAACTGCATCTTCTGCTGCCATCACACCGCCCACACCGATGATCGGGAACTGCGGCCCCAGCTCGGCCCTGAGCTGGCGAATCACCTGGGTGCTGACATCGCGCACCGGCGCGCCACTGACGCCGCCCACCTCACTGCCGTGCTCATACGACTGCACGGCCTCATGGTTGACCGTGGTGTTGGTGGCAATCACGCCATCGACCTGGTGGCGATCGAGCAGCTGTGCAATCAGGCTCACTTGCTCGGCCGTGAGATCTGGCGCAATCTTCAAGAACAGCGGCTTGTGCGCATGGGTTTTCTTCAACTCTTCGCGGCACTGCACCAGGGTGTTCAGCAAGCCGTCCAGGCTGGCGTTGGACTGCAAGTCACGCAAATTCTTGGTATTGGGCGAGCTGATATTGATGGTGATGTAGTCCGCATACGGATAAACCGCCTGCAAACAGGCCACATAGTCGTCTGCTGCGCGCTCAATCGGTGTGGCCGCATTCTTGCCAATATTCAGGCCCAGACGCAAACCATGCAGCGGATGGCTGCTGTCTTTGCGCACTTTGGACTTTTGCACGTTCTTTAAAAACGTCTCCAGCCCCTTGTTGTTAAAGCCCATGCGGTTGATCAAGGCACCGGCTTCGCGGATGCGGAACATGCGCGGCTTGGAGTTGCCGTTTTGCGCCACTGGCGTGACGGTGCCGACTTCGACAAAGCCAAAGCCCATCGCGGCCAAGCCATCGATGCAGCGGGCATTCTTATCCAAACCAGCGGCCAAACCCACCCGATTAGGAAAGGTCAAACCGGCCACAGTGACCGGGTCATTGACCATTTTCTGCGCATACAGGCTGCGCAACAGCGGTTTGGATTGGGTTTTTTTGATCCAGTCCAGCGTCAAATCGTGGGCCACCTCGGCATCTAAGGCAAAGAGGAAAGGCCGAATCAGAGGGTAAAAGTCCATGAAGACGAAGTGTAAAGGAAGTGATAATGCTGTTTCGCGACAATTTACCAAATCAGCAATGGCAATGGGCTGTTTGGCTGCATGCAAACCACATGCACAGGCTGCCTGCGCACCCACTTGCGCCATAACCTGCAGCCAGGCCATGGCAATTCAGCATTGCCCAGCCCATTAACAAGGCATTCTCTCGCACCATGGATCAAGATACCCTCAAAGCCCTCGTCGGCCAAGCCGCTCTGGCCTATGTCCAACCCCACAGCATTCTGGGCGTGGGCACAGGCTCGACTGTAAACAAATTCATCGAAGCGCTGGCCAAAGCCGCAATTCCGCTCAAAGGCGCAGTCTCCAGCTCGGAGGCCACCACCAAACTGCTGCAGCAAGCCGGCATCGAAGTGCTGGACAGCAGCGCAGTCGCCTCGCTGGACTGGTACATCGACGGCGCCGACGAAATCGACCACCAAGGCTTCATGGTCAAAGGCGGCGGCGCGGCCCTGACGCGCGAGAAGATCGTTGCCGACCTGGCAGACAAATTCCTGTGCATTGCCGACGCCAGCAAACTGGTCGAGGTGCTGGGCCAATTCCCGTTGCCCGTTGAAGTCGTGCCGATGTCCAGCGCCCATATCATCCGCCGCTTTGCCACACTAGGTGGCCAAGCGACAGTGCGCCTGGCCAAAGACGGCCAGCCGCTGGTCACCGACAACGGCATGCACATTGTCGATGTGCGCGGCCTGCAAATCACCGACCCCAAAGCCATGGAGGACCTGGTCAGCGTCTGGCCGGGCGTAGTCACCGTGGGCATTTTTGCGCATCACAAAGCCAGCGTGTGCTTGCTGGGCAGCCCAGAAGGCGTCAAAACACTGACATTCTGAGCTTGGCGCCATCACCGCAGCGCGTTATGGGGCGCTGCGGTGCGGCCATTCACACGCGCTGCACCGTAGCGCGGATACTGGCAATGAACGCATCGCGCACGGCGTTGTCATGCACATCCTTGCGCCAGGCCATATAGGCAGGCGTGGCGGCCTTGATCTTGCGCAGCGGCAATAAGCGCACGCCATTCATGCCCAGCTGCGCCATGCAGGCGGGCACCAAGGACACGCCCTGGCCGACCGAGACCAAGGCCATCACCGTCAGCCATTGCATCGCCGCATGCCGGGTTTGGGGGTGGATGCCGGCCTGCTGCAAACAGGCAATCACGTTGTCGTAGGTGGCAGGTGAGACTTCACGCGCAAACATCACAAAGGTCTCGCCAGCCAAGTCCTGCAAATTGATGGTTTTGTGCCCCGCCAGCCGATGCGTGCTGGGCAGGCAGCACACAAGCGGCTCTTCGCCCAAGGGCAGAATATCCAGCGCCTCGGTCGGGCTGCTGATATTGAGAAAGCCCAAGTCCAATTCACCACGCGCGAGCATGCGCAGTTGGTCGCCGGTTGAGACTTCGTGCAAGCTGATATCGACCAGCGGATGGTCTTGGCGAAACGCCGTGCAATAGCCGGGCACACCCCGGTAAATCATCGAGCCGGTGATGCCTATTTTCAAGCCACCCAGTTTGCCTTGGGCCACATTGCGCACGACCTCGCTGGCATGCTGCAACTGCGCCAGCACCTTGCGCGCCTCCACTAAAAAAGCCTGGCCCGCAGGCGTTAAGCGCACGTGCTTGGCATCGCGCTCGAGCAGGCTCACGCCCAGCTCAGCCTCCAGGGCCTTCAAGGCCATCGAGAGCGGCGGCTGGGTGATGAACAGCCGTTGCGCTGCGCGGCCAAAATGCTTTTCTTCTGCAAGCGCTACAAAGTAGCGCAGTAAGTGCGTTTTCATGTCGGCATGATACGCAGATGGGCTCTGATGCACGCTAATACGACTTGGGCAGGCCCAGCACTTTCTCGGCAATAAAGCACATGATCAGCTGCGGGCTCACCGGCGCCAGGCGTGGAATCCAGGACTCGCGCATATAACGCTCAACATGGTATTCCTTGGCATACCCCATGCCACCGTGGGTGAAGATCGCTGCTTCGCACGCTTTCGCACAGGCTTCTGCAGCCAGGTATTTGGCGGCATTGGCCTCGGCGGCGCAGGACAGGCCGCGGTCGTACAAAAATGCGGCTTTTTGCACCATCAGGTGCGCCGCTTCCAGGCCCATCCAGGCTTGCGCAAGCGGGTGCTGAATGCCCTGATTTTGGCCAATGGGGCGCTCAAACACCACCCGCTCTTTGGCGTAGTCTGTGGCGCGCGCCAGTGCTGCACGACCCAGGCCCACGGCTTCAGCCGCAATCAGAATCCGCTCCGGGTTCAGGCCATGCAGGATGTAAGAGAAACCCTGGCCTTCCTCGCCTATGCGGTCTGCCACTGGTATGCGCAAGCCATCAATGAACACCTGGTTCGAATCCACGCACTTGCGGCCCATTTTCTCGATCTCGCGCACCTCGATCTTGCTGCGGTCCAGATCGGTGTAAAACAGGCTCAAGCCTTGCGTGCCTTGGCACTCTTGCTGCGGCGTCGTACGCGCCAGCAGCAGGATTTTGTTGGCCACTTGGGCGGTCGAAATCCAGACCTTTTGGCCTGAGACCACGTAGTGGTCGCCATCGCGCTCAGCGCGGGTTGTCAGCTTCAACGTGTTGAGGCCCGCATTCGGCTCGGTGACGCCAAAGCAGGCCTTGTCCTGGCCCGCAATCAAGGGCGGCAGCCAGCGCTGCTTTTGCAGCTGCGAGCCGAACACCACGACTGGGTGCAGGCCGAAAATATTCATGTGCACAGCCGATGCTCCAGACAAGCCAGCGCCGGTAGCGGCAATCGTGTGCATCATCAAGGCCGCCTCGCTGATACCCAGACCAGCGCCGCCATACTCGGTTGGCATCGCAATGCCCAACCAGCCGGCCTCTGCCAGCGCCGCATGAAAATCCAGCGGAAAACCGCCTTCCTGGTCTTTGCGCAACCAGTAATCGGCATCAAACGGCGCACAAACACGCTCGACCGCAGCACGGATTTGCTGCTGCTCTTCGCTCCATAAAAAATCCATCATGCTTCTCCATGCGCAGAATCGGCATGCGCTGCCTCGGGCCGACGCACGCGTTGGGGGTTTTCAGCATATGGCGGGCTGTAAAAAACCAGCAAACGCACCGGCTCCTCACTGGTCACGCGAAAAATATGCATGCTGTCTTCTGGAAAAAAACAGGTATCGCCTGGCTGCATCGCAAAGCACTCGCCTTCCACTTCAACCTCGGCCGTGCCTGCCAGCACATAGCAAGCCTGCTCCATACCGGGGTGCGCATGTGGCAGCGCACCGCCGCCTTTTTGCAAAGTTCCCAGCACCAACTCCATGTGCTTAGCGCCCACATTGTCCTGGCAGACCAGACGCTGGTTCGAGGTGCCATGGTGGTTGGCCGGGCTGTAAGCGGGCACGTCTTGCTCGCGAATCAAAAATCGTGGCATGGTGTATTTCCTTATGCTGATGCTGCGCGCAAACAGCGCGCTGGCATGGTGTTTATGGGGCTTGCACGCAGGCTTGCTGTGCCAGCATGGCCGCTTGCAATTCGTCGCTGAAGCCCAGCTCGGCCAATACCTCTAAAGTGTGCTCGCCCAGGCGGGGCGCGGGGCTGGCTTGCGCCGCCACTGGCGTGGCCGACCATTGCGTCGGATTGCCAGTGGTGCGCATGCGGCCTTCGCTGGGGTGCTCAAACTCGCGCACAAAACCGGTCGCTTGCAAGTGCGGGTCATCCAAGAGGCTGGCCGGCGAAGCCATCGGCATATTCGGTACATCAGCGGCATCAAGCAGCGCCTGCCATTCCTGGGTAGTGCGCTCGCGCATCAGCTGCGTGACCTCGGCATAGACTGCATCAATATGGGCCGCCCTCTGGCTGTGCGTGGCAAAGAGCGGCTCCTGCATGCGCTCTGGCTGACCAATCGCAGCAAAGAAACTGTGCCAGTGCTTGTCGTTGTAAATCAGTACGCACAAATAGCCATCGCGGGTCTGGTAGGGCTTGCGGTGTGCAGTCAGCAAACGCGCATAACCGGGCGCGCCTTGCGGCGGCTCAAACGCCAGTCCGCCAAAATGGTCGCCCAGCACAAACTGGGCCATGGCCTCGAACATCGGCACGACCACAGCCTGGCCCTGCCCCGTCATCTGGCGCGCATACAAGGCGGTGGTGACCGCGTACACCGCATGCAGCCCGGTAATCCGGTCAGCCAGCGTCAAAGGCGCGTATGCGGGTTCACCGCCACCGTATTGCTGCGTCAGCCAGGGAATGCCGGTAGCGCCCTGAATCAAGTCGTCATAAGCAGGCTTGGCCGCATACGGTCCGGCCTGGTCAAAGCCGCAGCAGCTGACGTGGATGATGCGCGGATTGCGCTTGGCGACCTCGTCATAGTCCAGCCGCAGCCGCGCCATCGCCTGTGGGCGCACATTGCTGATCAGCACATCGCTTTGCGCGACCAAAGTCAGCAAGGCCTCACGCGCTGACTCCTGCTTCAAGTCCAGCACAACCGAACGTTTGCCCTGGTTGGCCTGCAAGAAAATGCCCCCCATGCCCGCATGTTTCATCGGGCCCACGTGGCGCATCGTGTCGCCCTCGGGCGACTCGATCTTGATCACATCGGCGCCCAAAGCCGCCAGAATTTGCGTCGCAAACGGGCCCATCACGACCGAGGTCATGTCGACGACTTTCACGCCGGCCAGCGGCCCCTTTGCCTGCAGCGCTGTTCGCTGTTGTTCTTGGCCTTGTTCCAGGCCTGGTGCATGTTGCATAGTGGGCTTTCGTCGGCTTATTGCGCCTCAATTCCTGCGTCATTGACCAGCTGGCCCCACAAAGCCAGCTGCTCTTTGACATAGCCAGCAAACTCTTGCGGATTCGCACTCGGCCAGACTTCAAAACCGGCTTGCGCCAATTGCTCCTGCGTGACAGGGTCGGCCAGCACCACTTGCAGCGCATCGTTGATCTTCTCAGCCACTTCTGGCGGCATATTGGCCGGGCCAAAAATGCCATTCCAAGAGGTCACATCAAAACCGGCAATCGTCTCGCCAATCGCTGGCACGCCTGGCAGCAATGGCGTTGTCTTGGCTGTTGTCACGCCCAATGTGCGCACCTTGTCGGTTTTCATCGTGCCCATCGACGAGCCTAAATCAGCCACGTACACCTGGATCTGGTTTCCCATCAAATCGGTCAAAGCTTGTGGGCTGGATTTGTAGGGCACGCTGACCATCTCGATTTGCGAGGCATGCTTGAGCGTCTCCGACGTCACCAAGGACGTGCTATTGGGCGTGCCATAAGCCAGCGCAGTGGGGTTGGCCTTGGCGAAATCGATCAGCTCCTGCACGCTCTTGACCGGCAGGCTGGGGTTGACCAGCAAGGCAAACGGCAAGACGCCCACACGTGCGACTGGCGTAAAGTCCTTGATCGGGTCGTACTTCAAGGCCTTGACCAGCCATGGATTGGCAGAGTGCGAGGTATTGGTGGTCATGAACAAGGTGTATCCATCGGGTTTGGCGCGCGCAACGAACTGCGCGGCAATCTGTGCGCTGGCGCCGGGCTTGTTGTCAACAATGATGGTTTGGCCAAGGTGCGTGCCCAGGCGCTCGGCCACGACCCGCGCAACACCATCGGTGCCGCTGCCGGCGGCAAACGGCACGACCAGCGTGATGTTGGTGTTGGGGTAGTCAGCGCTTTGGCCTGTTTGAGCCGCGGCGCAAACAACCAGGCTGGCCAAAGCGCCTGCGATCAGGCCTCGAATTGCAACGTGCATCTGCTTGTCTCCAATGTGTTTGTTATGGCTGCATGGTCACGCATGCAAGGATTCAAGTCCAATTGCATATAGAGATGCAAGGATTCGTTTTGCGAATTCTTAAACAATTTTTTTCAATGCCAGGCCGTGCCGCCAATAGCCACACGACAAAACGGCAGTGGCTCAGATCGTCGCAACGTGCGAAAATACCCGCCTTCGTATTTCCCCCTTCAGCGCGTAAACAGCTGCGAGATGCATGGCGCGCGCTATTGGCTACCTATTGCTTGATAGAAGATTTGAAAGAACACCATGGAAGCAGAACGCATCAACCTCATCGGCGCAACCCTTGAAGACTTGACTGAGCGCACCCAAGACTTACGGAGGTATCTTTGACTTCGATGCCAAATTCGAACGTCTGAGAACCGTCAACGCGAGCCTGGAAGACCCCGAGGTCTGGAACGACCCGAAAAAAGCCCAGGAGCTGGGCAAAGAGAAAAAGTCGCTCGATGGCGTCGTGCTGACACTTGAGCGCCTGACCCAGGAGCTGGCCGACAACAGCGAGCTGTTTGAAATGGCCAAGGAAGAAGACGATGAAAGCGGCCTGGAAGCGATTGAAGCGGCCACCAACGAGCTCAAAACGCCGATTGAAGAGCTGGAGTTCCGCCGCATGTTCAGCCAAGAGGCTGACCCGCTGAACTGCTTCATCGACATCCAGGCCGGTGCTGGCGGCACCGAGGCCAACGACTGGGCCAGCATGCTGCTGCGCCAGTACCTGAAATACGCCGAACGCAAAGGCTTTAAGACCACCATCGAGGACGAAACCCCTGGTGACGTGGCCGGCATCAAAGGCGCGACCATCAAGATCGAGGGCGAATACGCTTACGGCTTGCTGCGCACCGAAACCGGCGTACACCGTCTGGTGCGCAAGTCGCCGTTTGACTCCTCGGGCGGTCGCCACACCTCGTTCGCTTCGCTGTTTGTCTACCCAGAGATTGACGACTCGATTGAGATCCACATCAACCCGGCGGATGTGCGCACCGATACCTACCGTGCCTCTGGCGCGGGGGGTCAGCACATCAACAAGACGGACTCAGCCGTGCGTTTGACCCATATCCCGACCGGCATCGTCGTGCAGTGCCAGGATGGCCGCAGCCAGCACAGCAACCGCGATGTAGCCTGGCAGCGCCTGCGCTCGAAGCTCTACGACTTTGAAATGCGCAAACGCATGGAAGAGCAGCAAAAACTCGAAGACACCAAGACCGATGTGGGCTGGGGCCACCAGATCCGCAGCTACGTGCTGGACAATAGCCGCATCAAGGACTTGCGCACCAACGTCGAAATCTCCAACACGCAAAAAGTGCTGGACGGCGACCTCGATGCCTTCATTGAAGCGTCGCTCAAGCTTGGCGTGTAAGCTCTGAACCTTGAAAACCGCAGCTAGGCAAATAGCCCTGCTGCGGTTTTTTTACGCCTTCACGCGGCTTGAAAATCCGGCCGCACCACACAGGCAGCTCCAGCGACGCAAAAGCGCCCCCACCCCATCCATCTATCGCACAGACGCAGGCTTGTGCCAGCGCAGCCTGCTGCCAAACTGGTTCACCAGCATGCCAGCAATGACTGCAGCGGTACCCAGCCATTGCCCAGCAGTAGGCTGCTCGCCGAGCACGAGCATCGCTGTGACCAGACCAACCACCGGCACCAGCAGTGAATACGGCGCGACACGGGCGGCCGAGTGGCGCTGCAGCAAACGGGTCCACAGGCTATAGGCCAGCACCGTGGCCAGCAAGGCCAGGTAGACAACGGCAAACAGCGCCTTGCCATCTGCGGCCTGCAGTTGCAGGACAATGCCTGCGCCGCCCTCCTGCAGCCAGGCCAGCAGCCAGAACGGCACAATCGGCACCAAGCTACTCCAGACGATAAAGGGCAGCGGCTGATAGCCCGGTGCCATGCGGCTGGCCTTGCGCACAATCATGTTCGACACGGCCCACATAAAGGCCGCGCCCAGGGTCAGTACAAAACCGGCCAGGGTCATTTGCAGCGCGCCTTCACCATGGCCTGTGGCAATCACAATCAGCCCACCAAAGGCCAGCACCAACCCCCACCACTGAGAAGCCTTGGCGCGCTCACCCAACAGGCTGACGGCCAAAATCAGCGTGAAAAAAGCCTGGGTTTGTATAACGACCGAGGCCATACCGGCAGTCATGCCCAAGCGCAGACCAAGGAACAACAGGCCAAACTGCCCCAGCCCCTGTGCCAGCCCATAGGCAACGACATAGCCCCAGGGCATCTTGGGGGGACGCACCCACAGCACAAACGGCAGCGATGCGGCCATGAAGCGCAATGCCCCGAGCACCATTGGACTGAGCGTTTGCAAGCCCAGCTTCATCACGACAAAGTTCAACCCCCAAATCACGATCACAGCCAACGCGCTAAGCCAATCGCTGCGTGACATCGACGTGTGCAAAATTGCTGCAGCACTCATGCCAGCACCGCCCGGTGCAATGGCCTGCCCTGGATGGCGCGCGCATCTTTGAACGCCTCAAATGCCTGCGCACTGGTTTTGCGCGGCACATAGCCCCATTGCTTGAGTGCGGTATTCAACAACACCGGCCGGTAGCGCAAGAAGTCCAGTTGTTCAGGCCCATAGCGGCTCACGCCCAGTTGGCTGCCCAGCCACAGCGCACTGCGCAGCAGGCCAGCTGGCAGGTTCAGCGTGGTCTTGCCAAGGCGCTGGGCAATCTCGTGGATGGACAGCGCACCATCACCTGCGAGGTTGTAGCAGCCAGGAGCTGCACCATCCACAGCGTGCAGGATCGCACCCGTTACGTCTTCATCCCAGATAAACACAAACGGGCTGGCACTGCCGCGAATGGCCAGCAATTTGGTTTTTTCAAACAAGGCGGTGATCTGGTTGTCGACCCGCTCGCCCAAAATCGTGCCAATGCGCAGCACAGTTTGCTGCAGTTGCGGACAGTCAAGGCGCCATTGCGCGAGCATTTCTTCAACCAAGCGCTTGTGGTCGGAATAGGCAAACACCGGGTTGCCGCGCAACGCGTCGCTCTCCACCAGCCAATCGGGGTTATCGGCGTAATAGCCATAGGCTGCGCCGCTGGACGAAACCACCACATGGCGCACGCCTGCGACCCTGCAGCACTCCAACACATTGCGTGTGCCGTTGACATCGACGTCGTATTCAAACGCACGGTTGGAGTCCTTGCCGGGCGTGACGATCGAGGCCAGATGCACCACGGTGTCTATCGCAAACGCTTGCAAGCTGACGGCCAGATGCGGATCGCGCACATCTTGCTGCTGGTACACCACGCCGGCATGGCGGCGCTCAGTGGGCACCTCGCGCACGTCCAGGGCCACAACCGTGGTGCCCGCGCGGCGCGCCAGCGCTGCAACTACACTGCGGCCTAAAAAACCGTCGGCCCCAGTGACCAGAATACGCTCTGCGCGCGGCATCACCATCGCACTGTTCATGCGTGTTCTCCTTGCAATTGAGGACTGGCCTGGGGCTTTTTGCGGCCCCACCAAGAGGCCAGCGCCAAGCCCGCGATGATGTCCCAAAAACCCCATACGCCAGCGACCACGGCCATGCCGCCCAAGCCGCCAAAAAAACTAAAAACCAGCACCAGCCCCAAGCCCGCATTGCGAATCCCCACTTCAATCGTCAGTGCGCGGCGTTCGTAGTCCGCCAGACCCGTGGCGCGGGCACACACATAGCCTGTGGCAAAGGCCAGCGCGTCGTGCAATGCAACGGCCAGCAACACCAGCCCCACATAGTCGAGAAAGAAGCGCCAGTTGCCCGCAATCGCACCAATGATGAAACCAATCAAGGCCACAAAGCTCAGGATGCGCACGGCCTTTTTGCAGCGCTGCGTGGCTTCTGAAAAGCGGTGCGCGCACCACAGGCCCAGCACAAACGGCAGGCCAATGATGAGGATGATGTGGCCAGCCATCTCCAGCGGGTCCAGCGAAATCGATTGCAGCAAGCTCGAGGCTGTTGGGTGCATGCCGCCCCAGAATGCAAAGTTCAGCGGCATCACGACAATCGCAATCGCGTTCGAGATCGCCGTCATTGATACCGACAGCGCCACATTGCCACGTGCGCGGTGCGTCAAAATATTCGAGACGTTGCCAGGCGGGCAGCAAGCCACCAAAATCATGCCCAGCGCAATGCTGGGGCCGACCTGCAAGAGCAGCGTCAGGCCATAGGTCACGGCTGGCAGCACCAGAAACTGCGCGGCAATGCCCACCGTCATGGCCCAGGGCATGCGGGCTACGCGCTTGAAGTCTTCGATGCGCGTATCCAGCGCAATACCAAACATCAGGAATGCCAGCACGCCGTTGAGCAGCGCCAGCGCGGTCGGGTCAAAGTTCAGCCGGATTTCATCGACAGGCAGCATCGCAATCTCCTTGGGCCTTAGGCCAGTTTGGCCACGGCTTCGCGCACCGCGCTGCGGTAGGCGTCCTTGTTCACATAGAAAGCCATGCGCTCCAATTGCAGGTACTGGTAGCCGCCTGACAAATCGGGTGCAGGCCCGGCAATCGCCGCTTGCAATTGCTTGGCCGCTGGCTGCTGGGTTTGCAGACCCTTGAAGTAACGCGCAACCAGCTCGGCCTGTTCGTAGCGGCCTTGCCAGCCCAGGCCACTGGCCTCAACCATGCCCAGCACCGCCAGCTGCGTGTATTTGGGCGCAAAAATGTTCATGTACAGTTTGGGCGCCATGCCCTGCCAGTTCAGGCAGTTGCGGTCAATGAATGGGTAGTGCAGGCTGTAACCGGTGGCCAGCAGCACCATGTCGTAGTCCTGCTGGCTGCCATCCTTGAAGTGCACCGTGTGGCCGTCGAAGCGGGCAATATCGGCTTTCACATGGATGTCGCCGTGGCCCAGGTGGTGCAGGATCAACGAGTTCACAATCGGGTGGGACTCGTACATTTTGTAGTCGGGCTTGGGGAAACCAAAGCGCACCGGATCGCCCGTGAACCACTTGAGCACCATGGTGTCGACTGTTTGTTTGAGCCAGCGTGGCAAAGGCCTTTTGCCACCAATCGTGTCAGCCGGTTTGCCAAAAACATACTTGGGCACAAAGTAATAACCGCGCCGCACCGAGATATCAACCTGGTCGGCGTAATGCACAGCGTCCACCGCAATATCGCAACCCGAATTGCCTGCGCCCACAATCAGCACCCGTTTGCCGGTGAATTGGCTGGCACGCTTGTACTGGCTGGTGTGCATCAGCTGGCCGGCAAAATGGCCTTCGAACTTGGGCACATTGGGCTCGGCCAGAATGCCGTTGGCAATCACCACGCCTTTGTATTGCGCGCTCTCGAGCTCGCCCTGCGCATTGCGCACGGTCACGCGCCAGGGCGTGTTCGTATCAGCGGCATCCACCGGCTCGACCCGCTCGACGCTGACGCCAAACCGAAAATGCCGGCGCAAATCGAAATGGTCAGCAAAATCGCTGAAGTAACGGCACAAATCGCGGTGGCTGGGGTAATCGGCCACGCTGTCGGCCATTGGATACTCGGCAAACTCGGTCATGCGTTTGCTGGAGATCAAATGCGCGGACTCATAGACGGTCGAGCGCGGGTTGGCAATATTCCACAAGCCGCCAACATCGGTGTGGGCCTCAAAGCCCTGGAATGCAACGCCCTGCTTTTGCAAATTGCGCGCACCGGCCAGGCCCGAGGGGCCAGCGCCAATCAGGGCGATCATGTCCTGCGTGGGTTCAAGAGCGGCAAGGGGTCTGCCTGCAGCCACAGGGGCAGGGCCAATATGGTTGGGGTTGCGCATCGGGTTTGTCTCCGTCATGGTGGTGGTGTGATTGCGGCTCATGCATCAGCGGTTTATTTGTTTTTTGCGCGCAGTTCAGTATCGCGGTGCGCATCCAGGCCTGGTATCGGGTTGCTCCCTGATTGGCCCCAGCGTGCCTTGCGCGGCTGTTTGCGCAGCAAGGCATCGGCCCAGGCATCGGGCAAGCAGTTCACCAGACACGAAAGCCAGCCAGTGCGCCGGGGCACCACGATGTGCGTATGGCCTTTGGCAATGCGCGCCAGCATCGTGCGTGCTGCCGCATCGGGCTCCATCAAACCGGGCATTGCAAACTGGTTGTGGGCGGTCAGCGCCGTACGCAGATAGCCGGGGCAGACCGTGTGCACACTCACCGGCGTCGTGCGCCACTCGGCACGCAGGCTTTCCAAGTAACGAATCAGCGCACCTTTGCTCGCGCAATATGCGCCATTGCCCGGCATGCCGCGCCAACCGGCAATACTGGCCACACCCACCAGCGCGCAGCGCGAGGCACCGTGGTTGTGCAAGGCCTGCACAAACGGCTGGAAGGTAGTGGCCGGGCCCAGCACATTGATCTCCAGCATGCGGCGCAGCACCTGAAGGTCCTCGGCCTGGGCGGTGTCAAAGCCACTGGCGACTCCGGCATTGGCAATCACCAGATCGGGCATACCAGCAAAGGCCAGCCAGTCCTGCGCCACTGCCTGCATCGCCTGGCTGTCGGCCACATCGATGCGGTAGCTGCGGGTGCGCTCAGGCGCCAGTGCGACCAGCTCGGCCAACGCGGGCTCGTGCATGCCCAGCAGCGCCACCTTCGCGCCTTGCGCGATCAGCTGTCGGGCCAGTGCCTGGCCCAAGCCACCACAGGCACCGGTGAGCACGGCGTTGCGAAAGCCGTGGGCCGCAGAAGAGTCAGTCTGGACAGCAGGCATCTGTGGCCTCCTTTGCAAAAAATAGTACTTGCCACGACTCTAGCTGAGATGGTTAAAATCCTGAAAATTATTATTAAATCGTCTCAAATATTGAGATTTATGACAAAACCACCTCTAACCCCTGGCCTGCGCCTGTTTGATTTGCTGGAAATTCTGGTGCAAGAAGCCCGCCCTTTGACACTGGCCGAAGCCGTGGCCGCCAGTGGCTGGCCCAAGCCCAGCGTGCACCGGCAATTGGCGCAGTTGGAGGCTGGTGGGCTGCTGGTGCGCGAACCCGATGGCCGCCGCTATGCGCTGGCACCGCGCCTGCTGCGTTTGGCTGAAGCAACTTTGGCAGGCAGCGCCCAGCAAAGCGTGCGGCATGCGGTGCTGCGCCAACTGGTGGCCGACATTGGCGAGAGCTGCAACTTCACCGCGCTGGCAGGCGTAGAAGTCGTGTATTTGGACCGGATTGAATCGGCTTTTCCGCTGCAATTGAATTTGCGCCCTGGCACCCATGTGCCGGTGCATTGCTCAGCCAGTGGCAAACTGCTGCTGGCGCACATGCCAGCCGCACAGCGCCATGGCCTGCTGCAAGCGCTGCCGCTGACACGCTACACCACCACCACGCTGACCACGCTTGAGGCCTTGGACGAGGAGTTTCGCGGTATCCGCAAAGAAGGCTATGCGGTCGATGCCGAAGAATTTGTCGACGGCCTGGTTTGCGTGGCCGTGCCGGTGTTTGGCCAGGACGCGCGCAGTGTGCGCTGTGCGGTGGCCGTGCAGGCGCCTGTAGCGCGCATGGGTCTGGCGCAATTGCTGGAGCGCCTGCCACGCTTGCAAGAGGCCGCCAAAGCCTTGGGGCGGACCTTGGTGTAAGAACTTAAACACGTTCTAAGAACCAGTTGACAAGACTCAACGGGCTTTGCAAATCACTACACGGCCGCTGGCGGCCGCCTGCGGCCCAGCGCGCTGGCTGAGCTGGTAGTAGCCAGATACGGGCACCAGCCAGGCATCGCCCTCATGCACAACCTGCTGGCGCTGCACCACCCATTCGGCCTGCCACTGCATGGGCAAGATGATGGTGCAACTGCCTTGCTGGACAAGCAGCCAGTGGCCGCGTTTCAGGTAGTGCTCGGTGCTGTGCGCTGCTGACAGATCGATGCTGGTGCGGCCCGCAGACGGGTTGCGGCCACCTGCCAGCAGGCGCTGCCAAAGCCTTCTGAACACAGGTTTGATGGCCACGCGCAACGCTTGAGAGGCTGGCGCCAAGGTGGCACGGGTAGGCAAGGTTTTATCAGTCATAGTCGCTCAGCAATCGCTGCCATAAACGCCTGACCACAACGGTCTTGGGCATGGCGCAACTGTAGTATTTACCCTGAACGCCCAACAGCCACAGCGCCGCCATCAGTTGGCGTGCACAGCGGCTGGCTAGCCGCTCTGTATCGGTCAAGAAAGCCGGTATCTGTATCGGTACAGATACTGCGCACAGTGGCACACTCTGACCACCGGCCGCTTATTCGTCCAAGGCCCAGGAACCGCTGCCATGCCCCCATTACCGCTTTACCTGCAAATTGCTGACCAGTACCAGCGCATCATCCACGCCGGTGGGCTCAAGCGCGGCGACCGCTTTCCATCGATTCGGCACATCATGCAAACCCAGCAAGTGAGCATGAGCACCGCCGTGCAAGCCTGCCATGTCCTGGAGGACTGGGGCCTGCTGCGCGCCAAACCGCGCGCTGGTTATTTTGTCGAGAATACCGACGCGCACCAACCTGTTGCCAGCGGACTCAGGCCTGCGGCCAATGACACAACCGCCAAGCCGCAGCAAGACCTGAGCCAACGCTATGATGGCTTGCACCAATTTATTTCTGAATGGATGGCCAAGGCCGAGCAATACCCGGTCAGCATCGACTTCATGACCGCCGTGGCCGCGCCCCGCTCTTACCCGACTGCGCAGCTCAACCGGGCGGCAGCCAGCGTATTGCGCCAGCACCCGGATATCCTGACCACCTTTGCACGCCGCTATGGCCACCCCAAACTGCGCACCGTACTGGCGCGGCGTTCGGCCGAGCGCGGCATGACGCTGCAAGCGGGCGACCTCACCATCACCCACGGCTGCATCGAAGCCCTGAACCTGGCGCTGCGCGCGGTCTGCAGCAAAGGCGACGTGGTCGCCGTCGAGTCGCCGACCTTTTATGGCGTCTTGCAGGCGCTGGAAGCCCAGGGTTTGCAGCCGCTGGAAATCCCAACCAGCGCTGAGCATGGCCTGTCACTCGACGCGCTGGAGATGGCCCTCGACAGCCAGCAACCGCCGGTGCGTGCCGTCATCTGCATGCCGACCTTGCACAACCCCCTGGGCTGCTCAATGAGTGACGCCAACAAAGAAGCACTGGTCGCGCTGTGCCGGCGCTACCAGGTGCCTTTGATTGAAGACGATATATACGCCCAAACCAGTGCCGAGCATGTGCACAGCAAGCCCGCCAAAGCCTGGGACAGCGATGGCAGCGTGATTTACTGCTCATCCTTGAACAAAATACTGGCCCCTGGCCTGCGCCTGGGCTGGATGGCCGCAGGCCGATGGCAGGCCCGGGTCGAGATGCTCAAATACAGCCAAAGCCGCTACCTGGATGAATTGGGCCAACTGACGGCTGCGACCTTCATGGACAGCCAAGCCTACGACCGCTATCTGGCGCGTTTTCAAGCCCGCCTGCAACAGTTGCGCCAGCGCGCGGTGCAAGCCATTGCCCAGCATTTTGGCAACCAGGTGCAAATGCTTGACCCCACAGGGGGCATGATGCTGTGGCTGCGTCTGCCCGACCATGTGCCAGCGCTGCAGCTGAGCCAGTTGGCATTGGAGCAAGGCGTGCTGACTTCACCCGGTCCAATGTTCTCGTCGAAGCCGCGCATGGCGCATTTTTTACGTATGTCATTTGGCGCGGTGTCAGAAGAACAGATCGAGCAAGGCATTGCCATTCTGGCCGAATGCATGGCCCGACTGGCTGCTGCGCCCACATCGCACTAACAGCTTAGACCGGCCACTGGCGGTAAGAGCCTGCAGCTTCCAAGCAGCTTGGTGCTCAGGCGTTGCGCAACTCTCGACGCAGCACTTTGCCCACTGCGTTTTTGGGCAGCTCATCGCGGAACTCGACAATCTTGGGCCGTTTATAGCCGGTCAAGTGCTCTTTGGCGTAGCTGCGCACCATGGCCTCAGTCAGCGCCTTGTCTTTGCGCACGACCACCAGCTTGATCGCCTCACCCGTTGTGGCATCAGGCACGCCAACCACCGCGCACTCGCGCACGCCGGGCAGCATCGCAACCACGTCTTCGACTTCGTTCGGGTAGACGTTGAAGCCGCTGACCAGCACCATGTCTTTTTTGCGGTCCACAATCTTGACGAAGCCGCGCTCGTCCATCACACCAATATCGCCGGTGCGGAAATAGCCATCGGCGGTCATCGACGCAGCCGTTTCTTCTGGCCGCTGCCAGTAGCCGACCATCAGTTGCGGGCCTTTGATCGCAATCTCACCGGGCTGACCCAGTGGCACTGGCTGGTCGCTTTCGTCAATGCATTGCAGCCAGGTGCTGGACATCGGCAAGCCAATCGTGCCGGTGAAGTTTTTGGAGTCCACCGGATTGCACGACACCGAAGGGCTGGCTTCCGACAGGCCATAGCCCTCGCAAATCGCGCAGCCGGTGCGCGCCAGCCACTCTTTGGCCACCGCCTGCTGCACCGCTGTGCCACCACCGCCAGCAATGCGCAAATGGCTCCAGTCAACCGAGTCAAACTGCGGATGGTGCAGCAGCGCATTGAACAAGGTGTTCACCGCAGGAAAAATATGGATGCGCTGGCCGCGCAGCGCTTTCAAAGTCGCATCCAGATCGCGTGGATTAGGGATCAGAATCGCCTTGCCACCATTGCGCATCGACATCATCATGCCCACGGTGAAACCGAAGATATGGTAGAGCGGCAGGGCGCAGACGCTGGTGATCTGCTCACGCCCTTCAATATCCGCAATCGCTGGGCGGTTCCAGGCTTCGGATTGCAGTGCATTGGCAATCACATTGCCATGCGTGAGCATGGCGCCCTTGCTGACCCCGGTCGTGCCGCCGGTGTATTGCAGCAAGGCCAGATCGCCATGGGCCATCACTGGTGTGCGCAAACCTGCACGCTCGCCAATGCGCATGGCTGCTCTAAAACGCACAGCCCCCGGCAAGTCAAACGCGGGAACCGCTTTGTGGCGTTTGCGCAGCACCCAATTCACCAACCTGCCCTTGATCGGTCCGAGCAAATCGCCGACCGAGGCCAACACCACGTGCTCCAGGGGCGTATGGGCCATGCACTGCTGCACGCTAGCGGCAAATTGCTCAAGCACCACCATCGCCTTGGCGCCGCAGTCCTGCAATTGGTGCTCCAACTCCCGCTGCGTATAGAGCGGATTGACATTGACCAGCACCAGACCGGCGCGCATCACCGCTGCGGCAGCGATCGGGTAGTGGATGGTATTGGGCAGCATGACCGCGACCCGATCGCCTTTTTGTAGGCCCAGCGACTGCAGGTAAGCGGCCAACTGGGCGCTGTAGCGGTCGATCTCGGCGTAGCTGTATTCGCGCTCCATGAAGCGGAATGCAGAGCGCTCAGAAAAACGGGCAAATGCATCTTCGAGCAGGTGCGCCAGCGATGCATATTCGCTGGCATCAATGTCGGCAGGCACGCCAGCTGGGTAATGTGCGAGCCAAGGGCGCTGTAGCGCTTCAGCGTGAGATGGAACAAAAGCGTTGCTGGATGCGTGCATAACAATCTCTCTGGCGTTGAAACTGGGAATGGGCTGCATCGTAGTGGATACGCGCCCTGTTTCCAACAGAGGGAGAGAAAGTATTAAAAAACGGTACCAATCATGCACGTCGCCATGACAAACGGCGACCTTGCGTGCATACCACCTGCACAGTAATAACCAAAAAACCTGCTGAATCATCGCTCCAACAGGCTTTCGTATCGGGTGGCCGGCCATTGGGCATGGCCGCTGCCGACTCAAGCATCAATGGATAGCAAGAAATGCAAATTAATGTTATTTTTTGAAGGAGTGTCCATGAACAATGCAATTTTGCAAAACAACTGATGGCACAAACTCTTAGCCACAGCACGCCAGGACAGCGTAAAAAACACCGCACCACACGCTGACTGTGCAGCCTAATACACTGGCACTTTTACACGCATGCCAACCAATGCTGCGCTGTCTACGCCCTTTTCTTCACCAGCACCGCCATGAGCCTTCTGCATCTTCTGACCGAACTCAAACAAGCCCAATGGGTCAACCTCAGCCACCGCATCGATGCCGATATTCCGATGTTCTCGGCCTTTGAAGCCCCTAGCGTTGAAACCTTGTTCACAGTTCAAGAGCATGGCTTCTACGCCAGGCGCTTTGCGTTTGCGACACAAACGGGCACGCACATCGATGCGCCAGGCCACTTTGTGGCTGGCAGTGGCATGCTGGAGTCGCTGGATTTGAAAGACCTGCTGCTGCCGCTGTATGTGATCAACCGCGAAGCAGCAGTGCAGGCCAACGCCGACTACGAGCTGAGCGTGGCCGATATTGATGCCTTTGAACAAGAACATGGCCGCATTCCCGCAGGCAGTTTTGTCGCCTTTGCCAGCGGCTGGAGCCGCCGCTGGCCTGACAAGGCCGCGTTTGCCAATGCCGACGAACATGGCCATGCGCACGTGCCAGGCTGGTCCCTGGACGCGTTGAAATTCCTGTTTGAGCAGCGCCAGATCAAGGCCGTAGGCCACGAGACGCTGGACACCGATTCGGCCGTGGCGTTTCGCCACAATAATGCCCTGATTGGCGAGTACTATGTGCTCGAGCATGGCTTTCAAGTCGAGGTGCTCAACAAACTCTACGAGCTGCCTGCCACTGGCGCGCTGATCTCGATTGCCTTCCCCGACTTCAAGGATGCGCCGGGCTTCCCGGTGCGCGCAATTGCGATCGTGCCGCAGCCCTGATCACCGATGTTGCCCAATTTAGATTCGATCCAGCTGTTTCTCTGCGCGGTGCAGTCCAAAAGCATCTCCAAAGCTGCTGAGATCAACCACATCTCGCTGTCGGCTGCCAGCCGCCGCCTGTCCCAACTGGAGCACCGCTTTGGTGTGGCGCTGCTTGAGCGCCGTGCCGATGGCGTCAGCGCGACTGCCGCTGGCCAGACGCTGGTGCAGTACGCCGAGGTTTTGCTGGCGCAGGTTGAGCAAATGCGCAGCGCCGTCAGCGATTACGCCCAAGGCGCGATGGCCAAGCTGCATTTGGCCGCCAACGTCTCGGCCCTGAGCCACCACCTGCCCGAGCAATTGGGTGCGTGGTCGCAGCTGTTTCCCAATATCCGCATCGAAGTCAGCGAGGCGCGCAGTGCCGTGATTGTCGATTGGGTGCGCCAGGGCATTGCTGATCTGGGCATCGTGACCGCTCTGCCCGAGCCCAGCTTGAAGTACACGCCTTACGTCAGCGACCCACTGTGCGCGATTGTGCCGCTGGCCCATGCGTGGCCGCACACGCACCTGCGCTTTGCAGACCTGCTGGGCGAGCCCTTCATTGGTCTGGACAAAGACGCTGCCTCGACCCAGCAAATGCTGCAGCAAGCCCAGCGCCTGGGCCAACCGCTCAGGCAATCGATCCAGGTGCAGTCGTTTGAGGCCATGTGCCGCCTGGTCGCCGCCCAACAAGGCGTGGCGATTTTGCCCAAGGTCGTCGCGACCGGCTTTCGCCAGCCGGGCGCATTTCGTTTATTGGAGTTGGATGACGAATGGGCCCAGCAGCGCCAGATGTTTGTCTGCACACGCCAGGGCAGCCTGGCTGCGCCGCTGGCGCGTTTTGTTCAGCACTTGCTGCAGCCCTTGCCTGCTCAGTGAATCAGGCCGCTCATGGCGCCTCAAACAGCGGCAGCGCCGGCCTTGGCACAAACACATAGGCATCGCCCTGCTGCACAATGCGGCCCAGACCTGGGAATGGGAAATGGCAGCCGAGGATCAGGTAATCTTTGGCGGCAATGTCCTGGAACACATCGGCGCGCGTGACTTTGGCCAGCGCAATATCGCTGTCGTAGCTGAACGACCATTCAGGGTGGGCGGGTTCAATCACGGCGTGGTGCGAGACATCGCCCAGATTCAGCAAGGTCTGGCCAGCGCTTTGAATCAAAAAAGAGGTGTGTCCGACCGTATGGCCTGGCGTGAGCATGGGGCGAAAGCCCGGCACAATATCCTGGTCGTATTGCAAAAACTCCATGCGATCGCGGTAAGGCAGCAAAGCCGCTCTGGCACCACGCGTACACAGGCCACGATGGCCTTCGGCATCGACTTGGCTCGCATCGGTCCAATAGTCAAAATCGTCCTGGTTGATCGCAATGCGCGCGCGTGGAAACACCGGCGCGCCATGCGCATCGATCAAGCCAAAGTAGTGGTCGGTGTGCGCATGGGTGAGCAAGACCCAGTCGATCATGTCGGGCGTGATCCCAACCTCGGCCAGGTGCTGGCGCAAGCGCCCACCGGTATTGCCGAACAGGCCACTCTCGCCCAAACCGGTGTCAATCAGGACCAACTCGCTGCCGGTGTCGACCAGCAAAAAATTGATGTCCATCGTGTAGGTGTCCAGCGACATCGCATGCATGGCCAGCAGGCGGTTGCGCTCTTCGGGGTCGGAGTCAGCGTACACGCCATCCATAGGAATCGACAGCATGCCGTCTGACACGGCCAGGCATTGGAAATCGCCCAGCGTGAAACGGTGGTAGGCCGGATTCTTGATCGCGGCAAGCGGGCGTGGGGCAGCGTTGTTCGTGCGCGTTGAAGTGGCTGTAGTCATGGTGTTTGTCTCCTGTGATGCCTGTGTTGCCTGTGATGGCAGGGCCCAAGCAGTCTTTGCTGCCTCAAGGCCAGCTACGCATTATCCGTGGTGAATTGCAATCGTCTTGAGCACGGTGAAACCGTACAGTGCCTCAAAGCCTTTTTCACGGCCGTGGCCACTGGCTTTGACGCCGCCAAACGGCAGCTCCACGCCACCGCCTGCGCCGTAGTTGTTGATAAAGACCTGGCCGCAGCGCATTTTGCGCGCCACGCGCAATTGGCGTGCACCGTCGCGGCTCCAGATGCCCGCAACCAAACCAAAGTCCGTGCCATTGGCCAGGCGCACCGCTTCTTCCTCAGTGTCAAACGGCATCACCGCCAGCACCGGGCCAAACACTTCCTGCTGGGCCAAGGCGCTGTCGGCCGGGACATCGCGGAACAACACGGCTTCCTGGTAGAAGCCTTTGCTGCTGGCCTCGGCATGGATGCGCCCACGCGCAGCCACGGTCAAACCTTGGGCTTCGGCCTGGCCGACAAAACCGCGCACCTGCTCGTATTGCTTGCGGTTGACCAGCGGGCCCATGTCCAGGTTCAGCGCAGGTGGGCCGCTTTGCAAGGCTTCAAAACGCGGCACCAGGGCGGCCAGCACCTGCTCGTAAATCGTGCGCTGCACCAGCACTCGGCTGCCAGCCGAGCAGGTCTGGCCGGCATTTTGCGCAATCGCGTTGACCAGCACCGGCACGGCGGCTGCCAAATCAGCGTCTTCAAAGACGATTTGTGGTGACTTGCCACCCAGCTCCAAAGTCACGGGACAGTGTCTTTCTGCAGCAGCCAGCGCGACCATGCGGCCGGTTTGGGTTGAGCCGGTAAACGAGATATGTGCCACGCCTGGGTGCTCGGTCAGCGCCTGGCCTGCTTCACGGCCATAGCCTGTCACCACGTTCAAGGCGCCTGCTGGAAAGCCCACTTCTGCGGCCAGCTCGGCCAGGCGCAGCAAGGACAGGCTGGCGTCTTCCGCCGGCTTGACCACGCAGGCATTACCGGCGGCCAATGCAGCCCCTACCGTGCGGCCAAAGATTTGCATCGGGTAGTTCCAAGGCACGATGTGGGCTGTGACGCCATGCGGCTCACGCACCGTCAGCACCGTATACCCGGCATTGAATGGCAGGGTTTCGCCATGCAGCTTGTCGGCTGCGCCCGCATAGTATTCAAAGTAGCGCGCCAAGGCGTTCGCATCGGCCTGGGCGGTTTTGAAAGACTTGCCGCAATCGATGGCTTCGAGCTCGGCCAATTCCTGTGCGTGTTCGGTCACAGCTGCGGCAAGCTTCATCAGCAAGCGGCTGCGCTCCAGCGCCGACAACCGGCCCCAGGGGCCATCAAAGCTCTCGCCCAAAGCGGCCTGGGCGGCTTGCACGGCCAGATCGATGTCAGCGGCATGGCCCTGGGCCAATTGCGCCAGCACCTCGCCATTGCTGGGGTCGAAACTGTCTAAATACTGGCCGGCGCTGGGCTGGGCCCAGGCGTTGGCGATGAAATGGTTTTTACGCATGGCTGCTCCTTGTTCTTGGGGGTTGGGCACAGGCGGTGCAATCAGGCATTCTCAATGCGCTGGGCAATCGCCTGACCAATATCGGTAGTGCGCGCCTGGCCGCCCATGTCGGGGGTGCGCGGGCCGTGCTCGGTCACATACTCTACCGCTTGCACAATCGCTTCTGCCGCTTGCTCAAAGCGCGCATCGCCCTGGCCCAGGTGCTGCAGCATCAACGCGCCCGACCAGATCTGGCCAATCGGGTTGGCAATGCCTTGGCCGGCAATATCGGGCGCTGAGCCGTGCACCGGTTCAAACAGCGAGGGAAAGCGCCCATCGGGGTTCAGATTGGCCGATGGCGCAATGCCAATCGTGCCGGTGCAGGCAGGCCCCAGGTCAGAGAGGATGTCGCCAAACAGGTTCGAGGCCACGACCACATCAAACCAGTCCGGGTGCTGGACAAAGTGCGCAGTCAAAATGTCGATGTGGAATTTCTTCACCCGCACATCGGGGTAGTCTTTGGCGACCACTTCGACCCGGCTGTCCCAGTACGGCATCGTGATCGAGATGCCATTGCTCTTGGTCGCCACCGTCAGCGATTTGGCCGGGCGCGAGCGCGCCAGCTCAAACGCATAGCGCAGCACCCGGTCAACGCCGTGGCGGCTGAACACTGCTTGCTGCGTGGCAAATTCGCGCTCTGTGCCTTCAAACATCAAACCGCCAACCGACGAGTACTCGCCCTCGGTGTTCTCGCGCACCACGATGAAATCGATGTCACCGGGCTGGCGGTTGGCCAGCGGTGCTGGCACGCCGGGCATCAAGCGCACCGGGCGGATATTCACGTACTGGTCAAACTCGCGGCGGATTTTGATGATGGACTCCCACACGGCTGTGTGGTCGGGAATCAAATTCGGCATGCCAACGGCACCAAAATAGATGGCGTCATGGCCTTGGATCTGTGCCTGCCAGTCGCTGGGCATCATCGTGCCGTGCTGCTGGTAGTAGCTGCTGCACCAGTGAAACTCGTCAAACGCCAGCTCGATGCCGAACTTTCGGCCAGCAGCTTGCAACACGCGCAAGCCCTCGGACATGACTTCGACCCCAATGCCATCACCGGCAATGACTGCAATTTTCTTGACCATTCCAATAGGCTCCAGACGAGAGGTGCGGCGTGCGGCTGCGCTCAGCGCACGTCCAGGCAATAAGAAAAAGATCCGCGCCTTGCTGGGCGGGAGTTCATGGCAGCATGCCGCTGGCAGCCAGGCCACAGGCCCACGTGCCAGCGCAAATGCACGGTGTTTAGCGGCTCTCAGCCAGCAAGCGCACCAGCTCGGGCACAAAAGTATTGGCGCCGCCGCTGTCCACCGCTGCGCCATAGGTCTGCTGCACGGCCTGGCCAATGCGCTGGGCCGACTGGCTGTCGCCAGCCATTTGCACGTAGTAGTTCAAATCTTTATACGCATTGGCCATCGCAAACGGCAGGCCCGAGGCGTCTTGCGAGACGATGTAAGGGCGCAGGCGCTCCAGCGGCACACCGGCGCCGCCGCCAGCGGCCAAAATATCGACAAAACGCGCCGCATCAACACCGTTGTGCTGCGCGCAAGCCGCAGCCTCGGCAATCAGCGCAATGCTGCCCAAAGAGACAAAGTTGTGCAGCAATTTGAGGCTGTGGCCATTGCCGACTTCGCCCACATGGTGCACTTGCTCGGTGAATGCAGCTAGCACTGGGCGCACATGCGCCAGCACGGCCGCATCGCCGCCAACCAGCAAGTGCAAGGTGCCGTCATGCGCGGCCTGGGCGGTACGTGTCATCGGCGCATCGAGGTAGTTGCCGCCTACTGCACGGACCAGCTCAGCCATCTGTTTGGAGACCGCAGGCACCGAGGTCGAGCAATCGACCACCGTGCAACCAGGGCGCAAAGCCGCCACTACACCCTCTGGGCCAGTCAGAATCGCCTGCACTTGCTCAGCGCCTGTCACACACAGAATCAGCACATCTGCGACCTGGGCCACTTGCTGCAGTTGCAGGCAAGGCACAGCGCCAGCTGCAAGCAAATCATCTACCGGCTGGTTGCCAGCGTGTTCGAGAAAATGCAAGGCATAACCGGCCTTGAGGATATTGCGGGCAATGCCATGGCCCATCAGGCCCACACCAATCAGGCCGACTTGTATTGTCATTGTGTCTCCGTCTCGTTGTCGTTGTCGACAAGCGCCACTGCCACCAGGCCTGCGCCATGCCAAGTATTGACTGGCCACTATAACGAGACTTGCAGGCTGCACGGAAGACGAATTTGCTCAAGCCAGGCCTTGAGCGAAACGCAAGGCAGCTCTAGGCCAACTCGGCAAAGCTCACGCTGTGGCCTTTGTCGTCCATAGCGGCGGCTATGGCCTGCGAAAGTTGCCTCGCAGCCCTTCTCGATACCGCGTGCATCCCTGCCACGCGGGTTTTGCAGAGCGTGCTTTGGCGAAGAGCGCACACGCCAATCAGCCTTGGGCAGAAGCCGCTCAGGCTTTCTTGACGAACTCGGATTTCAATTGCATAGGGCCAATGCCATCGATCTTGCAATCGATGTCGTGGTCGCCCTCAATCAAACGGATGCTGCGCACCTTGGTGCCAACCTTGACCACCAGCGAAGAGCCTTTGATCTTCAAATCCTTGACCACTGTGACTGCATCGCCGTCCTGTAAGACGTTGCCCACCGCATCGCGCACCACGCGCGCAGCGTCGTCCTCAGAGGCATCGGCGTTATTGCCCTCAGCTGGCCACTCGTGCGCGCATTCAGGACAAATCAGCAGGGGGCCGTCGGCATAGACAAATTCGGATTGGCATTGGGGGCAATGGGGCAAAGTAGACATAAACGCGTGGTGCAGAGCGATCAAAGCAAGTAAATGAAACGGCTGGCAAGATACACCAGTGCGCAGCAAACAGGCTGCAAAGCAGCAATACGTGACTAAGCGAGTGCGGCTTAGCCTGCCTGCACGGGCTGGTTTTTTGCATGCGAGCGTTTACTAGGCATGCAAAAAAACGGCCACATTCCAAACCGGATGTGGCCGTTTTTTAGCGCCTTGGGCTGCCGCAGGCTTTTACAACGCCTTTTGCAAGGCAATGCCCACAGCCAGCAACGTGCGGTCGCTCAAGCGCTGACCGGCAAACATCAGGCCCACGGGCAGTGCTTGCGCGCGTTGTGGTGCAGGAATCGAGAAGGCCGGCAGGTCGTAGAAGTTGAACACCGAGGTATTGCGCAAAATCAGCGCGTTGGCCTTCATGAACGCGTCTTCGGCAGCCAGGCTGTCAATCGTTGGTGCAGCAAACACCACCGTAGGCGCCAATACCAGGTCGTAATTGGCCGCGCGCGCATCCCACTGTGCGTGCAGGGCGCTGCGTTGCTGTTGGATATGCACGTAGCTAGCCGCATCCAGGGTTTGGCCGCGCTCAATGCGGCTGCGCACCAGCGGATCGTATTCGCTCGCACGGGCAGGCAAATACGGCTGGTGGATTGCCGCAGCCTCAGCAGCAATCAAAGTGCCTTTTTGCTGCAGCGCGAACGGGGCCGTCAGCAGGTCATCCCACTCCACCTCCTCGACCACCGCGCCCAAGTCCTGCAGGCGCGCCAGCGCATGCTCAAACGCCTGGCTGACAGCCGGCTCGATCTCGGTGAACAAAAAGCCACGTGGTACGGCAATGCGCAAGCCTTTGACACTGCGCTCAGGCAATTGGCTGGCCGCAGCAGGCAGGCCAGCCAACACCGCATCGGTGGCGGCGCAATCGGCCAGATTGCCAGCCAAAGGCCCCACGGTGTCGAGCGTGAAAGACAATGGGAACGCACCCGCGCGTGGTACGCGGCTGACAGTGGGTTTGAAGCCGCTGATGCCATTGAGCGCGGCAGGAATGCGCACCGAGCCGCCGGTGTCTGAGCCAATCGCAATCTCACACATGCCCAGCGCCACAGCCACGCCTGCACCTGACGAGGAGCCGCCAGGGATGCGGCTGGCATCGCAGGCATTGCCAGGCGTGCCGTAATGGGGGTTGATGCCAATGCCTGAGAAGGCGAACTCGGTCATATTGGTTTTGCCAATAATGACTGCACCGGCGGCGCGCAAGCGCGCGACAATTACCGCATCATGCTCGGCAGCCGCCGCTGTTTGCAGCAGCTTGGAGCCAGCCGTGGTGGTCACGCCTGCCACATCGAACAAATCCTTGACGCTGACAATGCGCCCATCCAAGGGGCTCAGCGACTGCCCGCGCGCTGCTCGGGCGTCTGCGGCTGCGGCTTCTTCACGGGCCGACGCTTCAAACACATGCGTGAATATCGCTTGGCTGCGGGCTGCATCGGCGTGGATGGCGGCCAGGCATTGCTCTAATACTTGTAATGAACGGCTCATGGGGCACTTCACTTTCAATTCAGAAGATCACAATGAAAACAGCCCCAGACGGGGTAGCGGGAGGCTACCCGGCCAAGGGCTTGTGTTTATCTGTCCATAGGACTTGGCAGTTGCTGCGCTGCTCAGGCCACATCAGGCAGGCATTCGACCTGGTAGTTCCAAGTCAGGCTGCGCTTGAGCACCGGGTCAAACAATTCCATCTCCAGATTGCCTGCAGCGCGGATGCCACCAATCGCACTGACGGTGCCACAGGTCATGCCAGTGCCAGCTGGCCATTGTGCCGCGTCCAGGGATTTCAGGTAGCCCGCAACCAGGTCATCTGGTGTGCGCAGCGATGCCAATGGGCCTTCCTGGTACAGCGTGCGGGTGCCATTCTCGTCAATCCATGAGCGCAGCACAATCTGGTCCCAATGGGCTTTGACGTCATCGAGCAGCCACGCAGTCGTTGCCACAGGCTTGATGCACACTTGCTTGGACATGGCCACGCTGTGCGCTTCGAGTTTGCGGTCAGTGTGGTCAGAGGCAATCGAGACCAGCCACTGGCCTTGGTGCTGAAACACAAACACTTCGATCTCACCGGAGCTTTCTTGACCCACGACTTGCACGCGAGCCGCTTGCGTGCATTGGTTCACGGCCACGCGGTAGTACAAAGGCACACTGCTTGGGCGCGGCACGCCCAGCTCGGCCAGCTCTTCAATATGGTGTTCAATCGCAGCCAGATCGCGGCCAGCCCAGCCGGCCACGACCAGGTTTTGGAATACCACATCGGCTTGGAAGGCTGCGCCAGCTACGGGCGTCACTTGGAAATTCAGGGTTGTCATCTCAAACACTTTCAAAACACACCAACGGATGCGCGCAGCCGGTATTGGCTGCTCGCAAAAAGGGGCCGCTCTTAGCCGGCCAAATTAGGCAGCCACAGCGCAATGCCCGGCAGCAGCGTCAGCAACACCACCATCAGCAGCATCGCTGCAACAAATGGCATTGCACCAATAATCACGGCAGTCATCGAGCCCGCTTTGCGCAAGCTCTGCACGACAAACAGGTTCAGGCCCACCGGTGGTGTGATCAAGGCCATCTCGACCAACACGATGATCAAAATACCCAGCCAGATCGGGTCGTAACCCAGCGCAAACATGATCGGGGCAACGATTGGGATCGTGGTGATCATCATTGACAGGGTTTCCATGAAGCAACCCAAGATCAGATAAAACACCACCAAGGCCACCAGCATCATCACAGGCGACAAGCCCAGGCCTTCAATCGCTGAGGTCAATGCATTGGTGATGCCGGTCGCAGCCATGACGAAGTTCAAAAAGCCAGAGGCAATCACGATCAGCATGATCATCGCCGAGGCACGCATGGCCCCTTCAACCGATTCGCGCAGCATGGTCAGCGTCAGGCGGCCGTAGCAAGCAGCCAGGATCAAAGCGCCTGTCACGCCCAAAGCCGCAGCTTCCGTGGGAGTGGCCAAACCGGCATAGATCGAGCCCACGACCAGCAAGAAAATGATCAGCGGCGGAATCAAATACACCAGGGATTTGAAGCGCTCGCCCCAGCTGGCCTGGACTTTTTTGCCGCCCCATTTCGGTTTGATCAGGCAGGCGACGATGATCGTCAGTACAAACAAACCGGCCATCAGCAGGCCCGGAATAATGCCCGCCAGATACAGCTTGGGCACCGAGGTATTGGTCAGCACGCCATACATCACCAGGTTGATCGATGGCGGCAGCAAAATACCCAAGGTGCCGCCAGCGGCCAAGCTGCCCAAAAACAGCGGCTCGTTGTAGCCATGCTTGTGGATTTGCGGCAAGGCCACGGTGCCCACGGTCGCAGCGGTTGCCACGCTGGAGCCCGAGGTGGCCGAGAACAGCGTCGAGGCGCCGATATTGGCATGCATCAAACCGCCTGGCAGCCACGACAGCCACAGACTCATCGCGTGGTACATCTTCTCGGCAAAGCCCGAGCGCAGCAAAATCTCGCCAAGCAAAATGAACAGCGGAATCGCCACCAGCAAGAACTCGTTGTTCGTGCCCCAGGCCAGCTCGCCCATTGCACGCGTGAGCGGCAGCATTGAGAACTCGTGGTCCAAAAACAGGCCCAGCAAGCCCAGAGCCGCGCCCACCGGAATGCTCAGTCCAATCAGGACGAGCAAGACAATCAAAGTCGTTACAACCATTTAGCGGCTCCCATTTACCATGCGCTCGCCATTGGCGGCTTCTTCTTCAGCTTCCTCTTGCGCAGAGCGCACGCCGCAAATGGCGTTGAGGGTGCTGATATCGCCGGTCACCAAGGCCAGTGATGCGCGAATCAGCATCAAGGCCAGCACCAAGCACATCCACACCAGGCCGATAAACCACAGGCCTTGTGGAATCCACAGCGGCGTGGCCATCGTGCTGTTGGCGGTCGAGCCTTGCAGATAGGACGCCAGCACCAGGTCTTTGGCATAAAAAGTCAAGAAGGCAATGAAAACGCCCAGGCCCACCAGCGCCAGCCAGTCGACCACGGCGGCAATGCGAACCGGCAAAAAGTGGTAGAGCACGTCTACGCGCACGTTGGCGCGCTGCAGCGATGCAAAGGCAAACGCCCAGGTCGTGCTGATTGCAAAGGCGTAGCTGGAGAGCTCATCGGCGCCGCCCAGATTCCAGCCAAAAAACTTGCGTGCCAGCACATCAAAACTGACCAGCAATACGCTGGCAATGGTGATGGCACCACCAAACCACACCGCATAACGCGATATTTGGTTGGCCCAACCATAGAGGCGGGCCAACAATGACACAGAAGTCGTCATAGTCGAGAAGTCTGTTGAATTGAAATTACCACGGTCTCAACAGGCCGTGTTCAGCGTAGGTGCAAACCATAAAACCTGCCGCGCAATTTCGTGAGAATTACGCGGCAGGTCTGATGGCATCGGCTCCGGTTACTTGGCCGCGGTGTAGCCCGTGATCTGGCCAATCGTGGCGTTGAAGTCGCTCACGCATTCGGCCGAGCAACGCGCGGCCCACTTGGGCAGCACCACGCTAGAGAAGGTTTCTTTCAGCAAGGCCTTGTCGGCATCGCTTGGCGTGACCAGGGTCATCTTGCCTTTGACTTCAGCGCTGCAGGTATCACCCCCCGTGTTGCAAGCGTAGCCTTGCTCGGTCTGCTCAGCCGCAGCAGTCCAGATGTCGTTGATCAGGCCTTCGTACTTGGCGCTGATCAGCTCTTGCACTTGCGGGTTCAGCTTGTCCCAGGCCTTGGCATTGACGGCATGGATTTGCTGGTTCCAGTTGATTGGCAAGGCATACAAATGCGTGGCCACTTCGTACCATTTGGCATCAAAGCCCGACAGCGAGCCGGTGATCGCACAATCGACCACCTTGTTTTGCAGCGCCGGCACAACTTCACCGAAAGGCATGGTCACGCTGGTGCCACCAAACGCCTCAACGAACTCGGCCTGGGTGCGGCTGCTGGTGCGCACTTTCTTGCCTTTCAAGTCTGCCAGACCGCCAAAATTGCCGTTGCAAAACAGCACCTGTGCTGGGTAGGTGGACAGGCCCAGCACTTTCACGCCGCTTTTGTCGTAGAACTTCTGGTAGGCAGGCAAATAGGCGTCGGTGATTTTGCGTGCGTCTTCCACATTAGGGGCCAGACCAGCCAGGTCAATCGCTTCGTTGATCGGGTTGTCAGAGGCGAAATACGCCAGTGTGGACGTCCCAAACTCAATCACGCCTTGCGACATCAGACGCAGCACTTCCGGGCCTTTCAAGCCCATTTCGTTAAAGCCTTTGATATCGGCTGTGACCTTGCCGCCCGAAGCTTCTGGGATCACGGTGGTCCAGAACGGTTTTTCATAATCGTTGTAGAGGCTCAGATTGCTCAAAGCGCCCACCACTTTGACTTTGGTTGCAGGATAGTCTTGCGCCATGACGGAGCCGGTCAGTGCGGCAGCAGCAACGATCAGCGAGGAAAAGAAAAAACGAGGCATTCAATACTCCAGACAGGAACCACCAAAGTGGTGCGATTAAGACATCAATTGCACGAAACCAGTGCGCCGTACTGATACGGCTTGGGGCGTCAAGGCCTATTTCCATGAACGCAACACCGCTTCGATTAACAATTTAGCGCATTATTGCCCTTATTGTGAAATTTCACTATAGGGTTATCCTTATTTCAGCAATGAATATGCCAAGTACACTGCATGGCATGCATCGCTTGTTTTCAGGCAATCCCACTCTACAATTAGGCCATTGCCTGACAACAATCCCATGACAGGACTGGCTTTGCTTGGCTTCCTAGCCGTGCACCGCTCGCTTGCATTGGCACTTTCGCCTCCCGCTTTGACAACCGTGACAGCTCGCCCATGGCCGAATCCCCTGCTTTAACTGCCTCCCTTTTGACCGAATTGGCTGCGCCTGCTGATATTTCGCAAAATGAAAGTGCATACCTGACCTTGCAAAATCGCATCGTCACGCTGCAATACAAACCAGGCGAATACCTGAACACGGCCGCGGTGATGGAGAGCCTGGGCTATGGCCGCACGCCCATCAACCACGCGCTGCATCGCCTGGCCACTGAAGGCCTGGTGCAAATTCTGCCGCGCAAGGGCGTGCTGGTGGCCCCCTTGTCGATTGATGACGCTCTGAACCTGATTGATGTGCGCCTGGTCAATGAAACGCTGTGCGCGCGCCTGGCCGCTCAGCGCATCACCGCCGACCAGATCGATGCGCTGCACAGCAGCGTGCGCCAGTTTGAAGCGGCCATGCACGAGCGCGACATCGTTGGCTGCATGCAAGCTGACCGGGTATTTCACGAATACATCGCGCTGGCCTGTGCCAACCCGGTTCTGATCGATGTTCTGCGCGTTTTGCATGCCCGCGCTCAGCGCTTTTGGGCCATCTCCATGACTGCAGCGGGCCATATGCAGCACATCCTGGACGAGCACAGCCTCATCGTCGATACGTTGGCCGCCCATGATGGTGAGGCTGCAGCCAAGCTGGTGGCCGAGCATATCGAGTCATTTCGCACCTCGATCTTGCAGCGCAGTTGATGCGGGCTCAGCGACTGCGCGGAGATTCTGAACAGGCTCCAAGCCCAAGCGGGGCCGTCTTCAGCTGCAAGTAGCCGACCATAGAGTGCCAGCCTAACGGCAAGGCTTGGCCTGCCGTCTTCGGGATAGAGACAAGAATAAAGGCACCTGCCGCGCCGATCAGCCGCAGTGTCAGCGCCAGTTTTTTGTGCACCTAGTCAGGCAAGTCTGAGTGGACTACAGCCTGTATTGCGCACTGCTCGGCCTGCCCTTCATCCATTTCCTGCCGCTCACCAGGCAAAAAATAGGCATGAAATATGCTTCTGCCCCGAAGCTTCTTACCCAAATGTCAATTAAGTGACATCTGCGCGTTGTCAATCCTCCAGCGGGCTATTTATGATCCACAAGGCTTTGTCCGCAGATTGTTAACACTCATGGCCCTTTGTGCCGATTGAGTGGCCTGCCTGCGGCTATGGCGCGCGCCTTGCATGCCAATTCACTTCTAAAGGAAAGATACAGACAATGACTACTGCCCCAGCCTTTCGCTTTTCCCCTTTATGGAGTGCCGCATCAGTTGCCGTGCTGCTCAGTGCTTGCGGTGGAGGTAGCGACAGTGACAGCACCTCGCCCCCAGTCCCCCAAAGGCCGCAAGCGACCCAAATCATCAATGGCGTTCCTGGCGTTGATCCACTGGTTGCCAATGCCGCAGAGAAAATTATCGCCGACGCCAAAATCCAAGCCATCGCCGCTGAGTTGAATACGCCAGCGGGAGAGAAGGCGCGTTTCAACCAGCATATGGAACTGGTGCGCATTGCCTCTCCATCGCGCTATGAACACCGCATGGCGGCTGAAATACACAAGCGCATGCTCAATGAATGGGGGTTTAACGCCAGCGAAGTGAAGACCAATGCCGCGGGCCTGCTACCAGGCTCTGATGTCCAAATAGTGGATGGGCTGCCGGTTTATAACGCCTGCGTTGAAATCAAGGGCAGCTATTCAAGCAGCCCCAACGCCAAAGCCTACAACGGCCAATATCCGAAGGTGCTGATTGAGTCACACATCGACGTGGTCAACCCAGAGGTTCTGCCTCCTGAGAGCAACCCCTATCTGCCAATTAGGCTTCAACCCCTCACCGAGCCGGTGGTGAAGACACCCCAGGAGCTTGCAGCCATCGAGACGCAGCTGCAATTTGACAGCAACGGTCGCATCATTGAAGACGCTCAATATGCGCAAGCAAGAAAATGGTTTGCCAATGAAAAGGCGGCCCGTGAAGGTGGCGGTGTACGCATCTATGTACCAGGCTACTCTGATGCCATGAGCAATACGTCTGCCCTGTTCACGCTGGCGCATATGTTCAAAAAATACAAGTTGCAGCCAGTGTATGACGTGTGGATTTGCGGAACCGGTGGAGAAGAAGGCAAAGGCAACCTCGCGGGCATGAAGCAGCTGTATGGTTTTGACCAAGATCTGGGCACGGGCTCCAATCCGCTGAATTTTGTCACGAACTTCGGCTCTGAGGGCGGTGGCACTATCAATTTCACGGGCAGTTATCGTTTTGAGATGAAGTTCAAGGCACCGGCCATTCCAGGCAGTGGGCCAAATCCGGTTGAAGCCATGGCCGCCACCATTGCGCGCATTGCCGATATCAAAACACCTTCTGAGTTGCGCAGCGACGCCTTGAAAACCACCTACACCGTAGGCCAGGCCAGCTGTGAATCGCCGCAGCTCGGCTCTGATGTGATCCCTAGCTGCACGCTGCTGGTCGATATGCGCTCCGAGCGCACCGAAACCCTCAACGAAGTGCGCGCAAGCATCGAGCCGACGTTCGTGGCAGGCATGACAGCTGAAAACCAGCGCTGGGGTCAAGCAGACGGCGTGCAACAAGCCGTTTCTATTGAGCAAATGTGGTATGGCTTGCGCCCGGCGTTCGTCAACGGCGACACCGCCAACCTCGCGCTGCAAGCGGGCTGGCAAGCTGCGCGCGCAGCCGATGTGGATATGGCAGAAAAAGTGCCAAGTGGCTCCACCAGCCTCAATGACAACGTTCCAGCCAATACCGGTGTGCCTACCTACAACTGGTCACTGGGCTCCAATGCGGTGGTCGCAGGCACGCATGCCTTCTGGGAATGGGGAACCAAGGGCGACCCAGCCATAGAAACGAAACGCATCCAGCGCGCCTTGACTGCCGTTCTCATTGCGTCTGGCTACCACTTGGCAGATGGCAGCGTCATTGAGCCTGCCGTCGGCCCTATCGGCGCACGCACCCGCGAAGTTCAATAAGCACCAACACCTCAGGTACTACTATGAAAAAGATTCTTCTTACCACCTTGGTCGCATTGGCTTGCAGCACCAGCCTTCTTAGCGCGGGACACGCCCAAACAGCTGCATCTATTCTTGTGGAGTTTCAAGGCCCCGGCGGCCATAGCAGCAGCAACTACGGCCGCACCAGCGCATTGCACGCCGCCGCCAGATCCATCATCAAACTACAGGCAGCGGGCCTGCCATTAGGCAGCTATACCGTCTCAGAGCTGACGGGCGGTAACTCCGTCAATTCGATTGCCTCTGACGGCAAGTTTGTCGTCAAACTCAATCCGCAATCAGGCATCAGCCCTGAAGACCTGCTGGCAAAAGTGAGTGAAGTGGCCAAAGCAGGTGCGGATGAGGAAAATGCTTTTCGAAACGTCAAACCAGGCGATCTGACAGCAGGTGCGGCTGCAGATATCCGCTATAGCGTGGTCATGCAGTAAGCCCAGAGCGCACTCTGCCAGCATTGAACCCCCAAGTGCCTCTGGCGCACCTGGGGGCCAATGGCGCAGCACGTTGAATCTCCAACCGCCTGGCATGGCTGCATCCAAAAACCTGTTCCAAATCTTTTAGCAAGAGCGCCAGGAAGATTTGCTCAGGCTCGGCAAGCAGTGCTGCAGTGCTTGCAAGCCGCCATGGGGAGCAGGCACATTGGCCATGCCCACAGCCACCGCGTGGGCCAGCCCCTATGTATCGACCGCAATGTGCACGCGTCATGCCCACGATTGTTGACCCGCGTCACAGCCCCTCAAACCAGTCGTATCCGTGTTCTTGACGCTCTGTGCGCCCATGATCAAGAACGCACTTGAGGCGCTGCGCCCTATCCCTCGCATGTACCGTGCGCCACTTTGGGAAGTCGCCAGGCAGCGCGCGCCAATAGCGTCCTGTGCGCAGCAAAGACAGCTCCGCACAAAATACCATCAAGGCCTACTTTGCGTGGACGAGTACTCTTTCCAGCATTCGCCAGCAGTGCTCGGATGGGTTCCAATTGCTTGGGCTGAGGCCGCTTGGGTCTTTGGCTTGCATCAGCTCATCCGCTTAGCCTCAGACCACCAGATCAAAAATTTTGAACAGGCCTTAAGCCGCAGGCCTTGGCCACTTCGAGCTTGAGCTTGCGTACACTTGGCCACCTCGGCGTGAGCATTTGGCCTTTCTTAGAGCCTGTTCAAAGTCTCGACGCAGGCGAGCAAGGCCCAAAAAGAGCCGGTGCAAGGCGCCTGTTGCCGTTCAGACATGAGTATGAGCGGCAACAGGCAACGCAGTCATGCGCTTTTTTGTGCCTTGCAGTTCCTTTTGGTGTTGAGGTTTGTAGCCCCAAAGGCACACTGTTTTGTTAAAAATTCCTACAAAACAGAAAGCCTGACTGCGGTGGTTTGCCGCGCATTGCAACCATTTGGGGCTTCAACGCGGCTGCGTCGAGATGGTGAACAGGCTCATGCACATTGATTCAGCACCCCGTCAATTTCAGTCATGGCGCAAGAGTTGCACACTCCTGCTGGTCAGGCGATGAAGTGAAGCTTGAGAACCACGTGCAAGCGGCACGCCACACTTTAGCCAAACTGGATTGACTTTCCTCTCCCTTGAATTGGATTATGAAAAAAGCAATATGGCTTCTCCCCACCAGCGCCGCTTTGGCAGCGGGTGTGTGCGGCACCCCAGCAGCGGCCCAATCGACCCAGCTGTATGGCTCGATACGGCTGGCCATCAACCACGTCAAAGTGGGCCAGCAATCGTCTACAACGGAAATGGCCGACAACGCCTCCCGCCTGGGCTTTAAAGGCACAGAATCGCTTGGCAATGGCCTGACGGCGGTCTGGGGCATGGAATATGGCCTCAATGCCACGACCGGCGCACAAACCTCCCAGTTACGCAACTCCTATGTAGGCCTGAGACACGCTAGCCTGGGCAGCCTGGTCGCTGGCCGGCTTGACTCTGCCGCGGTCGGTGGCTCGCCCCTGTACTCGCAACTCGGCGCGATTGTCAGCTACGCGCCCAATGATGCGGGCCTGACCGCGATAGGCACTACGATTGCCAATGCCCGCAACCGCGTCTCGAATGCGCTGGGCTATATGTCGCCTGACTGGGCGGGCTGGAGTTTTCGCGCCCGCTATTACCAACGCGGAGAGAACACCGCAACGACCTCGCAGGATGATGCCTCGTCCTTCGATATGGGCGTGCAATACAACAACAAGCTGGTGCGTGCAGCGCTTGGTTACGGCAAGGACAAGCGCAAGGGCGGCTTAGAAAACAATGAGTTCGATGCCAAATGGCAGGCCGGACTGCGTTTGCTGGCGCTGGGCGACTTCCAGCCTTATGTGTTTTATGGCCGTGACAGCTACCGTGCAACAACCAGCACGCGCCGCCATGTGAACTACTGGATTGTCGGCGCGCGCTACAGCATCGGCCCGCATGCGATTACTGCCAATACCGCCGAGCGCGAGGTGCAAAACAGCCTGAGTAGCGAGCGCCGCCGCTACCAGTTGAGCTATGTTTATACTTTGACCAAACGCACGCAACTGCAGGCCTACTATGACCGCGATAGCGTAGATTCGAGCCGCGACAATGTTCGCATCAACGGGTTTGGGGCGGGAATTCTCCATAACTTCTGAGCCAAGTCATCGAGGCCATGCGGCCAAGCATTGCCTCGCTATCCAGGCTTTTATTGTGATGTTCGGCCTATGCGAACTACGACTGCATCGGTCGACACAATCAACTAGCTAGGGCAACGCTCTGAATCTGGTGGGTCAGCAGCCAAGCCGAACTATGGCGTCGATGAAACCATCGCCTTGCTGTTTCTGATCGCAGAGCCCCCGCCCCGGGCGTGAGTGAGTTGGCCGGGCGCAAAGGCATCGGCAAGGCATGCGCCTACCGTCTACTCAATACGCTAGCAACGCTCACTGGTGCGTAAACACGTTCTGCGGCGATCAGAATTCCCAGTCTTCGTCAGCCGTCGATTCGGCCTTGCCCATCACGTAGCTGGAGCCTGAACCCGAGAAGAAGTCGTGGTTCTCGTCCGAGCCGGGGTTCAGCGAGGCCATGATGGCCGGGTTCACATCGGTCATGCTGCTGGGGAACAAGGCCTCAAAGCCCAGGTTCATCAGCGCCTTGTTGGCGTTGTAGTGCAGGAATTTCTTCACGTCCTCGGTCCAGCCGACGCCGTCGTACAGGTCTTCGGTGTACTTGACTTCGTTGTCGTACAAATCGTGCATCAGCTCGTAGGCGTAGTTTTTCACTTCGTCACGGCGCGCCTGCGTGGCCAGTTGGTAGCCTTGCTGGAATTTGTAGCCAATGTAGTAGCCGTGCACCGCTTCGTCGCGGATGATCAGCCGGATCAAGTCGGCGGTGTTGGTGAGCTTGGCGCGGCTGGACCAGTACATTGGCAGGTAAAAGCCCGAGTAAAACAGGAAGGACTCCAGAAATACGCTGGCGACCTTGCGCATCAACGGGTCATCACCACGGTAGTGGCCGATGACAATTTTCGCTTTTTTCTGCAGGTACTCGTTCTCCAGGCTCCAGCGGAAGGCGTCGTCCACGTCTTTCATCTGGCACAGCGTCGAGAAAATCGAGCTGTAGCTCTTGGCGTGCACCGCCTCCATGAAAGAGATGTTGGTGTAGACCGCCTCTTCGTGGGGCGAGACTGCATCGGGAATCAGGCTCAGCGCGCCAACGGTGTTTTGCACAGTGTCCAGCAAGGTCAGGCCGGTAAAGACGCGAATGGTCAGTTGCTGCTCTTGCGGTGTCAGCGTGGCCCACGACGGAATGTCGTTGGATAGTGGCACTTTTTCTGGCAACCAGAAGTTGGAGGTCAGGCGGTTCCACACTTCCAGGTCTTTGTCGTCCTGAATGCGGTTCCAGTTGATGGCCTGCACCAGATTGGGCAGCAAAGACGGTTCAGTCAGCGAAGGGATGGACATGGCAATCTCTCAAAATCACAGAAGAAAAAAGACCAGGGCCGCTGCCAACACCGCTATAGATTCATACCAGCAACGCACCCCATCAAAAATACACCAGTGGCAACTCAGTCCAGCTTGCAAAGCAGGCTTTGCCACTGAGGTTTGCGCTGAATATAGGCGGCCACATAAGAGCAAGAAGGGACCACACATTGGCCGTTGGCCTGAATATCCTCCAAAGCCCGCTGCACCAATTGCCCGGCCAGACCTTGGCCATTGAATTCGGGCTTGACGACCGTGTGCGGCAGCTCGACCTCTTTGCCACGCACGCGGTAGTCGGCAAAGCCGGCTTCTGTGCCATCGTCCAAGTAAATCTCATAGCGGCCAGCGGCCGTGTTGTTGCGCACTTCAGGCATCACACCCTCCTTGAATAATGATTGATTTAGACTGCCACTTGGGGCGTGGTGATGGCGCGCGCGTAGGTTGCCAACGTGATTTCATGCACTTCAGCGCCCAGTTGCACTTGCAGTGGCAAGGCCTGCCAGTCGTGGGCCACTTGCAGCGCTGCCAAAGCGGCATCCGCAATGGCTTTGCGCACCTCGACACTGCGGCCATCAATCACGGCTACGCGCAGATGCACAAAGGCCTGGTGAGGCAAGTCGTCGCCAACCACAAAGGCGTCAAACGCCTGTGCGCGGCTTTTGATGTCTTGCGGCAACTTGAATTGGCCAGTGGCAAACAAGGCCGCGTTCACGGCCTTGAGCACTTTGGCGGCATCGATAGGCAGATTGGCCGAATATTCGAGATGGACTTGAGGCATACAACTCTATTGTGAAAAAACGCACATGCTTAATTGATTTGTGCAGAGAACGACTCCGGCAGCCACTCATAAGCGTCCTGGCCTTTGGCGCGTACATGGCCAATGCCAGGGAATGCCATGTGCATGCCAGCGACGCGGTAACCGCCACTTGCAGCGTCTTTGAAGGTGGCCAAACGGCGCGATTTGGCAGCCGCCTGGTCAATGTCAAAGGCAATCGTGATGTCGGGGTGGTCAAACTGCACGTCCTGCACATGGACCACATCGCCCCAGATCAGCAGCCGCTCACCATTGCGCTGCACATCAAAGCCGGTGTGACCGGGTGTGTGGCCGCTCAGGTCAACTGCACGCACGCCAGGCGCGACTTCGTCTCCCCATTGGAAAGCGCGCAAACGCTTGGCTTCTTGGTAAGGAGCAATCGCTGTGCGGGCACGTTCAAACGCATCGCGCTGCGCCTCAGGCACTTTGTCGCGTTCTGCATCACTCAACCAGTAATCGAGCTCGACTTGCGGCACCCACAGCTCGGCATTCTCAAACCGCGCTTTGCCATCCTGGCTGATGCCGCCTATGTGGTCGACATGCAAATGCGTCAGCAAGACCTTGTCGATCTGCGCATTCTGGTAGCCTGCGCGCTGCAAGGTGGGCTGCAGCGACGCACCGCCAGCGCCCATCAACTCGCCACCGCCGCTGTCAACCAACAGCAGCTCAGAGCCGGTATTGATCAAGAACGAATTCAATGAGGTCGGCGTAGGCACGCTGCGCGCACGCGCAGCCAGCCAAGCGCGGATTTGCTCTGGCGAGGCTCCGGCCAGCAATTGGTCGCTTGGCATCGCCATCGTGCGGTCGAGCAACGCCGTCACCTGGTAGTCGCCCACCGGCGTGACGTAGTAGGCCAGCGCTTGCTGGCCTGCCTTAGGGGCAGCGGCCCACAGCCTGGCTGGCTGAGCGGCAGCGACCGAAGCCAGGGTGGCAGCCAACAGTACTTGACGACGATTAACAGTGAGATTGCGCATGGAATCAGCCCTTTTGAAATCAAGTGAAATGATCAGATCGGGAGACCGCCCCCCGTGTTCAGCAAAGCATGAATTCCCTGTGCCAGCTGCGCGGTGCATGCACCGCACGCCTTGATGCGCAAAGAATCCGTTTGAAATCCGTCGGTATCAGTACTCTAATAGATGAATGGGCCTTGCCATGAGCTAGCCAACTATTGCCCCAGACTTTACAGGGAGCAGGACACGCAGCCTTCCACCTCGGTGCCCTCCAGCGCCATTTGGCGCAGGCGGATGTAGTAAATGGTTTTGATGCCTTTGCGCCATGCGTAGATTTGCGCTTTGTTCACGTCACGGGTGGTGGCTGTGTCACGGAAGAACAGTGTCAAAGACAGGCCCTGATCGACGTGCTTGGTGGCCGCCGCATAGGTGTCGATGATTTTCTCAGGGCCAATCTCATAGGCATCCTGGTAGTAATCCAGATTGTCTTGTGCCAGATAGGGCGCTGGGTAGTAAACGCGGCCGACCTTGCCTTCTTTGCGGATCTCGATCTTGGCCACGATCGGGTGGATACTCGAGGTGGAGTTGTTGATATAGGAGATCGAGCCTGTTGGCGGGATGGCCTGCAGGTTCTGGTTGTAAATGCCGTGCTCTTGCACCGAGGCTTTGAGCGCTTTCCAGTCGTCCTGCGTTGGAATCGCAATGCCGGATTTCAGAAACAGCTCACGCACTTTCTGCGTTTTGGGCTCGTATTTCTGGAAGATGTACTTGTCGAAATACTCGCCGCTGGCGTATTTGGAATCGGCAAAGCCTTTGAAGGTCGTGCCAGTCTCCATCGCAATGCGGTTCGAGGCCTTGATTGCGTGGTAGGTGATGGTGTAGAAGTACAGGTCGGTGAAGTCGATGCCTTCTTCACTGCCGTAGTAAATCTTCTCACGTGCCAGGTAGCCGTGCAGGTTCATTTGACCCAGGCCAATCGCGTGCGAATCGTCATTGCCCTTTTCAATCGAAGGCACGGAGCTGATATGGCTCTGGTCCGACACCGAGGACAGCGCGCGAATGGCCACTTCGACCGTCTTGGCAAAATCGGGCGAATCCATGGTTTTGGCGATATTGAGCGAGCCCAGATTGCAGGAAATGTCCTTTCCAATGGTCTCGTAGCCCAAGTCTTCGTTATACACCGATGGGGTATTGACCTGCAAAATTTCTGAGCACAGATTGCTCATATTGATGCGGCCCTTGATCGGATTGGCACGGTTGACCGTATCCTCGAACATGATGTAGGGGTAGCCCGACTCAAACTGGATTTCTGCCAGGGTCTGGAAGAACTCGCGCGCGTTGATTTTCTTTTTGCGAATTTGGGGGTTGTCCACCATTTCGCGGTATTTTTCGCTGACCGAAATATCCGACATCGGCAGGCCATAAACGCGCTGCACGTCATACGGCGAGAACAGGTACATGTCCTCGTTGTTCTTGGCCAACTCGAAGGTGATATCCGGAATCACCACGCCCAGCGACAAGGTCTTGATGCGGATTTTCTCGTCGGCGTTTTCACGCTTGGTGTCCAGAAACTTCAGAATGTCTGGGTGGTGCGCACTCATGTACACCGCACCTGCCCCCTGGCGTGCACCCAGCTGGTTCGCGTAGGAAAACGCATCTTCGAGCAGTTTCATGATCGGGATCACGCCCGAAGACTGGTTCTCGATGTGCTTGATCGGTGCGCCCGCTTCACGGATATTGGTCAGGCAGAACGCGACGCCGCCACCGCGTTTGGAGAGTTGCAGCGCCGAGTTGATACTGCGGCCAATGGACTCCATATTGTCTTCAATACGCAGCAAAAAGCACGAAACCAGCTCACCGCGTTGTTTTTTACCGCAGTTCAGGAAAGTCGGCGTGGCAGGTTGGAAGCGGCCGGTGATGATTTCATTCATCAACTCCAGCGCCATTTGCTCATTGCCTTGCGCCAGCGCCAAGGCCACCATGCACACACGGTCTTCATAGCGCTCCAGGTAACGCTTGCCATCAAAAGTTTTGAGCGTGTAGCTGGTGTAGTACTTGAACGCGCCCAGGAACGTGGGGAAACGGAATTTATGGGCCCAAGCGGCATCCCACAGTTTCTGGATGAAGGCAAAGCTGTACTGCTCCAGCACTTGGCCTTCGTAGTAGCCTTTTTCGACCAAGTAGTCGAGTTTTTCCTTCAAATTATGGAAAAACACGGTGTTTTGGTTCACATGCTGCAAGAAATACTGGCGCGCAGCCAAGCGGTCTTTGTCAAGCTGGATCTCGCCATTGGGCCCAAACAGGTTGAGCATGGCGTTCAGAGCGTGGTAGTCCAAATCGGTCTGTTCTTTGCTGGCAGGCGATTGACCTACCACTTTGGCAGCAGACTCATCATTCGGACGAATGGCGTGTACGGTGGCAGATGACATATCGCGTCCAATCAAAATAAGAGTTCTTAAAAGATCTTAAAAACCAGTTCAGTTTTTACAAAACAAGGCTTTTCACCTTGCCGCCGCTTCATGCGGTACAGGCATCCTCGGCCTGGGGCGTATTGAAAAACGCACGCACACCGGCGCGCACTTTGTCCACATCCTCAGGGGTGCCTAATAATTCGAATTTGTACATCAGCGGCACTTGGCACTTGTGTGCAATGATCGCGCCAGCCATGCAGTAAGCAGTGCCGAAATTGGTATTGCCGGCAGCAATCACACCGCGAATCAGGCGGCGATTGTGCTCCTGGTTCAGGAACTGGATCACCGGCTTGGGCACAGCCCCTTTGACATTGCCCCCACCATACGAGGGCACCACCAAAATATAGGGCGCATCCACCGTCCAAACTGCAGCTTCATCGCTTTTGATGGGGATGCGCTGGGCCGGCACTTGCAGCTTCTGCACGAACCGATGGGTATTCTCAGACACACTGGAAAAGTACACCAACATAGCTTCTTCCTTTTTTGCAGCCAAAAAGCTGCAACCAACAAGAAAAGCGGCTAATTTGCAGAAACTGCAGGCTTTTAAGCAGCAGCGATCAAGCTGCCAATCTTGTCAGGGCGAAAACCACTCCAGTGGTCATCACCAACCATCACCACTGGGGCTTGCGCATAGCCCAGTGCTTTGACTTTTTCCATTGCCGCCGGATCTTGGCTCAAGTCAACCACTTCATAGGCGATACCTTGGCGATCGAGCGCGCGGTAGGTGGCGGTGCATTGAACACATGAAGGGGTGCTGTAAACCGTGACTTGCATTAGAAAAAACTCCTTGGATTCAATAAAAACAACACGGGTAGAGCAGCTCAGGCGCTCTGCGCAGCCGCTTGCTGAGTGGCGTTTTGCAAAGCGTCCCTCACAAAACACAACAGGGGCGATCGTACCACGGGCGGCCAAGCAAACACTACCAGTAGTGTTCAAAAAATAAAAAAACACTAAATCTAGTGACTTTTTCACTTTGTGGAAAAAATAAAAACCAGTGCTGATAAGGATTTGCAGCCCGTTTATGTCGTCAAAACCACAACTGGCGCGGACTTGACTTTTTGAACATTAAATTGACAAGTACCAGGCATCGGCTGAGCCCGGCAAGCCTGTCCGCTCAGCCAGCAACGGGGCGCGAGTATACGCTGCTTGCGCGCCAGCAGCACCGACTCCAGCAGCGCCGCAAGCGACAGGTATTGCTGCGGTCCATCAGCGCTGTCAGAGCCTGTTCAGAAACCCATCTGTGCGCACAAGCTCAGCGGCAACTCTACAATAGCGGCCTATGTCTTCACCACGCTATACCCGCGCCCAGGCGCTGCCTACGATCTTGCAACAGCGCATTGCCATTCTCGATGGCGCAATGGGCACGATGATTCAACGCTTCAAGCTGGGCGAAGCCCAGTACCGTGGTGAAGGCTACAACGGTCCGGACGCGGCCGGCGCGCGCTTTAAGGACTTTGCCCGCGATGTCAAAGGCAATAACGAATTGCTGTCACTGACCCGCCCTGATGTCATCAGCAGCATCCACGAAGGCTATCTGGCCGCTGGCGCCGACCTGATTGAGACCAATACCTTTGGTGCCACCACGGTCGCGCAGGAAGACTATGGCATGGCCGAGCTGGCGCGCGAGATGAATCTGCGCTCGGCCCAGTTGGCACGCGCGGCCTGCGACAAGTTCAGCACGCCAGACAAGCCGCGTTTTGTCGCCGGAGCTTTGGGCCCTACCCCCAAAACCGCCAGCATCAGCCCCGATGTGAACGATCCTGGCGCACGCAATGTGGATTTTGAAACGCTCAGACAGGCGTACTTGGAGCAAACGCTGGATTTGATTGCCGGTGGCGCCGATGTGATTCTGGTCGAGACGATTTTTGACACACTCAATGCCAAAGCAGCCCTGTTTGCGGTTGAAGAGGCGTTTGAGCAAACCGGCGAGCGCCTGCCCATCATCATCAGCGGCACCGTCACCGATGCCTCAGGCCGCATTTTGTCGGGCCAAACCGTGACCGCATTCTGGCACAGCGTGCGCCATGTCAAACCTTTGGCGGTAGGCCTCAATTGCGCATTGGGCGCGGCCTTGATGCGCCCGTATATCCAGGAGCTGTCGAATGTGGCCAAAGACACCTTCATCAGCTGCTACCCAAACGCCGGCCTGCCCAATCCCATGAGCGATACCGGCTTTGACGAAACCCCGGAAGTCACCAGCCGCCTGGTGCATGAGTTTGCCGCCGAGGGCCTGGTCAATATCGTGGGCGGCTGCTGCGGCACGACGCCTGACCACATTGGCGCCATTAGCCGTGCAGTGGCAGGCGAGCAGCGCAGAAGCGTAAGCCCAGCCGGTGCAGCGGGCGTTTGGCAAGGCTACCAGGCTTAAGCACCTGTCCAGCGTCTCCACGCAGCCGCGTTGGAGCCTCCTCAAAAAGCACATGGACAGCGTGCGGCTGGAGCACGCTTAGAGCGTGTTGGCAGTCTTAGAACGTGTTTACGATCTTTGCGCTGACTGGGCCAATCGGGCCAATCAGCAGGCCTGCCAAGTACGCGCGCCGATATAGCGGCCTAAATCGCGTCGCACCACCTCTTTGACCGCACCGTAATCGGGAAACTCGATGGTGTAGGCCGTGCTCGGTGCGCGTTCAACCTCGACCGTGGCGGCGCGAATGCCTTTGCGCTCCACGTCTTTCTTATGCTGATGGGCCGCCGCCTCGGACGAGAAACGGCCCAGCGAGAAACCAATGCCGACCGGGCTGGAGCGCAGCCGCTCATGTGGCACGCCTTTGCTTTGCAATTCACCACGGCGTGCGCTCAAGACCAGCTCATCCGTAGCCCCCCCCCAAAACACCATCCAACGGCCACTGACCGGGCTGTCCTTGATACGCCACTGGTTGCGGGCAATGCCTTGCAAGGCCGCGCGAATCGGCTCCATTTGCTCAGATGAAAACACGCCAATGGCCATGCATTGCTTAGGTGCCGGGGGCAAGGCGGCCACTGCAGGCGCCTCTGGCTCAACCGGGGTGGGCGCAGCGACCACGGCTTGCGCTTCTGGCTCAGGTTCGGCTGCCGCTGGCGCATCGGGCAGGTCTTCTGCTTCTTCTGGCTGTGGCAGGGCAGCAGCAGGCGGCGGCGCAGCCACCACCACAGGTGCTGGTACTGGTGCTGGTGCCTGCGCAGGCGGCTCTGCGCCCACCATTGGCGCCGCAGCATCAACCCATTCAATCACATCTGGCTGCAGCGGCGCGTACTGGGCGCTTTGGTCCTGCGCAACCGGCTGGACGCTCTGCGGACTGCCCAGGCCCAAAGCCTGGGTCCAGGTGTCCAGATGGCCTTGCGCCCACGCAAAATACAGGCCATTGGCCAACAACAATACCACCACCAGCATGCGCAACATGGCTCAGACTCCTTTGACTGTGTGATCGCCACCAGCACCCGGCAGCGGGCGCACACTGACCTCACCGCTGGTGATTTGCACGACTTCGCCGTCCAGCGCCAGCAGCAATTCGCCTTGCGCGTCCACGCCCAGGCAATCGCCAACACGGCCATCGCTCAGGCGCACCGCGCGTCCGGCCAGCAAGTCCCAGGCAGAAAACGCGCTTTGGTAGGCGGCAAAGCCCTCACGCTCAAACTGCTGCACCGCCGGCAGCACAGCGGCAATCAGGTGCGCAAGCAGGTCCTGGGGGTTCACGGCCACACCGGCCCAGTCCTGCACATTGGCTGGCGGCACTGAGGTATCTTGTAGGTCTTGCGGCTTGAGGTTCAAACCCATGCCAATCACCACATAGCGCGCAGCCGAAGCCGCTGATTGGGGCGCCGCCATCACAGCCGCCGCATGGCTTACTGTCTCAATCAAAATCCCGGCCATTTTCTGGCCCTGTCCATCGGCGCCCATCAACCACACATCGTTGGGCCACTTCAAGCCAAGGCGCTGCGCAGCCATGTGCTCGGGCGCAGCACCGGCCTGGCGCGCCCACTGGGAGAGCGCAGAGACGACGGCCAGCCCCACCACCAGGGACAGGCCAGACCAGTCGCGTGGCGCCAATGGCAGGCCGATACTCAGCGCCAAGGCCTGGCCCGACTGCATGTGCCACGGTTTACCCAAACGCCCTTTGCCAGCAGTTTGCTCTTGCGCCAGCAGCACACAGGGCTGCTGCTGGCCGTTCGCTGCACGGCGCATCAACTCGCTGTTGGTGGAGTCGATGCTGGCCAGCCATTGCAGCGCAATGCCAGGCCATGCGGCTTGGGCGCAGTGGGACAAGGCAGGCAAATCCCAAGGGCTTTGCGGCGTAGTCGCGGTCAATGCGGGCATAAGGCTGGCGTCCTTTTCTCAATCATTCACTGCGCAGCAGCACGGCTTGGCACTTTTTTCGCTGCAGGTTTGGCCGCTTTCGCTTTTTGAGCCGCCTGCGGAGTCTTGGCCGTTTTGGCCGGCTTGGTCTTCACCGGCGCTTTGGCTTGCGCCTCTTTGGCAACTGGTTTAGCAACTGGTTTTGCAGCTGGCGGAGCTTTGGCTGCTTTTGGTGCTTTTGGTGCTTTTGGTGCTTTTGGTGCTTTGGTCGCAAGCTGCGGCGCAGCCTCAACCGGCCGTTCTTTGCGGGCAGACTGGCGTTTGGCTTTCACCGGTGCTTGGCTCGCGCTGGGCGCTTTGCTCGATGGCGCCCCGGCTGGCTCAGCAGCAGGTGCAGCGGCGGCCTTGCTGGCGCCCTTTTTAGCCGCCTTGCGGCGGGTCTTGAGCATCGTGCCACGGCAGTTGGCACTGCCACAACGGCACGCATAGTCGTTTTTCAGCTCGGCGGTCAGCGGCTCGCCAATTTCCAGCGCGTAGTCGTAGAAGAACTCTTCGCCTGGCGCAATCGGTGCGATGGCGGTAATGAATACGTGACCGTCATCGTCTTCCTGGGTCTCGCAATTGGCCTCACACGAGTGGTTGATCCAGCGCGCGGCGTTGCGGCCTACGCCACCACCATCAATGACATTGCCGCTCTCGGTCTGAAAAAAGAAGGTGTGAAACGGATCGCCTTCTTTGGCTTCGTGGCGGCGCTCCATCTCTTCCCAACTGATGTGCTCACCCTTGTATTCAATGACAAAATCCCCGGGTTCAAAGGCCTGCAAGGCATAAACTCCCTTACCATGCACGCCTGAGCGACGCACTTGGATGCGCGCTCTCGGCTTGGCTTTGGCCTGAGAAGGCGCTTGCACTTGCGAGGTCGTTTTTGCAGTTTTTGCCATAGCCAGTTGAAACTCTGTTAGTTTATAAAAAAGAACCTTGACGGTGGACCGCTCCCATGGGGCGGTAGCCATTGTAGGATGCCTCACTGCCCGCAGGCACCAGCGCGATACCGCTTTTGCCGGCGCAGTCCCTCATTCAAAGCCATTTGGCCACTTTGCCCCAAGAATTCCCATGTCCAAATCATTGGTCATCGCCGAAAAGCCATCTGTCGCACAAGACATTGTGCGCGCACTCACGCCTGTCTCCGGCGCATTCGCCAAGCACGACGAACATTTCGAGAATGACTCTTATATAGTGACCAGCGCCGTGGGCCACTTGGTCGAAATCCAGGCACCCGAAGAGTTCGACGTCAAGCGCGGCAAATGGAGCTTTGCCAATTTGCCGGTGATTCCGCCGCACTTTGACCTCAAGCCGGTTGAAAAAACCAAGTCGCGTCTGAACGCTGTCACCAAGCTGGCCAAGCGCGCCGACGTGACCGAGCTGATCAATGCCTGCGACGCGGGCCGCGAAGGGGAGCTGATTTTTCGCCTGATCGAGCAATACGCCGGCCCCGTCAAAGGCGGCGTGCGCCAGCCGCTGGGCAAACCGGTCAAGCGGCTGTGGCTGCAGTCGATGACGCCACAAGCGATTCGCGATGGCTTCAACAACCTGCGCAGCAACCAGCAAATGCAAGGCTTGGCAGATGCCGCACGCAGCCGCTCGGAAGCGGACTGGCTGGTGGGCATCAACGGCACCCGGGCAATGACCGCGTTCAACTCCCGCGATGGTGGCTTCTTCCTCACCACCGTGGGCCGTGTGCAAACGCCGACGCTGTCCTTGGTGGTTGAGCGTGAAGAACAAATCCGCAAATTCATCAGCCGCGATTACTGGGAAATCCACGGCGACTTTGCTGCCCAGGCCGGGCACTACCTGGGCAAGTGGTTTGACCCCGCCTTCAAAAAGAGCGAGGACGAACACGCCAAAGCCGACCGCCTGTGGGATGCCGCCCAAGCCGAGGCGATTGCCCAGGCGGTGCGCCAACAACCGGCCCAGATCGAAGAGCACAGCAAACCCACCACCCAGGCCAGCCCGCTGCTGTTTGATTTGACCAGCTTGCAGCGCGAAGCCAACAGCAAGTTTGGCTACTCGGCCAAAACCACCTTGTCGCTGGCACAGGCCTTGTACGAGCGCCACAAGGCGCTGACCTACCCGCGTACCGATTCGCGCTACCTGCCTGAGGACTATTTGGCCGTTGCCAAAGAAACCTTCATGGCCTTGTCGCAAAGCCGCATCACGCATCTGGCGCCACACGCCACGCATGCGCTGGACAACGGCTTTGTCAAACCCAGCCGCCGCATTTTTGACAACAGCAAGGTGAGTGACCACTTTGCGATCATCCCGACCACGCAGCCACCATCGGGCCTGTCAGAGGCCGAGCAAAAAATCTACGACCTGGTCACACGCCGCTTTATGGCGGTGTTCTACCCGAACGCCGAGTACATGGTCACAACCCGCATCAGCAAGGTCGCCACGCCTGCCTTGCCCAGCCCACTGCAGCACTTCAAATCTGAAGGCAAGGTGCTGGTCAAAGCCGGCTGGCTGGCCATTTACGGCAAAGAAGCCGAGGGCGAGCTGGGCGACGGCAAAAGCAAGGACGAGGGCAAATCTCTGGTCGCGGTACAGGCCAATGAGCAGGTGCTGACCGAGCACGCCGAGGTCAAAGCGCTCAAAACCAAACCGCCTGCACGCTACAGCGAAGCGACTTTGCTGTCAGCCATGGAAAGCGCTGGCAAGCACATTGAAGACGAAGAGCTGCGCGCTGCAATGCAGGAAAAAGGCCTGGGCACACCAGCGACACGCGCGGCCATCATTGAAGGCTTGTTGACCGAGAAATACATGCTGCGTGAAGGCCGTGAGCTGATTGCCACAGCCAAGGCCTTCCAGCTGATGACCTTGCTGCGCGGCCTGGAAGTGCCTGAGCTGTCACAGGCGGCACTCACTGGCGATTGGGAATACAAACTCAGCCAGATTGAAAAAGGCGAGCTCAGCCGGGCCACGTTCATGGCTGACATCGCGGCGATGACCGAGCGCATTGTCAAAAAAGCCAAAGAATACGACCGCGACACCATCCCTGGTGACTACGCGACCTTGAGTGCGCCTTGCCCGCATTGCGGCGGCATCGTCAAGGAAAACTACCGCCGCTTTGCGTGCACCGGCCAGGACGGCCACAGCGAAGGCTGCGGCTTCTCGTTCACCAAATCACCCGCAGGCCGCACCTTTGAGATCGCTGAAGCCGAACAACTGGTGCGCGACCACAAGATTGGCCCGCTGGAAGGTTTCCGCTCCAAAGCCGGCTGGCCATTCACGGCCGAGCTGACGCTGGTGCCAGATGCCGAGCGCAACAACTTCAAGCTGGAGTTTGACTTTGGCGACGACAAAGCCGCCGAAAGCGGCGAGCTGGCCGATTTCAGCGGCCTGACACCGCTGGGCAAATCGCCTGCCGACGAAGGTCAGGTCTACGAATGGGGCAATAGCTATGTGAGCGAGTTGGCCGTGCCTACCGTCCAAAACCCCAAGCCCAGCAGCCAATTCAAAGTGGGCAAAATCATTTTGCAGCAGCCGATTGAGCCTGAGCAGATCCGCAAATTGCTGGCAGAGGGCCAAACCGATGTGTTGGACAAGTTTGTCTCCAACCGCACACGCCGCACCTTCAAAGCCCGTTTGACCTGGGATGCGGAGGCGGGCAAGGTCGGTTTTGCGTTTGAGCCGCGAGAAGGTGGCAAGCCCAGCCGTTTTGCAGCAAAAACTGCGACCAAAGCAGCGACCAAAGCCGCCGCCAAGAAAGCACCGGCCAAGAAAGCTGCAGCCAAGAAAACCAGCACCCGCAAACCCGCAGCAGGCAAACAGCCCAGCGCAGCTTTGGCAGCGGTGATTGGCCAAGAGCCAGTTGCGCGCACCGAGGCGATGAAAAAGATCTGGGACTACATCAAGGCCCATAACCTGCAAGACCCCAAAGACAAACGCACCATCGTCGCCGACGACAAGCTGCGCGCTGTGCTGGGCCAGGACCGCGTCGGCATGTTTGCCTTGGCGGGTCTTTTGGGCCCGCATTTGAAAGACAGCCCTGCCGAGAATTGAGCACGCATCCAGCCTTGTGCACAGCATGGCCGTTAGCGCAGCCTGTGTGCACATCGCGCACAGCACCTAAAATACCACTGTTATTTTTGTTTTATCTGAATGCATGGTCTCAGTTGCCCTGTACTCTGTGCGTTCAATCGTTCCTTTGTGAGCCCTTATGTCCTCTGAAACCGTTCAAGCCAACTCCGTCGTCACCATCCGCTACCGCATCGACGATGCCAAGGGCAATCCCATGCAAAACAAAGCCGAAGAAGTGGCCTACTTGCATGGCGGCTACGACAACCTGCTGCCTAAAATTGAAGCAGCTCTTGAAGGCCAAAGCGTGGGCTACTCCACCACCGTGGACTTGCCCCCAGAAGACGGTTTTGGGGTGCGCGACGAAAGCCTGGTGCGTTTGATTCCCAAAGCCGAATTGCCTGCGGGCACCAAGGTCGGCGGCCAATTGCAATCCGCTGACGAGCAAGGCCAGCCCCAGGTTTTTCGCGTTGTGAAAATCAAGGGCGCCCAGGTCGAGCTCGATGGCAACCACCCACTGGCTGGCCAGCACGTGCGCTTTGTCGTGCGCGTCTTGGGCTTGCGCGCGGCCACCGATGAAGAAATTCAGCACCGCCACGCCCATGGCGAACATGGCCACCACCATTAATTGATCGGCAGCTCAGCTGCCTGCGCCTGTTAAAAAGCCAAGTTCCCACGCAATGGGCACTTGGCTTTTATTCTAGCGACAGTAAGCCTATTGCTCCGGCCCTCTGAAGACTGTTCATCATCTCAGGCCTGCCAGACCACAAACTCCTTGTCTTGCTGCGCCTGGCGCAACAATTGTTGAAAAGGCAAGGCCCGTTTTCTCAAGGACACGCTAGCCTGGGCTGGCCCATCTTTGTCATCCGCATCGTGCGCATGCGGGTTGTGGTCGGACGCGTGCTCAGGCAGATGCTGCGGCGAGCCAGTGCCCGCTTCTGGTGCGGCTTCTTCGCGCTCAATCGCTTGCTCCAGCGCCTGCAGCGCAGCGGGCAATTGCTCTTCGGTAATGATGCCCTGGGCGCTGCTGTCGTCTTTGCCGATGATTCTCAGCAGGTGTTTGGCATCGGCGTTCAGATACTGGATCGGCGCACTGGAGTGCGCAGTGAATTTGATCATACAAGGTCTCACACTGCAGTTGAATGGATCGCCATACTTTAGCGCAATACGCAAGCGGGCATCCCAATGCCGGCGCCTGGGCCTGCACGCACATTCCGTCACACACAGCCTGCGCCAGCGGCGCATCTGTCGGTATGATCGCGGCTTTGCCCTCTGCTATGCGGGCAGGCAGGCACACAAGCCATGCCACTGCGGCGCATACTGCAAGCGCCGTACTGGCCCACTGGCTTGATCGCCCCAACCGCGATTGATTGTATGACCCCATTGCCCCCTTCCTGGTTGCCCCCACAGTGGCACAAGGCCTGGCAACGCTATGGCACCTTGCTCAAGGATCTGGCGCTGGCGGGCTCCTCGTTTGTGCTCGACCTGGCCTTGTTTGCGCTGTTTCTGCACATCACTGGCCATGTGTTTGGCTCGGTCGTGCTGGCACGCCTGCTCTCGGCCCTGTTCAACTTCATTGGCAACCGCCTGTTTGTCTTCAAAGGCAAGCACCGCCACGCACTGCACCACCAGGTGCTGGGCTATGTGGTGCTGGCCGTGGCGATGATGCTGGCCTCAGCCAGCTCGGTGCAATGGCTGGTCAGTAGCTGGCACTGGCCACCGGTGATCACCAAGGCCGGGGTGGATGTGCTGCTGTACATTGCCTCGTTCGCGATCCGCAGCACCTGGCTGTTTCGCCGGCATCCGCATGAACACTAAGTCCACGATGACAGGGAGTCTGTATGGCACGCGATAAATCCACCTATGTATGCTCGAACTGCGGCGCCAGCTCGCCGCGCTGGTTGGGCCGCTGCCCAGCTTGTGAGGCCTGGAATACGCTGGTCGAAACCGCCGCTGCCGCGCCCAAGGCCGAGAGCAAGAACCGGCTGGCCAGCGCCCATTACGCCGGCGCCAGTGCCCAGCCCATTACGCCCTTGTCGCAAATTCAAGCCAATGATGTGGCGCGCTCGGCCACCGGCTTGGGCGAGCTGGACCGCGTGCTGGGTGGCGGCATTGTCGAGGGCTCGGTGGTGCTGATCGGTGGCGATCCCGGCATTGGCAAATCCACGCTGTTGCTGCAAGCGCTTGATCGGCTGCAACGCATGGGCTTGCCCACGCTCTACATCAGCGGTGAAGAAAGTGGCGCGCAGGTCGCGCTACGCGCACGCCGCCTGGGTCTGCCTGACAGCCAGGTGCCCATCCTGACCGAAATTGGCCTGGAAAAGATCACCCAAGCGATTGAGACCCACCAGCCCGCAGTGGCGGTGATCGACTCAATCCAAACGCTGTACTCGGACCAGCTCAGCTCGGCGCCTGGCTCAGTCGCACAGGTGCGTGAATGCGCCGCCCATTTGACGCGCCTGGCCAAAAACACAGGCATTGCCGTGGTCTTGGTAGGCCATGTGACCAAGGAAGGCACGATTGCCGGTCCGCGCGTGCTCGAGCACATGGTCGATACGGTGCTGTATTTTGAGGGCGATACGCACAGCAGCTTCCGCCTGGTGCGCGCGATCAAAAACCGCTTTGGTGCAGTCAATGAAATTGGCGTGTTTGCGATGACCGAGACTGGCCTTAAAGGTGTCTCCAACCCCAGCGCGATCTTTTTGAGCCAACACAACGAACCTGTGCCTGGCAGTTGCGTCTTGGTGACGCTAGAAGGCAGCCGCCCCCTGCTGGTGGAAATCCAGGCCCTGGTGGACACCGGCGGCCCCAGTCCACGGCGCTTATCGGTCGGTTTGGACCGTGAACGCCTGGCCATGCTGCTGGCCGTGCTGCACCGCCATGCGGGCGTGGCGACCTACGACCAGGACGTGTTCATCAATGCAGTGGGCGGTGTGCGCATCAGCGAGCCTGCGGCCGACTTGGCGATCTTGCTGGCGATCCAGTCATCACTGCGCAGCCAGGCCTTGCCTAAAGGCTTTCTCGCCTTTGGCGAAGTCGGCTTGGCAGGTGAGGTGCGGCCCGCCTCGCGCGGCCAGGAGCGCTTGCGCGAAGCGGCCAAGCTGGGCTTTACCGTGGCCATCGTGCCGCAAGCAAACGCCCCTAAAAAACCGATTGAAGGTTTAACAGTGCATGGGGTCGAACGGATTGAGCAAGCGCTGGAGTGTTTGCGCTCGCTGTAAGAACGTGTTCATCACATAAAGCGCAGTGGGCTGTATGGCTCGGGATCGACCAAGGTCGCTTCGCCATGCATCAGCTGCGCCAGCAGCTTGGCCGTTGCTGGCCCCAATGTAAAGCCTTGGTGGGCATGGCCAAAATGGAACCACAAGCCCTGGTGTTTGGGCGCAGCACCAATCACTGGTTTCATATCGGCCGTGCAAGGCCGCGCGCCCAGCCAGGGCTGGTCTTCCACGGCAGGCCCCAGATCTACCATCGTGCGGGCAATGGCCTCGGCTTTGGCCAACTGCACAGGCGTGGCTGGGCTCCCCATGCGTGCAAACTCAGCCCCGGTGGTCAAACGCAAGCCACGCTGCATCGGTGCCAGCATGAAGCCGTTGTCCGCATCATGGACCGGGCGGCTCAGCGGTTGGCATTGGTAATGCATGTGGTAGCCGCGTTTGATAAAGAGCGGCAGTCGATAACCCAAGGGGCGTGTCAATTCCGGGGCCCAAGGCCCCAGCGCGATGACCACTTGTTCAGCCGATACAGGTCCTTGCTGGCTGTCGACCTGCCAGCCACTGCCGTCAGCGCGCAGGCTCAGCGCATCGCCACGCACCAGCTGGCCGCCTTGTTGGACAAAATAATCGCTGTACTGCTGCACCAAGGCACCGGGATCATTCACGGCCCAGGGTTCGGTCCAGTGCACGCCACCAGCAAAGCCACGCAATTGGGGCTCTAGCTGCGCCAGGCTTGCCGTATCCAATGCCTGGTGGGGCACGCCAAATTCGCGCTCCAAAATTTGGGCCAGTGCCACCAAAGCCGCGACATCACGTGGAGCGCGCAAAACTTTGATCCAGCCATGTTGGCTGACCAAATGCTGGCCGCCAGCCACATCCATCAACTCCTGGTGCGAGGCAATCGCGTGCGCGACCAAGCGGCTGAACTCCAGCGCAATGCGGGCATAGGATGCGGGCTGCGAATTGCGCCGGTACTGCGCCAATACCCCCGCCAGGCTGGGCAGCGCATCGAGGTGGTAGTTGACATCGACACCGGCTTTGCGCACCACCTTCCACAGCGGCGCAAGGCCCATCGGAAAGCCATAGGGCTGCACGGCCTCGCTTTGAATCAAACCGGCATTGCCATACGAGGTTTCTTGCCCAGGGCCACGCCTATCGAGCAAGATCACCTGATCGCCGCGCATACGCAGCTGCACTGCCGTGCTGACGCCCACCATACCAGCGCCCAGAACAATGACCGTTTTGCCCATACCTTCCTTTCACAGCGAAATACTGGCGGCTGTCCGCGATAGGCCGCCTCATGCACATGGTACTCGCGGCTCTTGCCGCCATGTGTTGCCAAAGGCCGCCAAGCACACTTTTGGGACAATTTTTTTGTATTCGCATCCCGGACTTCCCTATCCCAGCACCCAGGCAAGCCATGCTAAGGTCGTGCCGCTGCACTGCAACATAAAGATTGCTGCATTCGAATACGTTGGAGAGACTGTGACCCCCTCTGAGCCCCACCACACGACAGCGAGCGCCAGCGACTCGCCAGCGCAGGATCTGGACATCCTCGCCCTCCCTGCCGAGCCTACAACCAAAGTCCCGCTGGCGATTGAGGACTGCATCTCCGTGGCCTTGCTGGCGCTGCTGAGTTTGATTACCTTGGGCAATGTGCTGACCCGCTACTTCACCAGCACCTCGTTTGCCTGGACCGAAGAAATATCCATTTTTCTGATGATGCTCTTGGCCCTGGTGGCCGGCAGTGCGGCGGCTGCGCGCAACAACCACATTCAGATCGACTACCTCTCCAGCCGCGTTGGCCCCGGCCCACGCCGCTTTCTGGCGGTGTTTGCAGCGCTGGCGGTGGTGGCGATGTTTGCGATGATGGTCTGGCTGGGCGGCCAGCTCGCCTGGGATGAATTCCGGTTTGAAGAAACCTCGCCGGGCCTGGGTCTGCCCAAATGGATTTACACCGTTTGGCTGCCGATCCTGTCGCTGGCCATTGCGCTCAGAGCGCTGGGCGTGGCCTGGCGTGCCTGGCGCGCACCCAACAAGAGCGCCAACAACCAAGAAGCCGTATGACCGAAATCGCCTTGATGATGTTCGCGGTCTTTACCGTGTTGATGGTGGTGGGCGTGCCGATCGGTGTGGCCTTGGGCTTTAGCGGCGCTGCCGCGATTGCGATGGCCAACTGGGATGCCCCCATGTTTGGCTTGATGGCCATTCCGCAAAACTTTTATGCCGGCATTGCCAAATACCCGCTGATGGCGATTCCGATGTTTGTGCTGGTCGGCTCGATTTTTGACCGCTCTGGCGTCGCTGCGCGCTTGGTCAATCTGGCTGTCGCGATCTTCGGCCGTGGCCCAGGTATTTTGCCGATGGTGGCGATTTTGGTGGCGATGTTCCTGGGCGGCATTTCTGGCTCAGGCCCAGCCTGCGCGGCCGCTGTAGGCGGTGTGATGGTGGTGGCGATGCGCAAAGCCGGCTACCCGGCCCCGTTCAACGCAACGGTGATTGGCGCGGCCGCCTCGACCGATATTCTGATTCCACCCTCGATTGCCTTTATTGTCTACAGCGTCCTGGTGCCTGGTGCCTCGGTGCCAGCCTTGTTTGCCGCAGGCGTCGTTCCAGGCATTTTGGTGGGACTGGCCTTGATTGTGCCGGCCATTTGGCTCTCACGTCGCAACGGCATGGGCGCGGGCGAAGCGCATATGCCACGGCCGCCGTTTTGGCGCAGCTTGCGCGAAGCATCCTGGGGGATTGCCGCGCCATTCTTGATTCTTGGCGGCATGCGCATGGGCTGGTTCACCCCGACCGAAGCGGCCGTGGTGGCCGTGTACTACGGCTTGTTTGTGGGCATGGTGGTCTACCGCACGATCAAGTTCAAAGACCTGTTCCATATTTTCCGTGAAGCCGCAGAGCTGTCGGCCATCATCCTGATCATCGTGGCCCTGGCGAGTATTTTTGCCTACGCGCTCTCGACGATGAGCATCATTGATCCACTGGCACGAGCCATTACCAGCAGTGGCCTGAGCGAGTACGCGGTGCTGGCACTGGTGGTCTTGCTGCTGGTGGTGTTTGGCATGTTCCTCGATGGCATTTCGGTCTTTTTAATCTTTGTGCCTTTGCTGCTGCCGATTGCGCAGATTTTTGAATGGGATCTGGTGTGGTTTGGCGTGCTGCTCACACTGAATGTGGCACTGGGCCAATTCACCCCACCGTTGGCCGTGAACCTGATGGTGTCGTGCCGCATGGCCGGTGTCGATATTCAAAGCACGATGCCGTGGGTTGGCTGGTTCCTGTTGTCCTTACTGGGCGTGATGATGATGGTCATCATCTGGCCAGGTCTGGCCACTGGCTTGCCACGTTATTTGGGTTATTGATCGGCGCACTGCGCCACTACTGTGATTTTTTTCGCACACACCACAAGGAGACTAAGCCATGAAATTACGCCAACTGATGCTCAGCCTTTGCGCGGCTGCAGGCTTGGGGCTGGCACTGCAAGCGCCGGCCATGGCACAAGCCAACTACAAGCCAGAGTACAAAATGTCGCTGGTCTTGGGCCCCGCATTCCCCTGGGGCAAGGGCGGTGAGATTTGGGCCGATCTGGTCAAAGAGCGCACCGATGGGCGCATTAACATCAAACTCTACCCTGGCACCTCGCTGGTGGGCGGCGACCAAACCCGCGAATTCACGGCGCTGCGCCAAGGTGTGATTGATTTGGCCGTGGGCTCGACCATCAACTGGTCGCCACAAGTCAAAGAGCTGAACCTGTTCGCCCTGCCATTTCTGATGCCCGACTACCCAGCCATTGATGCCTTGACCCAAGGCGAGGTTGGCAAGGACTTGTTTGCGCAGCTGAGCAAACGCGGTGTCGTGCCGCTGGCCTGGGGCGAAAATGGTTTTCGTGAAGTCTCCAACTCCAAGCACCCGATCAAAACCCCAGCCGACCTCAAAGGCCTGAAACTGCGTGTCGTGGGCTCACCGCTGTTCTTGGACACGATGACGGCCCTGGGTGCCAACCCAGTGCAAATGAGCTGGGCCGATGCACAACCGGCAATGGCTTCGGGCGCAGTCGATGGGCAAGAAAACCCGGTGTCGGTGTTTGCTGCCGCAAAATTGGAAAATGTCGACCAGAAACACCTGACGGCCTGGGGCTACGTCGCTGACCCATTGATTTTCGTCGTCGCTGAAAATATCTGGAATACCTGGACACCAGAAGACCAGGCGATTGTGCGCCAGGCGGCCCTGGATGCAGCCCAGCAGCAAATTGCGATTGCCCGCAAAGGCATGACCGGTGATGACCAAAGCCAGTGGAAGGACCTGGAAGCCAAGGGCGTACAAATCCACCACCTGAGCGATGCCGAACGCCAGCAGTTTGTCGATGCCACACGCGGCGTGTATGACAAATGGAAGAAGCAAATTGGCGAAGACCTGGTGGGCAAAGCCGAAAGCGCGATTGCTGCAGGCCAATAAATACCAAGCCATCGCGCTCATGCCATGCCAAGCACTGCCTTGGCTGGCTAGCGACCACGCTGCACGACGGCCCAGTACAATCGAGGCGTCATTGACGCTGCGTAACAGCCATAGAAAGTGAGTGCCATATGCCGTATATAGGAGTCGGCTTACACCTGATCATTGCGCTTTTCTTTGCCGCACATGTATTGCGTTCAGGCCAGTCTAAATATTGGCTATTGCTGCTGTTCTTCTTTCCGTTGCTGGGCAGTGCGATTTACTTTTTCGCCGTGTACTATCCGAATGACTACCGGATGCAACGCCAAAGCCATAAGGTAGTCACCGCAGCGGAGCAGCTGCTGGACCCTGGCCGTGAGCTGCGCGAGGCTGGGCAAGCCTGGGAGCACACGCCCACCGCGCAAAATCGCCTGCGCTTAGCCCATGCGCAATTGCAGGCAGGTGAATATGCCCAAGCCGCACAGTCTTACACTGACTGTCTGCAAGGCCCGTTTGCCAACGATGTCGACATCCAGCTGGGCGCGGCCAAAGCCTATGTGCTGTCAGGCCAGGCTACACAGGCACTGCATTATTTGGATCTTTTGGAGCAGGAAAACCAGGGCGTACGCGCCGAAGAAGTGGCTATTTTGCTGGCCCAGGCCTTGTCTGCCAATGGCCAGCAAGATGCGGCGCGCAACCAGTTTGAAGAAACCATTGCCCGTTTTGGCAGCTTTCAGGCCTATGCCGAATACGCCATTTGGGCTGCCCAATCGGGCGATATCCAGACCGCGCAGCAGCTGCAAAGCGATATTGAGCGTGTCACCGCCCATTGGGATCGGGCGCAGCGCACGCTCAATACCGAGACCATGCAACGCCTGAATGCGGCCTACAAAAACATTCCAGCGGCAGCCTGACAAGGCCTGATCACGTCGTCGCAGCGCTTGCTTAGATCGTCAACACGTTCTTAGCGGCCTTGAACCACCAATAAAACGAATCGCGCGCTCTCTTGCCCTTCATTGGCAAAGCGGTGCTCGATGTCCATCGCCAACAACGCAGTATCGCCTGCAGCGAGCAGCACCGACTCGCCGCCCATCCAGACCCGCACCTGCCCGCTGAGGATATAAAACACCTCTCGCGTGCCACTGCGGTGCGCGGCAAAGTGGCTCGATTGCTGGCCTACCGGCACTTCGTAGTGCAGCAACTCAATGCCCGGCGCAGGCCTGGCCAAGCCTTGGCGCACGATACCGGTTTCCGTATGGCTAAAGCGGGCATGCTCACCGGCGCGCGTGACCTGCGCAGCCGTGGTGGTTTGCAGCAAATCACTCAGCGAACACCCCAAGCCCTCGGCAATTGCCACCGCATTGCGCAAACTCACACTGAGCAGGCCGCGCTCGACCTTTGACAACGCCCCGGCAGTCACACCACAGCTTTGCGCCAACTGGTCCAGCGTTATCGCCAATTGGGCACGGCGAGCCCGCACGGCCAAGCCAAACTGCACATCAGGCTCGATCTCCAAGGCAATGTGTTCAGATGCCATAGTTTGCAATTTTTCTTTTGGGAAATATAATTTTCAAATACGAAACAAACACCATCTTCCGATGCCTCTCTTGCTCAGCACCATCCCGATTCTGGCCGTCATCGCAGGCTTGCTTGCGGGCATGCGCTCTGCACGCGCTGCCTTGCTTGGGGTCATCTTAGCGCTGATCGCAAGCGCCATTGCCTTTCCTATCACGGCGCAGCAAGCCTTTGCAGCCGTTGGCGATTGGCTGCCAATGGTCCTGGAGGTGCTATTGATTGTCGGCGGCGGATTGCTACTGGCCGACATCCTCAACGCGAGCGGCTCACAGCAAGCCCTGTCCCACTGGATCGTCAGTCGAACCGGCCAAGGCACAGGAGCGGTGCTCTTGGTCGTGCATGGCGTGACACCGTTTGCAGAATCATTGACCGGCTTTGGCATCGGCATCACGATTGGCATTCCATTGTTGCGCCATTTGGGCCTGCCTGCCCACAAAGTGGCGCTGCTGGGCTTGCTAGGTTTGTGTGCCGTGCCCTGGGGTTCGATGGGCCCAGGCACCTTGGTTGCAGCCACAATGGCCCAGTTGAGTTTTGATGCGCTGGGCGTGGCATCAGCCCTGGTGAGCATGGTGCCAATGGCGGTGGTGGGCATGGCGGCGGCCTGGCTGACCAGCCCGCTCGAGCAACGTTGGAGCGGCTTACTCAAGGGCGCTTTTTCTGGTTTGCTCTTGGCCAGCTTCATTGCGCTCTTCAACACCCTGTTTGGCACGGCTCCAGCAGGTGCGCTGGGTTCTTTGGTGATGATGCTGCTCTGGCTGAGTCTGGGCCGCCGCACATCAGCGCAGCAAGCGTCGCGCCCCCCCATCCCCCTCAATCAGCAAAGCCGTCGTGCGCTCACCGCTTATGCCGTTTTATTGCTCGGCGTGCTGGCAGGCGCAGTCCTAACTCGCACTTTGGCGCTGACAGGTGCCTGGCGCGCCCTTACCTCACCGGCCTTGTGGCTCTATGTGGCTGCTCTGTGGTTCTCGCGTGGCTTACCCGCAAGAGCCAGTCTGCAACGCGCTTGGACGTCCTGGACCCACGTTGCGCCAGTCACTGGTTGGTTTGTTCTGCTGGGGATTGTGATGGCGATCTCAGGCATGGCCGCCGAGCTCGCGCACAGCCTGGCTCGCAGCGGCATGTTCTACCTGGCTGCAGCCCCTTTGGTTGGCGCATTGGGCGGTTTTCTCACAGGCTCGACTACCGGAGCCAACGCCATGTTTGCAGCCACGCAAGCGGAAATTGCCCAAGCGCTGGGTGTCGCCCCTTTGCCGTTTATGGCAGTTCACAATGTCAGCGCCGCGCTGTTTCTCATGGCCTCGCCTGCCAAAATAGAAATGGCCTGCCAACTGGCTGCTACGCCTGAACAGCACCAATGGGTGCAGTCGCGGGTGCTGTTGATTGCAATGGTCGCACTGGTCTTTTTGGCCATGCTCAACGTGGCGTGGGCTTATGGCCACCTGTCCTAGAGCTTGTTCACAACCTCCACGCAGCCGCGCAAGGCGCCTGTTGCAGCGCATACGGCTGTATGAGCACAACCGGCAACGCGGCTGCGTCGAGAATATGAACAGGCTATTAGAGCTTGGGCTTGGAAGATGGATTGCTTTGAGCCGAAACCCCATCCGTTAAGAAAAATTTGGCCACCATTTCCTTGGTGATATGCACGGCCCGGTTCAGACTCATATCAATGTGGTCGGTGATGCAATCCAAGGCTTTTTGCAACTCGCGTTGGCGCATGTATTTCAACACGTCGTAGTGCGCATCAAATGCCTTGGCATTCCAATCGGTTTGCTCCAACTCAATACTCCTAGCGCTATGGATGCGCCGCGCCGTGATTTCCAAATAAGCGCTCAGCTCCTTGTTCTTGGCCAGCGACACCATCCGGCGGTGAAATTCTTCATCAGCGGCCAAAAAATCAGCCGCCGTCATGCTGTTGGAGTTGGACATCACACTGCTCCAATACTCATGCACGGACTGGATTTCTGCATCAGAGGCTTTTTGCACGGCCAGCAGCACAGCGCGGCGCTCCAATGCAATGCGTACCTGGTACAAATCCAGCACTTCGTCCACGCTGATGCCTTTGCGATAAAAGCCTTTGTTCATGACGAAATTCAACCAGCCTTCTGCCACCAGGCGGTTGAGCGCCTCACGCAAGGGCGCGCGGCTCACGCCAAATTCACGGCCCAAGGCTTGCTCATTGATACGCTCACCGGGGCGAAAGTCATAACGCATCGCCATATCGCGCAGCGTGACGTACAAGCGCTCCACAGAGCTCTCATCTCTGACCAACGTGTTTTTTGTTTTAGTCCCCCGCAAGGTCTGACTTGGCTTCATGTTCAATCTCTATATAGTCGACACAATCGTCGACAGTTCAATGGATGCATATTATAGGCAAGCACACCCCGATGCTGGCATGTGCGCCATTTTTCTCACGCCATGCTAGGGGCATACACCCTGCACGGGCGCACCACGCTTGCGTTGGGCGCTGACGCTAAGAACCTGTTGACGATCTTTTCGCAGACCGCGTTGAAGCGCACAAAAGCGCATTACTGCGTTGCCCGTTTTGCCCATACTCGTGTTTGAGCTGCAACAGGCGCCTTGCACTGCCACTTTTCTGTACCTTGAGCGACTGCGAAAAGAAGCGTATGCAGGTTCCAAGAGAAAACGACACATTACACACGTTGAGGCACCAGCAAGGATGGACAAGGGCGACAGCCAGGTATGCACCGCACCGAGGTTTATGCCCCCTCTCTCCAACCTCTGTCTACACTGGTGTAGGAGGCCCGATCGCACGAGTCTACCAACCTCCCACCTGCTTCAAACACTGCAAGACAGGGCCAGCCCAGGCCCGCCATCTTGTGGATCAGATCCGCCGGGTCACAGCATGGGCGAGCCTGGAGGCATCCAGATAAAAACGCTCCTTGGCCGCTTTGAAGCGAATGGGTTTGACCGCATGGCTGATAGGCAGTGGCAGCTCTTCTGGCCGAATTTGCCCGAGCAGCATGCGGGCGAGCTCCCGGCCAAAAATCGTGCCCGGCCCTATGCCGCGGCCATTGTAGCCAGTCAGTGCCCAAACCTGGGGGGCCAGCTGGTGCAGCCTAGGCAGGTGGTTATCCGTCGCATCTATCCAACCGTGCCAGGCGTAGTCAATGCCAACACCGTGCAGCTCAGGAAACAGCTGGCGCATCGAACGCCTGACCCACTGGACATGCGCATCTTTGCCAGTCTGGCCCTGACGGCCAATCGCCCCCACACTGCCATACACCAGGCGTCCACGCGCATCCATGCGAAAGGACGACAACACCGCCGCCGTATCCCAGGCGCCGCGCCCCTGAGGCAATAGGCGTTCGCGCAAATGCGCAGGCAAAGGCTGGGTCGCCACGTTGAAATAGGGCATGCGCAGCAAATCCGCTTGCAACTGCGGCCAGGCATCGGCCCCTTGGATTTGCTGCGTATTCGTGGCCACCACCACCTGCCGCGCCTTCAGCATGCCGCCATTGGCCGTACTCAAATGCCATTGCCCGCCCACGCGTTGCGCCTCAATGAGCGGTGACTGCGTAAATACCTGTGCGCCCAAGCCGATGGCCGCCTGCGCCAAACCGCGCACATAACTGAGCGGCTGAATCGTGCCGGTGCGCGGATCCAGCAAGGACCCCGCATAGGCGGTGGTGCCAACCAAACGTGCCGTTTGCGTGGCATCTAGCAACTGCACCGCAACGCCATGGCGCGCCCACTGGCGAGCCCGCTCGGTGATATTGGCCAAGCCTTTTTGGCCGATGGCGCAATGCAAGTTGCCGTTTTGGTGGGCATCACAGGCGATGCGGTAACGGGCAATCAGCGCATAGACCAGATCCGGTCCATCGCCCAGCACACGCAATAACCTGCCCCCGTACTCTGCCCCCAACCGTTTGGGCAGTTCATCAGGCTCAATCCACGCCCCGGCATTGACCATGCCGGCATTGCGTCCAGATGCGCCAAAGCCGATTTCATGCGCCTCCAGCACCGCGACTGACACACGGCCAGCTTCTGCCAAATGCAGTGCCGTTGACAGTCCTGTAAAACCGGCCCCAACCACGGCAATATCGACCTCGATCTGCCGCTGCAGTGGCTGTGTTACAGGCGCCATGATCGCGGTGTCGCGCCACAGCCCATGCGAGGCAGGTGCAAGAGCGAGCGTCATGGCAGCAAGTGCAAGTCATGCATGGCCTGCTCCACCATCGCCTGGTAGGGGGCCTCCAAAGGGGTCAATGGCAAACGCAGATGCGCACCACATAAATGGGCACGCTGCATGGCCCATTTCACCGGAATCGGATTGGCCTGGCAAAACATCGCCTCATGCAAGGGCAGCAACTGGTGTTGCAAGCGATTGGCAGTGTGGGCATCGCCACGGATGGCCGCTGCGCACAAGCGCGCCATCCACTGCGGTGCAATATTGGCGGTGACGCTGATACAGCCGTGCCCTCCGCACAGCATCAGCGCCAGAGCGGAGAGATCGTCGCCAGAGTACACGCCAAAACCGGCAGGCGCCTCGCGAATCAACCATTGCGCACGCACCATATCGGCAGTTGCTTCCTTGATGCCGACTATGCTGGGCAGCTGCGCCAGATGCAGCACCGTCTCATGCTGCATGTCTGCGACCGTGCGGCCTGGCACGTTGTAGAGCACCATTGGCAGCTCTGGGGTCGCATCAGCGATGGCGCTGAAATGCGCCACCATGCCCGCTTGCGTGGGCCGGTTGTAGTAAGGCACCACCTGCAATTGGAACTTCGCCCCCACCTCAGATGCATAGCGTGCCAGGGCAATGGCCTCAGCGGTTGAATTGGCCCCGCAACCGGCCATGATCGGAATACGCCCTGCCGCCTGCTCAACGGCCACGCGAATGATTTCACAGTGCTCGTCCACTGTCACGGTGGGGGACTCCCCCGTCGTGCCCACCACGCAAATACAACAAGTGCCCTGCTCAATATGCCAATCAACCAGCCGCCGCAAAGCGGGGTAATCCACCGCACCTGCCGCGTCCATCGGCGTCACCAATGCCACCGTACTGCCGCTTAAAACATGCAGTGGATGCGCCTGCTCGCTTGTCATACTCGTCCTCCCATATAGAGTTCCCGCACTTTAGGGTCTGTCACCAGCTCCTGAGTAGAGCCGGTCAATGCCACCGTGCCCAACGACAGGATGTAGGCTCGGTCTGAAATGCGCATGGCTTCCATGGCGTTTTGCTCCACCATCAAAATGGTCACGCCCTCTTGCTCACGCACGCGCACAATCGCATCAAAGACTTCGTGCAAAACCTTGGGGGACAAACCGGCAGAGGGCTCATCGAGCAACAAAATCTCAGGCCTTGGCATCAGCGCCCGCCCCAGCGCCAAGATCTGCCGTTCACCACCAGAGAGCGAAGCCGCTGGCGCATCGATTTTTCGCCGCAGCACCGGGTACAGCGCACACAGCTGCTCGATCCGCTGCTGGCGCTGGGCACTGGATTGGTAGTAGCCGCCAATCAACAAATTTTCACGCACCGTCAGTGCAGTAAAAATATTCTCCGTTTGCGGCACAAAGCCCAAACTGCAGTGGCGGATTTTCTGGTGCACGGCCAATGCAGACACATCTTTGCCAGCGAGTTGCACCCGGCCTTTGCGGGGCCTCAGATAGCCCGCAATGGTTTTAAGCAAGGTCGACTTGCCACAACCGTTGGGGCCCAACAAGGTCACAATTTCTTGGCTGGCCGCGTGCAAAGAGATGCCATTGAGAATATCCACATCGCGGGTATAGCCAGCGACCACTTGATCGACTTGAACGATTGCATTCATGCTTTGGCCACCTCCACACTAGCGCCTAAATAGGCCTGTACCACACGCGCATTGCTGGCCAATTCATCAGGGCGGCAACTGGCGACGATTTCGCCCTGGTCAAGGACGATGCAACGGCTGCAGGCATCGCGAATAAAGTGCATGTCGTGCTCCACAATCACCAGCGTCACACCACTGGCATTGAGGCGGTGCAATGCTTGCACAATGTCGTTGCGCACATTCGGATGTACACCGGCCGTGGGTTCATCGAGCATCAGCAAACGCGGCTCAGCCATTAACGCACACACAATGCCCAAGAGTTTTTTCTGCCCCCCTGAAATCGCAGAGGCAGGCAAATGCGCCACCCGCGTGAGCAGCAATTCATCGAGCAGGTGCCGGGCTCGCTCTAAAGCGCGGCGCTCGGCTGCACGGTCGCGGGCCGTGCGAAAAAGGGTCGAAAACACTCCGTGGGCATCAGTGGCCGCTGCCATCGCCACCTCAAGCACCGACATCTTCTGCGGCATGATGGGGAGCTGGAACGTGCGTGCCATGCCCTCCTGAACAAGTCGGTAAGTTGGCATGCCCGCAATTGATCGCCCCACCAGCCGAATCTCACCCGCATCAGGCCCAACAAACCCGCTGATGATGTTCAGCAAAGTGCTTTTGCCCGATCCATTTGGCCCCAGCAGGCCCACTATTTCGCCTTGCTTGACTTCAAAATTCACGTGATGGAGGACCTTGTTGGCTGCAAATGCTTTGGCCAGGTTCTTCACTTCCAAAATGGCATTTGTGCTCATGCTGGCTCCCTCAGTTTTTCTGGCAACAACCCCTCACGGCGCCACATCAGACAGACCAGCAAAATCAAGCCGATCATGCCCATACGCAGTGCACCGGCCATGTCCGAACTGAAGTTCAGCATGTCCTTCACAAACGGCACCGCTGCGTAGACAGCCTGCACCAAGACCACCCCCAGCAATACCCCTGCAGTTCTGCCAATGCCGCCAATCATCAGCATGGTCCACAGCACAAAGGTCTCGGCTGCCAGCATGAATTCGGTGCCCGCGTAATTGAAGTAATGCGCATACAAGCCTCCTGCCAAGGCCGTCACTGCTGCACTGCTCATTACCGCCCGCGTGCGCAGCGACTGCAGGTTATAGCCCAGGCAGGTTGCCAATGCTGGCTGCTCACGCATCAGGCGCAAGGCACGTCCAAAACGGCCATTGCCTAAACGCGCAGAAAAGAACGCCACCAGCAGCACCACACCGACAATCAATGCCATGAAGGCCACCGCATTCCAAGGGCGCGCCAGCGTCTCGAAAAGACCTGGAATCATGGTGATGCCATTGGCCCCGCCGGTCAGCCAATCCTCGTTGACGGCAATCATGCGCAAAATCTCGGCCACCGCCAAGGTCGCAATCGCCCAGTAATCTGCGGCCAAGCGCTTGCCCAAGCGCGCTACAAACCAGCCCAACAGTACGCCAGCAGCGACCCCGATTGGCAGGCCCAAGGCAATCGGCCAGCCTTGTAAATGCGTGATACCAACCGCGTATGCCCCCACTCCGGCAAATGCAATGTGGCCGAAATTGAGCAAGCCGCTATAACCGGCCTGGATGTTCAGGCCAAGTGTCATGATGGCGTAGATCCCGCCAATAGTCACAACGGAGATGATGAAATCAAACACGGCGCACCTCCTTGTCAAACAGGCCGTAAGGCTTGAATAGCAATGCCAACAACAAGATCAGGAACGCGGCTGCGCCAATATAGGAAGCCGGTAAAAACACCAGCGATTCACCCAGCATCGGGCCGAAATTGATGTTGGTAACCGTTGTCTCGGCAAGCGCGATCAAAAATGCCCCAGCCACCGCACCAATCGGATTACCCAAACCACCAAGAATGGCGGCCGCAAACACGGGCAACAACATGTCATGGCCCAAATTGACGTGTGCACCGCCAGAGATGGCCAACATGCCCCCGCCCAATCCCGCCAAGGCGCCACTGAGCAACGTGACCACATTGGTGATGCGCGAGGCATTGAGCCCAGAGGCATCAGCCAAAGCACGGTTGCTGGCCAAGGCCCGCATGGCCCGCCCCGCTTGGGTATAGAACAACAGCACCAGAAACACCACCAGCAACACGGCGGTGGTCAATACCATCCACAGCTGCGCCCTCGACAAGCGGGCATCACCGATAAGGACTGGCTCCATATTGGGCAACACAAACATGTGCGGAAAAGAGCCCGCAACGCCCAGCACAATGGCCACCAGCAACATGGACACCGCCAATGAGCCAATCATGGCAATCGATGGGCCGCTTTGCAGCAGTCGGTCAAACACCAGCAACTGCACCAACAAGGTAATCAAGCCCGTCAGCCCCGCCCCCACCACCAGGGCCAGTGCCAAGGGCAGCCCCAAGCCGTACAGCCAGTAGGCCAAAAACGCACCGACCATGGCGTATTGAACATGGGCGATATTGGGAAACTTGACCAAGCCGTAGAGCATGCTCAGACCCAGCGCCACCAGCGCCAAATCTGAGGTCCGCATTAAAGTATCTATAAAAAATTGCAACATGCACGCGCTCCAAAAGGCACCCTGAGCAGCAACGATGGCCGTTGCGCTCAGAGCAGTGAGAGGGAAAAATCAGCGCGGAATTAACTTGCCGTTCTCAAGCTTGAGCTTGTCGTACGGCGGGTCTGTGCGCTGGCCCTTGGCATCGAAATGAATGGGTCCTGTGACGCCGGTAAAGCCTTGCTCACTCACCGCCTTCAGTCCTTTTTGCACATCTGCAGCACTGCTGCCTGCGGCCTGATTCATGGCTGCGCCAATCAGCACAACACCGTCATAGGCGTAGCCGTTGAAAACAGAGGCAAAGCCCTCTTTGAATGCCGTGTTGTACGCCTGTGCATAAGCTTGCCCCAACTCCCCTTTAGAGGCGCCCAGCTCCATGCCGACCTGACCTTCTGCAATGTCAGCCGGTGTGTCAGACACCGACATGCTCATGATGTAGGCGTACCAAGGCTGGCTACGCAAACCCAGTTCTTTGGCTTCGCGGTTGATGATGGCCGCCTCATGCCCGTACGAAGAGTAGAGATAGGCATCGGGTTTTGCACGCGCCAGCTGTTGCAGCTCACGGCGATAAGAGGACTGCCCGCCGGTGTACAAAATTTGTCCAGCCACCTTGCCACCGAGCTTCTCAAACTCTTCCTTGAAACCATGGCTCACCCCCTGCCCATAAGCATTGTTGGGCGTGATCACCGCCACGTTGCGCAAGCCCATCGCATAGACGTCTTGAGCGGCAAAGCGATTGCCGGCATCTTCCAGTCCTATCAAATTGAACGCGGAATCTCCCAGATCGCGCACTTTGGTACTGCTACTGCCGATATTCATATGTACCACGCCTTCTTTGACCAAGTATTGGGCCACCGGCAAGGTAATACTGGAAGAAAACTCACCCAATACCACCGGCACCTTATCGACCGTGGCAAGTTTGCGGGCAGCTGTTAAGGCCGTGGTGGGGTTATTGGCGGAGTCCTCCACAATGAGCGCCAGCTGCTTGCCCATGACGCCACCATTGGCATTCACACGCTCCACGCCCAGTTGCAGACCGCGGCGCATGTCTTCACCAATCGTCGCCGATGGCCCGGTCAAGGGCAGCACCGCGCCAATGCGAATGGCTTCTTGCGCCGCTGCAATATGAAGAGTGCCCAAAAGAGCCGCACCTGCACAGAGTGAGAGAAAGTTGCGTTTATTCATTGTTGTCTCCTTAATGGATGGAAGCTTGCCGGTTGAGGGAACACTTTTTTTTCGTATCTCGTCTCTAAACTTCAAACAATCGGCCCCATTGGGGCAGGGTGTCAGGGATGCCCGCCAGTCGCAGCGCATGCCATGCCATCGCGCTATTGCTGGACACAATGGGCTTGCCCAGGAGCTGCTCAATCTGCCGGGTCTGGTCGCACATGCACAAGCTGGTGCATGAGACAAACACCGCATCCACATCGGCGTGCGCTCCGACCTGCAAAATAGCGCGCTTGAGCGAAGTGGCATCAATGCGTGCCACCTCGGCATCGTTGGAGTGGTTGAAAGTAGCAATGCGGCTGACTTCAAAGCCTTGCGCCTGCAAATGCTCTTGGAATAAACGGTTGATGGAGGCCACATACGGCGTCAGCAAAGCGATGCGCCGCGCGCCCAGTTTGGCCAGGCCGTGTTTGGCAGCTGTAATCGGGCTGGTGCCAACAGCCTGCGGTTTGCCCTTGCGGATTTCCTCAAAGACCTGTGCCTCGCCAATGACGATCGCACCAGAAGTGCAACCAAACGCCACGACAGGCAATTCAATGCCCGGCAAAATCATCTCAACGGCAGTGGCAATGTCTTTGCGCATTGCCGCCAGTGTGTCAGGCTGAATGTCTTGTGGACTGGGCATACGGGCAGCAAAATAAGCAACGCCTGGCAGATTCATAATCTTGCGCCACTCATATTCCATCGTTTGATCGGTGGCCAAAACCACCAGTCCAATGGCCGCGCGGGACATCAAGCCTGGCCCCAGTGTGAAGGGCAAAATCTCGTAGGAGGTATCAGTGATCGCGTTCATTGCAGTGTCATTCCTGTGATGTCGATGTCAGGGGTTTTGCCAGCCATGATGTCGCTGACAACGCGTGCCGTCCCACAGGCCATGGTCCAGCCCATATGGCCGTGGCCGGTGTTGAGGTACAGATTGCGATGCCGACTCTTGCCCAAGATCGGCAAGCCTTCCGGCGTCATAGGGCGCAAACCTGCCCAGTAGTCGGGCTGGCTGTAATCGGCGCCATTGGGAAACAACTGGCGCGCCACCTTCAGCATCGGTTCGAAGTTGGCTGGCGTGTGGCTGCGGTCATACCCGGTAAATTCAGCAGTAGCAGTAAAACGCAGCCGATTGCCATATCGCGCCCACGCCACCAAGGCCTGCTCGTCCACTCCGGACATGCTCGGCGGCTCATCTTCTGGCCGAATCGGGAACGTGACCGAATAGCCTTTGACGGGATAGACCGGCAGTCGATACCCCAGCGCGCGACTCATCAGCGGCGAGTCACACCCCATCGCCAACACATAGTCATCGCCACTAATGACGCCTTTGTCCGTATGCACCCCCACAATACGATCGCCCTGGGCCTCGATGCGGCGAATGGCCGTGCCCATGACAAACTCCACCCCCGCAGCCTCACAGGCTTTGGCGAGATTGCGGGTGAACATGCGCGCATCACCGCTTTCATCCGTGGGACTGAGAATGGCCCCTGCAAAGGGACTGCTGGCCAATGCCGGCTCCAGCTCGATTGCCTCTTCTCGGCTAATACCGCGCAAAGGCATGCCTCCGTCCATCAGGACTTGCATATTGGCCACCCCGCGCTTCAAAAGCGCCTCATCTCGGTAAAGGTACAAGGCCCCAGTACTCAAGAGTTCGTACTCCAGCGCGAGCTGTTGGGTCAAGCTGCGCAACTCCGCCTGCGAATAGCGGCACAGCACCAGCTTTCTTGAGGTGTTGTAGCGCGCCTTCTGCGCCGTGCAGTTGCGCAGAAACTGCCACAACCATCGCCACATCGTCGGATCGAGTCGAGGTTTGAGCAGCAGCGCCTGAGTGTCATCGCGCAGCGAACGCCACAAAATGCCTGGCGCACGTGGTGAAGCCCATGTGTATGCATGGCCCGGCGCAATCATGCCTGCATTGGCATAGCTGGTCTCTGACGCGGCCAATGCCTGGCGATCGACCACTGTGACCGCCCTGCCCTGGGCTGCGAGATACCAGGCAGTGGTCATACCCGCCAGCCCGGCACCCAAAACAACTGTTTTCATAGATCGTGTCTCCGTGCAGCCAATGCACCCATTGGCCGCTTTTATTTGAAATAGGGGATCCGTCCTTCAATACACTCTGCAAACCAACTGCAATAGCCCACGCTCATCAAGGCCAAGCACTCTTGGGGCCCAGTCAGGCCACCATCGCTGCCTGTGGAGCTCGGCAATCGAATCAAGCGACTTTTTTCAGCGCAATCACGCGGCGCTGCAGCGCCTGCAACAAAGCCGCCTCGCGTTGGCGAGTTTGCGCAAGATGGCGCTCACGCACATGGCCATAACCACGAATGTGCTCTGGCAATGACAGCAGCTCCAAGGCAGCCTGGTACTGCGCTGCATCAAGGCCGCTCTGGCCCGCCTCCAGCACGGCGGCGATATGCTGCTCATAGGCCCCAATCAGTGCGCGCTCTTGGCGGCGTTCGGCGGTGTAACCAAACACATCCAGGCGTGTGCCTCTGAGTGATTTCATGCGGGCCAGCACCCTAAACACTGGCAAAATCCAAGCACCAAACTCTTGCTTGCTAGGCTCGCCCGTACTGGCATCGCGCTTAGCCAGCAGTGGTGGCGCCAAATTGAAGACCAGCCGGTAGTCGCCCTCAAAGCGTTGTTTCACGCTGTCTAAAAAAGCAGGGTCGGTGTGCAAGCGCGCCACCTCGTATTCGTCTTTGATGGCCAGCAACTTGAAGTAATAACGCGCCACCGCCTGCGTCACCTCTTCTTTGCCTGCGCATTGCTGGTGCTCCCAGCGCTGCACCCGCTCGACCAATTCGGTGTAGCGCTGGGCATACGCCTCGCTCTGGTAGCCCACTAAATACGCTCTGCGCCACGCAATCGACTGCGCCAGACTTTGGAGCGGTGCAGGGCTGACACTGGTTGCACTCTTCTTCTGGCGTGCGGACAACACATGCTCGACGGCCTGCGCATCGACAGCCGTGCGCCGGCCCCATAAAAAGGCGTCTTTGTTCATTTGCTGCGCAGTGCCATTGAGCTCGATGGCCGCCTCGATCGCTGTCGCAGAAATAGGGATCAAGCCGCGCTGGTAGGCATATCCCAGCATGAACATATTCGCGGCAATACTGTCGCCCAACAATGCGCGCGCAATACGTCCGGCCTGCACAAACTCAGCCGCATCAGCCCCTACCGCATGGATGATATTGTTCTGCAACGACCCAGACGGGTATTGCATATCGGCCTTGCGCGCAAAATCACCCGGCATGGTCTCTTCGGTATTGACCAGCATGTGGGTCTTGCCTTTGCGGGTCAGCGCCAGCGTTTTGGAGTTGCCCGCCACAATCATGTCGCAGCCCAATACCAGATCGGCATTACCCGGCGCAATACGAATGGTCTTGATCGCTTCTGGGGATTTTCCAAAGCGAAGATGGCTCCAGACCGACCCGCCTTTTTGGGCCAAACCGGCCATGTCCAACAAACCGCAGCCGCGCCCCTCCAAATGCGCAGCCATCCCCAAAATGGCCCCAATGGTGACTACCCCTGTGCCCCCCATACCGGCAACCAAGATGCTGTAGACGCCCTCTTCCAGCGAGGGCAGCACTGGCTCTGGCACAGCTGGAAATACCCCACTGCTGCCGATCTTTTCGGGCTTGCGCAACTGGCCGCCCAGCACTGTGACAAAGCTGGGGCAAAAGCCTTTCACGCAGGAGAAATCCTTGTTGCAGCTGGACTGGTCAATCGTGCGCTTGCGGCCCAATTCCGTCTCCAACGGTTGCACCGACACGCAGTTCGATTGAACCCCGCAGTCTCCACAACCCTCGCACACCAAGTCGTTGATCACGACACGCTTGGCTGGATCGGGAAACGTGCCGCGTTTGCGCCGGCGTCTTTTCTCTGCCGCGCACGTCTGGTCATAGATCAACACCGTAGTACCCTCGATCTCGCGCAGCTGTTTTTGCACGTCGTTGAGGCTATCGCGGTGGTGGATGGTCAAGCCCTTGGGCCACACGATGCCACTGGGGTATTTATCGGGCTCATCCGTGACCACCACGACGCGTTTGACCCCTTCGGCATACACCTGGTGCGCAATACTGGGCACATCCAAGGGCCCATCATGGCGCTGCCCCCCTGTCATGGCCACCGCGTCATTGAACAGAATTTTGTAGGTGATATTGGTTTTGGCGGATACCGCGGCGCGAATGGCCAGCAAACCCGAATGAAAATATGTGCCGTCGCCCAAGTTCTGGAACATATGGCTGCGTTTGGAAAACGGAGCCTCCCCCACCCAGGACAAGCCCTCTGCCCCCATCTGCGTATAGCCGGTCGTCGATCTGTCCATGGCCTGAGCCATCCAACTGCAACCAATGCCTGCATAGCCCTCACTGCCTTCGGGCAGAACCGTGGAGGAGTTATGCGGGCATCCGCTGCAAAAATAAAAACTGCGCGAGACGATATCGATCACCCCTTTTGGAGCCCGGTAACTGCGCAATTGCGCCACCCGCTCTTCCAAGGCATGCAGCGCCTGCGCATCGCCCCGCCCCAGCGCCACCAAGCGCTCGCCAATGGCAATCGCAATTTGATTGGAGTCCAGCGCCATCTCAGACTGGAACAGGGTTTGCCCCTGCTCATCTTGCTTACCAATAATGGCAGGCGCTGCCGCCTGGCCATACAGCAGCTCCTTAAGCTGGAACTCCAGCAGACTGCGTTTTTCCTCCACCACCACAACGGTGTGCAAACCCTGCGCAAATGCGACCGCGCCTTCAGGCTCCAGCGGCCACGTCATGCCAACCTTGTACAGACGCACACCCTGCGCAGCGGCGGCCTCCTCACTCAAGCCCAACTCATCGAGCGCCTGCAGCACATCCAGATAGCTCTTGCCATGGGTGATGATGCCTAACGCTGGCGCAGCAGGCTCAATGACGATGCGATCGAGTTGATTGCACCTGGCAAAAGCTTTCACAGCACCGAGCTTGTAGCGGTGCAGCCGCGCTTCTTGCGCATGGGGCGTATCTGGCTGGCGCAAATTCAAACCATCGGGGGGCAGCACCAGCCCTTCTGGCCATTGAATCTGCACACGGTCGATATCAACATCGATCGAGGCCGTCGCCTCTACCGTGTCTTTCACGCACTTGATACCTACCCAGCAGCCGCTGTAACGCGACAGCGCCCAGCCGAATACGCCAAAATCCAGAATTTCTTGTACCCCAGACGGACTCAGCACTGGCATCATCGCATCCAGCATGGCAAATTCACTCTGATGGCAGGTCGTCGATGACTCACAGGTATGGTCATCGCCCATTAATACCAACACGCCGCCCTGCTTGGAGGAGCCGGCCAAGTTGCCATGGCGGAATGCATCACCTGTGCGGTCCACACCAGGCCCCTTGCCATACCACATGGCAAACACCCCATCGTAGCGCCCATGGCCTGTCGCCTCGGCTTGCTGCGTACCCCACACCGCAGTGGCAGCCAAATCCTCATTCACCCCCGGCTGAAACACCACATGGTGTTCAGCCAATAACTTCTTGACCTTGCCCAGCTGATCATCCAAGCCGCCCAGCGGCGAGCCTCGATAGCCTGAAATATAGCCCGCCGTATTCTTGCCAGCCTCCGCATCACGCAAGCGCTGAGTCATCGGCAAGCGCACCAGCGCCTGGGTGCCTGTGATAAAGACGCGGCCTTTTTTCAGAACGTATTTATCGTCAAGCTGAACCGTCTTCAAAGTCATGTTGTGTCTCCAACGTGGGCCACATCGCCCTGCTGTGCAATTGATCGACTCGCCATGCATTCCAAATTAAATACACAAGTGTCGACATTTGTTTGTTCATGTTAATTATCTAGAAAAAAGTTTAAAAAAGTATAGGTAAAAATACTGACGCAGAGAGATTTACAGATACGCTCTATTGTTTAAAATATATGTGTCGACACTAAGATAATCACTTTTAACACCAAAGGAAATCACCATGGTCATCCAAAGAATTCAACCCAATGCCCGTATGAGTGGCGCTGTAGTTGCCAACGGTTTTGTATTTCTATCGGGGCAAGTCGCAGACGACACATCGGCCTCTGTCGCCGGACAAACCGAACAAATCTTGGGCAAAATTGACCGTCTGCTTGCCGAGGCTGGCTGCAGCAAAGAAGACATCGTCAGCGCCAATATTTGGATTGCAGAAGCGGCGACCTTCAACGAAATGAACGCTGTCTGGGACGCCTGGGTGCCACAAGGCCACACACCTGCCCGGGCTTGTGTGGAATCCAAATTGGCCTTTCCTCAATACACGGTCGAGATCGCCGTGATTGCGGTACAAAAATAAACTCCACCCTCCTAGGCAGGAGGGCGTGCTGCTGCATCCGATGCGCACAAGATCCCCATCTGGCCATGCGCAGGGCCATATGAATAAAGCGGGGAGAATACATGGCTTGATTGCCCAACCAGGGCCAGCAGACCAGCCATGCAAGCAAGTAATAGGCAAGCGCAGCTGGCCCAAACGCGTCTACCAGACTGGCTTGGACACGCAAAGCCACTGCACCATGACTGCCTCTTGCCGACGAGAAATTGTTGGCGATGCGTGGACATGGGGCCTCAGAGACTGTTTCTCATCTCCACGCAGTCGCGCAAGTCATAAAAGGCGCCGCGTGAAGTTGAGAAGCCCAAGCAGATCGCTACAAATCTCGGTCAGGAGTTATGCGAATTTAAAACCGTCCACAAAGCAAAACCCCCTGGCCGATTGGCAC
>NZ_SSWX01000001.1 GCF_004803635.1 Lampropedia aestuarii | reverse complement strand
CCGGCAAGGATGGCTGGGCCTCATTGGCCCTAGTCATTGATTGCTACAGTCGCCAGCTACTAGGCTGGCATCTGAGCAAAAGCGGCAAATCTAAAACGGCTGAATCGGCCCTAGAGCAAGCGATAATCAGCCGCTATGGGTGTTTGGGTAAAGTGGCTAAACCCTTCTTGCTCAGATCGGATAACGGCCTTGTATTTACCAGCCGTAGCTACACCGCACTGGCTAAAAGCTACGGGTTGCAGCAGGAGTTCATTGCCCCTTACAGCCCTGAGCAAAACGGCATGGTCGAGAGAGTCATTCGTACGCTCAAAGACCAATGCGTACACCGCCACCGATTTGATAGCTTGCAGCACGCCAGTCGGGTCATTGCAGACTGGATTGGCTTTTACAACAACCAACGCCCACACCAAGCGCTGGGTATGAAAACTCCTGCTGAGGCTTATGCTTTAGCGGCCTGACCTGTGCAGAAAAGGCTGGGTCAATACAGGTGTCCATTAACAATATCTGGCGGCGATCAGCGCTCGCGTCGCCCAAGTCTGTGAATTGGTTCAAGATCGCCGCTCGCACATTGTGCTCCACAGCGTGTCTTTCAAAGGGCCGTGCTTTGACTTCTTTAGAGCCGACGAGCCCATTGCAGGAGCCTACTCTGCTTGTGAGGCGCCATTTGTACAACAAGGCGGTCTGCAAAAGACACCTTGCCAATACCGCACGCTTGCCCGCAAAGGTGGTGTCGCAGCGTTGCCCAAAACGCTATAACGTGGCTTATCGTGGTATTTTTCGATAATTTCATATCCTTACATGGGGCCTAAGCAATGCAAAACTACCAGTCCGCGCACGAGGAGCCGCATTTTGTCACCCGCAGCGGCTGGCTGCGAGCAGCAGTGTTGGGTGCGAATGATGGCATCGTGTCCATTTCATCGCTGATTGTGGGGGTCGCGATTGCCAATCCATCGCCCTCCGCTGTGCTGGTGGCAGGCACAGCAGGTTTGGCTGCAGGTGCCATGTCAATGGCTGCAGGGGAGTATGTGTCAGTCAGCTCGCAATTGGATCTGGAGCGCGCCGATATTGCGCGTGAAGCGGCGGCTATGCGTGAGGCACCTGAAGCTGAGCAGGCAGAACTGGCCTCGATTTGGGAAGGCCGAGGCCTTAGCCCAGCGACTGCCAGGCTTGTTGCACAAGAATTGTCGCAAGGCGACCCACTTGCTGCGCATGTGCGAGATGAGTTGGGCTTGTCAGAGGTGCATAGCGCCAACCCTTTGCAAGCGGCATTGGCATCTGGACTGACCTTCACGGTGGCTGGTGCGGTTCCGATGCTGGCAGCAGTCCTTGCGCCATCAGACAAGATTGCGCTTGTGGTGGTGGTGGCCACGCTCATCGCTCTTGCGCTTTTGGGCGCTCTTGGTGCGCGTGCGGGTGGCGCACAAATGCTACGGCCAACACTGCGTGTCGTTTTCTGGGGCGCGGCGGCGATGGCGATTACGGCGGCAATAGGTCGAATTTTTGGGGTCGAGCTCTAGGTTCGCTGTAAGCTCGCCCTTTGGGTCGAGAGTGAGTGGCTGCTGGCCTGGCATTGCCAAGCGCCAAGAAAATGCTGATCCCCAACTGAGTGCAATCGACGTGTTATTGCTGCGACGTTATGGCGCAGGCGAAGAGGGCGATGTGATTGCAAGCGGCCGTGTTGCACCATGCGCGCGCTACGATGGCTGCCCGCAAACCGAACTGGCCGGACACTATGGTCTGGCATGACGACCAGGTGCACGATGGTTGTTGGAAAAAGCAAGGCGTTGCGCATCTGCTCTGGGCCCAGCATCTGGCGACCCGTTTGGACAAGTTCCAAAGCAAGGGCGACAAGGGCTATGCACTCAGCCACCTCTTGCTTGATTTGGGTGTCCCGTTGCGTTGATACGCGCCGCTGGCCCATCGCGCAGCAAAGGCCTGCTTACAAGCCGAGGTAAGACAGCAGGCCATAGGCGATTGCGCCGACCAAGGTCGGCAAGGCAATGCCGCCGCCCGCCATGCGTCGGGTGATGGCGGTGCATGCCAAGGCGATGACCAGCATGGCCACGCGGCCTGGGCGTGCATCGGTGCTCAGCTGGCCCCACAGAGAGACAGTTAACAAGGCTGCAATGGCAGCTGGCCCCACACCGGTCAGCCATTTTTGCAGCCTGGCTGCATTGGGGGCTGAGCGCTGGTTTTTGCGTGCCTGCCAAAGTGGTAGCCAGCGCAGTAAAAAAGTGCCAATGCCACAAAGGGCGATGGTGATCAGCACGCTACTCATGGTGTGGTCCTGTGTGTGTCAATGCCTTGGCCAAGCGCACCCGCCACAATGGCTAGCGCCAGCGCGTGGTAGCTTTTGAGAAAGAAGCCCAGACCTAGTGCGGTAACGGCTGCGATCAGCACGGGCACGCGCCAGCGGCGGATGCCGGTCTCTAACAGCAAGGCAAAAAACAGGGCGGGTAGCACAAAGTCCAAACCATCGCGCACGGCGCTGGGCCAGTTGGCCACTTCGCGCACAAAGCTCACGCCCAGCACAGTGCCGCCCACCCATGTGGCATAGGCGCCCAGTTGCAGGCCTAACAGCCATAGGTCGCGCTGCTCTGGCGCAATCTGTGCTTGCTTGCTCATCGCTGTCGCAAAGACCTCATCGGTCAGGCCAAACGCCAACCAAGGGCTGGCCAGTTGGCCGTTGGACTTCTGTGCACAGGCCAAGTCCTGTGCCACGAGCGCAGGCCCATACAGCATATGGCGGGCATTCATCAGCAAAACAGTGGGCAAGGCGGTCCACAAGCCCGCGCCTGCTGCCAACAAAGAGATCAGCAAAAACTGGCTGGCGCCGGCATAGACCAATAACGAGGTCAATACGGCTACGCGGGCATCCAGTCCTGCTTGGACTGCGGCCACGCCAAAGGAGAATGCGATCGGCAGGTAGCCTGCGACAATCGAGAAACTGGCGAGCATGCCGGCTGAGATGGCTTGAATGTGGGGGCGCTTCATAGACAGGAGGTATCAAAACCACAATAGACATGCCATTGTCAGGCACAGAACGGCTGCTTGTAGCGCAATGTCTTCAACTGTTGTGATGGGTTTGGCGCCAGGACACACTGTGAATCCTTGATTGCGGTGTTTGCAAGAGCCGGCTCATAACCGGCGTGCAGCCGCGCAAGGCAAAAAAAGAGGCTGAGTAAGGCGTCTGCAGCAGGTTATAGGCCTGTTTGTGCACTACCGGTAATGCGGTTTTGCACGGAGATTTTTGAACAGGCTCTAAGCACTCTACCGAGAGCCATTCTCGACTTTGCATTGCATTGATTGTTAACTATGTTGAAGGTCGTGATTGGCTTGAAGCAAAATGCTAGGCATTTATTCTTAATGAGAATTATTAACAATCAAACGGCCTAACCCGATGCTATTCTTTTTGCTTACATGCAGGGAAGGCCCAGCCAAACTTCCACAATCGGCATGCAATCTACGATGCATGCCGATTGTGATTAGCCAGTAGTTCCCTGTCTTACCTACCTGTGCATTGTCTTGCTGCCTAGCGTTTAGGCGGTGCATGGGGTCTTAGAGCCTGTTTACGATTTTTCATAGTCGCGCAAGGCACAAAAAGAGGCAGTGCAAGGCGCCTGTTGCAGCTCAGACATGAGTATGAGCACAACGGGCAACGCTGCAATGCGCTTTTTTGTACTCCAACGCGGTCAGCGAAAAGATCGTAAACAGGTTCTTAACTATCCGCCCACTGAGGCGGCTATTTTTTTGATTGAAAGACTTGGTTCTATGGCTTACATCAAAGGGCGCAAACACCAGACTGTGCGCGGTGTAACGGGCTCAGCCGCCTATGGCTTGCTAACGGGGATGGCGCTGAGTTTGCCGGTGCTGGCGCAGCCAAATGCGGCAAATCCCAATGCGACGCAGGCCGAGCAAACTCTGTCGGAAGTCCAGGTCATAGGCGATGAAAATATTGGCTACAAGGTCAATGCGCTGTCCTCAGACAAGTTCACCCAGCCTGTGCTCGATACCACGCAAACGGTGACCATCGTGCCTCAGCAGGTGATGCGCGAACAAACGGCCAGTACGCTGACCGACGTGCTGCGTAATGTGTCGGGTATGGGCACGTTTTCTGCGGGTGAAGGAGCAGGCCCTCCATCGATGGGCGACGCAATCATCATGCGAGGCTTTGATGCGAAAGACAGCATCTATGTCGACAATGTGCGCGATACCGGTACTATTTCGCGCGATGTGTTCAATACCGAGGCGGTGGAGGTTTTCAAAGGCCCGGCTGGCACAGATGCGGGCCGCAGCGCGCCTAATGGCGCGATCAATTTGGTCACCAAGCAAGCCAGAAAGGGCAACTTCAGCGATCTATCGATCGGCGCTGGCACTGCGCGTTACAAACGCAGTACGCTCGATCTGAACCGCGAGCTCGATGGCTTGCCCAATGCCGCCTTTCGATTGAACCTGATGGGGGAGGATGCTGGCGTGGCTGGACGCGATCGCATCACCAACCGCCGTTGGGGCATTGCGCCAGCGCTGGCCATGGGGCTTGGTACACCCACACGCACCTATCTGAACGTGCAGCACGTGCGGCAAAACAATGTGCCTGATGCTGGCATTCCGACCGTGGGATTGTCCGGTTTTAGCGGCAATTACGCGCCGCTAGGGAACATGCCCGAGCCACGTCGAAAAAATTTCTATGGCTCCAGCAGTGACCGTGACAAGAGCGAGTCGACGATGGCGACCTTGCGCTTTGAGCATGATCTGGCTTCTGGCGCTGCGCTGCGCAACACCACACGCTGGGCCAAAACATCGCAGGATTTTTTGGCGACGTTCTCGGCGTTTCCGGTCATGCCTATCAGTCCCGATCCAAACGCGTTGATGCTGCAAAGACAGATGTTCAGCAAAGATGTGAGCAATGAGATCTATACCAACCAGACCAACCTCAATACCGAGTTTCAAACCGGGGCGCTAACGCACGAGGTCAGCATGGGGCTGGAGCTCACGCGTGAGCAGCAAATCAATTATGGCCAGCAGCGCACACCAACGGCTTTGCCACCGATCAATGCGCAAAATCCGTCGTATGGCCCAGGCGCGAACATTGTGCGCACTGGTGAGAACACGCGCGGACGCACCGATACACTGGCCTTGTATGCGTTTGATACCATCAAGCTCGATGCACGCTGGCAGCTCAATGGCGGGCTGCGCCTGGACCGCTACAAAACCACTTTCCGCTCGGTCAATGACAGCATTTCAGCCAGCGACAATTTGCTGACCTGGAAGGCCGGCGTGCTGTACAAACCCGCGAGTAACGGCAGTATGTATGCGAACTATGCGGTTGCCCAGCAGCCGCCTGGCAGCAGCACCTTCAGTTTGGTCAATAGTATGACGACGATGGATTTGGTGCGCGGCATTGTCACCGATGCCAATATGAAGCCGCAGAAAGCCAAAACTGTGGAGTTGGGCACCAAGTGGGAGTTGTTCAATCGCAGCTTACTGCTGACAGGTGCGCTGTTTCGCACCGATGTTGACAACGAGGTCGAGATCGACAGCAGCGGCGAATTCAACCAAATTGGCAAAAAACGGGTGCAAGGCCTGGAGCTGTCGGCCAGCGGGAGCATCACCCGGGACTGGGACATGTTGGCCAGTTATACCTACCAAAAAACCAAGGTGGTGCGCGGTGTCTCGGCGGTAGCCGACGGCAGCAGCGGCCTTGGCTATGCGCCGAAAAACTCCTTGTCGCTGTGGAGCACCTACCGCATTTCTGGTGCTGCGACGGTGGGCGCTGGCGGGCGCTATGACAGCGGTTTCAAACGCTGGGTGCGTGACTATCCATCGCCTGAGCAAACCCCCTCGTACTGGACCATGGATGCGATGGCCAGCTACCGTTTCAATGCGCAGACAGACCTGCAGCTCAATGTGTTCAATCTGTTTGACAAGCAGTATGTGGCAGCTATCAACCACCTGGGGCTGCGCTATATTCCGGGTTTAGGGCGTTCTGCACGCGTGACCCTGAACTTCCAGTTCTAACTGTGCCTGAAAGCGAGTACCCCGATGATGCTGCATATTGCGAATGTGCTCAGTGCTGAGCAGGTGCACGCGCTGCGTCAGACCATTGACAGCGGTCCTTGGTCGGATGGGCGTGCCAGCGTGGGCGAGCAAGGCGCGCGCGTCAAACACAACCGCCAGCTGCCGCTTGACCATCCAGTGGCGCAGCAGGCGGGCGCGACGGTGCTGGCAGCCTTGCAGGCAAGCCCCCATTTTTTTGCTGCCGCACTGCCGCTGCGCATTGGCGCACCATTGTTCAATCGCTACGAGGGCGGAGAAACCTATGGCCTGCATGTGGATGGCGCAGCCCGGCGTGAGCAAAGCGGCTGGTTGCGCACCGATGTGTCTTGTACGGTCTTTTTGTCCGAGCCTGACAGTTACGAAGGCGGCGAGTTGGAGGTGGTGGACACCTATGGCTCGCACTTTGTGAAGCTGCCTGCTGGCGATGCGATCTTGTATCCGTCCAGCAGCCTGCACCAGGTTCTGCCCGTAACCAGTGGCGTGCGCGTGGCATCGGTGGTGTGGTTGCAGTCGATGCTGCGTGACGACGCGCAGCGCCGTCAAATATACGAGTTGGACCAGTCGATTCAAAGTTTGCGCAGCCAATACGGTGATGGGCCGGAGGTTTTGTCGCTGACCAACCTCTACCACAACCTGCTGCGTATGTGGTCGCAGATGTAGGGGGCCGGTTCTACCGCGCGGGCCGACAGTGGGCAAGCTGCGCTCCACGATCAATCGGTGTGCTGCACGGGCAATGCACCTAAGCTGCAGGATGTTTCTCCACATTCGCAGTGGAAAAAGGTGTGGATAACTCGTTGTAGAACGCGGGATGTCCCTATAGAGCAGGCTGTCGTGCTTAAAGATTGGGCAATGCTGCGTGTATGGGCAATGCCTGGTACAGCAAAGGCCGCTTTTTCAGTTCCCTGGCAAGGTGCCTGCGCTGCTACCCAGCATGTCTTGGCTGGGTCAGAGCAGCCGTCCAATCAGGCTCTTAGATGTAGATGTGGTCTCTGCTTCGCGCAGATGCCAAAACTCAGCTGCTCGCCTGGTTTTCCGTGCGGATGAATTGGGCTGGGCTTTTGCCGAGTTTTTTGCGGAACATGGTCGAGAACGCGCTGGGGCTTTCGTAGCCTAACTCCAATGCAATGTGCGTGACCGAGGCACCTGCGCTGAGTTGTGGCAAGGCGGCTAGCAAACAGGCTTGCTGGCGCCATGCACCAAAAGCCATGCCGGTTTGTTGGTGGAAAAAACGCGTGAAGCTGCGCAGGCTTTTGTGCAGCTGCGCAGCCCAGTCCTGGGGACAGGACTGGATGTTCGGGGCTTTGAGAAAGGCTTTGCACAGCAGCGCCAGCTCAGGGTCATGGGGCATAGGCGCAAACAAGGGCATGGTCTGGGCCAAACGTATTTCATGCAGTAGCAAACTGATCAGCGCGCCATCGCGGCCCTGCTCGTCATACAGCGCAGGCAGCTCCACACAGGCCAGTAGCAATTGGTGCAGCAGTGGTGCCACCACCAGCGCCTCGCACTGCGCGCTGCTGCGCGGCGCACTGGCGGGCTCAATATACAGACTGCGGGTGCTGACGCCATGCATGCGCACGCGGTGGGGCTTGCCTGCAGGAATCCACACCCCGCTATAGGGCGGGATGGCCCAGCTGCCATCCTCGGTGTCGACCTCCATGACGCCGCGCATGCCATACAGCAGTTGAGCGCGCCGGTGTGAGTGGGTCTCTAGCAAGGTGCCGGGCGGGTAGTCTGTGCCAATGGCGAGGACACTGCGCGCCAGCGCATCGACGCTGGCCAATGGGGTGTTGAGCATTGGGAATGGTTTGGCCGAAATGAAAGGATGAATGGCATTTTATAGAAAGCAGGCCAATTCGCGATCGCCTATCGTATGCCTTTCAACAACGTAGCGGTGCTGGCATGTATTGGTTTTTGGTCTTGTTCGGTGTTTTGGCGGGGGTGACGACCGCGCTGTTTGGATTCGGTGGCGGTTTTGTTGCTGTGCCTGTGCTGTATGCGCTGCTGATGCTCAATAGCAATGCAGACAGCCAGGTGGCTGCACAGGCCATGCACATTGCGGTTGCGACTTCAACGTGCGTCATGGTGTTTGGTGCGGCACTGGCCACTTGGCGCCACCAATGCCATCACACGATTGTTTGGGGCCGGGTGCGTCCTTTGCTGATGCCAATAGCGCTGGGCGCTGGATTAGGGGCCTGGGGTGCGCTAGGTGTTGATGGCATTTGGATGCGCAGGGCGTTCATCGCTTATTTGGCCTTGACGATTCTTGATGGTCTATTGAGGCGCGGTTTTATGCACACGCGCAGCGACAGTCTGACCCCGCTGGGACCTGGGGCAACATGGGGGCTTGGGGCAGTCATTGGTGCCGTGGCAGCAGGCTTAGGGGTAGGCGGCAGTGTGATGACCGTGCCCCTGATGCGCCGCCGTGGTGCCAGCATGACTGCAGCCACCGCTGCGGCCAATCCCCTGTCATTGCCGGTGGCAATTGTGGGCACGATCACCTATGCCTGTCTTGCGCGGGGCGTGGGCGGGCTTGATGCCTGGCATTGGGGGTATGTTGATTTGCGTGCCTGCATGGCGATGGTGGCCGGATCATGGTTGGGTATTCGTGCCTCGTCGCGGTGGATTGGCGCCATTCCAGATGCTGTGCACGCCAAGGTTTACCTGGGCTTGTTATGCTTGGTTTTATGCGTCATGGTGTGGGCATAGAGCGCGGCTTGTCTCTAGGGCGGGCTGTTGTGCCGGCTTTGCGCGCAACCGATTGAGGGCGAGGTTCTACAATAGGCCTTTGCATTGGCCGAGCACTGTTTCTTTTATGCGCATTCCAACCTCTGTCTACCGCCCCATTCACGCATTGCCTGATACCTTGATCAGCCAGATTGCCGCAGGCGAGGTGGTGGAGCGGCCTGCATCGGTGGTGCGTGAGCTGCTTGATAACGCACTGGACGCAGGTGCTACACAATTGCAGCTGCGCCTGATGGCTGGCGGTATCCGCCACATTGTGATTGAAGATGATGGGCGTGGCATGCCCGAGGACGATCTGGCTTTGTCTATCCACCGCCATGCGACCAGCAAAATCCGCTCGCTCGACGATCTGGAGTCGGTGATGACGATGGGCTTTCGTGGCGAGGCGTTGGCAGCGATTGGCTCGGTCTCTGAGCTGCGCATCACCTCGCGCACGCCGCACAGTGAGACGGCCATGATGCTGGATGCCTCCAGTGGCGAAATGGAGCCGGCAGCCCGTGCAGTGGGCACCACAGTCGAGGTCAAAGAGCTGTTTTTTTCCACGCCAGCGCGGCGCAAATTCCTCAAATCAGAAGCCACTGAGTTTGCCCATTGCGTTGAGGCGGTACGCCGCCACGCATTGGCCAGGCCCGATGTGGGCTTTGCCATCTGGCATGGAGGCAAGCTGCAGCACCAATGGCGCGGCGCGGATTTGGCCAGTGCCAAGCAGCCGACAGCAGTAGATGCAGACGAAGCAGGCTTTTTTGAGGGGCTGGGCGATGCTTTTAAAGAAGTCGACCAAGCCCAGTGGGACCGGCGCATTGCCGATGTGATGGGCGCTGAATTCATGGAGTTTTCGGTGCCAGTCGACCACCAGGAGGCTGGTGTGCATGTGTATGGCAGGGCCGGTATGCCGACCCATTCGCGCAACCGGGCTGACCAGCAGTATTGCTTTGTCAATGGCCGTTATGTGCGCGAGAAAACCATCACGCATGCAGCGCGCTCGGCTTACGAAGACGTGCTGCACGGCCACCGCCAGCCAGTGTATGTGTTGTATATAGAGATTGACCCACAGCTGGTTGATGTGAACGTGCACCCAACCAAGATTGAGGTGCGTTTTCGCGATGGCCGCATCGTGCATGCGGCCGTGCGCCATGCGCTTGAAAAAGCGATTGCGCCCTCGCGCGCGGCTTCGGGAGCGTTGGACGGAGGCGATGCGGCCGACACAGCCGGCCACAGTTCTGCACTGGTTTCGGGCAATATAGGCTGGCAGGGCGGGGCCTCGCAGCAGGGGCTGAGCTTTGCCGCAGACATTGCCAAAACACGCCAAACACTGGATGCCTTGTGGGGCACAGGTGGGGCGGCCTCGCGGGCGGATGCGGGCCAGACGGCCGATTTTCAAGCGCAGCACATGGCAGCGAGTCCGTATGCCAGTTTCGGTGTGGCAGGCGATACGGCAAGGGCCGTGCAAGAGTCTGCCCAGCACTGGGGCGAGCAGGCGCAAGCCAGCGAGGCCGTGGCTTGGCCGACTGAGGCAGCGCACGATTTTGCCTCTATGCAAGCTCAGGAGTGGCCGCTTGGCAAAGCGCTGGCCCAGCTACACGGCGTTTATATTCTGGCGCAAAACCGCCTGGGTCTGATCATTGTCGACATGCATGCGGCCCACGAGCGCATCGTGTACGAGCGCCTCAAAACCCTGTTGCATGACGCCAGCATCCCCTGCCAGCCTTTACTGATTCCGGCGACCTTTGTGGCCACGGCTCTGGAGATGGCCACCGCTGAAAAGCATGCGGAGACCCTGTTGACCCTGGGGCTGGAAGTCACCGCCTTGAATGCGAGCAAACTGGCTGTGCGCTCGATGCCCTCTGAGTTGCGCGCGGCAGATCCGGCAGAGCTGGCGCGCAGTGTGCTGGCAGAGCTGGCACAGCATGAGCACACCACGGTGCTGCAGCGTGCGCGCGATGAGGTCTTGTCCACAATGGCCTGCCATGGCTCGGTGCGGGCCAATCGCCAGTTGACGCTTGAGGAAATGAATGCCTTGCTGCGCCAAATGGAGGCGACCGAGCGTTCAGACCAATGCAACCATGGCAGACCAACTTGGCGGCAGCTAAGCATGTCGGCGCTGGACCAATTGTTTTTGAGAGGCCGTTAAATGGCGACTGCAGAGCTGATTGCGGCTGGCCCGTTAGCCCTATAAGTTTGCCGCAGTCTGAACATCCGAGCGCTGATGAGGCCACTGTGGCGCAATGTAGCACAGTGGCAACTGCCAGTGGGGCGATGCCCTGGAGACGGCCGATGTTAAAGCCGTATGGGGCCTGCCAAGGCTGGGTGCATGGCTAGGCGCGGGAGGTGCCGCGCAAACGCAGATGCAGCAGCGGATACGGCTTGCCTTGCCCATCAAGCGCAGAGCGGCCAACCACTTCAAAACCCTGATGCAGGTAAAAACCCAGGGCCTTGGGATTGGCTTCGTTGACATCAACCTGCTCAACACCTGCATGGTCGATCGCATCTTGTAGCAAGGCTTTGCCTGCGCCTTGGCCGAATGCGTGTGGTGCGACAAACAGCATTTCCAGTTTGCCGTCCACGACGCCGCTGAACGCAATGATGGCATTGTGTGGGTCTGTCAGGACCCGCAGATTCACTGCAGGCAGCCAGTCATTGAGCAGTTGCGGGCGCAATGCCAATAGCTCTGCTTCGGGCAGGAAGTCGTGCGTGGCCCTTACGGAGTCTTCCCAGAGATTGGTGATGGTCTCGAATTCAGAGGGCAGGGCGCTGCGAATGGTCAAAGTGGTGCTCCTGGGTGCTGCGCTGGTTTATTTGCGCAGTGCAGCTTCAATTTTTTTATCTGTTTTGTATTGGCTCAATGAATACACGGCCCAAATAGCAGCAGGAATCCAGCCGATCAAGGTGATTTGCAGGATCAAGCAAATGATGCCTGCCAGTGGGCGGCCAATCGTGAAAAACACCATGAAGGGCAGAAAAATAGCGAGTAGCAAACGCATGAAAATGATCCTTAAGACGTATTTTTAAGATGCACAAAGGCACTGGCCTGTAGTGTAAAGCGTGCGTAGGCATCTGTTTGGATGCACCAAGCCGTCAAGTGTATTTCAAACACCAAAAGGGCAGTGGCGAGCGGGGGGAGGGCAGAACAAGGCGCTGTTCTACGCCCTGTTAGAGCGTAAACACGTTCTTAGAACCATTGCGCTGAATCTATTGGCGGCGTAAATGTGGTGTGACTTTGGCTTTCAGCAATTCGATCAAAGCCGGCTCCAGATAGTCGTAGTTATCGGCAATGTCCAGCGAGATGATGCGCTGGCCATTCAGATGGTTTTTGAATTTTTTCAGGAGCTTGCTGCGGTGCGCGCGCTCCATCACAAAAATCAGGTCTGCCCATTGCAATTGTTCGGGATGCAGGTAGACGTCGGCCGATTCATGTAAGCCCGCTGAGTCGCATTCGAGTCCGTCATACTGCGCAAACACATGCTCGGCAGTTGGGCTGCGCAAACGGTTTTGGGAGCAAAGAAACAGGATGCGTTGCATACATTCAGGGACAGGGACAGGGACAGGGACAGGGACAGGGACAGGGACAGGGACAGGGGCAAGGCTTGCGAGCGGTTTGGTGGTATCAGCTATTGGCTGACCACAGCACCCAGATAACGAGCAGGAGCAAGACCAAACAAACAGAGAAATTCATCACCCAGGTGGGCAGTGGGCTTGGCCCATTCTTGAGCGCTTCCCATTGCTGGTGGAAGGCGAGCGGGTCCTCAGGGTGCTGTACTTGGTAATGCGGATCTTGCAGCAGCGCGCGAGCCTCATCGAACTGGCTGTCGATGCCGACCCAGATGTCGACCGTCAGAAACGTGCCCATCATCAGGCGGTTGGAATCGACATTGCTGAGAACCAACGGAATGCCATTGCTTTCAAAATGCGTGACGATGTCCTCGGCCTCTTGCCGACTGTGGACAGAGCATAGGTGTTTCATAGGCAGGGTCGCATCAGTTAAGTATTTGCTCGGATGGCTATGCTTTGTAAGCAGTAGCCTATGCCCAAGCTTTGTTACTGTCAACAAAGGAGGCTTAAACAGCCTGCAGTGGGGTTGTATGCAGTGCAACATTCGCCAACATGGCTTGCCAGCTAGCGCGCAGCATGTCTTCTGATTGCATGGCCACTTTTGATTGAGGCTGGGGACATACAGCGTGTCTTTGCTGTGATGGCGCGGGCTTGATGGGCCGTGCTTTATTTTTTTGCTTTCTCTTCTTCTTTTTTGCCATTTTTGGCAGGGACGGGCAGTCCTTTGACCATCAAAATGCTTGCATCATCTTCGTCGAGAATGACGTCGATGCGCTTGCCTGTGCTCGCTCCGATATAAGGCGCAGCCGCCGCGAGCATCACGGGAAAAAGACGTTCAAGGTCGTTGACGGCGCTGGTCTGGCGCATGGCAATGCGCCAGATTTCAATGGGGTTGCCCATGGCGCTTTTTTCTTTCGCATCAAAAGCTGAAAGCACTGCATAGCTTGTGTAAGTAGTGCGCAGCTCTGTTTCCTGGCGGTAGCCAATCACGCCATACGCAGGTTTGTAGCTGGTGGTCGTGGAGGTTTCCCCCGATGGTGAGACCGAGGTGACGGTCGTGGATGATGCCTGCGCGCCGGTCTTGCCCTGAATCGGGCGGTCATGAATGATGGTCTCGGTCTGCGGCGCGCTGATGCCATAGCGCAGCTCAATGCGCAACGTGGCCTGGTCTGCGCTTGGAGCGGGCACAAAACCATGGGCTATGAGTGTGCGATTGGTATCCGCAATCGAGCCTGGCAGAGGCGCTTGCACTGGATCGTTTGGCTCATTATTGACGCCAAGCATATAGCTGGTGTGCTGCCCAGCCTGCGGCGAGGTCAGCGCATCGACTTGCACTGTGAAGCGCGGTATGCGGGGCGCGCAGGCAGACAGGGCCAACATTGTTGCGCAGTACAGCGCCAACCTCAAAAACAACATGTGGCCTCCTCAGCCGAATGACATGGCAGATTTGGCAACTGTGTGTGCCTGGCCAAGCTCTTGTTGATGCCTATGGATATAGCCTGCCGTATGCCATGCCTGATGCATTACTTGCGAGGTTTGTCTGCCTCACGCGGATCTTGCTTGTCCTGCCCAGGAAGTGGCAGTCCCTTGACTGTTAGCACTGCCAGATCGTCCTCCGTGAGGACTACGTCCATCTTCTTGCCTGTGCTGTTGCCGATATAAGGCGCGCCTGCTGCCAGCAGGATCGGAAATAGCTGCCGAATATCGTCTGTCACGCCTGTGTTGGCCATGTGGATGCGCCATAGCTCATTGGCTTTGGGGTTGACACTGGGGGCTTTGAGGTCATAGCCAATCAATTCGACAAAGCTTGCAAATGTGGTGGTTGTTTTGGTTGCTGTGCGGTAGCCAATGATAGCCTGGGCGGTGCGGTAGGTGGTGGTTGAGACAATCTCGCCCGTTTTAGAGACGCTGGTCTTGGTCTCAGAGGACTCCAGCACACCCGTATCGCCGCGCAATGGGATCTCATAGCTGGTTGTCTCCTGCAGAGGCTCGCTAATGCCATAGGCCAGGCCAATGCTTACACCCGCTTCTTTAGCGGTTTTGGCAGGCACAAAGCCCTGCGCCAGCAGAGCCCGCTGCACATAGCTGGCAAACTCTTGAAACTGCAAACTGCGCGGGTCCACCGCGTCGTTTTCAGAAACCAGAAGATAGGTCTTGTTCGTCGCTGCCTGAGGCGACGCAATCGCATCGACTTGAACGACAAAGAGTGGCTGTGACGGCTGAAAGCTGCCGCAAGCAGCCAGCGTCAAGCAGATTGCAGTACACAGCATCAATCTCACAAACGACATCGTAGACTCCGCAACGGTTCAAGGAATTGGAAGCGGCCATCGTACTGAGTTGAGCGCTCAAATGCAATCGAGCAGCTCTCAAAACCTCGATTTTGACAATATTTGTTGAATGAAATCAAGGGGCTGCAAGTGGTGGAGTCGAGTTTTTAGGGGTTATGAGAGGCTTTGTTCCACCAATTTTCGCTTGTTGCTGAGGTCAATTCTGCGCATGGGGGTAATCCCCCCGCAAAACCATCATTTTGAGAAGTAGAGCTATGGAGCCTTGGTCAACCGCTGTTTGGGGGTGATGCCGAAGCCATCGACACCACGCGTGTTTTCAACACCCAGAAATCCTGCTTGTTGGCAGGCCAACTCGCCATGCGGTGGTGGTGTTTCAAGGCATTGATGCCGCGCGATCACTGGCGAGCATGCCGTAGAGCGCTGAATCAGACACGACACCATTGACCTCCCAGCGCTGTCTTAAATAGCCTTCTTTGGCAAAGCCAAGGCGCTCTAAAGTTTTTCCAGATGCCACATTGTCAGGATCAATCTCTGCTTCGATTCTGCGCAAGCGCAAGCTGTCAAATCCATAGTTCAGCAAGGCTTGGCTAGCCTCTGGGACAAAACCCAAACCCCAATGCGCTGCGCCAATGGCAAAGCCAATTTCAGCCCGCTTGGAGGTAGCGGCATAGCTGAAAAGCATGCATTTGCCGATCAACTCTGCGCTGTCTTTGCGCACAATGCCCAAGGTCAAGGATTCTTGTTTGTCCATGGCTTCGGCACTGCTGTTGATGAAATCTTGCGCTGTCTTCAAATCGCTCCAGGGTCCTGTATTCCAGTAGCGCATGACTTGGGGGTCTGAAAAAATCGCCAACAAGGCTGGTGCGTCTTGTGGTGTAAGTGGGCGCAGTATTAGGCGTGCGGTGTGGATGTTGGGGGTAAACAGCGTGCTCATCGGTTGGTGATTTGGTTGCTCTCAATCTCCCTTAATGGGCCAAATGGATTGGAGCGTGAAGGGGTGGTTGCATCAATGGCAAATTGCGAGGCCGTCAGCAAACCGGGCGTGTTGAGTGCCTGGTTGCTATTCTGCCAATTCGTTATTCGGAACTTTAGACGATCCAGCTTGATTTACACATGCGTTGAGCATACCTTAGCCCACTCCAGGATTGATGCAACAAAGCCATTCAGTGGCATTGTTGTGCGCCCATACGGTGGGGCAAGAGCTGTCTTTGGAGACGCCCACAGTCCTTGTAGCGGATTGGCAATGGCGAGCTACACCGCGCTAGGCCGCTTGCGGGCCACACAGTAGTAAAGCAGGCAAGATGCAGCCAACAAGCCAAAATAGATGCAGCCGATAGTGAAGTTTTCTGTGCCCACGGACCGCATCAAGGTTGCGGCGTCTGGCGCAATACATAGGCCAAATACCAGCGAAGGAAAAAACACAAGCGCAGAGAAAATTGTGATGCTGCGCTTTGGTTTTAAAAAGGCCAGCACGAGTAGAAGCACGCAGACGAGTGCCAATACAGGGATGCCAACAACCAAGGTCAGCAGTCCATCGAGGCCTCCGCCGCTGCCGCCAGCATAAGCGGGCCAGCTTGCAGCAAGGATGGTCAGTGGTAATGGACGTAAAAGCAAGTGCATGGGGGCCTCGCAGTCATGGGAGGTTCATTATCGTCTGTGATGCACTATTGATCCGGCCTCTGGCAGTGTGAAGTCACGCCTTATTGGAGCAAAGCTCAAAAATCCCAGCTTTACTGGCTGGGCCAATCGGGATGTTCTGAGGGGAGGTTCTGAGGCTCCGGCTCTGCTGAGTTGGGCAGCAGGGATGCGGCCCAGCCATGTTGCCTAAATGCAGTCGACTTGTGCACAACTGCCGCATTGGCTGCAGCTCTCTCATTGCCATGGCTTACAGCAACGCGCAACGGGTAGGGCGCGCATGTGTTGGTCATGCCGTCTTTTGACTGATGGGGGTTAGCGCAGCGGCTGTGGTGCGGTCTGCAGGTGCTTGGCCAATGCGGCCACAGCCTGCGCAGCGGTTTCTGTGACCTCAATGCAAGCGCAGGCCAGCATCAGATTCAGCGGCAGGCCAAAGTTTTCTATTTCGGCTTGCTGTGCGTCGTGCACGGCATCAGTGGCCAAAGCCAATTGCTGTCTGACGCGCTGGCGGTAGTCTTGGGCCAAGCCTTGGCCCCAGGCCACGACCGGTTTGCCTTGGGCGATGGCATAGCCGACTTCAAATACGGTGCCAGCATCGGGCTCGCAGCCACGAAAATCTCCCAGGTGCGCAAGCACCGCATCACACTGGCCAATCAGTTGCACATTCGCTTGGTAAATGGCGTGGGCATTGGCACTGGCGCATGCGCCCAGTGCAAGCACATTGTCAAGCGGGCTGTGGCCCTGCAAACCGTGCTGTAGGCAAGCGGCTTTCAATGCGGCGTAACGCTGTGGGTGGTCGCTAAAAAAGACGTCCGGACCGGCCAAATAGACAGCGATGGCCTTGGGGGAGGGCTGGGCAGTGGGCATGGCTAATACATTTCGCAATAAGGTTGGCTGGGGGCGTCGGGGCTGTACGCAAACTGGTTTTGAGGTTGAGTGAAAGGGCAGTTGTCAAAAATCAGCGCAGCCCCATCACGCACTCAGTTGCCGCTGGGGTCTGTGCGGTGGCCCAAACTGGTGTCAAGGATTGTGACTCCATGGGAGAGATGGCCGTTTGCGGATAAACTTGGCGTTTTGTCACCTCAACGGCTTGGCCGTACCCATTGGCATATGTCTAATCAACTTCAGGCACTCAAACAATCAACTACCGTGGTCGCAGATACCGGCGATTTCCATCAATTGCAGGCCTTTCAGCCGCAAGATGCCACGACAAACCCGTCGTTGATTCTCAAGGCCGTGCAAAAACCCGAGTATGCCAGTCTGGTCGATGAGGTGATGGCCAAAACCCAGGGCCTGCCGATCGACGAGCGCATGGACCAGTTGATTGTGTGCTTTGGCACTGAGATTTTGAAGATTATTCCGGGCCGCGTGTCTACCGAAGTGGACGCGCGTTTGAGTTTTGATACCAATGCCACGCTGACACGCGGCGAGCGCATCGTGGAGCTGTACCGCGCAGCCGGTGTTGACACCTCGCGCGTGCTGATCAAGGTCGCCGCGACTTGGGAAGGCATTCAAGCCGCACGCTTGTTGGAGCAGCGCGGCATTCCGACCAATCTGACTTTGCTGTTCTCGTTTGCACAAGCAGTCGCTTGCGCCGATGCCAAAGTGCAGCTGATTTCGCCGTTTGTTGGGCGTATTTACGATTGGTACAAAAAACAAGCGGGCAGCCAGTGGGATGAAGCGGCCAAAGCCGGTGTCAATGACCCCGGCGTGCAGTCGGTGCGCGGTATTTATGAGTATTACAAACACTTCGGCATTAAAACCGAAATCATGGGCGCGAGCTTTCGCAACGTTGGCCAAATCGTCGCGCTGGCCGGTTGCGACTTGCTGACCATCAGCCCCGACTTGCTGCAACAACTTGCCGATAGCCAAGCGCCTGCACCTCAATTGCTGGATGTTGAAGCTGCCAAGGCGAAAACACACACATTCGTTCAGTACGATGAGGCGCAGTTCCGCTTTGCGTTGAACGAAGACGCAATGGCTACTGAGAAACTGGCTGAAGGCATTCGCGCCTTTGCCGCTGATGCGGTCAAACTTGAAGCCATTTTGCAAGCGCGTTGAATACGCGCTTATTGCCATGAGTGTGCATTCATGACTGCTCCCCAGCCTGCGCTGGCCGACTGTGTGCAACCGACTGAGGCTTTATTGAATCCATCGACCCCCCGTTGTGACCAAACCGCGCAGTGGCCCTTATTGGCCGCGCATTTCGCCAGTACTGGGCGTGGTTTTGATGTGCGCCAGGCACTGAGCGAAGACCTCAGCCGCTTCAAACGCATGGGTGTGCAAGCGCCGTTTATTCGCGCTGATTTCTCACGCAACCTGCTCAGTGCCAGCACGCAACAATTGTTGCTCGAGATGGCCCAGTCCTGCCGCTTGCAAGACTCGATTGAAGCCTTGTTCACCGGCGCGCAGCTCAATACGACCGAGCAGCGCGCGGCTTGGCATGTGCTGCTGCGCTGCCCAGCCGATTACGCCGCTGAAAATGGCGCGATGGCCGAGGCGCTGCAGGAAATGCGTGCCTCGCAAGCGGCATTTTTGGCGTTTGCCGAGCGTGTGCGCCATGACGACACGGTCACCGATGTGGTCAATATTGGCATTGGCGGCTCTGATTTAGGGCCTGCTGTGGTCGTGCAGGCTTTGGAGGCCTACTGCAGCCAAGGCAAGCGCATGCATTTCGTCTCCAATATGGATGGCGATGACCTGGGCTTGAAGCTGCGCCAGCTGGACCCGGATCGCACGGTGTTCTTGCTGGCCTCGAAATCGTTTGGCACGGCCGAGACGATCGTCAATGCACAGGTCGCCCGTGCCTGGATGTTGGCTGCACACGATTTTGACTGCGACCCACAGCAACGTGCCTTGCCCGAAGATGTGCCGGAAGCATTGCGCCAACTGGTTGCCCGCCGCTTTGTGGCGATGACCAGCAATGCCAGCGCTGCGCAGGCATTTGGTGTGGAGACCATTTTTCCGTTTGCTGACTGGGTCGGTGGGCGTTTTTCGCTGTGGTCCAGCATTGGCCTGTCGATTGCGATTGCCATTGGTGCTGAGCAGTTCCAGGCTTTGCTCTCTGGCGCGCATGCGATGGACCTGCATTTTCGCCATGCGCCGTTTGAGCGCAATTTGCCGGTGCAGTTGGCGCTGCTCGATATCTGGTATCGCAACTTTTTTGGCTTTACCTCGCGCTGCATTGCGCCCTATAGCCACGGCTTGCGCCGCCTGCCTGCGTATTTGCAGCAGCTGGAGATGGAGAGCAATGGCAAAGGCAGTGACTGGTCGGGCCAGCCCTTGTCTTTGCCTACCGCACCGGTGGTCTGGGGCGAGGCGGGCACAAACTGCCAGCACGCGTTTTTCCAGCTGATCCACCAGGGCCAGCAAGTCATTCCGGTTGAATTCATTGTGCCGCATGCCAAGGGCCTGGGGACTGAGGAGCAACACCGCGCCTTGCAAGCCAATGCCGTGGCACAAGCGCGTGCCTTGACGCAAGGCAAGCACAGCGGCGCCGCGCACACGCATTGCCCAGGCAACCGACCGAGCACGATGATGGTGATTGACCGTTTGGACCCTGCCTCGGTGGGTGCTTTGATTGCCTTGTACGAGCACCGCACCTTTGTCGCTGGCCGCTTGTGGGGTATCAACAGCTTTGACCAATGGGGCGTGGAGCTGGGCAAGAACCTGGCCAAAGACATCCTCAACGATGCTGACCCAGCCCGTTTGCAGGCTGATGGGCACCAGGACGTGATGGCCTGGTTGCTGTGAATGAGGGCGCAGGTGCTGCGGGCAGGGCCTGCAGCCTGTGCTTGGCAATGAACCTGGCCATGGCTTCGCGCTATGGTGCCCCTTCCCGTTAAAATGCACGCTATGAGTCACACCCCAACCCATGCTTCTTTTGCTTCTTTCGATGCCGCACGCGCGCTTGAAATGGGGCGCAATGCAGTCCAGATCGAAATTGAACAGCTGCAGGCAGTGCGCCAGCGCATGGGGGACGCGTTCACGCAGGCCGTGCAGACCATTTTGAATGGTCAAGCACGTGTGGTGGTCACTGGTATGGGCAAAAGCGGCCATATTGGCCGCAAGATTGCCGCGACTTTGGCCTCTACTGGCACGCCAGCATTTTTTCTGCATCCGGCCGAAGCCAGCCACGGCGATTTGGGCATGGTCACCGGCGCCGATGTGGTGCTGGCCATCTCCAACAGCGGCGAGAGCGAAGAGCTGGTGAATATTTTGCCGGTGATCAAACGCCTGGGGGCCAGGGTCATCGCCATGACGGGCAAAACCCAGTCAGCCTTGGCACGCCATGCTGACATCGTGCTCGACACCCAGGTCAGCCAAGAGGCCGACCCATTGAATTTGGCCCCTACGGCCAGCACCACGGTGCAATTGGCGCTGGGCGACGCTTTGGCCGTTGCAGTGCTGGATGCGCGCGGTTTCAGAGCTGAGGACTTTGCCCGTTCGCACCCAGGCGGCTCCTTGGGGCGGCGCTTGCTAACCCATGTGCGCGATGTGATGCGCCAAGGCGCCGATGTGCCCAGCGTGCCTGAGAGCGCCAGCTTTGGCGAGCTGATGCACGAAATCTCTCGCAAAGGCCTGGGCGCTACTGCGGTGGTGGGCGCGCAAGGCCAGTTGCTGGGCATTTACACCGATGGCGATTTGCGCCGCAATATTGAAGCGGGCATGGATTTGCGCACCCTGACGGCAGGCCAGGTCATGCATGCCAAGCCGCGCACAATTGAGGCTGATGCCTTGGCCACGCAAGCGGCGCAGATGATGGAGCAACACCGCATCACCTGCTTGCTTGTGACGGGTGAGGCGGGTGCCCTGGTTGGGGCTTTGCATGTGGGCGATTTGATGCGCGCCAAGGTCATTTAAGCTGCGCCAGAAGGCTTGGCCGCCAAGGCCACGCTTGCGTTTATGATGAGACGATTGCGATCTCGCCTGATTGAAAAAATACACTGACCACTATGCCAGCCATTAGCATTGCACGCCGCTTTGATGAAAACCTGTTGAACCGGGCCTTGCCGGTGCGCGTCGTTTTTTTTGATGTGGATGGTGTGCTCACCGATGGTGGCCTGTATTTCGGCCCAGAGGGCGAGGCGATCAAACGCTTTCATACGCTGGACGGCCATGGCATCAAACTGCTGAGCCAGGCCGGTATTACGCCGGCGGTGATCACAGGGCGCGACAGTGCGGCCTTGCGTTTGCGGCTCAAAGCCCTCGGCGTGGTGCATGCTGTTTATGGCACGGAAAACAAGCTGCCAGCCGCCCAGGCGCTGCTGGATCAGCTGGGTCTGACCTGGCAGCAAGCGGCGTGCATGGGCGATGATTGGCCGGATTTGCCAGTGCTCACGCACTGTGCGTTGGCCTGTGCACCGCCGAACGCCCATGTCGAAGTACTTGGCGTAGCCGATTACGTCACGCAAGCCGAAGGCGGGCGCGGTGCCGTGCGCGAGTTCTGTGACTTGCTGCTGATGGCCAGTGGCCATTACGGCGCAAGCTTGCAGCAGGCCTTGGCTGGCCATGCGGCCGTGCCTGTGGCCACGGATGCGCAAGGAGCAGTATGAGCCAGAAACCCAAGCGGAGTTTGCGTTACCGCTTAGACCGGTTGTCGGTCTATGGACCCGTGCTGGTGATGGCCGCGCTGGCGCTGGGCACGTATTGGCTGGCGCGCAGCGTGCCTTCGGCCGCACAGCCCAGCGTCGAACCAATACCGGTTGACGAGCCCGACTACACGATTACCGAATTTGCCACCCGCAGCTACGATGGCACTGGGCGATTGACGGTGGAGTTGTTTGGCGATACGGCCAAGCATTACCCAGCCAAGGATTTGTTGGTTGTAGACCGCCTGCGTATGCGCGCGGTGACCGAAGATGGCCGCATCATCACCGCGACGGCCAATTCGGGCACCACCAATGGCGATAGTTCAGAAGTGCAATTGCATGGCAATGCCGTGGTGGTGCAATTGGCCACGGCCACCTCGCCACGCCTGGAGTTCAGGGGCGAAGAATTGCAGGTCTGGCCTGATGAGGAACGGGTTGTCAGTGATTTGCCGGTTGAGCTGTTTCGCGGTGCTGATCGCATGACAGGGCAGACGCTGGTGTATGACAAAAAACAGCAGACGACCGAAATTGATGGCCGTGTGCGCAGCACGATTCAACCGGCTGCACGGCCCTGATGGTGGCCAGTGCCGCTTCTGGCCCCATTGGTGGCCTGTCTGCTCGATAAAGGCTTGTGATCTATGAATACTGCTTCCGCTTCTGCCCACGTTTCGTCCGCACTGAGCCCCAGCAAGCAGCGCAAGCCGCTGGTGTTCATCACGGGTGCCTCCAGTGGTTTGGGTCAGGCATTGGCGCAAGAGTACGCGCAGCGAGGTTGGCGTCTGGCTCTGGTGGCTCGGCGCCTGGAGGTGATGGAGCAATGGCGCACGGCGCACGGTTTGTCTGCAGACCAGTGCGTGCTGTATGCGGCTGATGTGGCCCAACCCGACAGTATTCGCGCTGTGGCCTTGCAATGCATCAGCGACTTGGGTTTGCCTGATGTGGTGATTGCCAGCGCCGGCATTAGCCACGGCATTGATACCGCGGAATGGGACGATCTGGGCGCTTTTGAGCATATCTGGGCGACCAATAACCGGGGTTTGGCAGCGACTCTGATTCCTTTCATGCAACCGATGCGTGCGCGTAAAAGTGGCAGCTTGGTAGGCGTAGCCAGTGTCGCAGGCGTGCGTGGTTTGCCAGGTCATGCAGGCTACTGCTCAAGCAAGGCTGGAGTGATTGCGTATTGCGAGAGCTTGCGCGGAGACTTGCGCGGCAGCGGCGTGTCGGTGGTGACGCTCAGTCCCGGTTTTATCCGCACAGCGATGACGGCCAAGAACCCCTTTTCGATGCCTTTTTTGATGGATGCCGACCGCTTTGCTGCCAAGGCTTATCGGGCGATCGAGCAGCGCCGCAGCTATGTGGTGATCCCTTGGCAAATGGGCTGGCTGGGGCGTTTGCTGCGCATTTTGCCCGATTGGGTATTTGATCGGGCTTTGGCAGGGCGCGGCAAGAAGCCGCGCCACCATTCGTCTTAATTGCCCGCTTGTAAGCGTTTAAAACTCAACGCAGATCTTGCCAAAGTGCGCGCCTGAGGCCTGGTACTCAAATGCCTGGGCCAGCTCTTGCAATGCAAAGCTGCGGTCAATCACCGGCTTCCAGGACATTTGGTCCAGCGCGCGCACCATGTCTTGCTGGTGTTCTCGGCTGCCGACAATCAAGCCTTTGAGGGTTTGCTGCTTGCGCATCAACTCCACAGTCGGGATGTCACCGGCAAAACCGGTTAGCACGCCAATCAGCGCGATATGCCCGCCGACACTGGCAGCACGAATCGATTGCGGCAAGGTATTGGGGCCACCCACTTCCACGACAATATCAGCGCCACGGCCTTCAGTGGCTTGCAAGACCGCATTGCCCCATTCGGGTGTGTCGCGGTAATTGATCACCGCATCGGCACCCAAAGCGCGCAGTTTGTTGGCTTTGGCGCTGCTGGATGTCGTCGCAATCACTTTGGCGCCCATGCTTTTGGCCAGTTGCAGCGCGAACAAGGACACGCCGCCGGTGCCCAGCACTAGCACCGTGTCGCCAGCCTGGATGCCGCCATCGACTACCAGTGCGCGCCATGCGGTCAGACCGGCCGTGGTCAGTGTGGCTGCCTCGGCATGGCTCCAGCCTTTGGGGGCGTGGGTAAACGCCGTGGCTGGCATGGTCACTTGTTCACGGGCAAAGCCATCCACGCCATCGCCTGGCACCAGCGCGAAATCAGAAGGCACGTTGCGGCCAGACAGCCATTGCGGGAAAAAGGTCGAGACCACCGCATCGCCCACTTTGAATTCGGTCACGCCCGAACCAATGGCAATCACGCTGCCTGCGCCATCAGCCATCAAAATGCGTTTGTCGGCCGTGGCCTTGGGGTTCGTGGCCACCAGCAAGTCGTGGTAGTTGAGCGAGCTGGCGTGGATGCGCACCTGGATCTCTCCGGCCTGTGGTGCGACGGCTGCTGGCAAGTCGACCTGGCGGATATTGCTCAGTCCACCAGGGGCGGCTAATTCAATGGCTTTCATGCTTGTTCTCTGTTGTAATAATCGATGGCGTTATGGTGCCATCGCTAAAACGATAATGCCAGAACCAACATATTTGTGCGGTAGTATTAAAAATGTAAGCATTGAGCCAGTTGGTACTTTGCGCTAGTATGCTTGGAACCTGTTTTTCGCCCACACTCTATCCAATGAAACGACTCAATAGCAAAAGCGGCTGCGCCGTCGAGGTGACGCTGTCGGTCATGGGCGGCACTTGGAAGCCGATTGTGCTGTTCCATTTGCTGCATGGCAAAAAACGCTTTAGCGAGCTTGCGCGCAATATCCCGGTGATCACGCAGCGCATGTTAACCCTGCAACTCAGAGAGCTTGAGGGGGCTGGAATTGTCGTGCGCACAGTGCATGCCGAAGTGCCGCCACGGGTCGACTACGAATTGACCGAGCTGGGCCGCAGTCTGAAGCCGATTTTGATTGCGATGCGCAACTGGGGCACAGAGTACGCCAAAGACCATGGCGAGGGCCTTGCTCAGCCGCTGACGCAGGCGCAGTGCGATACTGCAACTGTTCCTGCAGCGCAGCAGGCTGCACCGCGCAAAAGCCGCAGTACAGCGGTGGCCAGTACTTTTTAAGCGGCGGTTTTAAGTCTGCTTCGCTTCTAGCGCCAAGTACTGGGCGATGGCCTCTGTGCGCGCTTGTTGAATGCACTCGCCAATCTTGTCGCCTTTGAGTCCTTGTTCAAAGGCTTTTTGGGCAATGGCTGCAGTGGGCACTTGCTGTGCGACTTGCAACGATGCGCGCAGGCGAGCTAGCGTAGTTTGGATTTTTGCGTGCTTTGCTGTGCTGGCACAGTCTGCGTCCAGCCACTGGCAGGCGGTCAGGATCTGCTCAAACCGTTCAGGGCGGCGAAATGCATCGCAGCGCTCAAGCAAATGCAGGACTTCGCCAGCATCCAGGTGCGCTGGCAAGCAGATAATGCCAGGCCCTTCTTCTGCGACCAGGACCGACAGGTCGCGTATATCGCTGGGCACACGCAGCCGCTCGGCCAGCGCATGCAAGGCTGCTTGTTTGCGGCACTTGGCGTTGGTGTGCGCGCTGGCAGCAACATGGTCGTTGCGTGCATAACGCCCGACATCGACTGCCAGTACCGCCCAGCGCTCGGCCAGGCTGAGGCCTGCCTGCGCGGCGGTGGCCAGTCTGTGCATGCTGCGCATGCCTGCGCTTGCGCCCGCATCCGCGCCTGCATCTGCGTCGATGTGCCATAAATTGTCGATCTCTGGCAGCACCACCGCCAGCGCACCGCAATGGCGCAGCACGTCGAACATGCGTGTGGGTGCTCTCTCCATCAGGCCTTTGGCAAGCTCTTGCCATACCCGCTCTGGCACCAGGTGCGCGGCTTCGCCTGCTTGTACCATGGCCTGCATCAGCGCCATGGTTTCGGGCGCGACTTCAAACGCTGTAAAACGGGCGGCAAAGCGGGCAATGCGCAAAATGCGCAGCGGGTCTTCGGCAAAGGCCTCTGTGACATGGCGCAATACTTTGCGTTGCACATCGCCTCTGCCGTCGTAGGGGTCGACCCATTGCTGGCTGCCATCAGCCAGCGTGCGCAGGGCGATGGCGTTGATGGTCAAGTCGCGCCTGGCCAAGTCTTCTTCAATCGTGACGGCCTGATCGGCGTAGACGGTAAAGCCTTTGTAGCCGTGGCCGCTTTTGCGCTCGGTGCGCGCCAGCGCATATTCCTCGTGGGTTTGTGGGTGTAAAAAGACCGGAAAATCTTTGCCCACAGGTGTGAAACCATGCGCCTCCATGACTGCGGGGCAGGCACCTACCACCACCCAGTCGCGGTCATGCACAGGCACGCCCAATAGCTGGTCACGTACGGCGCCGCCGACCATGTAAACCGCCATGTCTGCGGGCAGTGTTGGAGTGTTTTTGGCGTGGCGGTGGCTCTGACTGGGCTTGATGGGCATGGCGGCAATAGTGAATAACCGGTGGTGTTCAAACGGCAGCTTAGCCACTGGCGCGCAGGCGGTAGGGCTCTTCAAAGGCGAGGAAGTCCTTTTCCTGCAATGCGTTAGCTATCCATGCTTGCACGCTGGGCAATTGGGTGATGTGCTGCATGTATGCAGCCAGTGGCGCTGAGACGGGCAGGGCGTAGCTGTTCAAGCGCATCACCACCGGCGCATAAAACGCATCGGCAATGCTGAATTGCTGGCCAAACAGAAATGGGCCGCCGTAACGCTGCAGGGCATCTACCAACAGGCCTTCCAAAACATGCATGTCAGCGCGCAGCGCAGCGTTGTCGCGCCAGGCAATGGCACCCACTTCGGACAGGTCGGCCTCAATATTCATTGGGCAGGCGCTGCGCAAGCCCCGAAAGCCGCTGTGAATCGCAGCGCACAGGCTGCGGGCGCGGGCACGTTGGGGCAGTCCATCGGGCCAGAGCTGGCGTTCTAGAAATTTTTCATTCAGGTACTCGGCAATCGCCAGCGAGTCCCAGATCACCAAAGTGTTGTCTACCAGTACCGGTACGCTGCCTACGGGGGTGAGCGGCGTGATGGCCTTTTTGAATTCGGAGTTCGGCTCAAAACTGTCAAAGCGGACTTTGATTTCGCGAAAGCCGATCTCGAACTGTGTGAGCAGCACGCCAATACGCATTGACCAAGAAGAATAATTCTTATTGCCAATGTAGAGGGTGAGGTCTTGAGGCATACGATGCTCCAGGAGCTGGTTGAAGAGGGCGCTGGCCTTTGCCGCTGCTGGGCTGGCAGCGGTCGCGTTTCAGACGGGCCAGACAATGCCATTGTTATTCAAAATTGCATCGAGCGGAATGTCGTGGGCCTCGTGTTCAAACTCGTCTACATAACCTTCGCCATAGCCCAAGCCGACGGTGTAGGGGCGTGGCGACAACTCCGCCAGGGTACGGTCGTAAAAGCCCCCGCCATAGCCCAGGCGATAGCCGCCTGCGCTATAACCCACGCATGGCACAAACAGCAAGCCAGGCTCTAAAATCTCAGTGTCTTTGGGCTTGGGGATACCATAAGCGTCTTCTTCCATCGGGCAGCCGGGGTGCCAGGCATGAAAACGCAGTGTCTTATTGATCTTGTCGACCACGGGCAAAGCAATGCGGCGCATCACAGGCTCCTCCTGTAGCTCACCATCTTCTTTCCAGCGGTGCAGTGCAGGCAGTGGATCGAACTCGCCTTTGATGGGCCAGTAGGCACCGATAATGGTTTCAGGCCGACTGACAAGCCAAATGCGCATGACTTGCTGCAGCTGCGCATTTTTTTCGACGCGATTGGTCATATTAACCCGTCGCTCAACCAAAGTTTTTCTCAGCGTGGCTTTGTTCATTTAATAATTCCAGACATGCGATTGACCACCATTCTGACACCACTTTGTGCCGCTTTTGTGGCTCTTTTCACCAACGTGCATGCACAGCAGGCCGCTTTGCCCAAAGAACAGGGTGATAAAGCCTTGCTGGATATGCGCGCGGCCTATGCGGCCAAGAATCAGGCGCGCCTGAGCCAGTTGCTGCCCAGCGTGCAAGGCCATGCCTTGGAGGGGTGGGGGGCGTACTGGGAGTTGAACAACCGCTTGCAGACCGCATCGCGCGCCGAGGTTGATGCGTTTTTGGCACGCTACCGCGGCAGCTATTACGAGGATCGTTTGCGCAACGACTGGATGCTGTTGTTGGGTCAGCGCAGGCAATGGGCTGAGTTGGCGTATTACGCGCCCGGCTTTCGCATGCAGGATGATCCCCAGGTGCAATGCTATGAGCTGTTGATCGATGATATTCAGGGCAAGGCTGCTGCGTCGACACCGCAAAAAGTTCTCTCACTATGGTATGGGCAGCGCAATAGTGACGATGGCTGCACCCATGCTGTCTCGGAGATGTATGCCGATGGCCGCATCAGTGCGGCTGAGATTTGGCAGCGCGCGCGCGTCGGTGCGCACCACAACCGCCCAGGCGTGGTGCGTGGCGCAGTCGGCATTGTTTCTCCCCAGTCCTTGGTGCATGTGAACAATGCGATGGGCAAATCTGCCGCTTTTCTGAACAATAGCGCCACTGCCACCGATCCCGCCCGCCTGGCTTTGGTGCCTTTGGCGCTGGCGCGTTTGGCCAGCTCGGATGCCGCTGAAGCGGCCGCGCAAGTGCAAGGCAAGTGGGCCAAGCATTTGTCGGCGCAAGACCGCGATTTTGTCTGGGGCGCGATTGGCCGCTGGGCCGGTATTCGACTTGCTCCTGAGGCCAATGCCTATTTTTCCAATGTCCAAGACGACCGCAATTTGATTGATGAGCAGTTGCACTGGAAAGTACGCGCTGCTTTACGTGCTGGCCAGTGGCCTGTGGTGGCCAAGACGATTGCCGCGATGAGTGCTGACGACCAGCAGCAGCCGACCTGGGTGTATTGGCGCGCCCGTGCGCTGCAAGCTGAAGGCGGGGCAGACAACCAGGCGCTGGCCAGGCAGATGTTTGCAAGCATCGCAGGTAACGTGGGTTTTTATGAGCAGTTGGCCAATGATGAGTTGGGCGGCAAAGTGACGCTGGCACCTGAGCCACAAGCGCTCAATGCCGATGAAAAGGCCAGGGCTCGCACGAACCCAAGTTTGCTGCGCAGCATATACGCGATCAATTTGGGCTTGCGCAGCGAGGGGGTGCGGGAGTGGAATTACGCAACCAACTTGCACGACGATGGGGGGATGGGCGATCGCGACTTGCTGGCCGCGGCTGACTTGGCCTGTGAATACCAGGTCTGGGACCGCTGCATTAATACCAGCGAGCGCACCAAGGATTTCATGAGTTTCAGCCAGCGTTATCCGATGCCTTTTCACGATGCAGTGGTCGAGCGCACGGCCATGATCCAGCTTGACCCCGCTTACGTTTACGGTCTGATTCGCCAGGAAAGCCGCTTCATCATGGATGCGCGCTCTAATGTCGGAGCATCGGGCTTGATGCAAGTGATGCCTGCGACCGCCAGTTGGACGGCAAAGAAAATTGGCCTGACCGACTTCAAGGCCAGTGATATCAATGACAAGCAAACCAACATCCAGATTGGCACTGCGTATTTGAAGCTGGCTTTGGACGAGTTCGCTGGCTCCATGCCGCTGGCTGCTGCTGCCTACAACGCTGGTCCTGGTCGTCCGCGCAACTGGCGCAATGGCCCGGTCTTGGAAACTGCTATTTGGGCCGAGAACGTACCGTTCAATGAAACGCGCGATTATGTGCAAAAGGTGCTGGCCAATGCCACCGTGTATGGTGCAATTTTGACTGGCCAGCCCCAGTCGCTGAGCCAGCGACTGGGGCCGACAATTGGGCCAAGCAAAGAAGGCGAGCCTGTGGCGACTGCCGATTTGCCGTAATGGCGGCGGCTTGTTAGCCTGCCAAGCCTTGGCCAAGGCAGTTTGAAAACGCCTTGCCAGGCTCCTGGCCACACAAGCGCAGGTGTCAAAACCTGCGCTTTTTCGCTGCATGCTCAGTATGGAGATGGCGATTGTTGCATGGTAGTGGTCTCCGAACTAGACCAGGGTTCGTCGCTAAATCGACATTGTGGCTCGGACGCTGCTAAGCTCCAATGCGAGCATTTGTGCGGCTTTTCGGGACGTAGGGCGTTCAAAAGGCGCTTCATACGAATACTTTTGTGCACCTTCACCGCCATCGTCGCCGCACAGGTGGCGCGCTCGCTCGGCTATTGTGTGGTTGGTGACTGCCAATCTTGTGTTGGCCTGTAGCGCAAGGCGCAGCCGCTTCATAGCGAGGCGAGTCGACTTGTGCATGGGTCTTGCAAAGACGCGCAAGAAGCGATCGGTCCGCTCGATTGCAGTCAATTTCAAGCGTGTATGGCATGCACATGGCTTGGGCCTGCAACCCAAAGCCCCGGAGCTAGCTCCTCATCCCCATGCCAGCCGTGTTGGAGGTCAAAAGGCCGCGAAGCGTAGATGCCTTGATAAAGGCCTTAAGCCAGAACATCAACCACCACCGCTGTGAGACTGCACGGGCAGGCTACATGTGATCGTGGAGATCGTTTGTGCGGTTGCGTTTTTTTTTTTTTTTTTTTTTTTTTTTTTTTTTTTTTTTTTTTTGGCGACCAATCGTTAGTTGGTTGAATTTGCGTGGTTTGGCGTGTCTTGCTCTCCTGAGCGGCTGGCCTTTGCAGTGCACGGCTGTGCTGTAGCTGCATGAGTCACATTGGGTTGGCTGTCTCCTTTTATGTGCGGTCTCTGCGTGAAAAGCCTTGACGGTTTACTTTGAAGTCATACAATTTCCTTCTTTTATAAACTACCGGTAGGTAGTAATTGTTTTGGAGTTTGGATATGACTATGGCGAAGGCTGATTCACAGCGCGATGCCCAGCAGCTGCCCCTGGGCATCGCGCTGTCACTGGGCCTGATCATGCTGCTTGGGCCCGCGTCGATTGATATGTATTTGCCCTCGATGCCCGAGATGGCGCGTCAGTTCAATACACCGTTTGCCTCGGTGCAGCTGACGCTGACCATTTTCTTGATGGCAATGGGGATCGGGCAGCTGTTTTTTGGCCCCGTGGTGGATGCTTGCGGTAGGCGCAAGCCGCTGCTGCTGGCGCTGCTCGGTTTTGTATTGGCCACGGTCTATGCCGCACTCGCACCTTCGATTGAGAGTTTGATGTTGGCGCGTCTGCTACAAGGCCTGGCGGCGTCTTTGGCGATTGTCACCGTCATGAGCAGTGTGCGGGATGTGGCCGAAGGCATTATTGCGGCGCAATTGTTTGCAATACTGATGACCATTCAGGGCATTGTGCCTGTATTTGCCCCGGCTGTTGGCGGCCTGATCGGCGCGCAATGGGGCTGGCGCATGGTGTTTGTGGTGCTGGCTTTGCTTGGCGTGCTGGTGTTTCTCAATACGTTGCTGTCGTTGCGTGAAACCTTGCCCGTGCACCGGCGCAGCCCTTTGCGTTTGAGGACGGTCTTGGCAAGTTATGGCGAAATCCTGAGCTCACGCAGTTTCATCCTCCCGGCGCTGTCATTGTCCTTGGTGTTTTTCTTGTTGTTCTTCTACATTGGCGGGGCGTCGTATGCCTACCAAACGCATTTTGGTTTGACGACCCGCGCGTTTGGTGTGGTGTTTGGCGCCACCGGCATTGCCATGCTGCTTGGGGCGATGGGCAGTGCCCGCTTGGTGACACACTGCCGTGTCGAGCTGTTGGCCCTGTTGGGCGTGTGTGGCCTGGTAGTGGGGGCGGTCATTAGCACTTTGAGCGCGCTGCTAGGCTTGGGCTTGATGGGCGTGGTTGCCGGCATGTTCATTGCAATGGCCGCCCTGGGGGTGGCAGAGGCGACCTTGATGGCGCTGGCCCTGGCATCACGCACTACCGCTTTGGGGGCGAGTGCCGCGATATTGGGCGCGGCACCCTTGCTGCTGGGGGCTGCGGCCACGCCTCTGGCGGCAGTAGCCGTGCAAACAAGCACGCTGTATTGGTTAGGCTCGCTGATTGTGATTGGCATGTCCGCATTGTTTTTCACGGTGTTGAGTTTTTTGCGTGTGCAGCGAGCGGGTGTGCAAGTAGACTTACGGCATCACTAACTTCAATATCAAGGGGCAAGGCCATATGACAGTGAAATCGGCTGCATTTGAACGGGTGTGTGAAGCTGCGGTGGCCCACTTTGCGGTGGCGGGTTATGACGGCGCCTCTCTCAATGAGATCGCATTGATGGTGGGCATTAAAAAGGCGTCTCTGTACTCGCATGTGGCCAGCAAAGATGCGTTGTATTTGCAGGTGCTGCATGATGCGGCTGAGCAGGAAATGGCCTTTGCTGCCAATGCTTTGCAAAAAACGGCGAAGCCGCGTGGTGCTAGCGCGCTCGCAGGGCCAGGGGCGTCGTTTATTTACAGCATCGCCAAGCGCTATGAAGATTCGGTGCACTTGCGTTTTTTGCTGCGCGCGGCGTTTTTGCCCCCAGTTGCGCTCAAAGCTGACGTTGGCAAAGTCTATGACGGCTTTTTGCATGCCGTAGAGCAGGGCTTTAAAGTGCAATTGCGCCAAGCAGCCCCTGAGGCGACGACTGCACAGATGAACCTCTTTGCTACCGCTTACGTGGGTGTTGTTGATAGCTTGTATGTGGAGTTGGTGTATGTTGATAAGGCCCGTATGACCAAACGAGCCAAGGCTTTGTGGCAGGTGTTTGTGGATTCCTTGCAGTACCAGGGCTTGCTAGCTTAAATCGTAAACCGGCTCTTAAACCAAGGATGTTGAGCGCTGGGAAGGGGCGTGCAGGGGAGGCGATAGCTGCTTATAATGGCTGGCACTGGATTCAGCCATTCTTCAAGATGTGAAGGTCGCTGTGTTCGGTAGTTTCTCAGGGCGGGGTGTAATTCCCCACCGGCGGTAATGGTGCTGCTTGCGTATTGATACGTGGTCTGCTGCCTAGCCCGCGAGCGCTTGATGGTGGGCTGCATGCTCCCTCAAGGTCAGCAGATCTGGTGCGATCCCAGAGCCGACGGTCATAGTCCGGATGAAAGAGAAACGCACCCATTGAATGGTTTGGGCATCCAGCACCTGTGTGTGTTGGTGCGCTGCTTTGTGCTTTTGCACAGTTACAGTTCGATGCCTTTGATGGGGGCGAGCTCAGCCCTGATTCTGTATTTCCACCAGGTTTAAAGGAAAACCATGAATCAGTTGTCGTCTTTGATTACTCCCCGTTTGGCCCCTACGCAGCACTCTGGCCCGCAGCCGCGCATTGCGCTGTTGGCCGCGTCCTGGCATGCGGACATCGTCGCGCGCGCCACGGGCTCGTTTGTGGAAAGTTTGGCCGCTCAACTGCCACAGGCCCAGTGCGATCTGATGCACGTGCCAGGGGTGCTTGAGATTCCGCTGCAGGCCAAGCTATTGGCCCAGTCTGGCCAGTATGACGTGATCGTCGCGTTTGGCTTGATCGTCGATGGCGGCATTTACCGCCATGATTTTGTCTCAACCGCAGTCATTGATGGGTTGATGCGCGTGCAGCTCGACACCTTGGTGCCGGTCTTGTCTGTAGTGCTGACGCCTCACCACTTCCACAGCAGCGAGGAACACCACCACTTTTTCTACGAGCATTTTGTTGTCAAAGGCCGTGAAGCGGCGAACGCCTGTGCGCAAGTGCTGCAAGGCTGGCAAGCACGCGCAGAGGAGGGGCAGTCCGCTGCAAATTCGCATTGGACCCAAGCCTGCGCTGTGGTCAAGCCGCTAAAGCCTCAGTTGCAGCAAGCCCAAGCCGTAGCAGATGAGGCCTTGCGGGCTGCTGAAGAGAGCAAGCCGGCGGTGTGGTCTGTGCGTGGCGCTCAGAGCACGACCTTGAACAGCTCCAACTGAGGCGGGCCTGCATAGATATCGCGTGTGCCTTTGCCAGCATTGGCATGCGCTTTGCGAAATGCCTCAGATTGTGTCCAGTCGATAAAGGTCTGCTCGCTCTCCCACTCAGTGTGGGAGATGAACAGCGTGTGCTCTTCGGTTTGCTTGCCTTGCAATAATTGGAAACGCACAAAGCCGGGCACGGTGTCCAAATGGCTGTCGCGGTTTTTCCAGTGGTTGAGGAAGGTGTCTTCGTGGCCGCGAAGTACACGGAAACGGTTCATGGCGAAATAAGGCATGGCATCACTCCCGGTTGGATCAGCGCAGCAGTTTACGCATGCGCGCCAGTGCTTCGTTTAAATTGTCCATTGAGTTGGCGGTAGAAAAGCGCACATAGTGCTCCATCCCCTGGCCGCCAAAGTCTTTGCCAGGCGCAATGGCGATACGGGCTTGCTCCAGCAGGCCAAAGGCAAAGTCCCAGCTGCCTTGTACGCCCAAGCGTTGGGCCGCTTCACGGCAGTCGGCCCAGATGTAGAACGCGCCATCTGGCACGACTGGTACATGCAAGCCCAATTCGGCCAACTGTGGCCAGAACATGTCGCGGCGTTCACGGAACAGCGCGCGGCGGCGTTCATATTCGGCCAGGCTGTCTGGGTGAAAGCATTCCAGCGCGGCTTGCTGGGCAATTGTGCTGGGGCAAATGAAGAGGTTTTGTGCCAAGCGCTCGATGGGCTCGACCAAGTCGCGCGGCACAACCAGCCAGCCCAGCCGCCAACCGGTCATATTGAAGTATTTGCTAAAGCTGTTGATGCTGATGATGTCATCGCCCAAGGCCAATGCCGATTGGCCGTAGGCCTCGTCATAGGACAGGCCCAGATAAATTTCGTCGACCAAGGTGATGCCACCTTGTTTGCGCACCTCGCTGACAATGGCTTTGAGCGCGTCGGTGGCAATCGATGTGCCGGTTGGATTCGAGGGCGAGGCCAATAGCACGGCGCGGGTTTGCGCTTGCCAGTGCTGGGCTACTTGTTCTGCAGTGAGTTGGAAGCGGCTGCTGGCATCGACAGGAATGCGTTTGGCCTCAGCACCCGTGACTTGCACAAACTGCTGGTTGCACGGGTAGCCGGGATCAGGCATCAAGACTTCATCACCTTGGTCGAGCAAGGCCATGCAGGCCAGGTGCAGGGCTGCGGATGCGCCGGCGGTGACGATGATGCGCTCTGCCTCAATGTTCAGGCCAAAGCGCTGGGCATACCACTGGCTGATCGATTGCCGCAAGGCGTCCAGTCCCAGTGCTTGGGTGTACTGGGTTTTGCCGCTCTCAATCGCGGCGATGGCTGCGCGCTGAACCCGCTCGGGCGCACCAAAATCGGGCTCGCCAATATTGAGGTAGATCATCTCCGGTGCGTTGCCCAGCTGGGCCAGTTGGGCCGCTGCTTTGCCTACTTCCATCACATAAAAGGGATTGGTGCGTTTGGCGCGGGCGGAGAGTTCAATGGTCATGGCTGCATGGGCTGCTCTATCAGCAGCGTTGTCAAGAAATGGGAGGGTGGGCACAGAGTGCTGCCCTGTTGTTGCATGGCGATCAAGTGGTCACGGAGGCCACCTGAATTGTGCAACCCAGGCCCATCCGCTGCGGGTGGGCTACTGGCTTTTGCGCAGCTTCAGTGTGAGCGCGCAGCTATTAGGGAGTGGGAGGGAGTGGGCTGGGCCTCCCCAAACTGTCCAATTAGCCTTTGGTGGCGTTGATCTCGGCGGCGCGGTATTGCGGCGCCAGGCCATTCAATACAGCGTTGACGTATTTGTGGCCATCTGTGCCACCAAAGGACTTGGTCAGCTCGACATACTCGTTGATGACTACTTTCCAAGGCACATCCAGCGCATTTTTGAATTCGTAGACGGCCATCCACATTGCCGCGCGCTCAATCGGTGAGAGCTCCTCAAGTGGGCGATCCAGCAGCGGGGTGATGGCTTCGTCCAGTGTTTGGGATTCCTCTGCGCAGCCATACAGCAGTGCGTCGTACAAGGCCGAGTCGGCTTTGTGAAAACCGCTGAGGTTGCGTGTGAACATGTCAATGTCACGTGGGTCATTTTTGCCAACAATGCGTTGGTAGAGCGCTTGCAGCGCAAATTCACGCGCACGGCTACGCGCGCTTTTTTTGCTGCTTGGTGTTGGGGTGTTTTCTGGCGAGGTCATGGTGTTGTTCTTAGGCAATCTGCACGAACAGGTTGGCCATCTCGACCGCGACACGGGCGGCATCACGGCCCTTCTCGGTTTGACGGGCAATTGCCTGTTCCATATTCTCAACCGTGAGAATGGCGTTCGCAATCGGAATGCCATAGTCAAGGCTAACGCGGGTTACAGCGGCGCCCGATTCATTGGCGACCAGCTCGAAGTGGTAGGTCTCGCCGCGGATAATGCAGCCCAATGCAATCAAGGCATCGAAGTTTTCAGTATCAGCCAGCACTTGCAGTGTGGAGGCCACCTCCAAAGCACCGGGGACCGTGATGTGGGTGATGTGCTCGGCGGGCACGCCCAGTTGCAGCAACTCTTGCTGTGTGGCCTGCCACAGTGCGCCTGTGACGTCTTCGTTAAAACGTGCTTGCACGACCGCAATGCTCAGCTTGCTGCCATCTTGCAGGTTGGCAGCGCCTTTGTTGGCTCCAAACATGGTTTATTCCTTATTGATAAAGCCGGTGATTTCCAGGCTGTAGCCGGCAGTTATGCTGGGCAGGCGTCTTGGTTGTCCTAATAAACGCATGCGGCCAACGCCGAGGTTGCGAAGAATTTGTGCGCCGATGCCGTAAGTGCGTAAATCCATGCGTCCGCGTGCCGGGGCATGGCTAGGCTGGGCCCGGCCTTCGAATTGCTCCAGTAGCTGCTCGCCCGATTCGCCGCAATTGAGCAATACCACTGCGCCCTTTCCTTGGCGATCAATGTATTGCAGGCTCTCGTGCAGGCTCCAGGAGTGCAGGCCGCGCTGGGCGTCCATTGCATCGAGGAGTGACAGCGGCTCGTGCACGCGCACCGGAATTTCTTCGCTGGCATCCCACTGGCCTTGTACCAAGGCCAAATGCAGGGCTTTGCTCATGCTGTCCTGGAACGCATGGGCTGTGAATGTGCCCCAGTGCGTCACCAATGTGCGTGAGCTGACGCGCTCAACCAGCGACTCGTGGCTGCTGCGGTAGTGAATCAAATCGGCAATGGTGCCAATTTTGAGGCCATGTTCGGCAGCAAAAACCTGCAAGTCGGGCAGACGGGCCATCGTGCCGTCGTCTTTCATGATCTCGCAAATCACGCTGGCAGGGCTCAGGCCAGCCAAACGCGTCAGGTCGCAACCCGCTTCCGTGTGGCCAGCGCGCATTAACACACCGCCATCGACGGCTTGGACTGGGAATATGTGGCCTGGCTGCACCAAATCTGTGGCTTTGGCGTTGGGCGCGACCGCTGCAGCAATCGTGCGGGCACGGTCGGCGGCAGAAATACCGGTTGTCACACCTTCTGCTGCTTCGATCGAAACGGTGAAGGCCGTGTCAAACTGGGTGCCGTTTTTCTTGGCCATAGGTGGCAAGTTCAGCAACTGGCAGCGCTCACGTGTGAGAGTCAGGCAAATCAGGCCACGTGCGTATTTGGCCATGAAGTTGATGGCTTCGGGCGTGACGTGGTCAGCAGCCAAGACCAGATCGCCTTCGTTTTCGCGGTCTTCTTCATCAATTAAGACCACCATCCGACCTGCTCGCATCTCTTCAATGATGTCTTCGATGGGCGAAATAGGGGCAAGACTGGCGAGGTGATTCATGGCAAAGAGCGGGTAGTTAATCACTCTATTGTAGCGGCTTCAGCCTGCCCACTAAGCGCTGGTGCATGGTGGGCGGGTCTGGTCACTAATTGGCATGGATCACGTGCTGCTTCAGATGGCGTTTCAGCGCATTACCCATGACCGCACGCAAGGCATGCGCAAGGCCTTGCAATGGATTGGGGCACAATGCCCCTCATGGTCAGGCATGGGCTCGCAGCGGTTGTGGCCGATGTCCTTGATGAATTCATCCACATAGACGCCAAGCAGGCAGAGGGTACGATGATGGCTCAAAATCAGAAGCATGATGTGATTGATGTGCAGGCACGTGAATTTGCCAATGACCCGCAGCAATTGATGCAACTCAAGCAATTGGGCTGGGTGAGTTATGGCATGCACTTGGTCGTGGCCGTTTGCGCTGTAATTCCTGGCTTGGAGCCCAGCATGCTGCTGCTGTTGCTGGCCTTGATTTTGGATTTGGTTAAGCGCTCGGATGCAGTCGGGACTTGGCAGGAGAGCCATTTCAAGTGGCGCATTGCATCGGTTGGCTGGGCATGTTTTTGGTATGTGATTACGCTGCCTTTGTATTTCCCCTTGTACTTTCCCGGCAAATTGGCATGGTTTGTAGTGTCAGTGTGGTTTCTGATTCGCATCGTGCGCGGCATGGTTGCGATGAACCAAGAAAAACAAATCGGGGTGTAGTTGCATGGCCGATAGCACGAACAACAATCCTGCAGCACCCATCGTGCTGAACTTGGCTTTGCAAGGCGGGGGCTCTCATGGCGCTTTCACATGGGGGGTGCTGGACACCTTGCTGGAGGATGGCCGTTTTGTTTTTGAGGGGATCAGCGGCACCAGTGCTGGAGCCATGAATGCCACGGTATTGGCTGCGGGTTTTGCCAAGGCGGCAAGTCTTGATTTGACCGATCAGGCCCAGGTGCATGCCAAAGGTTGTGAGCTTGCCCGCCTGGCGTTGCGCAACTTCTGGGAGGCAGTGGGCACGATGGGGGCGTTTCTCAATGTCTCGCCCTCGCGTTTGGCGGCGCAATGGATGCCTTGGCTCAAGCCCTTGATGTTGCCCTCCCATCTCTCGCCCGCGCAAAGCAATCCTATGGATATCAATCCGCTGCGGGACTTATTGAGACGGCAGATCGATTTTGAGTTGATCAAGCAATACCAGGGGCAAGGCGTGGTGCCGCGCTTGTTCATTGGGGCAACCAATGTGCGCACCGGGCGCAGCAAAGTATTCCAGGAAGAGGGTATCAGTCTGGATGCATTGATGGCATCCGCTTGTTTACCCCAGGTATTCAAAGCCGTGGAAATTGACGGCGAGCATTACTGGGACGGCGGATTTTCTGGTAATCCGGCCATTTATCCGTTGATTTATAAAACTGAATCGGACGATGTTTTGCTTGTTCAGATCAACCCGATTGAGACAGAGTCGGTACCGCAAACCATGCCCGAGATTCAAGAGCGCATCAATGAAGTGACCTTCAATGCCAGTCTGTTGTCGGAATTGCGTGCGATTGAGTTTGTGCGCCGTTTGCTGCAAGAGGGGCGCTTGGACTCACAGTTCTATAAGGACATCCATATGCACCGCATTGATGGCGGGGCTTTTTTGCATACTTTTGGCAGTGAAAGCAAAATGCGCGCGGATATCGGTTTTTTGCAGCAATTGTTTGAGAAGGGGCGTGAGTCTGCATTACAGTGGCTGCAACTGCACGCTGCCGATGTGGGGGTGCGCTCCTCGATGTAATTGCTGGCGCGCGCATAGGCTGTGAAGCGCACTCAATACAGCCTGTAGTTGCCACTTATCATGGTGCTATGCCCAGCTAGTTGGCCAAGACTGGCCGCTGTTCCTTGGTTGGCGCCAAGCTCGCTTATAGTTTAGCCGTCAGGTGGTTTGGTACTTAATTGGTTGGAATGTATGTCTTCTGTTTCGCATGATCCTCAGTGCATTTTTTGCAAAATTATCGCTGGTGAAATTCCGTCTAAAAAGGTGTATGAGGACGAGGATATTTTCGCTTTTCACGACATCAACCCTTGGGCTCCCGTGCATTTTCTGATGGTGCCCAAGCGCCATATTGCATCAATGGCTCAAGTGCAGGCATCGGATGCGCCATGGCTGGGAAAAATTATGGCCAAGGCGCCAGAACTGGCGCTACAGATGGGCTGCAACCCTTATCCAGAGGGTGGTTTTCGGATCGTCGTGAATACGGGTGAAGAGGGCGGGCAGGAAGTGCATCACTTGCATGTGCATGTGATGGGCGGGCCCCGTCCGTGGCTCAAGGGCTGAGTTGGGGTTGCTCCGGTCCGACCTGAGAATCTTGTTAACGATCTTTTCGCAGACCGCGTTGACGCCCAAAAGGAGGCGATGCACAAGATAAGCCTATTACTGCGTTGCCGCTATGTTGTGCCCTGCGCGAGTGCGAAAAGACTGTAAACAGCTTCTGAGGACAATGGCTGCTGGGGGGCTTATGGGAATTGTTTTTGAAACCCAGTATCCATATTGTGTTGGCCTGACTGGTTGCTGGCTTTGAATGGGTGCTGACGAGCTTGTTGGTGGCGCTTTGATGGTGTGTCTGGCCCCATGCCTGTAGCGGCATACAATGATTTCAGTGCTGCGTGATTGTTCGCAGTCTTGTGCTGTGATGCAATAGCCAGTCAGATGTTTTTGAACGGTATGCGTTTTTTGGTTTGAGGAGTTGAATATGGGTGGTTTATCGATTTGGCACTGGTTGGTGGTGTTGCTGGTGGTGGTTTTGATTTTTGGCACCAAAAAGCTGCGCAATATGGGCAGTGATTTAGGTGGGGCTGTCAAAGGCTTTAAGGATGGCATGCGCGAAGGCGGCGAGGCACCACAGGCTGCCGAGAGTGCTAAGGTTGCGGCCCAGCCGCTGCCGGACGACAAGGAAACGATTGACGTCCAAGCCAAGCAAAAAAACTGATCATATGCAGTTCGGCTCGATGCTGTGCTGTGTGAAAAAGGCCTGTTTCTTTGCGTAGGTGTGCATCGGCGATGACGCACGCCGCGTCGCGGGCTTTGCCAGGCGGCTTGTGGCGCACCAGGCCTTTGGGTCTATTGGTTCTGCCCGATTGAGCATCCTGTATGCAGGGTTGTTAGGATTTGTTGATTGCATACCGCAATGGAAGTTGGTTGAACCGATGTTTGATCTAGGTATTTCAAAATTGGTCATGATTGGCATTGTTGCCTTGATTGTCATTGGGCCCGAGCGCTTGCCTAAAGTGGCCAAAACTTTGGGCACTTTATTGGGCAAAGCCCAACGTTATGTGAACGATGTCAAGCGTGAAGTCAACCAAGCCATGGAGGTTGACGAGTTGCGCAAAGTCAAAACGTCGATTGAAGGCGCTGCGCGTGATTTGCAGCAGACCGTACGTACGCATGCAAGTGACTTCCAAAAGGGTGTTAACCAAGTCTCTAGTGAGTTGAATGCACTCGATGCAGATGGCGCTGATCAGGCTGTATCGCCGCCATTGGAAGAGTTGCAGGATGCTTCTAAGCGCGAATTTGTCTCTGCTGTAACGCCTGTGGTGTATGCACCAGTGCGCAAAGACTGGCGCGCCCGCCGCACGGCTGTACCGAGATGGTATAAAGCACGCCACCAAGTGCGTAAGAATGTGCAATCAGATGCAGCTCGCGTGGCGCGCTTGCGTCTGCCCACTGATAAAGAATTGCATTGATCGCTTGGCAGTGGTGCGACTGTTAGCGAATCAACCACAGCACTTGTTTGCTTTTTAAAAAATGGCCTACTCCCCCTCTCCTGACAATGAACTGGCTGGCACTGAGCAGCCTTTTGTGCAGCATCTGATTGAGCTGCGCAACCGCATTATTTACTGCATCGTAGGGGTCTTGGTGGCGATTGTCGGCTTGGCCATTTGGCCCGGCCCCAGCGCTTTGATTGATGTGATTGCGATGCCGATTCGCGCGCATATGCCGCCAGATGCCAAATTGATTGCGGTGGGCGTGTTGTCACCGTTTTTGGTGCCCTTGAAAGTCATGATGATGACGGCGGTGTTGATTGCGCTGCCATGGTTGATTTTCCAGGTTTGGGCATTTGTTGCGCCAGGCTTGTATAGCCACGAAAAACGTTTTGCGCTGCCTATGATCATGCTGGGCAGCTTGCTCGCATATGTCGGGATCGCGTTTGTGCAGCTGTTTGTGCTGGATAAGATGTTCGAGTTCATCCAGAAATTCGCTCCTCAAAGCGTGGCGGCAACGCCCGATGTGGCCTCCTATGTCAGTGTGATTTTGTCACTTTATATCGCTTTTGCTTTGGCGTTTCAGGTGCCTATTGTGGTGATGCTATTGGTGCGCTTTGGCATTGTGAGCTTGGAGAAATTGCGTGGTTTCAGAGGCTACTTTATTGTGTTGGCCTTCGTGATTGCGGCCATTGTGACGCCGCCAGATGTGATCTCTCAGCTGTCATTGGCGATACCGATGTGCTTGCTCTACGAGGTGGGGCTGTTTGCATCGCGTTGGTTTGCCAAGAAAGAGCCAGAAGGCGAAGAAGCAAGCAACTCTTAAACGATTGCACCGCTGCGTGGAGATAATGAGCAGGCGATAACAGGCAATAAGAGCGAAGTGATCTTACGCCCTGTTATGAGCACCATTGGACACGGGGAAGGCCAGTATTGGTCTGCCAATACACATGGCAGACCGTGCATACCGTGCAAGACTGCGCGGCCCAGACCGCAGTTTTGTGAGAAAGGTCGCTGGCCGCGCAGACCTAGTGCAGTCACCCGTGCTGATTATTTGCGCTTTTGTGTATTCTGCGCACCAGTACAAGCATTTCTTTTTCTGCTTGCTTGTCGCCTTTGGTCTGAGCCGCAGCCAGGCCTTGAGTCCATGCGTCAAGCGCAGCAGCGGTATTGTGTGATTGCAAATACGCTTTGCCTAACAATTTCCAGGCGGCTGAGTAACCGGGGTCAAATTGTGTACACGCAAGCAAGTGGGTGACCGCTTGGCTGGCCTGGCCCTCGTCGAAATAGGCTTTGCCTAAACCAAATCGCAATAAGGCATTGTCTTTGCCATTTTGCAGCATGGCTTCTAGTGCGGCGATGTTCATGGTGAGTCGGTGTGGTTGCAGAGTGGGCCGTTTCAGCGAGGATTGCGTATGGTGGCAGGCTTCACATCGGGCGTGATGCTGATGGTTTGCAGCTCGCCATGGCGCTCCATTTGGATATCCACTGGGACATTGGGTGTCAGGCCTGCAATCGTACTCATCAAATCTCCAACACTTTGCACTTGGTGCTTGCCAACCAAGGTGATGACATCGCCTGGGCGAATGCCCGCTTTGGCGGCAGGGCCGCCTTGCAGCACGCCTGTGACGATCACGCCAGAGGTGGCTTTCACTCCGGCTGCTTCGGCCAGCTCAGGGGTTAAGGGGTCAGAAACCAGGCCTGCCCATGCCCTGATCACCCGGCCATCACGAATGATGCTGTCCATGACGAATTGCGCGGTTTTGGTGGGGATGGCAAAGCCAATGCCCATATTGCCACCTGACTGGGAGAAGATGGCGGTGTTAATGCCAACCAGATCACCGTTGATATCAACCAATGCGCCGCCTGAGTTGCCTGGATTGATGGCCGCATCGGTCTGAATGAAGTTTTCATACATATTCAAACCCAAGTGGCTGCGGCCTAATGCACTGATGATGCCACTGGTGACGGTTTGACCGACCCCAAACGGATTGCCAATGGCCAGCACTGCATCGCCAATGGCAATTTTCTCGGAGTTGCCAATCTGAATGGCGGGCAAGTTGGGTGCATTGATTTTGAGGACGGCCAAATCGGAGTCAGGGTCAGTGCCCACCACTTTGGCGCTGAATTCTCGGCCATCGTTGAGGGTGACATTGATCGCATCGGCGCCTTCGATCACATGGTTGTTGGTGAGCAAATAACCGTCTTCATTGACAATAACTCCGCTGCCCAGGCCACTTTGTGCACGGTTGGGGGATTCGCCAAAAAAATATTGAAAAAAAGGATCGTTGGCATAAGGGGCTCGCACGGTTTTGGTCGTGTTGATGCTCACGACCGACTGGGCTGCGCGTTGTGCAGCCGCTCTCAGGCTTGCAGGTGCATGGCTATGGTCGGCGGTGTCCGATTGCAAAGACGTATTCGCGTCAGCGAGTGCCAAAGCTGCTATGTGCGGCTTAAGCCATTGCGGTTGTAGCGTCGCAACGACAAAATAGATGGCCAATACCACGGTGACGGTTTGTGAAAAAAGTAGCCAATATCGACGCATAGGATTGAAGGTGCAGAGGCTGGGCGTTGTGCCTGCCATTCATGCCATTGTGACTCGGAATTGGACGTCGAGAGTCGACACTGTATATGCAAGCCAGCTGAGAGGGGGCAGAGTCGTTGCGCGGATTGTATGGAATTGGAGTATCTTGCTGCACAGCGCTTCAGGTGCGTCAAGTACAGGAGGGGAGGCAAGGAGGCTATTGTCAGGGTTTACCTAAGACCTGCATGCTTTTTTTTGCTCAAAAGGTAAAATGATTTCACACTTTTCAGTAATCTGGAGTGCAGTGCCTTTGGTTGTGAAAGCATCTCCAGCATCTTGTAGTCCGGTGTATTTCTTTGTTTGGAGCCCGTTCATCATATCGACGCAGCCGTGTTGGAGTCCAAAAGCTGCAATGCGTGGCAAAAACCGCAGCCGGGCTCACTGCCTGGAGAGGTTTTTAACAAAGCAGTGCGCCTTTGGGGCTTCAGCACTATGGTCAAGGCACTAAAAAGTGCATTGCGTCGTTGCCCGTTGTGCCCATGCAGAGGTATGGGCGGCAACAAGCGCCTTGCACTGCTTGGTTTTTGTGCTTTGCGCGACTGCGTGAAGATTTTTAACAGGCGCTTAGAAAACTTGGCACATGTTTGTGGATGGCTTGGCGCAGACTATTCCTAGACCACGCTGATGCACTCTGCAGTGTATTGGCACCGCTTACCTAGCTACTACCTTGGACTATCCAATTATGAACGATCCGCTGTCACCCTTGACGCGCCAGTTTGTCTCCCACTTTGGTGAGATGGGCAGCCGCTGGGGTATTAACCGCACGGTTGGACAAATATATGCATTGTTGTTCCTCTCAGAGAAACCTTTGAATGCTGAAGAAATCACCTTCAAGCTGGAGTTCTCGCGCTCCAATGTCAGCATGGGGCTCAAAGAGTTGCAATCCTGGCGTCTGGTGCAATTGCGCCATCAGCCAGGTGACCGCAGAGAGTATTTTCAGGCGCCCGAGGATGTCTGGGAAATTTTTCGGGTTTTGGCTGAGGAGCGCCGCCGGCGCGAGATTGAGCCGACGACCTCAATGCTCCGGGGGGCGTTGCTCGAAGAGGCGGTCAGTGATGAAGACCGCTACGCCCAGGAGCGCATGAAGCAAATGTACGAGTTGATCAACCACTTGATGAAGTGGTTTGACGATATCCAGCACCTGAAACCAGAGACTGCAATGCAATTGATGGGCATGGGAGCAACAGTGACCAAACTGCTCTCCCTCAAGGACAAAATCACCGGGGGAGGTAAGAAGGCATGAGCAATGGATCCGATGTGTCAGTTTCTCGCAGTGCACTGCTGCAGGCGTTTGATGCGCTGCTGTTGCCTGCGGAATTTGAGGACTATGGTCCCAATGGCTTGCAGGTCGAAGGCAAGGCTCAGATCCGCCGCTTGATCAGCGGAGTCACCGCCAGCGAAGCGCTCATTGATGCGGCCATTGAGGCGAGTGCCGATGCCATCATCGTCCATCACGGGCTGTTTTGGCGCGGTATGGACGGCACCTTAACCGGCTGGATGAAACGCCGGGTTCAAAAGTTGCTGGCACATGATATCAATTTGCTGGCCTACCATTTACCGCTTGATGCGCACCCTAGTTTGGGCAATAACGCCCAACTTGGGGTGCATATGGGGTGGGGCATGGGGCAGCCACTCAAGGAGCGCTCGTTGATTTTTCATGCCGAGGTGAACTATGCCTCTGGCCAACAGCTGGCAGCAGACCTTGCTGTCAAACTGGGGCGTGAGCCGTTGCTAATTGATGGCGGCAGGCCTATTCAACAATTGCACTGGTGCACAGGCGGAGCCCAAAGCTATTTTCAAAAAGCCATTGACGCTGGCGCAGATGCCTTTGTGACAGGCGAGATTTCTGAGCCGCAAGCGCATTTGGCCAAAGAGTGTGGTGTGACTTTCATTGCCGCAGGCCATCACGCAACCGAACGCTATGGTGCGCCCTGTGTGGCTGCGCGCGTAGCCGATAATTTAGGTTTGGAACACCGTTTCATTGAAATTGACAATCCGGCCTGATGCCAGATGGTGTCCCATAAAAAAACTGCTCTAAGGAGCAGTTTTTTTATGCGTGTGCAAGTGTCAAGTCCGACTCAGTCGGTTGTGCCTCACTTGCGCAGATTGTCGCGGATTTCGCGCAGCAGCAGGACTTCTTCAGGGGTTGCTGGAGGCTCTGCAGGAGGCGCTGCGCGCTTGAGCTTGTTGACTTGCTTGATCATCAAGAAAATGATGAACGCCAGAATAATGAAGTTCAGCGCGATTGTGATAAAGCTCCCATACGCGAAGACAGGCACTCCGGCATCCCGGTAGGCTTGCAGCGTATCCGCTGTCCCAGCAGGTGCTGTACCCAAGGCGAGAAATAGGTTGGAGAAATCCAGCTTGCCGAAAAAGAGACCAACGACCGGCATGATCAGGTCTTTGACGACCGAATCGACGATCTTGCCAAACGCGCCCCCAATGATCACACCCACAGCCAAATCAATCACATTGCCTTTGACTGCAAACTCACGAAACTCTTTCATAATGCCCATAGTGAAAGCCTTTTGGATGAAGAAAATAAGAAATATTCAATCAGTATCTATTGTGCTTGATAATCGCGCGCTGTGCTGCGCGATTCAGCTGGTTATGCATCAGATTTCTTGTTTCAATATCGAGTCATCATCTATGGTTTGATCATTGAGATAATGGGGCGATCAATGGTTTCCTGCCTGGCTTTCTGAGAGCTTTCATTGATGTTCCACTGGAAAATAGGCGTAGAAATGGCTTTGCGCACTGCATCTATCGAGATGCATCTGGCCACCAAACAGTAGTGAACCCTTGGCTTGTATCCAGCTAACGGCTGCAGATGGGTTCGAGTTGCTGATACTGCCCAACAAACTGAAGGCTTGCGCTAGGCGGCTAGGCGCATAGCCGCGGGCAGTATCACGCGCAGGAGACGGCGCATTTTCGACGTCTCAAGGACGCGTGACTCAGATGGCTTTGCTGGCGGCCCTTCAGGGTTAAGCACCAGGCCGACGCCAATCAGCTGTGCTGCTTGGTGTCGGCTGGCCTCAGGCCAAGCTTGCCAGCACTGTGCTGCCAAGCGTACATCGGTCTCGGTATTAATTTCTAAAGAGATCCATGATTCTGGCGCGCTCTTCACTCGATGGCGCTGTCACAGTGCCCGTCGCCTCGCCATACAAGCTCTCCATGCCCAGGCTGGCAATACCGCGGCCGCCCGAGTTCTCGGTGTAGGTCCAATCGCCGTCGGCGCGGGTAACGCCTGCTGGCGGTTTGATTTCGGCAATCGGAATGTCCTTGAGCGCATGCCGCATGAAGTCCACCCAAATTGGCAGGGCCAAACCACCGCCTGTTTCTCGGCTGCCCAAGTCTCTGGGGTTGTCATAGCCAACCCAGGCGACTGCAGTCAGTGATGGCTGAAAGCCTGCAAACCAGGCATCGTAGGCGTCATTGGTTGTGCCAGTTTTGCCATACAGATCGGGGCGTTTGAGTGCATTGCGCGCGCGCGCGCCAGTGCCCGCACGCACAACCTCTTGCAGCAAACTGCTGGTAATAAAGGCATTGCGCGGATCAATCGATTGAGGCATTTGCTCGATTGGCTTGGCTTTGGTTTCCGAAAGTACCCGACCACGGTAGTCGGTCACCCGCTCAATCAACCATGGATCAACGCGGTGGCCGCCATTGGCAAAAACTGCAAAGGCGGTGGCCATTTGCAAAGGCGTGGCTTCGCCAGAACCCAGTGCCATTGGCAGTACCGGAATAATGCGGCTGGCATCAAAACCGAATCTGGTCGCCCACTCTTGGGCTTTTTTAGGGCCTATGGCCTGCGTCAAGCGAACCGACGCAATGTTCTTAGAGCGTGCCAGTGAGGTGCGCATACTCAAAGGGCCGTCAAATTTGCGGTCGTAGTTGCGTGGCTCCCAGGCTTTGCTGCCGGTGACTGCTGCACTGAAAACAATCGGTGCGTCAGCAATGATCGTAGCTGGGCTGAAGCCTTCTTCAAGCGCTGCAGAGTAGATGAAGGGCTTGAAGGCCGAGCCTGTTTGGCGTACGGCTTGTGTCACATGGTTGAACTTGTTTTTGTTAAAGTCAAAACCACCTACGAGCGCACGAATCGCACCTGTGTCGGACTCCAGGGCAACAAACGCGCCTTCCACTTCAGGCAACTGAGTCAACTCCCAATCGTCTTTGGATGTTTTGAGAATCCGCACAATGGCGCCACGGCGAATTTTGATGTTGGCAGTGGCTTTGTCAGCCAGTCCAGATTGCACAGGTTTCAAGCCATCGCCAGTGATGGTAATGGTGGTGCCGTCTGCACGAATGACGGTGACCTTTTGGCGACTGGCTTCAAGCACTACAGCTGACAGCAACTGGCCATTGTCTGGGTGTGCAGCCAGCGCTTTGTCAATGACTTCTTCTTGCTCGGTCGCATCGTCAGGCAAATTGACGAAGTTTTCAGGCCCGCGGTAGTGCTGGCGCTTTTCATAATTCATGATGCCTGTACGCAGCGCCTGGTAAGCCGCTTCTTGGTCGGACAGCTGAATGGTGGTGTAGACATTCAGGCCACGCGTATTGGCTTCCTCACCATAACGCTCAACCATTGCTTGACGCACCATTTCTGCGACAAATTCGGCGCGCACAGGGAAGGTGCTGCCTGCGCGCCGCACATAAGGCTTGTCAGCATCTGCGCGGGCTTGTTGGGCTTGCTCGGCCGTGATGTAGCCATTCTCCAGCATGCGGTTGATGATGTGCAGCTGGCGAATACGCGCGCGTTCTGGCCTGCGAATGGGGTTGTACAGCGATGGTGCAACCGGCAGGCCTGCCAGCATGGCTGCTTCGGCAACGGTGATTTCTTCTAGAGGTTTGCCAAAATAGACTTCAGATGCTGCAGAGAAGCCGTGGGCACGGTTGCCCAGGAAAATCTGGTTCATGTAAATTTCAAGGATTTCATCCTTGGAGAGCAAATGCTCCATCTTGAATGTGAGCAGCACCTCATAGAGCTTGCGTGTGAAAGTTCGCTCAGACGACAGGTACATATTGCGTGCCACCTGCATCGAGATGGTGGAGGCACCTTGGCTGCGGAAGTCTTTGAGGTTCATCAGTGCTGCGCGCGCCAGACCTCGGTAGTCAATGCCACTGTGCTCATAGAAACGAGAGTCTTCGGCTGACAGCAGCGCATCCTTCATCACTTTTGGGATGTCTTCGATAGGCGTGAGCTTGCGGCGCTCTTCGCCAAACTCGCCGATCAAGGCACCTTCAGCGGAATACACCCGCAGCGGCAGTTTGGGGCGGTAGTCGGCCAGATCCGAGACGTCAGGTAATTGCGGATAGATGGTGGCTACTGCAACGACAACCACGGCTGCGGCAATCGCTGCACCAGCAGCGACCAAGCCAACAAGCCAGAATACGGCGCGAATCAGCCAATGTTTTTTTGGGGGAGATTCACCGCGCCTGGATGTGCGTGATGAACTGGAGCGCTGCGCGCCCCTGTTGCGTGGCGATTCAGAGGTCATGTTTCAAAAAAAGCGATCAAACGCACTTTGTTAATTTGTAGATTGTGCGACGTTTGATGAGATTGAATTGACTAGGATACATCACAATCGTTTCCTTCCAGAATAAACTTATGCGCGTCGGCTTTTGACAACAAGGCTGAAACTCATGCGGTAACTTATTCTTTTCATTCAGTTGGCATGCTGATACGATGCGCGCTAAAGTGTACATTTTGTTGCTCTATTTAACGAGTATCTAGGGAGGTAGAGTGGTTTCTCCGAAATCATTGTTCGGTTCAAAGCAGCAGCCATTGCTTGGAATTGATATCAGTGCATCCAGCTTGAAGCTTGTTGAGCTCAGTGGTGCGCGAGATGGGAAAATCACCGTGGAACGAGTCGCCATTGAGCGGCTGGAGAAGGGCTGGTTCAACGAAGGCAACATTGATAACTTTGACGAAGTGGCTGAAGCCATGCGCAGGCTTGTCAAAAAAAGTGGCAGCAAAACCAAGCAGGCGGCTTTTGCGTTGCCCTCGTCGGCAGTTATCACGCGCAAAATTGTTCTGCCTGCAGGTTTGTCTGAGGAAGAGCTTGAGATTCAGGTGGAGTCTGAGGCCAGCCATTACATTCCATTCTCGCTCGATGAGGTCAGCTTAGACTTTTGTGTCATAGGACCGTCAAAAAATTCCAGTGACGATGTGGAAATATTGATTGCAGCATCTCGCAAAGACAAAGTCCAAGACCGCCAAGGCTTGGCCGAAGCTGCTGGTTTAACAGCGGTGGTGCTGGATATCGAGTCGTTTGCGGCGCACCTGGCCGTCAACCAAATTGCCAAAGCCTGGCCTAAAACAGCTGAAGCGCCGCTAGTAGCCTTGATCGAAATTGGTGCCAATAGCAGCAGCTTGCTGGTGACGCAAGGCGACGAAGCCTTGTTTGAGCGTGAGCAGTCATTTGGTGGTTCGCAATTGACTCAGTCGATCGCCAGACATTACGGAATTTCGGCGGAAGAGGCCGAAAACAAAAAACGCGCTGGTGAATTGCCGGATGACTACGCAAGCGTTCTGCTGCGCCCCTATATCAGCAATATCACTCAAGAGATTGTGCGCGCTTTGCAATTGTTCTATACCAGCTCGCAATTCAATGCTGTCGATCGCATTTTGCTCGCGGGGGGCGGAAGTTCAGTGGCCGGTCTGGCTGCTTCGGTAACTCAGGCCACTGAGACAGCATGCCAGGTTGTCAGTCCGTTTGAGGGCCTTGAAGTGGCAGGCAGTGTGCGCATGCGCAACGCCAGCAAGGAAGCGCCTAGTTACTTGACCGCTTTTGGCCTGGCTCTGCGGAGGTTTGATTGATGATCAGAATTAACTTGCTACCGCACCGGGAAGAGGCGAAGAAGCTCAAGAAGAAAACCTTCATATCGACCCTTGTTTTGTCTGCACTGGTGGGGGTGATGATTATTGGGTTTGGGTATTTGTACTTTCAGTTTTTAATTGCCGATCAAAACAGTGCTAATAATATAATCAAAGCTGAAAATGCAAAGCTGAAAGAGAAGATTAAAGAGGTTGATTCCATTGAGAAAGAAATTGCGGCCTTAAAGGCTAGGCAGAAGGCTGTTGAGGATTTGCAGTCCGAACGCAATCTTCCTGTGGATTTGATGAATGAGGTGATCGGAAAAATTCCAAATGGAAGCTATATAACCTCCTTGAAGAAGACTGCGAATAAGGTAGCCTTGCTAGGTGTGGCTCAATCCAATCAAACGGTTTCAGATATGCTGAAGGTGGTTTCGGATGACATGCCATGGGAAACGAAGCCGCAGCTCGTCGAAACAAAATCCAAGGTGATGGATTTTGGCGGGGGAAGAAATGGTCGAGTTTATGATTTTTCAATAAATTTCTTGTTAAACCCGATTGAGAAAAAAGACAAGTAGATCGCGGTTTGATCTAATGAGTGGTTATTAAATGAAAAACTGGGCTTCACAATTTCAGCAAACAAGTGGCCGAGATCCTTGGTTATGGCCAATTGTTCCTCGTGTTGTTGTTTATATTCTTACGGCAATTTTTGTTGCTGTACTGCTTTGGTTTTTATGGTTGTCTGGCTTCGAGGAGGAGTTGGAGGCATCGCGCGCAACAGAAAAAACATTGCGAGATGACTTTAGTCGTGATTATAAGAAGGCGGTCAATCTTGAGTCCCTTTTGAAGCAAAAGGAGCAAGCTCAGGAATATGTGAATCTGCTGGAGAAGCAACTGCCCAATGAGGCGGAAATGGCAGCACTGCTCTCTGATATCAACCAGGCTGGTATTGGCCGTGGTTTGCAGTTTGATGTGTTCAAGCCTGGCGCTCCTCAGGTGAAGCAGTATTATGCAGAGCAGCCGATTGAGATCGTCGTTTCCGGTAGTTATGATGCGATCGCGCAATTTGTTTCGGATATAGCCAATCTCTCTAGAATTGTAACTATTGGCGATATTGATTTGAATAAAGCGCAATCCGGTAGTGATTCTTTAAGCATGCGTGCAGCAGTTAAAACTTACCGCTATCTGAGTTTGGAAGAGCAGCAGCAGAGAGCTGCGCAGCAAAAAGGGCAGCAAAGAAAGCGATAAATAAAGATTGATGTAACGAAAGTAAATTAGAGAATGGTTGTTATGAATAATTCTTTATTTCAGTCGGTGATTCTGCTGGTGATTGCGATTGGGGTTGCTGGTTGCATGGACTCGCGAGAGAGTGGTGTTGCTGAATGGATGGCCAGAGAAAAAAGTCAGGCGGCTCCAAAGGTTCAGCCTTTGGCTGCGCCAATTGTTTTTGTTCCAGCTTCTTATACGCCTACTGGTGCAGAGGACCCTTTTTCAGTTAATAAGCTGGCGCGAGTGTTCACACAAAACACAAAGAAAAACAATTCAAGCTTGATTGCAGCGCATGCCGACAGGCGCAAGGAAGCATTGGAGGCCTATCCACTGGATTCTATTAAGATGGTCGGTTTTTTGCAAAAAGAAGGCCGGCCTACGGCATTATTAGAGGTTGAGCAGCATCTGTATCAAGCCCATGAAGGGCAGTATTTGGGGCAAAATTACGGCCGAATTGACAAAATATCAGAGACCCAGTTGCAATTGCAAGAGATTGTGCAAGATGCGACAGGTGATTGGATGGAGCGATCTGCCACGATCGAGTTGCAAGAATAAAGGAAATGGAAAATGTGTGAAGCAACCAAGAAAACCAGCAGGCTTGCTACTCGAGTAGCATTGCTTGCAAGTGCAGCATTTTCTTTTTTGAATGCTTCGGCTGCCGATATTGTCTCGGTGACTGGAGCGCAAAGAAATGGACAGGAAATTGTTCAAATTGAATTGGATGAATCCATTGACTTTAGTCCTTCGGCATTCGTAGTCCAGTCGCCTGCTCGTATTTCTTTGGATTTTCCTTCTGTAGGGGTTAAGTCTGGAAGGCAAAATGTCGAGGTGAATCAGGGCAATTTGCGCTCAATTAATGTAGTTGAAGCAGGCGACCGCTCCAGGGTCGTGCTCAACCTTCGGGAGGCGACGGCATACCAAATCCAGCGTTCGGGCTCTTTGTTTACCGTTGTATTGAATCCAGTAATTCAAACGAGCGCCACAATTGATCGAAGCCATATAGGTAAGATCGATGGACATTCTTCAACTCCTGCGCAACAAGCCAGTGCTGCCAGTGGCTTGAAAAACATCGATTTTAGAAAAGGGGTGGATGGTGCTGGCCGGATCATCCTGTCCATGCCTAACGGGGTGGCTGAAGTCGATTTGCGTCAGGAAGGGCGTAAAATCGTTTTGGAAATTCCCAATGCAGCTTTATCCCCTGCACTCAGGAATCGTTTGGATGTGATGGACTTCGGCACACCAGTCCAGTTTATTCAGGCACGCCAGGTTGGCAATTCCACACTGGTCGAAGTGGAAACCGTTGGTGAATGGTCTCAAAGTGCTTATCAAGCGGATGGGCAATATGTACTGGAGCTGCGGGAAGTTGTTCCTGATCCAACTAAATTAACGCAAGGGCTTGGTTTCACTGGTGAGAAACTGTCCTTGAATTTCCAAAACATTGAGATCAGATCTCTATTGCAAGTCATTGCCGATTTCACCAACTTTAATATTGTGACGTCTGACTCTGTGCAAGGCTCTTTAACCTTGCGTTTGCAGGATGTGCCATGGGATCAGGCATTTCAAATCATTTTGGATTCCAAGGGGCTTGGCTACGAAAAGAATGGCAATGTCTTGTGGGTTGCTCCAAAACAAGAGCTAGATGCGCGTAGGCAACAGGACTACGAAGCGCAATTGGCGCTGCAGAAGTTAGAGCCATTGCGTACACAAATATTTCAGCTTAACTATGCCAAGGCGGACTATATTGCGCAGCAGTTAACCGGCTCAGGCAGCGGCGGCGGCGCGGATGTGAATAGCAACCGCTTTCTAACTGCGCGTGGATCGGCGATTGCTGAGAAGCGTACCAACCAATTATTTGTCACAGATACACCTTCTCGCCTGGAGGATGTTGCGCGCTTGATTGCAAGCTGGGATATTCCGGTGCGACAAGTATTGATCGAAGCCCGCATCGTTGAAGCAACAGATAACTTTGGACGCAATCTTGGTGTGCGTTTGGGGGCCAGTGATTTGCGCGCTGAGCGTGGCGGTGAAGGTGGTTACAACATTGGTGGAGGCAATAATGTTGTGTTTGGCGGCAGTTATGGCAACGTGTTGACTAGCTCTGGCGCTACAGGTGGAAGCAGTGCCAATGGGCAGTTTTTCAATTTTGGTGCTGGAGCAATCGGTGGTACTTCTGCTGCTACTTTTGCATTGTCGATCTTCAATTCTGCGGCCAATCGATTTTTGAATTTGGAGCTGTCGGCTTTGGAAGCCACAGGCCAAGGTCGCGTAATTTCAAGTCCGCGCATTGTGACTGCGGATCAGGTTGAAGCGTTTATTGAACAAGGTACCGAAATCCCTTATGCAACCACTTCGCCCAACGGCGCCTCAACTGTGGAGTTCAAAAAGGCGGTGATGCGCTTGGGCGTGACTCCTCAGATCACGCCGGAAGGTAATGTGATTCTGGATTTGGAAGTCAATAAAGACAGCCCAACGGTTTCAGCAGGCGCGGTAGCGGTGGATACCAAAAAAGTGACAACCCAAGTCTTGGTAGAAAATGGCGGCACTGTAGTCATAGGCGGTATTTTTGAGCTGATTGAGTCCACTGGCGAAACAAAAGTACCGTTCTTGGGTGACTTGCCAATTGCTGGGCATTTGTTTAAAAGCACGACCCGCAGCGTGACTAAAAGCGAGTTGATGGTGTTTATTACACCGAAAATTGTGACTGATCAAAATTCTATGCGCCGTTGATGCATAGTTGATCGCTGAAGTTTTTTTAGGAGTTTTGAATGAATTTTTTTGCAATGAAACGAGGCTGCACGATTGGTGCGGTGGCCTTGGTTGCTGCAGTGGTTGCCGCCTGTGGCGGTGGTGGTGGTAGTGCGGGCGAAAATCCCAATGCGCCTTATGACTTGCGGCTCACAGCCAATGCAGGTGGTGATGGTGTTCCTAAAACCGAATTGCCGTTGAATTTGAATAATGTTCCGCCTTCAATTGGCGGCCCTTACACGACAACTTTGGTGATCGATGCGGTTGCCAGCAATCGCCCGATTCCAACAGAGGACTTTGCTTGCTCTTTGAATGGTGGGGTGGACGTCGGCGGCTTGTATAAGTTGGATGGCACTGACGAGGAAGATGAGGACGGATCTCCGAAGCCAAGCCGCAGCATTGTGCTGGGCTCCAACTCAGGTATGGCGACCTTCCATTTTCATGCAGGAAGCCTGGCTGGTGATGCGATTATCCGCTGCACGATGGTGAACAACCAAAACCGTACAGCTGAGATCTCCATCAAAGTGGGAGACTATGGCGGCACTCCGTCTGGCGCCTATATCGCCACCACGACCACTGGCAATCGCGGTTTTGTGATTACTCAGAACGTTGTTGGCGGCACTGTAGGGCCGCTCAAGCAGTTGACCATGCAAGCTGCTGTTTTTGACGATTTTGGTCAACCTGTTGCGAAGCCCGCGGGTAACAACTTGCGTGTGAGCATTTTGCCCAATAGCCCTTCTAACGCACTGGCTGCTCAAGATGCTGAATTGCGCGCTGGAGGCAATACCTCTGGCAACAAAGTGTTGTCGGTACCCACTGTGAATGGTCTGGCTACTTTTACTATTGTGAGTGGTAATGCGACTGGTGCGATTGCATTGGAGCTGGTGGCGGATCGTTCAGACAACAACGTCGATAACGGCATTCAAGATCCTGTAAGCAATATCGCCGTTGTTTACGCCGTCACTGAAATTCCAAGCTCCGAAGCGCCAACACCATTGGTTTCGGAAAGCGCGAGCTTCACAGCGCCAATTGGCCGCGAATTCTTCCAAGCGCTGACTGCTTCTGGTGGTGTTCCAGGCTATACATGGTCGATTGTGTCGGGGGCACTTCCGAGCGGTTTGACGCTCAGCAGCAACGGCGTTATTTCTGGCACGCCTACTGCCTTGGGGAGCAGGACGGTGCAATTGCTGGTGCAAGATTCTGCTGCTTCTGCTTTGCCTCCTTCTGCTACACAAAGCGTACGCACCAGCGTCACTATTAATGTTCAAGCCATCAATAGTGGTTTAGGTATTGTGTGCTCGGGCACCACTATTTCGGCCAACGCATGCGATATCACCAATGCAACGGTAGGCTTGGGTTATAGCCATGCATTCAGTGCTCAAGGTGGTACTGGTACCTACGCTTGGGCCTTGCCCGATTTACCAGATTTCCTGACGTTTGACGCTACTAATCTGAATGTTTTGCAGGTTCGCTCCAATCGTTCGCTCACTTGCAATGATTTGAATGTCACCACCACTACTGAGGAGATCAAGGATGATCAAGGTGTCGTAATTGGCACGGAGACCAAGAGGACTTACAGCCCGCGCACATACGGCTTCCTCGTTTCCTTGACCTCAGGGGACGAGACAGTGGTGACTTTGGCGCGCATGACCGTTAGCCAAGGCAATGCAGTGTGCAATTGATCTAGTAACATCAATGCTGCCAAAAGTGGCTACCAGATGAGAAAAACCGGCAGAAATCGTTCTTGCCGGTTTTTTTTTGAACGGGCTTTCAGAGTGTCAACACATTTTTGAAAATTAGGCCACTCCTGGCTCAATACCCCCTCTGAAATGCTTCAAGCTGCATTTGTTTGCGAGGATCTTCGTGGCTTTTCGTAAAATACCCTCTTTCCAGACCATGGTTACTGCTGCAGGCAGCGCAGACCGTGGCATTGAGCTTTCCCACTCTCCCTTCTATTAGGCAAGTACGTGTCTTTGTCCATCACCCTGCTTGAAGGCGGCAATGCCTTAAGTGCATTCCGTATCCAGAAACTCCTGCCTTTGCTGCAGGCCATTCACCCTAAAATTGAACAAGTGCAGGCACGTTATCTGCATTTTGTCGTCACCGACGGGGCTGCAGAGGCGAGCACCATCGAGCAAGCCACGCAGCTGTTGCACTATGGTGAGCCGTTTACAGAGGCCGTCTTGCCGCTCGCACATTCAGCGCTGGTGCTGGTCACCCCGCGTGTGGGTACGGTCAGCCCCTGGGCCTCGAAAGCCACTGATATTGCGCACAACTGCGGTTTAGCGATCAAACGCATTGAGCGCGGCGTGGAATACCGCATTGGCCTGAAAAAAGGCCTGCTGGGTAAAAGCGAGCCGCTCACAGAAGCACAATGGCAAGCGGTGGCGGCCTTGTTGCACGACCGCATGACCGAGTCGGCCTTGCACAGCCGCGAGCAAACGCAGGTCTTGTTTGACAGCCTGCCGGCTGCGCCGATCGAGACCGTCGATGTGCTCGGTGGTGGCCATGCGGCACTGGAGGCGGCCAACCGCGAGTGGGGCTTGGCGCTGGCCGAAGACGAAATCGAGTATTTGCTGCAAGCGTTCACGCAACTGGGCCGCAACCCGACCGATGTCGAGTTGATGATGTTTGCGCAGGCCAATAGCGAGCACTGCCGCCACAAAATCTTCAATGCGAATTTCACCATCGATGGCCAAGCGCAGGACAAGAGCTTGTTTGCGATGATTCGCAACACCCACCAGCTGCGCCCCGAATTCACGGTGGTGGCTTACTCAGACAACTCCTCCATCATGGAAGGCAATCTGATTGAGCGTTTCACTGCACGTGCCGACAGCGGCGACACACCGCGCCAGTACAGCCGCGATCAAGCCTTGCACCATATTTTGATGAAGGTGGAAACGCACAACCACCCCACTGCGATTTCGCCTTTCCCTGGTGCATCCACTGGCGCAGGTGGCGAGATCCGCGACGAAGGTGCAACCGGCCGTGGCTCCAAGCCCAAAGCTGGCTTGACCGGTTTTACCGTGTCCAAACTGTGGGGCGGTTTGTCTGACCAAGCAGGCGGTAAACCTGAACACATTGCCAGCCCGCTGCAGATCATGGTCGAGGGCCCCTTGGGCGGCGCGGCATTCAACAACGAGTTTGGCCGCCCGAACCTGGCTGGCTATTTCCGCGAGTACGAGCAAGTCGTTGATGGTGTGCAGCGCGGCTTCCATAAGCCGATCATGATTGCCGGTGGTTTGGGGCAAATTGATGCCACGCAAACCAAAAAAATCGAGTTCCCGGCTGGCACCTTGCTGGTGCAATTGGGCGGCCCAGGCATGCGCATTGGCATGGGGGGCAGTGCCGCCTCGTCATTGGCTACAGGCACGAATGCAGCCAATCTCGATTTTGACTCTGTGCAACGCGGCAACCCAGAGATTGAGCGCCGCGCGCAAGAAGTCATCAACCAGTGCTGGCAGTTGGGTGCAGACAACCCGATCCTGGCCATCCACGACGTGGGGGCAGGTGGCTTGTCCAACGCATTTCCTGAGCTGACCAATGACGCAGGCCGTGGTGCACGCTTTGATTTGCGTAAAGTGCAACTGGAAGAATCTGGCCTGTCACCCAAAGAAATTTGGAGCAATGAAAGCCAAGAGCGTTATGTGATGGCGATTGCCGCCGACGCGATTGAGCGTTTTGACGCCTTGTGCCAGCGTGAACGCAGCCCCTATGCGGTAATTGGCGTGGCCACTGAGCAACGCCAGCTGGAATTGGTCGATGGTTTGAATCCTGACGCGCCGCAACCCGTTGATATGCCAATGGAGGTGCTGCTGGGCAAGCCCCCGAAAATGCACCGCGACGTAAAAACCGTGCAGCGCCAGTTCGAGCCGATTGACCTCAATGGCGTGGACTTGCAAAAGTCGGTGATCGACATCCTCAGCAACCCGACAGTCGCCAGCAAGCGCTTTTTGATCACCATTGGTGACCGCGCTGTTGGTGGACTGACCCACCGCGATCAAATGGTGGGTCCTTGGCAGGTGCCGGTGGCCGATGTGGCGGTGACCTTGGCGGACTTCAAGGGCTTGGCTGGTGAGGCGATGGCGATGGGCGAGCGCAGCCCTGTCGCCGCGATCAACGCCCCTGCCTCTGGCCGCTTGGCGATTGCCGAGGCGATCACCAACTTGTTGGCTGCACCGATTGAATTGGGCCGGGTCAAGCTCTCGGCCAACTGGATGGCCGCTTGCGGTGAGGCCGGTGAAGATGCCGATTTGTATGCGACCGTCAAAGCCGTTGGCATGGAGTTGTGCCCGGCCCTGGGCGTGTCTATTCCCGTCGGCAAAGACAGTTTGTCGATGCGCTCGGTCTGGCAACACGATGGCCAGCAACATAAAGTGACCTCACCAGTCACACTGATTGCCAGTGCCTTCTGCACCTTGCCAGACGTCACAGGTACGTTGACACCACAACTCAATACGGAAGAAGCCGACACCACCTTGGTCCTGGTCGATTTGGGCAAAGGCCAGCACCGCATGGGCGGCAGTATGCTCGCACAGGTGTTGGGCCAAAGCGGTGGTGACACACCGGATTTGGACGATGCACAAGACCTGGTGCGTTTGGTTGACGCCGTCAATGCCTTGCGCAAGCAAGGCCAGCTGCTGGCCTACCATGACCGCAGCGATGGCGGTCTGCTCGCTGCCGTGGCCGAAATGGCCTTTGCTGGCCACGTCGGTGTGGCATTGAACGTCGATATGCTGATCACCGAAGGGGATGGCATTTCCGATAGCCGCGCCGAATATGGTGACGCCAAAAACTGGGCGCAGCAAATCAGCGCACGCCGCGAAGAGCTGACACTCAAAGCCCTGTTTACCGAAGAATTGGGGGTGGTGTTGCAAGTGCGCACCGCTGAGCGCAATGCCGTGATGCAAACCTTGCGAGAATTTGGCTTGTCCAAGCACAGCCACTTTGTTGGCAAGACCCGTCCGCTGCAAGCGCCGCTGGACGACGGCAAAGGCCAGCTGCAAATTTGGCGCGATACGAAAAACGTCTTCTCGGCCGATTTGTATGACCTGTTCCAGGTCTGGGACAGCGTCAGCTGGAAAATCGCCCGTGAGCGTGACAACGCCGAATGTGCGGACCAAGAACATGCCGCCGCTGGTTTGCTCAGCGATCCAGGCCTGTCGGTCAAGCTCAGCTTTGATCCTAGCGATAACATCGCCGCACCTTACATTGGCAAATCCCAGCCCAAAGTGGCGATTCTGCGCGAGCAGGGCGTCAACTCCCATGTCGAGATGGCCTACGCGTTCAGCGAAGCCGGCTTTGACGCGGTCGACGTTCACATGACCGACTTGCAGACCGGCCGCGAAGCGCTGTCCGGTTTCCAAGGTGTGGTCGCTTGTGGTGGCTTCAGCTATGGCGATACCCTGGGCGCTGGTGTGGGATGGGCCCGCTCGATCACCTTCAACGCACGTGTGGCCGAGCAGTTTGCACAATTCTTTGCGCGCGGCGATACCTTCGGCCTGGGGGTGTGCAACGGTTGCCAAATGTTTGCTGAGCTGGCCTCGATCATTCCAGGAGCTGAGGCATGGCCACGCTTTACCACCAACCGCAGCGAGCGCTTTGAAGCGCGCCTGTCAATGGTTGAAATCTTGCAGTCGCCAAGCCTGTTCCTGCAAGGCATGGCTGGCAGCCAATTGCCAGTCGTGGTCGCGCACGGTGAAGGCTATGCCAACTTTGCCCGCCAAGGCAATCCGCAAGAGGTGATTGCCGCCATGCGCTATGTGGACAACCATGGCCAGGCCACCGAGCAGTACCCATTCAACCCGAATGGCAGCCCAGGCGGCTTGACCAGCGTGACGACTGCTGACGGGCGCTTCACCGCGATGATGCCGCACCCTGAACGCGTGTTCCGCAATGCGCAAATGAGCTGGACCGACCTGGCTGCCACCGGCGGTCTGGCGGCCAAGAGCCCATGGATGCGCGTGTGGCGCAATGCCCGCAAATGGGTTGGCTAATCGGCCGCTAGCTGGGCCTAGGGCGCTTTCTGCAAGCCTGCGCATGCACTGCTAGGCTTGTGGTTGGCGGGCCATCCTGATATGCCTTGTGCATGCTTCGATGGCTTTGATTTTTCCATGCAGTGGGCACAAGCCGACTGCTTTTATGACAGCAAAGGAATGCCACTATGAATACCGCAGAGCCACGCATGAGCAATCTGTTCAAGCAACTGGGTTTGGATGACAGCGACCAGGCCATTGCAGACTTTATTCTCAAGCACCAATTGCCCGCCGAGGTGGAGATTGCCGATGCGCCTTTCTGGGAGGATGCGCAGCGCCAGTTCATTTGCGAGCAAATCAAAGCCGATGCGCCTTGGGCTTTGATCGTGGACCAGCTCAATGAGTCCTTGCACGAAGACGCAACCAAAGCCAAAGCAGGGCATTGAGTGCCATTGAGGAACACTGAGCGGCAGTGTGGCCGCTTTGGCAGGCGAGTGCTTGCATGTCCAAGGGGATTTGTCAAATCCTGCACAATGGGTTGATGAACGTGTCTATTGTCACCAATGGTTCTTGGTTAAGTCATCAAGGTGTCATAAAGTTGTCGTTAAATTCTGGTATTCGGGCTGCTAGAGTGCCGCCCTTCCGTAATTGATAACAGACCTACAATGCCCATCAAAAAAGCCGCCGGTTCAGACTCCCCGTCCCAGCATGTCGCCACGCCCAGCACGACAGGTGTTCAAAAGACAGCAGCGGTCAAATCAGTGGCTTCAAAAGCAAAATCTGCCGTGAAAACGGCTGCCTCGCACACCGCCTCGGTGCAAGAAAATGCAGGCACGCACAAGCCCAAAGCCAAATCGCCAGCACAGCCGCCCAGCACCACCAATTCGACCAGCAAAAGCGCACCCAGCAGCGCCACTGCCTTGGTGCCTGCCAGAGCCAATGCCGTGCTGCTCAGCCGCTCGGATGCAGACAGTATGAAGAACGCGATGAAAACTGCCAAAGCGTTGCAAGCGGCCACCGGCTCCATTTGGAGCGTGAACCGCAAGCAAATCGAAGCCGAGAGCGAATTGATCATGCATTTGGCAAGGCCCTCGGACATTGCCTGGCTTGATCGGGACCACAGCATTCTGGCTTTTAATGAACGTGTGTTTGATTGGGCCTTGCGCCCGGAAGTGCCGCTGCTCGAACGCCTGCGTTATCTGTGCATTGTCTCGTCTAACCTCGATGAGTTTTTTGAAGTACGTGTGGCTGACCACATCGAAGCTGCCCGCGATGGGGTCGAGGACGATGAATTGTCTGTGCAAAGCTTGCGCCGCCTGGCCGACACCGCGCACACACTGGTGCAGCGCCAGTACGAGCTCTACAACAAGGTGCTGCTGCCGGCCTTGCTCGATCAGGGCATTCAAATCGTCTCGCATGGCAAACGCAATGCAGGCCAGCGTCGCTGGGTTAAGGAATACTTTGACCGTGAAGTGCGTCCATTGCTCACGCCTGTGGCCCTCGATCCTGCCCACCCATTCCCGCAGGTGGCCAATAAATCGCTGAACTTCATTGTCCGTCTGGAGGGGGAAGATGCATTTGGCAACAGCAATGAGATTGCGATTGTCAAAGTGCCGCGTGTCTTGCCGCGTTTTGTGCGCCTGCCTGACTCGCTCTCGGGCGGCAAGGGCAAGATTGGTGTGGTGAGCCTCTCCAGCATGATCCGCGCCCATTTGGCCGAAATGTTCATCGGTCGCCAAGTGCTGGAGTTCTTCCAGTTTCGCGTCACGCGCCATTCTGACTTGGCCGTGACCGAAGGCGAAATGCAAAATTTGCGCACGGCGCTGCGCAAGGGTTTGCAGCACCGCCATTTTGGCAAAGCCACACGCATTGAGGTCTCCAGCGGCACCTCGGAGCCAATTGCCAAATTGCTGTTGGCCGAATTCAATTTGCCGCCAGAGGCGATGTTCCGGGTTGAAGGCCCAGTGAACCTGGTGCGCTTGAACCAGGTGGTCGATTTGGTCGGTGATAACCGACCGCAGCTGCTGTTTCCTCGCTGGATTCCACAATGGCCGCGTTCTTTGAAAAACAGCGATAACCTGTTTGCGCGCATCCGCCAAAAAGACGTGGTGATCCACCAGCCGTTTGAGAGTTTTGATGCTGTGGTGGAGTTTTTGCGCCAGGCCGTTAAAGACCCTGACGTGCTGGCCATCAAACAAACGGTGTACCGCACCGGGCCAGATTCGGTCATGATGGAATTGCTGCGTGAGGCCGTGCGCAAAGGCAAGGAAGTAACCGCCGTGGTTGAGCTCAAAGCGCGCTTCGATGAGGAGGCCAATATCAACTGGGCCGAAACCCTGGAGTCGATTGGCGTGCAGGTGGTCTACGGCATTGTGGGGCTGAAAACCCACGGCAAAATGCTGCTGGTCACGCGCCGTGAAACGCGTGGTCTCAAGCGCTATGGCCATTTGTCCACCGGTAACTACAACCCCAAAACAGCCAAAATCTATACCGATTTGAGCTATCTGACGGCCAATGAGGCGCTGACGGCCGATATGGATGCGGTCTTCACCTTGCTGGCCAGCCAGGCACAACTGCCGCGACTCAACCGCCTGCTGGTGGCGCCGTTCTCTCTGCAAAGCACGATGATGGCCCATATCGCTGGCGCGCAAGCAGCGGCCCAGGCAGGGCACAGCGCCCGCATCGTGGTCAAGACCAATGCGCTGACCGATTGGAAACTGGCCGAGGCCTTGCACCGCGCAGCGCAAGAAGGCGTGCAAGTGGATTTGATCATCCGCGCCGCCTGTGTGTTGCCAGCCGTCAATGAGACCGCCAAGGGCGGGGCGATTCGCATCCGCTCCATCGTTGGGCGCTTTCTCGAGCATACGCGGGTCTTTTTCTTCAAATACGGTGAAGAAGAGCACTTATACCTCTCCAGCGCAGACTGGATGAACCGCAATATGACGCGCCGCATTGAGTTGGGCTGGCCGGTGACCGATCCTAGCTTGCGCCAGCGCATCATCGATGAGTGCCTGGTGTCGTATTTGATGGACGATCAAGATGCATGGGTGCTGCTGGAAAATGGCACTTACCGCCGCTTGGACGGTGACAATGTCGGCGCCAGTGCGCAGCAAATGCTGGCGCATTACTACTCCGCCCAGCCCACGACCCGCCAGGCGCCGCGTTCCAAAAACTCCGTGGCGAAAATCATCAAAAGCACGACCTCCAAGCGCAAATAAGCCCTGCACTCAGCCAGACGCAGCCAATAAAAACGCAGCCTGGGCTGCGTTTTTATTCATCGCCTTGTGCGGGATCTGGCCTGCACTTCAGGCCCGCAAAGTGGCGCCACCATCCACGTACAAATCACTCATCGCGATGTGGCCAGCTTGCTCTGACAACATGAACATCACGGCATGTGCAATGTCCTCGGGGGTGGCCAGCTTGCGCAGCGGAATGCCGGCTTTGTACTGCTCTGGCAGGCCAGCAATCACCCGTTCAGCGCCATGCGCATCGCTCCACATGCCAGTTTGCATCGGCGTGAGTGTGGAGCCGGGCGCGACAATATTGCAGCGAATGCCGTGTGGTGCCAGCTCAAGGCCCAGGCAGCGTGTGAACATGGTCGCTGCGGCTTTGGAGGCTGCGTAAGCTGCCATCGCATGGCGCGCCACACCTGCGGCGTTGGAGCTGACCGTGACCATCGCACCGCGCTGGCGTGGCTGCATGCGCTGGGCCAGCGCGCGGCACACATGGAACACGCCATCGCAGTTGACTGCAAACACCTGCCGCCAGGCCTCATCGCTGGTCTCGGTCACCACGGTGTTGCATAGAACACCGGCGACATTGGCGCCTAAATCAATAGGGCCAATGCGCTCTTCGACCAAATCCACCAGGGCGTTGACGGCATTGGCGTCACGCACATCCAGTACATGGGCATGAAAGCGGCTGTGCTTGTCTCGCAAGGCAGCTGGCAGCTGCGGCAGCCGCACGTCGCTGGCAACAACGATGCAGCCCGCCTCCAGCAAGGTGCTGGCGACGGCCAGACCAATGCCACGCTCGGCGCCGGTGACAAAGGCCACGCGGTCTTGAAAACCGGTCAATTGCATACAGCCTCCTTTTCCAATGCAAGAATGTCTTGGGTCAGCACCGCAGGGGCGCAAGTCGATGCCGCCCACTGCAGTGCCTGCAGATGGTGTGCCTGGCTGAAGTCGCCCAAGGCATCGGCCACCATGAAGGGCTCGATATCACGCTGGAACGCCTCAGCAGCAGTTAACTGGCAGCCAATATGGGCATACACGCCACAGACCAGCAGCTGGTTGCGACCACGCGCTTTGAGCAAAGGCTCCAAATTGCTGCGTTGGAACGCGCTGTAGCGGTGTTTGACCAGCACCTGCTCGCCCGCATGTGGGGCCAGTTCTGGAATGATTGCCTCGTGCTCGGCAGTCGCACGCATGCCTGGACCCCACAGCGCGGCTTGCAGGCCGCGATCCAACAGCAACTGATCGCCTTTTTGCGCAGTGAAGAACACCGGAACTTGGTGATGCCTGCAAAACTGCAGCAGTTGCGCAATATGGTGTTTGATGTGTGGCAGAGGCGAAGCATCGGCCTGAAATGGGCGTAAAAAATACGCTTGCATATCATGCACCAACAGTGCCAGACGCGCGATGTCCAGGGTCCAGGGGGCTCGTGAAGCAGGCAGATTCTCTGCGCTAGGCAGTGAGTAAGGCGAGATGGCAGGCAAAGTCATAGAGGCACGCTAAAGGTTGGCTGAGAATTATAATCACTCGCATAACTTTTTGTGACTTGTAGTTGTGTAACATAAATCTGACATTGTTTTTGCACCAAAGTCTGCGTTTGGCTTGCCAGATGGCGCTTGCTCAATCGGCTTGCAAGCTGGGGTAGGTGCTTTGCTGGCAGCAAACAAGACAATGCAAGGCTGCGCATTTACCCTGAGAACGTGTTTACGATCTTTTTGCAGTCGCGCAAGGCACAAAAAAAGGCAGTGCAAGGCGCCTGTTGCAGCTCATAAGGCGGTATGAGCACAACGGGCAACGCTAGTAATGCGCTTTTTTGCGCCTTGCCCTCTGGGTTGAAGCCCAAAAGCACGCTACTTCACGCATATGCACTGCAAACTTTCCAGAAACCCCTAGAATCGCGGCCATGATTGCTTACGCCGCTGTTGCTTTAGCCCTTGCTGGGTGTTTGATTGCTGGGTCCTTGCTGGTGCAATGGATTGGCTTGCCGGTCCCTGGTGCCTTGCTTGGCATGCTGGTCTTGCTGGCTGTTTTATTGTGCCTGCCGCGTGTACCGCTTGCCTTGGGGCGTGTTTCTGACTGGATGCTGCGCAACCTCGTGCTGTGGATTTTGCCTTCGGCTTTGGGGGTGATTGCATATGGCGCTGCCTTGCAAGCGCATTGGCTGCCGATTGTGCTGGCCTCGGTGATTGGCACGGCGCTGACCGCCGCTGTGACGGCCTGGGTTTTTGTGGCGATGCTGCGTTTGACGGGCAAAACCAAACCGCCAGCGGCTCAAGTCAATTCTGTGGATTCAACGAAGGAGCAGGCATGATCGATGCCCATTATTGGCAGTCCATCATGGCATCTGCTTGGCAGGCGCTGTCGTGGTCGTGGTTGCTGTACACCGTACTGTGGAGCGGCCTGACGATTGCGGTGTATCTGCTGGCGGTGCAAGTCTACCGCCGCTCTGGTTTCCATTCATTGGCGATTCCGGTTGTGACCGCTGGCGCCACGATGGTCGTGGTGTTGGTGGCCACTGGCACGGCTTACAACGATTATGCGCAATCAGTGGCCTTGCTCAAATGGATGCTGGTGCCCGCCTTGGTTTTGCTGGCCGTGCCGATGCGCCAGCAACTGCAGCGCTTGCGGGCCGTCTGGTTGCCGCTGACGATGGCGGTGCTCGCTGGCAGTGCGACTGCGATTGCCAGTACCTTGGGTATTGCGTTGTTACTCGGAGTAGACGAAACCACGCTGATCTCCATGTTGCCCAAATCGGCCACGATGCCTATTGCGATTCAAGGCGCGCAGGCATTGGGCGGCGTTGGCGGCATTGTGGCCTTGAACGTTGTGGCCACCGGCGTGCTCGGTGCAATGATGGTGCCCTGGTTGCTGCGCCAGCTGCGCATTGAAGACGAGGTGGTGCGCGCTGCGACCTCCGGGTTGGTCGCGCATGCGATTGGCACGGCACGTGAGATGCAGCAAAGCCCTGCAACTGGTGCATTTTCTGCGCTGGCAATGAGCTTGACGGCTTTGTGCACAGCCGTGCTACTGCCGCTGGCCGTGTGGTTGCTGCGCTTGTGGAGCCATTGAGCACCGCAGGTACGCAGTTTTACAGCTCGGCAGTCGCCTGCGAAACAATGGATAAGCACCATCCTTGAGCAGATTGTGAGCAGACGTTGGAATGCGCCTGGCACCGATCATCAAGTTGACATACGCGAAACAGATAATCGCACGCGTTTGGCGCCATACCTGCGCCACAAGTCCTTATCTATTGCCTTGGCCACTCGTATGTTGACTTCCAAAAGAACCCTCCCATGGCGCTACTCTGTCGCCACGCTATGCCTTGTTGGCTTTCTGAGTGCCTGCGGCAGCGGCAGTGACGATGCTTCTGAGGCGCCCACCGAGCCTGCACGCAAGACGGCCACGATCTCCATTCTCGCCATCAATGACTTTCATGGCCGCTTGGAAAATGGCGGCACTGCATTGGTCCGCGATCCTGCCAATCCTGCAGGCACGCGTGCAACGCTAGGCGGCGCGGCTTACCTGCAGACGAGGCTGCAGCAGCTGCAGGCGAGCAATCCGCAAGGCTCTATCGTCGTGGCCAATGGCGATCTGATTGGCGCCTCGCCATTGGTCTCGCGTGCGTTCAACGACGAGCCAGCGATTGAAGTCCTGAATGCTCTGGGCGTGCAAGTTTCATCGGTAGGTAACCACGAATTCGACAATGGCAAGCAAGAGTTGCTGCGCTTGATTAACGGCGGCTGCCGCGCTGGTGACGTGATTGGCGTGGAGACCTGCTTGCGTGAAGGCCAGTTCGAGGGCGCGCGCTTTGACTATCTGGGCGCTAATGTGATCGACACGGATACCAACGCGCTCTTGCTGCCTGGCCATGTGGTCAAGACCATTGATGGAGTCAAGCTCGGCTTTATCGGTCTGACGCTGCAAGACACACCTAGCGTGGTCGCTGCCGGTGGTACTGACGGCCTGGAGTTTGCAGACGAAGTCGCATCGATCAATGCGCTGATTCCACAACTCAAACAAGAGTCAGTAGCTGCCATTGCCGTGTTGCTGCACAACGGGGGCACGACCCAAGCGGCAACCATCAATGAGCAGCACTGCAATAATCTCTCCCCTGACTTTGCCGCATTGCTGGCAGGCATCAGTGCGGAGGTCGATGTGGTGTTCACTGCCCACACCCACCGTGGTTACCAATGTGTGTTGCCTGATGGCAAGCTGCTGATCAGCGGTGCCAGCTATGGCCAATTGATCAGCCAGGTTGAGCTGACCATTGACCTGGCTACCAATGGTGTGATTGATAAGCGCAGCGAAAACCACCCGGTGGTCAATGACATCGGCGCTCTCAATTCAGATGGTGTGGCGATAGAAGTGCCCGCCATGTATCCGGTGCTTGGCAAGGACCCTGAGATTGCGGCGATGGTTGATTTCTACCGCAATCTGATCAAGCCGATTACCGACCAGATCGTGGGGCAGATTGATCGCCCGATGGCTGTAGAGGCCAATGCCAGTGGTGAATCGGTGCTGGCCAATTTGGTCGCAGACATTTACTTGTGGGAGACCAGCGAGCGTCCAGCCTATGCCAGCAGGCCTGCGCAAATTGCACTGACCAATCTTGGTGGTGTGCGCGCGGACCTGCCGACGACCACCGTGACCTACGGACAGCTGTATGACGTGATGCCGTTTGGCAACATCGCTGTGACGCGAGATATGACAGGGGCGCAAATTTACCGCTTGCTGGAGCAGCAATGGGAAGCGCCACAACCGTCTGGCAACAGCCGCATGCTGGGCTTCTCAACGGGCTTTGCCTACAGCTGGGATGCTCGCCAGCCTGAAGGTGCGCCAGCGGGCACCGGCCAGCGCGTGGTGGCTGGCTCGGTCACACTGCACGGTGTGCCGATTGCGCTGGAGCAAACCTACCGTGTCACCAGCAATGACTACATCGCGGGCGGTGGCGACAATATGACCATCATGCGCGAGACCACTAACGGCCAGGATGGCAGACTGGACCTGGACTTCACGGTCGATTACTTTCGCCAGGCAGGACTTGTGGCTGCGCCTGCGCAAAATCGCATTACACGCTTGAACTAAATAACTGCAAGCCAGGCCCATGCACATGGACTGGCTGCAGGCGCCCAATAGCGCAGCGTATTTCTGAGGTGGTTTAAACCACAAACTCCAGGTTATCAATCAAACGTGTGCTGCCAAGCCGCGCAGCGCCCAGCACCACCAATGGCGCCAGCGCGCCCGCCTGATCCACTGGCAATTGCAAATCGCTGCGCTGGCGTACGGTGATGTAATCGGCCTGCCAGCCCTGGGCGTTGAGCTGGGCCATGGCATTGGCTTCCAGCTGCGCCCAATTGCGCTCGCCAGACTGGACCAGCTCGACCGTGGCTTTCAGCACGGCGGCCAGTTGTGTGGCGTGTTGGCGCGCGGTGTCGTCTAAATACTGGTTGCGCGACGACAAGGCCAAGCCGTCTGTCGCGCGCTGCGTTGGGCCGGCGATGATCTCAATGGGCATTGCAAACTGCGCCACCATGCGTTGGATCACAGCCAGCTGCTGATAATCTTTTTGGCCAAACACCGCATGGGTTGGTTGCACGGCTTGCAGCAGCTTCATTACGACAGTGCAGACACCGTCAAAAAAGCCGGGGCGGAAATGGCCCTCCAAAATATCGGCAATCGCAGGGTCTGGCTGGATGCGGAACGTTTGTGGCTCAGGGTATAGCTCTTTCTCCAGTGGCGCAAACACCACGTCGCAGCCTTCGGCGCGCAGCTTGTCGCAGTCCGATTCGAGCGTGCGTGGGTAGGTGTCGAAATCCTCATGCGGCAAGAACTGCAAGCGGTTGACAAAAATCGTCGCGACAGTCGTGCCGCCCAAGGCCTTGGCTTGGCGAATCAGGCTCAGATGGCCTTCGTGCAGATTGCCCATGGTGGGCACGATGGTGCGCGGTGTGGGCAAGCTGGCCAACGTGGCGCGCAACTCTGCCAAAGTATGAATCAGATGCATGGTCGGGGGAGAAGAAGGTGGGGGGTAATCGGTTGGGGGGCGCAGCGCCTCAGCAGCGCTCGGCAGGGGGGCGGTGCTTAGGACTGATCAACTCCAAGCGTGTTCGGCATCAACGGGAAACTGGCCTTGCTTGACTGCTTGCACATAGGCTTGCATCGCGCCGGCAATGCTGCCCTGGCCCTGCATGAAGTTGCGCACAAACTTGGGCATTTTGCCGATGTTCATGCCCAGCATGTCGTGCAGCACCAGCACTTGGCCGGCTGTGCCCGCGCCCGCGCCAATGCCAATCGTTGCGCAATGCGGCAATTCCTGGGTGAGGGCGCTGGCCAAAGCAGTCGGCACCATCTCCAGCACCAACAATTGCGCGCCCGCATCAGCCAGGGCCTTGGCCTCTTGGCGCAAGGTGCTGGCTGCACCATCGCCACGCCCTTGCACGCGATAGCCGCCCAGGGCATGCACGGTTTGTGGCGTCAGCCCCAAGTGGGCGCAGACGGGAATGCCGCGTTGCGTCAGAAAACGCACGGTCTCGGTGGTCCAGCCTCCGCCTTCGAGTTTGACCATGTGCGCGCCAGCCTCCATCAGCACAACGGCACTGGCCAAGGCCTGCTCAGCAGATTGCTGGTAGCTGCCAAATGGCAGGTCGGCCACGACCCAGGCTGTGCCTTGTACGCGCCGCACGCCTCGTGCAACGCAGGCCGTGTGGTAGCGCATTTCGTCCAGGCTGACGCCTACTGTGCTGTGGCGGCCTTGGCAGACCATGCCCAGCGAATCGCCCACCAGGATGCACTCCACACCCGCGCTGTCGGCCATGGCCGCAAAGGTCGCATCGTAGGCAGTGAGCATGGTGATTTTCTCGCCACGCGCATGCATGTCCATCAAGCGCGGCAAGCTGATGGGTTTGCGCACGGCGGGTGCAGCTGCAGGGGGGAGGGTGCCATACGGGCTGGCAGTCAAGTCGGTGGGGGCCGAGTTGGGGCTGGACATGGTGAGCGTCTCCGTTATTGTGTGGTGTCAAAAGCGGCATCATGCGCTGCAGCGGATGCGAATGCTGCATTGCATCAAAGGCATGAATCGCGGCGATTGTGACATGTATTGGTAAAAATGCACAAGCCGCCCGCGCTGCAGGCGGCTGAGGCCGTGGCAAGAATTTGCTTGCTGGCGCGCTGCAGTCCGACCCGGCCAAGGCTATGATGTAGCCCGGCAGTGGCCATCCAGCATGTGCTTTGGCCTGCCAAACTCTTGTGATAACAGTGAATTCAGCCATGTCCACATTGCACTTTGCACAGCGCCTTCAAAATGTCGAAACCTCGGCAATTCGTGAGATCTTCAAACTCCTGGGCACTCCCGGCATCATCAGCTTCGCCGGTGGTTTCCCGGATGCGGCCCTGTTTGATGTGGAAGGCATCAATGCCGCTTCGCAGCAGGCCTTGAGCCAGCATGCCGGGCAGGCCTTGCAATACGGGCCCACTGAAGGTTATATGCCTTTGCGCGAGCAAATCGCCAGCACGTTGCGAGCGCAAGGCGCTGCTGTACAAGCCCAGCAACTGATTGTGACTACCGGCAGCCAGCAAGCCTTGGATTTGCTGGGCAAAACCATGGTTTCTCCGGGCGATAAAGTGCTGGTGGAAGGCCCGACCTTCTTGGCCACGATCCAGTGTTTTCGTTTGTATGGCGCTGACGTGGTTTCCGTGCCGATTGACCAAGATGGGGTGCAAGTCGATGTGCTGGAGCAGCAAATCAAGGAGCACCGCCCCAAGCTCATTTATTTGATTCCAACTTTTGGCAACCCCAGCGGCGCGATGCTGACGCTGGAGCGTCGCAAACGCATTCTGGAGCTGGCGGCGCAGTACAAGGTGCTGGTGGTCGAAGACAATCCCTATGGTGAGTTGTATTTTGACGCGCCACCACCGCCCACTTTGCTGACCTTGAGCGAGCAAGTGCCTGGCAGCCGTGACTACCTGGCGTATTGCGGCAGCTTCTCCAAAGTGGTTTCTCCAGGCTTGCGTTTGGGCTGGATGGTGGCGCCCGATGCCTTGCTGGCGAACGCTGCGATGTGCAAACAATTCAGCGATGCCAACAGCAGCATGCTGACCCAGGTCACGGCCAGCGAATACCTGGCAAGCGGACGTTTGCCTGCGGCCTTGCAGCGTGTCCAAAAAGTGTATGCCGAACGCGCCCGTGTGATGATGCGCCATTTGGATGAATGTTTGGGCGATGCCTTGCAGTACACCGCCCCACAAGGGGGCATGTTCATTTGGGCCAGCTTGACCGGAGCTGGGGGGGGCAGCCGCGATGCCGCAGCGTTTGTCAAACGCGGCGTCGAAAAAGGCGTGGCGGCTGTGCCCGGCGCGCCATTCTTTGCGACCCATGTGGACCATTCGACGTTCCGCATGAGCTATGCCAGCGTACCCGAAGACAAAATCATTGAAGGTGTCAAACGCCTGGCGCAGGCTTTGTAAAAGCGCGAGGCATTGGTCATCCCTGCGCACATCAAGTTGTGCGCAGCCCTGCTTAAACCGCTGGTGTTAGGCAGCGTGGGCGTTCAGTGCGCTGTTGGCAGGCAAGGTGGCACTTTGACTGGGGTGCGGCACCAAAAACAGAAATGCCACCGCGGTGTAACCGGCGCCATCGTCGTCATACAAACCCGACAGGCTGAGCGCTTTCAGCAGCTGACAGCTGACAGCTGCTTTTGGCGCAGCTGTGGCAGCTAACCAGCACAGGGCTTAAGGGCTTCAGACTGCGGTGGAATAGATCGGTTGTGCGTGAATTGGCAGCATGCTTGGCTTAGAGCCTGAGCAAACCGCTAGGCGCTCACCAGAATTTCCACCAGCTGGAAGACTTGGTCGTCGCTGTACTGCCTGTGCCTTCGGGGAACGAGGCCTGAATCACACGGCGCGTGTCGTCGCGCAGTTGGGTCATGCCCAGCTTGTCGTACGAGCTTTCAATGATTTGCAGGGCCTCTGCCAATGCGGGCGCATCTTGGTAGTCTTGCAAGGCCAATTGGGCGCGGTTGATCGCCGCCACATAGGCGCCACGTGAGTAGTAGTAGCGCGCGACATGGACTTCGTAAGCGGCCAAGGCGTTGACGATGTACACCATGCGCTGGTGGGCGTCAGCCGCGTAGCGTGAATCAGGGAAGCGCTCGACCAGTTCTTTAAAGGACTCAAACGACTCCTTGGCCGCCCGTTGATCCCGCTCAGACAAGTCCTGGCGCTGCAGCCAGGAGAACAGGCCCAGGTTGTCGTTGAAGTTGATGATGCCCTTGAGGTACAAGGCGTAATCCAGCGCTGGGCTGGCTGGGTGCAGCATGATGAAACGGTTGAGCGTGGCAATCGCTTGCGCAGGTTCGCCGTCACGGTATTGGGCGTAGGCTTTCTCAAGCTGTGCCTGTTGCGCCAGCGGGGTCCCTGCGGCACGGCCTTCCAAGCGTTCAAAGATTGGAATGGCTTTGGTGTAGTTTGCCGAATTGACTTCGCTGCGCGCTTCGTTGTAGAGCTGGTCAGGTGTCCAGTTGGCTGTGCGGTCCTCAGTCGTGCTGGAACAAGCGGCCAAAAAAGCGGTGGTGGCTATCACAGCCCAGAGGTGGCGTTTGGAAGATGTCATGCGTGCACAGATCAAGGCGCGAAGCCTCTCCAATAAAACAACTGACACGCATTGTAATGGTGTCGAGTGCAAAAGCTCATTTGTACAGCATTTTCCAGCATGGGAATCGCATGCCATCGGCATATTTGATTCTCTGTGAGTGACTTGTCAGGCTCTGCCGAGTGTTCCTCATCAGGCTCTAAAATACCCGGCTATGTTTGTACACCTGCGCTTGCACACTGAATTCTCCGTTGTTGACGGAACGACCCGCATTGCCGATGCGGTCTCTAAAGCCGCTAAAGACGGTCAGCCCGCCTTGGCCATTACCGACTTTAACAATCTTTTTGGCGCGCTCAAGCTCTATACCAAGGCCCGTGGCAAAGGGGTTAAGCCTATTTTGGGCGCCGATGTGGCGGTTGCAGGCGCTGCAGGCGAGCCCACCAGCCGCTTGCTGCTGCTGGTGCAGGATTGGCAAGGGTATTTGAGCTTGAACGCTTTGCTGTCACTGGCCTGGACCGACAACAGCCGAGAATGGGGTGAGGCCAAGATCAGCATGGCGCAGCTGGAGCAATACAACGAGGGGCTGATTGTCCTGTCCGGTGCGCACCAGGGCGCAATCGGCCAGAGCTTGTTGCGCGGTGATTTCCCGCAGGCGTTTGAGCGCGCGATGGCCTTGGCGCGCATCTTCCCGCAGCGCTTTTATATGGAAGTGCAGCGTGCTGGCCGCAAAGAGGATGAGGCGCATCTGACGCAGGCTGTGCAATTGGCCAGCAAGGCTGGCTTGCCGGTGGTGGCCACGCACCCGATACAGTTTCTCAAGGCCGATGATTTTGAGTCGCACGAGGCGCGCGTGTGCATTGCTGAGGGCGAGATTTTGGGCGACCAAAAACGCCCACGCCGCTTTACCCGCGAGCAATACTTTACAACCACGGAGCAAATGCAGGCCTTGTTTGCTGATTTGCCCTCGGCGCTGGCCAACTCGGTAGAAATTGCCAAGCGTTGCAACATCGACCTGGTGCTGGGCAAGCCGCAATTGCCTGATTTTCCGATTCCCGATGGCATGACGGTGCCCGAGTATTTCCGCCATGTCTCGTTTGCCGGGTTGGAAGACCGCTTGGCTTTGCTGTATCCAGACACTGCCAAGCGCGACGCCGAGCGGCCGCGCTATGTTGAGCGCCTGGAGTTTGAGCTGACGACCATTCTGAACATGGGCTTTCCCGGCTATTTTCTGATCGTGTCGGACTTTATCCAGTGGGCCAAGGAAAATGGTTGCCCGGTTGGGCCGGGGCGTGGTTCGGGAGCAGGCTCGCTGGTTGCTTATGTATTGCTGATTACCGATTTGGATCCGCTGCAATACAACCTGCTGTTTGAGCGCTTCTTGAATCCAGAGCGGGTCTCGATGCCCGACTTTGACATTGACTTTTGCCAGTCCAACCGTGACCGGGTGATTGACTATGTCAAACAAAAATACGGCCGCGATGCGGTCAGCCAGATCGCGACCTTTGGTTCACTGGCAGCACGTGCAGCGATTCGTGACGTGGGCCGGGTGATGGACATGGGCTATGGCTTTTGCGATGGCATCAGCAAGCTCATTCCGAACAAACCCGGCAAGCCGGTCACGATCCAGTACCCACCGGCGGATGTGTCCGAAGCAGACAAAGAAAAATACGCGATTGCTGCTGAGCCGATGCTGGCCGCGCGCATTGAGAACGAGGAAGAGGTCAAAGCGCTGGTGGAAATGGCGCAAAAACTCGAAGGCCTGACACGCAACATCGGCATGCACGCCGGGGGCGTACTGATTGCGCCAGGCAAGCTGACGGACTTTTGCCCGCTGTACCAGCAGCCTGGCAGCGAATCGGCGGTGAGCCAGTATGACAAGGACGACGTGGAGGCGATTGGCCTTGTGAAGTTCGACTTCCTGGGTCTGGCGACGCTGACGATTCTGGAGTTGGCGCGCCAGTTCATTGTGGCGCGCCATCCAGGGCAAAAAGACTTTGCCTTTGAAAAGCTGCCGCTGGACGATTGGCCAACCTACAAGCTGTTCCAGGACGGTAAGACCGAGGCCGTGTTCCAGTTTGAAAGCCGCGGCATGCAGGGCATGTTGAAAGAGGCCAAGCCCAGCCGTTTGGAAGACCTGATTGCGCTCAACGCCTTGTACCGACCAGGGCCGATGGATCTGATCCCGTCGTTTGTGGCGCGCAAACACGGCAAGGAAGACGTCGAGTACCCGCACCCGCTGGTCGAGCCCGTGCTGTCAGAAACCTACGGCATCATGGTGTACCAAGAGCAGGTGATGCAAACGGCGCAGATTTTGGGGGGGTACTCGCTGGGCGGCGCCGACTTGCTGCGCCGCGCGATGGGCAAGAAAAAAGCCGAGGAGATGGCCAAGCACCGCCTGATCTTCCGCGAAGGTGCGGCCAAAAACGGCATTGAAGAAGCCAAGGCCGATGAAATTTTCGACTTGATGGAGAAGTTCGCGGGCTACGGCTTTAACAAGTCGCACGCCGCTGCTTACTCGCTGCTGGCCTACCACACTGCATGGTTGAAGGTGCATTACACGGCCGAGTTCTTCTGCGCCAACATGACCATCGAGATGGACGACACCGACAAGCTCAAGGTGCTCCTGGAAGATGCGCAGAAATTCGGTATCCGTTTTGATCCGCCCGATGTCAACCACGGCGCTTACCGCTTTGAGCCCATCAGCGACAAGCAGATCCGCTACGGCCTGGGCGCGGTAAAAGGCACGGGCCAGGCGGCGATTGAAGCGATTGTGGCTGCGCGTGAAGGCCGCGGCGAGAATGACAAAGGCAAGCAAGCTGGGCCCTTCAAGAGCCTGTTTGATTTTTGCCTGCGCGTGGACAAGCACAAAATCAACAAACGCACCGTGGATGCGCTGATCCGTGCTGGCGCGTTTGATTCGATCAATCCGAACCGGGCTTCGCTGTCGGCTACGCTGGACACCGCATTTGAATGGGCGGCCACGCAGCATGCGAATGCCAACCAGGGTGGCTTGTTTGACATGCTCGGCGACGATGCGGTTGGCGCCAGTGCGCAAGAGCCTGACATGGCCCAGGTCATGCCCTGGGGCATTCGCGAGCAGTTGCTCAATGAAAAAGCCGCATTGGGTTTTTTCCTCTCCGGCCATTTGTTTGACGAGTATGAGTCCGAGGTGCGGCAGTTTGCCAAAGTGCCGATTGCCGATTTGGAGGACACGCGCGACACGCAGCGCGTCAGCGGCATCATCAGCGGCCTGCGCTCGATCAATGGCAACCGCGGCAAGATCCATATCTTCACGCTGGATGACAAAAGCGCCAGCATCGAGGCGACGATGGACGACGCGATGATGACCGCCTGCGCTGACCGCATCAAAGACGATGAATTGGTGGTGCTCAATGTGCGCTACCAGGCAGGCCGCAATGGTTTTGAGCCGCGCTTGAATGTGCAGGAAGTGATGGACTTGGCGGCCGCACGCTGTGCATTTGGCCGCTGGCTGATGCTCGACTGGAGCCAGGCCGACCCAACGCAGCAACAGCAGAGCATGCAGCAACTGAGCCAATGGTTGGACAACCACCGCCCGCCGCCAGCGCCTGACATTGATGAGCAAGCCCAAAGCGATGGCACACCGCCGCGCAAAACCGGTGTGCGCCTGCGTTTGCACCTGAACTGCCAAGCCGCACAAGGCTCGGCCAAAGTCGATTTGCTGATGCCGCCCAACCAGGCCATTTACCCCAGCGATGCCGCCTTGCATGCCTTGCGCGTAGTCAATGGGGGGGCCGGTGTCACAATGGTCTACCCCTGAAGCCCGCTTGTTTGTCTTCAGTTACCTTGTATCAACACGCCACGCATGCAGGCTGGCAAGCCCAGCGATGGCATCAATCAGCCACGATTGCCCCACATGACCACTATGTCTGACGCAGAGTCTTCTTCCAATTTGCCGCAGCCCGAGGCCGCCAGCACCGAGGCGATGGTGCAAGCCACCCGCCATTGGGTCGATACGGCCGTGATCGGCCTGAATTTGTGCCCGTTTGCCAAAGCCGTACAAACCAAAGGCCTGGTGCATTACACCGTTAGCCAGGCGCAAGATACACGCAGTTTACTCAAAGACCTGGCCAAGGAGTTGATCACCTTGGCCGATCTGCCGCCTGAGCAGCGTGACACCACACTGCTGATCGTGCCCTATGTGCTGCAGGATTTTCTGGATTTCAATGATTTTCTCGACGATGCCGACGCCTTGCTGGAGCACCTGAACTTGGCGGACCAGTTGCAAATCGCTGACTTCCATCCGAACTACCAGTTTGCCGGCACTGAGGCGGGCGATGTCAGTAACTACACCAACCGCGCCCCATACCCGACCTTGCATTTGCTGCGCGAAGACAGCATTGACCTGGCGGTTGAAGCCTTTCCCGATGCCAGTGCGATTTTTGAGCGCAACATCGACAAGCTCGAAGAGCTGGGTCTGGAAGGCTTGCGCAAACTGGGCATCGCCTATGGAGCAGACAAAGCATGAGCCAAGGCAAACACAAGGGGGCAGCCGGCAAGCCACGCGCTGCAGCCAAGCCAGCCCAAGCCAGCAACCCGTTGGCCGATTTGGGTTTGGACGAAGGCGTTTCAGTGGAGTTGCTGCAGGCATTGCATATCCTGACGCGCGAAGGCAAGCTCAACCAGGACTCACGCCGCAAGCTCAAACAAGTGCTGCACCTGGTGCGCTTTATCGAGCCCTTGATTGAGGAAATGGCCTGCAACGGCCAATGCCCCACCTTGGTCGACCATGGCGCTGGCAAATCGTATTTGGGCTTTATGCTGTATGACCTGGTGCTGCGGCCACTGGGGCGTGGGCGCGTGGTGGGCGTGGAGTTTCGCCCTGAGCTGGTGGCTCAATCGCAATCCCTGGCCCAGCGCCAAGGGTTTGAGCGCATGGACTTCTTGCCCATTGCAGTTGCCGACAGCGTCGAGCACCCGCTGCTGCCTGCGCAAGTGGACATTGTCACGGCGCTGCATGCCTGCGATACCGCCACCGACGATGCCATCGCTTTTGGTTTGGCCAAAAACGCCAAGGCCATGGTCTTGGTGCCCTGTTGTCAGGCTGAGGTAGCCGCGCACATGCGCACGAACAAGGCGATGAATCTGGCCAGAACCCCGCTGGCTGAGTTGTGGCGCCACCCCTTGCACACGCGTGAACTGGGCAGCCACCTGACCAATGTGCTGCGCTGCCTGTATTTGGAAGCCTGTGGCTACCAGGTGACCGTCACCGAATTGATTGGCTGGGAGCACAGCATGAAAAACGAGTTGATCATTGCCCGTAAAACCGGCCAGCCCAAGCGCAGCGCCAGGGAGCGGATGCACCACATTGCCGAGGAAATGGGTTTGCAGGAACTGCTTGCGCGCCGCTTTGCCGCTATTGTCTAAATCTTGATACTGCACTGAGGATGTCATGGCACGATTGCCGCGCTTGGTTATTCCCGATCTTCCCCACCATGTGGTGCTGCGCAGCATCAACCGGCAGTCGGTGTTCCTTGACAGTCAGGACTACGAGTTTTTTTTGGATGCGCTACAAGAGCAACTGCAGGGCCAGGCCATCAAGCTGCATGCGTATGTCCTGCTGGACCACAAGATCCATTTGCTGTTGACCCCGCAAACCGACGCGGTGCTCAGTCGCCTGATGCAAGGCCTGGGCCGGCGCTATGTGCGCTATTTCAACCAACGCTACCAACGTTTTGGCACCTTGTGGGAAGGGCGGTTTCGCGCCGGCCCGATGCAGCCTTCGCCCTATGTGCTGGCGGTGATGACCTTGCTGGACTGGATGCCGGTGCGTGCAGGCCAGGCGCAGCAACCCAAAGACTATGCATGGTCCAGCCATCGGCACTGGAGCGGTTTCGAGCACCGCAAACTGCTCAGCCCGCACCCGCTGTACTGGGAATTGGCCGACACCCCGTTTGGTCGCGAAGCGGCTTACCAGGCCTTGGTCGGCGCTGGTATTGGCAGTACCTTGACTGAGAGCATCGAGCACAGTGCCATGGGCGGCTGGCTGCTGGGCAGCCCGCATTTTGTGCAGGACATGTCCGAGCGGGTGGAGCGCCGGGTTGGGCCGGGCAAACCCGGCAGGCCTCGAAAGTTGGCGGACTCGAAAGCCTGAATCTGTTGTATTGCGGCGCTGGGCAAATAGTGTCAATATCCTGCCAGGCATCGGCGCTTTGGGCACGCTTTGAGATTGCGCATGTGCAGGCCAAGCGCCAACCGCTGGCAGCTGGCAGCTCTAGCGGTGGCTGAACCATATCGCTTGTGACGCTGATGCTGCTCAAGCCCCCACCAAACGTTTATAGCGCTACACCAAGACACCCAAACACTGGGTTGCAGATACCTGTGCCAATAATGCCAAATGTTGCTAATTTGTGTATTTATTGCATTATTTGACTTTGAGATACTTTGTGAATTGCATAAACTCCAATAGTTACCAAGTCAGTGTGTAGCAGTGCCGTGACCAGAGGCACAGAACAAGAGGGTAAAACTTCCGTTGCATGTACGCATAACTAGGTGGGCGCTTGTTGGCCTCGAAGGTGGGCAACTGGCTTTGCTTTCGCTAGTAATTGGCAGTGCCATAGGCAAGGCATTGGCACTGTGCAGTTCATTACATCCCAGCTGTGATGCGATTCATGCAGACGACTTCATGTTTGTTTAGCAAGTGAGGAGCGTTCAGATGTTGTTTCATTCCAAAGTGCCCAGAGCACGCCCCCCATCGCAAGCACCGGCGGCACTCAAGCTGCGTCGTTGGGGCAAGATGCTGAAAACCGCGGCCAGCCATTTGGGCCTTGCCTTGGGCTTGGCGGCCAGTCTTTATTCCAGCCAAGCTGCGGCGCAAGAGACGCCATTCACTTGCAGCTCGGTATATGGAGTGACCAACGGAGGGGATCTTTACTCTATAGATGATCAGGGAAATACGGAGTTTGTACGCAGTATTGGCTATGCCGGCGTCAACCCTTTGGGAATTGGTCCAGGGGGAAGGTACGCGTACATTGCCAGACAAACGACGGCCAGCGGCCCACAGGGGTCGGTGATAGTTTATGACTCGCTATTGGATGAAGTCAGCTCCAGCTCTGCTGCACCCCAACTCCAGCCTGGTATGGCTCGATTCATTGCAGGCGCTGTTAATCCTGTCAATGGTTGGTTTTACATTGCAGCGCCAAACACAGCTGGCAATGTATTTTTTTTATACGCTTACAACCCGGATACACCCGCAATCGCTGCCGTTTAAGTTGGCAGGATCACCAATATTTATGGTGGAAATGGTGATATTGCTTTTGACAGTTCTGGCAACCTGTTTTTAGTGGCAGGTGATCAGAATCTACCGCCACCCAATAACCGTATTTATCGGGTTGGGCAAGTACCAACTAGCGCCGGCGATGTGGAATTGCCAGCAACCATCATCTCAGAGTTGAATTCAGATCTCGCGGTGAATAGCAATGGAATTGCATTCAGCGCTAACGGAACGCTGCTGGTTAGCGCATCTCCTCCCGGCAGCGCGACAGGAGGTGTGTTGCGGTTTATTGACCCATTGACAGGAGAAGAGCTTGATATCAAAGAAACCCACCCTTCAAGGGGAGGTGTTATTGTCGATTTGGGCTCATGTGCAGGGGGCAATACCATTAGCCTGCGCAAGGATGTGCCAGAAGGGCGCTATTCGGCTTCTGATCAATTTACGCTGCAGCTCACAGGAGGCGGGCTGCCGAGCGTCAATCTTGAAGAGTACCAAGTCGCCACGACCAGCGGCGTGGCCACAGGGATTCAGACTGCCATGGTTGGCCCGCTCCTGGCGATTGATGGCACGCAGCTAACGCTCAACGAAGTGTCCTCAGGCACCACTGATTTTGCCAATTACACGCGCAGTTGGCAGTGCGTGGACACTGCCAATGGCGATACGCCTGTAGGCAGCGGCACCAGCTTGCCTGGGACGATCACCATGCCCACCCCTTCGGCAGAGCGCGGCTCCAGCGTGGTGTGCACGATCGCCAACACACTCAATGCCAGTTTGACTGTGCAAAAACGACTGCCAAATGGCCGCATCCTGCCTGGTGACCAGTTTTTACTGGATATTTCGCGCTCGGGTACCAGCCTAAATGCCGCGACCACTACCGGCAATACCAATGCGCCGGTGCAACAAGCCACGATCACAACGGCAGATTTGAGTGAGGTGTTCACTGTCTCAGAAGCGGCCCGCGGAACTACCAATCTGGCCGATTATGTAAGCACCTACGCATGTACCAATAGCCTGCCAGGCGGTCAAACGCCCTCCGGTTTTGGCACCACATTCGAGGTGGATTTACAGCCCGGTGATGGCCTGCTGTGTACCTTCCGCAATGAGCTGCAGCCCAAAGTGAACCTGAGCAAAACGGCAGCGCCTGCATCAGGCATTGCGGTCAATAAAGGCGAGGTGCTGACCTATACGCTGGCGGTGGAAGTCATCAACGGCCCCACGCTCAGCGATATTGTGCTGACAGATAACCTGGGCCAAGGCTTGGAGTTTGGTGGCTTGGTCGGCGATTTCCGTCCATTCATTGCGGGCCCGACGCCCAACTCTGCGATTTTGCCTGCGGGCACGGGCAGTGGCACCTACCGTATTAGCTACACCGCCACGGTGCTCGATGATGCGGTTACATCGGTAAACAACAGTGTCTCTGGCATTGGGGGAGGGCACCCTGATGACCCAGGCGCCACCAACCCGGTCTGCGCGCCTGGTGCTTGCACCACCACCCACCCGCTGGACTATGCGGTGTTGATCAACAAAGATGCCGATCCAGACTCTGGCACTCCGGTCGAGCCTGGTGATGTGATCGGCTACAGCATTCGCGTGGAAGTGGTCAACGGCCCGACGTTCAGTGATGTTGAGGTCGTAGACAGTCAAGGCCCTGGTTTGACCATGGTCGCAGGCAGTGAAGTACTGGATTCGCCATTTGAGCCTGGAAGCACGCCAGGCACATACATATTGCCTGAGGGCACTGCTACCGGGTTCTACAGCATCCGCTACCAAGCCGAAGTGGATTCCAATGCGACAGGTTCTGTGTCGAATGCTGTCGAGGCCACAGGCGGCGGCTCACCATTGGTGCCTGACTATCCGGGGCCGGAATGCGAGACAGTCTGCGAGACAGAGCACCCAATCAAATTTGCTGTGTTGCTCAGCAAAGACGCGACACCCGCGCCCGGCACTGAGGTCAAAGCTGGCACTACTCTCACCTATACGCTGACTGTCAATGTGGTGTTCAGCGCGACTCAAAGCGATGTCATCATCACTGATGTGCTGGGCGAGGGCTTGACTTATACCGGTGTCGTTGGTGATTCATCACCATTTACCGATATCCCTGCGGACGGAGCGGGGCCTGAGTTGCGCTTTACCTTGCCGGCTGGAACTCCTAGCGGCGAATACACCATCACCTATGCAGCGAGCGTTGGCCAAGACGCCAGTGTTGCGGTCAATAACAGTGTGACTGGAGCAGGCGGTGGCGTACCTGGTGACCCTAATTATCCTGGGCCGATTTGCATGCCAGATGAGGACCATTACTGTGAAACCCGCCACCCCGTTGAGCCGCAGGTGTTGCTGCGCAAAGAAGCCGCACCGGTTTCAGGCACACCTGTTGTCGCTGGCCAGATGCTGACTTACACCCTGACAGTAGAGGTTTTGCACGGACCAACTCAAACGCCGGTGGTGCTCACGGATACCTTGGGAGAGGGTTTGACATTTGTGCAGGTCAATCCTGGCAGTGACTTTATCTTTAATCCTCAGGACAGAACATTGACCTTGCCGACTGGGGCTGAGACAGGGGTTTACAGCGTCAGTTACACGGCCAGTGTGGATGCGGATGCCGAGGTATCAGTCAATAACACGGTTGCAGGCACAGGTGGGGGCAATCCAAACTCACCTAACCCAAGTGTGCCGACTTGCGCACCTGGAGATTGCACCACTGGCCACCCGGTCGAGCCAGAGTTGTTGCTGAGCAAAACTTCGGTGCCAGAATCATGGACGGAAGTGGTGCCAGGCGATACCTTGACCTACACATTGACGGTGGAAGTCCTCAATGGGCCAACACAAAGTGACGTGGTTCTTACCGATACCTTAGGCCCTGGCCTGGTCTTTGATGAGGTGACCAGCGCTGGAGGCTTTACACACGATCCGAGCGCGAACACCTTCACTTTGTCTGCGGGTGCCGCCTCTGGTACACACAGCGTCACGTACACCGCTAAGGTGGAGGCTGGTGCCAGTGTGTCAGTGCACAACAGCGTTCTAGGAACAGGCGGTGGCAATCCCAACCGACCAGGCTCCAGTGACCCCAGCTGTGCACCCAATGCATGCGATACCACCCACTTGATTGAGCCAGAAGTGCATCTGTCCAAAACTGCTTCACCCGTTACGGGCACGGCAGTGGCTGCAGGCCAGACCGTGACCTACACCTTGAGTGTGGTGGTGATCAATGGCCCGACGCAAAGTGATGTAGTGCTCACAGACACGCTTGGCAATGGCCTGAGCTTCGATGCCGTGGTGCCTGGTAGCGACTTTGAGCACGACGAGTCTAGCAATAGTTTCACCTTGCCTGCAGGTGCAGCTACTGGCACCTATAGCGTCAGCTATACGGCAACAGTAGATGCAGATGCCTCAGTGAGTGTGAACAACAGCGTCGACGGGACAGGCGGGGGTAATCCAGATGATCCGAACCCAAGCAACCCGGTTTGCGCGCCAGATGATTGCGAGACCCGCCACCCGGTGAATCCCGAGATGCTGCTGAGTAAAACGGCCACGCCAGAGCCTGGCAGTATGGTCAAGCCCGGCGATACGCTGGAATACACCCTCACGGTCGAGGTGACCAACGGTCCAACACAAAGTCCTGTGGTGCTGACCGACCAGTTGGGCACTGGCCTGACGTTTGTCGAGGTCACTTCAGCCGGTGGTTTTGTCCACGATCCTCAGGACAATACCTTCACTTTGCCTGCAGGTGCTGTCGACGGGGTGCATACAGTCAGCTACACCGCCACTGTGGACAGCGGAGCCAGAATCGAGGTGAACAACAGCGTCAGTGGTACGGGTGGTGGTGATCCTGGCCAGCCCAACCCTGTTGCGCCCTCTTGCTCGCCAAGTCCTGAGGATTGTGAAACCACACACCCACTGGTGCCCCCTGTGCTCACGCCTGTGCCGCTGGGGTCGCTGCCATGGAATGCCTTGTTGGCGGGGTTGATGGGTTTGTTGGCAATCGGTTTGGGAGCACGCAAACTGCACCGCGCCTAAAATCCTCGACTATCTTGAGGTTGCAGGGGCCTTGATTGGCCCCTCTGACAAGTGCCAAGCCCTCCCGTCAAACGGAGGGCTTATTCATTGCCAGCACCGGTATTGCTTGTGGCTGGCAGCCAATTTCACACGCTACACGCCACACGCAGGGTTGGTGTGCGACCAGGAAAAAAAATAACCCCCAGGCTGTTTGCCTGGGGGTTATGCGTTATGGCAGATTGGCGGCTGGGCGTTTACAGCACTTCAAAAATGCCGGCAGCACCCATGCCACCGCCAATGCACATGGTCACGCAGACTTTTTTGGCACCACGGCGTTTGCCTTCAATCAAGGCATGGCCGGTCAAACGCTGGCCTGACACACCATACGGGTGACCCAAGGCAATCGCACCGCCGTTGACGTTGAGTTTGTCGTTCGGAATGCCCAGCTTGTCGCGGCAGTAAATCACTTGCACGGCAAAGGCTTCGTTCAATTCCCACAGGTCGATGTCATCAATGCCAAGGCCCAGTTTTTTCAGCACCTTAGGAATGGCGTATATCGGGCCAATGCCCATTTCGTCTGGTTCACATCCGGCCACCGCAAAGCCTAAAAAGCGACCCAGTGGTTGGAGGTTTTTGCGGCTGGCATAGTCTTCGCTGACCAGGGTGCAAGCGCCTGCGCCGTCAGAGAACTGGCTGGCATTGCCGGCCGAGATCAAACCACCTGGCAGGGCTGAGCGCAAACCGGCAATGCCTTCCTTGGTCGTGCCTTCGCGAATACCCTCGTCTTGCGAGGCCGTCACTTGCTTGCTCATCAAACCACGCACTTTGTCGGCCACGCCCATGATGGTGGTGATGGGCACAATCTCGTCGACAAATTTGCCCGCTTGTTGCGCGGCAAAGGCTTTTTGCTGACTGGCTGCGCCGTACTCGTCCATGGCTTCGCGGCCGATGTTGTAGCGTTTGGCCACTTGCTCGGCCGTTTGCAGCATGTTCCAGTAAATCTCTGGCTTCATCGCCATCAGTTCTGGATCGACTGCCATGTGCATATTCAGATTGGTTTGCACGCAGGAGATGCTTTCCAGGCCACCAGCGACCAGCACATCGTTTTCACCTGCGATGATGCGCTGCGCGGCCAAGGCAATGCTTTGCAGGCCCGATGAGCAAAAACGGTTGATGGTCAGGCCCGAGGTGGTCACTGGCAGGCCAGCGCGGGTGGCAATCAGGCGCGCGACGTTGCCGCCGGTGGTGCCTTCGGGCAGCGACATGCCCATGATCACATCTTCGACTTCAGCGCCTTCGATGCCAGCACGCTCGACAGCGTGTTTGACAACGTGGCCGCCCATGGTCGGGCCATAGGTCATGTTCAGTGCACCCTTCCAGCTCTTGGTGAGGGGAGTGCGCGCGGTGGAGACGATCAATGCGGAGGTCATGAATGAATTCCTTTGTTACGAGCCGCCGGCCATGGCTGGCATGTGTGCATTTGCGCAGGGCCGGTGGCGGGAATGGATGGGTTTACTGGAACTGCTTGCCTTCGGCGGCCAACTGCTTGAGCAGCGGCGCGGGCTGCCAGAAATCGGCATCGTCGTGCGGATTTTTGGCAAAGCGTTTCATGGTCTCCACCACATTGAAGAGGCCAAATTCATTGGCGTAGTTCATGGGGCCGCCGCGGTAGAACGGGAAGCCGTAGCCGTACAGGTAGACGATGTCGATGTCGCTGGCGCGCTGCGCAAAGCCTTCTTCCAGAATGTGTGCGGCTTCATTGACCAGTGAGAACACCAGGCGTTGTACGATTTCATCGTCGCTGATTTTGCGCGGTGTGATGCCTGCGTCCTTGCGGTATTGATCGATCATGTCCAGCACTTCCTGGTTGACAATCGGCTCCCGCTTGCCTGGTTCGTAGTCGTACCAGCCGGCACCAGTCTTTTGGCCGTAGCGGCCTTTCTCGCACAGCAGGTCAGCGGTTTTGCTGTAGCGCAGATCAGGCTGCTCGACTGCGCGGCGTTTGCGAATCGCCCAGCCGATGTCGTTGCCGGCCAAGTCGCCCATGCGAAATGGACCCATTGCAAAGCCAAATTTTTCCACGGCCTTGTCGATTTGTTGTGGCGATGCGCCTTCGTCGAGCAAGAAGCCGGCTTGGCGGCTGTACTGCTCGATCATGCGGTTGCCGATAAAACCATCGGTCACACCGGCGACGACTGCGACTTTCTTGATTTTCTTGGCCAGCGCCATCACGGTGGCCAGCACGTCTTTGGCCGTTTTTTCGCCGCGCACAACTTCCAGCAATTTCATCACGTTGGCCGGGCTGAAGAAGTGCATGCCCACCACGTCTTGCGGACGCTTGGTGAAAGACGCAATCTGGTTCAGATCCAGTGTCGACGTGTTCGAAGCCAGGATCGCGCCTTGCTTGATTACGCTGTCGAGTTTGGTGAACACCTGCTCTTTCACGCCCATTTCCTCAAACACGGCTTCAATCACCAGGTCGACGTCTTTGAGGTCGTCGTAGCTCAGCGATGGCGTCAGCAGCGCCATGCGCTCTTCGTATTTGTCTTGCTTGAGTTTGCCTTTTTTGACTTGCGCTTCGTAGTTTTTGCGGATTGTCGCGATGCCGCGGTCCAGCGCTTCTTGTTTGGTTTCCAGAATCGTTACTGGAATGCCGGCATTGAGGAAGTTCATCGAGATGCCGCCGCCCATTGTGCCTGCGCCAATCACGCCGACCTTTTTGATCGTGCGCAGTGGCGTATCGCTTGGTACGTCGTCAATCTTGGATGCGGCACGCTCGGCAAAGAACAGGTGCTGCAAAGCGCGTGACTCGGGCGTCCACATCAGGTTGATGAACAGCTCGCGCTCTTTTTCCAGACCGGCATCGAACTTCAGCTTGGTGGCCGCTTCTACAGCTTCCAGGCATTTGAGCGGAGCTGGCAGGTTTTTGGCCATTGCGCCCACCGTTGTGCGTGCAAAGCCAAAATAGGCTTCTGCCTGTGGGTGTTTGCAAGGCAGATTGCGTACTTTGGGCAGGTCTTTGACGTGCGCGACCGACTTGGCAAAACCCATTGCGGTTTGCAGCAGGTCGTCATCGGCATCGACCAGCTCGTCAAACAGTTTTTGGCCAGGCGCGCTCATCAGCAGCTCGGCTGGCACGGTTTCGCCGCTGACAATCATGTTCAGCGCAGCTTCCACGCCAATCACGCGTGGCAGGCGTTGTGTGCCGCCAGCGCCAGGCAGCAGGCCCAGCTTGACTTCAGGCAAGGCGACCTTGGTGCCCGCAGCGACTAAACGGTAGTGGCAAGCCAGTGCCAGCTCCAGACCGCCGCCCATCACCACGGAGTGAATCGCAGCGACCACCGGCTTGTTGGCGTTCTCTATGACTTGAATGACGCCGTGCAAATTCGGCTCACGGAACGCAGCTTCTTTGCGGAATTCGGTGATGTCTGCGCCGCCACTGAAGGCTTTACCAGCGCCTGTGATGACGATGGCTTTGACGTTGGCATCATTGAGGGCCTGTTCGACCCCTTCGACAATGCCTTTGCGCGTGGCAAAACCTAAACCGTTCACAGGTGGGTTGTTCAGAGTGATGATGGCGATGTCATCATGCACTTTGTATTCAGCCGTCATGAGGTCTCCTTGAGTGGTAATGGATGTCAGTGTGTTCAATGGCGAAGCAGCAAACGCACGAGATGGTGGTATTGAATAGAACGATCGTGCTATTTCACCAAACGATTCTATAGGACATCGCTGGCTGCTCACAATCGCCTATGGGACATAAGTGATTGGTGTTTACGCCAAGGCGTCAGCCAGCCAGTTTTTATTGAACATTTCAGCTAAAAGCCAGTTCATCGTCTCCACGCAGCCGCGTTGGGGCTCCAAAAAAGTGCATTGCGGCGTTGTTTGTTCGGCGCATGCCGACGTATGGGCTGCAACAGGCGCCTTGCAATGTTTTTTTTGTGCCTTGCGCGACTGCAAAAAGATCGTAAACAAGTATTTCGACAGGCTGGATTGACAAGTCCAAACCGCCAAGTAACGCAAAGCGCAAATGAAAAGCGCAAATGAAAAGCGCAAATGAAAAGACCTGTTTGATCCATTCAAACAGGTCTTTTTTGCAGGTGTGTTGCATCTGGTGCTGTTGGGGCTTGCTCTGCCGCTGGCCCCTTTGCGGGCCGCTTGGGTTTATTCAAGGCTTTCGTCGTGCAATAGAAATTGGCCTTTTTTGCGGTCGGCGAAGAAATGCTCCAAAGTCACGCGGGTGGTGTGAAAGGCCAGTTCTTCCCACGGAATCTCATGCTCGCCAAACAATTGCGCTTCCTGAGTCTCTGGGCCAGGGGCGACCTCCGGGCTGTGCATGTGCGCCAAGTAGAACAAATGCACCTGGCCGACGCGCGGCACGCTGACCATGCTAAAGAGCGCGCCCATCTTGACCTCAATGCCTGCCTCTTCGCGCGTTTCGCGGGCGGCGCCTTCGGCGGTGGTTTCATCCAGTTCCATGAAACCTGCTGGCAATGTCCATTTGCCCATGCGTGGCTCAATATTGCGCTTGCACAGCAAGATCTTGTCTTGCCACACAGGCACCGTGCCTACGACATTGAGCGGGTTGACGTAGAGGATTGTGTGGCACGAAGGACAGACAGCGCGAACACGTGTGTCGCCATCATCGGGGATGCGGTGCTCTACGGCATGACCGCAGACGCGGCAGAAATTGATGAAATTGCGTGGTTTCATGGGGGCTCAATATAGCAGCACTGCCTGCCTGTTGGGCTATGCAGGCCGTCAAAATTGCACAGGCTTAGTCGTTTGTTGCCAGGTTGTAGGGTGATTGGCGGCCATACAGAGCCATCGCCTGCTCGGGGATGGTTCAAGCGGCGGTGGCTTGCCGCACCGCATGGTCCCATTGTTGCATATGTTCTTGCGCACGCGCACGGCCCATTGTGGGCAGAAACTGCCGCTCGGGCTGCCACAGCTGGGCCAGCTCGTCGGTGTTGGCATAAACCCCTGCCTGCAAACCAGCCAACCAGGCAGCTCCCAGTGCGGTGGTTTCGGTTATGCGCGGGCGCAGCACGGGGATGCCGAGCAAGTCAGCCTGGAATTGCATCAGCAAATTGTTCACGCTGGCGCCGCCATCGACCCGCAGTTGCGAGACGGGTTTGGCGCCGGCCTGGCATGCGTCGCGGCTCATCGCATCGAGCAGTGCCGTGCTTTGGTAGGCAATGCTCTCCAGCGCTGCGCGGGCAATATGGGCGATGCTGGTGCCACGAGTGATGCCAGTGATGGTGCCGCGCGCTTCAGGCTGCCAGTAGGGCGCGCCCAGACCAGTGAAGGCCGGCACCATCATCACGCCGCCGCTGTCAGGCACGGATTCGGCCAGGTTTTGTACATCACCGCTGGTGTGAATGGCATTGAGGCCATCGCGCAGCCATTGCACGACGGCGCCGCCAACAAAGACACTGCCTTCGAGTGCGTATTGCACTTGTTGGCTGGTTTGTGCTGCGCTGGTGGTGATCAGGCCGTTGCCCGAGAGCTCGAATTGCGCGCCGGTCTGCATCAGCATGAAACAGCCTGTGCCGTAGGTGTTTTTGATCATGCCGCTGTCAAAACAGGCTTGGCCAAACAATGCGGCTTGCTGGTCACCGGCGACGCCGCCAATCGGCAAACTGGCACCCAGCCATGCTGGATGCACCTGGCCAAAATCGCTGGAAGAGGGCTGCACTTGCGGCAGGACCGACGAGGGAATGCCCAGCAAGTCCAGCAGCTCCTGGTCCCAGGCGTTGCGCCGAATATCAAATAGCATCGTGCGTGCGGCATTGCTGACATCGGTGACGTGCTTGGCGCCTTTGGTCAGATTCCAGATCAGCCAGCTGTCCACGGTGCCAAACGCAAGCAGCCCTTGCTCTGCCAGCTGGCGCGCGCCTGGTAGGTGTTGTAGCAGCCATTGCAGCTTCGTGGCGGAGAAATACGCATCAATGCGCAGGCCCGTGCTGTGTTGAATACGTGCTTCATGCCCTGCTGCGCGCAAGGCCGCACAGGCAGGTTCGGCGCGGCGGTCTTGCCAGACGATCGCGTTGTGCAACGGCTGGCCGGTTTGTTTATGCCAGAGCACGGTGGTTTCGCGCTGGTTCGTGATGCCTACGGCGCTGATTTGTGCAGCAGTCAGGCCCGATTGTTTGAGCGCCTGCTGGGCGGTGCTCAGCTGCGTTTGCCAGATCAGTTGCGGATCATGCTCAACCCAGCCGGGGCTGGGGTAGATTTGCGGCAACTCTTGCTGCGCCAACGAATGGATCTGGCCTTGCCGGTCAAACACGATGCTGCGTGAGCTGGAGGTGCCTTGGTCCAAGGCCAGGAGGTAGGTGTCGCTAGGCATGGCAAATCATTCAGTAGAAGGGTGAAAAGTTGGCAGTGCCGCCGCTGTGGTGTGTTGGTTCTGGCCAGCGCGGCTTCAATACTTCAATCTTTCAGTTGGATCGGTGTTTCGCGGCCAATCGGCACGGCGGTGACGCTGTTTTGTGGCGAGCCATCGATGAGCTTGTCCGAGTAGGTCAGGTAGACCAACGTATGGCGCTCGATGTCGACCATGCGCACAACCCGCAAACGCTTGAAGAGCAAAGAAATGCGTTCGCTGAACACTTGCTCTTGCTTGGGGATTGCCTGCGTAATTTGAATCGGGCCGACTTGGTGGCAGGAGATCGAGGCCTCGGCGCGGTCTTCGGCCAGTCCCAGACTGCCTTTGATGCCGCCGGTGCGCGCACGTGAAACATAACAGGTCACGCCTTGCACGGCAGGGTCGTCGTAGGCTTCGACAATGATGTCGTGGTCACGCCCCAGCAGTTTGAAGGCCGTGTCAACGGTTCCGATGGTGTCGTTTTTGGCCCAGACGGAGGTGGTGGTCAATAGGGCACAGACCAACGCCCCAGTCATGCAAAGACCAGAGCGCTGGAGCATGGAACGCCAGACGTTAGAACAGGGAGAGAGTAAATGCTTGCAGCGGATAGGCATGGCGGGGCAATAAGAAATGCATTGACTGCGCAGCATACACAAGTGGCGTGGCTTTGGCGCATAGGCGTTGTGGATGCGCAGCGTATGCGGTTTGTACTCAGTTCGATTTATAAATGCGTATGATTGTTATTAGCGTAAAATCCATGATTTTTAACATTTCTCTGGATGGACACCGTGGCTGCATTGCAAAAACAAGATCGCGCGCAGGCTGTAATGACTCAGATCGCGCTGGCTTCGGCCATCGGGTTGCTTGGCTCGACGGGCTGGGCGCACACCACGGCGGCTGAGGTCGCCGAATTGTCTGAGGTGCAGGTACTGGGAACGGCTGAGGACGCTATCAAGCAAGCGCCTGGGGTGTCGATCATCACTGCCGATGATTTGCAAGATCCGCCCATCAAGGATTTGTCCGACATTGTGCGCAAACAGCCGGGGGTGAACTTGACCGGCAATTCCAGCAGTGGCCAGCGCGGCAATAGCCGCCAGATCGACATCCGCGGCATGGGGCCAGAGAACACCATGATCCTGGTCGATGGCAAGCCTGTCTCCAGCCGCAACTCCGTGCGTTATGGCTGGCGCGGCGAGCGCGATACGCGTGGTGACAGCAACTGGGTGCCGATTGAGGCGATCGAGCGCGTCGAGGTGCTGCGTGGCCCAGCCGCTGCACGCTATGGCAACGGCGCAGCCGGCGGTGCGGTCAACATCATCACCAAAGGTATTCCTGACCGTTTCCAGGGCCATGCCAGCGTGTATACCGAAATTCCAGAATCCTCGGTCGATGGAGACACACGCCGCGCCAGTTTGGGACTGGCCGGCCCGATCTCTGAGCAGTTGGGCTTTCGCATCAATATGAACGCGGCCAAAACCGATGCCGATGCCTGGGATATCAACAAGGGCCACGCGTCGACCCGCACCGGAATTTATACCGGCACTTATCCTGCAGGGCGTGAAGGTGTGCGCAACCGCGATGTCTCGGGGCGTTTGAGCCTCAAGCCGGCTGCCGGCCATGTGATCGACTTTGACGCTTCGTTCAGCCGCCAGGGCAATATTTATGCAGGCGATACGCAAAATACCAATAACTACACCGTCAATGCGAATGGCGAGCTGGTTGCCACTTCCCAGCGCGTACTCGACAACCTGGGCCATGAAACCAATACGATGTACCGCCAGACTGCGGCGATTACCCACAAGGGCACGTATGCGCTGGGCTCGTCGCTGGCCTTTTTTCAGGTCGAGAAAACCCGCAATAAACGCCTTGACGAAGGCTTGGCAGGCGGCACCGAAGGCTTGTTCTCTAGCGACAATTACAGTACTTCGGACTTGGACAGCTACACCGCTCACGCCGAGTTGAGCCGCCGCGCTAATCTGGCTGGCATGGAACATGTGTTCACTGTCGGAGGCGAGTGGGTCAGGCAGCAGCTCAATGACCGCAACTCGGTCACACAAACCACGACCGAGGGGGGCAGTGTGCCTGGCTTGGACAATACGGGCCGCAGCTCCAAGTCCTCTGCAACGATTGCCTCGGTGTTTGTCGAAGACAATATTGCGCTGACGCAAAACACCTTGCTCACGCCCGGTGTGCGGGTGGACCACCACAGCGAAGTCGGAGTCAACTGGAGTCCATCGCTCAATGTCTCGCACTTCCTCAGCGAGCAGTGGTCGATCAAGGCCGGTGTCGCGCGGGCCTACAAGGCCCCCAACTTGTACCAAAGCAATCCCAATTACTTGTTGTATAGCCGTGGCATTGGCTGCTGGGGCGGTGGTGGAGCCTGCTATTTGCAAGGCAACCCTGACTTGAAGGCCGAGACGAGCCTGAACAAAGAGCTGGGCATTGAGTACGCAGGCGAGCGCTGGCTGGCGGGGTTGACGTATTTCCACAACGACTACCGCAACAAGATTGAAGCCGGTAAAACCGCCTCTGGCACCGCCACTGGCGGCACGGGGGCGTACGCTGGTGCGGATGTGTTCCATTGGAGCAATGTGCCCAAGGCGGTGATTTCCGGCCTCGAAGGCACGCTGAATTGGCGGATCAACCCAGCCTGGGAGTGGAGCAATAACTTCACCTACATGATCGACTCTAAAAACAAGAGTACCAATGAGCAGCTCTCCATCATCCCCAAATACACCGTCAATTCGCGCCTGAACTGGACTGTGAACTCGACTCTGAGCTTGCACGCCAGCACCACCTTGTTTGGCAAGCAAAAGCCCAACCGATATGATTTCCAGGGCTTGCTGCTCGAGGGGGAAGAAGCCCGTGCACGTGGCGCTTATGCGCTGGTGAATGTTGGTGGCTACTACGCACTGAGCAAGACTGTGCGTTTGTCGGCCGGTGTCAATAACCTGTTCGACAAGCGCCTGTACCGCGAGGGCAATGCGGTAGGGGTGAATAATCCGCGCACCATTTATGGTGCTGGTGCCAATACCTACAACGAGCCCGGTCGCTCTTACTACCTGTCTGTGAGCGCCGACTTTTAAGCCAGCGTGAGGGAGACGCTGCAACACCTTCGTGGCAGGGATGCGTGCGTTTCGGGATGGATTGCGAGGCGTCTTTTTCGCCCATAGCCGTTGCCATGGGCGAAAAAGACTGGCAAAGCAGATCGGTCGAGGCTGCGCACAGGCGACAATAGGCAGTTGCGCAGCGTTCGCTAAGATTGGAAACAGGTTCTTAGCGTGCTGTAACTATGAGTTTTTTTCTTTTTGTCGATCGGGCCGGCGTGAGGGAGGATGCGGGTTACCCAAGGGTTTTGCTCCATTTTTTTGAAGGTCTGCATCGTTAGAATCGAACCATTAAAAATATTCAACAGGATGGGCCTAAGGCATGGTGACTCGCAAGAAAACGGAATCGGAAGACAGCCACTTCAATGGACGAGTCATTAAGAAATACCCAAATCGTCGGCTCTACGATTTGTCTACCTCGACCTACATCACCCTGGCCGATGTCAAGCAATTGGTGATTGACCGCCAGAACGTGCTGATTGTTGACGCCAAAACGGGCGAAAACCTCACGCGCAGCATTTTGCTGCAGGTCATTTTGGAAGAAGAAGTGGGCGGCACGCCGATTTTCAGCGAAACCGTGCTGGCCCATTTGATTCGTTTTTATGGCCACACCATGCAAGGCTTTATGGGCGCTTACATGGAAAAGAGCATCCAGGCGATGGCGGAGATGCAGTCACAATGGGCTGAGCAAACACGCCAAATGCCACCTGAATTGTGGGGCCAGTTCCAAGCCTTTTCGCAGCCCGTCATCCCGCCAGCGATGGCGCCTTCGATGGAGGCCTATACCGAGCAAAGCCGCCAGACCTTTGTCAAAGCACAAGAGCAAATGCAAGAGCAGGTGCGCCAGCAAACTGAGCAATTTTTGCAATTGTTTGGAATCAAGAGTGGCAAATAAAACACAAGCTTCCCTAGGGAAGCTTGCATCGTCTGCTGTTCTTTGACTTCTTGGGCTATTGGTTATTGGCTATTGCTGGCAACACGCATCGATTCTTCGGGGATCACGCGTCTTGCGCCATTGAATCGTTTTTGCCAGTACGAGCTGCTCATGCTTTCGATGCGAATCGATGCGCCTGCACGTGGCGAGTGGATGAAGCGGCCCTCACCAATGTAGATGCCGACATGGCTGAACTGGCGTCTGAGGGTATTGAAAAAAACCAAATCGCCCGGCTCCAGGTCACTGCGGGCGATGGTGTTGGTGGCGCTTGCTTGCTGGGCAGCCGTGCGCGGCAGCGTGTGGCCCATTGAGCGTTCGTACAGTGAGAGCACAAAGCCGCTGCAATCAAAGCCACCATCCAAAGAGCTTTGGCCATACACGTAGGGTTTGCCAAGATAGCCCATCGCAGTCACCACCACATCCGACATCATCAGCGTGCGCGAATCTATGCGCATAGAGGGTTTGCTGTAGCTGACCACTTCTTGCGAGGTGGCCTCGTTCGCTGGCAACTTCTGGTTGGCACCCAACAAGCTCAAGCGGGGCTTTTCGTCCTCCAGCAAGGCCTGCATGCTGGCCTTGTGGCGGGCACCTAGCAGAGCGCCTGATGGCGCGTCTTTTTGAAACAGAATAAAACTGCCCAATACATCATCGGATTGCGGATCAGCCCATGAAGCTGGGTGGCAAAGCAGCGCCAAAGCGCAGGTGAGTATGGGCAGGTGCAAACGTTTCATGGGCAGCGAGCGTAGCAGTAAAGATGCCAAATTAAATGAAAGAGGCAGTGTAATCCACTGATTTTTCAATTTAGCGTCAAAATTGTATGTACCTGAATCCAGCGCAACAGCAGGTGTTGGGCCTGCATGGCTTCGCTGGTTCATCTTGGCAAGCAGCTATAAAAGGGTGCTTTATTGGCAGCATGCAGGCCTGTGGCGCAGGCCTGCGCCTTCATATTGAAACAGATTTATTTCACTACGAAGTAATATCCAAATGTGCATTAAACCATAAGCTGCGCAGCATTCATAATGAAACTAACGGCCTGCGCATGAGCGTTTGATGCAGGCAGTGATCAAAACTGGTCTATAAAGCATGCCTATGACTGAGAATCAACCATTGGCCCCTATCCACTACTGCATTGCCCCAAGCGATCTGCATGGCCACCATTTCGACGTGACGGTGACCATCGGGGAGCCTGCGCAAACGCAAACCTTGTCTTTGCCAGCCTGGATTCCAGGCAGCTATTTGATTCGGGAGTTTGTCCGCCATCTCAGTGGCCTGGATGCACAGCAGAACGGCCAGGCATGCCTGGCCGAGCAAATCAATAAAAATACCTGGACCATCACGTGCCAGCCAGGAATGCCCCTGCAAGTGCACTACCGTGTGTACGCGTTTGACAATTCTGTGCGAGCGGCTTGGCTGGATGTGCAGCGCGGTTTCTTCAACCCGACCAGTTTGTGTTTGCGCGTGCACGGCGCAGAACATCTTACGCATGGGCTGCAATTGCAGCCCCCGGCCAAGCATCCGCATTGGCGACTGGCCACGACGCTGACACCTTGGCGCGTGGATGCTCAAGGTTTTGGCCAATACACCGCCGCCGATTACGATGAGCTGGCCGACAATCCGGTCGAGATGGGGGAATTCTGGTCTGGCAGCTGCGAGGTGTATGGCATTCCCCACCATTTTGTGGTCGCTGGCGCAAGTCCATCATTCGATGGTGAGCGCCTTTTGCGTGATACGCAGCGCATTTGTGAAGCCGCGATGGACTTCTGGCACCCACAAGCGCAGGGTGACGCCAGAGGTACGGCACCACACAACCATTACACCTTCATGCTCAACGCGGTTGACAACGGCTATGGCGGGCTGGAGCACCGCCACAGCACGGCCTTGATTTGTAATCGCAATGATTTGCCACGGCTTGGCCAGTCCGAAGCCTCGGTTGGCTACCGCACCTTACTGGGTTTGATCAGCCACGAGTATTTCCATACCTGGAATGTCAAGCGATTGCGTCCGATCGAGTTCACGCGCTATGACTATGACCAGGAAAACTACACCGAGCTGCTGTGGTTCTTTGAAGGCTTTACCAGCTACTACGATGACTTGCTGCTGCGCCGTGCCGGTTTGCTCGATGATGCGCAGTACTTGCAGGTGTTGGCCAAAACCATCCACCAAGTCGCGCAAACACCTGGGCGCCATGTGCAAAGCGTGGCGCAGTCGAGCTTTGATGCCTGGGTCAAGTATTACCGGCAGGACGAAAACACAGCCAATGCTACGGTCAGCTACTACACCAAGGGTGCGCTGATTGCGCTGTGCTTGGACTTGCATTTGCGCCAGCACACAGCAGTCAGCCTCGATGATGTGATGCGCAGCTTGTGGGCCCGCAGCAGAGGTGGGCCCATCAGTGCCCAGGACATTGCCGCCGTTTTGCAGGATTTGACCCAGACGACGCAAGCCTTTGAATCCTTGATGGCGTGGGTCCATGGCGTAGGCGATCTGCCATTGGCGCAGTATTTGCAAAGCCAAGGCATTGCGCTGGCATACAAACCGGCCAGCTGGCCGCAGCGCCTGGGCGTATTAGTGCAAGAGAATGCTGCCGGTATCACGCTGCGGCGTGTGCAATCGGCCAGCGTAGCCGAACAAGCGGGCTTTGCTGTGGGCGACGAGTGGCTGGCAATTGAGGTGGCAAGCACGCCCGAAGTGCAGGCTGGCAAGGCCATGCAGGCCCGTCCAGATGCAGTGGCGAGCAGCGCATGGCGCATCAAGAAGCTCGATGATTTGGATGCACTTGTGCCATGGGCCAACCAAGCTGCGGTGGTGCGTGCTCTGGTCGCTCGCGATGGCAGTTTGCGTTGGTTGACGCTGCAATGGCCTGACAGCGCTGTTGCACAGGGAGAGCCGTTGTTAACCGTTTGTGCAGACGCGGCTTTGGGGCAGTGGCTGGATGCTTGAATTCTTCCCTGCAAGGCCAAACCAGACCCGATAGCCAGGCATAAAGCGTCTAGGATAGAGGGCGCTGTGGTGTCGCGGTATCTGCCGCATCGATTCACTTAGCCCGCGTGTGCATCTGGCACACGCGCTACCAATAAAGGAGATAGTAAGACATGGCATACGAAACCATTGAAGTGCGCGTTGAAGCCGAAAAAGTCGGCGTTATCACGCTCAATCGTCCCAAGGCCCTCAATGCCTTGAACGACCAATTGATGACTGAGTTGGGCCAAGCCCTCAAAGCCTTTGATGCTGACGAGGCGATCGGCTGCATCATCTTGACGGGCAGTGAAAAAGCCTTTGCTGCGGGTGCTGATATTCCTGCCATGGCCAAGTACAGTTTTGTCGACGCCTACAAAGGCGACTACATCACGCGCAACTGGGAGACCTTGCGCAGCATTCGCAAGCCGGTGATTGCAGCCGTTGCCGGTTATGCACTGGGCGGTGGTTGTGAGCTGGCCATGATGTGTGATTTCATCATTGCCGCTGACAACGCCAAATTTGGCCAGCCCGAAATCAAGCTGGGCGTGATTCCAGGAGCAGGGGGCACGCAACGTCTGCCCCGCGCTGTCGGCAAAGCCAAGGCCATGGACATGGCGCTGACTGGCCGCATGATGGATGCGCAAGAAGCCGAGCGCGCCAGCCTGGTCAGCCGTGTCGTGCCATTGGATCGGTTGATGGAGGAAGCGCTGGGTGCAGCACTGACGATTGCCGGCTACTCCCAGATCGCCAACATGGCGGCCAAAGAGTCGGTCAACCGCGCGTTTGAGAGCGGCTTGTCTGATGGCGTGATGTTTGAGCGCCGCTTGTTCCATTCGCTGTTTGCCACGCAAGACCAAAAAGAAGGCATGGATGCATTTGTGAACAAGCGCTCGGCGCAATTTAGCAACCAATAAGGGGCGCGCGCACGAGCCTTGCTGCATCGTTTAAAAGTCTGGTCGCAGTAGTTGTACTGCCTGAGGTTTGGCAGCTGGTCTCAAACGCAAGCCTCCGGTTTGCTGGGGCGAGCCAGACGCTCCAAGTACCTGCATTGGCCGTCAGCGTGTGCTTTGCCGCTGGTTGCCTTGCAATAAGCCAGTACCAGGACTGCTGCGCCTAAAGGCCAGCAGTCTTTTTACTTTTAGCCAATAGACACAAGCACTTAAAGTCAAGCTCAAGTCTTGTAAGTGACAGTTTGCTGCAGTGCACTGGGGGTTTCCCGCTGCGAGTTATATGGATCGGTCTATACCCTTGCGCATGTTTGAAACACTTTCAAAATACCAGCAAGGAGACAGCATGCAGCGATTTTTCATTCCTCATAACTGGCGTCAATTGGCCGCAGCGACTGCGATGGTGCTGACCGCAGGTACCCTGCAAGCGCAGCAAGGCGAGGTCGTTAAAATTGCTTGGATTGATCCACTCTCGGGCATGATGGCCTCCGTTGGCAGCAACCAGCTCAAGAGCTTTCAATACACAGCCGACTACTTCAATACGCAAAGCCAAAACAACCCAGCGGGCGTGAAGTTTGAAATTGTTGGCTTGGACAACAAACTCAGTCCGCAGGAGACGGCCAGCCTGGTGCGCAGTGTGATTGACCAGGGCATTCGCTACATCGTGCAGGGCAATGGTTCGGGCAACTCCCTGGCCATCATGGAGGCGCTGGAGCGCCACAATGCACGCAATCCTGGCCAGGAGGTGATCTTCCTCAACCATGCCGGGGTGGACTCTGACATGACCAACGAGAAGTGCAGCTTCTGGCACTTCCGCCTGGATGCCGACAACACCATGAAACTGCAGGCCATGACGCGCTTTATTGCCGATCAGCCTGAGGTGAAAAAGATCTACCTGATCAACCAGAACTACGGCCACGGCCAGCAGGTTGCCCGTTTGGCCAAAGAGTATTTGCAAAAGGTGCGCCCCGATATCGAGATCGTAGGTGATGACTACCACCCGCTGGCCCAGGTGCGCGATTTCGCCCCTTATGTGGCCAAGATTCGCCAGTCCGGAGCGGATGCGGTGATCACCGGCAACTGGGGCTCGGATTTGTCCCTGCTGATCAAAGCGGCCAATGACTCGGGGCTGAAAAACGTCGACTTCTTTGTCTACTACGGCACCGCCAGTGGCGCGCCAACCCAGTTGGGCGCTGCTGCTGAAGGCAAGGTCTACGAAGTGTTTTACAGCCACATGAATTTGCCCGGAGAAATTGGCGAAGTAACCCAGGGCTTCAAGGCCAAGTTCAATGAAGACATGTACACCACAGCCGTCTACAACGGCTTGGCAGCACTCTCGCACGGCATGGCCAAAGCCCAGTCCACCAATGCATTGGCGGTTGCCAAAGCCATGGAAGACATGGAGTTTCCTGGAGCTTATGGCACCGTCAAAATGCGCAAGGACGACCACCAGTTGCAGCAAGGCCTGTTCATCACGCGCTGGAGCAAGGCCAGCGATGCGCTGCCTTACTCGCAAGAGAATACGGGCTTTGCGTTCCAGCCCGTGAAATATTATGCGCTTGAGGAGGCTGCCACACCGACCACCTGCCAAATGAAACGCCCCTCGTAATGAGGATTTGCATGACTTTTCACTACAGGTAGATCACGCATGAGTTTCGAGTTTTTCGTTATTTCATTGCTCAATGGATTGAGCTATGGCTTATTGCTGTTCATGCTGAGTTCAGGCTTGACCCTGATTTTCAGCATGATGGGCGTGCTCAATTTTGCGCATGCCAGTTTTTATATGCTGGGTGCATACCTGGCCTATGTCATCTCTGACACGATTGGCTTCTGGGCAGCTTTGGTGGTTGCGCCTCTGCTGGTGGGCGCGCTTGGTGCCGCGTTTGAGCGCTATAGCCTGCGCCGGGTGCACAAGTTTGGCCATGTGCCAGAGTTGTTGATCACCTTTGGCTTGTCCTACCTGATCTTGGAGGTGGTGCAACTGATCTGGGGACGTGCGGCCGTGCCTTATGGCTTGCCGCCGTTCCTGCAAGGCCCGCTTTTTACCTTGTTTGATACCCAGTTCCCCAAATCACGGGCGTTCATCATGTTGGTGGCGGTAGTCATGCTGGTCTCGATTTGGCTGCTGCTGACGCGCACGCGCATTGGCCTGGTGATTCAAGCCGCGCTGACCCATCCGGACATGGTCGAGGCCCTGGGCCACAACGTGCCACGCGTGTTCATGCTGGTGTTCGGCGGTGGCGCTGCGTTGGCCGGTTTGGCTGGGGTGATTGGTGGCAATACCTACATCACCGAGCCAGCGATGGCTCTGGCCGTTGGCCCGATTATTTTTGTCGTGGTGGTGGTGGGCGGCATGGGCTCGCTGGGCGGAGCGTTTGTTGCCTCGATCCTGATTGGTGTGATGCAAACCTTCGCTGTGGCGATGGATTACTCCTTGCTGGGCATGTTGCGCGGCCTGGGTGTGGCCGCTGGACCTGAAACCTTTGGCTACCCGGTTTTGCGTTTGACCATTTCACAGGTGGCGCCGATTCTGCCGTATCTGCTGCTGGTGCTGATGCTCATTTTCCGCCCACGTGGCCTGATGGGAAAGCGTGAGGGCTAAGACTATGAATACATCCGTTTTGACTTCCACTTCCTCTTCAGGCGCCAATCCGCGCATTGGCGAGAATGTGCCCATTTTGAACAAATGGCGTGTGCTGACCTGGGCCATTTTTGCCTTGGTTTTGATTGCTGCGCCACACGTCTTTAGCAGTGGCCTGGCCTTGACCATGCTCTCGCAGATGGGTTACTTGATCATCATTTGTCTGAGCTACAACATCTTGCTGGGGCAGGGCGGCATGCTGAGCTTTGGCCATGCGGTCTATGTTGGTCTGGGCGCGTTTATTGCGATCCACGTGCTCAACAAGGTGGGGGATGGCGCGTTTGCGCTGCCGGTATCACTGATTCCCTTGGTCGGTGGCGTGGCTGGTGCCTTTTTTGCCATCTTGCTGGGCTATGTGACCACGCGCAAATCGGGCACGACCTTTGCCATGATCACACTGGGTATTGGTGAGCTGGTCGCATCGATGGCGCTGATGTTCCCCGAGTTCTTTGGCGGTGAGGGCGGTATCTCTACCGACCGAGTCGTAGGCCAGCCGTTCATGGGTATTACCTTTGGCCCTTCGATCCAGATGTACTACCTGATTGCGCTGTATTGCTTTGTCTGCACGGCCTTGATGTTCGCCTTTACCCGCACGCCATTGGGGCGCATGCTTAACGCGGTGCGTGACAATCCAGAGCGCGTCGAGTTCATTGGTTACAACACCCACAAGGTGCGCTATTTCTCCTTCATCATTGCCGGCTTTTTTGCCGGCATTGGGGGCGGTTTGATGGTGCTGCACTTTGAGATCATCACGGCGATGGACAGCCTCAATGCGATCCGCTCAGGCACGTATTTGCTGTTCACCTTCCTGGGCGGTGCGACCTTGTTTTTTGGCCCCATCATTGGTGCGGTGCTGATGGTCTTGGCGATGATTTTGCTGTCCGAGTTGACACAGGCCTGGATGCTGTATTTGGGCTTGATCTTCTTGTTCATGGTGATGTTCGCACCCGGCGGTGTGGCCAGCATCATCATGGTCAATGTGCGGGTGATCAAATTCCACCGCTTCGGGCCTCTGGTGTTGCCGTATGTGGCGCTGGCCATTACCGGATTGCTGGCTTTTTTGGGTGTGGCCGCATTGATTGAAATGATCTACCACTTGCAGATGAATGCCATCATGAGCACGCAGCTGACATTCATGCGCCAAACGCTGGATGTGGCCAACACCACGCATTGGCTGGTGGTAGGAGGCTGGACCGTGGTGACATTGGCGCTGTTTTTGTGGGCCAGGCGTGGCTTTGTGCAGCGCTGGCACCACCAGCAGGAGTTGATTGAGGCCGATATTCGCCAACTGCAGGAAGGAGTAGCTGCATGAGCCAGTCCACCCCATACGCCTTGGAATTGCGCGACTTGCGCAAAACATTTGGTAAAACTGAAATCATCCGTGGAGCCAACTTGTCGGTGCAGCAGGGTGAGCGCGTGGCCATCATTGGCCCGAACGGCGCAGGCAAGTCGACCTTGTTCAATTTGATCAGTGGCCGCTTGCTGCCATCGGGCGGTGACGTGCTGCTCAACGGCCAGCGCATCAATGGGCAAACGCCGTTCGAGATCAACCGCCTGGGTCTGGCGCGTAGCTTTCAGGTCAGCAACCTGTTCTCCAAGCTCAGCGTGTTTGAAAATTTGCGCTGTGGTTTGCTGTGGAGCTCCGGTTATAAGTACAGCTGCTGGCGCTTTCTGGCCAACTTGCACGATGCCAACCAGCGCACCGAAGAGTTGCTGCACAAACTGCATTTGGAAAAACGCCGCGATGTGTTGGCGATGAATCTGACTTACGCCGAGCAACGTGCGCTGGAGATTGGTGTGACGATTGCAGGCGGTGCCAACGTGATTTTGCTCGACGAGCCAACCGCAGGGATGAGCACCACTGAGACGTCGCACTTCATTGAGTTGATCAAAGAAGTCACGGTGGGCAAAACGCTGCTGACAGTCGAGCATGACATGGGCGTGGTGTTTGGCTTGGCCGATAAGATAGCGGTGGTCGTTTACGGCCAAGTGATTGCCTTTGATACGCCGCAGAAGGTGCGTGCCAATGCGGCCGTGCAAGAGGCCTATTTGGGCTCCACCCTGGCAGACAACCAGGCCAATGCAGTGTTGGCTGCTGACGTTTTGGAACAGGAAGGGGGTGAGCATGCTGCGCATTGACCAATTGCATGCCTACTATGGCAAAAGCCATGTATTGCATGGCGTGCAGTTCAACGTCCGCAAAGGCGAGATTCTGGCTTTGCTGGGACGCAATGGCTCAGGCCGCTCTACCACGGCCAAAGCCATTCTAGGTTTGGTGGACTGCCAAGGTGACATCGTGCTGACCCGTGCGGATGGGCAAGAGGTTAAATTGGTGGGCAAAAAACCCTATGAGATCGCCCATTTAGGCATTGGCTATGTACCAGAGAACCGGGATATTTTTCCCAAGCTCACGGTGCACCAGAACCTGATGCTTGGTGAGAAGCGCGGCCACCAATCGACACGCTGGAGTTTTGAGGATTCCTACCGTTTGTTCCCACGCTTGCGTGAACGGCAGCACACCGAGGCGGGCGTGTTGTCAGGCGGTGAGCAGCAAATGCTGGCCTTGTGCCGCGCGCTGATGGGCGATCCTGATCTGGTGGTGATCGATGAGCCCACAGAAGGTTTGGCGCCGAAAATTGTCGAGCAGGTTGGTGAGTTTTTACTCACATTGAGAGAGCGCGGCGTTTCGGTCTTGCTGATTGAGCAAAAGCTCACGATTGCATTGGAGATTGCCGATCGGTGCCTGCTGATGGGCCATGGCAGCATTGTGTTTGATGGCTCTGCCCAAGAACTCAAAGCCAATGCGGCCATTCGCAAGGAGTGGCTGGAAGTCTGATCAATTGCCGGAAATTTGTTCATGCTCTGCATGCAGATCGTGAACAGGCTCTTGAGGGGCACAAACCCTGTGCTTGGTGGTGTGAATGACCGTATCTTCACACCGCCAAGTACAGGTTTTTTTTTGCTGTCTTTTGCCAGCTTTTTGCCGTGTCTGGTTGGTGCAAGCCTGGCATCTCAAGGCGCATGCGTGCAGATTTCAGGCATTGCTGCGCGCACGTCAACAGTCGGTAACAATGGAATGGCATGGTTTGGATGGCATACTGTTTGCACATCCAGAATGAAAGTCCAGATACAGCTTTTGGCTGGATGTTTTTGATGCCACGGCTAGCATGGAGTTTTTCATGGGGAGACATCACATATGAGCGCACAAGACAATGGCCAGCCTGCACAAGTGCCTGAAGGGTGGCTGCAGATGCAGCAAGCTGCCTGGGAGCAGTGGAGCGCCTGGCTGCGGCAGAGTCAGCCTCCAGCGCAGGCACCAGCGCCAGCCGACATGCACAAGGCAGCTACCGAGTCCTTGGAGATGTGGAAGCAAATGGCCGCCCGTTTGGGCGAGCAGGCCAAGCCGGGCCAGTTTTCAATGGACCCAGAAGCCTTGCAGCAATTGCAGGCCGAATACATGGAACAAATCGGCCAGTTGATGCAACGCAAAACCTCTGAGTTGGGCGAGGTGCTGCGTTCAGACAAGCGCTTTTCCAGTGAGGGCTGGCTCAATAGTGCAGCAGCAGCATCGACTGCTGCGTTGTACAAAATCAATGCCACGGCACTGCAGAAGATGGTCGAGATCACGCAAACTGATGGCAAAAACCAAGCCCGTTTGCAGTTTGCTGTAGACCAGTGGTTGGCAGCGACCTCACCGACCAATTTTGTGGCGCTCAACCCCGATGTGCAGCGCAAGGCCATTGAGTCGCAAGGCCAGAGCATTGCCAAAGGCGTGCTCAATATGTGGCAGGACATGCAACGCGGCCATATCTCGATGACAGACGAGGCGCAGTTCGAGGTCGGCAAAAACCTCGCGATGACCCCCGGCAGCGTCGTGTTTGAGAATGCTTTTTTCCAGCTGATCGAGTACAAGCCCAGCACCGAATCCGTGTATGCGCGGCCGATGTTGCTGGTGCCACCATGCATCAACAAATACTATATTTTGGATTTGCAGCCGGGTAACTCGCTGGTCGAGTATGTGGTCGCGCAAGGCCATCGCACCTTTGTCGTGAGTTGGCGTAACCCGGACGCCTCGATGGATACCAAGACCTGGGACGACTATATCGAGCACGGCGCCATTCGTGCGATTGAGGCCGTGCAGGACATCACGGCCGCGCCCACAATCAATACGCTGGGCTTTTGTGTTGGAGGCACCATTTTGTGCACGGCACTGGCTGTCTTGGCCGCACGCTCCAAGCAAGTGGTGGAAAGCGCAACCTTGCTGACCACCTTGGTGGATTTTGCAGACACCGGTATTTTGGACATTTTCATCGATGAAAACATGGTCCAGTTCCGCGAAATGCAAATGGGCCAAAAGGGCTTGATGAAAGGCCAGGACTTGGCCACCACCTTCAGTTTTTTAAGGCCCAATGAACTGGTCTGGAATTACGTGGTCGGCAATTACCTCAAAGGCGAGACGCCGCCGCCATTTGATTTGCTGTACTGGAACAGCGATGGCACGAACTTGCCCGGTCCGTTCTATGCGTGGTATTTGCGCAATACCTACTTGGAAAACAATTTGATCGAGCCAGGCAAACTGGTGGTTTGCGGTGAGGCGATCGATTTTGGCCAAGTGCAGGTGCCAATGTACATCTACGGCTCCAAAGACGACCACATTGTGCCGATCAGGGGCGCTTATGCCAGTACGCAGATTTTCCCTGGCAAGAAGCGCTTTGTCATGGGCGCTTCTGGCCATATCGCCGGTGTGATCAATCCACCAGCCAAGGGCAAGCGCCACTACTGGACCTCAGAGCAGGCCACTTTCCCCAGCCACTGGCATGAATGGCTAGAGCAGGCTGTGCAACAGCCGGGCAGTTGGTGGCCCGATTGGGCTAAGTGGCTGGCTGGCAACGCAGGCCAGGAAGTGGCTGCCCCAAAGGCCCCCGGCAAAGCCCGGGCTTATGCAGTGATCGAGCCGGCCCCTGGCCGCTATGTCAAGCAACGCGCGTGAGCTGGGTTTGGGGGCTGCGGCGCAGGGTTTGTGCGGCCACCGCCGGATGTGAAAATTCGCTAAATTACTAGTGTTGGTTCTTACAAAAAGGAGATTTCAATATGAGTCAAAAAGTCGCTTACGTTACTGGTGGTATGGGAGGTATCGGGACTGCAATTTGCCAGCGTTTGCACCAGGAGGGCTTTAAGGTGCTGGCCGGCTGTGGTCCAAAGCGCGACTTTCAGAGCTGGTTGGCCGAGCAAAAGGCCTTGGGTTTTGAGTTTTACGCCTCGGTGGGCAATGTGGCCAACTGGGATTCGACGGTGGAGGCCTTCGAGAAGGCCAAGGCAGAGCATGGCACGATCGATGTGCTGGTGAACAACGCTGGCATCACCCGCGACAAAATGTTTGTCAAAATGACGCCAGAGGACTGGGGGGCGGTGATTGAGACCAACCTGAACTCGATGTTCAACGTGACCAAACAAGTCGTTGGGGACATGGTGGAAAAACGCTGGGGTCGTATTATCAACATCAGCTCGGTCAATGGCGCCAAGGGCCAGGCAGGGCAGACCAATTACTCAGCGGCCAAAGCCGGCATGCATGGCTTTACGATGGCGCTGGCGCAAGAGCTGGCCAGCAAGGGTGTTACCGTCAATACCGTCAGTCCTGGCTATATTGGCACCGATATGGTCAAAGCCATCCGCGAAGATGTGCTGGATAAAATTGTCGGAACGATTCCGGTCAAGCGCCTGGGTGAGCCAGGTGAAATTGCCTCGATCATTGCCTGGCTGGCCTCTAATGAGGGCGGTTACTCCACTGGGGCGGATTTCCCAGTCAATGGTGGTTTGCACATGCATTAATGATGAAGAACGCCCACAAAAAGGCGCGCAATGCGCCCTTTTGTGGGCGTGCTGCGCAAATAGGGGTTGGCACAACTGCCCGTCTGCGCTACTCTACAGAGATATTCAATACAAAGAGATCGCGGTTTTTTGCCCCGACTCTTTTTTTTGTGCTGCGTTCATGGAGGGCCAAGCCAGGCTAGGCTGCCTTCATTGATGCTTTTCTCGCCTTTATGCGCTTTCGCCTGTTTGCCAGTCGCTTTCCTGTCAATCGCCGTCGCTTGGTTGTGCGGCGGTTTTTGCCGCGTCCATTGCGCTGGTTGCTGATTGTTCTGCTGCTGGCGTTGTTGGTGCTTGCCGGTTTGGCCAGCCGCTGGGGCATCACCATGGTGGAGCGCTTTGGCAAGCAGGAACAGGCGCAGGCGCAGTTGGCGCGCTTGCAGCAGGACATGCTGGTGTTGCAGCAACAACTGCAAGCCCAGAGTGCCGAGCCTCATGAACGGCAAGAGCCCGCTACAGAGTCCAAAGAGCTTGCTGAGCCCTTGCCTTTGGCTTCTTTGGCTGATGGCTTGGCGGCAAGCAGGCAGGACTTGGAGGTGGTCGATGCATTGGCATTGGTCGATGAGGCGACACAGCAAGCGCTGCGTCAGCAGGTCAAAGAATTGCAATTGGAGAACCAGCACCTCAAAAACGAATTGCGCTTTTATGAAAACCTTTTGCCAGCTGACGACAAGGGCGACTTCTCAATCCGTGGTTTTACAGCGGAGCGGCGCAGCGAAGAGGCACTGAACTGGCAGTTGCTGTTGATGCAACTCAAGCGCGATGCCGGCACATTCAAAGGCGAGTTGGAGTGGCTTATTGTTGGTGAACTGGATGGCAAGCCTTGGCGCTTGCCGGCCAATGAACGCAGACAAGCCATCGACATGCAGAGCTATTTGCGCTTGGAGGGGCAATTGCGCATTCCTGCGCAATTGCAGCTTGGCAGCGTGACCGTCGTGGTTTGGCAAGACAAGCGAGAAAGAGCGCGCCAGTCGATTGCGTTCGATACTGATCCTGAGACAGAGACGCAAGAGTCACCATAAACGCGCTGAGCTACAGCATTCCAAACGCATAAAAATGCATATTGAAGGAGAGAGTGGAGCGATGTTTTCTAAAAACAAATTGGCAGCGATTCGCAGTCTGGTGGCCGATGGCTGCCGGATTCAAGGCGACATCACATTCAAGGATGGCATCCGCATTGATGGCGTGCTGGTAGGCAGCCTACAAGGCGAGTTGGCCGATACCAAAAACGGCAGTTTGGTGTTTGTGGCCGAGCACGGCACGGTGTCTGGTGCTATCAAGGCCGATGTGATCATCGTCAACGGCCGGGTGGAGGGGCCGATCCATGCGAGTCGCATGCTGGAGTTACAGCCCAAAGCCCGAGTCAGTGGCGATATCACCTATGCCAAGCTGGAGATGCACCAAGGTGCCTTGGTCTCAGGCTGCATGATTCCGCTCTTGCCAGTCAAGGAGTCAGTGGGCAAGGCCCTGCTGGAGACCGAGGTGGTGGCGCAAGAGAGGCCTCAGCTGGCTGGCCACAGTGAGTCCAGTCCATCGGCAACTATTGCATTGCAAGGCAGCAGTCGCCAGGTTGAAAGAGCTCAAAACGCATAGCGCGTGGGGATTCGCCGCACCCTAAGATCGTAAACACGTTCTAATGGCACCCCATGTGTTCCCTTGTCGAGGCAGCTCAAAACCAGAGACCCAGCACAGTCATCGGTTTTAGCCTAATATATCGGGTATAAACATGCTGCATACGCAGCGAATTTGCTGTTGGACGCTTGGGTTGCTGCCTCATGATTCCCATGAAGCACGCAGCGGGCAGTCTTCAGCTTTGGAGAAAATCGATGAATGCAGTCGCAGAGTTATCCACCACCACCGAGTTGCCAACCCCTATTGTTTTCACGGATTCAGCTGCTGCCAAAGTGGCCGACCTGATTGCCGAAGAAGGCAATCCTGATTTGAAGCTGCGTGTATTTGTGCAAGGGGGTGGTTGCTCAGGTTTCCAATATGGTTTCACTTTTGATGAAATCACCAATGAAGATGACACGACCATGACTAAAAATGGCGTGTCCTTGCTGATTGACGCAATGAGCTACCAATACTTGCTCGGCGCAGAGATTGATTACAAAGAAGACCTGCAGGGCGCGCAGTTTGTGATCAAAAACCCCAATGCCACGACCACTTGCGGTTGTGGCTCCAGCTTCTCGACCTGAGTTGCTGCGCTCGGAATAAAAAATGCGACCCTTAGGGTCGCGTTTTCTTTGGGCTTGACGATTTGCGCGAGCCCTGCGCTTTAAGCTGCTGCCCAGTACTGCGCGACGAGTTCGACCATTTGGCGTGATGAACGACCGCGGTGGCTATACTGGTTTTTTGTGGCCTCGGACAGCTCTGCAAAGGTGCAGCCAAGCTCAGGCACGATCAATACCGGGTCAAAACCAAAGCCGTTATTGCCCTGTCGCTGTCTGGCAATTTCCACCCGCACCTTGCCAACGGCGATCAAAGGCTCTGGATCGGCGGCTGAACGCACGCCGACCAGCGTGCTGACCATATAGGCGCCACGCTGGTCGATGTGCTGCATTTGCTCCAGCAAGGCTTGCACATTGTTGTCATTGCTTTTTGGATAGCCAAATTGCGTGCAGTAGTAGGCAGTTTGTACGCCCGGCAGGCCGCCGAAAGCATCGACGCACAGCCCTGCATCGTCTGCGATGGCAGGCAGGCCAGTATGGTGTGCGGCAAAGCGGGCTTTGGCTAACGCATTCTCTACAAAAGTGTCAAACGGCTCTTCAGCCTCGCCCTGGAATAATTGGCCTTGTGCAATGATATCAAAGCCAAGCGGTGCAAATAGCGCTTGTAACTCGACCAGCTTGCCTTGGTTGTTGGATGCTAAAACGATTTTCATAATGGAGTCGGGCAGGGCGCCTGCAACGGATTCTTGTTGTGCTGCGGGGCCAGCCCGTATGGGCCGGGTTGGGGGAGATCAGCTTGCCAGGGCTTGCGTTTGCAAGTCAATCAGCTTGGCTATGCCAGCGCTGGCCAAGTCCAGCATGGTGTCCATTTCCTGGCGCGAGAATGCCTGGCCTTCGGCTGTGCCTTGAACTTCGACGAAATGGCCACTGGCGGTCATGACCACATTCATGTCGGTGTCACAGGCAGAGTCCTCGACATATTCCAGATCCAGCAGTGCCTGGCCATCCAGCATGCCGACAGAGATCGCTGCCACGGCTTCGCGGATGGGTGATTGGCTGATGCGCTTGTTCTTGAGCAGCCAAGTGACCGCGTCGTGGGCTGCAATGTAGGCGCCGGTGATGGCCGCTGTGCGCGTGCCTCCATCAGCTTGCAGCACATCGCAGTCCAGGTGAATCGTATGCTCGCCCAGCAGTTTTAGATCAAACACCGAGCGCAGTGAACGGCCAATCAGCCTTTGGATTTCCTGTGTTCGGCCAGTCTGTTTGCCTTTGGCTGCCTCGCGCGCGCCACGCGTGTGGGTGGCGCGTGGCAGCATGCCGTATTCAGCCGTCACCCAGCCCTCGCCTGAACCTTTTTTGTGCGGCGGGACTTTTTCTTCGACCGAGGCGGTGCAGAGTACACGTGTATTGCCAAAACTGATCAGTACCGAGCCTTCAGCGTGGATCGTGTAGTTTCTGATGATCTCTACGGCTCTGAGCGATTGCGCAGAGCGCCCTTGTGGACGTGTGAATGGTGTGCTTGGAGTCGTCATGCAGGTATCTGAAAATCAATAGGTGAGAGAGAGGGCTTGGCGTGGACCAATTGCCAACGCCAGCTCGAAGGCCATGCGGTTGCGCTGTCTGGAGCCAGCTTTGCAATGTGCGTGCTTGCCGTGCAGCTTATGGTGTGTTGCCCGGCTTGCTTTTGCTCAATGCTTGGTTGATGTCATCGAGGCTTTGCTCGATGGCCGAGTCGTCCAGTAAATCGCCGGTGATGGTGGAGGTGAAATCCTCATCGTAGGCATAGTACTCTTCTGCCGGAATCGTTATCTGCGCCTCTTCTTCCCAATGTGCGGCAATCAGCGTGATGTTGTCACTGTGCTTGCCAGCTGCGGCGTAGGCATAATCCACGAGGATTGGACCGGCGTGGTCCACTGGGCCACTGACCAGGCGGGTCACAATGTCCTCTTCACGCAGCGGACCCCACAGCCCGTCCGAGCACAGCAGCACACGGTCGCCCAGGCTCAATGCAGTGCTGGCGCTGAGATCGTAAATCGGTCGGGTGGGGGAGCCCAGACAGGTGAACAGCACATTGCGGTTCATCTCGCCGACTTTGGTCAGAATCGAGTCGCGCAACTCCGAGTACGAGTGGTCACGGGTGCGCAGCACCAGAGTGGATGCGCGTGCAATATACAGGCGCGAGTCGCCACAATGAATCCATTGGATATAGCCGTTTTGGATGACTGCGGCCACAAGCGTGGTGCGCGGTGAATCGGGCATGGCCTTGTCAATCGCATAGCGCAGAATTTGTCGGTGTGCAGTCAGCAGGCTGGATTCGAGAAAATGCCCAACATTCTCAAGGGTGGGCTGGGCTTGTTTCTTGAACAGCGTGGCCATGGTTTGCAGTGCAATTTCTGCCGCAATCTCGCCTTCTGGGTGGCCGCCCATGCCGTCAGCAAGAACAAATAACGCGGACTCTTGCGTAAAACAGTAGCCCATGCGGTCTTCATTTTTTTGACGACCACCTTGGTGACTGGTTTGAAAGACGGAAAATTTCATGAAGCTTGTACAAAGGTATTAGAGCGCAATTGCCAAAGGCAAGTGCTGAGTTATTTGGCGTCTTTTTTGTTGCCGCTAACTAGGGTGCTGATTTGCATGCGCATTTTTTCTGCCATGCTCATTTTCGAATAGCGTAATTCGGACTCATGTGCGAGTTCTTTTTGCAGCGAGAACACCGATTGCGGACGCGCCAGAGGGTCGAGCGCCATGCACCACTCGACGACCTGAATCAGGTTGTCAGAGTAGATGTTGCGGATGCGGCTCAGTGACAGCGACAAGCGGTCTTTTTCGGTGCGCTGTGGTACATCATTGGGGGGCACGCCCAGCATGCAGGCATAAATGCAGGCGCCAATCGCGTAGATGTCTGTCCACGGACCCAGAGCGCCATCGCGCTTGTACATTTCGGGGGCGGCAAAGCCTGGCGTATACATGGGCCGGACAAAATTGCCCTCTTTGGACAAAACTTCACGCGCAGCGCCAAAATCAATCAGGACGGCCTTGTCGTCATCGGTGACGAAAATATTGGCCGGCTTGATGTCCAGATGCAGCATCTTGTGTTGGTGAACGATGCGTAAACCCCGCAAAATTTCATCAAATAGTGAACGTATCGTGGATTCTCGAAATACCTTGCGGCTATCGGGGTTGCGTGCTGTCACAATGAACTCTTGCAAGGTCGAGCCTTCCAGGTGGTTCATGACCATGTAGACGGTCTCGTTCTCGCGAAAAAAATTCAATACCCCCACTACGGAGTCGTGCGAAATTTGCGCCAGTGAGCGGCCTTCTTCAAAGAAGCTTTTCAGCCCCAGGCGGTAGAGGGACATTTTTTCTGGTGCCACCTGAGGAACCAGCTCACCAGGCGCGCGGGTGACCAGGGACCCTGGTAGGTATTCTTTAATGGCCACAGGATGGCCAGTGGGGCTGACGGCAAAATAAACGACACCGAAGCCACCAGAAGAGATGCGATGCAGCAAGCGGTATTCGCCCACCTTGGTGTTGGGTGGCAGCGGAGTGGGCTTGGGTTTGGGGGGCGTGTTCGCGCTGTTCGCTTGAGGCTGGGACATTGCTAAATGTCAATTAGATGATTATTAGGCAGCTTGCACAGGCGATAATAGCGCTATTTAAGCCAAATTCAAGAATGTTTGAAGATGGCCTGCGAGAAGGATTTCGTCATTTATGGCAGTTTACAGTATGACTGGCTTTGCTTCTGGGCAAGTCGAGCCACAAGACAATGCCGAGCAGCTCACGCTGGGATTCGAGATCAGAAGTGTTAATAGCCGTTTCTTGGACCTCGTTTTCAAGCTGCCCGAAGCCTTGAAGTCCGTGGAGTCGCAGTTTCGCCAAATGCTGGTGGATGAGCTCAGTCGCGGCAAAATCGAGGTGCGTGTGTTTGTGCGTCAATCCAGGCCGATAGCCGGTTCGGTGGTTGATTCTGCTGCAATTCAGCATCTGCTCAATCAGCAAGAGATGGTTTTGGCCTGGATGCCGCAAGCGCGAGCCTTGTCGGTGGCTGAAGTGATTGAATTGCAGGCCCGCATGAAGGGCTCCGATGGCGCAGAGGATGCGATCGAGTGGAGTGACGCGGCGGCCAAGGCGTTTGGGCAGTGCATTGCGCAGCTCAAGGCTGCACGTGCGACAGAAGGGGCGCGACTCAAGGCGGTTTTGGATGACAAGATAGAGGCTTTGCGTGACGCAGTTCACAAGGCTGGCCCGTTGATTCCTGCGGCAGTCGAGCAGCATAAGGCCAAGTTCATGGAGCGCTGGAGCGAGATGCTCGCATCCTCCAAGGACACGGTTTCACTGGACCTGCAAGCGATGGAGCAGCGTGCGATTGCCGAATTGACCGCTTATGCGATTCGCATTGATGTGGCTGAAGAACTCGCGCGCTTGCAGGCCCATTTGGATGAAATCACCAGCTTGCTCAAAAAGGGGGGCGCAATTGGCAAGCGTTTGGACTTCCTGATCCAAGAGCTGCACCGCGAGGCCAATACGCTGGGCAGCAAATCGGCCTCTTTGGAGCTCAGCCGCATCAGCATGGAAATGAAAGTGCTCGTCGAGCAAATGCGTGAACAGGTTCAAAATATTGAGTAAGAGAGATTTGACATGTCGAGTCATACAACAAACGATTCATTGAGCCACCAGGCCGCTGTGGCGCAGCCAGAGCCTAGTTTGCAAGACCATTATCCAGGCAGTTTGTTTGTCGTTGCAGCGCCAAGTGGTGCGGGCAAGTCCAGTTTGGTCAAGGCCTTGCTGGAGTTGGATACGCGTGTGCACCCAACGGTCTCGCATACGACCCGCGGGCCACGTGGACAGGAAAAGCACGGGCGCGAATATTTTTTCATCTCCAGCGATGAATTCGATGCCATGGTTGCCAACGATGCTTTCATCGAATGGGCCAATGTGCATGGCAATCGCTATGGCACGGCCAAGAAAGCCGTCGAAGACCGCATTGCCCAGGGTGCCGATGTGGTGCTTGAAATTGATTTTCAAGGCGCGATGCAGGTCAAGAAGATTTTTGCCAATGCCGTGCTGATCTTCATTTTGCCACCTAGCTTGGAAGAGTTGCGCGCACGCTTGGAGCGTCGTGGGGAAGACAAGCTCGATGTGATCGATTTGAGAATGCGCAATGCCTGTATCGAAATGGCACAGGCAGAAAACTTCGACTACGTTATAATCAACGAGGTTTTTGAGCGCGCTGTTTTCGATCTGAAAAGTGTCGTTCACTCGCAACGCCTGCGTTATCCAGCACAGCAAAGAGCCAGGGCCGATGTCTTTAACGCATTGGGCATCGTGGCCAAGGGCTAGGCTGGTTGATTTGGCGTGTCGTTGAGGTGGGCGATTTTTTTTGGCTGGCGCTGCGCCGCTCTGTATCAATCATTGAGAAAGAAGTTATGGCACGTATTACCGCTGAAGACAGTCTTCAAAATATCCCCAATCGTTTTCAGCTGGTGCTGGCAGCCACTTATCGCGCCCGCATGATCAACCAAGGCCATACGCCCAAAATTGAAACCAGCAACAAAGCCGCTGTGACTGCTTTGCGTGAAATTGCCGATGGCAAGACAGGCATTGAAATGCTGCGTAAAGTGCCGGTCTAATTTGGACGGTTGCTGCGGGCCCTGCATGTGGGCTTTTGGGCCCGCTTTGGCAGTCAAACGATAGATGAAACAAAGCACCCCTTTGGGGTGTTTTGTTTTTTCCCAACAGACCGTGCGTATGTTCGCTGCTTTTGATACATTGTCACAATGAAATTGGCAGGTTTAACAAGCCCATCCCCCACACCGCAGACTGCTGCTTTTTTAAAGCAGCAAGAGTCCGATGCGCTCACGCCTGAACACCGGCAGTTGGTCGATCAAGCGTATGCAGACTTTGCGCGCATGATTGAGTACCTGAGCGAGTCCGACCAGCAGCGCGTGCTCGAGGCCTTTCACTTTGCTGAGCGCGCGCATACAGGCCAGTACCGCAATAGCGGTGAGCCCTATATTACGCATCCAATTGCTGTTGCGGCCTTGTGCTCGCAATGGCATTTGGATGCCATTGCCTTAATGGCGGCCTTGATGCACGACGCCATGGAAGACTGTGGTGTCACCAAACATGACATTGAGGTGTTGTTTGGCAATGATGTTGCTGAGCTGGTCGATGGCCTGACCAAGCTCGACAAACTGGAGTTCCACTCCAGAGAAGAAAACCAGGCGCAATCCTTTCGCAAAATGCTCTTGGCCATGGCCAAGGATGTGCGCGTGATTCTGATCAAGCTGGCTGATCGCACCCACAATATGCGCACGCTGTCTGTGGCGCCGCGGAGCAAATGGGGGCGTATTTCAAGGGAAACCCTGGAGATTTACGCCCCTATCTCGAACCGCTTGGGGCTGAATGCGACCTATCGAGAGCTGCAAGAGTTGTCGTTCAAGCATTTGCACCCTTGGCGCTACCAGACCTTGTCCAAAGCGGTTGAGAAGGTCAAGTCGCGCAGGCGTGGCATGGCCGAGCGCATTGCGGCCGAGCTGGAGAAGGCGTTTGCGCAGCGCCAACTGAAGGTGCGCTTGCTGGAGCGTGAACAAGCACTCTACAAGGTCTACCTGCAAATGACCGCCAAGGGCCTGAGTTTTGCGAAGGTCAGCGATATTTTTGGCATCCAGGTTTTGTGCGAAAGCGCCATCGATTGTTATACAGGCCTGGGTGTGGTGCACCAAACCTACCGGCCTGTGCCTGGCTACTTCAAGGACTATATTGCCAGTCCAAAGCCCAATGGCTACCAGTCCTTGCATACGGCCTTGCTAGGACCCTCTTCGGTTGAGGTGGAGGTTGAGCTGCGCACAGAGATGATGCATGTGGTGGCCGAGACCGGCATTGCTGCGCATTGGCTTTACCAGTCCAAAGGTTTGGATCGGATGCTGGCAGACAGCCTCAATGGCCGTTGGCTTGAGTCGATGCTGGAGATTGAGCACTCCTCTGACGAGGCTGCTGACTTCCTCAACGATGTCAAGGTCGACCTGCATCCGGAGTCGGTGTATGTGTTCACCCCCAAAAACCAAATTGTCACCTTGCCGATAGGTGCCACTGTCGTGGATTTTGCCTATGCCATTCACAGCAACGTGGGCGACCATATTGCAGCGGCTCAAGTCAATGGCAATGTGGTGTCGCTGCGTACCATTTTGAAAAACGGCGATACGATTGAAATATTCACCTCGGATGAGGCCAGGCCCCATCCAGGTTGGCTGGAGTTTGTCAAAACGGGCCGTGCGCGCTCGCGCATTCGCAACCAGCTCAAGCATGCAGACCAGGAAGAGACCGCCGGATTGGGCCTGCGATTGCTCAACCAAGCCATGCGTGTGGCAGGCTATGACAATGTCCCCGAGGCGACTGAGCTTGCGCAGACAGTCTGGCAGCAATTGGCAGTGCTCAACCAGGGCCGCTCGCGCGAAGAGATTTTGCAGGAAATTGGTTTGGGTCGCATGATTGCCAGTGAGCTGGTCTCGCAAATTGGACAATTGTTGCAGTCCATAGGCTTCAAGCCTGATGCATTGGTATTGTCCAAGGAGCGCTTGAAGACCAGTGGTGGGGCTGAGGTGGTATTGGCCGTCGGTGGGGTCGATGGTGCGCCGGTGCGGTATGCCACCTGCTGTCGCCCCGTTCCTGGTGATGCCTTGGTGGGCTTGCTCATCAGTGGCAAGGGCCTGGAAGTGCACCGCCAGGAGTGCCCGGTAGCGGCGCGTCGTTTGAGCAAAGACACCTCAACTGCGATGCCGGTTGAATGGTCCGATGAGCCGGTCGGCGATTTTGAGGCCTGTCTTTCCTTGAATCTGCGCAACTCCAAAGGGGCCTTGGCCGAAGCAACCAGGGTCATTGCCCAATCTGAGGTCAATATCTTGCGCATTGACATGCTCGAAGAAGGGCGCCTTGAAACGATCGAGATTCGCATGACCGTCTCTGTGCGCAATCAGGACCACCTGGAGCAATTGCTGCGCAATTTGCGCCGTGTCAGGGCCGTGCAGCGCGTGCAGCGGTTTTTGCCAGATTGAGTGCCAATCGCGCTGGTGCTTGCAGGTCAATCCTGGCCCAGAGATGGGCCGGGCAAGCAGAGTCACAGCAAACACCTGCTAAATAGCAAGTGGATTGTTTCAAGTTGAGCGCAAAACGATAGAATCTCACCGGTTATCACGGCTTCGTTCGATGGGTAATGCTGTACTTGACCATGCAATGCCCTGATCGCCCCACTGATCACCCCTAGTTTGATGGTTTTGTCCCATGGAGCCGCCGCCGCTGCGGCTGCTTGTGTGTGCAGACCATCCCTTGTACTGTTTACATGAACCACATTCGCAATTTCTCCATCATTGCCCATATTGACCATGGCAAATCCACGCTTGCAGATCGACTGATTGAGTACAGCGGTGGTTTGAGCAAACGTGAAATGTCTGCACAGGTGCTCGACTCGATGGAGATCGAGAAAGAGCGCGGCATTACCATCAAGGCACAAACCGCAGCCCTGCAATACAAAGCCAAAGACGGCAAGGTCTACAACCTCAATTTGATTGATACGCCTGGCCACGTGGACTTTTCCTACGAAGTTTCCCGCTCGCTATCGGCTTGCGAAGGCGCGCTATTGGTGGTTGATGCGTCACAGGGCGTGGAAGCGCAAACCGTGGCCAACTGCTACACCGCGCTCGATTTGGGCGTGGAAGTGTTGCCTGTGCTCAATAAAATGGATTTGCCTCAGGCCGATCCAGACCAGGCCAAAGCAGAAATTGAGGATGTGATTGGCATCGATGCGATGGACGCGATTGCCATCTCGGCCAAGACCGGCATGGGCATTGAAGACGTGTTGGAGTTGATCGTGGCCAAAGTGCCAGCCCCTCAAGGCAATCCAGACGCGCCGCTGCGCGCAATGATCATTGACAGCTGGTTTGACCCTTATGTCGGTGTCGTGATGCTGGTGCGCGTGGTTGATGGCCAACTGAAGAAAGGCGAGCGCATTCGCATGATGGCCTCTGGGGCCGCCTACGAAGCCGGCAGCCTCGGGGTGTTTACCCCTGCTTCGACCTCACGCGAGGTCTTGTATGCAGGCGAGGTCGGCTTCATCATTGCCGGCATCAAAGAGCTGAAGGTTGCCAAAGTGGGTGACACCATTACTTTGGAGAAAAAGCTGCCGAATAATTTGGGCCCAGCTGAATCAGCGCTGCCGGGTTTTAAAGAAATTCAACCGCAGGTGTTTGCTGGCTTGTACCCGACTGAGGCCAGCGAGTACGACGCGTTGCGTGACGCGATGGAGAAACTGCAGCTCAACGATGCAGCCTTGCAGTTTGAGCCCGAAGTTTCTCAAGCCTTGGGTTTTGGTTTTCGCTGCGGCTTTTTGGGGCTGCTGCACATGGAAATTGTGCAGGAGCGCCTGGAGCGCGAATTCGATCAAGACCTGATTACGACGGCGCCCAGCGTCGTGTATGAAGTCGTCAAGGCGGATGGGGAAGTGATCCAGGTTGAAAACCCATCCAAATTGCCTGACGCGGCCAAGGTGCAAGAGATCCGCGAGCCCATTGTGACCGTGCACATCTTCTTGCCGCAAGACTACGTCGGTGTTGTCATGACCTTGTGCAATCAAAAGCGGGGTGTACAGCTCAATATGGCCTACCACGGCCGGCAGGTCATGCTGACTTATGAGATGCCGCTGGCAGAAATCGTGCTGGACTTCTTTGACAAGCTCAAATCGGTCAGCCGCGGTTATGCGTCCATGGACTACGAGTTCAAGGAGTACCGCCCATCCGATGTGGTCAAAGTCGACATTTTGCTCAATAGCGAGCGCGTCGATGCCTTGTCCATCATCGTGCACCGCAGCCAGTCGCAGTACCGAGGCCGTGCCGTGGTCGGCAAAATGCGTGAAGTGATTTCCCGCCAGATGTTCGATGTGGCGATCCAGGCTGCGATTGGCGGGCACATCATTGCCCGCGAAACGGTCAAGGCATTGCGCAAAAACGTGTTGGCTAAATGCTATGGCGGGGATATTTCACGCAAACGCAAGCTGCTGGAGAAACAAAAAGCCGGTAAAAAACGCATGAAGCAGATCGGTTCTGTTGAAGTGCCACAAGAAGCATTCTTGGCTATCTTGCAAGTAGAGGATTGATCGTTGTGAAAGCTATTGCTGTAATTACTGGCGCCTTATTGGCTGCTGTCGCGGCCTATATCGCCATGTGGCTGACGGGCCAAATCGAAGGCAATTTCCCATTGCTGCTGCTGCTGGCAACCGTCGTCACGGGGATTTATTGGGTGGCTGAAAAGCTGTACTTCTTACCCAAGCGCAAACGCACTGCACAGGCGCTGGCTGCGCAACTCGAGAGCAGGCAGCAAAGCCTGCAAGCGCAAGGCCTGCAAAACGATGAAGTCGATGTGGCCGGTGTCGTGGCCAAAACCATGCGCCAGCCTTGGTGGCTGGATTGGACTGCCGGTTTGTTTCCAGTGATCATTGTGGTGTTCGTGCTGCGCTCGTTTGTGTATGAGCCGTTTCGTATCCCCAGCGGCTCCATGATTCCGACCTTGCTGGTGGGGGATCTGATCCTGGTGAACAAATTCGCCTATGGACTGCGCATGCCGGTTTTCAATAACAAGCTGACCGAAGGTGAAAAGCCTGCGCGCGGCGATGTGATGGTGTTTCGCTTTCCGCCAAACCCCAAAATGGATTACATCAAGCGCGTGATCGGTTTGCCTGGCGATGTGGTCAGTTACCAAAACAAAAAACTCACCATCAATGGCCAGGCGATCAATTCGGTGGCGCAGCCCGATTTTGATGACAAGGACTCGATGCGCATTGCCAAGCAGTTTGAAGAAACCATTGGCGGGCGCTCCTACAACGTGCTCAATATAGAGCAAGTGCCTGCGATGTTCACCTCGGGTGACAACTTTGCATTCAAGGAAAACTGCAAATACACGATTGAAGGCGTAACCTGCACGGTGCCTGAAGGCCATTATTTTGTGATGGGTGATAATCGCGACAATTCACTGGACTCGCGCGCTTGGGGCTTTGTGCCGCAAGACAATATCGTTGGCAAAGCCGTCGTGGTCTGGATGAATCTGTCAGATTTTGGGCGTATTGGTAAAATCCAGTAATTGGCATCGGCTAGGTTAGCAATGAACGGGGGTTTCATGGGTAATGCACTCGCACAGTACACAACTCGATTGTCATGGCAGCGCCAACGTGGCATGTCTTTTATTGGTGTGTGTCTGCTCTTGGTTGTGCTGATTTTTGCTGGCTATGTGGTGGTCAAGTCCGTGCCCATCGTCAGTGAGTATTTGTCAGTCAAGCGGGTCTTGAAGCAGGCGGCAACTGGCACTACTGTTGAAGAAGTGCGCAGCATTTTTACCCGCCAATCGAATATTGATTATTTGGACGAGTACGACAATCCGCTGCAGGCACAGGACTTGATTGTGAGAAAAGTCAACGATGTGGTGGTAGTTGAGCTGCAGTACGAACGTGAAATCCCTTTGTTTGGCCCGGCCTTTTTGGTTTACAAATTTGACGCCAGTTCCCAATAAGCACTGGTGAGATGGCTGCAGTTCGGTCGAGGCAAATGCCTGGCCCACTGCGTGCTTTTTTTACAAAAGAAACACATTGTTTATTTCAGAATCTGACCTGATTGCCTTGAGCGCGCAATTGGGTTTTCCTGCGCAAAGGGCCTCGCAACTCAGGCACGCTTTGACGCACCGCAGTTTTTCTGCAACGCATAACGAACGCCTGGAATTTTTGGGCGATGCCGTCCTCAACCTTTGTATTTCAGACTGGTTGATGCAGCGTCTGCCAGCAGCCACTGAGGGCGAGCTCTCGCGCACACGGGCCAATTTGGTCTGTGAAGAGTCACTGCACAAAATCGGTTTGCAATTGGGTCTGCCCAAACTCTTGCTTTTGGGCGAAGGTGAGCGTAAAACAGGGGGCAGCCAGCGCGTTTCGATTTTAGCTGACGCGGTAGAGGCCTTGATTGGCGTCGTGTATGCCGAGCAAGGCTACGCGGCAGCGCAAACTTTGGTCAAACGCCTGTTTGAAAACGTGGATTTGTCAGCGACGGCCAAAGCCAAAGCCAAAGACCCGAAAACCAGTTTGCAAGAATGGCTGCAAGCCAAGCGCATGGCCTTGCCGGTCTACACACTCGATGAAGTGCGAGGTGCCGAGCACCAGCAGACCTTTGTGATCTCTTGCAGTGTGCCGGCAATGGATTTGCTCGCCCATGGCCAGGGCAGCTCCCGTAAAGCGGCTGAGCGCGAAGCCGCGGCAGCCCTGTTGAATTTATTGATGACCAAAAAAGGTTTAAAAACGTGATGGATGAATTGTCTGGTTCGGACGAACAAGCCGCTGGTGACGAGCCCGCGCAACGTTGTGGTTTGATTGCCATTGTGGGGCGGCCCAATGTGGGCAAATCCACTTTGATGAATGCACTGGTTGGACAAAAAGTCAGCATCACATCGCGTAAAGCACAAACCACGCGGCACCGCATTACCGGCATACTCACCGAAGGCGATACCCAGTTTGTGTTTGTCGATACGCCGGGTTTTCAGACCAAGAACCAGTCGGCGCTGAACAAGTCGCTGAACAAGGCCGTCACCGGCTCCATCACCGATGTGGACCTGATTTTGTTTGTCGTTGAGGCAGGTAACTTCTCGCTCAAGGATGCGCAGGTCTTGTCGCTGTTTGAAGGCCGTATTCCCGCCATTTTGGTGGCCAACAAACTCGACACCATGCACCGCCGCTCCGAGCTGGCGCCGTGGCTCAAGAACATGTCCGAGCGCCACCAATTTGCCGAATATGTACCGATGTCGGCCAAGAACCCCAAGGATATTGCGCGTTTGCTCAATGTCTGCAAAGGCTACTTGCCAGAGCAAGAATGGTGGTATGACCAAGACGAGCTGACCGACAAGAGTGAGCGCTTCATGGCCGCTGAAATGGTGCGCGAGAAGCTGTTCCGTTTGACTGGCGATGAGCTGCCCTACACCTCAACGGTGTTGATCGACAAGTTCACCGAAGAGCCGGGTAAAACAGCCAATCGCATGATCCGCATTGCGGCCACGATTGTGGTTGAGCGCGAAGGCCATAAAGCGATGGTGATTGGTGAGAATGGCGACCGACTCAAACGCATCGGTACCGAAGCGCGCGTCGAGCTGGAAAAACTGATGGACGCCAAAGTGTTTCTTGAGCTGTGGGTCAAAGTGCGCTCGGGCTGGTCAGACGATGCCACGCGCCTGCGTGCCTATGGTTACGAGTGATCGTGTTGGTCGTGGTCGTGGTCGTGGTCGTGGTCGTGGCCGTGATGCACGCATGGACTGCGTCGTGGTATTGCGCTGATACAAGGCTGCTCAATGCTGTCTAGAACGAGTGCCACCACAGCTCAGCGCAGCACTGCGCCAGCACGCAGTGCGCGCCGCGTCACGCAGCACCAGGCCTATGTGCTGCATCAATACCCGTACAGCGAGTCCAGCCTGATTTTGGAGCTGCTCACGCGTGAGCGCGGGCGCGTCGTGGTGATTGCCAAAGGTGCTAAAAAGCCCACATCCAACTTTCGCGCACTGCTCTTGCCATTGCAGATGCTGCGCGTGGACTACAGCTACACCGAAAGCGAGGGCGGTGAGATCGGCACGATCCGCAGTGCCGAACGCGCAGGAGGGCCAGCGACGCCGCGCGATGAGGCCTTGCTGGCAGGCCTGTATTTGAACGAATTGCTGATGCGCATGATGGTGCGTGGCGAGCCCAACGCGGCGGTATTCGATTCCTACCACACGACCTTGCATGTGCTCAGCCATGCGCCAGGCGCTGCATTGGAGGTTGTGCTGCGCTCGTTTGAATTGGTGCTGCTGCGCCAATTGGGCATGCTGCCAGATCTGGCCTACCAGACGCTGGAGCACCAGCCAGTAGAGCCGAGCGCACGCTATGCCTTGCTGCCCGAGGTGGGGCTGCATGAAATCCGTGATGGCAGGCGCAGTCTCAAAGGCCAGCAATGGCTGGACATCCAGCAGGCCTTGCAAAGCCCGCAGCCATTGGCGCAATGCATGCAGGCCTTGGGCGTGCACTGCACCGACCTCAAGCCCCAGTTGCGTGCTGCATTTGCGCATTATCTGGGCGGTGAGTTGCAAACCCAGCGCTTGATGCGCGGCTTGCGCAGCCTCTAAAGCATCGGGCGGCGCGGATGTCTTTTTTCAACCTGTTATTGCATGCGATTGCGCTGATCGCGCCGGCTTGGGGTATGGCGCTGATCTTTGTTTCGCTCACACGCCTGGTGCTGTGGCGCAGCCAGTGGCGCTATGCATGGGGCATCAATGTCTTGGCTAACGGCCTGCTGGGCAGCGTGAGCCTGCTGCTGGCCTTGGTCATGATGGGCGAGGATGGCACGCTGCTCGCATACACCGGTCTGGTGCTGTGCAACGCGACTGTGCAGTGGGTGTTGTTGCGCCGCTGAACAGGTTCTAAGCGGCGCCGCCTTCAAGCAGGCTTTTAGCGTTCCCAAGCCCGCAGATTCTGCTGCACCAAATCACGCAGCGCGCTGATCCAGCGTGGCTGCTCGTTCAAGCAGGGGATGTAGCGAAACTCCTGGCCACCGTGGTGCAGGAAGGCTTCACGCACCTCCATATTGATTTCTTCCAGGGTTTCCAGGCAGTCGGCTGGAAAGCCGGGGCAGATCACATCGACGACCTTGGTGCCGCTTTGAGCCAATTGTTCCAGTGTCGGCTGCGTATAGGGCTCCAGCCAGCGCGCCTTGCCAAAGCGCGATTGGAACGTCACGCGGTATTGTGATTCGTTCAAACCCAAGCGCTCGGCTAGGCGTTTGGAGGTTGCCAGGCATTGGCTTTGGTACGGATCGCCAAGCTGCACATTGCGCGCTGGGATGCCGTGGTAACTCACCACCAACTGCTCGGGTCTGCCATGGCTGCTCCAGTGCTTGCGCACCGTTTCTTCCAGTGCGGCAATATAACCATCAAACTCGGCATACTGGTTGACGATGCGCAGATCGGGGATATCGCGTTTGCTCGCCGCCCACGCGTAGGCCACATCGTAGACGCTGGCCGTGGTCGTGGCAGAGTACTGCGGATACAGCGGCACGATCAGAATGCGGCGCAAACCGCTTTGGTACCAGCGCTCGAGCAGACTCTTGAGACCAGGCTCACCATAGCGCATGCCGGCTGCGACCTGCACATTGCGGATGCCTGCCTCACCCAGCCAGCCGCGCAGCAGCAGCGCCTGTTGTTCGGTGTGGTAGAGCAGCGGTGAGCCGCCATCTTCCAGCCAGACTTGTTGGTATTTTTGGGCCGATTCTTTAGGCCGGCGCGGCAAAATCAGGCCGTGCAAAATCGGCTTCCAGATCAAGGCGGGAATTTCGACCACACGCGGGTCGCCTAAAAACTCGGCCAAATAACGTTTGACGGCGGCTGGCTCGGGCGCAGAGGGCGTGCCCAAGTTGCACAGAATGACGCCGATGCCAGGTGTTTGGGTGGTGTCATGGTCTGTGGATGTACTGGTCATGAAGTGCCTGTCGCTCTGAATGGAATGCACACGGCCTAACGTTAGGCTGGGCCGTGACAAAGAAGCAAGCGGAAATTGTACCTACTTCGCCAGCGCTGCCAAGTAGCAAGCGGCTGCGCGGGGGAATGCAGGTTTGGCGGCCTCAACATCGCGCACACGTTTGGGCAAGGACAGGGTGGCCATCGCCACAATGGGCGTTTCCGACCTGAAGAGCTGGCCATTGCTGCCGTGCACGGGCCGCTGCGCCATACAGACCAGCGCGGCATAGGCGCGCTGGTGCCGCGCGGCAGAGAGTCGCCTTCGCCATCCTATCGGCTTCAGAAGGCTTGCCAGTCCAATAGCTTGGTCTTGTCATCTAAGATCGTAAACACGTTCTAACAGCCTTCATGTGGCTGGCGCTGGTTGGGCTGCGGCTTCTCGGCGCAGCAGTTCGCGTTTGCGCTCAATGCCCCAGCGGTAACCAGACAGCTCGCCATTGCTGCGCACCACGCGGTGGCATGGAATGGCCACTGCCAGGCAATTGCTGGCGCAGGCCTGTGCCACTGCGCGTGCAGCTTTGGGCGCACCAATGCGCTCGGCCACCTGCGCGTAGCTGGCCGTCTCACCGGGGGGGATCTCGCGCAACGCTTGCCAGACGCGCTGCTGAAAGGCCGTGCCACGCACATCCAAAGGCAAATTCAAACCCAGGCCTGGGGCTTCAATCAGGCCAACCACTTGGGCGATCAGCTGTTCAAAATCCGCATCGCCGCCAATCAGCTCGGCTTTGGGAAACTGGTCCTGGAAATCGCGCACCAGGCGCTCAGGGTCATCGCCCAGCACAATCGAGCAGATGCCCAACTGGCTTTGCGCCACCAATATGGCGCCCAAGGAACTGGCCGCCACAGCAAAGCGGATCACCGCGCCCAGGCCGCCGGCGCGGTAGTCGCTGGCCCGCATACCCAGCACTTGCTGCGATGTTGCGTAGAAGCGGCTATTGGAGTTAAAGCCTGCGCCGTAGATGGCATCGGTGACACTGTTGCTGTCAGCCTGTAGCTCTGTGCGCAGTTTTTGTGCACGCTGGGCAGAGGCATAGGCTTTGGGAGTCAGACCGGTTTGTGCTTTAAAGATGCGGTGAAAGTGGAATGCACTCATGCCCGCTTGTTGGGCCAGTTCGGCCAGTGCTGGCGGGGTTTGAGCCAACTCGATCTGGCGGCAGGCCTTTGCAACGATGGCCGCACGCTCAGCAGCAGCGGCCGTGCGATCACTGAGGGCGCGGCGGCTGGGTCGGTAGCCGGCAGCTTGGGCTTGTGCTTCGGTCGCAAAAAATTCAATGTTCTCGCGTTTGGGTAGCCGGGCCGACGAGCTGGGGCGGCAGTACACGCCAGTAGTGCGCACTGCGTAGACAAAACAGCCATCGGCCTGGGCATCGCGGCTTTGCACCGCCGCCCAGCGGGCGTCGTCGCAGTCATAACTGGGGATGGGGGAGGGTGCACGGGGCATGGCGTCATCCTGTGTGGGTCAATGGCCTATAGATTAAATACTAAGGCCAGCATATGCACTCTGTTTATTGCTATTGAATTGGTCTGTACTCGCCAGGCATGCCTGGGCAGGCGCGCACAAACCACGTGGCGGCGGTGCGTGACGGGGTGGGGCTGCTGGGTGGCATCGGCGCTTGCTTGGCCGCTTACCGGCCTTATAGGTGCGGCAACTGCACCAGATTGCTTCTCGTGCGGACAACTCGCTAGCGCGTAATGCGCCAGTGGTCACCAGAGCGGTTGCGGTCTTGCCCAATGGCGCAAAGGGCGGGGCCTACGAGCTGCTGTGATGGTGCGAATCGCCCCGGGAATTGAGGAGGCTCCAACATCTGAGAAGATAGGGCCATGACAAAGTCAAACAAGTTCTCCCCGGAGGTTCGCGAACGCGCTGTTCGCATGGTGCAGGAGCACCGAGGTGACTTCCCCTCGCTGTGGGCAGCCATTGATTCGATAGCTCCTAAGATTGGCTGCGTGCCGCAGACCCTCAACGAATGGGTCAAGAAGGCCGAGGTTGACAGCGGCCTGCGTGTGGGCACCACCACTTCGGAGGCATAACGCATCAAGGAACTGGAGCGCGAGGTCAAAGAGCTGCGCCGGGCCAATGACATCCTGAAGACAGCCAGCGCGTTTTTCGCGCAGGCGGAGCTCGACCGCCGATTGAAGTCTTGAAGAACTACATCGACCGCCACCGTGATGGCTACGGGGTAGAGCCCATCTGCCGTGTGTTGCAGATGGCCCCGTCGTGTTACTGGCGCCATGCAGCCCGGCAACGCAACCCCCAATTGCGCAGTGCACGCGCCCAGCGTGACGAGGGGTTCAAAGCCGACATCCAGCGCGTGTGGCACGCCAACTGGCAGGTCTACGGGGCTGACAAAGTTTGGCTGCAGATGAACCGCGAGGGCATTCGGGTAGCGCGTTGCACGGTCGAGCGACTGATGCGTGCCATGGGCTTGCAAGGGGCACGCCGTGGCAAGACGGTGCGCACCACCATGCCAGACACCTGCGCACCGTGCCCGCTGGACCACGTCAACAGGCAATTCAAGGCCAGCCGACCCAATGAACTGTGGGGTGTCGGACTTCACCTACGTATCCACCTGGCAGGGGTGGCTGTGCGTGGCCTTCGTGGTGGACGTGTATGCCCGGCGCATCGTGGGCTGGCGGGTCAGTCGCAGCATGCAGACGGACTTTGTGCTGGATGCGTTGGAGCAGGCCTTGTACGACCGCCAACCAGCGGCTAATACCTTGACGCACCATTGCGACAGGGGCAGCCAGTACATTTCCATCCGCTATACCGAGCGCCTGGAGCAGGCGGGCATACGGCCCTCTGTGGGCAGCCGGGGCGACAGTTACGACAACGCACTGGCCGAGACCATCAACGGGCTGTACAAGGCCAAGCTGATTCACCGCAGGGGTCCCTGGAAGACCAGGGACTCCGTGGAACTAGCCACCCTACAATGGGTACACTGGTTCAATCAAGTCCGACTGCTCACGCCGATTGGGGGCATCCCTGCGGCAGAAGCTGAGGCAAAGTACTGGAGGCAATTCGCCAACAGCAACACCTCGACAGAGGTTCCAACTTAAACCAACCAGCCTCCTTGAAACCCGGGGCCGTTCAGCCTCGGTCGTCAACGACTGTCCCAGATCGGCCCAAAGTGGGCTTTGCTGGTTTGGCTAGTATGTTTCAATGAAAAAACAGCAGAACCTCACAACTCATCGCCTACTATTGCGTGCATTGCAGCCTGATGATAGAAATTTCGCGAGCACTTTATTGAGTGACGAAAAAGTACGTCTATACCTTGGCGGTATCGTACCGCTGCACAGCCAAGAACATGCGCTCGCCTCTTTGTTTTCTTTAGAAGCTGACACGATGGTTTGGCTCGCTGTGAAGCAAGCGACACATGAGAGGCTGGGACTGGTTTATCTATCAAAGCATTGTGAAGAAGCGTTTTTTGAATTGTCCTACCAATTTGCCGTCAACGCATGGAGCAAGGGTTATGCGACTGAAGCATGCAAAGCCGTCATAGATTTCGCGTTGCACAATTTGAAATTGGAGCGAATCGTCGCGGAAACTCAAGCTAAGAACCTTGCATCATGCCGACTGCTAGAGCGGTTGAACATGCAGGAACTACGCCGTCTTCAACGCTTTAATGCAGAACAAATAGTGTTCATAACGCAGTAGCTGACTTCCGCTTAGGGTCGAGGCTGTGTGAAAACCCGCAAAAGTCACGTTTTGGGGGGCTCTGTTGCATAAAAATAGCGTAGGCCGAATGACCCCAAACCCTAGACGCAGCTATCCCACAGCAACCGTCTCAGGGCAGCCCAGTTCGGTGAACCGATTGAGAATAGAGGCACGCACATTCAACTCAGCCACTTGCCGCTCGCTGCAGGCTGCCACTGCATGCCCGGCTCGAACCAGACGGTGAGCGAACCTCGCGCCTTCAACGCCTGGTTGTATTCTTTCCAGTTCTTTGTTCGGTATTTGCGCCCTGACCAGCGTGATTCACTCATGCTCACAGCCTACTACCGTTCACGGCTCGATTTGTGCAACAAAGCCTCACCCAGGGCCATCATCGATTCCTTGCCGCCCAGCATGAAGCGGTATCGGAAGGCCTTGACCCCATTGGGTTTGACCTCCAAATAGAGACCGTCACGGTCGTTTAGTCGGTAGAGCCGTTCGCGTGGCTTGGCGGTACGGCAGTGCATGTCGGTGAGCATGGACAGCTCCATACCCACCAGAACGAGAGGTGGTCAAGAGCCATACCCACAAGCGAACCCAATTTTTCCTTGAAAAGACATGAAAAACGACGCAACGTGATGCAACACGAAGCGCCGTCAAAGTCAATCTAACTCGTTGATTTCAAATAATCTATTGAAACATCATGAAACAACGTGAACAGATGCGAAACCTGGCAAGAGTGGTCAGACGTTGAACAAGAAGTTCAGCACATCGCCGTCCTGCACGATGTATTCCTTGCCTTCGGCGCGCATTTTGCCGGCTTCTTTTGCGCCTTGCTCGCCCTTGTACTGGATGTAGTCGGCAAAGCTGATGGTTTGGGCACGAATAAAACCGCGCTCAAAGTCACCGTGAATGACGCCCGCTGCCTGTGGGGCGGTCGCACCTTTTTTCACGGTCCAGGCGCGCACTTCTTTGACGCCAGCGGTGAAGTAGGTTTGCAGACCCAGCAGGCTGTAAGCGGCGCGAATCAAACGGTTCAGGCCTGGCTCGGCCTGGCCAATTTCTTCCAGGAACAGAGCGCGGTCTTCGGCTTCCATGCCGGCCAGCTCAGATTCGATTTTGGCTGAAATGGCAACAACTGGCGCGCCTTGGCTGCTTGCATACTGCTGCAAACGATCCAGGAATGGGTTGTTTTCGAAACCGTCTTCGCTGACGTTGCCAACGAACATTGCAGGTTTAGCCGTGATCAGGCTCAGAGGCTTGAGCAGCAGCAACTCGTCTGCGCTCAGGCCCAAGGTGCGAATCGGTTTGGCTTCGTCCAGTGCAGGCTGGATTTTTTGCAGCACGGTCAAAATTTTCGCTGCTTCTTTGTCCTGGCCAGATCGGGCCAGTTTGCTGTAGCGCTGGATGGACTTGTCGACTGTGCCCATATCGGCCAGGCACAACTCGGTTTGAATCACCTCGATGTCGGCAATCGGGTCGACTTTGCCTGCGACGTGGATGACGTTGTCGTCCTCGAAACAGCGCACAACGTTGATGATCGCATCGGTCTCGCGGATATGGGCCAAAAACTGGTTGCCCAGGCCTTCGCCTTTGCTGGCGCCGGCGACCAGGCCGGCAATGTCGACAAACTCGACCACGGCAGGAAGAATGCGCTCAGGGCCAACAATGGCAGCCAACTCTTGCAGGCGCGGGTCGGGCACTTCCACCACGCCTTCGTTGGGCTCAATGGTGCAGAACGGGTAGTTTTCTGCGGCGATGCCGGCGTTGGTGAGGGCGTTAAAAAGAGTGGACTTGCCAACGTTTGGCAGGCCCACGATGCCGCATTTCAAGCTCATGGAGGTTTCCTTAGGGGGCGCCTGCGCGTTCGTTCGGCAAACCCCGCCTGTTGGAGGCAGGGTGCTTATGCGGCACTCGGCAAAATAACAATGGGGGTTAGCGCTTGGCCGCTCAGTGGTTCAGCAAGGAGCGAGCTGCTACACCAAGATCTCATGCTAGGTTCTTTGAGCTATTGCGCTAGCGAAACGCGTATTTTAAGCCACTCGGAGCGTTTGCTGGCGCTGGCGCGATGTGCGCGGTTAAAGAGCAGGTGATCTTGCTGGGGAAAGGCGCCAAAACGGTGTGTGCTGACAGTGCACGCAGGAGTGAATGTCACCTAAATGACAATGCTGGCTTGCCTTTCAAAAAAGCGCGCCAAATAAGCATTCTTACTATGTCGCCAGCCAGGGCATATTCGTACAATTTGGCCTCTTCTAGGGCGATGCAATCAACTACACCCGCTGATTGCCCAGCCTCACTAGCCTTAATCTGGAGACACCATGCAGGCTCTACTTGCCCTATCAAGGGCTATCGACAGGCTCAATGCTTTCATAGGCAAATATGCGATATGGATCATTTTTATAGCCACCTTCGTCAGTGCTGCGAATGCGATTGTGCGCAAAGTATTCGGCACCAGCTCCAATGCTTATTTGGAGATGCAGTGGTATTTGTTTGCGTGGAGTTTTTTGCTCGCAGCCGGCTATACCTTGCTGCATCGTGAGCATGTGCGCATTGATGTGATCAATAGCCGCCTGCCGAAAAAAGTGCAGGTGTGGATTGATATTGTTGGCTTCGCCCTGTTTTTGACGCCGTTGTGCTTGGTCATCATCTACTACACCTGGCCGGTGCTGGTGCAAATGTATGAGTCCGGCGAAATGTCGGGCAACCCTGGTGGCTTGGTGCGCTGGCCGGTGTGGCTGTCAATTCCTGTGGGGGTTGCGTTGCTGATGCTGCAAGGCTGGTCAGAGCTGATCAAACGCATTGCATTCTTGACGGGCGATGGCCCAGACCCGATGGGCCGGGCCACAGACATCACGGCCGAAGAGGCCTTGGCCGAAGAGCTGCGCATGGAGGCCCAGGCGCGCGAGGCCAAGGCTGTCCAGGAGCGTCAAAACAACACGCTGTCTGCCACTGGGCAGCAGCTCTGATCAGCAGGCAAGGACAAGCACACCATGGAATTCATTGCCTCAAATTTTGCCCCCATCATGTTTGTGGGGCTGATCTTTTTTCTGTTGCTGGGTTTCCCAGTTGCATTCAGCTTGGGCGCTTGCGGGCTGTTGTTCGCTTTTATCGGCGTCGAGATGGGCGTGTTCTCATCGTCGATCATCGCCTGGTTGCCCCAGCGCTTGATTGGGATATTGGCCAATGACACTTTGTTGGCCGTGCCTTTTTTCACCTTGATGGGCTTGGTGATGGAGCGCAGCGGCATGGCCGAAGACCTGATCGAGACCATCGGCCAGGTGTTTGGCTCTATTCGCGGTGGTTTGGCGCTGGCGGTGGTGTTTGTCGGTGCGATGCTGGCGGCCACGACCGGCGTGGTGGCCGCTTCAGTGATCTCAATGGGCTTGATTTCGCTGCCGATCATGCTGCGCTACGGCTATGACCGCAAACTGGCCAGTGGGGTGATTGCGGCCTCTGGGACTTTGGCGCAAATTGTGCCGCCGTCCTTGGTCTTGATTTTGATGGCTGACCAGTTGGGCCGCAGCGTGGGCGAGATGTACAAAGGCGCCATGATTCCAGCGATGATGCTGATTGGCTGCTACATCGTCTGGATTGCACTTTTGGCGATTTTCCGCCCAAACTCTGTGCCGGCGCTTCCACCTGAGGCACGTATTTACCGTGAGGACAATGGCAACGCGGGCTATACCTCACTGGTAGTGCTGATGACTTTGTCGGCCATTGTCTCTGTATTTTTGGCCTCGCACATGGCCGATATCCACTCTTGGATTGAAGGGCGCGAAGTCACCAGCGTTGCAATGGATGAGAAAATTGTCACCGCCATGTGCGGTGGTGTTTTTGTGGCATTTTTGATTGCCAGTGTCAACCGCTTGCTGGGCTTGAAGTTGCTGTCACGTTTGGCCGAGCGCGTGACCTTTGTGTTGATTCCGCCGCTGTTGTTGATCTTTCTGGTTTTGGGCACGATCTTTTTGGGGATTGCCACACCGACCGAAGGCGGTGCGATGGGCGCGATGGCTGCAATCGTGATGGGTTTTTTGCGCAAGCGCCTGAACATGACTTTATTCAAGCAGGCGCTGGCATCGTCGACCCGTTTGACGAGCTTTGTGATGTTCATTTTGATCGGCGCAACCACCTTCAGTATGGTGTTTCAGGCCGCTGATGGGCCGATCTGGGTTGAGCATTTACTGACCTCCTTGCCTGGAGGTGAGGTCGGCTTTCTGATCTTTGTGAACATCCTGGTGTTCTTCTTGGCGTTCTTTCTGGATTATTTTGAGCTGTCCTTCATCATCGTGCCATTGCTGGGGCCGGTTGCGCATGCGATGGGCATCGACCTGATCTGGTTCGGTGTGATTTTGGCGATGAATATGCAGACCTCGTTCATGCACCCGCCGTTTGGTTTTGCGCTGTTCTTCTTGCGCTCGGTTGCGCCTGACAAGCCCTATGTGGACAGAGTCACGCGCCAGACCATTGCACCGGTGACCACCATGCAAATCTATAAAGGTGCGATTCCCTTTTTGTGCATCCAGCTGGTGATGGTGGGGAGCTTGATCGCCTTTCCAACATTGGTGACTGGCAGTTTGGATGCACCCATTGATGTCGACATGGATGCGGTGGGAGCGCAAATGCTGGATTCTTTGGGCGGTCACAGCGGCTATGGCAATGACAATCCGTTTGGTCATGCATATGGCGATGGAGATGGGGGTGATGCCTCGAATGGGTCAGATCCGTTTGCTGCGCCTGGCGATGGCTACGGCTCAGACGATCCTGCCCAAGCCTTGCAAGAGAGCTTGTCGCAGTAAGCTTTGCCAGAATGGTATTGGGCAAGAGCGGCCTTGGCCGCTCTTTTGGTGGGCGTGTGCCAAGGCCATTGCACGGCGTGCATGTGCGCACGCGTGCTGATGGCACAATTGCGCTTATGAACCGAGCGACACACGAACATGACATTCCCCATGCACATGCTGGCCACGGCCACGCCGCCCATGACGCGTTAAACAGTCCAGTACATGGCGAGCGCGCAACGCGCCAGCGGGCTGCGATTCGCGAAGTGATGGTCAAGGAAGCGCGACCGATGTCGCCGCCGGAAATTCTGGATGCGGCCAAAAAATTGGTGCCACGTTTGGGCATTGCCACTGTGTACCGCAACCTCAAGGCGATGGTCGAAGTCGGTGAGCTGTCGCCGGTGCAGCTACCGGGCAACCGCTTGTTCTACGAGTTGGCGCACAAGGCCGACCACCATCACCACCATTTTCGCTGCGAGGATTGTGAGCGCGTTTTTGATATCGATGGTTGCGATGAAACCTTCTCAGCCTTGCTACCTGCCGGTTTTACGCTGCATTCGCATGATTTGACGCTGTATGGCAGCTGCGCCGAATGTGCGACCAAAGCGCTGGCCAGGCAAGCCAAAGCACTGGCCAAGCAGGCCAAAGCAGCAAAGCCGCAAAGTCCCGCCGCCTAAGAACCTGTTTGCGATTTTTTCGCAGACCGCGTTGGAGTCCAAAAGGCAAGGCCGTAATGCCCTTTTGGGTGCCTTGCCAGGCTGCGTGGAAATTTTGAACAGGTTTGAAGGCTTAGCGTTTGGCGCGTTGCCACATCCCTGCAAAGTGGTGAATCGGGCCGTTGCCATGGCCGACATGCAAGCTGTCAGCATGGCGAATGCTTTCGGTGAGCCAAGGTTTGGCAATCGCCACTGCTTGGCCCCAGTTCTGCACTTGGGGCCTTAAGGTGGCCAGTGCCGCTGAGTAAGAACAGCCTGTGCCGTGGGTGTTTTTGGTCTCGACACGCTGGCCCGCAAATTCTTGTATGTGGCCATCGATGGTCACTAACGCATCGGGCGCTCTATGGCCTTGCAAATGCCCGCCTTTGGCCAATACATGCACCTGGTATTGCGCGGCCACTGCGCGCGCCTGCGCCAGCACTTCGGGCCATTCATGGGCTTCCTGGGTTTGCGCCAAGACCGCCAGCTCAGGCATGTTGGGGGTAATCAAGTCAGCTTTGTGCAGCAATTGGCGCAGCGCTGCTTCGGCCTCGGCGTTCAGTAAGCGGTCGCCACTGGTGGCCACCATGACCGGGTCGAGCACGACTACTGGCGGGCGGTTCTGGGCCAGCCAGGCGGTCACGGTGTCAATGATCTCGCTGTTGCCCAGCATGCCGATTTTGACGGCGTCAATCTGGACGTCATCACTGACCGCATCCAATTGCTCACGCAAAAACGCCACTGGTGGAATATGAATCGAGCGCACACCCTGGGTGTTTTGCGCCACCAACGCAGTCACGACGGCCATGCCAAAGCCACCATTGGCGGCAATGCTTTTGAGGTCGGCCTGAATGCCGGCACCGCCGGTCGGGTCGGTGCCCGCAATGCTGAGCACGCGAGGCGGCGGTGTGGTGGGAAAAAGGGTTTCAGTCTCGTGAGTAGTCATGGTCAAACAAGCCCAAAGGGCACGGCGAAGGGAAATTCAAAAAAGCAATGCCCATTGTCGGCTGTCAAGAGCTTGCTCATGGTCATCAAGGCGTTCGGTGCGCAGATCGTCTGCATGCTCTGATGGTAGGCCCACCAGGTGCGTTGTTCAGTGGAAATGGATCAGTGAGGCTTGCCAGTCACACCGAGTTGGGGGGAGGCGAGCTTGCTCTGGTGCAGGCATGGGGCGCTACTGCGATGGCAGCTGGTCTGCCAACGTTGCCCTCAGCTTTGGCTGAAGGGCCGGTGCGCGCAAGCGCTATGCCATGCTTGGGCCTCGGCCGCTATTGTAGAGTGGCCATGATCCAAGAGCCTGCTCATCATCTCCCCAATAGCGCAGGGCACCCAAAAGGGCATTGCGGCACAGAGGATTTTGCAGCGCGCCATCAAGTCAGATTGACTGTGCTGAGTTGGGTCAGTAGGTTGTGCAGTGCATGTGTGGGGGCTTTATCTCGATGCATCACGATATAAAACGGTCTGATTAAGCGTGGCAAAGAGGTTTGCAGTCGCACCAGTTTGCCAGACTGGACCATTTCCGAGACAACCCATTGAGAGACACAGGCGATGCCCAGCCCTTGTGCCGCTGCATATTTAATGGCTTCGGAGCTGCCCAGCTCGATGCTTTTGCGGTAGGTGTGGAGGCTGGGTAGCAGGGCTGCATCCATTGCCATGCGTGTGCCTGAGCCTTGCTCTCGCAGCAGCCAGACTTGCGCTTGCAAGCGGCGCAGAGACACCACGCCAGTGGCGTTATTGGCCTGCATTTTTGCAGCCATTGCTGGCGCAGCGACAAGAACCAGCTCGTCGTTGACCCATGGCCTGGTCTGCAAGTCGGGCTCATGGCTGGGGCCTTCAATCAAGCCGATATCGAGCTCAAAGGCGCAGACCATCCGGCACACTTCCGCGGTATTGCCAATCATGATGCGGGTGTGCCAGTCGGTCGTGGACGAGTGTGTTGTCCAGCGAGCAAGGTATTGCTGCAGCACCTGTGGCAAGACGTGGTTTCCGATGGTGGTGCTGGCACCAATGCGCAGCGGCGGCGGGCTGTTTTCCAGGCAGTCGGCCTCTCGCTCGATGTCTGCCGCTGCATCTAGCAAAGCCAAGGCTTTTGGCAGCAACAGGCGGCCATTCTCGTTGATGACCAAGCGTTTGCCAGTGCGATCAAACAGGGGGCGCGATAGCAGTCGCTCCAGCTCATTCAATGCGGCGCTAGAGGCCGATTGTGATAAGCCCACCTCGTCGCCGGCCGAAGCGGTGCTGCCATTGCGCGCAATCGCTGCGAATATTTGAAGTTGTCTCAGTGTGAGCCGCATAGCTGGATGTGCAATCAATTAATTAAATGGGTTAATGATAGATAAATAACTCATTGGACAGGATGATTATTTTTAAATAAATTCTGGTTATATCAATATTTCAGGCGTTTATAAAAGGTAGAGGTATGACCACGCTGTTGTTGACTGGTGCATTAAGAAAGGCAAACCACGCTGGTGTGCTGGTCCCGGGGATTGTTTTGAGCGCTGCTGTAGGCACGCTCTCCATGTTGCTGGCTGCACAGCCTTGGTTCAAAGGCATGGGGCTGAGTGCTTTGACACTGGCGATTGTGCTTGGGATGCTGCTTGGCAACTCCATGTATGGGCGCTTGAGCGCGCATTGCGGCGCGGGCGTTGGTTTTTCCAAGCAAACACTGCTTCGGCTGGGCATTGTCCTGTATGGATTCCGGCTGACAGTGCAGGATGTGGCTCAAGTGGGCATCGTCGGCGTAGCGACCGATTTGGCCATGGTCGTGACGACCTTTGGCTTGGCCATCTGGATAGGCGTGCGTTGCTTGGGCATTGATAAAAAAACCGCGATCCTGATTGGCGCAGGCAGCTCGATTTGCGGCGCCGCTGCCGTTTTGGCCACCGAGCCGGTTGTGAAGGGCAAGGCTGAGCAAGTGGCGGTGGCGGTGGCAACAGTGGTTGTATTTGGCACGATCGCGACTTTTTTGTACCCCGTGCTGTATGCGTTGAATGGGGCATGGGGCCTGGTGCCCGCAGGAGAGCAGGCATTTGGGGTTTATATCGGCTCTACGGTGCATGAGGTGGCGCAAGTCGTGGCCGCTGGCGATGCCATCAGTGCAAGCACGTCCGATACAGCAGTGATTGTGAAGATGGTGCGCGTGATGATGCTGGCGCCTTTCTTGATTTGCCTGGCAATCTGGTTGCGTGCTCAGGCGCGTGGCCAGGTAGCCGATGCCAAGGATTCGTCGTTTGCCAAGGCAGTGCCATGGTTTGCACTTGGGTTCATTGCGGTGGTGGTCTTGAACTCACTGCAGTTGCAGCCGGCCATTGTCAACGAGTGGATTGTGGTGGTGGACAATTTCTTGCTTGCAACTGCCATGGCTGCATTGGGCTTGACCACGCATTTGAGTGCGATCAAGAAAGCGGGTGTCAAGCCCCTGCTGATGGCTTTGGGCTTGTTCTTCTGGTTGGTGGTAGGAGGCGCGGCATTGAATGCTGGCATGGATGCGTGGCTGGCATGAGACATAGCCGGTTTCTCAAGCATGTCCGAATGCACTTGAGGGCGGGCATCCGCCCTTTAGACCGACAAACAGACTTGCAGCAAGATGGCACTATTCATCGGAATTTCCGATGCTAAGACAGGAAAAATTGAGTTTTGTTAAAAGAAATTCAATTATTAAGATGGGGCTCTGCAGCGTCCTTTCGTCCTAAAGCACGAAAAGCACGAAAAGCACGAAAAGCAAGCTTGTGCACAAAATCAAAAAAGGAGACAAACATGCGGCAAAGCATGGCATCCATCAGTGTGGATGAGATCGCAGCTGAAATCAAAGACGGTTGTCAACTGGCCATGCCGGTGGATTATGCCGGTGTTCCTATGGCCATGATCGGGCCCTTATTGCGATGCGCGCCGCGCAATTTGCATTTGGTGGGGGTGCCTACCGCAGGGCTGTCATTTGATATTTTGATCGGTGCGGGCCTGGTGCGCAGTCTGGAGACCAGTGCAGTGAGTCTGGGAGAAGCTGGCGGTGCGCCTTGTTTTATGCGCGCAATGGCCCGCGGTTCGATTCACATGAAAGACAGTACCTGTCCCGCCATCCATGCTGGTTTGATGGCTGCGCAAAAAGGCGCGCCATTTACCACGCTGCGCGGCCTGATTGGGACGGACGTTTTGTTGCAGCGCTCTGACTGGAAGGTGATGCAAAACCCATTCTCAGCCGAGCCAGATCCCGTGGTGGCAATTCCTGCCTTGCATCCGGATGTGTCGGTGTTTCACGCGCCCATGGCAGATCGAGAGGGCAATGTCTGGATTGGTCGACGCCGTGAGCTGGCGACGATGGCTTATGCCAGCCGGCGCACTTTTGTGACAGTGGAGCGCATTGTCGATCGACGCTTGCTGGATGACGAGGTCACTGCGGCAGGCGTGCTGCCTAATCTGTATGTGGATGGGGTGGCCCTGGCCGAAAAGGGTGCCAGCCCTTATGGCTTGTGGGGGGAGTACCCGCCAGATATAGGCCAGTTGCAGCGTTACGCACAGATGGCTAGAACAGAAGAGGGCTTTGCGCAATGGATGTCGGAGGTGTATGCATGAGTACTGCCACATTACGTGAACGTTTGATTGTGACGATTGCCAGTCTTTTGGACGGCGCGCGCCACGTGGCAGTGGGGGCCTCATCACCCATTCCCGCTGCTGCGGCGATGCTGTTGAGAGCCCAGCAAGAAGCTGCCAAGCAGGCTCCTGTGCGATTGTCGATTTTGGGCTCGGTCAAGCACAACCTTTTTACCAATGGCTCAGCCGAATTGTTCGACTGCGCAGGCCAAGGGCGCATTGATGCATTTTTTTTGGGCGGAGGGCAAATTGATGGGCAGGGCAATATCAATTTGGTGGGTTTGGGCGATTATCCGCAGACCTCTGTACGCTGGCCTGGCTCATTCGGCTCGGCCTATTTGTACTTCACTGTGCCAAAGGTGATTTTGTTTCGTGAGGAGCATTCGCCACGTGTGTTCGTGAACAAGGTCGATTTCATCAGTGCGCCAGGCGTCAGTGATCCGCAGGTCTACCGCAAAGGCGGACCCTATGCGCTATTGACAGGAATGGCTTTGTTCATGTTTGAGCCGCAGCGCGCACGCTTTCGATTACTGCATATCCATCCGGGCCACACTTTGGCTGAGGTCAAGGCTGCCACAGGGTTTGATTTTGACATCGATGCGCAATGGAGCCAGACACCCGATCCTGCGCCAGCAGTCTTGGCTTTATTGCGTGGACGTGTCTTATCCGAGTTGCATGAAACGTATCCTGATTTTGCACAACAACTCACAAAGGAGATCACTGCATATGCAGACTAATCATGTACCTGTAGGCGCTTTGGCGGGCATTCGCGTGATAGATGCCAGCCGTGTGCTGGGCGGGCCTTTTTGCGGACAGATACTGGCCGATCATGGTGCCGATGTCATCAAAGTGGAGCCCCCCATGGGCGACGAGACACGTGGCTGGGGGCCACCGTTTGCAGGTGATGCGGCCAGCTATTTCATTGGCGTCAACCGCAATAAACGTGATGTGTCGATTGACATGACACAGGCGCTTGGTCAGGAGCTGCTGCTGCGCCTGCTTGAGGATGCGGATGTGTTTGTTGAAAACTTCAAAATTGGCACCTTGGAGAAGTGGGGCCTGGGCGCAGATGCACTGAAGCAGCGGTTTCCACGTTTGGTGCATTGCCGCATTTCCGGCTTTGGGGCCGATGGTCCATATGGTGGCCAGCCTGGTTACGATGCGGCGGTACAGGCCATGACGGGCTTGATGAGTGTCAATGGAGAGCAAGGCGGGCCGCCTTTGAGAATGGGCGTTCCCATCATTGACATGGTCACGGGCATGAATGCCGTGATTGGGATTTTATTGGCTCTGCAGGAGCGCCATCGCAGTGGCCTGGGCCAATTTGTAGAAGCCACCCTCTACGACTCAGGCGTGTCCATGTTGCACCCACAACTGCCTAATTTCTACTTGAGCGGTACAGTGCCGCAGCGCTCTGGCAACCGTCACCCCAATATCTGTCCTTACGATGCATTTGAGACCAGCACCAGCCCGGTTTTCTTGGCCGTTGGCAATAATCGCCAGTTCGTGACATTGTGCAAGGTGCTGGGCAGTGCTGATCTGGCGAACGATGAGCGTTATCTGACAAATGCTTTGCGCAACCAGCATCGGGATGCACTGCGCCAAGAGTTGGTGGCCTTGCTTGCCCAGCGCGATGGCCTGCAGGTGTCTCAGGAATTGGTGGCCGCTGGTGTGCCTTGTGGGCCAGTGCGCACGATTGACCAGGTGGTGGACGATCCGCATACGCACCATCGTGGCATGATTGTCGACTTGGATGGATACCGTGGGACCGGCAGCCCCGTGAAACTGTCGCGCACGCCTGCGAGCTATCGCTCGCGTCCGCCGTCCTTTGCCCAGCATACCGACGAGGTATTGGCTGAGCGGGGCATAGATCCTGCGGCGTATGCCAGTGTCTTGCCTAGAGCGCCACAGCTGTAGGCCCGCTCTGGATGCACCCTGGCCATCGTTGGCCGGGGTTTTTTTGACACCAACCTCTCACGTCAGGGCTTTATGCTGATCAGATCGCTTCGCTCCTATTTAGCACTGCATCGTTACGGCACCATTGTGGCTGCAGCCGAGAAGGTCCACTTGTCGCAAGCAGCCGTCAGTGTGCAGCTCAAGAATATGGAAGACGAGCTTGGTATTGCCTTGTTTGTGAGAACCAAACGATCGCTGGAGTTCACCTCTGCGGGCCACCAGTTGGTGCCGTTGGCAGAGAAGATGATTTCTCTGTATGAGGAAATGAAGGCTTTGGAGGGGGGGCCTATCGGCGGTTTTCTTTCGCTCGGCGTGATCAACAGCGCGTTGGGCGGCGTTCTGCCGCAATTGCTCAAGGAAATGACGCTGAAAAATCCCAGCCTGGAGGTCAAGATTGTTGCGGGTATTTCGGGGGAGCTGGTCACGCAAATCAACCGTGGAACTCTGGATATGGCCATTGTCACTGAGCCGCCGCAAAAATTTCCAACGACGCTCAAGGTCCACTATTTGTACAGTGAGCCTTTTGCATTGATTACCCACGCAGATGTGCCCTGTGATGATTTGCAGCAGGCCTTTAAGTCGGGGATGGCTTACATTGCATTTGAGCGCAGCACTTGGGCGGGGCAGTTGATTGATGAGTTTCTCATGAAGCATGGCATCATGGTCAAACCCTCCATGGAGCTCAATTCGCTGGACGCCATTGCGGCTTTGGTGCGGCAAGGCTTGGGCATTTCCATCGTGCCATTGATTCGCGGCGCGGCTTGGCATGACAGTGCGAATTTGAACATCATGCGCTTGGCCAATTTTGAGCGGCCAGTGTCCTTAATCACCCGCACATCCAACCAGCATGATGCTTTTGCAGCGCTGCTGCTGTCCTCGTTCAGCACGGTGCAGTGGGGCAGCAGGCCCCACACCGAGCAGGCAACTGCTGCGGTTTGAGCGCCAATGCGCGCTATGCAAGCCTGGTCTTTGATTGGCCAAGAGCCTGTTCAACATCTCTGCGGTTGCGTCGAGATTATGAACGGGCTCATATAAGCCATTGGCTCTGGCATTAGCCAATGGTGCGGGCTGGCTCGCGCATCAGGACAAACTCTTCTGCCGCCGTGGGGTGCAAGGCCATGGTGCGGTCAAAGTCGCGCTTGGTAGCGCCTGCACTCAGCGCAATGGCCAGGCTTTGCACAATCTCTGGTGCGTCAGAGCCCAGCATATGCATGCCTAGTACCTGGTTGGATTGGCGGTCCACGAGCAACTTCATGAAAGTGCGCTCCTGGCTGCCGATAAAAGCCTTTTTCATGGCGCGAAATTCGCTGATGTAAACATCGGTTGGCCCTTGCTGCGCCGCTTGTGCTTCGGTCAGACCGACACTGGCTGCAGGTGGTATGCAGAACACGGCACTGGCCACGTTGCTGTGGTTGACTTGTACAGCTTGGCCACCGAATTCTGTGTCTGCAAAAGCACGCGCTTCGGCAATGGCTACAGGCGTGAGATTGACCCGGTTCGTGACGTCACCGATCGCCCAGATGCCGCTGGCCTGTGTGCGGCTGTCAGCGTCAACGGCAATCGCGCCAGCACTATTGGTCTGAATGCCCACGGTGTCGAGTCCGAGTTGACTGGTATTGGGTATGCGGCCTGTGGCATTGAGTACGGCCTCTGCCTGCAAAGAGTCAGCCTGCATGCGGTGCAGGCTCAATCCTGCGCTATTGGCTTCCAATGCACGCATGTGAGAGTTGGGGTGCAATACCACGCCCTGATGCTCAAGTGCCTGCGCGATGCGCAGGCGTAGGTCTTCGTCGAATCCGCGCAATGGCAACTGGCTGCGAAATGCCATGCTGACTTGAACGCCCAAAGCGGCGAGGATCGAGGCCAATTCCACGGCAATATAACCAGCGCCAAGCACAAGCAAAGAAGCAGGCAGGGCTGTGGCATTGAGCAGCTCGTCCGATGTCCATGCTTGCTCCAGGCCTGGAATCGCAGACCTGGCTGGTTTGCCGCCAGTCGCAATGACAATGCGTTTGGCATGGTAATGCTGTCCATTGACCGCTACAGTTTCATGGCCTGCCAGCTGGGCGTGTCCATGGATGACATGCACGCCTGCGTTGTTGAGCATTTGCTGGTAGATGCCTTCCAGGCGATCGAGCTCAGCGTCTTTGGCCTGTTTCCAGTCATGCATACTGAATGTGCCAGTGCCCAGGGTCCAGCCAAACGCGGCGGCATCTGAGAAAGCGGTTTGCAGCTCAGCGGCATACATCAGCAGTTTTTTGGGAATACAGCCGCGCAAAACACAGGTGCCGCCTAGGCGCACTCCTTCCACCAAAAGCGTGTTTGCACCGTAAGAGGCAGCGCGTCGCGCGGCCGCAATGCCTCCAGAGCCTGCGCCGATGACAATAAGATCGTAGTGGTGTTTGGCAGTCATGTGGCCGCTTTCGAATTGAGGTCGGGCAGATGCAGTGCCCGCTGCACCGCCGGGCGCAGCGCAATGCGTTCATACCAGCGGTGCAGCTGAGTGCGTGCTGACCAAGCCTCATCCAGCTTCTGCGATAAGCGCAGCCAGGGAAAGATGGCCATGTCTGCGATTGAGTAGTGGCTGCCGGCGAAATAGGCGTGATCGCGCACGTGTTGCTCCATGACCGCATGAATGCGGGCGACTTCAGCACTAAAGCGTGCAAGCGCATAGCCGCCATCGGACTGGTGCCTTGATTTGAAATGGTTGCATTGCCCCATCATCGGGCCTACTGCACTCATTTGAAACATCAACCACTGCATTGTCTGGTATCTGGCCGTGGGCTCGGTGGCCCAGAACTGTTGGTATTTTTCGGCCAGGTAAATAAGAATGGCCCCCGACTCAGCGATGACAAGCGGGCCTTGATTCGAGGCGGCATTATTATCGACAAGCAAAGGGATTTTCTTGTTGATGGTGAGTGAGGCAATTTGAGAGTCAATGCTTTCCTGATTGGAAATATTGACGGGGTGGATGCGGTATTGTGCATCGCACTCTTCCAGCATGATGTGCACTTTATGGCCATTTGGTGTGCCCCAAGTATATAAATCGAGCATGTGTTAATGAAGGCGTAAGGGGAAATGCTGCTAAGGCAGCATTCAATTAATTGCCAAATTGCAGATTGGCCTTTTTCATTGCATCAGCATACATTTGCAAATCGCTGACTACTCTGGCCGACATGGTCTCGGCAGTGCTTGGTGTGACTTCAATATCCAAGCTTTCAATTCTGGCTTTGACATCAGGCATGGCAAGCACCGCATTCAAGCTCGTGTTGGCTTTAGTGACAATATCTGCGGGTGTGCCAGCGGGGAAAACCAGTCCATACCAAACACCAATATCGAAGTCTCCAGGCACACCGGCTTCGGTCAAATGGGGCACGTCAGGCAGTGAGGCAGAACGTTTGCGGCTGGTTACCATCAACGGCTTTAGTTTTCCGGAGCTGATGAAGGGCTTAGCTGCCGTTGTGGTGTCAATGATGTAATCCACTTCATTAGACAGCATCGCATTGAGTGCAGGCGCACTGCCTTTATAGGGCACATGGGTGCCGTTGAGTTGTGTCACGGTCTTGATCATTTCGGCTGCAAAATACGTTCCAAAACAGCAAGATGCATAGTTCAAGTGATTGTTGTCATCGCTTGTAACTGCCTCAAGTTCTTTGAAGCTATTCACAGGTGAGTCGGCGTGCACCAGCATGATGTAGGGGGACTGGCCAATCATGCCAATCGATGCCAGATCGGTGACAGGATTGACGGGGAAATCCTTTTTGACAACTTTGTTGAGTGCAAAGCTGCCGGTAGTGAGACCGATGGTGTAGCCGTCTTTGTCTGCGCGGGCCACAGACTGCAAGGCGATCACCATGTCGCCGCCTGGTTTGTTTTGCACGACGACTGGCGCACCCCATTCCTCGGAAAATTTCTGACTGATGAGACGGGCAAGAATATCGGAGGCCCCACCCGGAGCAAACGGCACAATCATATTGATAGGCTTGCCTTTTTGAGGGTAGTCTTGGCCCAAGGCTGTGCCATGGATTGCCAGCATACTGACCGCAGTTAGAGCCAACGAAAAGAAAATTTTTTTCATGCATGTCTCCTTGATATTTCATTGTTTGATTCAACCTCGATGAAGTTTTTTAAACTTCACGAGATTTAAATATAAAGGATATTTTGCTGAAGAAGATTAGCTTTTATTAATGCTCGATATGGGTATTTTTAAATCTTGCGGGATGGGTCGAGGTTAATCATCCATTGGGTTGCTATGGATTGATTTTGATTTGATTTTCTTTTTATTTATTTATTTTTTAATTTGTTTTGATTTTTGCTTCATTCCAAAATGCCCGTGCGACTGGCGATAAGCGGTTCGAGTTTTGGCAAGCTAGTGCTATATACCGCTGCGTGGTCGGTGTGAGCGGTTTGTATACAACGCCAGGTATGGCATCTGGCAGGGCCAGTCGGGCGAGAATAGAGACGCCATCTCCTTGCGCCACATAGTGCAGGATGGAGGTGATTTGGTGCAGCTCATGGGCAATGCGCGGCTTGATATCGTGCTTGAGCAGCAATCGGTAAATCAAGGGTTTGGAGCCAGCGCGCGTGAGAAGAAAAGGGTATTGCATCAACTCTTTGAGCTGCACGATATCTTCCTTGGCCAATGGGTGCTCGCATGGCAAGACTGCCACCAGTTCGTCCATTGCCAAAGTGCGTGTTTCCAGCTCTAGTTTTGGCAGGGGAACCACAGCCAATTCAATGCGGTGTTCCATCAGGTCTAGGCTGGTCTGGTCTTCTGGCTTCTCAACGATATGGACATCGACCCCAGGGTGCTTGTGGCGGAACGCTCTGAGCAGAGGCGGCAAGGCCCTGAGTGTCCCACTGGCACCAAACGAGCCAATATGCAATTGGCCTGTTTTGAGTTCGGCATCGGAGCGTGCAATTGATTTCATCAGCTGCAAAGCAGCAAAGACTTCTTTGACCAAAGGCAGTATTTGCTCGCCTGAATAAGTCAAAGGGGCACCTGGCGCACTGCGATCTATCAATGGCGCCCCCAAGGCGGTTTCCAGCGCGCGCAGCGCATGGCTGGTGGCGGACGGAGACATGCCCAGCTTCGCTCCCGCGCTGGAGATGCCGTCAGACTGGGTCAGTGCCATCAACAGCTCCAGTTGCTTTAGCGTGGGATAGTTGTGCTTGCCGCCCAGTTTCAATGTGTATGTCCTTTTCGTTGTCCGCGCAACCACGCCGCGCAGCCTTAGAGCCTTTGAACAGGCTCTAAGCCAAGCGTGCCATTGCACACCTGCTATTGGCTTGGCTACGGATGCTACACGCTTGCATAGCCTATGGACATGGGGCAGGCCCTCATGTTTAGGACAAGGTACTGAAAGAGCGGGCATGGTGCGTGCGCACAATATTGCCAGGAATTGGGTTTAGGCTGGCGTGAGTTCAGCTTCGTTAGAGTAGCCAGAAATAAAGGGCTTGCGCTCACTTGTTTCTTGCACAAAGACGTGGCGCGAGATGCGGCCGATATTGCCCCCATACACATGCACGCTGATGGAGACCTGATCATCGAAAGCATTGGAGACGCGGTGGATGTCGCCGATGCTTGGTGAAACGCAATCGACATCGCCAGGGTGGAGTTTTTCTAGGCCCATTGAACGCATGCTTTGACCCGCAGGGGCACATTCAAACAGCTCGCCCACTTCTGCGCCACGCATCATGCCAATCAGTGCCCAGACAGTGTGGTTGTGGATTGGTGTTTTTTGACCAGGTCCCCAAACAAAGCTCACCACGGAAAAGCGCTCCTGCGGGTCGAGATAAAGCAGATATTGCTGGTAGTACTGTGGGTGTGGCTTTGCATAAGCCTCTTGGAGCCAGTCGTCCTGGCTGATCAGGGTTTTGAGCACTGCGGCTCCTTTTTCGAGGATCGCAGGCTCATTGCCATGGTGCGTATCAACAACCTCGGTGAAGTCGCGGACAAAGGTCTGGAATTTTTCGGGCATGGCATGCATAAGGTGTCTCCGGTCTATATGGTTGTTATCAAGAGGGCGCTGATGACAGCGCGAGGCCAAAGCACTATTGTGGTGCTTAATGGGGATTGGTTTGCAGGTAGCCGTTGCGGGTTTGTGGGAGTTTCATATTGAGCAATTTCGAGGCGACCTGTGTGCGCAAAATTTGCGCTGTTCCCCCTGCGATGGTGAACATGCGTGCGTCCCGGACGTGGCGCTCCATTGGATTGTGGCGGCCATAGCCAGAGGAGCCGTAAAATTGCAGTGCATCGTTGGTGACCTTATTGGCCGTCTCTGCGGCAATGATTTTTGCGCGTGCGGCTTTGTCGATGTCAGGAAAATGTTCACCACTAGCTGCTGCGTGGCGCAGCATCAAGCGTGCCGCTTCCAACTGCGTAGACATGTCCGCCAGCATCCACTGCAGGCCTTGGAATTCGGCAATCGGGCGACCGAATTGCTCGCGGCTCTTCAGATAGGCCAGGCCTTCTTCAAAGGCGCCTTGCGCAATGCCCAGGGCAACGGTGCCAGCGCCTACGCGTTGGGCGTTGTAGGCATTCATCAACGAGGCAAAGCCGCGTTGAAGCCCTCCTGGTGGAGTCAGCAGCATGGATTGGTGCACCCGCAGATCGTGAAACTCCATATGCGTCTCGGGAATGCCGCGCACGCCCATCGCGTACAAACGTCTGCCAATCACCAATTGATCACTGGGGGTGCGATCACGCACACAGATGAACGCGCCAATGCCTTGGTCAACGCCGCCATCAAAGACGCGCGCAAAAATCAAGTGCAAGTTGGAGACTCCTCCGCCTGTGATCCAGTACTTCTCGCCGTTAAGAATGTATTCGTCGCCTTTGCGTTCAGCGCGTGTAGTCATTTCACTGGCGGCACTGCCCGCGTTAGGCTCAGATATGCAAATGGCCGGTTTATCGCCGCCAAGTACAAGCTCTGCAGCGATCGCCAATTGCTCGGCTGTGCCATAAGCGGCAATCGCGCCAATCGCGCCCATGTTGGCCTCTACCGTGATGCGTCCCATACTGGCACAGGACTTGGCCATCTCTTCAACGACAATTACTGCATCCAAATAGCTCAGGCCTTTGCCACCGACGCGTTTGGGCAGGGTCATCCCCATGAATCCTGCATCGCGGAGTTTGGCGATGTTGTCCAACGGGTATTGCTCGGTGAGGTCGGTCTGTGCCGCAGTAGGTGCGAAGGCTGTTTGTGCCAGTTCGCGCGCGCGCGCCTGCAGGGCAAATTGTTCCGTGGTGAGTTCGTACATGCTGCGTCTCCATGAATTGAATAGGTTTGGAATAAAAACTTGGACAATTTGGCTCGTCTTGCTCAGCAGCTCAGAGCCAGTCAGCCAATATGCTCTCGGCATGCTCATTCAGGCGTGGCGGAGGGCGGCGGTAAGTTGGCGGTGTCGCAGACATTTTTAGGGGGTTTGCCAGCAGGCTGATTTCGCCCCCTTCGGCCCAGTCGCAGCGCATACGCAGCTCTGCGCCGCGCGCGACAACATGGGGATCAGCAAATACATCTGCCAGATTGTTCACCGGACCACAGGGCACACCTGCTTCTTCCAAGGCCACAAGCCAGTGTTTGCGTTGACGGCTTGACAGACGTTGCGTCAGCAGTGCGCACAGCGCCTCGCGGTTTGCGATGCGTGCACTATTGGTTGCATAGCATGGGTCTTGGGCCAGCTCTGGCAGTTGTGCGACCTCACAAAACCGTGCGAACTGGCTGTCGTTGCCAACGGCAAGAATCATCGGTTCATCCGCGGTAGGGAACACTTGGTAGGGCACTATATTGGGGTGGCCATTGCCCAGGCGGCTTGGCAACTGTCTCTGCGCTAGGTAGTTGGTGCCTGCATTGACTAGCCAAGCAATTTGTGTGTCTAGCAAGGAGATATCGATGTGCTGTCCAGCGCCCGTGGTGTTGCGGTGCTGCAAGGCGGCAAGAATGCCAACGGCGGCATACATGCCTGTCATGACGTCGGCAATGCCAACCCCCACTTTCATAGGCTCGCCTTGCGGCTGGCCGGTCAGGCTCATGATGCCGCCCATGCCTTGAATCAGAAAGTCGTAGCCAGGCCGACTGGCGTATGGGCCGGTTTGGCCAAAACCTGTAATGGAGCAGTAAATCAATCGCGGGTAACGCGCGCGCAATTGTTCATAACCAAGTCCATACTTGGCCAGTCCACCAGCCTTGTAGTTCTCCACCAGAATATCGGCCTTGGCAAGCAACTCATGAATCAAGGCGCAGCCTTCAGGGCTGGCAATATCAATTGCAATCGAGCGCTTGTTGCGGTTGGCTGCCAAGTAATAGGCGCTTTCCTGCGTCGGGAGTCCATTGGAGTCGGCAATATAGGGCGGCCCCCACTTGCGCGTGTCGTCGCCTTCTCCAGGACGCTCTACTTTGATGATGTCTGCACCCAAATCTCCTAATAGCTGGGTGGCGCTGGGGCCGGCAAGAATGCGTGAAAGGTCCAGCACCTTGATACCGGCCAAGGCGCTTGCTGGGGGGGACTCTTGCGTGTTGTGTACTTGCTGCATAGGGAGGCTCTGTCTGAGTGTGAGGGTCTGAATGGTCCGCTGCCCGAGCCACTGTGATCAAACCATGTTGTTGCAGGCAAGTATGTTTGTTGGCCATGTTCATGTTCAATTGAGTTTTTTTTCAATAGAGCGCTTGTATTCTTTCGTCTGTAGGCTGCACTGAATGCAGCATGGACATCTTTCGGTGCACTGGAGGGGGCTTGGGGTGGCGCAATTTGGGTGGCACTTGACCAGAGCGCAGGCCTTAGCCCTATTTTTCAGCGCATTTTTGGCACACACGAATACAGGAGCATCAGATGAAAGCCTTTCAGGACTGTTACCCCATGAAGTACGCCCATTGCTATGGCTGTGGACGTGAGAATGCGATGGGCCTGCAGCTCAAAAGTTACTGGAATGGAGTCGACACGCAAGCCCACTTCACGCCTGGTATGCAATACAGCGGTGGTGTTCCAGGCCATGTGTATGGCGGCATGATTGCGTCTTTGCTCGATTGCCATGGGACGGCATCGGCAGCTGCGTTCGCTTGTCGCGAAAGGGGCAAAGATATGACCCAGGAGGCAAATCCTGCACGTTTTGTAACGGTCTCTCTGTCAGTCAACTTCAAGCGTCCCACGCCGCAAGGTGTTGAGTTGTGCATGCGTGCCCAATTGCTGGGGGTCGAAGGCAGAAAAGTGCGTATGTCCCTGTGCTTGCTTGCAGGTGATCAGGTGTGCGCAACCGCAGACATGCTGGCGATTGAATTGCTGCCAGAAGCGCCGTAAGCCAGCCGGTGGTCTGGCTCGACTGGCGCGACTGGCGTGCAGCCAGCGCAGCAATCAACATGAATTTCAATCCCGCCACGGATCAGCTTGATCCACCAGGCATCCGACATCAGGAGACATGAAAAATGAATGGGGCCAAAAGTTTGGTGAAGACACTGCTTGCTGCGGGTGTCGATACGTGTTTTGCCAATCCAGGCACGAGCGAGATGCATTTCGTTGCCGCGCTGGATCAGGTGGAGGGAATGAAATGCGTGCTGGGCCTGCAAGAGAACGTTGTCACAGGCATGGCCGATGGTTACTATCGGATTGCGGGCAAACCTGCATGCACGCTGTTGCATTGCGCACCAGGACTCGCTAACGGCATGGCGAATCTGCACAATGCCCGTCGTGCCGGCAGCGGCATCGTGAATATCGTGGGCGATCAGGCCACCTACCATCGCCCGTATGATGCGCCGCTGACAGCCGATACAAGCGGCATGGCGCAGACGGTTTCAGCTTGGGTGCGCACCAGCGCGACTGCGGCTGAACTGGGGCGTGATGCAGTAGATGCGGTGCATGCAGCCACCACATTTCCCGGCCAAGTTGCCACATTGATCTTGCCAGCAGATGTTTCATGGGGAGAGGGCGCGGTGGTGGGGCAGCCCACGCCTGCCGCACGGCCACCAGCGGTGGATGGCCATGCCATCGAAACGGCCGCGCGCATTCTACGCAGCAAGAGCCCAGTACTGCTCTTGCTGGCAGGCGCTGCCGTATCTGGTCAAGCGCAGCAGCTTGCCTGGCGTATTGCCCGTGCTAGCGGCGCCTCCTTAATGGCCAGCTATGTCAATGCCAAGGTCGCGCGTGGCCGTGGCAGGCTGCAGTTGGAACGGGTGCCTTATGCGATGGCACCCGCCATGCAAGCGTTGGCCAAATTCAAGCACATTGTGTTGGTGAATGCAGAAGCCCCGGTCGGGTTCTTTGGCTATCCAGACATGCCCTCGATTCAATACAACCGGGCGGCTCAGTTGCATGTGCTGTCTCGCCCAGACCAAGACCCCCTTGAAGCCTTGCAAGCGTTGGTGGAGGCGCTGGGGGCGCCACACGCGGCGATCCCAGATCCTGGGCCGCGTCCTGAAGCTGCCCGGGGAGCGCCAACACCAGAAGGGCTGGCACAAACTGTCGCAGCCCTAATGCCTGAAAATGCCATCATTTCGGATGAGAGCATTTCCTATGGAAGGGGGTTTTACCAGTTCACACATGCTGCCCCAGCGCATGACTGGTTGCATTTGACAGGTGGCGCTATTGGCGATGGGATGCCGGTGGCCACAGGCGCTGCACTGGCTGCCGCCAAGCAGCGGCGAGTAATCAATTTGCAGGCAGACGGCTCGGCGATGTACTCGCTGCAGTCCTTGTGGACTCAAGCGCGTGAACAGTTGCCCGTCACCACAGTCATTCTCAACAACAGCAGATACAACATCCTGATCGGAGAATATGGCAGTGTAGGTGCAACACCAGGCCCAACCGCGATGAGCATGCTTGACCTCGGGCAGCCTCAGTTAGACTGGTTGAAGCTGGCCAACGGCATGGGGGTAGATGCCGCTCGTGCCTCCACCATGGAGCAATGTGCCGATCTGCTTAAAAGCAGTTTTGGACAAACGACACCGTTCCTGATCGAGTTGATGATTTGATCCAAGTCATCACGAGCGTGTGTTTCAGACCAAGGATGCCTCGCGATTAAATCGTTTGCTTACACTTTTATAGGGCCGCCTATCGGTCATTAAGAGCCTGTTCAAAGTCTCCACGCAGACCGTGTTGGAGCCAAAAGGGAACGATACGCGGCAAAAGCCGCAGTCGGGCTGTCTGCCCGGCGAGGATTTTTAGCCAATGCGCACGACATACACCATCATGTGTTTGCATGGCAGTGGCGTCTTGGCCAGTTTCACGCAAACAACAGGCCCAGGTTGCTGTCTATTATTAGAATGAATTATTCGGTTAGTATCTTGGCCTTTAAAAGCCTGTTCATCATCTCGATGCAGTCGTGGCAGATGCTTGCATGGTGTGTCACACACCTGTTGAGGTGTGTCTGTGCACAGTCACACGATAGACGCTTAGCCAAACTGCATGCCGTGGTCTGCGCGCTATCAGGCCATCTGCCAAGCTGTCTTTTTTCCATAGCGATGGCCATGGTTTGTAAAAGACCGAAGGCAGAGGCTGACTGAGCGATAAGTTGGCGCTGATAAACATTTTATGCATGCCATGCAAGCAGCGTTGGGCTGGTGATTGGGCCATGCTTTGGCGCTAGTGCGAGCGTATGCACAATGTATTTGACCATTTCGGCTGTGTGTTTCAGCCGCTTAACCCATTCATGAATATGCCCGCATCCATTGTTGCTGTTGTCATTCCTTCGTACAAAGTCAAACGCCACATCCTGGATGTGTTGAGCGGCATGCCTGAATGTGTGCACCGTATCTATGTGGTTGACGACGCCTGCCCAGATGGCAGTGGCGCGTTTGTTGAGGAAAACAACCAGGATCCGCGTGTGACGGTGCTGTTCCATGAGGAAAACCAGGGCGTTGGTGGCGCGGTGATGACCGGCTACCGCCAGGCCTTGGACGATGGCGCAGCCGTCGTGGTCAAGGTCGATGGCGATGGCCAAATGGATCCGAGCCTGATTCCGCGTTTTATCAAGCCGATTTTGGAGGGGCAGGCCGATTACACCAAAGGCAACCGCTTCTACCGTCCGCAGTCGCTGCAGGTGATGCCCAAGGTGCGCTTGATTGGCAACCTGGGCCTGTCTTTCATGACCAAGCTCAGCAGCGGTTACTGGCCCAATATGGACCCCACCAATGGCTATACCGCTATTGCTGCCAACATGATCAAGGTCTTGCCTTTGGACAAAGTCGCCAAGCGCTATTTTTTCGAGACCGACATTTTGTTTCGCCTCAATACGGTGCGGGCCGTGGTGCGTGATATTCCAATGGATGCGGTCTATGGCGATGAGGTCTCCAATTTGAATGTACGCAAAGTCTTGCCCGAGTTTTTCATGGGCAATCTCTCGCGCATGTTCAAGCGCTATGTCTACACGTATTGGATTCGGGACTTCAACGTTGGCTCACTCTACAGTTTTTTTGCCGTGATTTTCTTGCTGTTTGGCATGACTTTTGGCACGATCAAATGGATGCATAGCTGGCTCAGCCATGTGCCTTCGAGCAATGGCACAGTGATGCTGGCCGGGCTGAGTGTGCTCATCGGCGTGCAGTTCTTGGTGGCATTTTTGCATTTTGATGTCAGCAATGTGCCGACCCAGCCGGTCGCCAAAGAGCTGGAGTAAGCCCGTAAACGCGTTCTCAAACGTTGCGTGCCGCCGAGATGCTCAAGCACGGCACGCGACTGGCCAGCGCTTGCAAGCCTGCTGCGCTGAGTGTGGCTTGCAAGCGCTGCACACGCCTGGCAACGCGCTGCGCGTCATCGTGGCTGGTCCGTTGGACAAACGCAATCCAACCCGCCCAGGCCAGCGTTTGCAGCAGCGGGTTGAGCAAACCTGGGTGGCTGCGGTACGCGGGCAGTTGCGCCAAAGTCGCATAGCTTTGGGAGCCACTTTGCAACGCATCGAAAATGGGTTGTACCTGTGCCAGGGGCAGCTCGACAGGGCCAATGCGGGTTGGCAGCGCGATCGCGGTTGCGTTCGCGCCCGGTTGTGCGGCCTGAGCGGCCGGCAGGAGTACCAGCTGCTGCGCCAGCAGTTGCTGCCGGTGCGCGGTTTCAGACAAAGGCGTTGCGCTTTTTTGGTAGAGATCTCGCCGCAGATTCTGGTGACGGGCAATGTCCTTGGCCGTTTCAATGTGTGCCGCGCCCATGCCCTGAGTCTGCATATGGGCAAACACGCCTTGCAGCTTGGCAGGCAACGACAACGCATTGATGTTCTCGATGGCCGTGGCACTGCCGACATACTGGCAGTCGATGGTTGCGAAGGCCTGCATCACATCTGAGACATGGTGGGCGCACCAATGCGCGTTGAGAAACTCGTGCGCCAGATAGCTGTCGTCCATGCCGTTGATGCGCTCGAGCTCACGCAGCAAGGCTGGCTGCTCTACATAATTGCCTGCCCCTCCCTTGGCCAGTGCCATCACCAGGCTGAGGCTGTCGCGCACTTGGGCCGAGCTGCTGCTGTTGCCAAGCCGCTGGGCATTGAGCACCATCAGGCGCTGCGTAGCAGACAGGCTGGCTGCGCCTGGGTGGCTGTTATAGGCCAGGTAAGCGACACCTTGGGGGGCCAGGTAGCGGCCAATCAGTTGGTGGACCGCTTCGCGCACAGCAGGTGCAATCCACGAATACACGCCGTGGCTGACGATGTAGTCAAAGCCGCTGCCAGTGAGTGTTTGAGCGGTCGTGGTGGGGTCGCCAACATCGGCGCAGACCAGCTGCACATTCTCCAGGCCGCTGGCCCGTGCCCACGCTTGGCCTTGCAGAATTTCACGCGCACTCAGGTCAATGCCTACAAAGCGTGCCTGTGGGTAATTGGCAGCGGCAGCCAGCAAATTGCAGGCACTGCCGCAGCCAAGCTCGAGCCAGGTGAAGGCCGCATCCACGGCAGGAGCGGCAATGCCCAGGCCTGTCAAACAGGCATGCAGCCACTGCGGCATCATTTCGCGATGAAAATGGGCCGGGTAAGCGACATCGGTGATATAGGTGTCAGAGCGGGTGGGCATTACAGGGCTTAGGGTGAAAGCAAAGCAGTCGCTGTGCATGGGTGGTGTGCATCGGCGCAACCAAAGCGCGCGAGCAGTGGCAGCGATGGTCCATGCAAAAACCACCTTGGCTGGGTGAGCCAAAGTGGTTTTGCAGGCAAGCGGCGTTGCGACACGCTGTGCATCGGTGGACTTAGACCCTGTTCATCCTCTCCACGCGGTCTGCGTCGAGAGGAAGGGGAGGCTGTTAGATCGTAAACACGTTCTTAGAACGAGCCGGTCAGTGTCAGGTAATAAGCCCGGCCGGGTTCGTTGTAGGACGCCGCGCCTGCGGATTCGGAGTTGGCCGTGCGGTACAGGCGTTTATTGCCCAGGTTCTCAATACCGAAGCCGGCGCGCAGGTTCTTGTTGATCGTGTAGGTCGCACGCAAACCAAACAGCGCGTAGGAGCCGCGGCCTTCGGTGGTGATCGCATCGCCACGTGAACCTACAGTGCGTGGTTTTTGCTTGCCGTAGACCGTCGCAGTCAACTCGGTGTTGAATTTCTCATGTACGCGCCAGTCCAGCGTGCTGTTCAAAGTGAATTTGGGAATGATAGACAAAGGCTGGCCTGTGTCCTTGTTCTTGTTCTGATCCATCACCGTCAGGTTATTGAACAGCTTGAGCGTGTCGCCGTTGTGGCCCAGAATAGGGATGTTCAGGCTGCCTTCCAAGCCACGCACCTTGGCTTTGCCTGCGTTATACCACTGGAAGCGGCGGAATGTGCCGTAGTCATCGGGTGTCGCGAAAGGCATATCGGCCACAATTTTATTTTTGTAGTCGTTGTCAAAGTACGCGATGGTGGCATCCCAGCCTTGGTGGTTGGTCCAAGCCAAGCCGATTTCTTTGTTGATGCTGGTCTCCGGCTTAAGGTCCGGGTTGCCTTGAATATAACAAGGGCCGCTGATGCCGGTTGGGCAGCCATTGCCCATCGTCGTGTACCAGTACTCGGGGTTGGATTGGTAGATATTCGGTGCTTTGAAGGCACGGGCGATACCGCCGTTGACCGACCATTGGCTGCTCAGCTGGTAAGTAGCGTTCAGGCTAGGGCTCCAGTTGCTGCCAAAGTTTTCGTGGCGGTCCAGGCGCAGGCCTGGTGTGACAACCAATGCCTCGTTGACGGCAATATTGTCTTCCAGGTACAAGGCCCAGGTGTCTGAGCTGGATTTGCCGGTTTTGCTGGTCTCAAAGCCTGCAGGTGGGTTCGCATTTTGCGAGCCTGGATCTTTGATTTTTTCCTGGCGGTATTCGAGGCCTGTGGTCAGCACATGGTTCATGCCACCGGCGCTGAATGGCGTGTACATCTCGCCGTTGAGGTAGTAGTTTTTCAACTCCGAGTTGTTCCACGTGAGCGGATCGGTGAATGCGCCTTCCGAGGAGCCTGCTGCGCCCTGGTTCAGGTAGCGGCGGTTGGTGTCTTCGTATTGGAAGATCACGCGCGAGTTGCCCATATCACCCCAATTGCCACGGTGCGTGACAGCGGCCGTGCGGCGCAGGATGCGGTTGGTCTCTGCGCCTGAGTCGGTCAGCTGCTGCTGAATCGGGTTCAAGCCGCCCTGGATGAAACGCTCGCCAGTGTAAATATTGCCTTGGCGGCTGACACCGGCTTCAAATTCCAACACCTGGTCAGGCGTCAAATCCCAGCGGATCAGGCCGTCGATGTCGCGGTTGCGCACGCCTTCGCGGCCTGCCGCTGGGCTGGCTTGTGTGCCAAATCCGTCATTGATGCCTGGATTGTCGCGGTTGGTTTTGGCGACGTTGCCGTAAAGGCGGAATGACAGGTTCTCGGCCATCGGGCCGGCCAGGTTAAAGCCCAGGCGTTGTGAGCTGCCTTCGTTTTTCTCTTGCGGAGTGCGGTAGTAGACAGTGGCTTCGCCTGAGAGTTGCTCGGTCGGCTTTTTGGTGATGATGTTGATCACACCACCGGCAGCCCCTGAGCCATAACGGGCCGCGGCTGGCCCACGCAGCACTTCAATGCGTTCAACGGCAGTTACTGGCACCCAGTTGGTGTCACCGCGCGTGTCGCGCTCGCCAGTGCGGCGCATCATGGACGAGCTGCGTGACTGCACCGGCTTGCCATCGACCAGAATCAACGTGTTTTCCGGGCCCATGCCGCGAATGTCGATTTGACGCTGGTTGCCGAACGCGCCGCTTGAGCTGGCACCGGTCAGGTTCACGCCTGGCATCGTGCGAATCAGCTCGGCCAAGTCGTTTGCAGGCGGGCGGTCTTCAATTTCCTCGGCGGTGATGATCGACACACCGACGGCCTGCAGCAACTGGCTTTCAGCTGTCACCGTGACTTCCTGCAGCAATGCCTCTTCGGCTGCATCTGGCACCTGGGCCGCACTTGGCTGAATCAGCATACTCGCCGCACTGGCAGCGGCGACGGAAAGCAGGGAGCGGCGAAAGCGATGGTGGATAGGTGCGTGCGGCATACAAATGGTTTCAGTCAATACACAAGAATGATGTTCAATAAATTGTAATGAAAATAAATCGCATTCAACAATCTAAATGGTAATTATCAATAAATTATTAAAAAAACGGCATTCGAGGCCGAAAATGTGGTGCTTTTACCGCACTGCGACACACCACATGGGCTGGCTTTGCCATGCACAACTGCCTGTGCGTTGCAGGAGCGGGGCGCTGCGCGGATAATGCGGCCCTTATGCCTTCAGATGGACAGACCCCTCAAAAAACCAGCCGTGCAACCTTGGGTGATTTGCGCGCGTTGCGCCGCGCTCAAGTGCCCTCCAGCGACCGCGACAAGTCAGTGGCCAGTGCGGAGCCTGGCCAAGAAACAGCCACCACAGCGGAGTCGGCCGCGCCGCGCCAGACGCCCGCTTTGCGCATCGATTTTCCAGACAATTTGCCAGTCTCGGCGCGCCGCCAGGAAATCGAGCGGGCCATGCGCGAGCACCAGGTGCTGATCGTCAGTGGTGAAACCGGCTCAGGTAAAACCACCCAATTGCCCAAAATCGCCTTGGCCCTAGGCCGTGGTTTGGGGCGCAATTACAAAGATCCCCAGAGCGGGAAACGCGGCCAGTGGATTGGCCACACGCAGCCACGCCGCATTGCCGCTTCCAGCGTAGCCAAGCGCATTGCCGAAGAATTGCACACGCCCATGGGCGAGGTGGTTGGCTACAAAGTGCGCTTTAACGACCGGCTGGGCCCGGATGCGCGTGTCAAATTGATGACCGATGGTATTTTGCTGGCCGAAACACAGACGGATCCGCTGCTCAAGGCCTATGACACGCTGATCATCGACGAGGCGCATGAGCGCAGTCTGAATATTGATTTCTTGCTGGGCTACCTGAAGCAAATCCTGCCGCGCCGCCCCGATCTGAAAGTGATCATCACCTCGGCCACCATCGATGCCGAACGGTTTGCCCAGCACTTTGCCAGTCGCAAAGGCGGGCAAAGCATTCCGGCGCCGGTGATTGCTGTCTCTGGGCGTACTTTTCCTGTGGAGATCCGCTACCGCCCATTTGAAGAGACCAGGGACAGCGACCTCAATACCGCGATTGCCGATGCCGTCGATGAGCTCTGGCAAAGCCGTGCTGGCGGCGATATTTTGGTGTTTCTGCCAGGCGAGCGCGAGATCCGCGAAGCGGCCGACCATTTGCACAAGCATTTAGCGCATGACCCCTTGCGCCGCCACAGCATTGTGCTGCCCTTGTTTGCCCGGCTTTCACAAGCCGAGCAGGACCGGGTGTTTGAGACCGGTGGCCCGCCGCGCGTGGTCTTGGCCACCAACGTCGCTGAAACCTCACTGACGGTGCCAGGTGTGCGCTATGTGATTGATGCGGGCACGGCCCGCGTCAAGCGCTATAGCTACCGCAGCAAGGTCGAGCAATTGCTGGTCGAGCCCATCAGCCAGGCCGCTGCCAACCAGCGCAGCGGTCGCTCAGGTCGGGTCGCCGACGGTATTGCGATCCGCCTCTATGAAGAAGAGGGCTTTGCCAGCCGACCACGCTTTACCGACCCCGAAATTCTGCGCAGTTCGCTGGCCGGCGTGATCTTGCGTATGAAGTCACTGGGCTTGGGGGCGGTTGAAGACTTTCCGTTTTTGGAGGCACCGTCACAACGCGCGATCACCGATGGCTACCAACTGCTGCAAGAGTTGGGTGCGATGGACGAGTTCAATACGCTGACTGATGTGGGCAAGCACATGGCGCGCCTGCCGCTGGACCCACGGGTCGGGCGCATGCTGCTCGAAGCCAAGGGCCGCGGCGCTTTGCAGGAAGTGCTGGTGGTGGCTGCTGCCTTGTCTGTGCAAGATGTGCGCGATAGGCCACTGGACAAACAAGCGCAGGCCGACCAGCAACATGCCCGCTTTGACGATGAAAAAAGCGAGTTTGTCAGCTACCTCAAACTCTGGCAATGGCTGCACGATGCCCGTGGCGGCAAAACCGGCGGCTTGCCGTCGGCCAAACAACAAGCACAGGCGGCAGCGCAGGCCAAAAAAGCGGGTAGAAACCATGCCGCTTTGCCGGTCGCACAACGCAGCAGCGGCGCCAGCCAGGCGGCCGCGCCTGCAGCACCACCGGCAACGAACCTGGCTGCGCACAATGAGGCTGCCAGCCACAAACTATCGAATCGGCAGTACGAGCAACTGCTCAAAAGCAGCTTTATCAATATTCGGCGCGTGCGTGAATGGCGCGATATCCACCAGCAATTGGTCGCGGCTGTGACCGAGCAGGGCTGGCGTGTGCAAGAACAAAAAGCGGCTGCCAGTTACGAGGCGCTGCACTTGTCTTTGCTGGCGGGCTTGCTGGGCAACGTGGGCTACAAGCAAGAAGACAACGACTGGTATCTGGGCGCGCGCGGCATCAAGTTCTACCGCCACCCCGGCGCGCATTTGCGCAAGAAGCCAGGGCGTTGGGTGGTTGCTGCCGAGTTGGTCGAAACCACGCGCTTGTTTGGCCGCGAGATGGCCAATATCGAGCCGCAATGGCTGGAAGAAGTCGGCGGGCATTTGCTGAAAAAGCAATTGCTGGACCCCCATTGGGAGCAAAAGGCAGGCGAGGCGATTGCGCTGGAGCGCGCCACGCTCTATGGCCTGGTGGTCTATAGCGGCCGCAAGATTCCATACGACCGCCTGGACCCGTCTGCCGCGCGCGACATCATGATTCGTCAGGCGTTGGTGCAAGGCGACTATGCCGAGGACTGGGAGCGCAAATTCCCGTTTCTGGTGACCAACCGCAAGCGCATTGCCAAAGTCGAAGAGCTGGAACACAAGTCGCGCCGGCAAGACGTGCTGGTGGATGAAGAGCTGATTTATGCGTTTTACGACCAGTACATTCCTGAGGCCATCGCCAATGGTCGCCAGCTGGAGCACTGGTACCGGCAAGAGCGCCAGTTGCAGCCGCAATTGCTGGAGCTGCAAAAAGATGCGTTGATGCGCCACGAAGCCGCAGGCATTACCAGCCAGGCATTTCCGCCAACGATCAAACTCGCCGGCATGGACTTGAATGCCACGTATTTGCACGAGCCGGGCAATCCCCGTGATGGCGTGACTGTCAGCATCCCGCTGTATGCGCTCAACCAGGTGCAGGAAGAGCGCGCTGACTGGCTGGTGCCTGGCATGCTCAAAGCCAAGGTACAGGCCTTGCTCAAAAGCCTGCCGCAGCGTCCGCGCTCGCGTTTGCTGCCTCTGGCCGATACGGCGGAGGCGATTTGCCAGGAATGGCTCGATCCAAGCCATTTTGCGCAAAGTGATTTAAACGAAAAATTGCGCCAGTGGGTGCGGGCCAAGACGGGTTTGGAGATCAAACCCACGGATTTCAAAGCCGATATGCTCAGCCCGCACCTGTTCATGAACTTTCGCGTAGTCGACGAGCATGGCCGCCAGCTGGGCCAAGGGCGCAATCTGGCCGCCCTCAAAGCCGAATGGGGCCAACAGGCGCGTGGCGCTTTCCAGGCCTTGGCGGGCTTGAAACTGGCGGGCGCGGGCAGCGCGGATACGCAGGGGCCACTAGCGGCAGCAACCCCACGGGCTGCGCCCGCGCAAGCTGCTGTAAGCAGCCGTGATCAGCACAGCAAAGGCCACGCAGCGGCCACGCCAGCCAAGCAGAGCAAGGCGCAAAACAGCAAGCCAGCCGCAGCGCAGGCCCACGCGTTGGGCGAGCCAGAACAGCGCCACACTGAATGGGACTTTGGCGAGTTGCCCGAGATCATGGAGTGGGGCAAGGGCAGCCGCAAACTGGTGGGCTTTCCAGCGCTGGTAGACCAGGGCGATGCGGTGACCATCGAGGTATTTGACGAGCCTGAGGCGGCGGCCAAAGTGCACCGCAAAGGGCTGACGCGCTTGTTTGCGCTGCACATCAAGGATGCGCTCAAATATCTGGAGAAAAATATCCCGGATATGCAAAAAATGTCGATGGCCTTTATGCCGCTGGGCAGCCTGGAAGAGTTGCGTGAGCAAATCATCCAGACCGCCATGCAGCTGGCATTTTTGCAAGAGCCATTGCCGATCAATGCCCAGCAGTTTGAGCAACGGGTACAAGACGGGCGGCCGCGTTTGAGCCTGCTGGCCCAGGAGGTGGCCCGTCTGACCGCACAGATACTGGCTGAGTACAGCCTGGTGGTGCGCAAGCTCAAAGACACCAAGGGCGCTGATGCAGCCGTGGCCGATGTGCGCCAGCAGCTCGACCGCCTGGTCAACAAACGCTTTGTGCAAGAAACGCCACAAGCGGCGCTCAAGCACTTTCCGCGCTACCTTAAAGGCATGCTGGTGCGGTTGGATAAATACCGCGAAGACCCGGCACGTGACCACAGTCGCATGCATGAGCTGCTGCCTCTGGAGATGCGTTATTGGAAAAAGCTGGCTGAACGTCGGGGCCAAACCGATGACATTCTGCAGGACTACCGCTGGCTGCTGGAGGAGCTGCGCGTGAGCTTTTTTGCCCAGCAGCTGCGCACGCCACAGCCAGTGAGTGTCAAGCGCTTGGATAAAGTGTGGGGACAGGTGGTGGCTTAAACCATCGCTGGCCGCACCCGTCGGTGTGCGGCCAGTGGCAGCCGCCAGGGACTGTCAACTGATGGATATTGGCTCTCTTTGATGTAAAAAATGCACGCAATGCAATGAAATGCGTGCTTTTTGTTGTCAGATGTGTTGAGGCGCAATACAGAGCGTGCCAAAATACGCCTCCGTAAAATGCCGCAGTTTGCGATTTTTTACTTTTGAGAGTTGAGACGTTTTGAAACTACAAACACTATTCAAAACACTTCAAAACACACTTTCGCCATGAAAGAGTATGGCGCACCACTTTTATTTCAGGATGGGTATAAAAATGCAGAAGCCTAAGAACCAAGCGCGTGGTTTATGGATTGCCGCAGCAGTGGCTACATTGTTTTTGGCAGGTTGCGAAACAACCGGCATTCGCATGGGCGATGCCAGTGCCAAAACTGTCGCCACTGGCAGTGCCGCGGGCTCTGCATACAGCAACGTCCATGACGGGCTGGAGCGTTGCGAATCGCCGCTGGGCACTATTTCCTTGGTGGAAAACGAAACGGCCGGTTGGTACACCATCTTGCGCAATGAGTACCGCTTGCCACCAACGGCCAATCTGCTGCGTTTGCTGGTGCAACAATCGAACTGCTTTGTGGTGGTCGAGCGCAGCAATGCGGGCATGAACGCGATGAACCGCGAGCGTCAAATCGCCCAGGGCGGCCAAATGCGCCAAGGCAGCAATTTTGGAGGTGGCCAGATGGTCGCTTCTGATTACGCGTTGACGCCAGAGATTATTTTCAGCGACGACAATACCGGCGGCATGCTTGGTGCGGTTGGCGGCTTGCTGGGTGGTGGTGGTGGTCGCGCGCTGGCAGCAGTGGGCGCCAGCACCCAGACCCGCGAAGCATCAGCGATGCTGACCTTGGTCGATAACCGCTCTGGTGTGCAGATCGCGGTTTCTGAAGGCAGTGCTTCGAAGACCGACATCGGTGGCTTTGGCGCGCTGTTTGGTGGCGTTGCAGGTGGTGGCCTGGGCAGCTACACCAAAACTCCGCAAGGCAAGGTGATCTCTGCAGCCTTCATGGATGCGTACAACCAAATGGTGGTCTCACTGCGCCAATACCGTGCGCAGACGGTCAAAGGCCAAGGCTTGGGCGGTGGTGGCCGTCTGGGTGTAGATGGTGCAGCAGCTCCGTCGCAAACTTCGGCAGGCGCGCCTCGCATGAATCTGCGCTCTGCGCAGAACCTGCTGAACGACATGGGCTATGACGCTGGCACTGCAGACGGCAAAATGGGCGCGCGCACAGCCAATGCGTTGCGCCAGTTCCAGGAAGACAATGGCTTGCCAGCCACGGGGCGTCTGGACCAGGCCACCTCCAACGCGCTGCAAAACTGAGTTTCTCTGGTTTGAGTGATATCAGGCTGGCGCCCTCATAGGCGCCAGCCTTTTTTATGGCTTGAGGCACCCTCAGCCCTCGCCGCTGCCTATGCTGCAGTGCATTTGCAGTAGTGCAGGCGCATCGGTGACAGACACGCAGGGCTATCGCCGGCTAAGCTGGGGCATGCACTTTCAATCCATGCCCTATCCCGAGATGCCTGCAGCGCAAGCGATTGCCAGCAACGGTATCGTGTTGTCCACCCATGTAGCAGGCCGCGGCCTGCCGGTTGTGCTGCTGCACGGTTTTCCTGAATTGGCGTATTCGTGGCGTTTGCAGATCCCCGCGTTGGTGGCGGCAGGCTGCCAGGTGATCGTGCCGGATTTGCGCGGCTTTGGCGCGACGGGCCAGCAAGGGGAGCTTGGCGATTACCGCATGCAAAACCTGGCCTTGGATGTGGTGGGCATGCTAGATAGTTTGGGTATCGACCGGTGTGTGGTGGTGGGCCATGATTTTGGCGGTGCTTTGGCTTGGACCTTGGCTCGTGACCACGCGAGCCGCTTTGTGGGGGTGGCCTCGCTCAATACACCGTATACGCGCCGCACCGACAAAGACCTGATTGAGACGCTGCGCAGCTACCGTGGCGAGAGCAATTACATGGTGTATTTTCAAACCCCAGGGCAGGGCGAGGCGTTGCTGGGCGCTGATGTACGGGCCACTTTTGCCGGCTTGATGACACGCCCCAACGCATTGCTGCGCAATTTCGAACAAGCACCTCAAGAGCTGCAGAGCTTGCCCGCGACCTTGCTCGGGCAGGACCAGCGCATCCAGGGTGAGTCTTTTTTGAGCGAGCCGCAATTGCAGGTGTTTGTCGATGCATACCAAAAAACCGGCTTCACAGGCGGGCTCAACTGGTACCGCAATTTAAGCCGCAATTGGCATGACACGGCAGGCGTTGTTGACAAGGTTCAGCTGCCAGCGCTGATGGTGTGCGCTGAGTACGATGCATTTTTGCCACCAGCAACGACTGAGGGCATGGAGCGCCATGTCCCCTTGATGCAGCGCGAATTGATTCTGGATTGTGGCCATTGGACGCAGCAAGAGCGACCTGATGAGGTCAATGCCTTGCTGTTGGCATGGCTTCAACAGCAAGCCTGGCTCTGACAATAGCTCAGTAATGCGGCGGCAGCTCGGCCCGCGGGTCAAGGCTGGCATCTTGGCTGCCACGCGCTTGTGACTGCTGCAGGCGTTGCAATTGTGCGCTCAATTGGTCGATGTGTGATTGCTGTTTGAAGACCAGTAAGTTGAGTTGTTCGAGCAAGTCATCGCTGTAACTTTGCTTGATCTCCAGCTCGGTCAGGCGTTTGTCGGTCTCAGTTTGAAAATCGGCATCGCTAGCGGATGGTGCAGGTGTTGGTGTAGAGGTCATGGCTGCAGCTTTAGATTTTGCGAGATTTGGATAGTGTGAGTGTGCCCGTCAATGGGACTTTTTCCGCGCTGGTGGCTGTTTGCCTGACTGCGCTTGGCGCTGTGCGGTTCTGCATGCGCTGGTCTGCGCGCCGCTGCGCCTCTAAGGTTTTGACGTAGATCTCTTCGAGTTGCTGGCGCGCCCACGGGGTTTTACGCAAGAATTTCAGGCTTGAGCTGATCGTCGGATCGAGGTAGAAGCAGCGCACGGGAATGCGCTTGTACAGCTCCTTGAAGCCATAGTGGTGGACCAGGTCCGTCAGAATGCGCTCCAGGGTCAGGCCGTGGAGCGGGTTGCGCGGTTGTTCTTGCAGTGTCATGCGCGCATTGTCGGGGATTTTGCTGCTTGTAGGGTGTGCTGCTTGCTGGCACAGCGATCGTTTTTGCCATGCAACAGGCTCTGAGCACCAGGGCGGCGGCATTTTTTAGTATGCTTGTCAGATCCTGGTTTTACACATGGCCCTTGGCACAGGCCCATCACGCTTTTCTTCTATGTCTAATCGCACCGCTTTTTTCGTCTCCGATGGCACAGGCATTACCGCAGAGGCCTTTGGCAACGCTATTCTTGCCCAGTTTGATTTGAATGTGCGCAAAGTGCGCCTGCCGTTTGTCGACACCGTTGACAAAGCGCATCAAGCGATACGCCAAATCAACCACACCGCAGAGCTTGAGAACAACAAACCGGTTGTGTTCACGACGCTGGTCAACCCTGAGATCCAAGAAGTGGTGGCAACGAGCTGCAAGGGCTTGGTGATGGACATGTTTGGCAGCTTTGTACGTCCGCTGGAGCTGGAGCTGGGCGCCAAATCGCACCACCGCGTAGGCCGCTTTACCGACATCAGCAAGAGCAAGGAATACTCGGACCGGATGGAGGCGATCAATTACACCTTGGCGCATGATGATGGGCAATCCAATAGCGACCTGTCCAGCGCGGATGTGATCCTGATTGGCGTCAGCCGCAGTGGCAAAACGCCCACCAGCTTGTATTTGGCCATGCAATACAGCATGAAAGTGGCCAACTACCCGCTGATTCCGGAGGATTTTGAGCGCCAGCAACTGCCGCCTGCGCTGCTGCCCTTGAAGAAAAAACTGTTCGGGCTGACGATTGATCCCGAGCGTTTGAGTGAAATCCGCAACGAGCGCCGCCCTGGTTCGCGCTACGCCAGCATACACAACTGCCGCATGGAAGTGGGTGAAGCCGAGACCATGATGCGCCGCTCCGGCGTCCAGTGGCTCTCGACCACCACCAAGTCGATTGAAGAAATCTCGACCACAATTCTGCAAGAGCTGATGCCAGAGCGCATGTCGGGACGCTAAGGCGGTCTTATTGTATTTCCCTGCCCTGCACGATGGCTTTTGCAGCGATGCTACTGAGCCGGGATGTCTGTTGGAGTGCAGTGGTCGTAGCAAGCGGCCCTTGCAGGCGTCTGGACGTGAGCTTGCACCGTCGCAGCCTGATCGATTCACTGGATGCACGCTAGCTAGCGATAGGCGCAATCGATGTGCATAGTGGTAGCCCAGCCCACTGGAATGGGCATGGTCGTGAAGGTATTGCCTGGCATTAAGCCAGGCACGGCTATGGCAATAGGCAGCGCGGGCCCGATCAGAACGGCCCTTTGAAAATAAAAAATGCCCCCAGGCCAATGCAGCCAAAGCCTACGAGGTGGTTCAGCGTCAGGCTTTCTTTCAGCACCAACACAGAAAACACGGCAAACACCACCAAGGTGATGACTTCCTGGATGGTTTTTAATTCCGCTGCCGAATAGAAGCTGTGGCCGAGGCGGTTGGCGGGCACAGCCAGGCAATACTCCAGCAAGGCAATCGCCCAGCTGATCAGCACCACTTTGACCAGCGGCGCTTGCGGGAATTTCAAATGCCCATACCAGGCAACGGTCATGAAAACGTTGGAGAGAACCAGTAAAAGAATGGGTAACCACTTAGCCATATGCGACCTTTGCATGAGAGAGCGAGCCTGAGCCACAGGCTTTCGTAGACCCGCATGATGCACGATGTGGGCCTTTGTGCTGGCCCGCTCGCGCTGGATCGCATGCCAATCAATACACATCGCCCCGATCGCATGCAGCCAGCTGTGCAGCAGGCCAATCCTGCAGCGGGTGATGCTTATGGTTGGCTGCCTCTGAAAGAGAACGTGATGTGTTCCTGCATGAGCTGCTCCAGGTGCGCAATCGGCTGCGGCTTGCCGATGAAGTAGCCCTGCCAGCGCATGCAGCCACTGTCAATCAGGTAGTCGATTTGTGCCTGGGTTTCAACCCCCTCAGCGATCACCTGCAAGCCCATGCTGTGGCCTAGGCTGATGATGCTGCGTACCATGCGCGCATCATGGGCATTGTGCTGAATGTCGCGGATGAAGCTGCGGTCGATTTTGAGCTCGGTCAGTGGCAAGCGCTGCAGGTCGCTGAGTGAGGAGTAGCCCATGCCAAAATCATCCAGCGAGAAGCCCACTCCATGCGCGCGCAGAGCGCTGATGCGTGCAATGGCGCTGTCAATGTCCTCAAACAGCATGCTCTCGGTCAGCTCGATGATCAATTGGCGCGCGGGTGCGCCAGTGTTGGCAATGGCCTGTACCACGGTGTCGACAAACTGGGCGTGCTTGAATTGTTTGGGGCTGATGTTCACTGACAGCGTCAGGTGGGCGGTTTCGCTGCGCTCGGCCCATTGCGCCAGTTGTTTACAGGCTTGGTGCAGCACCCAATTGCCCAGCGGCAAGATCAGATTGCTTTGCTCTGCGGTGCTGATGAACTTGTCGGGTGAGACAAACACCTCACCGTGCCGCCAGCGCAACAGCACTTCGGCGCCGATGAAGTTGCTTTTCTCCACCTGGGGCTGGTAATACAGTACAAACTCACTCATCGCCAAACCCGCTTTGATGTTGCGCTCCAGCAAGGCGCGGGCGCTGGCATTTTCCTGGGTTTGGGGGTCAAAGAAATGCACCGTGCTTTGGCCATTTTGAGCCGCTTGCCTGCGCGCGATTTGGGCGCGGCCCAGCAAGTCTTCTGCGCTGTGGCGCGTGCCTTTGAATAAAGTGGCGCCGATGCATGTGCTCAGGTGCAAGCTGCGCTCTGCCAGTGTGTATGGCTGCTGGATGGCCGCGACCACGCTGTTGCCAATTTGCTCACACATGTGCACGGCCGTATCTTCTGCCAGTGCGAGCGCGTTCAGCAATATCGCAAATGTGTCGGTATCGATGCGTGCTATTGTGTGGTCCGCAGGCAAGAGAGGGCGTATGCGCTGCACCGTTTCTTTGAGGATGGCATCCGCCTGTGCGTTGTTTTTGCCATCGCGCAGTCCGCGCAGCTGCTCCAGCTTCAATAGCAGCAAAGCACCATAGTGCGGGTGGTGCAGGCTGCTGATGCAGGCTTGCTGCAGCCTGTCTAGCAGCAGTTTGCGATTGGGCAGCTTGGTCGTGAGGTCGTAAAAAGCCAGCAAGCGGATATCGTCTTCGGCTTTTTTATGGCTGCTCACATCGACCAGTGTCAGCACAATCTGGTCATCGAGCACGATGCCCGAGAGCTCCAACACCCGGTGCTGCTCCTGCTGCCTGCTGTGCAAATGGATCTCTATGGTCTCCAGCATGCCGCTGCGGGTGATGGAGGCGCTCACTTGCTGTTGCCAGCGTTCATGGATGGTCTTGGGGGAGCCGGCCTGGTTCAAGGCCTGCCACCAGTCATCGAGCGTGAGTGGATTGGAGCCTTGCCAAAGAGAATAAGACTTGAAGCGCTCATTGATGAAATGGATGTGCTGCTCTGTGTCGGCAATGCACAGCCCTACGGGCAATTGCTCAAAGATTGTTTCGTTTTTCTCGATCCGCCGCTGAAGCTGGTTTTGCAGCAATTTGGATTGGCTGTTGTCGTGCAACACCATGATGTCGCGGTCTGTCAGCGTATGCTTGATGTTTTCCAGGCTACTGGGTGTATAGCGGATGCGCAGCAAATCCACCCAAACTGGGTAGCCCAAGTTGTGCTGCAGGCGCAAATCAGAGACTTTTTCGTACAGATAGTGGGCATCTTCTGAGGGCAGGATGTCAGGATGCTGGAGCTTGACCAGATCGTCAGGATGGGTGATTGAGGCGATGGTGAGCCGCTGCAGTTCGTCGGCTTTGTAGCCCAGCAATTGGCTCAAGCGCGGCGAGGGCTTGTGAAAATAGCCATTCTCGCGGTCGAGCTCAGCTGCAGGAATCAGCGGGTGGTTGAGAAAGGCGAAATAACGCAACCAGCCTGTATGGGCTTGCTCCTTGTAGCGCTGGCCCGAATCGACCAATTCAGTCTCGCGCATGCGCAGAAGAATCAGCCATGCGATCAGCAGCACCAGGCCAGAAATGACCAGGCCCCAAGGCGCAGCTTGGGAGATGGTCGTGCTTGATGACAGTTGCGCGCTGGAAGTGAAGGCCAGCTCCACGCGCTGGCCCATGATTTGCATGGCAATGTGCAAGCTGTCCTTGTTCCAGCGCATGGAGGGCTGCATTTCTGCAATAGGAACGGGCATTGGCGAGACAAAGGCATGCACATCGAGGGCGTAGGAGGTGGCCAGACGCTGCACTTCACGCAGCCAGTCAGTGAAAACCAAATCTACCCCTATCACGCTGGCAATATCGGGACTGCCAGTGGCGCTGTTGCGTGCTGCCGGTATGGCCACCAAGGTCAAGCCATTGTTTTGTGCAAATGCGCGCACTTCAATGCCGCCACGGTGCTCTTTGAGCGCATTTTCAATTCTTTTGCCCAGCAGGGTATCTGATTCGACTGGAATCATGCGCACAATGCGGGTGCTGGCAAGCTCCGGATTGGCGATGGTGATATTCCAGGCGTCCACCAAGGAACTGCCTTCATGCAGTGGTGCACTGGTGAGGCTGAATTGCACGTTGGTGAGAAAGCGCCCATAGGCTTGTGCACTGGACTGGAGCGCGTAGGCAAACTCCATCGACTGCGCCTCTAAGCGGCTTTTCTCAAGCTCGTTGTTGCGCGCATGGGTGCTCTCCAGTAGCAGTAGCAAGCCGATACCCATGCAGCCGACGATAAGGCCTGCAAACACCCAGAAACTCCGCCTTGTATGGACAGGCATGGCACGTGCTGCAGGCATGCCTGCATTCGCTTGGCAGGCTTGGGAGTGGGGGGTGTTAGAAGGGTGCAAGTCTGGCCTGATGGTCAATGCAATAGCGCAAAGTATGCGTTGAAATCTTGCCTGCAGGAGAGACAGGGTTTTTGCGCAGGCATTGAGGTGCGGCCAATGCGCCATTGGGCCGGACCTATTTAATTATAGACTTACGCGGTTGGAGTCCAACCCGAAGGATGAGGCACACCAAAGCGGCTTGCATGCCTTCTTTGTATGGTGTGCGCGATGGCGTGGAGATTTTGAACAGGCTCTTGGTGCATAGCGGGGCTGCGGCTCAAAGCGGGCCACATTGCTGAGCAGCGCAGCTCAGGATACACGACCGCCACTGCAGCGGATATGGCCGGCCAGATCGTGTCGATGCGCGATGTGTTTAAACCCTGCGCGCTGCAAAATAGTGGCCACATCCTGCGCCTGGTCCCAGCCGTGCTCAAGCAGCAGCATGCCGCCAGGCTTGAGGTGCGCTGGTGCTGCCTGGGCGATCACGCCAATGTCGTGCAAGCCCTGCTGGCTGCTGACCAAGGCCTGCAGCGGCTCGTGGCGCAACTGGGGCAGATGGTGGTCATCAGGCCTGATATAAGGGGGGTTGGAGACGATCAGGTCAAACGGGGCCAATTGGGCCGCCACGACAGGCTCAAACCAACTGCCGTGCAGCCACTGCACGGGCAGCGCCAATTGCGCGCCGTTGGCTTTGGCAACCTGCAATGCATCCTGACTTTGATCGACGGCCCAAACCTGCGCGTCGGGGCGCTGGCTTTGAATGGCCAGTGCAATCGCGCCACTGCCCGTGCCCAAATCCAAGACGCGGGGCTGTTGGGCGCTCTGCAGCACGTCCAAGGCCCACTCCACCAATGTTTCGGTGTCTGGGCGTGGATCGAGTGTGGCGGGGGTAATCTGCAGCGTCAAACCGAAGAATTCTTTTTGGCCGGTCAGGTACGCGATTGGTACGCCATCTTGGCGTTGGGCCAGTAACGCTTCAAACTGCTTGAGCTGTTGTTGCGTTAGCAGTGCATCGTCATGGCTGATCAGCCAGGCGCGCTGGTCCAGTGGGCGGCCAATGCTGTGCAGCAGCAACAGCTGCACATCCAGGCGCGGCAGACCCGCTTGTTGTCCGATCTGTAGCGCGCGCGCGACTGTGACTGTGACAGGGAGGGCAGTGGGCATGGCAAGAGGCGCTAGGTGGTGCGCTGGGTTGACTTGGGGTGGATTGCCGCTGCTTGCTTTACTCTGGCTGCAATTGGGCGATTTGTTCGGCCTCACGGGCGCTTTGCAGTGCGTCCAGCACTTCTTGCAAATCGCCTTCCATGATGCTGAGCAGCTTGTACAGCGTCAGGTTGATGCGGTGGTCAGTCAGCCGCCCCTGGGGGAAGTTGTAAGTGCGGATGCGGTCTGAGCGGTCGCCGCTGCCAATCAGGCCTTTGCGCATGGCGGCATCTTTGGCGGCTTGTTCGTTGCGCTCTTTCTCTTGCAGGCGCGCGGCCAGAACCTGCAGTGCCTTGGCCTTGTTGCGGTGCTGGCTGCGGTCGTCCTGGCATTCTGCAACGATTCCGGTGGGCAAGTGGGTCACGCGCACGGCCGAATCGGTCTTGTTGATGTGCTGGCCACCTGCGCCGCTGGCGCGGTAGGTGTCAATGCGCAGCTCGGCCGGATTAAGCACCACGGCCGCGGTGTTTTCATCGGGCTCAGGCAGCACAGCCACGGTACAGGCGCTGGTGTGAATGCGCCCTTGCGTTTCGGTTGCAGGCACGCGTTGCACGCGGTGGCCACCCGACTCAAAACGCAAGCGGCCATAGACGTCCTTGCCTTCGATGCGCAGCACGACTTCCTTGTAGCCGCCTAGCTCACTTTCATTGGCACTGATGATTTCGACGCGCCAACCCACGCAGTCGGCATAGCGGGTGTACATGCGCAACAAATCACCGGCAAACAGGGCCGACTCATCGCCACCGGTGCCAGCGCGGATTTCCATGAACGCGTTGCGCGCGTCGTCAGGGTCGCGTGGCAGCATCAGGCATTGCAGTTCCGCTTCAAGGCTGCGCATTTGCTGCTCGGCACTGGCGATCTCTTCTTGCGCCATTTGCCGGGTTTCGTCATCGCAGTCCGGGTCTTGCAGCATCTCTTGCGCGGTGTGCAAATCGCCCGCCAAGGTCTGATGGAGTGCATAACGCCCGGCAATTTGTGTGACTTCGGCGTGTTCGCTGGCAATCACCCGATACTGCTTCATATCGGCCATGATGTCTTCGCGAGAGAGCAGAAAATCCAGCTCCTTGAGGCGCTCGGCATACCGCTCGAGCTGGTGCTTCATAAAGGTTTGCATACATTGGATCTGAATGGGGCTTGGGCACTAGGCCAGAGGGATGCCTGTGTGGACTGCCCAAGCACTCAAAAGGAGATGGTCTGCTGCATAGGAGGGGAGGGGCTTGCCTTACCATGCAGAAGGCGTGTGAGCGGGCGCAAGTGGCGCGCGAGCCAAGAGCGTCGCTAATGCGTTTTAGCGGCAGCTGCAGTGCTTTGGTTGCGCAAGAACATGCGCGAGACCATTTGCGCGGTGTGCTGGCGCTCGCTGGCGTCGCCATTGCGCAATTCGGTAACGGCTCCGTGCAGCATTTTTTTCGACAGATTATTGGCCAAGGCTTGCAATACCAGCTCCGGGTCTTCGCCACGTGCGAGCATTTTGCGCGCACGAGCCACTTCCATCGCATTCCAGGTCTGGGCTTGCTGGTTCAGTTGCTGAATCAGTGGTACGGTGGCTTGGCTGCTATTGCGTATCTCCAGCCAGCGTACAAATTGCTGCACGCCAGTGTCAATAATGGCTTCGGCCTGCGCGACCGCAGCAGCGCGGTGGGCTTTGCCGCTTTGCACCACATGGGCCAAGTCGTCAACGGTGTACAAATACACGTTCTCTTGTGCCTTGACTTCCGGTTCAATATCGCGTGGCACGGCCAAGTCAACCATGAACATCGGCTTATTGCGGCGCTTTTTCAAGGCCCGTTCGACTGCGCCCAAACCGATAATGGGAACGCTGCTGGCGGTGCAGGAAACCACAATATCAAATTCATGCAGCATGTCAGGCAGATCGCCTATGCGCAGCGTTTGCGCGCCCAATTTCCCTGCGAGCTTCTCGCCACGGTCCAGCGTTCGGTTCGCTACGACCATGCTTTTGGGGTGCTGCGCGGCAAAATGCGTGCTGACCAATTCAATCATTTCACCGGCGCCGACAAACAGCACTTTCAGTTTGGTGAAATCTTCAAACAGTTGGCTGGCCAGGCGCACGGCTGCAGCGGCCATGCTGATGCTGTGTTCGCCGATCGCCGTGCTTGAGCGCACTTCCTTGGCAACGGCGAAGCTGCGCTGAAACAGTTGGTGCAAAGTGCTGCCCAATGCGCCAGCCTCTTCAGCTGTGCGCACTGCTGTTTTCATTTGGCCCAGGATTTGCGCTTCGCCCAGCACCATCGAATCCAGACCGCTGGCGACACGAAAAGCATGGCGTGCGGCCTTGTCTTCATCCAGGGTGTAGGCATATTGGGACAACATGCTGGCTGACATGCCGCCGTTTTTGGCCAGCCATTCCAATGACGCGGCCTGTAGCGGCGTCTCGGCGGCACAGTAGATTTCTGTTCGGTTGCACGTCGACAAAATGGCCGTTTCGATAGGCCCGGCAGTGGCTGCAGACAACGACTGCTTCAAGCCGTGCAAAGCAGGGGCGATTTGGTCAACCGCGTACGCAAAACGGCCCCGCAAATCCAGCGGAGCTGTTTGGTGGTTGATGCCGAGTGTCCAGACTGCCATGTCTGCTATTATAGTTTTGTCACTATTTGTATATATATCTTGAGTAATGCTCTCAAGAATGAATCATCGTGGGGCTTTGCAGCGCTGCTGTAGCATTTGCCTAGCAAGCAATGACCAGATTGCGCACAAGCCTCCATCATAATACGAACCATGATTTATGGTATTGGTACGGATATTTGTGACATTCGCCGCATCGCGCAATCCTTGGAGCGCCACGGTGCGCGTTTTGCCCATAAAGTCCTCACAGACAATGAGCTGCTGACCTGGCAGAAACGTTCAGCACGCTGGCCGGCGCGTGGCGTGAGCTTTGTAGCCACACGCTTTGCGGTCAAAGAAGCATTTAGCAAAGCCATTGGTTTGGGCATGCACATGCCGATGACCTGGCGGCATTGTGAAGTTGGCCACCACCCTGGTGGCCAGCCGCGCATCATCACGCACGGGCCTTTAACGCCTTGGTGTGAGCAGCGTGGGCTGCGCTTTCATGTCACGCTGTCAGACGAGAAGGAATATGCAGTGGCTTTTTGCATTGCCGAGGTCGGCATGGACCCCACTGCACAGATCCGACCGCTTGCGCAGACATGAGCCAGCCCCCGCGCCACCCTAGCCCTATTGCCTCAACCACTTCTTTAGCCGACCCTGCCCTATGAATAAAAAAGCGCATAAACAGTCCAAGCCTCAGGCCTTTGAAGAGCAGCGCATGCATGCGCCTTTGATGATCGATATTGAAGGCACGCAACTAGACAGCATTGACCGCGAGCGCTTGGCCCACCCACTGGTGGGGGGCCTGACGCTGTTTGCGCGCAATTGGGCAGACCGCCAGCAACTGGTACAGCTGTGTGCCGATATCAAGGCCGTGCGCAGCGATTTGCTGATTGCCGTGGACCAGGAGGGCGGGCGGGTGCAGCGCTTTCGCACCGATGGTTTTACACCGCTGGCCCCAATGCGGGCGTTAGGGCGGATGTGGGACAAGGACGACACCAGCGGCTTGCACCGCAAGCTGCCGGGGAGCGGAGCGATGGCGGCCGTGAATGCGGCCACCGCTGTTGGCTATGTGCTCGCCAGTGAGCTGCGCGCATGCGGTGTGGATATGAGCTTTGCACCGGTGGTTGACCTCGACTGGGGGGGCAGTACCGTGATTGGTGACCGTGCGCTGCACCGCGATGCCCGCGTAGTCAGTATGTTGGCAAAAGCCGTGATGCAGGGCTTGCTGCAGGCGGGCATGGCGCATTGCGCCAAACATTTTCCTGGCCATGGCCATGTGGTGGCCGACTCGCATGTTGCGATTCCGGTGGATGAGCGCAGTTTGACCGCGATTTTGAGTGAGGATGCTGCCCCTTACCAATGGTTGCGCTCGAGTTTGACGGCGGTGATGGCCGCGCATGTCGTCTACCGCAAAGTCGATCCACGCCCGGCAGGGTTCTCTGCCCGCTGGCTGCAGGACGTATTGCGTGAGCGACTGGGTTTTGATGGCGCGATTTTCAGTGATGACCTGAGCATGGAAGGCGCCCGCAGGATGGGCGGTCACAACCTGAGCGCGGTCGAAGCTGGCGTAGCTGCACTGAATGCCGGCTGTGATCTGCTGCTGCTGTGCAACCAAAGCCTGGGCGGTGGTGCCAAGCTGGATGCCTGGATCGATGGCATGGAGCAGGCGCTCGCGCAGGGCGATTGGCGATGCAATCCGCAAAGCGAACAGCGCCGCCTGGCCTTGCTGCCGCAAGCCGCACCTTTGGCCTGGGATGAGCTGATGCAACATCCGGCCTATTTGCAGGCCCTGGAGCAATTGCCCTGATTGAGTTGTTGAGCGCTGGGGGATGGGTCGGCTGAATCCTCCGCTTTGGCATACACCACCAACCGCAGGTGGCGGTCTTCATCGATCGTCAGCGAGGTGTGCTCATAGGGCGTAGTCACACCATCGACCAGCAATACCCGCTGGCCCATGCAGTGTGATTGCACTTGTTGCGTGCGCCACGATGCTTTGAATTCGGGCGAGACTTTCTGTAAATCTGCGACCAGTGCACGTATATCCCCTTCTTGCGATGCGCGTGCATAGTCACGGCGGAAACTGGCCAGCATTCGTGTTGCCTGTTCGTCCCAGTCGCACAGGCGTGCGCGTAATACTGGGCTGGTGAACAGCAGCCACAACAGATTGCGGCGCTCTGGCGGGTGCGCGCCAAAGTCAAACAGTGCATCGGCCATAGTGTTAAAACCCAGTACATCCCAGCGGAGATTGAGCACAAAGGCCGCATGGGGCAGGTCGTGCATCAGGCGGCGCACCAGCGGGGGCAGTACACAAAAGGTTTTGCCCGGCTCTAGGGGCGGGCGCGCATGTGCCAACAGATACAGATGGCGGCGCTGGGCCGAATCCAGCTTGAGCACCTGGGCGAGTTGGTCGAGAAAGTGTGCAGAAACACCAATATCGCGGCCTTGCTCTAACCAGGTGTACCAAGTCAGGCCCACGCCCGCCAGCGCCGCGACCTCTTCGCGCCGCAAACCTGGGGTACGTCGCCTGCCACTGCTGGGCAAGCCCACTTCTTCAGGCGTGAGCCGCTGGCGGTGTGCGAGCAAAAAAGCCGCTAAATCAGGACGTGTTCTTTCTAAGGTGCGCATGCCAAGCTTATTGCTGTTAGTAATAGCATAAATGGTTAAATTGTAATTGTTTAATTGCTGAATAAAAATGGCCAATTTTGTTTCTGAGGCCATTGTATGAGCGCGTATTGCCATTCTTCTTCGCTGCCCCAAGGCGGCGCTCACACCCCGCCATGGCTGGGTTTGTCCGTGTTGCTGCTGGGCGGTTTCATCACGATATTCGATCTGTTTGTAGTCAATGTGGCCATCCCCAGCATGCAGTCCGATCTATCGGCAAGCTTGGCGCAGATCGGCTTTGTCGTGGCTGCTTATGAATTGGCGTTCGGCGCGATGCTGATTACGGGTGGCCGTTTGGGCGATGTGTTTGGACGCAGGCGCGTCTTTGTATGGGGCATGGCGGCCTTCACTGTCGCCTCGGTCTTGTGTGGGCTGGCCCCGAGTGCGGAATTCCTGATTGCCTCTCGCATCTTGCAAGGACTGACCGCAGCCTTGTTGTTGCCGCAGGTCTATGCGTCGATTCGCGTCCATTTCGATGGCCCCCAGGCGCGCCGTGCGTTTGGGTTGCTGGGCATGACTTTGGGGCTGGCGGCAATTGCAGGCCAGGTGCTGGGCGGCTGGCTGGTGTATGTGAATTGGCTGGACTGGGGATGGCGCACGGTCTTCTTTATCAATGCGCCTATTGGCTTGCTGGCGATAGTCACGGCCAGGTGCATTCCCGAGTCGCATGCACCGCAGCGCCCGGGCCTTGACTTGCTGGGGGTGTTGCTGGTGAGTCTAGGCTTGGCATTGCTCTTGGTGCCTTTGCTAGAGGGGCCTGCACAGGATTGGCCTGCTTGGAGTGTCGGGGCCTTGGTGGCAGCCTTTGGCCTGTTGGCACTGTTTTATCTGCAGCAAGAGCGTTTGCGCATTCGCGGCGGCTGGCCGCTGGTGGATATGCGCTTGTTGGCGCAGCCGCATTTTGCGGTGGGCGCCTGGTTGGTGCTGTTGATTTACTCCACCTCCAGCTCTTTTTTCCTGTGCTTTGCGCTGCTGATGCAAAGCGGCCTGGGGCTCGATCCATGGCTGGCAGGCCGTGTTTTTGCGCCCGCCAGTCTGGGCTTTGTACTGGCGTCGTTGTTTGCGCCCAAAGGGGTGGCGCGCTGGGGCATGCAGGCAATTGTGGTGGGGGCGATCGTGTATGCAGCAGCCATTGCGGTCTTGGTTGTCCAGGTGCAGTTGGCTGGCGCAGCCTTGCAGGCACTGCGGTTGATTCCGGTGTTGGTGGTGGTGGGTGCGGCGCAGGGCTTGATCATGACGCCGCTGCTGAATCTGGTGCTCGGCTTTGTGGACAAGGCACAAGCCGGCATGGCTTCAGGGGTGATTTCTACCTTGCAGCAAATCGGTGCCGCATTGGGCGTGGCTGCAGTCGGCATGTTGTTTGGTGCAGCACTAGGCCATACAGGCGCGGCAACGCAGGCCGAGCAATACGCATCGGCGTTTGTGGCAGGCATGCGCTACAACCTGGTGGCGGCCGTTCTGATTGTCGTGCTGCTGCTGGTGTTGGCCAGAGTGCAGCGCACAGCACGCTGAGCCCGCACGAACAGATTCTTGGCGCTACAGTGGCAGCTTTGTCTGGAGTGGGGGTGATGATGGCCTTGGATATTCAATTCGTCGATGTCTTTGGCGCTCAGGCGCTGTCTGGCAACCCGTTGGCTGTGGTGCTGGACGCCCAAGGCATGACGGCTGAACAGATGCAGCAGTTGACGCGCTGGCTGAACCTGTCCGAATGCACTTTTGTGCTGCCAGTGACGGATCCGGCCGCCGATTACCGTGTGCGCATTTTCACCTCCGAGCGTGAAATGCCGTTTGCCGGCCATCCGACCCTGGGCACTTGCCATGCATGGCTGGCGGCTGGCCATACGCCGAAAAATGCCGGGCACATCGTGCAAGAGTGCGGCGTGGGGCTGGTGACAATTGCGCGCCAAGCGGGGGGGCGTTTGGCATTTGCCGCGCCAGCGCTGATCAAGACGGGGCCGGCCAGTGGGCAAGAGTTGCTCCAGGCGCAGCGGCTGCTGGGCATTCGGGCTGAAGACATTGTCGAGGCCGCATGGATCGACAACGGCCCTGGCTGGCTGGGCATTCGATTGGCATCGGCGGAGCAGGTGCTGGCGCTGACGCCTGCGCGCAGTTGGCCAGAACGCATCGATATTGGTGTGGTTGGGCTCCATTCTGCAGGTGCTGAGACAGCCATTGAAGTGCGGGCGTTTTTCAGTGACCAGCATGGCGCGGTTGTTGAAGATCCGGTGACAGGCAGTCTGAATGCGTCGGTGGCGCAATGGCTCACCAGTACCGGCGTGGTTCAACTGCCCTACCTGGCAGCCCAAGGCACTTGTCTTGGCCGGCAAGGCCGGGTCTATGCCAGTCAGGATGCCTCTGGCCAAATATGGATTGCTGGCAATACCTGCACGCATGTGCAGGGCCAGTTGCAGTTTGAAGATGTTTAGACCCAGCCTGCAGCGTAGTGGCTGGTGGGTGTTGCTTTAGAACGTGTTTACGATCTTAGGCTGCTGTGGACAGGGCATGCGCTTGAGCGCGCAGCAAGTCTTCAGGCGTATCGACTCCAGCTGGCGGTGCCTCCTGCGTCAAATGCACAGCGATTCGGTAGCCATGCCAGAGTACTCGCAGTTGCTCCAGTGATTCGTTGTTCTCAGTTGGGGCGGCACTGAGCTGTGGAAATTGCTTGAGAAAGCCCACGCGGTAGCTGTAAATGCCGATGTGCCGCAATGCCGGATGCAGGCCTTGCCCATTCGGTATGGCTTGGCCTAGCGCGCCCGCCTCCTGCCACAGTGTGGCCGGTGGGTCTCTGAAGAAGGGCACCGGTGCGCGACTGAAGTATTGCGCATCCTGGGCGGCATTGAGCACGACTTTGACCACATTTGGATTGAGAAAATCGGCTTGCGTGTGGATTGGGTGGGCGGCTGTGCCCATCACTGCATGGCTGTGCTGGGCCAGCACCTGGGCCGTGGCGTTGATCAGCTCCGGTGGAATGAATGGTTCATCACCTTGTACATTGACAACGATGGTCTCGTCCGGCAGTTGCAATTGCGCAGCCGCTTCGGCCAGACGGTCGCTGCCGCTTTGGTGGTCGGCGCGGGTCATCACGCAGGCAATGCCGTGCTGCTCGCAGGCGGTTTGAATGCGTGCATCGTCGGTCGCGACCACCACCGATTGAGCCTGGCTTTGCTGGGCCTGGTGGGCAACCCGAATCACCATGGGCAGGCCGTTAATCTCGGCCAGTGGTTTATCGGGCAGGCGGCTGGAGCTCATGCGCGCCGGAATCAGAACGATGAAAGGGCTGGAATTTGGCACGGCAGCACTCAAGCAGCTAGTTCATCGTCGCTGAGCGTGCGGGCTTCGTTTTCCAGCAGGATTGGGATGCCATCGTGGATTGGATAAGCCAGACGTGCTGCGCGCGAGACCAGCTCCTGGCGCGCATGGTCATAGGTGAGCTGCCCTTTGGTGACGGGGCAGACCAGAATTTCAAGCAGTTTGGTGTCCATAAAGCAGAGAGTGGGTTGGGCAAAACGGGGTGGGTTGGGCGCGCTGGGTACAGCCCCTTCATGGAGGGGCTGGGCTTTAAGCAGTGCAAGCCGCTGTGGCCTGGGCATGCGTTCAATGCGGCGGCAGGCATGCGCCATGCGCGATGGCTTTATTGTACGGGGCGCGGCGCGGGGGAGGTTTGGATGATGCGGTGTTCTTGAATCGTGCCACCCCCAAATACGCTGCCATCGCGGCGTGTGTTTTGATTGCGCACGCGGTCTTCGCAAGACTGGCGTGCCTCAGGGTCGTTGGCGTAAACCTGGCAGCGTTTGAGCGCGTTGCTGGCAAAATCCTGGTTAGGGTCAACGGGGGCTTTATTGCGCGTAGCGCCCATTTCGCGCTGGCAGGCCACCGGGTCTTGCTTGCCATCAGCGCAGATGCTGTTGGCTGAGGTTTGTGCTTGCGCGGCGTAAGCACCTAGTGCCAGCATGACAGCTATTGCGCTGCGTGCCACGAGAGAAGCTTTGAGTGAATGGGCCATAGTTGAAATCCTCCAGTGTAGAGAGATGAAATCATCGACGCAGGCATACGTGCACAGGACGCAATGGCACGCATGCATGTTGCTATTGTCTGTGACTTGTATGCACTCTGACCAGCAGAGTTTCTTTGCCAACGTATCCTTCAGTAAGCGCGTTACCAATCTGGCCATGGTCTGTGGGCTTGGGTAGTAGCACTAATGCCTCTTAATGGTCCTTTATTGTGCCTTGCACGACTGCCCGGAGACGATGAGCAGGCTCCTGGCGCCAGTTTTTTAAACACGGGCAATCAGCGCAGGTGTTGCATCGCAGAGTCTGCGCAAATCCTGTGGCGATAATTCCACCTCCAGGCCTCTGCGGCCAGCGCTGACAAAGATGCGCTCGAAGGCGTCGGCGGATGTGTCAATGAAGCTGCGCAAGGCTTTTTTCTGGGCCAATGGGCTAATGCCACCGAGCAAATAGCCGGTGCTGCGCTGCGCTTGGGTTGGATCGGCCATGTCGCATTTCTTGCAGTGTGCGGCTTGTGCTAACGCCTTGAGGTCCAGTGAGCCACTGACGGGCACAATCGCGACCAACAGTTCGGCTGTCTCGGTCTGGGCCAGCAGCGTTTTAAAGACCTGGGCTGGTGGCAGTTGCAGCTTGTCGGCCGCCTCCAGCCCATACGATGGCGTTTTGCTGTCATGCGTATAGCTATGCAGCTGGTGTGCGACTTTGGCTTGCTTTAATAAATGAATGGCAGGAGTCATACAGCGAACTTGAAAAGGTTGGTGCGAGGTGCTGCGTGTGTTTGTCAATGCCCATCTTGGGAAGCTCTACAGAACCCGCTGTTGTGGGCTGAGCACAGTCTCGAGTGATTGGATTTTTGGCACTTTAACGCGACTGCGAAAAGAGCATCAACACGTTCTTAGATTGCTGCCTCGGTGAGCGTTTCGTCGCCAAAGCGGACGCCAAGGCTGCGCGCAGTTTGTACCCACTGGTCGTCCGCAGGAACCTGGCGCACTTTGCCTGCCACCTCCGCCAAGGGCACGCTGGTGCAGCTGCTATTGCGCAGCACGACCATTTGGCCAAAGGCCTTGCGCAGTACCAGTTGCGCGGCCCACCAGCCAAATTGCGTTGAAAGCGCGGCGTCAAATGCGGTGGGGGCGCCGCCGCGTTGCACATGGCCCAGTTGGGTGCTGCGCACTTCGCTGGCCACGCGGCTTTGCAGTTGCTCGCGCAGCAATTCGCCAACGCCGCCAAGGCGGATCGGGTCGGGGCTGTGCTCTAGACGCGCTTTGACCACCATGTCGCCATCGATGGCTTTGGCGCCTTCAGCCACACAAATCACCGTATAGCCTTGTTGGCGCTCGCGCTGGCGGCACAGCTGGGCAAGCGCATCGGGTGAGTAGGCAAACTCCGGCAACACAATCGCGTGCGCGCCGCCAGCCAGACCACCAGCCAGGGCAATCCAGCCAGCATAGCGGCCCATGGTCTCCACCACCATGACGCGGCCATGGCTGCGGGCGGTGGTTGCAATGCGCTGCAAACTCTCAGCCACAATCGCGACCGCGCTGTCAAAGCCAAAGGTGCGCTCGGTATGCATCAAATCGTTGTCAATCGTTTTGGGTACTCCAACGACCGGCAGTCCCAGCTGGTGGATGCGGTTGGCAATCGCCATCGTGCCATCACCACCGACGACGATCAGCGCATCCAGACCCAATTCGCGGGCGTAGGCCAGCACCTCGTGTGAGACATCTTGGGCGGGCACATCGGCCTGTGCAGTCCAGCGAAAAGGATTGGCGCTGTTGTGCGCACCAAGAATGGTGCCGCCCTCGTGCAAGATAGCGTCGACGGTGTCTGCGGTCAATGTGCACACCTGGCGTGCAATCAAGCCATAAAAGCCTTTTCGGATGCCTGTCACGCGTGCGCCAGTGTGGTGGATCAGGCTGAGCGTGACGGCGCGAATGACCGCATTAAGGCCGGGGCAATCACCGCCGCCGGTCAGAATGCCGATATGCAAAGAAGAAGAGTCAGACATGGAGATGCAATGCTTGAATGAATGGCGCCCAATAAGCGCTTTGTGTGTCTTGTCATGATGGGTCAGTGCACATCAGCATCAAACTCGGATGCGCGTACCAACGCCTTTAACATGCCAGTATTGCACTAATCAATGCGCTTGCTGCGTGGCGCTCAGTACAAATTTGGCTTTGATGCATGTTGTTTGCGTATTGGCGCTCGCATATGCCATTGGCCATTCTTATGTAGTGGTACACGCCACAGTGCTTATAAGCGGCAAATGCATTGCGCAAGCCAACGCCCATGGGAGGAGCGCGTGCCCGGCAGCGCCGGCAAGAGGCTTGCGGCCTCAATGGCTTGATTGGCTCATGCGATGTAGCATGCGCTCGTTGCATTGCTGGAAGATAAACACAAGCGTCGTCTGGTGAAAGACTGGCGCAGTGCTGCGGCGAAAAAAAACCCTTAGTGATTGCTCACTAAGGGTTTGCGATTTTTGGTGGCGCATCCCTGATTCGAACAGGGGACCTGCGGATTATGATTCCGTCGCTCTAACCAGCTGAGCTAATGCGCCAAAGACGTTAGTGTAACCCGTTTTCAGAGGCCGAATTGGAAACTCGCGAGAAATGGTAAAAAAACTGCCATTTTTTTGATTGTTCAATGGAGGCGCCTGTTTGCAAGCCTGTCAAGGACAGCCAACTGTGCGCTGTATGTGCTGTATGTGGTTTGTGAGCGCATTGTTTGGGCAAGGCCTGCTCCAGTCAAACCAGCGGCCACCATGCAGATGCATGGGGCAAGTGGTGCGCGGCCAAAGTCGTTGGATGGAGGTGGTGTTGGCGGCAGTCGGCATGACACAATGGCGCCTTGGCCGCTTGAGGCTGGCTGGTGTGCAACGGACTTTCAATCCCAAAGGGTGGAGTGCCGCCATCCAGTTTTTTTGGCAGCGCAGGCTGGCAGCGGCGTAGCATTGCATGGGCTGCCGCTAGCATTTGCCGATGTTTTTTGATTGCAGACCCGTACTGGGTGTGTTTTGCCGTTTTATTTGGGGTAGCGCACGCGATGACTTTTCCTTTTCATATGACCTCCATCACTTCCCGTGAGAATGCCCAAGTCAAGGCATGGCGCCGTTTGGCGCAGGAGTCGCATGCGTATCGCAAGCTGGGGCAGATTTGGCTCGAAGGTGAGCATTTGTGCAGCGCCGCGCAGCAGGCTGGTTTGGCCGTACACACCTTGGTGCTGTCGCAATCGCGCTGGGATGCACAGGAGCTGGAGCGCTGGTGGCCAGCTGCCGTATCTGGCGGGCGCGGCGATGGGCGCTTGGCGGTGGTGGTGTTGGAAGACTCCCTGTTTGCCCATGTGAGCGGACTGGAAAGTGCGGCTGGCCTGGCCTATGTGGTGGCACGCACGGATGTGCCTGACCAATTGCAGGCCGGCGTTGCCACCGTGGTGTTAGACCGCCTGCAAGACGCTGGCAATGTGGGGGCGATTTTGCGCTGTGCAGCCGCGTTTGGCTTCAAGCAAATTGTGGCCTTGCAGGGCACGGCTGCGCTGTGGTCGCCCAAGGTGCTGCGCGCTGGCATGGGGGCCCATTTCGGATTGGGTTTGGTCGAGCAGGCGACGCATGGCGATGTCGCGGCCTTGGCCGTGCCGCTGTTGATTACCAGCTCCCATGATGGCGCTTATGTGCACAAGGCGGATTTGCCTTGGCCGTGTGCGTGGGTGATGGGCCATGAAGGGCAGGGCGTGAGCGAAGCCTTGAGTGCGCTGCCCCATACACCAGTGCGGATTGCCCAGCCTGGTGGGCAAGAGTCCTTGAATGTGGCGACTGCAGCGGCCATTTGCCTGCATGCCAGTGCCGCTACCTGGGCGTGATCGCTTTGAGGTGAGAGCTGCATGGCTCTGCTTACATCCCATACAGTCTGATGCAGGGTGCGGCCCCTACAATGGCAGGCCGTATTGGAAAGCTGTGCTTGGCCTGTGCAGGCGTGCTGCGCAGCGCACTTCCATATTCTTGTGTGTGTCGCTGATGGCGCCTGAACAGGCGAAAAGTGTGTGTCTCTTTTTAAAGCAGCCTCTACCGTTTCCTTATTGACCTTGGTGTCGCGTTTCACCGGGCTGGCGCGTGATTTGTTGATGGCGGCCATCTTTGGTGCGAATGCCTTGACCGATGCTTTCAACGTCGCTTTTCGCATCCCCAATTTGTTTCGGCGTTTGTTTGCCGAAGGGGCATTCAGCCAGGCCTTTGTACCCGTGTTGGCCAGCTCGCGCACCGTCGATGGTGATAAGGCCACGCTGCAATTGATCGACCACGTGGCGACCGTGCTCGCCTGGACGTTGCTGCTCTTTAGTATTTTGGGGGTGCTGTTTGCGCCCGTGCTGGTGTGGCTGCTGGCCAGTGGTTTAAGACAGGATGCGGGCTCGTTTGATGCAGCCGTGACCATGACGCGCTGGATGTTTCCCTACATCGGCTGCATGTCGCTGGTGGCGTTGGCAGCTGGGGTGTTGAATACCTGGCGGCGTTATGCGGTGCCTGCCGCCACGCCGATTTTGCTCAATCTCAGCATGATCGCCGCTGCGTTGTTGCTCAGCCCTTGGTTTGAGCGGCGTGGCATTGAGCCGATTTTTGCGATGGCTGCAGGTGTGATGGCTGGTGGTGTATTGCAGCTGCTGGTGCAAATTCCGGCACTCAAGCGCTTGGGTTTGTTGCCGCGCTTGGGCATGCGACCTGGCAGCATTCGCGCTGCTTGGCGTGACAGCGGTGTGCGCCGCATTTTGGCCTTGATGGCGCCGGCCTTGCTGGGGGTTGGGGTGGCGCAAATCTCCTTGATGATCAATACCCAGATCGCCTCGTATTTGCAGGCTGGCAGCGTGACCTGGCTGTTTTATGCCGACCGTTTGATGGAGTTCCCAACGGCCTTGTTAGGTGTGGCTTTGGGCGTGGTACTGACGCCGTATTTGGCCGCCGCCAAGGCCGCGCAAGATGGGCCTCAATATTCGGCGATGCTGGACTGGGGCCTGCGCATGGTGTTTGTGCTGGCCTTGCCTTGCGCGGTCGGCTTATTGCTGTTTGCCAAACCCTTGGTGGCCAGCTTGTTCCATTACGGCGCCCTGCGCGATTCGGATGTGAATCAGATCGCGCTGGCCTTGATGGGGTATGGGGTGGGCCTGTTGGGCTTGGTTGCGATCAAAGTGCTGGCGCCTGGTTATTACGCCAGCCAAGACATGCGCACACCAGTGAAGATCGCGGTGGCGGTGCTGGTGTTTACCCAGCTCTTGAATGCCGTGCTGGTGCCATGGATTGGCCATGCCGGGCTGGCCTTGTCGATCGGCTTGGGCGCCTTGCTCAATGCCCTGTGGCTGTTGCTGGGCCTGATGCGCCGTGGTGCTTTTGTGCCCAGTCCCGGTTGGTGGCGCTTTGGCTTTCAGGTTTTGGCGGGCGTGGTTGCGCTGGCAATTTTCTTGTGGTGGGCTTCGCAGGCGGTGGATTGGGTGGGTTTGCGCGCCACCCCCTGGCTGCGCCTTGGCCACTTGGCCTGGATGCTGTGCGCCTCAGCGGTGGTGTATTTCGGCGTGCTGTGGGCCACGCGTTTTGATTTGAAGGGATTGCTGAGATCTTCACGCCGCTTGGGCTGAATGGGGGCGGGCTTTCCAGGCCCTGGAAACTCAGCGCAGTGCTGGCTTTATTGCTACACTGAGATGCAATGGTTTCATCGCAGGGCGTTGGCTTTGCGCTGTTCAGCATAGAGTGTCCAACCAACTTCTTGACCTGACCGTGTTCTGATGCTTTTGAATTTGCAGCCTCCCACACCGCTAGAGTATTTTGCAAGCCTCGTGCAATCCGATGCCGAATTGCCTTTGATGGAGGCCGCTATCAGCTTGGCACAAGATGAATACCCCGAGCTGGATTTAGAGCAGACGCTGTCTGTGATTGACAATATGCAGGCGCGCTTGCGCAAACGCAATGCGCAGCAGGGCACGGCGCTAGAGCGCATTCACCAGCTCAACCAGTTTTTTTATGGTGAGTTGGGCTTTAGCCTCAACAGCAACGACTACTACGATCCGGACAACAGCTATTTGCACCATGTGCTGCAATCGCGGCGTGGCATTCCGATCTCCATTGGCGTGCTGTGGTTGGATCTTGCGCGCAGCATTGGCCTGGATGCATATGGCGTGTCGTTTCCTGGGCATTTCATGCTCAAGGTCTTGCTCTCCCAAGGCCAGGTGATTTTGGACCCGCTGACAGGCAAGTCATTTTCCAGCCATGAACTGACCCACCAGTTGCAAGCGCAAATTCCGCGGCTGACGCTCTACAACGAGGAAACCATGCCGCTGGGGCTGTTTCTGCAAAGCGCGTCCTCACGCGAAATCATCACGCGCATGCTGCGCAACCTCAAGGAAATTTTCCGTGTGCAGCAGGATGCGGGCAGGCAGTTGGCGGTGATGGAGCGTCTGGTCGTGGTGCAGCCCCAGGACTGGCTGGAGCGGCGTGACCGCGGCCTCGCTTATGAGGCCTTAGGCCGCACACAAGAGGCGATTGCCGATTTTCAGGCGTATCTGGACTTCTCGCGTGAAGCCACTGATGCCAGTGAAGTGGCGCAGAAGCTCCATGTGCTGAAAAATCAGGCCTAGCAAGATGCGTGCAGAGTGCTTTTGAGTGTTTTTAAAACCTTCAGTCCCAGCACGCAGTCGGCTCAAAGATCTTCAAGAATGGGATAGGGGGCCTTGCTCAGGCGCACTGGAATGTCTGGGTTGGCTGGCTCAAGGCGCTCTGATGGGGCTTCCGCATCACTGGCAGCCACTGCGCTGCGGATCAACAGGGCTTGTTCGGCGGCATCGGTTTTGATTGACACAATCGCATCAAAGGCCTGTGGCTTGTTTGCTTCTGTTGGATGGGGCAGGGTGCTGGCGCTCAGTGCCACCTGAGCGACCGTGCCGCAAGGCTGCTCCAAATCATCGGCACTGTAGATTTCATCACCCGCTTTGGGCAGGTTCACGGCTTGGCCGTGGGCCAGAAAAGCACGACGTTTGATCGCTCCGCGAAATTGGCTGCGTGCGACGACTTCCTGGCCGGGGTAGCAGCCTTTTTTGAAGTTCACCCCGCCGACGGACTCGTAGTTGAGCATTTGCGGCACAAACAGATCCACCACTGGCGCGCTGATGGTGGCAATGCCCGCTGCCACCTCAGACCAGGCCCATTGCTGCGCGCGCTCGGCCGCTTGTGCTGGATCGGCCAAAGCGGCCACGGCTTCGGGCAATGCAGCTCCTTGGGGCTGAATCAGCAAAGCCCGTGGCAGACCAGCTGCTGGGTAGAGCGCAACCGCCCAGCTCGGGGCGTGTGCCTGAGTGGCGTCTGCGCCTGCTTCTGGACTTGGCAGTCCTGCTTGCGCATCGCCGTTGCTGACGCATTGCCAGGGCACAGGTGCAGACTCCAAGGCGCTGTCTTGCAGGGCTTGCAGCGTGCTGAGCGCCGCATTCCCAAGGGCGCCATGCAACTGCCATTGGGCGCTGGCATCGGTGATTTTGACTTTGGCACGCAGCACAAACATCGACAAGCGTTTTTGAACTGCGGCCAAAATGCTTGTGTGGGCAAGCAGCAGCACGTCGTGTGGGCCGTAACGCACGGCGATAAAGCTCGCTTGCATGCGCCCCTTGGCACTGAGGAAGGCGGCCAAGCGCGCCTGGTTGTGGCGCATCAGGGCAAAGTCATTGCTGAGCTGGCCTTGCAGGAATGTCAGCGTATCGGGCCCAGCGCAATGCAGTACGCCGAGCTCGGGAACAGGGGTGATCGCATGGAGGGACAGTGTCATGGCGTCGTCGGGTTTGAAAAAGGGTGTAAAAATAGGCTGGTGATTGCCGCGCACTGCAACTGCAACTGCAACTGCAACTGCAACTGCAACTGCAACTGCAACTGCAACTGCAACTGCAACTGCAACTGCAACTGCAACTGCAACTGCAACTGCAACTGCAGCACCAGCAGGATATGCAGGAATTCGCAGTGCGGCGGCACGCCACAAAAAGCGGGGGGGGCTGGGCAGCAGCTGTAGCTGCAAAACAAGCAGCTGGCCATCACAGCGTACGGCTTTTAAAACATGCTATTGTCCCAAGCTTTTTAAAATGCTGCAGACTCGTGCTCGGTGAATAAGGGCTTTGTTGGGCCTGCTGCGCATGGCCAGAGGTGGTGGCATTGCGGCAAGCCTTGCTCTGGCCCAAGATAGGCATGCTAGGCATGCTAGGCGTGCATTCAGGGCTTGTTCAAAAGGAATACCAATTTTGCTTAGACGTTTGTTTTATCTCGTGATGCTGGCCCTGCTGTTGCTGGGGGCTGCGGTGGCTTATGGCGTTTGGTGGCGCGACCAACCTCTGCGCATTGACGCCAGTCCGGCAGAGGTGACGATTGCACGTGGCACCTCGGCGCGTGGCGTGGCCGAGCAATTGGTTGCCAGCGGCGTGATGGCTGTGCCCCCCGACCTGCTGTATGCATGGCTGCGCGCTACTGGCGAGGGCACGCGCATCAAGGCCGGCTATTATGAGTTCTCGTCTGGCGTCAGCCCGCAGCAGGTGGTTGACCGTTTGGTCAAAGGCGAGCAAAGCCTGCGCCCGCTCACTATTGTCGAAGGTTGGAATTTCAAACAGGTCAGGGCCTTGCTGGCGCAACAGCCGCTGCAGCATGACACGGCTGAGTTGACGGATGAACAAATCATGGAAAAACTCGGGCGCAAAGGCCAGCACCCTGAGGGACGTTTTTTTCCAGATACCTATTTGTTTGCCAAAGGCAGCAGCGATGTCGCCGTGCTCAAGCAAGCGATGGAGGCGATGGACCGCATGCTCGAAGCCGCCTGGCAACAGCGCGACCGCAGCGTGCCGCTGAAAACACCGGATGAGGCCTTGGTGCTGGCCAGTATTGTTGAAAAAGAAACGGGCCAGCACAGCGATCGAGGCCGTATCGCCGGCGTGTTTGTCAACCGCCTGCGCGTGGGCATGTTGCTGCAAACCGATCCGACGGTGATCTATGGGCTGGGTGATGCGTTCGATGGCCGCTTGCGCCGCCGCCATCTGGAGACCGACACACCATGGAATACCTATACACGAGCGGGGCTGCCGCCTACACCGATTGCGATGCCAGGTCGCGAGTCTTTGCTGGCTGCGGTGCAGCCTGAAAAAACCACGTCGTTTTATTTTGTGGCCCGCGGCGATGGCACGAGCGAGTTCAGCGACAACCTTCAGCAGCATAATCGGGCCGTCAATCGTTTTATCAGGGGGCGGCCATAATGGCGCAAAGCAAGGACGCACACGCTGTGCGCAGAGGCTGGTTTATCAGTGTCGAAGGCATCGATGGCGCGGGCAAGTCCTCGCACATCACGGCGATGGCCGAGGCTTTGGAGCAGCAGGGCCATGCAGTGGTGCTGACCCGCGAGCCAGGCGGCACGGCTTTGGGCGAGAAATTGCGCGCGCTGCTGCTGCACGATGAGATGGATGCACTGAGCGAGACCTTGCTGGCCTTTGCCGCACGCCGCCAGCATTTGCGCGAGGTGATTGTGCCGGCGCTGGCGCGCGGCGCCAGCGTGGTCTGCGACCGTTTCACTGATGCGACCTTCGCCTACCAAGGCGCAGGCCGCGGGGTGGAGCTGAGCTGTTTGCAGCAATTGGAGCAATGGGTGCAGGGCGATTGGGAAGTACCAGCTGGCCCGCTGGCAACGGCCCCATCGACTGCCTTGCTGGAGCCCGATTGGACATTGTGGTTTGATGTGCCAGCCGAGGTAGCCGCAGCGCGCTTGCACAACGCGCGTGAACCAGACCGGTTTGAGGCCCAGGCGCGTACATTTTTTGAGCGCGTGGCAGCTGGCTACGCCAAGCGTGCACAAGCGCAGCCGCAGCGCTGGATTCGCATTGATTCGAATCTGGAGCGCGAGGCCGTGCGTGCGCAAGTACTGGCTGCGCTGCAGGCGCGCGGCGTTCTGACCAAGGAGTCCTGAGAATGGCGACCCGTTCGGCCCCAGCCCGCGCCCCAGTGCCTGCGGCCCCCGAGATGCCTTGGCTGCCCGCCCAGCTCAATGCTTTGCTGGCCCAGCAAGGCCATGCCCTGCTATTGGAGGGGCCTTCAGGCTTGGGCCAGTTTGCTTTGGCCATGGGCTGGGCCAAGGCCTTGTTGTGCGAGGCGCATGCGCTGGGCACGCCGCTGGCACCGGCCTGTGGCGTGTGTGAGAGTTGCCACGCAGTGCAGGTGCATACGCACCCGGATTTACTCGTGCTGCTGCCTGAGGCCATGCAATTGGACTTGGGCTGGAGCAGTGCCGACACGGACAGTGCCAGCGAAGCCAAGCGCAAGCCCAGTCAAGAGATTCGGGTCGAGGCCATGCGCAAGATGATCACGTTTTGCCAACGCACGGATGCGCGTGGACGTGGCAAAGTGGTGGTGGTTTACCCGGCTGAAAGCATGAATACGGTGACAGCCAATGCCTTGCTCAAAACACTGGAGGAGCCGCCTGGAAACTCGCGTTTTGTGCTGGCCACCGAGGCTTCGCACCGGCTGCTGCCAACGATTCGCAGCCGCTGCCACAGCTGGAAAATGGCCTGGCCAGCCGATGCCGAGATCCATGCCTGGCTCAGCGCGGGCCATAGCACCGCCGAGCAGGTGCAAGGTGCCATGCAGGCCAGCGGTGGTCGACCTCAGAATGCCTGGGAATTGCTGCAGTCTGGTTTTGAGCCGCAGGCCTGGAGCCAGTTGCCCAGGCAGTTGCTCCAGGGGCAGGCCGGTTTGTTGGCTGCTGCCTCGCCCAGTCAAACCATTGCTGTTTTGCAGCAGCTGTGCCATGACGTGATGGCGATGGTGGTTGGGGCTGTGCCTCGTTATTTTTCGCAGGACTCGCTCAAGCCGTTGGTGGCGCATCTTGGTGCGCAAACTGGCGAGACCATTACCCAGCAATTGCAACAAGGCGGCCAGTCGCCGCGCCAGCGCACCTTGGAGCGCTTGGCGCAATGGTCGGTGGATTTGCAACAAGCGCAGCGCACCAGCGAGCACCCATTTGCCCCGGAGCTGATGTTGACCGCCTTGCTGGACCAGGCCAGTCAAGCGCTGCAGGCCAAGCGTTAAGCGAGCGCTGCCAATCGCTGTGCTGAAGCAGCCGCCCGCGTGCGTAGTACACTGCAACACGGCTGGCGTATAGCAGGTTGGCCTTATCCATCTGTGCTGTCCGCCAGGTGCTGGCCTTGTCCCCTCAGTTTGTCCAAGGTATGCCAATAGCGCCAAGTTTTTTGCTCTTTTTTGCATCTTTATGAACGCCACTCCAGAAGACTCCAGCAAAGCCACGCGCCCCAGCGTGATTCAGCTCAATATCAAAGAGAAGGCTGCGCTCTATGCCTCGTATATTCCGCTGTTCAAGGAAGGTGGCATTTTTGTGCCCACCGAGCGCGACTACAGCATGGGCGACAGCATTTTCGTCATGTTGTCCTTGCCCGAGGACCCGCGAAAATACGCGATTGCAGGCACGGTGGCCTGGATTACACCCAGTGGCACGACCGGTGGCCGTGCGCGCGGGGTTGGTGTGCGCTTTCCTAATGATGACAAATCGGCCGAATTGCGCGCGGCGATTGAAAGTCGCCTGGGGGCCGCACTGACCTCAGACAAGCCCACGCACACGATTTAAGCGCGCAGCTTGTGCCGGGCTCGGCCAGGCGCTGATGGCCCTGGCAAAGCTGTTTCCATTTTTCCCATTTTGACCTTGTGAGTGCCATGCTGACCGACTCCCACTGCCATTTAAGCCATGCGCAACTGGCAGGCCAACTTGACCAAGTGCTGCAAGAAATGCAGCAAGCAGGTGTCAACCGGGCTTTGTGCATTGCCACCACACTGGAAGAGTTTGAGCGCGTGCATGCGATGGCGCTGCAGCATGCCAGCTTGTGGTGCTCGGTGGGCGTGCATCCCGACAACGAAGGTGTACGCGAGCCCGATGTTGAGACCTTGAGCCGCCTGGCTGGCTTGCCGCGCGTGCTTGGTATCGGTGAGACCGGACTGGATTATTTTGACATGGCTGGACGCAAAGGCGGGCGCAGTATTGCCGATCTGGAGTGGCAGCGCGAGCGCTTTCGCGTGCATATCCGTGCGGCGCAGCAAGTGCGCAAACCTTTGATCATCCATACCCGCAATGCAGCGGATGCCACGCTGGAGATTTTGGCGCAAGAAGGCGAAGACGGGCGCAGCTCGCAAGCGGGCGGGGTATTCCATTGCTTTGCCGAAGACCTGGCTGTGGCGCGCCGTGTGCTGGATATTGGTTATTACGTGTCTTTCGCTGGCATTGTGACGTTCAAGAATGCCCAGGCGTTGAAGGAAGTGGCGCGGTATGTGCCACTGGATCGCATGCTGGTGGAAACCGATAGTCCCTATCTGGCGCCGGTGCCACACCGCGGCAAGCTTAATACGCCAGCCAAGGTGGTGCATGTGGCGCAGTGCATTGCAGAGTTGCGCGGCATCGAGTTTGGGCAAGTGGTGCAGGCAACGACTGTGAACTTTGATGCCTTGTTTGCTTGTGGAGCTGGGGCGACTTAAAAAGAAAGATGAGCAAGTACCTGTGGCGGCATCCTTCTCTTATGATGGATGCCGCTTGTATCGCGTAGTCCCGCCAGTGGTGGAAGGTTTTTCATGATGTTCAAACACAATCACGCCGTAACAAAAGGCGCTGTTCTGGCTCCTCGTCGCATGCCCCGTGTGATGGCATGTGCCCTGGCTGTACTGTTGGCATGTGGTGTTGCGCCAGTGCAAGCGCAGCCCTTGAGCGGCCAGAGTACAGATGCCGCCGCCCATGCCGCGCCAGCCCAACCATTGACAAAGCAAGAAGGTGACTTGTTCATCTACGTCACGCGTGACAATGCCAATACAGTGCGCCGCTTGCTGGAGCAAGGAGCCAATCCGAATGTACGCGATCAGAATGGCCAGACACCCATGACCTTGGCGCTGCAGCTGGGCAGTCTCAATGCCTTTGATGCGCTGATGGCCTCGGCCCAAACGAATGTGGAGTTTCGCAACAGCAGGGATGAAAGTCCGCTGATGTTTGCTGCTATTCGTGGCCATTTGGATGCGGTGACCCGTTTGATTCGCCAAGGGGCTCACGTCAACAAAACCCTGTGGTCGCCACTGCACTATGCAGCCGCGGGCGGCGGTGAGCAGCAGTTGGAGATTGCCCGCTTGCTATTGGCCAAGGATGCGTATATTGATCCGCGCTCGCCCAATGACACCACGCCTTTGATGATGGCTGCGCAATATGGCAGCGACGCCATGGTCAAGCTGCTGTTGGAGGCGGGTGCAGACCCGACGATGACAAACCAATTGGGTTTGACGGCGGCCGATTTTGCGGCCCGTGTTGGCCGCGATACCCTGGCACGACAGCTCAATGACAGTGCAGCGCAGTTGCAGCAACAGCGTGACCAACCACGCAAGATGACTCGATAAAGCGATCAGGCACTGGCTGGCGCAAGCGCTCTGATGCAGCTGGCCTGCATGCTTGCAATGCCTGCCCAGTGCGTGCTGGCAGGCATAGTCTGGAGACAATAGACCCCATGCATTGGGCAGATTTCTGACACTTGACTTCGGGCTTGACCGGCAGTGCAAACACTACAATCGGCGACTATGGCAACACAGACTAAAAACACTGCAGCGGGCGGCAATAGCGGCTATTCTGAGGGCTCGATCAAGGTATTGAAGGGCCTGGAGCCGGTTAAGCAGCGCCCAGGGATGTACACCCGCACCGACAACCCATTGCACATCATCCAGGAAGTGCTGGACAACGCCGCCGATGAGGCCTTGGCAGGCCACGGCAAAAAAATCCGTTTTTGCTTGCACGAAGACGGCTCGATCAGCGTTGAGGATGATGGCCGTGGCATTCCGTTTGGCTTGCACCCCGACGAGAAGGCGCCTGTAGTGGAGCTGGTCTTTACGCGCTTGCATGCGGGTGGCAAGTTTGACAAAGAGTCAGGTGGTGCGTATAGCTTCTCAGGTGGCCTGCATGGCGTTGGCGTATCGGTCACCAATGCCTTGTCAACCCGCCTGGAGGTGACTGTCTATCGTGATGGGCAAGTGGCCCATCTGGTGTTTGGCAATGGCGGTGAGGTGCTTGAGCCTTTGACGGTGCGGGCAGCGCAAAGCGGTGACCGCAAGCAAGGCACGACGGTGCGCGTGTGGCCCGATGCCAAATACTTTGAGTCCAAAGCCCTGCCAATGCCTGAGCTGCAGCATTTGCTGCGCAGCAAGGCGGTGCTGATGCCTGGTGTGACGGTGTCGCTGACCAATGAGAAAACCAAGCAAAGCCAAAACTGGCAGTACAAAGGCGGCTTGAGCGATTATTTGAGTCAAACCCTGAGTGCCGAGCCCATTATTCCGATGTTCGAAGGCGCAGGCTTTGCCGACAAGCACAACGATAGTTTTGCCTTGGGTGAGGGGGCCAGCTGGTGCGTGGCGTTCACCGAAGACGGCCAGCCGATGCGTGAGAGCTATGTGAACCTGATTCCAACCACTGCTGGCGGTACGCACGAGAGTGGCTTGCGTGATGGCCTGTTCCAGGCGGTCAAAGGCTTTATTGACATGCATGCGCTGCTGCCCAAGGGGGTCAAGCTGATGCCTGAAGATGTGTTCTCGCGCGTCAGTTATGTGCTCTCGGCCAAAATTCTGGATCCGCAATTTCAGGGCCAGATCAAGGAAAAGCTCAATTCACGCGATGCCGTGCGATTGGTGTCCAGCTTTGTGAAGCCGGCCATGGAGTTGTGGCTCAACGACCATGTCGATTACGGCCGCAAGATTGCCGAGCTGGCGATCAAAGCGGCGCAAACACGCCAGCGTGCCGGGCAAAAAGTGGAGAAGCGCAAAGGCTCAGGCGTGGCTGTATTGCCTGGAAAGCTGACTGATTGTGAAAGCCGTGACCTGGCTTACAACGAAGTGTTTTTGGTCGAGGGTGACTCGGCTGGCGGCAGTGCCAAGATGGGGCGCGACAAAGAGAACCAGGCGGTGTTGCCACTGCGTGGCAAGGTGCTCAATACCTGGGAGGTTGAGCGCGACCGCCTGTTTGCCAATAACGAAGTGCACGATATTTCGGTGGCCATTGGTGTGGATCCACACGGCCCCAATGACGAGGTGGACTTGTCAGGGCTGCGCTACGGCAAGATTTGCATCCTCAGTGATGCCGATGTGGATGGTGCGCACATCCAAGTGCTGTTGCTGACGCTGTTTTTCCGCCACTTCCCCAAACTGATTGAGGCGGGTCATGTCTTTGTGGCGCAGCCGCCGCTCTACAGCATTGCTGTGCCTGCACGTGGCAAAAAACCTGCGACCAAGCTGTATGTGCTCAGTGAGCAGGAGTTGCATGCGGCACTGGAGAAGCTGCGCAAAGACGGTGTGCGTGAAGGCGCCTGGAGCATTGGCCGCTTCAAGGGCCTGGGTGAGATGAACGCCGTGCAGTTGTGGGATACCACGCTCAATCCCGATACGCGGCACCTGATGCCCGTGCAGTTGGGCCTGTTTAATTTTGCGCAGACAGAAGGGCTTTTTACGCAACTGATGGGCAAGGGTGAAGCAGGTGCCAGGCGTGAGCTGATGGAGCTGCATGGCGATGATGTTGAGGTGGATGTGTGAGCTGCATGCAGGCGCAGCGCAAGCTTGCGCTGCCTGGTGTCTTGGTCAACGCCGCTGTCACGAGGTGAAGGGTCATGGGGCCATACTGATCGGGTCTCGTCCAAAGGTGGGGGCGATCGTTGGCGGCGGTTACTTGGTTGAATTGGGGTTGGTCTGGGCATTGCGCCTGGTATTTGGGGAAAAATGGAAATCGCTTTTTTATTGTTCGTTGTCACAGTGCTGTGGCTGGTTTTGCGAGCGCGATACCAGGCGCAGCGCATTGTATTTTTAGGCCAGCATTTGGCAGGCTTGCAGGTGGAGCGCCATATGGAGACGCTGACGCAAGGCTATTTGCGCGCCATTCGTGAGCAAGATGCGGTGCGACAAGAGCAGATTTGGCCTACTTTCGAGCCCAGTGAGCGCGGTGTGGCAGGGCAGGTCCAGCGTTTGGCTGAAGCCGTGGGGCAAGCCCCTGATGCCTTGACGCGCATGGGCAAATGGGCTTTGTGCGTGCCTTATGTCGAGCGTTTCATGTACTCGTCGACCTTGGATTTCAAACGTTTGTTGCAAATCCATGCGAGCGGTATACGTGCGGCGGTTGCTAATGAGCAGGGCCTGTCTGCCAAAGAGCGCGCTTACCAGCTCTCGGCCGAGCTGTTTTTGCTGCAGCATAGCTGCCATTGGTTTTGCAAGTCACGCACGATTGCAGATGCACGCCTGGTGGCGCGCCACAATGTCAACCGTGAAAAAGTGCTGACGGCGGTGTCGCCAGCCACGCGTGCAGCCTACCAACAGTGGCTCCAATCCTGACGGCGCGTTACGACGTGGCCGATCACGCCGATTGCAGGTTTTTGAAAATATCGGCTACAATTAGTGGTTAATCACGCCTCAGCTTTATTCCAGCTGCGGCGCATGTGGCAACGGGGCGCTTTGGAATGCGCCCTCAATTGAAGGAAAATCATGATTGCTTCGTCTATCAAAGCAGAAGTTGTTAAAGCCAATGCTCGTGCTGCCAATGACACAGGTAGCCCAGAAGTGCAGGTGGCTTTGTTGACAGCCCGTATCAACGAGCTGACTCCCCACTTCAAACAACACGCCAAAGACCACCACGGTCGCCGCGGCTTGTTGCGTATGGTGAGCCGCCGCCGCAAGCTGCTGGACTACCTGAAAGCCAAAGATGCTGAGCGTTACACAGCATTGATCGCCAAGTTGGGTCTGCGTAAGTAATTCGCACATGGTGCATGGAACGCCTGGGTTTGCTGTCGAGCGCTCAGGCGTTTTGTGTTTGTAGGTTTTTGTTTTTTCAGGGTGTGGGTGGAGCGAAGCTGTGTCATTCCATTGGGGTCGCCAGAGTAGGCGGTGTCAATGGAATGGCATCGTGTTCTGCGCATCGGTGAATTTCACCAGCTCTGGAGTGAGGTGCTCGGTCTACGCGCCCAATGGGCATGTGGGGCTGAGTGCATTTTTTGTATCGCTTGCTATCAACTCAAGGAGCAATGATGTCTATTTTTAATAAAGTCGTAAAAGAATTCCAATGGGGTGAGCACAAGGTCATCATGGAGACTGGCGAGTTTGCGCGCCAGGCCACTGGTGCTGTGCTGGTCAATATCGAAGACACGGTGGTGTTGGCTACGGTGGTTGCCAGCAAAAGTGCCAAGCCAGGTCAGGACTTTTTCCCATTGACCGTGGACTACATTGAGAAAACATACGCAGCAGGCAAGATTCCTGGCAGTTTTTTCAAGCGCGAAGCCAAGCCTAGCGAGTTCGAGACACTGACTAGCCGTCTGATTGACCGCCCGATTCGTCCGCTGTTTCCAGAAGGTTTCTACAACGAAGTGCATGTGGTGGTTCACACTGTGTCGCTGAATCCAGAGGTGGATGCCGATATTGCTGCAATGATCGCTGTGAGCGCGGCTTTGGGTGTGTCCGGCTTGCCATTCAATGGCCCGATTGGCGCCGCCCGTGTGGGTTATGTCAATGGCCAGTATGTGCTCAACCCAGGCAAAACAGCCCGCAAAAACAGCAGTCTTGATCTGGTGGTGGCAGGTACTGAGTCCGCCGTATTGATGGTCGAGTCTGAGGCTGACCAACTGACCGAAGACGTGATGTTGGCCGCTGTGGTGTATGGCCATGAGCAAGGCAAAATTGCCATCAATGCGATCCATGAATTGGTGCGTGATGCGGGCAAGCCGGAGTGGGATTGGCAAGCGCCTGCCAAGGATGAGGCATTTATTGCCAGCGTCAAAGGTCTGGCAGAAGAAGAGCTGCGTGCAGCCTACCAAATTCGCTCCAAGCAAGACCGCACGCAAGCAACCCGCGCTGTATACGCCAAAGTCAAAGAGAGCCTGACTGCCCAGGAAGTGGCATTTGATGCGACCAATGTCGACAATATTTTGTTCGACCTGGAAGCTGGCATTGTGCGTGGCCAGATTTTGGCCGGCGAGCCGCGCATCGACGGTCGCGATACCCGCACTGTGCGCCCCATCGAAATTCGCAACAGTGTGCTGCCGCGTGCACACGGCTCCAGCTTGTTCACCCGTGGTGAGACACAGGCTTTGGTGGTGACAACGCTGGGTACGGAGCGCGATGCGCAGCGCATCGATGCCTTGGCGGGCGAGTACGAAGACCGCTTCATGCTGCACTACAACATGCCTCCGTTCGCCACCGGTGAAGTGGGTCGCATGGGCTCGACAAAACGCCGCGAAATTGGCCATGGCCGTTTGGCCAAGCGCGCTTTGCAGGCTGTTTTGCCTGCCAAGGAAGACTTCCCATACGTGATGCGCGTGGTCTCGGAAATCACCGAGTCCAACGGATCTTCGTCGATGGCCTCAGTCTGCGGTGGCTGCTTGTCGCTGATGGATGCTGGTGTGCCTCTGAAAGCGCACGTCGCCGGTATCGCCATGGGCCTGATCAAGGACGACAGCCGCTTTGCAGTGTTGACCGACATCTTGGGTGATGAAGATCACCTGGGCGATATGGACTTTAAAGTCGCAGGTACAACTGCCGGTATTACCGCGCTGCAAATGGACATCAAAATCCAAGGCATTACCCGTGAAATCATGCAGGTGGCATTGGCGCAAGCCCAAGAAGCACGTCTGCATATTCTGGGCAAAATGAACGAGGCCATGGGTGAGGCCAAGGCTGAAGTCTCGTCTTTTGCGCCTAAGCTCTACACGATCAAGATCAATCCCGAGAAAATCCGTGATGTGATCGGCAAAGGTGGTGCCACCATTCGCCAATTGACTGAAGAAACAGGCACGCAAATCGATATCGCTGAAGACGGCACGATCACGATTGCCGCTGTTGACGGTGCTAAAGCCGATGAGGCCAAGCGCCGCATCGAAGAGATCACTGCAGAGGCTGAAATTGGCCGCGTCTACGAAGGCTCAGTGACTAAGTTGCTGGACTTCGGTGCTTTGGTGAACATCTTGCCAGGCAAGGATGGCTTGTTGCATATCAGCCAAATCGCCCACGAGCGCGTTGAAAAAGTCTCTGACTACCTGAAAGAAGGTCAAGTGGTCAAAGTCAAAGTGCTCGAGACCGATGACAAGGGTCGCATCAAGTTGTCGATGAAGGCGTTGCTGGATCGCCCTGCGCGCCAGGAAGCACCACAAGAGCCAGTGCAAGAGTAATTGCAGAAACCCAGTACTTTGACCTTTGAAGGTGAAGTCATGACAACAATGCAAGCGGTATTGCTGCGTGAATTTGGCGCTGCTGATATGTTGTATCTGGGCGAGACCTCTCGCCCGGCTGCAGCAGCTGGCGAGGTGCTCATCCGCGTGGCGGCAAGCGGCATCAATCGCCCAGACATCCTGCAGCGCACCGGCAATTACACCCAGCCCGCTGGAGTGAGCCATTTGCTGGGCCTGGAGGTGGCGGGCGAAATTGTCGATGGTGATTTGGTCGCACTGGCGGAGGCTGGTCTGGCCATAGGAGATCGCGTCTGTGCGTTGGTTGCAGGTGGTGGGTACGCACAATACTGCGTCGCCCCAGTCGCCCAATGCTTGCCAATTCCAGCGGGCCTGACGGATGTCGAGGCTGCCAGCCTGCCAGAGACCTTTTACACAGTCTGGAGCAATGTGTTTGATCGGGGCGCCCTGCAAGCCGGTCAAACATTGTTGATTCAGGGTGGAAGTAGCGGTATTGGAGTGACTGCCATCCAATTGGCCAAGGCCATGGGCGCTCGCGTGATTGTCACGGCCGGCAGTGAGGCCAAATGCCAGGCTTGCCTGGATTTGGGTGCGGATTTCGCAATCAATTACCGCGAGCAGGATTTTGTTGTGGAAGTGGCGGCAATGACGGGCGGCAAGGGTGTCGATGTCATTTTGGATATGGTCGCTGGCGACTATGTGCAACGCGAAGTGCAGTGCCTTGCGGAAGATGGCCGTTTGGTCATCATTGCGGTGCAAGGAGGTCTGAATGCCGAGTTCAATGCGGGTTTGGTCATGCGCCGCAGATTGACCATTACAGGCTCAACATTGCGTCCGCGTTCGGTGGCGTTCAAGGCGGCGATTGCCAAGAGCCTGCAGCAGCATGTTTGGCCTTTGCTTGCTGCTGGAGCAGTCAAGCCGATCGTGTATCAAGTATTCCCGGCCAGTCAGGCCATGCAAGCCCACGCCTTGATGGAGTCCAATCAGCAGATTGGCAAAATCGTGTTGACGTGGTAAGTGTGCAAACCCATTGAATAGAGGACAAGGAATGCCCCGGAAACTGGTGGTTGGAAATTGGAAAATGAATGGCAGTTTGGCTGCCAATGAAGCCTTGCTTGGTGCTATTCACGCCCAATTGGGTGCGGGTAGTGCGGCTGTGTCGGTGGCTGTGGCGCCGCCGCTGGTCTATGTGCCTCAAGTATCGCAGTGGCTGGCCGCGCATGGCAGCGCGCTGGCACTGGCGGTGCAAGATGTCTCGAATCAGTCTGTCGGCGCCTACACGGGCGATGTCGCTGCAGTGATGGCGGCTGAATTTGGGGTGACGTATGCGATCGTAGGCCACTCCGAGCGTCGTAAATACCAAGCGGAAGATGATGCGCGGATAGCGCAAAAAGCCGTTGCCGCTCAGGCTGCTGGCTTGACGGCCATTGTTTGCTTGGGCGAGACCTTGGAGCAGCGTGATGCAGGAGCTGCATTGCAGGTTGTACATGCGCAGCTGGCAGCAGTCCTCAAGCATGTGGACTTGGATCTGACGCGTTTGGTGGTGGCCTACGAGCCGGTGTGGGCGATTGGCACAGGCCGCACAGCAACGCCAGAGCAGGCGCAGGAGATTCATGCGGCCATCAGGGCGCAGCTGCGAGCGCAATCGCCGCAGGCGGCGGAACAAACTCCGCTGTTGTATGGTGGCAGCATGAATGCAGGCAATGCAGCTGAGCTTTTGGCGCAAGCAGATATTGATGGTGGTTTGATTGGTGGCGCCGCCTTGAAAGCGCCGGACTTTATGGCAATTGTGCAAGCTGCCGAGCAGGCTGCTGGCGTGGGTGCTGCTGAGTAAGCGCAGCCGCTGCGAATGGTGAATTGCTAATCTATTTTGAATATACAAAAGGTGATTGAGTATGAGTATGTGGATGACGGTCGTCTTGGCGTTTCAGATTCTGGCTGCCCTGACCATGGCCGGTTTGATTTTGGTGCAGCACGGCAAAGGTGCTGATATGGGGGCATCACTGGGCGCTGGAAGCGCTGGGAGTTTGTTTGGCGCCTCTGGCAGTGCCAACTTTCTCTCGCGCATGACAGCTTTGAGTGCAACCGTGTTCTTTGCTGCGACCTTGGTGCTGGCGTTCATGGCAGGCTCTGGCATGCAGCGCCCCAATACAAGCACTGGCTCTAGCGTGTTGGAAAATGCTACGTTCCCAGTTCCAGGTGAGACTGGTCCGGTCTCTGAAATTCCTGGAGCAGGTGCTACTGCTGCGCCTGCAGTGAATGTGCCGCCTGCGACTGGCAGTGCAACTGTAGACTCCATTCCAGACGCGGCTCCGGCTGCCAACAACGAGGTTGCGCCTGAAACGGCGCCTGCAGCGGATGTGCCTGCTGCGGCCTCAGGCGAGATAGCGCCAGCTGCAGGTGACGCGCCTGCTGCTGCAAGTGCGAATTGATTGGTATAGGTGTGGATGAGGTATTGAGGCGCCTGGCTCGTCAATAAGAGGGGAGGCGTCCTCAATTGCTGCGTACAACCCAACTAAAAGCAGCCTCTTGGTGAGGCTGCTTTTTTATGCCTTCAATGTCCGAACTGAGGTTTGTGTGATCAGTGGCGCGGGGCAGTGGTGTTGTGTAAAAGCTTGTGGGAGGCGTATGAAGCCCTGACAAAGGGTCGGCGCCATGGGGTATGCTCTGGCTGTGGCATGAAATTGGCAAATGGGCCAAATAATTAAAAATATTCATGCAGAATACTCAAGTCTTGTAGAGGGGCGTGGTTTTTGAGGTTAGAATTCTGGCTGTTTCGCAGGGTCACAACCCCTCTAGTTGCTCACGATGCAACTGCCTTGCGAGATGAGTGAAAATTAAAAAAGAAGCCGTCGTGGTGAAATTGGTAGACACGCTATCTTGAGGGGGTAGTGGCCCATGGCTGTGCGAGTTCGAGTCTCGCCGACGGCACCATAACCAGATAAAAAAAGTCCCGCTGCTAGCTTGTATGCTGCAGCGAAAAGACTTTGCACGATGGCGGCTATCCATGAATCTCGAACAATATCTACCGGTTTTACTCTTCATTCTGGTTGGTAGCGCGGTTGGGGTTTTACCTCTTGTTCTGGGGTGGATTCTTGGGCCAACAAAGCCGGATCCGGCTAAAAATTCTGCCTACGAGTGCGGATTTGAGGTCTTTGATGATGCGCGCATGAAATTCGATGTGCGTTATTACCTCGTTGCGATCCTATTCATTTTGTTTGATTTGGAGATCGCATTTCTTTTCCCATGGGCAGTTGCGTTGCGCGATGTTGGCTTGGCCGGCTTCGTTGCGGTGCTGATATTCCTGACAATTTTGGTTGTGGGTTTTGCTTATGAATGGGCAAAAGGTGCCCTGACTTGGGAATAATCAGATCTTTCTGATCTTGATTGCGGGCGTTCTCGCCAAGGAGTGCTAGGATGATTGAAGGTGTCCTCAAGCAAGGATTTGTAACCACGACCTATGATTCGGTTGCAAATTGGGCTAAGGCGGGTTCGCTGTGGCCGATGACTTTTGGTTTGGCGTGTTGTGCGGTGGAAATGATGCACACCGCTGCAGCGCGTTATGACTTGTCCCGTTTTGGTGCTGAGGTGTTTCGTGCCAGTCCACGTCAGGCAGACGTGATGATTGTGGCTGGCACCTTGTGCAATAAGATGGCTCCCGCGCTGCGCAAAGTCTACGACCAGATGGCAGAGCCGCGCTGGGTAATCTCGATGGGCTCATGCGCCAATGGCGGTGGTTATTACCACTACAGCTATTCGGTGGTGCGTGGCTGCGATCGTGTGGTGCCGGTTGATATATATGTCCCAGGCTGCCCGCCAACTGCGGAGGCTTTGATGTACGGCATTATTCAGCTACAGGAAAAAGTGCGGCGCACTAATACCATTGCACGTGTTTGAGGGGTGAAAATGACAACAATAGATACCACGATCCCTTCACCTGAATTGAAGCTGCAAGATCCAGTATTGTCCAAGGCAGTGTTTGAGCGAGTTCTGGAAGGCTTGGTGAAGTCGGTCAGCATCTCACTTGATCAGGTGGTGGTCGATGTTGCTGCTGAGCATTACATGGCGGTAATGCAGCGCTTGCAAACCGATGCGGAATGCCGTTTTGAAGTGTTGATTGATCTGTGTGGTGTGGACTTTTCCGAGTACGCCGATGGCGTATGGGAGGGGCCTCGTTTTGCAGTGATTACGCAGTTGCTCTCGGTGAGCTTGAATCAGCGCGTGCGCGTGCGCGTGTTTGCTGTCGATGATGATTTTCCAGTGCTGCCGTCGCTGATGGGTATCTGGAAGGCGGCGAACTGGTTTGAGCGTGAGGCCTTTGACCTGTTTGGTATTATTTTTGAAGGTCATGACGATTTGCGCCGTATTCTGACTGATTACGGCTTTATTGGTCATCCATTCCGCAAGGATTTTCCATTGTCTGGCCATGTCGAAATGCGCTATGACGAACAACAAAAACGTGTCTTGTACCAGCCGGTAACGATTGAGCCGCGTGAGATCACGCCGCGCATCATTCGCGAAGACAACTACGGAGGCCTGCACTGATCGGCTGTGTGCCAGTATTGGTGAATCTGAACTATGGCTGAAATCAAGAATTACTCGCTGAACTTTGGTCCCCAGCATCCGGCGGCGCACGGTGTGTTGCGTCTGGTTCTGGAGCTCGACGGTGAAGTCGTGCAGCGTGCCGATCCGCATATCGGTTTGCTGCATCGTGCAACAGAAAAACTGGCTGAACATAAGACGTTCATCCAGTCATTGCCTTATATGGACCGTTTGGATTACGTGTCCATGATGTGCAATGAGCATGCGTACTGCATGGCCATTGAAAAAATGCTCGGTATCGAGGTGCCGTTGCGTGCCCAGTACATCCGTGTGATGTTCTCGGAAATTACCCGCATTTTGAACCATTTGATGTGGCTTGGCGGCAATGCCAACGATGCGGGCAGCTCCACGGTCTTGATCTATGCGTTCCGTGAACGTGAAGACTTGTTTGACATGTACGAGGCGGTGTCGGGTGCGCGTATGCATGCGGCGTATTTCCGTCCGGGTGGTGTCTACCGTGACCTGCCCGATAGCATGCCGCAATACAAAGCCTCCAAAGTGCGTAACAAGCGCAGTTTGGATGCCTTGAATGCAGCGCGCAGTGGCAGCTTGCTGGACTTCATTGATGATTTCACCAAGCGCTTTCCTGGTTGTGTGGATGAATACGAAACCCTGCTGACAGACAACCGTATCTGGAAGCAGCGTACGGTTGGTATTGGTGTCGTGTCTGCCGAAGATGCATTGAATCTAGGTATGTCTGGCCCGATGCTGCGTGGCTCCGGTGTGGCTTGGGATTTGCGTAAAACCCAGCCTTACGAAGTCTATGACAAGTTGGACTTTGATGTGCCAGTGGGTGTGACTGGTGATTGCTACGACCGCTACCTGGTGCGCATGCGCGAGATGCGTGAGTCCAATCGCATCATCAAGCAATGCGTCGATTGGCTCAAAGCCAATCCCGGTCCGGTAATCACCAGTGACCGCAAGGTGGCGCCGCCGCCTCGCACCAATATGAAATCAGGTATGGAAGACCTGATTCACCACTTCAAATTCTTCACTGAAGGTTTTAAAGTGCCAGCCAGCGAGACCTATGCTGCAGTTGAGCACCCTAAAGGGGAATTTGGTATTTACATGATCAGTGATGGGGCAAACAAGCCTTATCGCTTGAAAATTCGTGCACCTGGTTTTGCCCATTTGGCTGCGATGGATGCGGTCACACGCGGTTATATGCTGTCAGATGCGGTGCTGATTCTTGGAACGTTGGATATTGTGTTCGGGGAGGTTGATCGATGATTACCGAAGCTACCAGGGCGCGCTTTGCGCGTGAGGTCGCCAAGTACCCTTCTGAGCGCAAGCAATCGGCCGTCATGGCGTGCCTGTCTATCGTTCAGCAAGAATTTGGCTATGTGTCGCAAGAGAGCGAGGCTGTGATCGCTGAAGTGCTGGATATGCCAGAGATCGCAGTGCACGAAGTCACAACCTTCTACAACATGTACAACCAGCAGGCTGTGGGCCAATTCAAGCTGGCTGTTTGTACCAATTTGCCTTGCCAATTGCGCGGAGGCAAAGAAGCGTTGCGCCATTTGGAAGAGCGTCTGAAAGTGCATATGGGCGAGACCACGGTCGATGGTCTGTTCACTTTGCAGCAATGCGAGTGTTTGGGCGCTTGCGCCGATGCACCAGTGATGCTGGTCAATGACCGTGATATGTGCAGCTTTATGAGCAATGACCGTCTGGACCAATTGGTCGACGCATTGCGGGTGGAGGGGGGCAAATGAGTTTGCGTTCTGTACTTCAGGGTTTCAAGGCCACCGGTGTTGAAACCTGTTTTCATGACCGCCACATTGAGCCACAAATTTTGGATGGTTTGAACGGCCACAACTGGTCGATCAAGGACTATGAGGCACGTGGCGGCTACCAGGCCTTGAAAAAAGTCCTGGCCAAGGACGGTGGTGCGGGTCTGTCGCAGGACGACATGATTGCCACGTTGAAAGAGTCAGGCTTGCGTGGTCGCGGTGGTGCGGGTTTCCCGACAGGCTTGAAGTGGAGCTTCATGCCGCGCTCATTCCCAGGCCAAAAATACGTGGTCTGCAACTCGGACGAGGGTGAACCTGGGACTTGCAAAGACCGTGACATCCTGATGTTCAATCCGCACATCGTGATTGAAGGCATGATCATTGCCGGCTACACCATGGGCGCAAGCGTGGGCTACAACTACATCCATGGCGAAATTTTCGAGGTGTATGAACGCTTTGAAGCTGCTTTGGAAGAGGCGCGCGCCGCAGGCTACCTGGGCGAGAATATTCTGGGTTCTTCGCTGAGCTTTCAGCTGCACGCCCACCATGGTTTTGGTGCTTATATCTGCGGTGAAGAAACCGCTTTGCTGGAGTCGCTGGAAGGCAAAAAAGGCCAACCACGATTCAAGCCGCCGTTCCCAGCCAGCTTTGGCCTGTACGGCAAGCCCACTACCATCAACAACACCGAAACCTTTGCAGCTGTGCCATGGATTGTGCGCAACGGCGGCAAAGCGTATCTGGAGTGCGGCAAGCCGAATAATGGCGGCACCAAAATTTATTCGGTCAGTGGCGACGTGCAATTGCCAGGCAACTACGAAGTGCCAATGGGCACGCCATTTGCCAAACTGCTGGAGTTGGCCGGTGGCATGCGCCCAGGTCGCAAACTCAAGGCTGTGATTCCTGGCGGTTCTTCGTCTCCGGTGGTTCCTGCTGACATGATGATGGAGTGCACGATGGATTACGACTCCATCGCCAAGGCCGGCTCGATGCTGGGCTCTGGTGCAGTGATCGTCATGGACGACTCACGCTGCATGGTGGAGTCCTTGGCTCGTCTGTCATATTTCTACGCCCATGAATCCTGCGGTCAATGCACGCCTTGTCGTGAAGGCACAGGCTGGCTGTCGCGTGTCGTGCACCGTATTTTGGAAGGTCAAGGCAGGCCAGGCGATTTGGAGCTGCTTGACAACGTTGCAGGCAATATCCAAGGTCGTACGATTTGCGCCTTGGGTGATGCTGCAGCAATGCCCGTGCGTGCGATGCTCAAGCATTTCCGCCCTGAATTTGAGGCTTTGATCGCCAAGGCGCAGCCACCTGCGCCAACAGACCCGGTCTTGCCTGGTATGGCGGGGGCCATTGCGGCAGCCGCAGCCGCTAACGCCGCACAACGCGCGGCCGCCTGATGGAGAAAGTCACAAATGGTTGAAATCCAACTGGACGGCAAAAAGGTTGAAGTGCAAGAAGGCAGCATGATCATGCATGCTGCTGAGAAAGCCGGCACCTACATTCCCCATTTTTGCTACCACAAAAAACTATCCATCGCCGCCAACTGCCGCATGTGCTTGGTGGACGTGGAAAAAGCCCCTAAAGCCTTGCCGGCCTGCGCGACACCAGTCACGCAAGGCATGGTTGTGCATACCAGCAGCGCCAAGGCCGTCCAGGCCCAGCAGTCTGTGATGGAGTTTCTGCTGATTAACCACCCGTTGGACTGCCCGATCTGCGACCAAGGTGGCGAATGCCAGCTGCAAGATTTGGCCGTCGGTTATGGCCAAGGCAGCTCGCGCTACCAAGAAGAAAAACGTGTAGTACTGCATAAAAATGTCGGCCCGCTGATCTCGATGGAAGAGATGAGCCGCTGCATTCAATGCACCCGCTGCGTGCGCTTTGGTCAGGAAGTGGCTGGCGTCATGGAGCTGGGCATGATCAACCGTGGTGAGCATGCAGAAATCACCACAGTGCGTGGCGATACGGTCGACTCGGAACTGTCTGGCAATATGATCGATATTTGCCCAGTTGGTGCCTTGACCAGCAAGCCATTCCGCTACAGCGCCCGCACTTGGGAGTTGTCACGCCGCAAATCGATCGCTGCGCACGACTCGTCTGGCGCGAACCTGATTGTTCAGGTCAAAAACCACAAAGTCATGCGCGTGCTGCCATTCGAGAACGAAGCGGTGAACGAGTGCTGGATTGCTGACCGTGATCGCTTCTCTTATGAAGCTTTGAATGGCGCTGACCGTTTGACCACGCCAATGGTCAAGCAAGGCGGCCAATGGCATGAGGTGTCTTGGCAACAAGCCTTGGAATACGTCGCCAACGGTTTCAAACAAATCAAAAATGACCACGGTGCTGGCAGTATTGGCGCTTTGGTAAGCCCACACAGCACTCTGGAAGAGCTGTTCCTGACGAAACAATTGATCAACGGTCTGGGCAGTGACAGCATCGACTACCGCCTGCGCCATGCTGATTTTGAATCAGCACAAGGTGTGCGCTGGCTGGGTACGTCGATTGCATCGCTGTCGTCTCTGGGCCAGGCAGTGGTGATTGGCTCAAACATCCGCAAAGAGCACCCTCTGTTTGCATTGCGTTTGCGCGAAGCCACCAAGGCAGGGGCACAGGTCTATTCATTTGCAGAGGCCGCTTACGACTGGGCGATGCCATTGGCCAAGGCCTGGACACTGCCAGCTACGCAATGGCTGACACGCTTGTCGCAGTTGGTGGCTGCCGTTGCCGCTGAAAAAGGCGTGGCCTCGCCAGTCGGGACCCAAGCACAAGCCGAAGACGCCGCTGTAGCCAAGCAATTGCTGGCAGGCACGGGTGCCAAAGCGATTTTGCTCGGCAATGCCGTTGCACACCATGCGCGTGCCACAGCGATTTTGCGTTTGGCCAACTGGCTGGGCGAACAGATTGGTGCATCGGTGGGTTTCTTGACCGAAGCGGCCAATACTGTCGGTGCGCAATGGGTTGGTGCGACACCTCAAAAGGGTGGTTTGAACGCCAAGCAAATCCTTGACGGTGGTTCGAAAGCGGTTGTGCTGCTCAATACTGAGCCGCAATTTGATAGCGCTGCTGGTCAAGCTGCCGTTGCAGGCCTGCAAAAAGCCGAGATGGTTGTGACCCTGAGCCCGTTCAAAACGAACTTGGAGTTCTCTGACGTCTTGCTGCCAATCTCGCCGTTCACGGAAACCTCGGGCAGCTTTGTTAACGCTGAAGGCCGACTGCAGAGCTTCCACGCGGTGGTCAAGCCATTGGCTGAAACCCGTCCAGCGTGGAAAGTCCTGCGCGTCTTGGGCAACCTGCTGGGTGTGCCAGGGTTTGATTACGAAGATTCGCAGCAAGTGCTTGCCCAGTGTGTTGGTGCGGACAAGCCTGCATTTGTGCCGGCACAGCTGCTGAGTAACGCTGCTGGTGCGGTTGATGCGCAAATCCAGGAAGCAACAGCAGCACCCGTGGTTGCAAGCATGTACCAGTTGGATGGCTTGGTACGCCGCGCTCCTGCATTGCAGGCCACTAAAGATGGCCAATTGGGTGCGTTGGCTGGAGTTGAGGTTGAGTTGGAAGGACAGATTCAAGCATCTGCGCCTCGTGCCAATGCAGAAGAGGTGAATGCATGATGGACTCTTTCTATAACTGGGGCGCAGCCACGTTGGGTGGCATTGCTTGGCCAGTGATTTGGAACTTGATCAAGATCATCGCCATCGTGGCGCCGTTGATGATCGCTGTGGCGTACTTGACATTGTGGGAGCGTAAGCTGCTCGGTTGGATTCAGGTGCGCTACGGCCCCAACCGTTTGGGTCCATGGGGTTTGCTGCAGCCATTGGCTGACGGCTTGAAGCTGTTGACCAAAGAGCTGATCCGTCCAACGGCTGCCAGCTATAAGTTGTATCTGCTGGGGCCTGTGATGGCCATCATGCCAGCCTTGGCTGCGTGGGTGGTGATTCCTTTTGGTCCTGATTTGGCACTGGCCAACGTCCATGCAGGTGTGCTGCTGGTCATGGCGATTACCTCAATCGAGGTGTACGGTGTGATCATTGCCGGTTGGGCGTCCAACTCCAAATACCCATTCCTGGGGGCGATCCGCGCTTCTGCGCAAATGATCAGCTACGAGATTGCTTTGGGCTTTTGCTTCTTGGCTGTTGTGATGGTCACTGGCAGCATGAACCTCTCTGAGATCGTGCGTGTTCAGGAAGTTGGCTGGTTTGCTGATAAGGGGCTGAACTTCCTGTCCTGGAACTGGTTGCCGCTGCTGCCTTTATTTGGTGTCTACATGATCTCGGTCGTGGCTGAAACCAATCGCCCACCATTCGATATGGTTGAGAGCGAAGGCGAGATCGTGGCTGGTCACATGGTGGAATACTCCGGCATGGGCTTTGCGATCTTCTTCCTGGCCGAGTACGCCAGCATCTGGCTCGTTTCGTTCCTGGGTGCGGTCTTGTTCTTGGGTGGCTGGAGCTCTCCAGTGGCATTCCTGGACTTTATTCCAGGCTGGATCTGGCTGGGTCTGAAAGCTTCCGTGATCGTCAGCTGGTTTATCTGGATTCGCGGTACATTCCCACGTTTCCGTTATGACCAGGTGATGCGCTTGGGCTGGAAAATTTTCATCCCTGTGACCCTGATTTGGGTAGTAGTGGTTGGCGCTTGGTTGTTCTCGCCACTGAACATCTGGCACTGATGGAGCGATACGATGGCTGTTACTACTGAAGAAAAAGTGGCGCAAGTTGCCCCACAAAGTGCCTTCTCGTTGAAAGACTTCTTTAAGAGCTTTATGCTCTGGGAGTTGTTCAAGGGCATGGCTTTGACTGGGCGCTACGCAATGAGTCGCCACGTTACGGTGCAGTTTCCTGAGGAAAAAACACCGCTGTCACCTCGTTTTCGTGGTCTGCATGCGTTGCGCCGTTATGAAAATGGCGAAGAGCGCTGCATTGCTTGCAAACTGTGTGAAGCAGTCTGCCCAGCAATGGCGATCACCATTGAGTCCGATGTGCGTGACGATGGTTCACGCCGCACGACACGCTACGACATCGATTTGACCAAATGCATTTTCTGCGGCTTCTGCGAAGAAAGCTGCCCGGTTGATTCGATTGTGGAGACGCAAATTCTCGAATACCACGGCGAAAAACGCGGTGACCTGTATTTCACCAAAGAAATGCTGCTCGCTGTTGGCGATCGCTATGAAAAGGACATCGCCGCAGCCAAGGCAGCGGATGCGCCTTACCGTTGATGAAAATGCGGCGCTGCATGCAAACACAGTTTCAGTGTGTAGGCGTCGCGCTTGCATTCCGTATTGAGGTCACAAACGTCAAGGGGGTTGGTGCCTTGTTGTGTGCCACATCTTCTAAATGAATCGCCTTGTTCAAGGGCCGAAGAGAACACAGAGATGGACGTCAGAACCATATTTTTCTATTTGTTCGCTGCCGTACTGCTATTTTCAGCAGTGCGCGTCATCACGGCACGCAATCCTGTGCATGCCGTGCTCTACCTGATTTTTGCCTTTTCTCAAGCGGCTGGCATTTGGTTGCTGATGCGCGCAGAGTTTCTGGCGATCTTGCTGGTGATGGTGTATTTGGGAGCGGTGATGGTGCTGTTCCTGTTCGTTGTGATGATGCTGGATATCCGTATTGAGCGTTTGCAGGGCTCATTGAAAAAGCACTTGCCATTGGCTTTGCTGATTTTTGCTGTCATCGTTGGCCAAATGATTGCGGTGTTGTGGATTGGTTTCCCAAGCACCGATGCAGCTGGCGAATTGATTGCGATCAACCCTGACTACAACAACACCAAAGAGCTGGGCATCTTGATGTACACCGAGTATGTTCTGCCAGTCCAAGTGGCGGGTGTGATTTTGCTGGTCGGTATGATTGCGGCGATTGCACTGACACTGCGCAAGCGCGAAGACAACAAAATGACTGATCCGGCATTGCAAATTGCAGTCAAGGCCAAAGACCGCGTACGCATTGTGAAAATGGCTGCGGTCAAAAAAGCCGAGCCAGTCGAATCTACTCAAACCCAAAGCGATGCAGTACAAGGTGAGGTGAAGCCATGAGTTTGTCGTTGGGCCACTTCCTGTCACTGGGGGCCATTCTTTTTGCAATTTCCGTGGTTGGGATTTTTCTCAACCGCAAAAACCTGATTGTTCTGTTGATGGCCATTGAGTTGATGCTCTTGGCTGTGAACATGAATTTTGTGGCCTTTTCGTACTTTTTGGGCGATCTGCATGGCCAGGTCTTTGTGTTCTTCATCATGACCGTGGCTGCTGCTGAAGCGGCGATCGGTTTGGCTATTTTGGTGCAGCTCTTCCGCGCTCGCACCAGCATCAGCGCTGATGATTTGACGACACTCAAGGGCTAAGGCAGAGGGATAACAACAATGACTCCTACACTCTCCGCTTCCACGCTGATTTGGGTGCCTATGGCACCACTGATCGGCTCAGCCATCGTTGGTATCTTCGGCACCAAGATGGGGGGCAATAAACTTGGCCGTAAAGCCAGCCACAGCATCACGATTGCCGGCGTATTCATTGCGCTGATGATCTCTTTGATGACTTTGTGGAAAGTGCTCAACGGCGCGCCAGTTTTCAATGAAACGCTCTACCAGTGGGCTGTTCTGGGCAATTTGGTGATGGAAGTGGGCTTCCAGATCGACTCGCTCTCAGCCATGATGATGGTGGTGGTGACGTTTGTGTCCTTGATGGTGCACATCTACACCATTGGCTACATGCACGAAGACGAGGGCTATAACCGCTTCTTCTCATACATCTCGCTGTTCACCTTCTCGATGTTGATGCTGGTGATGAGCAACAACATGCTGCAACTGTTCTTCGGTTGGGAAGCTGTGGGCCTGGTGTCGTATTTGCTGATTGGTTTCTGGTACACCAAATCCACCGCAGTGTTTGCCAACTTGAAGGCCTTCCTGGTCAACCGTGTTGGTGACTTCGGCTTCATCTTGGGTATTGGCCTGCTGGTGGCCAGCACCAATACATTCAGCTATAGCGAGCTGTTTGCACAAAAAGACCAGCTGATCGGTCAGGTCGTGCCTGGTACGGATTGGAGCTTGTTGACTGCTGCGCTGATCTGTTTGTTCATCGGTGCGATGGGTAAATCGGCCCAGTTTCCTTTGCATGTCTGGCTGCCTGATTCTATGGAAGGCCCAACACCTATCTCGGCGCTGATTCACGCCGCGACGATGGTGACTGCAGGCATTTTCATGGTGGCGCGTTTCTCCCCACTGTATGAGTTGTCGGATACTGCGCTGAACTTCATCATGATCATCGGCGCGATCACTGCTTTCTTCATGGGTCTTTTGGGCTTGATTCAAAACGACATCAAGCGTGTGGTGGCCTACTCGACACTCTCGCAGCTCGGTTACATGACAGTGGCTTTGGGAGCTTCGGCTTACAACGTCGCCGTATTCCACTTGATGACCCACGCGTTCTTCAAAGCATTGCTGTTCTTGGGTGCTGGCTCGGTCATCATGGGGGTGCACCACAACCAAGACATGCGTTATATGGGCGGCTTGCGCAAATACATGCCAATCACCCACTGGACTTCGTTGATTGGTTCGCTGGCCTTGATCGGTACTCCTTTGTTCGCAGGCTTCTATTCAAAAGATGCGATCATCGCTGCAGTGCATTCGAGCAATCTGTGGGCTGCTGACATTGCTTACTGGGCCGTTTTGTCTGGTGTATTTATCACTGCGTTCTATTCGTTCCGCATGTACTTCCTGGTGTTCTGGGGTCCAGAGCGCTATGACCAAGATCCGCATGCGCATGAGCACCACCATGATGATCATGGCCATGACAGCAAACCGCATGAGTCACCATGGGTTGTTACCGTGCCACTGATGTTGTTGGCGATTCCTTCAATTGCTGCCGGTTACTTGGTCATTGGTTTCCTGTTCGGTGAGTTCTTTGACGGTGTGACCTTTGCCGATGTGAATGGCCACCCAGCAATGGCCGTGCTGCGTGAAGAATTCACCTCTGTCATGGGCATGACCATGCATGCGATTTGGACTGCACCGTTCTGGTTGGCCTTGGCAGGTGTGCTTGCCGCTTGGTACTGCTACTTGATCAATCCGGCTTTGCCAGCTGCTGTTCAGCGCACGCTCAGCCCGATCAACAAGTTGCTGGAAGAGAAGTACTACATGGACAAACTGTGGATCAATGTATTCGCAGGTGGATTCATGAAGCTCGGTAAGGTGTTCTGGAAAGTCGGTGATCAAAAAATCATCGACGGTACCGTGGTCAATGGTTCTTGGAGAATGGTGGGTTGGCTCTCTGGCATCGTGCGTAAGTTCCAATCCGGTTTCATTTATTACTATGCGTTGGTCATGATTCTGGGTGTGTTCGCGCTCATGACGTATTTCGTGTGGCGGAACTACTAGGAGAACAATAAAAATGGCTTGGTTAAGTCTCGCGATTTGGGTGCCCATTGTGGTGGGTGTCTTGCTGCTGCCCCTCAATAAACCTGGGCATGCCAATATGGTGCGCTGGCTGGCGTTGGTTGGCTCGATTGTGGGCCTGCTAGTGACGGTGCCGCTCTACACAGGCTTTGACACGCAAACTGCGCAAATGCAGTTTGTTGAAAAAGCACTGTGGATCTCCAGCTTCAATGTCCACTACTACCTGGGTGTTGATGGTTTGTCGTTCTGGTTTGTGCCTTTGACAGCGTTCATCACGGTCATCGTGGTGATTGCTTCCTGGCAGAGCATCACCGAGCGTGTCAACCAGTACATGGCTGCATTCTTGATTTTGTCTGGCTTGATGGTTGGTGTCTTCACAGCGCTCGATGGCATGTTGTTTTACGTGTTCTTTGAAGCCACGCTGATTCCGATGTATTTGATCATCGGTGTCTGGGGTGGTCCACGTAAGATTTATGCTGCGTTCAAGTTCTTCTTGTATACCTTGCTGGGTTCGTTGTTGACCTTGGTGGCCTTGATCTACTTGTACAACGTCTCTGGCGGCAGCTTTGACATCCTGAGCTGGCATGCGCTGCCTTTGTCGCTGACAGAGCAGACTTGGATTTTCTTTGCTTTCTTTGCCGCATTTGCCGTGAAGATTCCAATGTGGCCAGTGCATACCTGGTTGCCTGACGTGCACGTAGAGGCGCCAACTGGTGGCTCTGCTGTGTTGGCTGCGATCATGTTGAAGCTCGGCGCTTACGGCTTCCTGCGCTTCTCGCTGCCGATTTCTCCTGATGCTGCCCAAGAATATGCATGGCTGATGATCGGCCTGTCACTGGTCGCTGTGATCTACGTAGGCCTGGTGGCAATTGTTCAGCAGGACATGAAAAAGCTGGTGGCTTACTCATCTGTTGCACACATGGGCTTTGTCAGCTTGGGCTTTTTCCTGTTCAACCAGTTGGGCATGACCGGTGCGATTGCACAAATGATTGCCCACGGCTTTGTTTCAGCTGCGATGTTCTTGGCCATCGGTGTCTTGTATGACCGCATGCATACCCGTGAAATCTCTGATTACGGTGGTGTGGTCAATACGATGCCCAAGTTCGCCGCTTTTGCACTGCTGTTTGCAATGGCCAACGCGGGCTTGCCAGCCACTGCAGGCTTTATTGGTGAGTGGATGGTGATCCTGGGCGCGGTGCAGCACAGCTTCACAGTCGGCTTCTTGGCTGCGACGGCTCTGATTCTTGGCGCTTCGTATTCGCTCTTGATGTACAAAAAGGTCTACTTGGGTGATATCACCAACGACCATGTCAGAGAGTTGCAAGACATCAACTGCCGCGAAATGCTGGTGATGGTGATTTTGGCGGTCTGCGTGATTTACATGGGTGTGCATCCAAAACCATTCACGGACATTATGGACACCTCGGTCGTTAACCTGCTGGCGCACATCGCGCAAAGCAAACTGCAGTAATAGCCCAGAGAGAGAAACGATGATTGACAGATATAGCTGGGTAGCCGTTTATCCCGAACTTGTACTCCTGATCATGTCCTGCGTGATTACGCTGGTCGATCTGGGCGAGAAGCGCCGTATGCGCGACACCACTCATTGGCTCACGATGCTGACGCTGGCGGTGGTGGCGGGCATGTTCTTCACCTATGCGGTGAATGCCAATACGATTTATGGTTTTGGCAACATGTTTGTAGCCGATTCCTTGGCCAGCTGGCTCAAAGGTTTCGCTGCCGTCAGTGTGATGGTGGTGCTCATTTACGCACGCCCATATGCGGCTGATCGCGACATGATGCGTGGCGGTGAGTTGTACTCTCTGTCGCTGTTCTCTTTGCTGGGTATTTGCTTCATGATCTCTGGCAACAATATGCTGTTGCTCTACTTGGGTCTTGAATTGCTGACACTGTCAAGCTATGCATTGGTAGCCTTGCGTCGCGATGACAGCCAAGCGACTGAAGCGGCAATGAAGTACTTCGTGCTGGGCGCGATGGCCAGTGGTTTCCTGCTCTATGGCATGTCGATGATTTATGGCGCAACAGGCTCCTTGGACATTGGTGAGATTTTCCGTGTGATCAACTTGGGGCTGTTCGAGCACCAGCAAGTGTTGGTGTTTGGTCTGGTCTTTCTGGTTGCCGGTTTGGCGTTCAAACTGGGTGCGGTGCCATTCCATATGTGGGTTCCTGACGTCTACAACGGCGCGCCAACTGCGGTGACCTTGTTGATTGCCTCGGCGCCTAAGCTGGCCGCTTTTGGCATCATCATCCGTTTGTTGGTCGATGGTTTGCTGCCGCTGGCCGCTGACTGGCAGCAAATGTTTGGCATCTTGGCTGTTGCATCGCTGTTCATCGGTAACGTCGCTGCCATTGCACAAAGCAATATCAAGCGCATGCTGGCGTACTCGACCATCTCTCAAGTAGGTTTCATCCTGCTGGGCTTGATGTCAGGTGTGCAAAGCGGTGAGTTCACTGCAGACGCTGCGCAAGCCGCTTACGGCTCTGCGATGTTCTATGTCATCACCTATGTGCTGACGACACTGGCGACTTTCGGCATCTTGCTGCTGCTGGCCCGTGATGGTTTTGAGGCCGATCAGATCTCCGATCTGGCGGGTTTGAACCAGCGCAGCCCTTTGTATGCCGGCATCATGGCGATGTGCATGTTCTCAATGGCTGGTATCCCACCATTGGTCGGTTTTTACGCCAAGTTCGCTGTATTGCAAGCTTTGATCTCGACAGGTACAGTGACCCACATTGCGATTGCCGTGTTTGCTGTGATCATGTCCTTGATTGGCGCTTTCTATTACCTGCGCGTTGTGAAAGTCATGTACTTCGATGCTGCTGACCCACAAGCAGGCCCGATTCGTGCACGCTGGGATGTCAAAGGCGTTTTGTCTATCAATGCCGCATTGATGCTGGTGTTGGGCCTGGTTCCAGGTGGCTTGATGGCCTTGTGTACAGAAGCCATTCTGAATGCACTCAGAGGCTAATGGCAGCCAGCCATAACTGACTGCAAAAAGCTCCGTATTTACGGGGCTTTTTTTATGGCTTCCAGGTCCTGCTTAACAGCCTTTTTTCTGGCTGTGCATGCCGTGTTTGGGGCGAGGGTAGGGGGCCAATGTGTGCATTTGCAGACAAATATCCAACACTGCTATACCATGGCTTACTGACTTTTTAATGATGAACAGGCTCTAAGGGGCGTTTTGGTGTGAGGCATGGCCAGTCAGGCATGCTGATCTGTATTTTCTTTTGTTTATAAAGACTGTTGACATGAAGGTTTTGGATCTTCGGTGTGAGCGGGGCCACCAGTTTGAAGGCTGGTTCAGCTCGGAAGATGACTACCAGACGCAGCGCGCCAAGCGCATGCTGACTTGCCCGGTATGCGATAGCTTGCATGTCGAGAAAAGCCTCAGTGCGCCATATGTCGCAATGAAAAGCAACCGCCAAACGGAGGTCAGACCCCGGGCTGTTACAGAGCATACGCCGCAGCACGCTGCTGTTGAGCCAGCGCAAGCTGTCGCCAGTAGTGCGCAGGTTGCACCAAGCCCTGAGCAGCAGCAAGCCCTGGCAGCCCTGCATGCACAGTGGCTGGCGTACTCCAGAGCGGTATTGGCCACAGCAGAAGATGTGGGCAGCGATTTTGCCGATGAGGCGAGAAAAATCCACGAAGGCCAGGCCCCTGAGCGCCTCATTCACGGCCAGGCCAGTATGGACGAAGTGGTTGAGCTGCTGGAGGAGGGAGTGCCTGTGTTGCCCATGGCAGCACAAGCCAAAGAGCCGCTGCAGTAATGCCCGCTCAAAAACAGGCTGAGGCCATACGCATCAGATGACAGCGTTATGCGCCTAGCGCCAGGCCCGATGGCATAGCCTGGTCAGGCGCAGTGATTGGTTTGGGGGAATGCGTTCAACGAAACGCTATCTGCAAACGCGCGCGTTGTAAATCGAGGGCTTGAATCAGCTGTTGATGCAGCGCGTGTGGAGTGGCTGCCTGTGATTCCCAGCCAGCCAAATCGGGGCTTTGGGCCTTGAATAAACGCGTCTTGTTGTCGAACCAAATAATCAAAGTCAGCAAAGGATTGGTTGTCGAATACAGAGACAGTGGAGAAGCAATCATGGTACGAGGTTGATGTTTTTTTGATATTCTAAACCTGTTCAAACAGCCAGGCTCCCATGACTGTGTTTGCGTGCATGCGCCAGCTTGCCCCAATTGACCTGCAACAGCGAGTGCGTCGTCGCGCAGCTGTGGGCCGCGGGTGCAGCGCACCTGTCGACGCTTTAGGCTCGTCTGCATCGCCTTTGGGGCGGTGCCTTAGCCGATTGGTGCTGGTTTGGTGGTCATGAAGGGCAACGGCTGGGAGACGCCATAGCCCTGCGCGTAATTCACCCCAATTGTGCGCAGCTGATCAATGATGGCGCTGTTTTCGGCAAATTCGGCTACCGTTTGTATCTCCATCATATGGGCAAGATGGTGGATCATTTCGACCATGGCGAGGCTGGCGGGATCTTCAAGCATGGACACAATCAAGCTGCCATCGATCTTCAGTATGTCCACTGGCAAGTGTTTGAGGTAGCGAAACGAAGACATGCCCGCGCCAAAGTCATCCAGCGCAAAGCGGCAGCCAATTTGTCGCAGCGAGGTGATCAGGCTTTGGGCTTGCGCCAGTTTGGTAATGGCACTGGTTTCTGTGACTTCAAAGCAAATAAGTGCTGGATCGATGCGGCTGACCGAGAATTGTTCGTGGATGTATTCGAGTAGCTCGGGATCACCAATGCTGGTTGCGGAGAGGTTAATCGCGCATAGGCCTATCAGCTGGCCTTGTATGCGTGGGGTATTGCGCAGGTGCTTGAACGCATGCCGAATCACCCAACGGTCAATTTCAGGCATCAGACCATACAGTTCTGCGGCAGGGATAAAGGTGCCAGGCGGCACCAGATTGCCGCGCTCATCGCGCAGCCGCAACAGCAGCTCGATATGCACGCCTGCTGAGGTGTTTGGCCCGTTCTGCAAATCGAGCAGCGGCTGTGCATGCAGCTCAAACCGGTGGGTATCGAGTGCATTGCGCAGCCTGCGAATCCAGTCCATTTCATTGTGCAAGCGAGAGAACTCGTCGTTATGGGGCTCGTACAGGCACACACGGTTGCGGCCATCGTCCTTGGCCTGGTAGCAGGCCATGTCGGCCAGGCGCATCACCTCTTCCATAGTGTCAAACTCGTTGCTCAGCAGCACCATGCCAATGCTCAGACCGGTGCTGAGCTCACGCTCTTGCCAACGAAAGCGTGTCTCGCGCACTGCATAGCGCAATTGCTCGGCAATTGCCATGCCCGCTTGCAATGAGTGGTTGAGCAGCAAAATGCCAAACTCGTCCCCGCCCAAGCGCGCCAATGCTTGATCGCGGCTGACTTTGCTTTGTAAGATAGCGCAGATTTCGCGCAAAATAAAGTCGCCTGCTTGGTGGCCGCAGGTGTCATTGACCAGCTTGAATTGGTCAATATCGATGTAGAGCAAAACCCCTTCTGCGCCAACTTGACGGGGCTGGCTGAGTACTTGTTGCAAGCGCCGCTCGAATGCGCGCCTGTTCATCAGATAGGTCAAGGAGTCGTGGTTGGCGTGCCAGCTCACTTGCTCCAGAAAGCTTTGCTCTTGCGTGGCGTCATGCAAGACCACGACTTTGCCGTCAACATCGCCCTCAAAACCTGAGCGGTTGGTAGTCACAGTGCGCACCGAGATGACTTGGCCATCATGGCGCTGGATTTGGCGTATCTGGCGGCTTGGGTCTTGATGCGCGGTATCCGCCTCAGATTCGTACGCGGTGCAAGCCCCGTTTGGGCGGCTCTCAAAGCGCAAGACCTCGTGCAGGGGCCTGCCTTGCGCTTGCGCCTCAGGCAGCGCCAAAATGCGCTCGGCGGCATGGTTCATGTACAAGACCCGCTCTGCCGCATCGGTGGTGACTACGCCATCACCAATCGCAGCCAGTGTGACTTTTGCTTGTTTGCGTTCATTGTTGAGCGCGCGCTGTACACGTTCGCGCTGCATGATCAAAACGTAATTGCGCCATACGATCAAAACCCCCATCAGCACGGCGGTGCAAGCGGTTGTCCACATCAAAATCTGCACGACCAGGCGTGAGCTGTGGCCTAGGGAGGTGGTAAAGCTGGCCGCAAAAGGGGCGATCTCAGTGTTGAGTTGGTTGATGCTTGTAAGCCATTGGTCCTGGATCGCGGAATCGACAATCCCGCTTTGCCAGTGGCTGTGGATTTCATCGCCCAAGTCTTTGATTTGGGCAATATATTGGTCACCTATTTCCCAGTACTTGACAGTGTCCCGCATCAGGGCTGATGTACCAAAAAACAGCATCAAGTTGATGGCGCTGCCAATGTCATCGGAATGGTTGCCGCCTTTGGCCAAACCGATGCTGGCCGCGACGTGATCGGGATCGCCGTGCATGAGGGCCACCCTGGCATCCCTGTTACCCAGCGGAATGCTCAAGGCTTTGGCATAGGCCGCATAGGCACTGTTATCGCCTGTCAGGGCATAACGGCTGAGTTGGTAGATCGCCTCTTTCTGGCCTTTGCTCCACAGGCTCTCACCACCAACATAGGTGCGCACGGCTGACAAAATATAAATGGAATACAGTGCAATCAGTGCCTGAATCACGATGATCGTGATCAAAGGCCAGCTTGCACGCAGCGTGCCGAGCAACGGCACCCATTTGGCGCGCCATGGTGCTTCTTGATTGGTGGGGGCGGCCTCAGAGGGCCTTATTGGCACGCGAGACTTCAAGTGGTGTCGCTGAGCATCCATTATTTACCTTTTGATCTCTGGCGAAGCGTTCCTATGCTAGTGGTAGCTATATCAAATAATTAGCGCTGTGCGCGTATTGCCATACAACAGACATTGCGTGGTTCAGAAACGCCAAATCCATGCAGCCACTGCTGAATGCACACAGCACAACGCAACCGACTCTCTGAATGAACCTATGCCCAAATTGTTGCTAGATTTCAATTGGTATTATTTGTATCACATTGTTTGATTGTTTGATCACTTTTCTTGTATTTTCCCATCAATCGATGCGATGGTCTGCCAGAATCAATCTCTAAACCCATGGTTTTGCTGGTTTAAGGCCAGAAGGCTCCGGTCGGCAGCTTAGAGTCTGCACATGATCACCACGCAGTCGCGTTGAAGTACAAAAGGCTGCAATGCGCGGTAAATAACCAGTCAGGCTACTTGGCTGATGATGATTTTTAACAAAACAGTGGCCTTTTAGTCGCCAGTCCTAAGGGCAAGGCACACCAAAGCGCATTGCGGCGTGCCAGTAGTGCCCATACTCATGTCTGAGCTGCAAAAGGCGCTTTACACTGCCTCTTTTTTGTGCCTTGCGCGACTGCACCGAGACTTTGAACAGGCTCTAAGGCGTGATTGCCTTGAATTGCATAGGGTGCAATGACGGATTAACGCAAACGGTGATGGTTGAGGACAATTTATGGATGCTTATGAAACGCCCAACGATCCGTCGTTGATTTATATAGAACACATTGGCTCACGCCAAAAGCGCATTCGTGTGACGCTCTTTTGGCGCACGTTTATTTTGTTGGCGCTGCTGCTGATTGCCACTATTTTGGCCTGGTTACAGTCTTTCCGTGCTTTGGATTTTGAGCCGCGCACACTGCATACGGCCCAGCAAATTGCCAGCATGGTCAACCTGAGCCGGGTGGGGCTGACGCATTCGGATTCGATTGCGCGCATTTCATTGCTCAAAACCCTGTCTGAGCAGGAGGGCATGCGCATCCAGCCCCATGAGCCTACTGATACCTATGAGTTGATGCCCGATACCGCTTTGGGCCAAAAAATTACTGAAGAACTACGCAAACGGATCGGCCCTGAAACCCTGGTGGCCACTAGTGTCAATGGCATTCAAGGCCTATGGGTGAGTTTTCTTTTGGGCGATGACTACACCTGGTTGCTGATGGACGGCTCGCGGCTGACGCCGGTTGGTGGGCGCACCGTTTTGCTGTGGTTGATCATTGCGATTGCCGTGTCTTTGTTAGGTGCAGCGGTGATTACACGCTTGCTCAATAAACCCATTCAGGAACTCTCTAATGCGACCTTCCGTTTGCGCGAGGGTGATTTTGGCAATAGCCAGCTCAATGAGGAGGTGGCCACCAGTGAAATTCGCCAGCTTAATATTGGTTTTAACCGCATGGCCGAGCAATTGGCCAAGGTTGAACAGGATCGGGCCGTGATGATGGCCGGTATTTCGCACGACTTGCGAACGCCATTGGCCAGGTTGCGACTTGAGACCGAGATGAGCGTCAACGACGAAGTAGCCCGTGACCACATGGTCGCAGATATCGTGCAGCTTGATGCCATTATTGACAAGTTCATGGATTATGCGCGCCCAATCTCAGGCGTGCGCGCCAGTGTGAATTTGCAGGCGGTGGTCTCCAACTGCGTGTTCTCGATCCAAGAGTTTGGCGAAATGAAGGTACGTGCCAACGTGCCAGAAGACTTGTATGTGTTTGCCGACGAGGTCGAGTTGGCCCGTGTGATCACCAATCTACTAGAGAATGCACGCCGCTATGGTAAAACCCCAGGAACCAGCACCACAGAGGTAGACATTCTGGCCACCACATTTGCCAATGAGAAATACGTGTTCCTTAAGATCAGGGACCATGGCCCCGGTGTGGCCGAGTCTGACTTGGGTAATTTGCTCAAACCATTTTTCCGTGGTGATACGGCGCGCACAGCCGATGCAGGTGCAGGCGCGGGCCTTGGCCTGTCGATTGTAGACAAGACGATCCAGCGCATGGGCGGGCGTTTTGCGCTGACCAATACGCCTTCGGGTGGCTTGGTCGCGCACATTCGCTTGGACCAGGCCCCAAGCAATCAGCAATGGGAAGAAGAGCAGCGTTTGCAACGGCCAAAAATCAAGCGCAATACGTTTCGACCTTCGCAGCTGTAAATGGGCATGTAGAGGCGCGCCAGTAGCACTGGCGATCCAGCACGAAGGCGCAAAAAAGGGCTTTACAGCGCGTTGCTGTAAAGCCTTTTGAAGTTGGTTTTCAAGAGCGGTAGAAGCGCTTAATTGTTGCCATCGGGTACGAACACATAGCCCACACCCCAGACGGTCTGAATATAGCGTGGCGAAGTCGCGTCTTCTTCAACCAGCTTGCGCAGCCGCGAAACTTGCACATCCAGGCTCCGATCAAAAGGCTCAAACTCACGGCCACGTGCCAAAAGAGCCAGCTTTTCACGCGAGAGTGGCTGGCGTGGGTGGCGTACCAGCGCTTTGAGCATCGCGAATTCACCTGTGGTCAAAGGCAGCTCTTCGCCGTTTTTATGCAATGAGCGCGCGCCCATGTCGAACGTGAAGGAGCCAAAGTGTGCGATCGCGCTGTCACCAGCTGGGGCGCCGGGGGCTTCCAGTGCAGGTCTGCGGCGCAGCACGGCGTGGATTCGCGCCAGCAATTCGCGCGGGTTAAAAGGTTTGCCCAAATAGTCATCAGCACCGACTTCCAGGCCCACGATGCGATCGACTTCTTCGCTTTTCGCTGTGAGCATGATGATCGGGATGCGGTCGTTATTGCCACGCAGGCGGCGGCAAATCGACAAGCCATCTTCGCCAGGTAGCATCAGGTCCAGCACAATCAGATCAAACGTATCACGCAGCATGATGCGGTTGAGCGCCTTGCCGTCTTCAGCGACCATGACCTCAAAGCCTTCTTGAGACAGGTAGCGGCGCAGCAGATCACGAATGCGAGCATCGTCATCCACAATCAGGATTTTGTCTGCGCGGCCCGCACTGGAGGGCTCTTGCCCATCTTCAATCAGAACGTTTTCTTCAGTATTCATAGTCGGAAGTGAATTTGTAACAAGGGTATTGTGACCAAAAAATCAAAAAAAATCTTTATAAGCCTTTGATTTTTATAACTGTTACAAATTCTAGAACTCTGATGCGAAATTGGCAAGAGAGAAAACACTGCCGGCAAAGCCGCTGCTGGCCTGCTGGTGCCGCCAATTAGACGCTGAGGCGGTGGGCAGATTGCGCATCGTGGCACGCTGCGCTTTCTACTCAAAAGTGTTGCATTAAACCGCATATACCAGATGGTTATCTGCACACTTTCCCGTTGACACTGCGCAGATTGAACCATTGGCACTGTGATGATGGGCGACGGCCACGACCAGGTGCAGCATGCGGCTGGTCGCATCCGCTTTACGAGTCGCGCTTTTTGCAAGCAGCATTGCGCTTATTGGCGATGCGAATCTTTGGCATTTTTTTCTGCGTCAAGCAGGTTTTGGCGCAGTGTTGCACGCAGCTCCTTGCGGCTGGTCTTGCCCACTGCCGTGGTGCCAAATGAGTCAACAAAAACGATCTGGTCTGGAATTTTGAAGGCTGCTACGCCACGCGTCTTAAACCATTGTTTGAGTTCAATTGCACGCGGTTGTTCGCCTGCTTTGGCAATGATGAAGGCACAGCTGCGCTCACCTAAAAATTCGTCAGGAACGGAAACGACAGTGGCATCAAACACTTGCGGGTGGGCGAGCAAATGGTCTTCAATTTCTTCCGCCGAGATTTTCTCGCCTGCACGGTTGATATGGTCGGTGGCACGGCCTTGCACGATCAGATAGCCTTCGGCCGTGCGCAGCACCACGTCGCCAGTGCGGTAGAAGCCGTCTTCGGTGAAGCTGCGGGCGTTGGCCGCATCGTCGTTGTGGTAGGCGCGCAATGTGTACGGGCCGCGTGTGAGCAAATAGCCTGTCTTGCCAGAATCCAGTGGGTGGCCGTGGTCATCAACGACCAGGATCTCATCGCCTGGGCTGATGGGGCGCCCTTGCGTGCCAATGATCGTCTCTTCCGAGTCGTTGAGGCGGGTGTAGTTCACCAGGCCTTCTGCCATGCCAAAGACTTGTTGCAATTGGCATTGCAAACCGCCGATGACGCGGCGAGCCGCCTCTGGCGTTAGCTTGGCGCCACCGACTTGTACAACCTGCAAGCTGGTCAACGCATATGCGCTGCTTTGCGCTGCTTGTGCCCACAGCAGTGCCAATGGAGGAACCAGGCCCACGGCCGTGACCTGCTCCTGTGCGATCAGTGGAAAAGCGGCTTCTGGCGAAGGGTTGGGGCTGAGGACTACGGCCGCGCCCGCATACAAGGCGCCAAATGCGCCCGGTGAGCTCATTGGGAAGTTGTGTGCGGCGGGCAAGGCCACCATATAGACGCTGCGTTCGGTGATGTTGCAAATCTCGTTGCTGGCTCTAAAGCTGTAGATGTAGTCGTCGTGCGTGCGCGGAATCAATTTCGACAGGCCAGTGCTGCCACCCGAAATTTGCAAGAAGGCCACGGCTTGCGGGTCGGCGTCTTGTGTGGGCAGCAACCCAGGCTGGGCTTTAAAGCCATGGAATGCATGGAACTCTTGGGCTTCGCCGATGATGACCACATGCTCCAGTGCAGGGCACTGGGCCTGGACTTCGCGTGCCAATGCGCGGTAGTCAAACTGCTCATACTGCTGCATCGTCACGTAGGCCGAAGCCTCGGCTTTGCGTGCGAAATGCACGATTTCAGTGTGGCGGTGCGCAGGCAGTGCATACACCGGAATCAGACCCGCGCGAAAGAGGCCAAACACGGTGCTGTAAAACTCTGGCATATTGCCAATTTGCACGACCACACGGTCGCCAGGTTGCAAGCCAAGAGCCAGGAAGCCGGCGGCTGCGGTCTCCACCTTGTTCCACAATTGCGCATATGTCCAGCGCTGCCATTGGTCGCCACTGAAGCCGGCAATCGCAATGCGTTCGGCAAACTCGCTGGCATTGTGGCGCAAAAAGCCAGTCATGGTTTCGCCGCGCCAGTAACCGGCTTCGCGGTATTTTTGAACCAGCTCAGCAGGCCACTCTTGTTTGAGAGGGTATTGGTGTCGGCTAGTGGAGGTTGAGGACTGTGGCATAGAGTTCAATCAATGGTGATGGCAGGGGGGGCGCATGCAATGAGCCGCTGCGCAGTGCACCATGCAGCGCTGCGCTATAAGCGGACTCAGCCTGCGGCTGGCATGCACTGAGGCGACTTTATTTGGCTATGCGGCCCAGCTTAGCACGGTACAGCAGGACCAACGTCAGTGCGATTAAAGACAGTGCGATCCATGCATAAGGCGCAATGGGCGACAAGGTGTAGAGCGCGGTGCCAATCAAGGGGCCCAGTACCATGCCCAAACCTTGCGCGGCCGAGACGTTGCCAGCAGCCGCACCTTGTTCTGTTGCATGTACTGCGTTGGCGGCCATTGCCTGGAATGATGGAAAAATAAATCCCATGCCGAACGCACTGACTCCATAGGCCAGCAGCAAGGACCAGGTTTGGTGGACAAACATCACGCTGCCAAAACCCAGCATCGAAATCAACGCACCGACGATCATCCAGTGGTGCAAGGCAATGCCTTTGAGACGAATCACAAATTGCTGTGACACTACTACGGCAATGCCCACGCAAGCCAAGGCATTGCCGGCTGCGCGCACGCTTTGGTCGGCGGCCAAGCCCAGGCGGTCCATCGCAAAAAAGCCGACCGAGACTTGGGCAATGGAGACGCTCATCATCGCCACAAAGGCGGTCGCCATCGCCAGTCGCAAGCGCACATCCAACAAGGCGAGCTTGCCAGTCGCAGGAGCAGGGTTGCTTGAGGTGCCTGGCGCTGGTGTTGGGACTGCGCGTGGCGCGGTGCCGTGTGGCCAGTACAGTGCAATGGCTAAAAAACCCATGATCGGCAGTGCCGCAGTTGCATAAAAGCCCCATTCAAGGCCGTAGGCACTGACGTAGCTGACGATTGCAGGGCCAGCCACAATCCCTAATGCATTGGCGGAACCAAGTTTGGCCATGACTTGCTGGCGCGTCTGCGGTGTCGTGTGGTCGGCAATCGCTGCGGCCGCAGTAGGCGGTACAGCCGCATAAAACGCACCAATCACGGCACGCGCTGCAATTAGAACCCCAGCCAGCAGTACATGGTTGAGAGCGGTATGCAATGCCATGTCGACAAAAACTGCCAAAGCCACATAACCCATGGCAAATACGCCTAGACCGATCAGCAAGACGCGTTTGCGGCCTTTGCGGTCGCTCATGCGGCCCCAGGGCCGGGCCATAAGCATCCAGAAAATGCCGCCAACGGCCATTGAGACGCCGGCGATGACCTCAGAGACACCCAGCTGGCGCACGACAGGACCGATGATGGCCACATAAGCCATCATGGCCATGGTGCCAACTAAAGTGGTAAAAAGAAGAGGGATTAGGCGAAATGGGCTGGTGGGCATGGCGTAGCGTAGGTGCGCAAAGCAAACCGTAGATGATAACGCCTTTCATTCTCTTTATTGGCGTGCTGCTTTGACCTCGGTCAGACTCTTTAATTAATCAACACGTTCTTATTAAAGCCTGTTCAAAATCTCGACGCAGCCGCGTTGAAGTCCACAAGGCAAGGCACGCAAAAGCGCATTGCAGCGTTGCCCGTTGTGCTCATACAGCATGTCCGAGCCGCATCAGACGCCTCGCACAGCCTCATTGGGGGCTTTGCGCGGCTGCGTGGAGGTGATGAACAGGTTTTTAAAAACTTTCCCAATTCGCATCGTCTTTGGTGTTGCGCGGGGTGCTTGATTGGTGATTGGCGGCCTTTGGGGCGGGGGGCGCCGGATGGGCTGTGGCAGTATGCGCGTAGGACGTGTGCTGCAAGCCACTGCGGCCAGGCTCTTTGGAACCTCCGGCAAGGTGCTCGGCCATGGGCTTGCGCTGATGCATGGCGGCGGTCTCTGTGTGTGCCAGTTTGAAGACTTCAACCGAGCTGAGCAGCTCCTGCGCCTGGTGGCTGAGGCTGACTGCTGCTGCAGCGCTTTCTTCGACCAAGGCCGCATTGCGCTGGGTGACTTGGTCCATTTGCACAATCGCCTCACCAACCTGGGAGACGCCGGCGCTTTGCTCGGTGCTGGCGGCACTGATCTCTCCGACCAGGTCGGTGACATGGCGAATGCTTTGGACGATTTCTTCCATGGCCTTGCCTGCTTGCCCCATCAAATCGGCGCCTCGGTTAACGCGTGCCGCATTGCCTGCGACCAGGGCTTTGACTTCTTTGGAGGATTCAGCGCTGCGTTGTGCCAGGCTACGCACTTCATTGGCGACGACGGCAAAGCCGCGGCCTTGTTCACCGGCGCGCGCGGCTTCAACGGCGGCATTGAGCGCCAGAATATTGGTTTGGAAGGCGATATTGTCGATGACTGCAATGATCTCTTCGATCTCGCGCCCACCGTCGAGGATGGTCTGCATGGTCTGCACCGCTTGCTGCATGACTTCGCCACCATCGATGGCGGTTTTGGTCGTATTGATCACCACTTGGTTGGCCATGTGCGCATGGTCGGCATTTTGATGCACGGTCGAGCCTAGCTCCTCCATCGACGCAGCAATCTCTTCGAGCGAACTGGCTTGTTGCTCGGTGCGAATGGACAGGTCGTTATTGCCTTGGGCGATCTGGCTGCTGGCCGCTGCCACGCCTTCGGCATTGCTGCGCACGCCAGACACCACAGACTGGAGTTTTTGGCGCATTGATTCAAGTGCCATCAGCATCTGGCCCATTTCGTCTTTGCCGGTGATGCTGATCGGGGCGGTCAAGTTGCCTTGTGAGACCGCTTGCATTGCGTTGACTGCACGGCGCACCGGCTCGGTGATCAAACGCGTGATCAGAATCGTCAACACCAGTGCTGCTGCAATGGTCAAGATCAAGACGATGGAGATTTGCACAATCGCTGCGCGGTAGGTGCTGGCAACCACCAGATTGGCCTCATCGGCCTTGTCATTGCTCCACTTTTGCAGTCGGCTGATCTGGTTCTCGACTTCTGCGAAGCTTTGCTCCAACGGGCCAGAGTAGTAGTCCCTGATGCCTTGGAACAATTCCTGGTTGCGGACTTGGTGCTCTACTAAATACTCCAGTGCTTGTTGCGCCAAGCCTAACAATTCGACCCGGGCCGTGTTGTAAGCCGACAGTGATCGGTTGTAGTCAAGCAGCAGTGCGCTGGACTGGGCATCGCTGGCGCTTTTTTCAAAGCGCGCTTCATGCTCTTTGAGCTGCTCCAAACGCTGGTCGATGATGGACTGGAATTGCTGCAGCTCTGCCATGTTGCGCACCGTGGAGAGGCGGCTTTCAATGCGGCGCACGCGGTTCAGTGCAGTGGAGAGCTGGCCAGACTCGGAAATCGCCGGTAGCCAGCGCAGATTGACCTCTTCACTGGTCAGGTGCACATGCATCAGCTGGCGCAAGGACACAAAGCCCAAAACGCCGGCTAGAGCCACCAGTATGAAAAAGGCCCACAACAGCTTGGAGCGGATGGAGATATTGGCAAACCACATGTGGCAGAGCTTTCTAGGTCGGCAGGTCGTAAAGACTGAACGCGGAGTGTGCGTGCACAATGGCCAAGGCGGTCGAAGGCGCACATCGAACGCAATCAATGCGGTGATGTTTGAATAGATTGTTAAAGTGTAGCGGCTGCCACGCTGTTTTCAAACCATTTGGCCGCACGACTGGTCGGCTTTGCGGCTCACGCAATAGCAGCTGCTCAGATGCAGCAGCGATGGTGCAGGCTTGCGCTGCAACTCTCGCTGTTGTGTGGTCTGCGTGGAGATTTTGAACAGGCTCTTAGCGGTTACGCATCCAGTCGGCCGTTTGCATGAAGCTGTGGCTGAGTCTTGTGCGCAAAGCCTCAGGCACCTCCAGCTCCTGCATCGCCTGGTCCATGCAGGCGACCCATTCATCGCGCTCACGAATCCCTATGGCGAATGGCATGTGGCGCATGCGCAGGCGTGGATGGCCAAAACGCTCGATGAAATAATCAGGGCCGCCAAGCCAACCGCACAAAAACCAAAACAGTTTATTGCGCGCCTCATCCAAAGAATCACCATGAACCGCACGCAAGGCTTGGTAGGCGGGCTCCAAGTCCATCAGGTCGTAAAAACGGTCGACCAGTGCGCGCACTTGTTGCTCGCCACCAATCCATTCAAACGGGCTGGCCTGAGGGTTGGGCTGTTCAATCTGCTGCATGTTCAAAATACTGGTTCAGCACGGCCTGATCTGGCGTGGCTAAAGTGGGGGGGGCGTCTGGCCAGCGGAAGGCCCCACAGCAACATTCGTGCAGGCCTTGGAGTGTTGCTGGTCACTGGCGCTGGCCAGGCAGTGCGTGCCGTCGGCTGGTGTTTACATCACCAGCAGGCCATCGCTGTCAAAATCGGCTGGCCTTGCGCACCAAAACCCAATAGGGCGTCGCGATGGCCGAGCAAGACCGTGCTCTGAGCTGGGCCGCCATATTGGCAGCTTGCTGTGACAACCGCGTCAGTTGGTGATTGAAGAAGTTTAAGCGGCCAGCAACTTTTGCAGCTCGCCCGATTCGTACATTTCCATCATGATGTCCGAGCCGCCAACAAACTCGCCGTTGATATACAGCTGAGGAATGGTGGGCCATTGGCTGTAATCTTTGATGCCTTGGCGAATTTCCGCGTCATCGAGCACGTTGACGGTGGTGAGTGTCTTCAGATCAACGCCTGAGGCCTTGAGGATTTGGGTTGCGCGGCCCGAGAAGCCACACATTGGGAAGCTGGCCGAGCCCTTCATGAAAAGCACGATGGGGTTGTTTTTGACTAATTGGTCAATGCGTTGTTGAACGTCGCTCATGGGTTTTTCCTGTGTGTTCCAGATCGGAAATGGACTCAACGCGTGCTCAGTGGGGACTGTGACACGCGTTTTAAGACGTAATTGTGGCAAATTCTTTGCTCAGTTGCAGCGTAATCAGTGCGATAACCTTGAACCATTGTTTGGCATATTGATTTCTCTGCGCGTAATGCATAGTGCGCAACGCAAACAACCAGGTGGCGCAGCTTATTCAGGCGTTCGCTCAGCAGGATTGAACAAATCTGCACCTGGTTCGCACCGCAATTCAATCGCCTCGTTGCTGCTTGGATGGCTGAATTTCAGACGCCAGGCGTGCAAAAACATGCGCGGCAGGCCTTGTTTGGCCAAACGCTTGTTCCAGTCAAAGTCGCCGTATTTGTCATCGCCAGCAATCGGATGGCCGCTGCTGGCGGTGTGCACCCGGATTTGGTGGGTGCGACCGGTCTTGATCGTGACTTCCAGCAGACTGGTCGCTGGCAAGCCCTGCTGTGCGATCGGTTCATAGTGCGTGCGCACCCGCACCAGCGATAAGGAGCGCATGCTTTCTGCATCGTCCTTGGTTGTTGTGCGCACGCGGCGCTCGCCGTCGGGCAGCAGGTATTTGCGCAGCGGCGTATCAACCACTTTCTTATTCAGTGGCCAATGCCCTTTGACAAGCGCCAAATAGGTTTTGCCGGTGCTGCGCTCGCGGAACTGGTCTTGCAAATGCACCAAGGCACTGCGTTTTTTTGCAATCAGCAAGATGCCAGAGGTTTCGCGGTCCAAGCGGTGCACCAATTCAAGAAAGCGGGCCTCGGGTCTGGCTGCGCGCAATTGCTCAATCACGCCAAAGCTCACACCACTGCCGCCATGCACAGCCACGCCGGCGGGTTTGTCAATCGCCAGTAGCCAGTCATCTTCATACAGGATGGGAAAGCTTTTGGCTGGCGCAGCAGGCGCTTTGGCTTGTTCAGTAGAGATGCTGGCCAGCCGCACCGGCGGCACGCGAATCATGTCCCCAGTCGCTAGGCGCGTATCTGCTTGCGCGCGGCCCTTGTTAATGCGCACCTCACCGCTGCGGATAATTCGGTAGATATGTGTTTTGGGCACCCCTTTGACCGTGCGGAACAAAAAGTTGTCCAGGCGCTGCCCATCCCATTCTTCTTCTACGGTCAGAAATTGGACTTGTGGAGTTTGTGGAGACGGAGTGGGGGCTGCCATTTTGTGAAATGAGTGAGGGGCCATGTGCGCAATGGCTGTTTTGGCCTCTATAATCAGACTGCCTGTATGAAAGGTAGATGATAGTCTTCTTGAAAAGCGCTGCGAGTGTAGTGCATTGATTCAATTGTCGTCACGCAAAACGCTGCGAAGAGGCAAGTTTTAGCATTTCGCGGCCTTTTAAGCTGGCTTTGTCCATAGCAAGGTCGGCTTCGAGATTGATTTGAAGAGCGACTGCGCGACCCGATACAGAGCATTTGAGCCACATTGAACCTGCCCACAGGCCATAAGCCTATAACAACTTGGGCCAAGCAGGGGCAATCGATGGCATTGAACACATTGTTGATTGGAATTTTGCAAAAAGCAGCAGGCAGTTTGGGTGCGTATCCACTGCTTAAGCGGCAGTCACCGTGGTGCCCGGCTTAGTGCCGCTTTTTGTCTATGTTGAGCAAACTCATGCTGATGGTTTTTTTGTCCTTGATCCTGCTGCTGTCTGTGCTTGCGCCTGGGCAACGGTTGACACGCCCATGTGGGGTGGTGGATCGACGCGCCCATCTGCCTGAGATTCAGCAGTCGCCATTGGCTCCCAGGAGAAAGCCTGTGGTGCATGGCTCAAGCCCTGCTTTTGCTTCTATTTTGGTAATCCCACCCTACTTAAGATTGGCACTGTAAACGGAGTGCGCATGGTGGATTGCTATCTGTAATTCCTTGATCGGCGGATGTTCAGTGTCATCAGTGGCACCAGTGACAGATTCAAAAAATCTGTCGACTTTTGAACACTAGATTTGGTGTGTGGATCGGGCTTGGAGGCCCGTATAGCATATGCCGGACGCATCGTATGAAGGAACACATCCATGAAGCGGATGTTGATTAACGCCACTCAGCCAGAAGAGCGCCGTTTGGCGATTGTGGACGGGCAAAAACTGCTCGACTATGAAATCGAAATTGAAGGCCGTGAGCAGCGCAAAGGCAATATTTACAAAGCCATTGTCACGCGCATTGAGCCCAGCCTTGAGGCCTGCTTTGTTGATTACGGCGAAGAGCGCCACGGCTTTTTGCCCTTCAAGGAAATCTCCCGTCAGTATTTTGCTGAGGGCATTTCGATCAGCCAGGCCAAGATCAACGAGGCCATCCATGAAGGCCAGGAATTGCTGGTTCAGGTTGAGAAAGAAGAGCGTGGCAACAAAGGTGCGGCACTGACGACTTTTATCAGTCTGGCTGGCCGCTATGTGGTGTTGATGCCCAACAACCCACGCGGCGGCGGGGTGTCGCGCCGCATTGAAGGCAATGACCGCAGCGAGCTCAAGGAAGCGATGGACAAGCTCGAATATCCCAAAGGGATGTCGATCATTGCCCGCACTGCAGGCATTGGCCGCACGGCCGAAGAATTGCAGTGGGACTTGAACTACTTGCTCAAACTCTGGGCAGCGGTTGATGAGGCTGCACAAAGCAAGGGCGCATTCTTGATCTACCACGAGTCGAATCTGGTGATTCGCGCCATTCGTGACTACTTCAACAGCGATATTGGCGAGATCCTGATCGACACCGATGCGATCTACGACCAGGCCGCGCAATTCATGGCTTATGTGATGCCAGAAAATGCATCACGTGTGAAACGCTACCGCGATCCAGCGGCATTGTTCTCGCGCTTCCAAATTGAGCACCAGATTGAGTCGGCCTATGCCCGTACCGTGCAACTGCCATCGGGCGGCGCAATTGTGATCGACCAGACCGAGGCCTTGGTGGCCGTTGACGTCAACTCAGCCCGTGCGATCAAGGGCGGCGATATTGAAGAGACGGCCACCCGTACCAACCTCGAAGCCGCAGATGAAGTGGCGCGCCAGTTGCGCCTGCGCGACCTGGGTGGTCTGGTGGTGATTGACTTCATTGATATGGAAGAGGCGAAAAACCGCCGTGAAGTCGAGAACCGCCTGCGCGATGCGCTGCGCCAGGACCGCGCCCGCGTGCAATTTGGCTCCATCAGCAAGTTCGGCTTGCTGGAGATGAGCCGCCAGCGTCTCAAGCCTGCACTGTCAGAAGGCGCCTCGATCCCATGCCCACGCTGCGGCGGCACAGGCCATGTGCGCGATATCGAAAGCTCGGCATTGCAAATCCTGCGTGTGATCCAAGAAGAGTCGATGAAAGACGGCACAGCGGCAGTGAACTGCCAGGTGCCAGTCGAAGTTGCCAGCTTTTTGCTCAATGAAAAACGTGCAGAAGTCACCAAGATTGAGATCCAGCAGCGTGTCAACGTGCAGATTGTTGCCAACAAGGCATTGGAGACGCCTAACTACCGGATGGAGCGCCTCAAGAGTGACGACAACCGCCTTGACGATCCAGAAGCCAGCTACACACTGGCTGAAGAGATCGAAGATCCGCTGGCCAACTCACGCCGCTCCAAGGAGCCGACCAACCGCCAGACACCGCGTATCAAAGGCGTAGTGCATGACGCGCCGCCTCCGGTAGTGGCCAAGCCGGTTGAAGCGGTAGCGCCAGCTGCCAAATCCTCAGCATGGGGATGGTTGGACCGTATTTGGAACCGCCTGTTTGGTGGCTCGGCTGGCTCCAAGCCCGTGGCCAACGCGCAAGAGAGCGCAGCCAAGGAAGGCAGTAAATCCGATGCGAGCGCAGACCGCAAGCGCAATGGCGCCAGTGGCCAAGAACGACGTCAAGATGCACGAGGTCGAAGCCGCAATGGCAGCGGCGGCAATGCCGGCCGATCTGTAGGTCGTGCTGAGCAAGGTGAAGCAGGCCGTGGCGAGCGCCAAGAGCGTGCCGCCCGTGGCGAGCGCCAGGAGCGTGGTGAACGCAGCAACCTGCAAGAGCGCAATGAGCGCAGCAATGGCAAGCCCGAGCGCGCCGAGCGTCTGGAGCGTTCAGAAGCACGTGGCGAGTCACGTCAAGACCGTGCAGAGCGCTCGGATCGCAATGAGCCACGCCAGGGCCGCAATAACCGCAATGAGCGCCGCGACGCTGACCGTCCAGAACGTGGCGAGGCAGAACGCGTAGAGCGCCAAGAGCGCTCGGAACGCCGACCACGTCCACAAATCAGTGTGGAGCAGGACGGCCAAGTGCCTGGCCAACCTGGCCAGGAAGCGCAGACGCAGGACAGCACTGGCAATGTGAGCGCATCTGAGCGTGAAGGCCAGCGTACTGGCCGCAACCGCAACCGCCGCAACCCAGGCGAAGGCCGTGAAGGCCAGCGCAATGGGCGTGACGAGCGTGGCGTGGAAGAGGTTGGGCTGCAAGATGCTGCTGCGTTGGGCGTGGCCCAAGAGGCAAAACTGCAAGCCGATGGTGACGCTGGAGTGGATGCGCCAGCAAGCCCCCAAGCCGGTGAGCGTGAAGAGCGCCGTGAGCGCCGCTCGCGTGATCGCTATGGCCGTGATCGCCGCCGTCAGGACCGGGAGGCGGAAGAGTCCAATGGCGCACTGACGGGTGACCTGAGTCAGCCAGAAGTTCAGGCCGCGCAAGATGAGGCTCACAGCCCAGGCGCAGGCATTGCGTCCGAGCAAACCGCGGTCGCCGCAGAGGACGCACCACGCCGCCGCAGCTACTTTGAGCGTGCGGCAGCACAGGGGACACAGCCAACCCCAGCGGCTGAGCCAACAGTGGCTGAGGTTCAGCCTGCAGCAGCGGTGCAAGCGGCAATTGTTCAGCCTGCGGAAGCTCCTGTTGCACCAGCAGCACCAGCTGCACAGGCTATTGAGCAAGTTGCTGCAGCAAGCACGCCAGTGGCCGAGCCAGCTGCAGTGGTGCAGGCCAGCGCGCCGCAAGCGCCTGTGCCCTCTGAAAGCGTGCAGGCCGATGCCCCAGTGGCATCAGCAACACCAGCAGCGTTTGTGTTGGATGTGGCAGGGCTGTCCTCAGTGGCGTCTTCTGCAGGCTTGCAGTGGGTGCATTCGGATGCCGACAAAGTGGCGCAAGTACAAGCGGCCATTGCGGCTGCACCAAAAGCCGTACACGTGCCGCGTCAGCGTCCTGCCGCTGTGGTGCTCGATGACAAGCCGCTGAAGTTGGTTGAGACCCGCAAGGATTTGCGCAGCCAGCATTTCCCATTTGACCAGTGATGCGCTGAAGCCGGGTCTGACTTAGAGGCAGCCATGCTGCGCGCTAGGTCATACCCAGCGATGGATGTTGAACCTGGCAAGCCGCCTTGCTGCTCACCAACTCAGGGTACAGCCGGTCTTGCTGGACTAGCATCGCAGTGCGTGAGACACGCCACTCTTATCTAACGCCGACATGCTTGTCGGCGTTTGTGTACCTGCCTACAGCCGCTCACACCACGCTTGATGCATCGTTGTACTGCCTGGTCGTACCTGTTGCACTGCCAATGGTTTTACGCCAGGTTTGCACCGCAAACCTTCGGTTGGCTGGGCGGCGTCAGCCGCGCTTAGGCGCCCGTGTGTGGCAGGCCGATGGCACTGCGCGCGCAGGCCTATGCAGGTACAGGCTCTTGCCCGGTGTTGCGGTTGCCAGTGGGCGCTTGGTGTGCTTGGGCAGGGCAGGGCAAAATTATGCCAAAACAGGTTTGGCCCTGTGCGGACTGCACGAACACCGAGCCACCGTGCAATTTGGCGATTGCTTGCACAATAGCCAATCCCAAACCATGGTTTTGGGGCGTTGCAGCCGAGTTGTCTGCGCGGTAGAAGCGCTCAAAAATATGTGCGAGATGCTCCGGTGCAATCTCCGGGCCACGATTGGTCACACTGATCACTGCTTGCTCTTGCGCAGGTGCGGCAATGTGAATCGAAATGCAGGTGCCTGCCTGCGCGTAACGCGTGGCATTGCTGAGCAGGTTGAAAATGGCGCGTCGCATCAGCGCGGCATCGCATGGCGCAAGCGCATCACCATGCACTTGCAGTGTCACATCGGCTTCCAAAGCCACTGCATCGTAAAACGATGCGACCTCCTGCGCTATCGCCGCAAGGCTGTAAATACCGGTGGCTCGCGTGCCGATACCTTGGTCAGCACGCGAGAGAAACAACATGTCTTTGACAATGGAGGCCAGTTGCCTGAGCTCTTCAAGATGCAAGCCCAAAGTCTCTTCCAGGGTGTGTGCCGATCTTGGCTGGCGCAATACCACTTCGGTGCTGGAGATCAGCGTGGCCAGTGGCGTGTTCATTTCATGCGCCACTTCGGCATTGAATGATTCAAGTTGCCGATACGCTTCAGACAAACGGTCTAGCAAGGCATTGAATTGCGTCACCAGAGGCATCAACTCTTGCGGCAGCCCTTGGCCATCAAGCCTGCGTTCGAGTTGTTTGGCAGACAGGTCGTTGATTTGTTCAACCAGGGATTGCATTGGACGCAGACTCAGTCGCACCAGCAGTCCACCAAGCAGCGACAAAATCACAGCACCGGCAAGCATCGATGCGGCCAAGATCCAGGCGAGAGTACGCAGCAGTGCGTCATCCGAGCGCAAATCCATGACCAAGGTGGCCTTGGCATGGCTGGCTGTGGACGAGCCAGGGGGCGTGATAGGCAGCTCAAAGACACGTTGCAATACGCGCCCCGCTTGGGCTTGGGGCAAGGTATTGTCAAACAACGTCCGGCCGTCGGCTGCGGTCAAGCGCATTGTGTAGCTGGCGTCTGCCGCCATGAAGTCCGTCAGCATATGGGTCAGTGTTGTGTTGACTGGCGCGCTGCTGGCGTCGGCAAACCAATGCAGCAGAACCTGTTGCTTGCGCTCTAACAGCTGCTGTTGCCTAGCGCTGAGGTTGGCGTCAAAGAGACCATACACGATCACACTGACCGTGCCCAAGCCCAATAAGCTCAGCCATGCCAGCCAGCCGGACAGACGTTGGCCCAAATGCGATGCGCGGCTTGCTAGTTTCATGGTGCGGCTCGGCTCTCCAAGACATAGCCCATGCCGCGTACCGTGTGAATCAGCGCCGATACAAATGGCTGATCCACTTTGATGCGCAAACGCCGTACCGCGACTTCAACCACGTTCGTGTCGCTGTCAAAGTTCATGTCCCAGATTTGCGAGGCCAGTTCGGTGCGGGAGAGCACCTGGCCCTGCCTGCGCAGCAGCAGCGTCAGCAGATTGAACTCCTTGGCGGTGAGTTCGAGCCGCAGGCCAGCGCGCACGGCTTTGCGGCGAATCAGATCGACCTCCAAGTCGGCAATTTTGAGTGAGGTGGGCTCGGCGGTTTGGTGGGGTGCATGCAGCCTGCGCAGCAGCACTTGAATGCGCGCCACAAGCTCAGAAAATGCAAAGGGTTTGATCAGGTAGTCATCGGCTCCGCTTTGCAGCCCGCGCACACGGTCTTCGATATCGGCACGAGCGGTCAGCATCAAGACCGGAGTGGTTTTCGATTGCCTCAGCGCCGTGAGGAGTGAAAAACCATCGATACCAGGCAGCATGCCATCCAAAATGATCAGGCTGTAGTCGAGTTCCATGGCCAGGTGCAAGCCTTCAATTCCATCGGATGCCAGATCGACTATGTAGCCTTCTTCCGTGAGGCCTTTGCGCAAGTATTGGCCTAGTGTGGCCTGGTCTTCAATCAACAACAATCGCATGAGTATCTTTTTCCTAGTGCAGCCGCCACGGGCGCGCGCAATGATGACAAATTTGTAATCCTCCAGACAGCTTTATGTCGGCACGCCATTCCTATATTCGTGCCACTGCACATGAAGTCCGCATTAGATGGAGAGCGAAGTGCTGCCTCGATGGCCTGCGTGATGGCTGTCAGGGCCGCACATTGCTCGCACTTGGAAGATCAAGGGTGGCATTGTTGCCCACAGGTGGTACTCAAGTTGGTCATGTGTCAATCAATCCTATTTTCTGGAGAAGTTCGCATGGCCACCCCATCGCAGCAGAGCGATCACCCCCGTGATCGCATGCACGGCAAACTCTTGGCATGGCTTGCTGCTCTTGCCGCTATCGCGGTGACTGCGCCTTGGCCCGTACTCGCTGTAGCGCAGACAGGAGCTGTCGCGCCAGTATTGGCCACGGACGATCGCGCATCGGTCTTGCCGCATACCATTACGCTGGAGATGGCCATGCGACAAGCATTTGCTGCCAATCCAGGTTTGCAAGCTGCGCAATATGGCGTTGCCGCCAGCGAAGGGGCGATCTTGCAAAGCCAGGCGCGGCCCAACCCAGAGCTGGCATACAGCCAGGAAGATACGCGCTCAAAAGAGCGCTCGATCACGCTGCAAGTGAATCAGTTGATTGAGATTGGTGGCAAGCGCGAAGCCCGCATACGCGAGGCCGAAACCGAGAAAGCGCTGGCCAGTGCCAACATCTTTGAGACCGAAGCCGCATTGCGCTTTCAGGTCGTCACGGCTTTCTATGAGCTGCTGCTGGCGCAAGAGCGCGAAGAGAATGCGCTGAAAACGCACGCGCTGGCCCAGCAGGCCTTGGATGCGGCGCAAAAGCGGGTGAGGGCTGGCACCTCAGTGCCGCTGGAAGCCAGCCGTGCGCAAGTGGCTGAGGCCAATGTCTTATTGGAGGTACAGCAGGCACAATCATTGATCGTGGTGGCCCAGCAAAGTTTGGCCTCGCTATGGGGCGGCAGGGCGGGCGCGCTTGGCCGCGCCACTGGCGATTTCTCCAGCATCCCTGAGCCCCCGACGGCAGATCAGATTGAGCACCTGATCGACCAGGCGCCAGACATGCTGCTGGCGCGCCGAGCGCTGGAGCAAAGCCAGGCCGTCTCCAGCGTAGAGCGCAGCAAGCGCTTGCAGGACCCGACTCTGAGTTTGGGTGTGAAACGGGCCAATGACCTGGGCAGAAACCAGTTGGTCGTAGGGGTCAGTATTCCGCTGCCGCTGTTTGACAGCAATGCAGGCAATCAACTGCAGGCCCTGCGCAAAGTCGACCAGGCGCAGCAAATGCTGCAGAACCAGCGCCTGCAATTGCAGGCTGAGGTTTTGGTTGCGCGCCAGCAACTGCTCAGCAGCAACCAGCAAGTGGCCTTGCTAGAGAGCCAGGTCGTGCCAACGGCTGAGTCCGCTTACAACCTGGCTGTGCGTGGCTTTACTTTGGGCCGCTTCAATTTTTTAGAGGTCCTCGATGCCCAGCGCTCCTTGTTTGAAGGGCAGCGCCAGCTGCTGGAGCAACGCATGGCCTCGCACCGTGCGCGCGCTGAAATTGACCGCCTTTTGGGCACCTCTTCGTTGATCCCTACTGCCACCGTGGCCCCTACAGCGACTATCCCCAGCGGAATTTAATCATGTCCGAGAAACAACAATTCGACTCAGCCCTTTTAACTCCCAAACACTGGATTGCGGTTGCCGTGATCCTGGCCTGCGGCATGGTTGGTGGCGCACTGATACTGCGCGCGCCACAGACTGCAACGCAGACGGCCGCAGCCGTGCATGCAGAAGATGACGACGACGACCACGACGAGGAGGGCGTTGTCGAGCTCACTGAGGCGCAGGCCAAGATGATTGGTATTGCACTGGCCGAAGCGGGGCCGGCGGTGATTCGCAAAGACACATTGCTGCCCGGTGAAATTCGCTTTGATGAGGACCGCACGGCCCATGTGGTGCCGCGTGCGGCAGGGGTTGTGGAGTCAGTGCATGCCCAACTGGGCGAGCAAGTCAAAAAGGACCAGTTATTGGCGGTCATTCAAAGCGCTGCAGTGGCAGATCAGCGCAGCGAGCTGCAAACAGCACGCCAGCGCCTGGCTTTGGCGCAAACAATCTACCAACGTGAGAAGCAATTGTGGGAAGAGAAAATTTCCGCAGAACAAGACTATTTGCAAGCACGCCAAGCGTTGCAAGAGGCAGAAATCGCAGTGCGCAATGCCTCTCAGCGGCTGAGTGCGATTGGTGTCAGTGTGGCTGCCACTGGCGGTGCGGCTGGCGTGAGCCGCTATGAATTGCGTGCCCCATTTGAGGGGGTTGTGGTGGAAAAACATTTGACCGTGGGGGAGTTGGTCAATGAAAGCACCGCTTCTTTCACCATCTCAGACATGCGCTACGTCTGGGCAGAGATGAATGTCTCGGCTCCGCAGCTGCCCTTGGTGCAAGTTGGTGCACCGGTGAGGGTGCGTGCCACCGCATTTGATGCGTCCGCTGAAGGGAAGGTGGCCTACGTCGGGGCCTTGATTGGTGAGCTGACCCGTACCGCAGCTGCACGCGTGGCATTGGCCAACCCGCAGGATCTGTGGCGGCCGGGCTTGTTTGTCAATGTCGAGGTCATGACCGAGGAAAGCCAGGTGCCGATTGCGGTCAAGAGTAAGGCCATTCAATGGCTTGATGCGCAGGAGAGCGTTGTGTTTGTGCTGGACGATCATGGCTACAAAGCCCAACCTGTGCAGATGGGGCGCAGCGATGCGGAATATACGGAAATCCTGGCTGGCTTGAGTGCCGGTCAGACCTATGTCACCGAAGGGGCGTTCATGCTCAAAGCGGAGTTGGGTAAATCGTCTGTCGATCACGGCCATTGAGTAGGAAGTCCCATGTTTGAACGCATTATTCGCTTTGCCATTGAGCAGCGCTGGCTTGTCATGATGGCCGTGGTGGGGATGGCCATTTTTGGGGGCTATAGCTACCAGCGGCTCTCTATTGACGCTGTGCCTGACATCACCAACGTACAGGTGCAAATCAATACACAGGCGCCTGGCTACTCACCGCTGGAGACCGAGCAGCGCATCACCTACCCGATTGAGACAGCGATGGCGGGCTTGCCCAACTTGGAGCAAACCCGCTCGCTCTCGCGCTATGGACTCTCGCAAGTCACGGTGATTTTCAAAGATGGCACGGATATTTATTTCGCGCGCCAATTGGTCAACCAGCGTATCCAAGAAGCGCGCGATAGCCTGCCGGCAGCGATTGCGCCAACCATGGGGCCCATCTCCACCGGGCTGGGGGAGATCTATTTATGGACCGTCGAAGCCGAGGAGGGGGCCACTAAAGCAGATGGCAGCCCTTATACGCTGATGGATTTGCGCGAGATCCAGGACTGGGTGGTCAAGCCACAATTGCGTACCGTGCCAGGAGTCACCGAGATCAACTCGATCGGCGGTTTTGCTAAAGAGTACTTGATTTCCCCCCATCCAGACAAGCTGGTCTCCTACGGCATTTCATTGGATCGGCTGGTCACTGCACTGCAGAACAACAACACCAATGTGGGCGCCGGCTTTATTGAGCGTCAAGGCGAGCAATACCTGATTCGTGCCCCTGGCCAGGTGCAAGGCATTGAAGACCTCAAAGAGGTGATTGTGAGCACCGTGCAAGGCCAGCCTGTGCGCATCCGCGATCTCGCCGAAGTGGGGCTTGGGCGTGAGCTGCGCACCGGCGCAGCCACCGATAACGGCCGTGAAGTCGTGCTGGGCACAGTGTTCATGCTGATCGGTGAGAACAGCCGCGTGGTCTCCAAAGCGGTGGATGAGCGCATGCAGTCGATTCGCAACTCACTGCCAGAAGGCGTACACATCGTCACCGTGTATGACCGCACCAACCTGGTTGAAAAAGCCATTGCCACAGTCAAAGGCAATTTGCTCGAAGGCGCGGCTCTGGTCATCGTGGTGCTGTTTCTTTTCTTGGGCAATATCCGTGCGGCCCTGATCACCGCCTTGATCATCCCGCTGTCCATGCTGTTCACTTTCACCGGCATGGTGCAATACCGCATCAGTGCCAATTTGATGAGTCTGGGGGCACTGGATTTTGGCATCATCATCGATGGTGCTGTGGTCATTGTCGAAAACTGCGTCAGACGCCTGAGCCACGCGCAAGCGCTCAAAGGCCGTTTGCTCACCCGTGCTGAGCGTTTTCAAGAGGTCTTTGCTGCTGCGAAGGAGGTGCGTAGGCCTTTGCTGTTTGGGCAATTGATCATCATGGTCGTCTACCTGCCGATCTTCGCCCTGACCGGTGTGGAGGGCAAGATGTTCCACCCGATGGCGCTGACTGTGGTGTTGGCACTGGCTGGCGCGATGATTCTCTCGATCACCTTTGTGCCCGCTGCCGTGGCGCTGTTTATTGGCAAACGTGTGGGCGAGAAGGAAAACCGCCTGATGGGCTGGGCGCGCAATGCGTATGCGCCATTGCTCAAAGGCGTGATGCGTGTGCCTTTGCTGGTGATTGCTGGCGCTCTAGTTGCCGTAGCGCTTAGTTTGGCACTGGCGACACGTTTGGGCAGCGAGTTTGCCCCAAACCTGAATGAGGGCGACTTTGCGGTACAGGCCATGCGTGTGCCTGGCACCAGCCTGACCCAGTCTTTGGAGATGCAGATGCAGCTAGAGCGTGCGCTGATAAGCGAAATCCCAGAGATTGAACGTGTGTTTGCGCGCACAGGCACGGCCGAGGTCGCCTCAGACCCCATGCCGCCGAGCATTTCTGATGGCTACATCATGCTCAAACCCAAGAACCAGTGGCCCAACCCCGGCCGCAGCCGTGATGATTTATTAGCCGAGATTCAGGAAGTGGCTGAGAGCATTCCTGGCAGCAAATACGAGTTTTCTCAGCCTATACAGTTGCGCTTCAATGAGTTGATTTCTGGTGTGCGCAGCGATGTGGCGGTGAAAGTGTTTGGCGATGACATGCAAGTGCTGGAGGGCATTGCGCAAAACATTGCCAATACGCTGCAAAACATTGCCGGGGCGTCTGAGGTGGCGGTGGAGCAAACCACTGGCTTGCCCATGCTGACGGTACAGATTGACCGTGAAGAGGCCTCACGCTATGGCCTCAACATGGACGAAGTTCAGCAGGCGATTGCGATCGCGATTGGCGGTCAGGAAGCGGGCACACTCTTTGATGGCGACCGCCGGTTTGATATCCAGGTGCGATTGCAAGACGACGTGCGCAATGACTTGGCGGCGTTGGAGCGCCTGCCCATTGCCTTGCCTCAAAGCGCCGACAGCCGCACCGGGTTTATTCCACTCAATGCGATTGCCAAATTTGAACTGGCCCCTGGCCCGAACCAAGTCAGCCGTGAAGATGGCAAGCGTCTGATCATTGTCAGTGCCAACGTGCGTGGCAGAGATGTGGGCTCATTTGTCGAGCAAGCGCAGCGCGAACTGACGACCATCGCGTTGCCCAGCGGCTACTGGACGCGCTGGGGGGGAACATTTGAGAACCTGCAATCAGCCCAACAGCGCTTGCAAATTGTGGTTCCTGCAGCCTTGATGCTGGTCTTTACCTTGTTGTTTGCGATGTTTGGCAACGTGCGCGATGGGTTGGTGGTGTTCACCGGCATTCCGTTTGCCTTAACGGGCGGTATCTTGGCCTTGTGGATGCGTGGTATTCCGCTGTCCATTTCCGCTGCGATTGGCTTTATTGCGCTGTCGGGGGTCGCTGTGCTCAATGGGCTGGTGATGATTTCCGCGATTCGCAGCTTGCGTGAAACCGGCCTGTCAGTGCCGCAAGCGGTGGAAGAAGGTGCTTTGTCGCGTTTGCGTCCGGTGCTGATGACCGCCTTGGTGGCCTCGCTGGGCTTTGTGCCCATGGCCATTGCGACCGGCACCGGAGCGGAAGTGCAGCGGCCTTTGGCGACTGTGGTGATTGGCGGGATTATCTCGTCGACGATACTGACCTTGTTGGTGCTGCCGCTGCTGTACCGGCTGGTGCACCGCCATGATCCATCCGAAGATGCCCCAGAGACTGCCCCACGCCCACTAGCGGCCCACTAGCGGCATGTCTTGACGCTGCCCTCTACTTACGTTGGGGGTGGCGCTCGAGTGCAGTGGCCGACCAGGACAGCTTTGCGCCTCGACAGCGGCTCAAAATAGGCATTGGAATGCGCACGGTGTGACATTGTTTTTCAAAATAAGCCCACATTGCCTGGGGCGCTCCATCCAAGGCACAATGCGCGGTGATTGAGCGCATTGATGTCATTGAATGAAGTGGATTTGGAATGCTTTTTTTACTCTCTCCGGCGAAATCGCTGGACTATGAAACTCCGGTTGATCCTGCGCTGGAAGCTTCCCAACCGGTATTTGTCAAACAGGCGCAGACGGTGATGGAGGTGCTCAAGCACAAAACCACGGCTGAACTCTCGTCCCTGATGTCCATCAGCGAGAAGTTGGCGCAATTGAATGTGGAACGCAACCGTGCCTGGAGCAGCCGCTTTACGCCCAGCAATTCACGCCAGGCGGTCTTGGCATTCAATGGCGATGTGTACGAGGGCTTGCAGGCCGCTACCCTGGATGCGGACGCACTAGCATGGGCCCAGCACCATGTGCTGATCCTCAGTGGGTTGTACGGCGCGCTTCGCCCGTTGGACCGCTTGCAGCCGTATCGTCTGGAGATGGGCACGAAAATGGCCGTTGGCTCGGCTGAAAATCTCTACCGTTACTGGGCCGAGCCCCTGAGCCAGTATTTGAATGAACGCATCCAGGCCCAGACTATGCCGGTCATTGTGAATCTGGCCTCGAACGAGTACTTCAAGGCGGTGCAGACCAAGCGCCTTAAAGCGCGCGTGATTGAGTGCGTGTTCCAGGATGAAAAAGCGGGCCAGTACAAAATCATCAGCTTTCTGGCCAAACGCGCACGCGGCTTGATGGCGCGTTACGCGATTGAGCACCGGCTAGAACACCCGCAGGCCCTGCAGGCATTTGACAGTGAAGGCTATCGTTTTGATGCAGAAGCTTCTTCAGAAGAAAAGCTGGTATTTAAGCGCAAGGAATCAGATAGGCTGGGGGTTTGAGGCGGCTACGCACCCATGTTTAGCGTTAGACACAGCCACCGTTTCGACGGTTTATTTTGAGGAGATCGAGCTATGGCATTGACCGTCAACCCCCATTTGGCTTCAGTAACGCCGGAGCTGCGCCAGTGGATCATTGACCAAGCCGAAGCTGGCGTTTCAGCCCCCAAGGCCTTGCAAGCCATGCTGGATGTGGGCTGGTCCGAAGACGTCGCACTGGCCGCTTTGGAGTCCGTGCTCTCAGAGCATTTGCAAGAGCGCAATGCCATGCCTGGTCAGCTGCACACTGCAGCAGCCAGCGAAGCTGCGCCCGCTGCAGTGCCTGTGCCTGATTTGGCGTTAGAGGGCTCGCCAGCCTGGGTGCGCGCAGGCGATCGTGATGTGAAAGTGGTCATGAGCATGAAGCTGCCCCGAGTGGTGGTGCTGGAGGGCTTGCTGACGGCTGACGAATGTGAGCAGATCATTGCACTGGCCAGGCCACGCATGCGTCGCTCATTGACGGTCAATAGCCAAAGTGCCGACGGCGGTGATGAGCTCAATGAAGACCGCACCAGCGAAGGCATGTTTTTTGAACGTGGCGAGTCCGCTGTGATTGCCGCCCTGGAGCAGCGCATTGCCGATTTGCTCGGCTGGCCTGTTGCCAATGGCGAGGGCTTGCAGGTCTTGCACTACGGCCCCAAGGCGGAATACAAACCACATTACGATTACTTTGAGCCCGACGCGCCCAGTGCCCCGGCTTTGCTACGCCGAGGTGGCCAGCGCGTGGGCACCTTGCTGCTCTACCTGAATACGCCAGTTGCAGGCGGCGGCACGACTTTCCCCAACGCCGGCTTAGAGGTGGCCGCCCAGCAAGGAACGGCCGTGTTTTTCAGCTATGACAAACCACACCCCAATACCTTGTCATTGCACGGTGGCGCGCCGGTGGTCGAAGGCGAGAAATGGGTGGCAACCAAATGGTTGCGTGAGCGCGAATTCAACTAAGAGCCTGTTCAAAGTCTCGACGCCGTCGCGCAAGGCACAAAAAGAGGCAGTACAAGACGCCTGTTGCAGCGCATACGTCTGTATGAGCAAAATTGGCAACGCAGCCATGCGCTTTTTTGTGCCTTGCAGCTCTTTTTGGTATTGGGGGTTGGAGTCCAAAAGGCACGCTGCTTTGTTGAAAATCTTCGCCGGTCAGATAGCCCGACTGCGGTTTTTGCCGCGCATCGTATCCTTTTGGGCTCCAACGCGGTCGGCGTGGAGACTTTGAACAGGCTCTAAGAACGTAAACACCTTCTAAAGACCAATGCCAAGCACATCCAACACGTGCCAGCCATTGGCGCGTGCATGCTGGTGCAATTGTGGGTCGGGATTGACGGCAATCGGCTCGCCAACTTGGCTCAGCAGGGGCAGATCGTTGATTGAGTCGCTGTAAAAATAGGCACTTGCCAGTGTCTGGGGTGGCAGGCCCTGCTCAATCAGCCAGGCGTGCATGCGCAGGCATTTGCCTTCACGCATATTAGGAGTGCCTTGCACCTGGCCAGTAAACACTCCGCCTTCCAGCGCCAATTCTGTGGCAATGCAGTGGTGAAAGCCCAGCTCTGCGGCGCTGGGCTCGGCAATCACACGGTTGCTGGCGGTGGTCAACACCACAGTGTGGCCTGCGGCGCGGTGCGCGGCCACCAAAGCGTAGGCTGCGGTGGGCAAACGAGGTCGAATCTCTTGAACTAAAAACAACTGCAGCCAGTGCCGCCATTGTGCCGGCGAGCGTCCGGCCAGCAGGCTGGCGTAGAACGCGCTGAAGTCATGGGCTGACACAAGACCGGCGCGGTAGTCGGCACCCAGCTGCTCATTACGCGCTTGCACATCGCGCTGCAGCAGGCCGTGGCGCAGCAGAAATCGGCACCACAAATCATCGCCATCGCCATTGAGCAAAGTGTGGTCCAGATCAAACAAGGCCAGTGGTCTGGAGAAGAGGGAGGGCATGATTGAAGGGCATGTGGCGCGGGTTTGCGCGCTGGCGATGTGGCGGATCACCTCAGAATGCAATCGCTGGACCATACGGCTCTACATAGCTCAGATGCGTACACAGGCCGTACAAGGGCGTCCATCGGTGCAGCGAAATTTGTGGCGGCTCCAGTTGGGCGTGCAGGCTTGCACCTGGCTGCAGATCTAGCGCGATCTGGTGCGCTACCGACGGTGCGACATGCACGGGCACACCTGCAAACTGCATCTGCACGGCGCGGTGCAGGTGTCCACACAAAATGCCCTGTACCCGAGCGTGCTGGCGTATCAATGCAGCCAGTTGTTCACTGCCTACCAGCAGGCTGCAGGCATCCATCGCCTCGATGCCGCTAGGCAGTGGCGGGTGGTGCATGAAGAGCAGGACTGGCAGGCCACTGCACGCTTGCAAGGTGTTAGCCAGCCATGCCAGTTGCGGCGTGTCCAGCACACCATGTGCATGCCCGGACACAGAAGTATCCAGCGCCACGCAGTGCAGGCCTTTGAGTTGGATGTGGTAGCAGCAGCGGCCTGCTGGTGCATCCTGCGCCACAGGCATATAAGCGGGCAGTGCTGTGCAGGCCGTATGGCTGTCGTCGTGGTTGCCAGGCACGGCATAAATCGGCATATCCAGTGGCGCGAGAGCAGCTGCCACGCGCGCGTATTCGTCTGGCCTGCCATGCTCGGTCATATCGCCAGTCAATAACACCAGGTCAGGCCTGGGCTGGAGTGCGGCCACATGGGTTACAGCACGCTGGAAGGCGCGCTCGGTATCGATGCGACCGCCTAAAAAAGCAGGCCCAGTGCCTAGGTGCGGGTCGGTGAGTTGGGCAATCAGAAGAGGGGAGTGCATGCTGCCAAGTCTAGGTCGTTTCCTCAAAATTCCATAGTTTGTTGTGGAAATTTTTTGATTTATGTGGATTTCATGAGTTTGTCACGATTGCCAGTCAGCATACGGCCTGCGATGTCCGCCTGAGTCCCATCTTGCACTGAAAGTACCTTGCCATGTCCGCTTCCAAACCTGCTTTGCCCAGCCAGATTCTGTCAAGCCAGCGCCGCCAATTTCTCAAGACCAGCATGACTGTGTCCGCCGCAGCGATGCTGGGCGGCATGCCGCTGTTGGCTAGCGGCCAACAACACGTCAAACTCGCATTCATGTACCCGGTTGGTGTCTCGGGCGATATCAATCGCATTGTCTCGACGATGATCAGCAGCTTCAACGCTGCGCATAGCGACATCCAGGTTGAGGCGATCTACGCAGGCAGCTACGACAATACCGAGCAAAAAGTCATGACCGCGCTGGGCGTGGGCGAGCCACCGGCTGCCTGGTTGCCCATCAACTCGATGATGACCACTTTCCAAAACATGGACGCGCTCGAAGACGTGACCGCACTGGCCAAGGCCGACGATGTGTTTCAGGATTTTCTGCCCGGCTTCCTGGGCACCTGCATGGCCGATGACAAGCTGTATGGCCTGCCATTCCAGTGCAGCACACCGGTGCTGTACTACAACAAGGCGGCGTTTGAGAAAGTGGGTCTCAAAGCCGCGCCGACCGATTGGGTCGAATTGGAAGCTGCTGCCAAGGCGCTGGCTGTGCGCAAAGGCGATGCGACCGAGCAATGGGGGGTGACGATGGGCGGCGGCTGGCACGACTGGATTTTTGAGAGCTTTGTGCGCCAAAATGGTTTGGTGTTTTGGAACAAGGACGGCGTGCGTTTCGACGCGCCAGAAAGTGTGCATGCGCTGGAGTTTTGGCTGCGCATGGTGCAAGCGGGTTACATGCCCGCGGCCTCGACCTGGGAGAGTTCAGCCAATGACTTCATGGCCGGGCGCACCGCAATGCTCTACCACTCGACTGGCTCGATGACGAATATCTTGAAGTCTGCATCCTTCCCGGTGGGCGTGGCACCGATGCCCAAAGGCAAGCAACTGGGCTCGACGATGGGCGGCGGGCCGATCCTGATCGCCAAGAACCAGCCCGATGCCCACAAGCAGGCGGCCTGGACGTTTGCGCGCTGGATGACCAATACTGCCAACCAGGCCCAGTGGTGCATTGATACCGGCTATCTGGCCGCACGCAAGTCGTCGTGGGATACGCCCGAGTTGCAAGCCCATGTAGCCAAAGTGCCCGAGTCGCGCTCAGCCTTTGTCACGGCAGAGGTCGCTGGGGCATTTTTGCAGGTGCCTGGCTACCACAAGGTGCGCAGCCATTTGCAAAGTGCGATTGACCGCACGCTGATTGGCGAGGTGGCGCCCGATGCGGCGCTGCGCGATGCCAGCGCCAAGTCGAATCAGGAGATTCAGCGCTTGTCACGCCGCCGTGGTTGAGCACACCATGAATCTGTTACCCGCCAAACCCTACGCGTCCACGCATGCCCTTTGGCGTCGCGGACGCCGGCGAGAGCTCGCAACGGCAGTGGTGATGCTCGCTCCTTCGTTGCTGTTTCTGTGTGCATTCACCTACTGGCCAATCTTGCGCTCAGTGGTGTATGGGTTGTTTGACGTGCAACTGGGCTCGCCCGAGATTTACTTCGTTGGCCTGGAGAACTATGTCAGGCTCTGGCATGACGCCTTGTTCTGGAAGTCACTGCGCAATACGGTGGTTTATATGGTGGTCACGGTGCCCACGTCGATTACGCTGGCACTGATGCTGGCCGTGGCGCTCGACCGCGGGCTGCGTGGCACGGCCTTGTACCGCTCGGCATTTTTCTACCCGGTAATGATTCCCTCTGTGGCCGCGGGCATGGTCTGGGTGTTTTTGTATGCACCCGGCTATGGCCCCATCAACAGCCTGATGGGGTTCTTGGGCCTGCCCAAGCTCGAATGGCTCTACGACCCGCGCTGGGCCTTGCCAGCCATCATCTTCATGAGTGTGTGGAAGTACGCCGGCTACTTCATGCTGATTTTGCTGGCGGCCTTGCAATTGGTGCCGCGTGATTTGTACGAGGCAGCCCGGCTCGATGGCGTGTCGGGGTTTCGCCAGTTGCTGCACATCACCGTGCCCTTGATTTCGCCAACGCTGTATTTTGTCGTCGTCATAGGGGTGCTGCATTCCTACCAAATCTTTGACTACGTGTTTGTGATGACCCAGGGTGGCCCGGCTGACGCCACGAATGTGCTGACCTTCTACATTTACCAGAATGCCTTCCAGTTCAGAGACATCGGCAGCGCTTCGGCAATTGCCAATATCCTGCTGCTGGTCGTGGGCGGCCTGATCGGTATCGTCGCCCTGACGCTGGGTCGGCGTGTGCATTACATGGGACGCTGACCATGCCTGCTTTCAAACCTTTTGCACGTTCGCGCTGGATGCACTGGCTGCTGGTGCCGGCTTTGCTGCTGTGGCTCAGCCCACTGGTGTGGATGCTTTTGACCTCGCTCAAAACCCGCACGGAAATCTTTGATCCGGCCGCTGGCTGGTGGCCGCAAGTGCTGCAGTGGGGCAATTACCCAGCGGCGCTGTCGGTGGCGCCATTTGGCACGTATTTGATCAATTCCATCTTGGTCACGGCAGGCATTTTGCTGGCACAGTTGACCACTATCACACTGGCTGCCTATGCGTTTGCGCGTCTGCGATTTCCGGGCCGTGATCTGCTGTTTGGCCTGTTCTTGCTGCAGGTGATGTTCCCGATATACGCGACCTTTCTGACCAATTTCATCACCGTGCGCGAGCTGGGTTTGATGAATACCTTGTGGGCCTTGATGGTGCCGTTTGTTGCCAGTGGCTATGGCACCTTCATGTTGCGCCAGGCCTTTCGCCAGGTACCGCAAGACTTGGCCGATGCGGCGCGCCTGGATGGCTGCGGCCACTGGGCGACGTTGTGGTATGTGTATTTGCCGCTGGTCAGGCCGACCCTTATTGCGTTTGCGATGATCTCGGTGGTCACGCACTGGAATGACTATATGTGGCCTTTGCTGGTGACCAATAGTGAAGCCGTGCGAACCTTGCCGATTGGCCTGGGCCTGCTGGCCAAAGCCGATAGCGGTGCTGACTGGCCCCGCCTGATGGCCGCAACCATGGTGGTCAGTGCACCGTTGATGCTGGTGTTCATTGTCTTCCAACGCCGCTTCGTCTCCAGCTTCATGCACGCTGGCTTAAAGTAAGCCTTCTGCGTATTAGTAAGCTTTTTTCCTATTAGCCACTACGATTCAAACCCATGTCTGCCATCTCATTACAAGGCATTAGCAAGCACTATTCCGACCATGTCGTGGTTGACCAGCTCGACCTCGAAGTTCAGGCCGGTGAGTTCATGGTGCTGGTTGGGCCATCGGGCTGCGGCAAATCCACGACCTTGCGCATGATTGCCGGATTGGAGGACATCAGCGCAGGACGCCTATTGATTGGCGGACGTGATGTCACGCATGCTGCGCCTCATGAGCGCGACATCGCGATGGTATTCCAGTCCTATGCGCTCTATCCGCATATGACGGTGTACATGAATATGGCCTTTGGTTTGCTGCGCACCAGCAAGCTCTCACGCAGCGAAATCGATCAGCGCGTGCAAGAGGCCGCTGCGCGCCTGCAGATCACCGATTTGTTGCAACGCAAGCCCAATGCGCTATCGGGTGGCCAGCGCCAGCGCGTGGCCATTGGGCGCGCGCTGGTGCGCAAACCCAAGGTGTTTTTGTTTGACGAGCCGCTGTCCAATCTCGACGCCAAGTTGCGCACGCACATGCGCGGTGAGCTGGAGCGTTTGCATGCCGAGCTGGGCATCACCATCGTCTACGTGACCCACGACCAGGTTGAAGCCATGACCTTGGGCACGCGCATTGCGGTGATGGATCGCGGCCAGGTGTGCCAGGTCGGTGCGCCGATGGAGGTCTATCGTCAACCCGCAAGCCGTTTTGTTGCCTCGTTCATTGGCTCGCCGCAAATGAATTTTCTACCTGTGCCTGCTGGTGCGGGTGTTGGCGAGAATGGGTTGCAAGCGCAGTTTGGTGATGCCGTGCTGCAGCCCGGTGCCGTGTTAGGCTTGCGCCCTGAAGAGCTGCACCTTAGCAGTGCAACAGATTCTGCCGAAATGCCCCTGAGCGCGTTGCGCTGGCACGGCGTTGTGCAGCGGGTCGAGCGGCTGGGCGCAGAAGCGTATGTGCAGATCCGCGTCGGCAGTGCCGACGTGCTGGTACGCGCGGATGTTGATGCGGCCCTGGTGACCCAGCAAGCGATTTTGCTGACACCAGAGCTGTCGTGCCTGCGCCTGTTTGATGCCCAGTCCGGCGCACGCTTATTGTCTTTGGCCGCCTGATACCATGCACATGACTCCAGTTCTAAGTGTGCGCCAAGAGCGCATTATTGAAATTCTTAAGGCGACACCGACGATCACCACACACGAGTTGGCGCTGCGTTTGGGCGTCTCTGGCGAAACCGTCCGGCGCGAGCTGCAAGCCATGGAGGGCGACGGTATCGTGCAAAAATTCCATGGTGGCGTGAGCTTGCACCGAGACATGCAGGAGTCGCCGTTTCAATTGCGCTTGCATACCAACGTAGGTGTCAAGCGGCGCCTGGCGCGGCAGGTCTCCAGCTTGCTGCCTGACGGTGCCAGCCTGATGCTGGACAACAGCAGCACCGCTTGCTATGTTGCCCAAGCCTTGGCCGAGCGACGCGGCATGACAGTGGCAACGCCGTCTTTGGAGGTCGGCAGAGCACTGGCGCACAGCGGTGAGCGCCACACGGTATTGCTGCCCGGTGGTACCTTGAGGGCCAGTGACATGACCATGGCCAGCGCCAATGCGCTGCGCTTTGCAAGCCAATTGCATCCCGATTATTTTGTGTGTTCTGTAGCCGCTCTGAGCGCTGGCGGCTGCTTGGACTTCGATCCGTTCGAGGCCGAATTCAAGCAAGCGGTCGTCACGCAGGCGGCCAAGGTGGTTGTGGTGGCAGATGCGAGCAAGTTTGCCGCTGCCGGGCTGATCACCAGTTTGCCTTGGTCGGATGTGCATGTGCTGGTCACCGATTGCCCACTGCCAGCAGATTTGGCGCAGGCCTGTGCCGGGGTTCAATTGGTGGTGGTTGATCGGGCAGATGCAGACTGATGCCCAGCGTGGCTGTTATGCCTTGCGCGACTGCGTCGAGACTTTGAATAGGCTCTAAGCCAGCGCGGTGGTGCTGCACGGTTTGGCGATCTCCAGCCCTGCAATGCCTTTGGATGCGGCATCAAAGCAGGCCAAATCGGCTGCGTTCAATTGGGCATCGAGTGCATGCAGCCGCCGCGGCAGTGCGGCCAGGCCCACGCTGATGCTCAGCAGCATGGGCACGCCTTGGTAGCTGGCCTGCAAATGGGCAATCGTGCGCTGCAAATGCTTGGCCAGCTGCTGGGCGTGCTGCGCATCCAGCCCAAAGCAGGCCACTGCAAATTGCTCTTTGTGGATGTGGCCCAGAAGATGGCGCAATGGCAATTGGCTCAAGGCGTTGGTCAGGGCATTGGCGGTGTAGCGCAAGGCCTCATCGCTGAATGCGTGGCTGCCAGCACTGCTTAAGCTGGCAAAGCCATCAATGGCCAAGTACAGCACGTAGCCTGGCGGGGTGGATTGCAACTCGCTCAGGCGCAACTGGCCTGCTAGCAGCGCATGCCAATACGCGAAGGTGGGCAGGTGACAGATTGGGTTGAGAAGCTGCTCTGTCAGCGGCAGCAGATTTGCTGGGCACAGGCGTGCAAGCCGCGCCTGCTCGGCCTCAAACACCACCAAGCGCTGGTGCGGGGCATCGGCGCTGGGCGGATAAATTTGGGCGTAGACCACATGGCGAAAACCCAGGCCATCGATGATTTCAGTCGTCAGGCTAAACGGTTGCAGATTTTGGCCAGCAGCGCCAATCAAGAAACGCAGGCGCTCATAGTCGGCTGGTTGTGCCAGCAATTTGTGGATGGCACGCGGCGTGGGCTGTGCTCTGTCTGCTTGCAGAAACTCCAAAGCTGCCTGGCTCATCGCTTGGATCTTGCTGTGCTGCAGCAAGACCAGGCATTGGCGGGAATGCTTGAGCTGGTCCATGCTCAGGCTCAGGGGCAGGCTGCCTGGTGGTAGTTGGCCGTGTGGTGTTGTCGGGGGTGGCCCCTGGGAGTCAAACGCCTGCTCCGCATTGCCCGGCGTCAGGCCTGCATGTCTGTGGGAGTGGCTGGATTTCAATCGATCCGAATTGGCGCTGGCGCCCGGCTGCAATGTGAAGCTGTCTGGCGTAGGCCCAGTCCTGCTGCGCTGGTAGACGCAGCTGCGCCAAGCCAGCAGTCCCAACCCTAGAGCCAGGCTCAAAACCAATAGCGCCCAGCTCAACGCCTCATCTTCGGTTGCCAGACTCAAGGCTTGGCCCCCGCTCCAGAATTCTGAGGTCTGTGTTTCTGCTTGGGCGATTGCTAAACCCATCTGCCATGTGGTGCCTGGAATACGCTGCCATTGCAGTGCGTAGTCCATCTGAGACCGAGGCGGGTTTGCTGCTTGCCACTGCATTGAAGTTTGATTGAGCAGTGCTTGTAGCTGCTCGGTGTCTTGCCCGGCCGAGGTGGCCAGCAATTGTTTGTGGGCATTGATGATAAATGGCCCGAGCACCGCTGCGTTCGATGGCAGGGGCAGCGTGTACTGGCCATCTGGGGTGTTCAGACAGCCAATGCCATCGAGCGATAAATAGCCACTCAATGGCGTCAGGGCAACCAATACAGCGATCGGCACACCTTGCTTGTTCAAGGCCGGGCTGGCATGGACTACGCGTGTTTGGCCTTGTTCGACCAGGTATGAGATTTCAATACTGGTGGTGAGCTTGTGCGCAAGTATTTCGCTGAACTTGCCAGCGACTGGGCCGGTGAGCGGTGTGGCCACTGCTGCTTGGCCAGGACGCAGTAACCAACTGACCAAATCGGCAGGTGCAGCATTTGAGGAGGAGGCACTGGGCAAAAACACCAGCCAGGTTTCTTCAAACAGTCGACTCACCAGATCGCCGTGGCTGTTAAGCCATTGCTTCTTGGCAAGGCTGTCGTTGCTATCGACAAAACCCAGCGTGTACGCATAGGCATCGAGCAGGCGTTGTTTGTCACTCAGGGCCTGGTTGGTGAGTTGTGCGGTATAGCGCAGCAGCGACGGCTCTGCGTTCAGCGATGTAGTGACTGCCGGTGTAGGAACGCTTTGCTTGAGCACAGTGCCCAGCAGGTATGCCAATGCTATTAGCAGGGCGCCCACGCCCAGCACGATTGCCCATACCCAGCGCGGCAGCTTGAGGCCGCGTTGTGGATTGGGGGCAAGGTGAAGTGGTGTCACTGTTTCCCTATGGACTGCTGGGGCCCTGATCACAATCGCCATGCAGCCCTGTAAGGCGCCTATACGGTGGCAGTAATGGCGGCCTGCTACTGCCCATGTGTGTGAGGGGGTAAACAGGCCATGCCGCACTGCGCACTTGGCGGCGCAAGGTGTTGTTGGAGCCCCAGCGCGAATGGCGTGGAGATTTTGAACCGCTTAGACGCATCTGATCATAAAAAACCCCAGCGCTTACAGGCAGTCGTGCCAACCCTATTAGGGATGCTCAGCATACGCAATCCTTCGGCTCGCGTGTACGCCAGCACGCATTGGGTGCTGATTTGAACCGGGCGTGCATCGACGGCAATGAATCTATTCTGATGATTGGTCAGTAATTAGTCAGACATAAGTCAGCTTCAAGTCAGATTGCATTGCAAAAGGCATAAAAAAGACGAACAAATGCGTAAGCATTAGGGGTTTCCTTGTAATGACAACACAGCTGAAGCGCGAGAATTCCGCCGGTGAAAGCTTCAGTGGCATTGTTTTGACCTTGTGCAATACAGGAGCAGGGCAATCGCCTGTTGTCGAGTTAAAGCGCGTTTTTTAGGAGTTTTGCGCATGCTCATAAAAAGTCAAAAAGATTTTTTTGCTGGCTTGATGTTTACCGCAATCGGTGTGACCTTTGCGGTTGGCGCAACCAATTACACGGTGGGGTCAGCGGCCCGTATGGGGCCTGGCTACTTTCCGATGATTCTGGGAATCTTGCTGTCTATCCTGGGCGGGCTGATTGTGCTGGCATCGATCTTCAGAAGAAACCCTCCGCCAGACGGTGACCCGATTGGCAAATGGGGTTGGAAGCCTTTGTTCTATATCCTGGCGGCCAACTTTGCTTTCGGTATTTTGCTGGTGGGTTTGCCTTCGGTGGGCATTCCCTCTTTTGGTCTGATCGTGGCGATTTTTGCACTGACGATTATTGCCAGTCGTGCAGGCCATAACGTTTCGTTCAAGTCCAGCGTGATTCTGGGTGCCGTATTGGCGCTTGGCAGTTACTTGATCTTCATCAAGAGCTTGAGTTTGGTGCTGCCTGTGTGGCCCAGCTTCATTGGATAAGCGCAGCGGAGAATAAATCATGATGGAAATGTTTGACCATTTGGCGCTGGGTTTCAGCGTCGCACTGACGGCGCAAAACCTGCTCTACGCTTTTGTCGGTTGTTTGTTAGGTACTTTGATTGGTGTATTGCCAGGACTGGGCCCGGTGCCCACGATTGCGATGCTGCTGCCAATCACCTACGGCTTGGAGCCTGTCTCGGCCCTGATCATGTTGGCCGGTATTTACTATGGCGCCCAGTACGGCGGCTCGACCACGGCGATTTTGGTGAACTTGCCAGGTGAATCGGCCTCGGTGGTGACGGTGATCGATGGCTATCAGATGGCCAAGAAGGGGCGAGCGGGACCAGCGTTGGCCGCGGCCGGTATTGGCTCCTTCATCGCCGGTTGCTTTGGTACCTTGGTGATTGCAGCGTTTGCTGTGCCATTGACTGCTGTGGCGTTCATGTTCGGCCCGGCTGAGTATTTCTCGCTGATGGTACTGGGCTTGATCGGTGCGGTGGTGCTGGCTTCGGGCTCGTTGCTCAAAGCGATTTCGATGATTGTGCTGGGTCTGCTGTTGGGCATGATTGGTACCGACATCAACTCTGGTGTTGCGCGTTACGCCTTGGATATTCCTGAATTGACTGACGGCATCGACTTCGTCGTGATTGCGATGGGGGTGTTCGGCTACGGTGAGATCATCGCCAACTTGGCCCGTCCAGCAGAGAGCCGCGACATCATGGTCACCAAAGTGACCGGTTTGATGCCAACCAAGCAAGACTTCAAATTGATGGTTCCTGCGATCTTCCGCGGTACTTTGCTTGGCTCTGTGCTGGGTATCTTGCCTGGTGGCGGTGCTTTGTTGTCATCTTTTGCGTCCTACACACTGGAGAAGAAAACCAAATTGCGTCCGGGCGAAGTGCCGTTCGGTCAGGGCAATATCCGCGGTGTGGCTGCGCCTGAATCGGCGAACAACGCTGGCTCACAAACTTCCTTCATTCCATTGTTGACATTGGGTATCCCACCTAACGCGGTGATGGCTTTGATGGTGGGTGCGATGACAATCCACAACATCCAGCCGGGCCCTGAGGTGATGACCAACAACCCTGAGCTGTTCTGGGGCTTGATTGCATCGATGTGGATCGGTAACGCCATGCTGATCATCTTGAACCTGCCATTGATTGGCATCTGGATCAAATTGCTCACCGTGCCTTACAACTGGCTGTTCCCATCGATTGTGCTGTTCTGTGCATTGGGTGTTTACACCACCAATAACAACGCTTTCGACATCTGGTTGGTCGGTATTTTCGGCTTCATCGGTTATGTGTTCCATAAACTGGCCGTTGAGCCTGCACCGCTGCTGTTGGGTTTTATCCTGGGTCCGATGATGGAAGAGTACCTGCGCCGCGCCTTGCTGCTCTCGCGCGGTGACTGGAGTGTGCTGATCAATCGCCCAATCTCTGCTGGCTTGCTGATTGCTGCAGGCCTGCTGCTGTTGATTGTGCTGCTGCCATCGATTCGCAGCAAACGTGAAGAAGCATTCGTCGAGGATTGAGTGGTTTAAACGCTCAGCCAATACGTCAAAACCGCCTGCAATAGGCGGTTTTTTCATTCCTTTGCCGTGGTGCACTGGCTGTACACCGAGCGTGGCACGATGGACGCAAGCAAGGCACAATGTGGCGCTGTTGTGAATTGAGGTCGCTGGTGGCTTTAGATGCCGCCAAGCGTCCAAATCATTTTAAGGAAAGTGGTCTCTCACCATGAAATTGGGTATCGAAGGTCGTTGGGCGCTGGTGTGTGGCTCCAGCGCAGGTTTGGGTCTGGGATGCGCACGGGCGCTGGTGCAAGAGGGCGTCAACGTCGTCATCAATGGCCGAGGCGGAGTGCGTCTGAACAAGGCTGCCGATGAGCTGGGCAAGCTGGCCCGAACCTGGGCGCAAGAGCGCGGTAAAAGCCAAGCACCGCTGGTGCTGGCGGTTGCTGCCGACATCACCACACCCGCAGGCCGTGAACAGGTATTTAGCGTGAAAGAGGGGCCAGGCATCGCGTTTGACATTGTTGTCAATAATGCCGGCGGCCCGCCTCCTGGCGATTTCCGCAATTGGGGCGATGCCGAGTGGTTGGCTGCAATCCAGGCCAATATGTTGACGCCCATCGACATTATCAAAACCGTTGTTGATGGCATGGCCGAGCGTGGCTTTGGCCGCATTGTCAACATCACCTCCAGTGCAGTCAAAGCACCTATTGACATCCTGGGCTTGTCCAATGGCGCACGCAGCGGCTTGACAGGCTTTGTTGCAGGCCTGGCGCGCTCTGGCATTGCCGCCAAAGGGGTGACGATCAACAACCTGCTGCCAGGCAAATTCGACACGGACCGCCTCAAAGGCAATTTCGCAGTAATGGCTGAGAAATCCGGTCAGACCATTGAACAAGTGCGCCACCAACAAGCCGCGGCCATTCCGGCTGGACGTTTGGGGCAGGCTGACGAGTTTGGTGCTTATTGCGCCTTCCTCTGCAGCCAGCAGGCGGCCTATATCACCGGGCAAAACTGTCTGATTGATGGTGGCAGCTACCCAGGCACGTTCTGAGGTCGTACATACGTTCAGATAGGCACGGCGCCAGCTTGGCTGGTGTGCAGGCAGTGCCAGCGGCGCTGCCTTGAGTCGATTTCCAAATCCAATACACAAGGAGATATGTTCATGGTCAAGGCGGTGCAAATTCAGCAATTTGGTGGGCCTGAAGTCATGCAGATCGTTGATCTGCCCGTTGGCCCAGTCCAAGCAGGGCAGGTGCGTATTCGCCACCATGCGGTTGGTGTCAACTACATCGATGTCTACCACCGCACAGGCCTGTATCCCAATGATTTGCCACTGGGCCTGGGCATGGAAGCTGCTGGCGAGGTGCTGGAGGTCGGCCAAGGCGTTGAGCACCTGCAAGTCGGTGACCGGGTTGCTTATGCCAGCGGGCCGATTGGCAGCTATACCCAGGAGCGCGTGATGCCTGCGCAAAACGTCTGCCGTCTGCCCAAGGAAATCTCCTATGAGAGTGGCGCGGCGATGATGCTCAAAGGTCTGACTGCGCAGTATTTGCTGAAAAAATGCAAACCTGTTGAAGGCCTGGAGCCGGGCGATTATGTGTTGTTTCACGCCGCCGCCGGTGGTGTTGGCTTGATTGCTTGCCAATGGGCCAAACTGCTGGGCTTGCAATTTATTGCGACGGCCGGCTCGGACGAGAAATGCGCGCTGGCCCTGGCCAATGGCGCCCGCTATGCGATCAACTACCGCAAAGACAATTTTGTAGAGCGCGTGCGCGAGATCACCGGTGGCAAAGGCGTGAAGGTGGTATATGACTCCGTGGGCAAGGATACTTGGGATGGCTCGCTCGATTGCCTGCAAGCCTTTGGCTTGATGGTCACCTTTGGCAATGCCTCTGGGCCTGTGCCCGCGTTTGCCCCTGCCTTGCTGGCGGCCAAAGGCTCTTTGTACGTGACGCGCCAGACCTTGTTTGCGCACACTACCTCGCGCGAGCGCACACAGGCCATGGCCGATGATTTGTTCGCCGTGGTGGCCAGTGGCGCAGTGAAAATCCATGTGGAGCAGCGCTTTACGCTGGACGATGTCCAGCAGGCCCACCGCCAGTTGGAAGCGCGGCAAACCATCGGCTCAACGATTTTATTGCCTTGAGCGGCATGCAGTGCGCCTTGCAAACGGGTGACGCGCTGTATTGAAGCCATTAAAAAAGCGCCTACAAGGCGCTTTTTTAATGAGTGGCAGAGACGTCGGCTTATTTTTCGACGTTTTTACCGATCAAGCCAGCCAGTTCAAACATGGTGATCTGGTCTTTACCGAACAATGGACGCAGCTTGTCGTCGGCATTGATGTTGCGTTTGTTCGCTGCGTCTTGCAGGTTATTGGCTTTGATGTAGTCCCACAATTTTTTCACGATTTCAGTGCGTGGAACTGGAGTTGCGCCAATCACAGCGGCTAACGCAGCATTCGGTTTGAGAGGCTTCATGAATGCCGCATTAGGAGTGCGCTTTTGGGCTGTAGCCATTGTAAGTTCCTTAGAGTATTAGGTTGACAAATGCCATGCAAGCACTTGCTTGATGAGGCAAAGGCTGATGCTTGGAGTTTAGCTGCTGCTTCACATCCTTGTGAGCATTGCAGGTCAGTGCAATCGAAAAAAGTCGCTGCTGCGAACAGACAACCTGATTCTAGCGCTTGCTGTGCGATCTTCCATTTTCGCCGCAGCCCAGTCGCGTCAGAATGAATCGAAAACGACTCAGGTGACATGTTTGAAATCTGCGAACTGCCAGCGGTGAGAGGCGATTGTAAATATGAAATCTGTCCCACTGTATCCAGTTCGTGCAAAGAGCGCGAAAAACCTATGAAACAAAGCGCATCTTTGTATCGATCCGCTGGTTTTTTGACACTTGGCTGGCCGTCAACAGGTATTTGGGCGATGTGCAGAGCCTGCCTTGGCATCAAGAGCGCGGATCGCGCGCGTGCTCAGCGTGCTCTGTATGCGGCCAGCGGCAGATTTGGCAAAGCAGGCGCCAACATGTTCTTGCGGTCTGGTAGTGCGGTTACAATCGATGCTGACTATCATTCTCATTAATCAAGCTATTGCTGTGCTGCTGCCCCGATCATCCATTGGAGCTGCGGTGCTTTTGGCGTTTTCAGTGTGACCACTATGCGTGCTTTGCTTTCTCGTGTCGGTTTTGCAACCAGTGAACAAACAGTGGCTTTGCAGCCAAAGACGGCCCAGACTGCTGCTGCTGCTGCTGCTGCTGCTACTCGCGTCAAGCACGTATTCCAAGCCTGCGCAGCAGCTTCGGCTCTGGTCTTGATCGGCATGGGCGTGGCACTGCAGGCCCAGGCGCAAAGCGCAGCCGCTCCAACAGTGGCGGCGCAATCAGGCCAGCGCTACGAGTTCGTGCAGCTCAAAGGCAGCACCAATGTGCCTTTGAATCCTCAAAAAGTGGTGGTGTTTGATTTGGCCACGCTGGATATGCTGGACGCCTTGGGCGTCGATGCAGAGGTGGCTGTGCCTGCTTTCAAGATGCCAGAGCATTTGAAAGCCTACGAAGCGGCCAGCGTGCCCAAGGTGGGCAGTTTGTTTGAGCCCAATTACGAGGCCATTCGTGTGTTCTCGCCCGAGGTGATCTTCATTGGCCGTCGCAGCGAGGCGCGCCAAGCAGAATTGGCCAAACTCGGCCCTACGGTCGACATGGCCATTGACGAGAGCAATGCGGTAGAGAGCGTGTTTGCCAATCTGCGCAAACTCGGCGAGTTGTTTGGCAAGCAGGGCCAGGCCGAGTCCTTGATCCAGCAAGCGCAAAGCGAAATCGAGGATTTGAAGGCCATTACCCCTCATGCAGGTAAAGCCATGCTGCTGCTGGTCAGTGGCGGTCGCATTAACAGCTATGGCCCAGGCTCGCGCATGGGCGTGCTGTTTGATAGCTATGGCGTGCAGCCTGCCCAGGCCAACAGTGGTGATGCACGCCATGGCCAGTCGATCTCGTTCGAGTTTATTTTGCAGGCCAATCCCGATTGGCTGCTGGTGCTCGACCGTGACAGTGCGATTGGCCGTGAAGGCGCAGCCGCTGAGCGCTTGCTGGACAACGGCTTGATCAAGGCGACCAATGCTGGCAAGCAATCGCAGATCGTCTATTTGAATGCGACCAACTGGTATGTGCTGGACAATGCCGGCATCACGGCGCTGCGCCAGAACGTGCGCCAATTGCACCAGGTGTTCGCCAAAACTGCTGGCGGCACTGCGACACAATAAGCTGCCATGCGCTGATTGAACGTGGTTTTCCTTTGAATGACCGATTGAGCTTTTGTTTCCATTGTTTGCATGCCAGTGACTTCTCTCAAAGACCAGCGTGAAAGTCTGTGGCGGCGCGCCTTGCAGGGCACAGGCGCCTACGTGCTGGCCTGTCTGGTCCTGTGTGGCCTGGCGCTGTGGAGCACGCTGGTTGGCGCCAGTAGCATTTCATTGCGCGATGTGCTCAACCCCGCAGCCAATGATGTGATTGCACAAGTGCTGTTCATCAGCCGCATTCCCAGAACCTTGGCGCTGCTGCTGGCGGGTGCCAGTATTGCAGTGGCTGGCATGATCATGCAAATGGTTGCACGCAACCGCTTTGTCGAGCCAGCGACCGTGGGCACCGTCAGTGCTGCCAGCTTGGGCATGCTGGTCGTGGCCTTGGTGGCGCCTGGCATGGCTTTGCTGGGCAAAATGCTGATTGCCGCCTGTTTTGCCTTGGCAGCCACAGGCGTGTTCTTGCTGATCTTGCAGCGCATTCCGATGCGCAGCGCCCTGGTTGTGCCGCTGGTTGGGTTGGTATTTGCTGGTGTGATTGAGGCCGTGACCTCGTTTCTGGCGTACCGCTTTGACATGCTCCAAGCGATACGCGCATGGACGGTTGGCGATTTTTCTGCGGTGCTGCAAGGCCGGTATGAGTTGCTCTGGGTGTCCTTGGCCTTGACGGTGGCGGCTTTTTTTGCCGCAGACCGTTTCACGGTCATTGGCATGGGTGAATCGGTGGCCACCAGTTTGGGCGTCCATTACGGTCGTTGGATGTTTGTCGGGTTGCTGATTGTGGCCATGGTGACCTCATCGATTGTCGTCACCGTGGGCGTCATTCCCTTTTTGGGTTTGATCGTGCCCAATGTGGTCAGCCTCTTCATGGGCGATCAAATGCGCCGCTCGGTGGTCTGGGTGGCGATTGCAGGTGCGGCCTTGATGTTGCTGTGTGACATCATTGGCCGCTTGGTCATCCATCCGTTTGAAATCCCGATCGGCACCATCATGGGCGTGTTGGGCAGTGTGTTGTTCCTGGCATTGCTATGGCGCAAACGCGCGGAGCTGGGGTAATTGTTGATGGATGCACTGACTCAAGCTTCTCGTGCTGGCACAGCTGGCCGCGCGTGGTCTGGCCGCCTCACCGGCATAAGCCCAGGTGTCAAACTGGGCTTGCTGGCGCTGCTCGCGCTGGTGTGCGTGCTGATGTTCATGACCATTCAGGTCAAAACCGACTGGGCGTTTGTGTTGCAATACCGTGGCAGCAAACTCGCTGCCATGGTGTTGGTGGCCTATGCGGTGGGGGTTTCCACCGTGCTGTTTCACAGCATCACGCACAACCGCATTCTGACGCCGGCCATCATGGGCTTTGATGCCTTGTATTTGTTGATCCAGACCAGCCTGGCCTATGTGTTTGGGATGCAGGCCGTCTCCACGTTCAGCCCCACATGGAAGTTTGCAGGCGAAACAGCGGTGATGGTGTTGATGGCCTTTGTGCTGTTTCGCGCACTGTTTTCAGGCGCTGTGCGCAGCTTGCATTTGATGCTGCTCGTCGGGGTGGTGCTCGGGGTCTTGTTTCGCGCGTTGACTGGGTTGATGCTGCGCCTGATTGACCCGAGTGAATTCGGCTCCTTGCAAGACCGCTTTTTTGCCAGTTTCAATGTGGTTGCCGTCGATTTGCTGCTGGCGTCTAGCGTGGCTCTGGTGCTGCTGAGCCTGTTTTTGTGGCGCATCCGCCATAGCTTTGATGTCATTGCCCTGGGGCGCGATATGGCCATCAGCCTGGGGGTCGACTACCAAAAGCGTGTGATGCAGATTTTGTTTTGCATTGCCGTACTTGTTTCGATCTCGACCGCTTTGGTGGGGCCAGTGACCTTCCTGGGCTTGCTCGTGACCAATCTGGCCTACCAGTTCATTGGCAATATGCGCCACCGCTATACCTTGGCGGCCTCGGTGTTGCTGGGGGTGGTGGCTTTGGTGGGCGGTCAACTGATCTTGGAATATGTATTGGGCTACAACTCGGCCTTGAGCATGGTGATTGAATTCATTGGTGGCATGGTGTTTTTGTTATTGCTCTTAAGCGGTAAAAAACGCTGAGTGCGCGAGTGGGGGGACTGGAATGATTGAAATTGAAAATGTCACCAAACGCTATGGCCAGACGGCTGTTGTCGACCGTGTTAGTCTGACAATCCCCAAGGGAGGTGTGACCACTTTTATTGGTCCCAACGGTGCAGGCAAATCGACTTTGCTGTCGATGATCAGCCGTCTGATGCCAATGGACAGCGGCCGCATTCTGATCGATGGCATGGATGTCAGCAGCACACGCAGCGATGTGCTGGCCAGGCGCTTGGCGATTTTGCGGCAGGACAACCCGATGTCTTTGCGCTTGACAGTGCGCGATTTGATTGCGTTTGGACGCTTTCCGCATTCCAAAGGGCGCTTGAGCAGCGACGACGTGGTGCATATTGACCGTGCATTGGAGATGCTCGAGCTAACACCACTGGCTGGCCGCTATTTGGATGAAATCTCGGGCGGCCAGCGCCAACGTGCATTTGTGGCAATGGTGATGTGCCAGGACACCGATTACATCTTGCTTGATGAGCCGCTGAACAATCTCGATATGCACCATGGCGTCAGCATGATGGGCTTGCTGCGCAACCTGGCCGATGAACATGGCAAAACCGTGGTCGTGGTGATTCACGACATCAATTTTGCATCCACCTATTCAGACTGCATCGTGGCGATGAAAAATGGTCAGCTGGCCTCTATGGGCACGCCCAAAGAGTTGGTGCGCCCCGAAGTGCTGCAGCCGCTGTATGAGCTCGACATTCAGGTCCATGAGATCCATGGTCAAAGAATCTGCGTTTACTACCGCTGAAAACGACTGACAACGACTGGTTTGTGCATGCGAAAAGGGGCCATTAGGCCCCTTGGTGTTTGAGTACGGGTCTTTTAGAGCCTGTTCTTTGTTGAGATGATGAACAGGTTCTTAGGAGGCCGATGGCGGCTCCTTACCCAGCAAGAACAGCGACAGCGAATCGCCCAGCCAGATTTGAATATTGTGCTCGCGCGCATAACGCAGTGCTGGCGGGCTGAGCTCGCCGCCTGCTGCGATGTACAGACCCTGGTTGATGCCAGTGGACTCCATGGCTTCGGCCAATTGGCGCAAGGGCTCCAGGCCATGTACCGAGGCTTTCCAGCGGCGCGCATACACCAGTGTGTACTTGCCATCCTGGGCAATGCGCCAGTCTGCGCCCGCGTGCTCAGGCTGGCTGGCATGGATGCCCAGGATGCGCCAGGACTCATTGGCTCTTTTGGCAAAACTGTCCCAGTTCATGTGCCCAGCTTCTGCCAAAATCGCTTCGCGACGCTCTTGGCTAGGGGTTTGCAGCTGCCGCCACAGCGCCACCACACCCACAATAAACAGCGGTAAGGTGCCGACGATGGCAAAAAACACATATTCGCGCGGGATTAAGGCCGCGAGCAGTGCAGACAAAGCGATGGCCAGCATAATGCTAATCCACCACGGTGAACGTAGCAAAAGACCAAAAAGAGAATGGCGTGGAATTCTGAATTTCACAACGTATTGCGATGTAAGTGATAGAGAAGAAGCGGGCTGGCTGCTGGCTGCAGCAGATCGTTTTTATGTATTGTGCGCAAATCGCAGCGTTCTTTTTGGCGTGGTTGTCGTCATTGGCCCTTTATGGCTGCGCCTTGCATGAGAGGCTTGGCATCCGATGCCGCGGGCCCTCAGGCCGCACCGATGAAGCCAGCCATTTTATCGATGGACAACCATTGCGTTTGATCTCCCTTATTTGAGGAAAGTACTATTCCAATATGGCAGTGCAGGAACAAGCCCTGCTCGCAGAACTGGCGAGTGTAAAAGATATTTATACAGGTGAGGGGTTTGTCGTAAGCAAACGCATCCAAAACCTGCAAATTGACGGGGATCGTGTGTCCCTCAAAGTGCTGATGCCGTATCCGGCGCGCTCACAGCACGTGCAGATTCGTGCCGACATAGAAGCGGCGGCCCAGCGCGCGGGCGCAGCCAGCGTACAGGTGGAGTTTGAGCTCAAGGTCGCTGCACACGCGGTGCAGCAAGGCGTGCAATTGCTGCCACAAGTGCGCAACATCATCGCGGTGGCATCAGGCAAAGGCGGTGTGGGCAAAAGCACTACCGCAGTCAATCTGGCCTTGGCATTGGCACAAGAGGGGGCCCGTGTCGGTATTTTGGATGCCGATATTTACGGCCCCAGCCAGCCAATGATGCTGGGTGTGCAGCAGCGGCCGGAAAGCGACGACGGCAAAACCATGCATCCGGTTGAAAACCATGGCATCCAAGCGATGTCGATTGGTTTCCTGGTCAAACAGGACGAAGCCATGGTCTGGCGTGGCCCGATGGCCGTGCAGGCGCTGGAGCAAATGCTGCGCCAAACCAATTGGCTTGACCTGGATTACTTGATCATTGACATGCCGCCTGGCACCGGCGATATCCAGCTGACCCTGAGCCAGCGTGTGCCATTGACTGGCGCGGTGATTGTCAGCACGCCCCAGGACATCGCGTTGCTCGATGCCCGCAAAGGCATTCGCATGTTTGAAAAAGTCGGTGTGCCGATCTTGGGCATGGTGGAGAACATGGCTGTGCATATTTGCAGCCAATGTGGCCACAGCGAGCACATTTTTGGTGAAGACGGTGGCAAACGCCTGGCCGCTGAAATCGGCATTGACTACTTGGGCGCTTTACCGCTGGACATGCAAATCCGTTTGCAGGCCGATGGTGGCGCACCCACGGTGGTGGCAGATCCTGCGGGCAAGGTGGCAGGTTTGTACCGCGATATTGCCTTGAAAGTGGCGTCCAAAGTGGCCCAGCGCAGCAAAGACTACAGCCACAAGTTTCCATCTATTACGATTAGCAAATCGACTTGATAGCACGCATGCGCCAAGTGGCCGGGCTTGCTCCGGCCACTTGGCGATCAGCACAGCATTGGCCAATCGCACACCGTGCGTTGGCCTTTTTTTGTGAATCGAGGCTGAGCGGCGTAGGCCGCTTTTTACCTGCGTCTTGCTACCTGCGTCTTGCGAGTCGGACGCTCAGGCCCTGCAGGTCTTGGCACAAACACAAGGCATTGGCCGTTTGTTGCTGGGGGTATCCGCTATGGGCAGCTGAACTCGCATCAAGGGTAGCGCTGGCGCGTTTGGTCAAGCGCTTGGGCAGTAGCGGTAGCGCTGTTTTGCGCACGCTGGCTCCTTTGGGCGCCGCTGGTCGCCACAATCCGCAGGGCCTTGGCTAGGAAGCTGTCAGCCATGACGGCCAGCCGCCGGAGCATGCAGTTGACAGCGCTGGGCGTGCACAATGCGATGCCTTGTTTGGCCGCCTGCAGCAGTCAGGCGGGGTTCAAACCAGCTTGCAGTGCGCTCAAGCCAGCGCGATGCGCTGGTAATACCCGCCTGGCATCCGCTGCACCTGCTGCGTCAATTCCAACTCCAGCAATTGGGCTTGCAATACTGCTGTAGCCAGTCCTGTGCGGGCTTGCAGTTGCTCTAGTGGCACAGGGTCGTAGCCCATCGCCTCCAAGAGGGTGGCGGCGCTGTTGTGTTTGTGTTCGGATTGCTTGAACTGATCTGGCATTGCTGGTGGTGTTGCGTGGTGTGTCAGGCTGGCTGCCTTGGTGAGGGCGCTGGGCGCTTGTGCGGTGCGCTGCGTGGCACGCGCTGGTTTTGCCACTGTGGCTGATCTGATGTCCGTTGGCAAGCTGTTTGCGATGCCATCTACAGCAGGGGCAGGCAGGCCAAATTCCGCCAAAATATCGCCCACCTGGTCGACCAATTGTGCGCCTTGTTTGATCAGACCATGGCAGCCTTTGGATTGGAGCGCGTGGATCGAGCCGGGAATCGCCATCACATCGCGGCCTTGCTCTGCCGCCAGCCGTGCTGAAATGAGTGAGCCGGATTTTTCGGTTGCCTCTACCACCAACGTCGCTTGCGACAGACCAGTGATGATGCGATTGCGTTTGGGGAAGTTGCCAGCCAGTGGGCCAAGGCCCAGTCCGTACTCCGTCAATAGCAGGCCGCAGTTGGCAATGCGTTGGGCCAAATCTTGGTGGTAATGGGGGTAGATGCGGTCAATGCCCGTGCCCATCACGGCCACCGTGGCCAAGCAGCCTTGCGGGGCATTTGTCAGTGCGCCAGCATGGGCTGCGGCATCGATTCCCTGGGCCAAACCGGAAACTACGCACAGGCCCGCTTGTTGCACTGCGGCGCTGAAGTACAAGGCGTTGTGTTGGCCTTGTGGCGTGGGAGCACGGCTGCCGACTACAGCCAATAACCCCAGGCATTGCTGCCACCACAGTGGTGCGTTGGACTCCAGCAGGGCACTGGCACCCAACGCATACAGCAACAGTGGTGGGTCGGCAATTTCTTTGAGTTGCGCAGGATAGCGCGCATCCGCTTGGGTAATGAGGGCTTTCTCCAGCGGCACATGGCTTGGCCATGGCACGGGGCTGTGCAGCCATGCAAACACGGCCTCATGCGCCAAGCGTTGCTCGGGGCGCAGGGCCTGCCGCAGCGCTATGGCGTAGCGTTCGCTGCCCAACACATCGGCCAGGGTGTTTGTGGGTTGCGCAAACACGGCGCTGGCCGAGCCAAATTGCCGAATCAAGGTGTTGGCGCGAAATGGCCCGATGCCTGGGCAGTTCTGCAGGGCCAGCCAGGGGGCAATATGGTGCTCAAATTCCTCTCGCGTCATGCAGCTCTCCTTGAGGTGGGCAGAGGCGCTGCGTGCTGCAGCAGGTCAGTTGTGCGTGCGAAGGCCCAGGCGCGAGTATAAAAAAAACCGCCAGGCTGGCCTTGGCGGTTGTTGATCAATGCTTGCCTACGTGGGCAAGCTGGGGTGTATCAGGACGGGCTGGTGAGCTTATCGCCGACGTTGACTGCGTCGGTGTTGTCCATGATCAAGCCGTACGAGACACGGTCAAATACGCGGAAAATCAGCAGCACTCCATTGGGCTCATCGGGCAAGCGAATGCGTGCATTCGGCCCGCTTTCTGGATCACGGGCCAGTCGGCCACTTTTGAGCAATTGCAAAACCTGACCAGGTTCAATGCCATTGTCGCGTCCCAGATTGACTGCGACGACCTGGCCCGAGCTGGCGTTAGAGAGGGCGACATCGGCATACAGCGAGACCACACGGCCAGCCGTATCCGCAGGCGGCAAGCGTGGTACAAAGCTGGCGTAATCGGCATCTTCCTGAATCAGGTCGAGTCGGTCGCCAATCCGCACTTCCGCTGCCGACTTGGTGATTTGCATCGTGGCTGGGCGGTATTCTTCCAGCGCTTTGCCGTTTTTGTCGGTCACTTCTTCAAAGAACTCATCGCGCACAATGCGCGCCTGGCCGACGAATTCGCCTTCGTAACCCAGCACCTCTTTGGTTTCAGGGTCAAGCAAGGGTTTGGCCTGGCGGAAGATGGAATAGTTATTGGGCGCGCCATCGCGGGTTGACAAGGGCAGGCGGTCACTGCCACGCGCATAGATGGTGTCGCCTTCGCCAGAAATCAGGCGTTCATGGGCAGAGGCCAAGATATCGGGCAGGCGCTCGAGCTCTGACTCGTCCTTGATGACCGGGCGCACCAGGAAGGGCTCAATCAGGTCGCGACGAATGGTGGGCAAGGCCGTGGCAGACAAAGGCTCTGAACGCACCGAGGGCGAGAGCTTGAGGGTGCTGGTGGCGCTTGGATCGACAGAAAGCCTGGCCATGCCGTTGTCGATGCTCAAGTGCAGCACTTGGCCTGGATAAATCAAATGCGGGTTGTGAATCGCATCCAGGTTCATGCCCCACAGCTCAGGCCAGCGCCAAGCCTGATTCAGGTACAGCGCTGAAATGCCCCACAGGGTATCGCCACGTTTGACGGTGTAGGAGCTGGGTGCATTGGCATTCAAGGCCGACACAGGAACGCCTTGCGCCGCCACTTGGTTGGCAAGCTGGGCCTGGTTGGCTGTCACAGGATAGGTGGGAGTTTGCGCGTTGGCCCAAGCACTGCAAAGCAGCAGGGCAGCAGCCAGGGCAAGGCTTGTTTTATCCGAAAAACGGCTGAGGCTGTATTGAATTTTTATAGGTTGGTTCAAAATCATGGTGATAAACAAGCCTGAATCAGACATTGAAATGCGCCTTAGGAGCAACACAGTATCCTAGCAGCCAAGCAGCATGCGGAAATGACAAACGCGTCAGATATAAGAGATGTTCTTGCCCAAGCGGTGAGGCCGGTCTTGCTGGCAATCGTCCCAAAATGTGACAATTTGCATAGATTCTCATTGTAAGGCCTTCATTAATCAATGATTAATGCCCGTTTCAGTGCGATAGATCGCAAAAATTGCGAAAATAGCGACAGTTTACTAAGTGATCGACTATGGCAATCCTCAACATTCTTGAATATCCAGACCAACGCTTGCATACAGTGGCCAAACCCGTGGCCGAGGTCAATGAGCAGATCAAGCGCACAGCCGCTGATATGCTGGAGACCATGTACGCAGCCAATGGCGTTGGCTTGGCTGCCACGCAGGTCGATATCCACGTGCGTATGTTGGTGATGGACACGACCGAGGAGCGCAACGAGCCGCTGGTGCTGATCAATCCTGAAATTGTCTGGGCCAGTGCCGAGAAGTCGCTCGGCGATGAAGGCTGTTTATCGGTGCCTGAGATTTACGATGGCGTCGAGCGCCATGTGGCAGTCCATGTGAAGGCGCAGGACGAGCATGGCCAGTGGCGCACGATCGAGGCTACCGGCTTGCAAGCGGTTTGTGTGCAGCACGAGATGGACCACCTGATGGGCAAGCTGTTTGTCGAGTATTTGTCGCCGCTCAAGCGCAATCGCATCAAAACCAAAATGCTCAAGCGTTCGAAAAACAAGTCTGAGGCTTGAGCGCTTGACTCGGCTGTGAATTGGACAGGTTCACCAATAGCCTATCGTTGCAACTGCCAAGTGCGCGCCCATCTGCCCCAGGGCTGATGCCTTGTTCGCCCCCCTTTACCTTTGGACTCTGACGCATGAAGCCCAGTATTGTTTTCTCGCTTGTTTTGGCTGTTGCTGCGCTGGCTGGCTGCGCGTCGCCTGACAACGGCTTGCGCAATTCGTCGAATGCCTCGGCCGCGCCCAGCACGTTTGCACAAGGCATGCCGCAGGACCAGTTGCGCCAAATTCGGGGTGAGCCGTTTGCGATCTACTCCTACCCCGAAGGCAGTAGCTGGTTTTACAACGTCGCAATCCGTGACATGCAGCGTGATCGGGTCGATTTTGATGCGCAGGGCTTGCTGATCAGTGCCGGGCCTGCCTGGAATCGCAGCAATTTTGAGCGGGTCCAGCCCCAGGTTTGGACCTCGGCACAATTGCAGCAAAATTTCGGCCCGCCACAACGCCAAGACCGTCTGCGAGCGAGCATACTTGATGCATTGGGAGATGCGCCTGCGCCGGTTGAATCTGCCGAAGCTGCCGAGGAGCGTGCAAGCAGCCGCAATTGGATATACGGTTTTCGCGAGTACAACCGCTACTTCATTGTCAGCATCACCGTCAATGCCAAAGGCCTGGTCACTGCCATCAAGATCGAGGCTGACCCCAACAATACGACCATGTAATGTCCCCACTTCGTTTTGCCTATGCTGGCACGCCTGAGTTTGCCAGCCAAGCCTTGCAGGCTTTGATTTCCGCCGGTTTTACCCCCTCCCTGGTGCTCACACAGCCTGATCGGCCTGCAGGGCGCGGCATGCGAGAGCAGGCTTCAGCCGTCAAGCAGCTGGCCTTGCAGCACGGCATTGCGGTATTGCAGCCGCATGGGCTGCGCTTGAATGGCAAATTCGCAGAGCAAGCACAGAGCGCCCAAGCGGCAATGCAGGCGCTGAACCTGGACGTGCTGGTCGTTGCGGCCTATGGTTTGATATTGCCCACCTGGGTGCTGGAGTTGCCGCGCTTTGGTTGTTTAAACATCCATGCCAGCTTGCTGCCTCGCTGGCGTGGTGCAGCGCCCATTCACCGTGCGGTCGAGCAAGGCGATTCAGAAACCGGCATCAGCATCATGCAAATGGACGAAGGACTGGATACCGGCGCTATCATTTCGATGGATGCATTGGCGATCGAGGCAGGCGAGACGACGGGACAATTGCACGACCGTCTGGCGGTGCTGGGCGGGCACAGCATTGTGCAGGCGATGCAGCGGCTGCAGCAATCGGCCACGGCGCTGCCAAGCCAGCCCCAGCCCCAAGAGGGCGTGACCTATGCTGAAAAAATCAGCCGGGCAGAAAGCCGTCTGGATTGGACGCGCGATGCGCGCAGCCTGGCCCAGCAAGTGCAAGCCTTCAACCCATTCCCTGCCGCGCAAGCGCAGTTTGTCAAACACGGCGTGGAGCTGGCAACACCCGAGCAGGCTGAGACCATCAAGGTTTGGATGGCGCAGCCGGAATCTGTCTCTGCCACGGAGCCATTGCAGCCAGGGCTTGTGCTGTCAGTCGACCGCAATCAGGGTGTGCTGGTCGCTTGTGGCGGGCAATCGGCGCTGCGCTTGCTTGAATTGCAGCGTGCAGGCGGCAAGCGCTTGAACGTGCAGCAATTTCTCAATGGTTTTGAGATGCAGGCAGGCGATCGATTCATTTAATCGCCTTGCGCCAGGGCCTCAATAAAGGCTGGCCAACCAGCTGTGCTGGTTGGCCATCGGCGTAAACGGTACATAATAGAGAGCTAGCCTGTGTGGCGCTGCCATTGGCGGCATGCCCGCGGGCAGTTGTGGCCTGGCTGACAGCGCAGTCCAGGCCCCCAGCCAAGCCATTACCCATGGCCTCAATGGCGCTTAGCCAGCAGCAGTTTGTTCAGACGCTGCCATGGTGCGCTCTTTTATCTAAGATTTAAGCAGTGTTCGCACTGACCACACGAGCCCAGCCGGTTTATGAGTCTTCCTGACACCTCCCAGGCACTGCCATGGCAGCGCAAAATCCGCCAAGCCTTTGCCCATCCAGCGTTCCGCGCAGGTGCCAAAGACCAGGCGCAGGTCGCCTTGGGCGTGGGGGCATGGGGGCTGGTGACTGGTGTGGCGATGGTCAAAAGCGGTTTGTCAGTGCCAATGGCTGCGCTGATGTCCTTGCTGGTGTACGCCGGCAGCTCCCAATTGGCAGTGCTGCCGCTGCTGGCCAGCCAGTCGCCGCTGTGGGTGATGTGGCTGACTGGTTTGTGTGTGAACCTGCGTTTCATTATTTTCAGCAGTCTGTGGCGCGAGCCATTTGGCCATCTACCCAGGCACAAGCGCTTGTGGATGATGTATATGGGCACCGACATGCTGTTTGTGATGTTTTTCAGGCGCTATAAAAAGGCCGAGCCCTCACCTGAGCAAGGCTTGTATTTTTGGGGCGGGGCGACGGTGACCTGGTGCGTGTGGCAGGGCACCACGTTTGCAGGCATTTTCATGGCCCAGTTTGTGCCGCTGCACTGGGGTTTGGGCTTTGCCGGTATTTTGGCTTTGCTGGGCGTGACCTTGTCCTTGCTGGTTGATCGCTATACCTATTTGGCTGTGCTGGTTGCGGGGGCGGTGGCGGTGGTGGCCTATGCGCTGCCGCTCAAGCTCAATATCCTGGTGGCGATTGCTGCGGCGATTGTGATTGGTTTGATCTTTGAGTCGCTGGAGCAAACCCTCAAAGCCAGACAGTCCTCTTCTTCCTAACGCAGGCAAGTTCATGTATAGCAACGATTGGTGGGTGTTGGCCATGATTGTCGGCCTGACCGCAGTGACTTTGATCACGCGCGGCTTTTTTATGTTTCCTGATAAAGAGATTCCGCTGCCAGCTTGGCTTAAGCGCGGCTTGAAATACGCACCCCTGGCCGCATTGGCGGCGGTGATCATTCCCGAGATGGTGATTACCGATGGCATGCTGAGCCAGACGCTGCGTGATGCGCGCATCTGCGCGGTCCCGTTTGCTGTCGCGTACTACTACTGGCGCAAAGGCATTTTGGGCACGATTGTGGTGGGCATGGCTGTGTATTTGCCGCTGCGTCTGGGTATGGGCTGGTAGGGCGCGGCCAGCTAGCATGTGACTGATAAGGTGCGATTTGGCGCATCGGCGGTAGGTTTTACGCGACAATACAGCCCTTTCTCAATCGCCTTGCCACCTGGGACGCGCTGCGCAGCGTTGTTTTGAGGTGGCATGCCCAATGTCATCTCCATGGAGCCAAGTATGCAGTTCATCCGTTTTTCCGATTTGTGCGAGCAAGGCCGCATCAAAGACAAGCGTGTCTTCATTCGCGCCGATCTGAATGTGCCTTTGAATGAGCAGGGCCAGATCACGGAAGACACACGCATTCGGGCCTCGATCCCGGCGATTGAGCTGGCACTCAAAGCGGGCGCAGCTGTGATGGTCACCAGCCATCTGGGTCGCCCAACCGAAGGCCAGTTGCAAGCCAAGGATTCGCTGGCACCGGTGGCCAAACGTTTGAGTGAGCTGCTTGGCCAAGACGTGCCCCTGGTGGCCAACTGGGTCGATGGTGTCGAGGTCGCGCCTGCTCAGGTGGTCTTGCTCGAGAATTGCCGTGGCAATGTGGGCGAGAAGAAAAACGACCCTGCCTTGGCCAAGAAAATGGCTGCGCTGTGCGATGTGTTCGTACACGACGCATTTGGCACGGCCCACCGCGCCGAGGCCTCGACCTACGGTATTGCCGAATACGCGCCGATTGCCTGTGCTGGCCCATTGCTGGCAGCTGAAATCGATGCCTTGAGCAAGGCGCTGAGCCAACCCAAGCGCCCGCTGGTGGCGATTGTTGGCGGCTCCAAAGTCTCCAGCAAACTGACGATTTTGCGCAGCCTGGCCGAGAAGGTCGATGCCTTGATCGTCGGGGGCGGCATTGCCAACACGTTTATGCTGGCCGCAGGTCTGCCAATTGGCAAAAGCCTGGCTGAAGTGGACTTGGTTGACGAAGCCAAGCGCATCATGCAACTGATGGCCGAGCGTGGCTCCGTCGTGCCGATTCCTGAGGATGTGGTGACTGCGACCGAGTTTGCTGCTGATGCCAAAGCAGTGGTGAAAAATGCCACGCAAGTGGCTGCTGAAGACATGATTTTGGATGTGGGCCCGCGCACTGCGCAGCGTCTGGCTGAGCAATTGAAGACAGCAGGCACGATTGTCTGGAACGGTCCGGTTGGGGTGTTTGAATTCGATGCGTTTGAGAACGGCACGAAAACCCTGGCTGAGGCGATTGCCAACTCAGAGGCGTTCAGCATTGCCGGTGGTGGCGATACCTTGGCCGCCGTTGCCAAATACGATTTGGAGTCGCAAATTGGCTATATCTCTACAGGCGGCGGGGCGTTTTTGGAGGTGCTGGAAGGCAAAACCTTGCCAGCGTTTGAAATTTTGGCCAAACGCGCGGCCTAAACAAATGCCTGCTTGGACTGGCGCTGGAGGTGGGCGAGTGGCGCAAAAATGTCGCTTTCTCGTCAATTTTGGAATGTTTTTGGAAAAAAGCACCAAAACCCTGGCCTTCAGCGTCTGGCCTTGCGCAAGATTGTTATCCAATACAGAATCTATTCGCTAACAAGTTACTTTAAGAAACTTTTCTGACGTCTTGCGCTGGATGCGCAAGCTGCAGATGTGCAGCTTGCATGCGCAACGCGGGGTGTCTGGTGAAAGTTTCTGCTTGGCTCAACAAACAAACGGCCGATCCGACCACCCAATCGTTTTGGCCATCAGGAGAGTTACGATGCATCAGCGCCTTTTGAGCGTAAGCGCACTGTGTCTGGCCGTGGCAGCTTTGGCCGCAGGTTGCACCAGCAGCGCGATTCCTTTGTCGCAGAATTTTGAACAGACGTCACAGTACAAAGTCCGTTCTGCCCAGCATTGGCATGCCCTCAGTGCCGATGCCGCAGACCGCACGGTGCAGACGCTGGAGTCCATCGGCGTGACGCAGGCTGCGCCTTTCTATGTGGCGCTGCCCGAGCAACCATCCAAATTCGATCTGGCATTTCGTGACATGATCACCACTGACCTGGTCGAGCGTGGCGCCGCCGTGCAAAGCCAGCCTCAAGGCAGCCAGTTCTACGTCGTCTACAACGCGCAGGTCGTGCCCCACAAATCCAATCTCGCGCTGGAACACCTGTCCTCACCTGGGCCTGGTTATTCGGCCCAAACTGGCACAGAGTTGGTGCTGACGACCTCGGTGATCAACCAGGGCCGGTTTGTTTCTCGCACCACCGATGTGTACTATTTGGAAAATATCGATGCCGGTCTCTATGATGTGGGCAATCAATTTAATAGCTTGAATATGAAAGTGGTGAGTCAATGAAAGTCCCATTCCTAGCTTCATTGGTCGCGGCCCTGGCTTTGACCGGCTGCTCTTACAACACCCATGCGGTGCGCACTGACCCGAGCTACCAGGAAGCGTCTGCCAATACCTTTTTGAAGACCAACCAGGACGCCGCCTTGGAGCTGATTGCAGGCTTTGCGCCTGAGACATTCCAAAACCGTCCATTGCTGGTGGCGACGATTGTGGATGTCAATGACACACGCGTGTCCGCTCCACTGGGCCGTACGTTGTCCGAGCAATATGCCTCTGCATTGGCCAATGCAGGTTTGAATGTGCGTGAAATTAAACTGCGTGGCAATGTGTTTGTGCAAGAAGGCACCGGCGAATTGCTGCTCTCGCGCGAAGTGCAAAACGTGGCCAAAAGCCAAAACTCCTCATTGGTCTTGGTGGGCACTTACTCGGCCGCTTCGCGCTTTACTTATGTCAGCCTGAAACTGGTGCGCACCGAAGACAGCCGCATCATCAGCGCTTACGACTACGCACTGCCTAACAACCGCGACGTGCGCCGTTTGCTGCAAATGCCGTAAGCATGGCTCACTAGCCTGCTCAGGCCAATAGTCAAAACCGCTGCAAGGCTTGGGCCGTGCAGCGGTTTTTTCATGGCCGGTCAGTTGGCCGGCGAAGATCAGATAAACCGATTGAGCCAGGTGTTGATCTCGTGCTCGGTGCGGATCGCGTCTGAGGCCGGCACGAAGGGGCTTTGCATGAAGTGCAGCAAGGCTTGGCAGTCGATTGCAGTGCTGGAGTCCACAACCAGCGTTCGGCTGGGGTTGTAATCAGGCTCTTGCAGGGCCAACTGGCGCGTGGTGATCAGTTTCTTGTTCAAGAACAAGGCTTCGACACTGCGCATGGTTGCACCTGACTGGGTCGCCTGGACGATGTCAATCAGGCAGCGCGCCCGTTGCGACAAGGCCATATTGTCTGCGTACGACAGGTAGCCCGTACTGAGCATGGCTTGTTCGGCGGCGCTGTAGGTTTTGCCGGCATCGGGCAAGATGTGGAAGTGGCAGCTCAGCCCCAGCGTATCGGCGGCTTGTTTCAGACGCATCAAAAGCGGCAGTCGTCCTTTGTCGTAACCTAGAAAAAAGAAATCGGTTGGTGGTGACTGGGCAGCGGCAGGCGCATCACCTGCCTCCATGTGGCGAAACGGCTGGGGGGCATAGAGCAAGCCGTATTGGGCCACGTCGGCGCGGTCAAAGCTGTAGATGGATGGCGTCAGCTGTTCAATTGCAGTCAGCCGCTCAAGGGCTTTGGCAATGCCTTGTGGCGTGTTGTGCTCCAGTACTGGGTTCCACAAAAACGCATGGACTTGTTTGCCGTGCAAATACTTGCCCAGCAACACCATGTCCTTGGTATTGCCCAGTGCAAAAATCAGCACGCTGTCGCCTGGGCCAATGCCATCGAGCTGGGCCCGCAACGCGGCGGGGTAGTACCAGTCCAGGCGGCGCTTGGGGAACTGTACCTCTAACCAGCGCGTGAGCTTGCCAGCCAGTGTCGCGGGCTTGCTGTGGTATTGAATCAAGCGCACATCGTCTCTTTGCAGTCCAGCAAAAATGAACTGCGTGAGCGCAGACTCGAAGTTCGAGATGATGTAGAGCATGCAGTGCAGGTGTTGGCAAAAAAAGAACAGCTTGTCCCAAGCAAGCGGCATCAATGCAGGCTTGCGCTTGCAGCGACCTGCTCGGCAATCGCCAGGCAACTGGTCAGGCCTGGTGATTCAATGCCAAACAGGTTGACCAGGCCCGGCAAGCCGTGGCTTGTTGCGTCCTGGATCAGAAAGTCGGGCGAGACCATGTGAGGGCCGCCAATATTGGGCCGCATGCCCGCATAGCCGGGCTGCAGACGCTCTGCATTGAGCGTCGGCCAATAGGTCTGAATCGCCTCGGCAAAGCGTTGCTGGTCAGCCGGATTGACGACTAAATCATCGGCCCTGTCGGTCCACTGCACATCGGGGCCGAATTTGGCTTGGCCGCCCAAATCAAGCGTCAGGTGGATGCCCAAGCCGCCAATTTGCGGCACCGGGTAAATCAAGCGCTGAAACGGCACTTGGCCGCTGAGTGTGAAATACTGGCCTTTGACAAAGAAGGCCGTAGGAATGTGCTGCGCATCCAGGCCCTGGGTGCGGTGGGCCAGCCCAATGGCGCCGTGGCCAGCGGCATTGACGACCAGGCCAGCTTCGAGCTCGGTGCCATCTTCAGTGCGAACCAGCAGCGGTGCCTGGGCATTGGCAGCGTGCGCACGGGCGTCGATCTCCGCGACCGGTGAGGCGATGGCCACCACGCCACCGGCGTTTTCCAAATCGCCTTGCAGGCTCAGCATCAGGCCATGGCTGTCAACAATGCCGGTGCTGGGCGAGAGCAGGGCGCTATGGCAGCGCAGCTCTGGCTCTAAGACGTGCACCTGGGCCGCGCTCAGCCATTGCAGATCGTGCACGCCATTGGCTTGGGCCCGCTCGGCCATCGTGGCCAGCTGGGTTTGTTGCGCTGCTTCGGTGGCCACAATCAGCTTGCCAATGCGCTGGTGCGCAATACCGCGCGCTGTGCAGTAGTCGTACAGCATTGCTTTGCCTGCCACGCACAAGCGGGCTTTGGCTGAGCCTGGTGGGTAGTAAATGCCAGCATGCACCACCTCGCTGTTGCGCGAGCTGGTTTGCGTGCCAATGGCGGTTTCGGCTTCGAGCACAATCACTTCCTGGCCTTGCAGGGCCAGTGCACGAGCTACTGCCAAACCCACGACACCGGCACCAATGACAACGGTTGGATAGGCCATTGAAGTCAGAAGGGGGAAAGGGCGGGGTGAGGGGGCAGGGAGCTGTGGTGCGCCCCCTGCCTGCCATCAGGCTTCGTGTTGCTCCAGGAAGCGCTGTGCATCAAGCGCAGCCATGCAACCGGTGCCTGCGCTGGTGATCGCTTGGCGGTAGATATGGTCTTGCACGTCACCGGCGGCAAACACGCCTGGTACGCTGGTTTGCGTGGCAAAGCCGTTCAGGCCGCTTTGCGTGACGATGTAGCCGTCTTTTAAGGTGATCTGGTCTTTGAAAATCTCGGTATTGGGACTGTGACCAATCGCAATAAAGGCACCATGCAGTAATACATCCTCGGTCTGATCGGTGTTGGTATTGCGAATGCGCACACCGGTCACACCCGAGGTATCGCCCAGTACTTCGTCCAGCACACTGTGCAGTTTCAGCTCAATCTTGCCGACCTTGACCTTGTCCATCAGCTTATCGATCATGATCGGCTCGGCGCGGAATTTGTCGCGGCGGTGGATCAAGGTCACTTTGCTGGCGATGTTGGACAGGTACAGCGCTTCTTCGACTGCGGTATTGCCGCCACCAACCACAGCGACTGGCTTGTCGCGGTAGAAGAAGCCATCGCAGGTCGCGCAAGCTGACACGCCGCGGCCCATGAACGCTTGCTCGGATGGCAGGCCCAGATAACGTGCCGAGGCACCGGTGGCAATGATCACGCTGTCGGCGGTGAATGTGCCGCTGTCGCCGTACAGCGTGAATGGGCGTTTGGAGAAATCAACGCGGTTGATCTGGTCAAAAACGATGCGGGTTTCAAAACGCTCGGCGTGTTTGAGAAACCGCTCCATCAGCTCTGGGCCTTGCACACCCAAAGGATCTGCTGGCCAGTTGTCCACTTCAGTTGTGGTGGTCAGTTGACCGCCTTGCGCCATGCCGGTGACCAAAACGGGCTCTAAGTTGGCCCGGGCGGCGTAAATGGCAGCGGTGTATCCGGCAGGGCCTGAACCCAGAATCAGAACTTTGGCGTGTAATGTGTTGGATGTGCTCATATTTGGAACCAATTTTTGCAAAGGAATCGCATCTCGCGCTGCTCTTTGCGATAATCGCAAACGAATGTCGGTGATGCATGGCTGCATGCCACCATTGTAGGGAGTTCGCTAGGTGTGGGGGCGAAGCCCGAGCAATACAACACCGTGACAAGGGAGGATGCTTTGATTCAAGGCGTTTTCCACCGATTTATGCGCTTTCAGCCGCTCTTAAGAGCCTGGTCAGTTTGCTAATGCGATCTTCAGCTAATACATTTAATTCTTCTTCTAATCAGGCAGGGCAAGGTTTCTTGAGTCGTTTTGGCCAAGACGTGCTGCTGTTTTCTGCGTTGATTCTGGGCGCTGTCTGGGTGCTGTCGCTTTGGAGCTATTCGCCCAACGATCCAGCGTGGTCATCGTCGGGGCAGACTGCGCTGGAAGGCCAGTCGCACAACTGGCTCGGGCGCATTGGGGCGTACTGGGCCGATATCAGCTACTTCCTGTTCGGTTACTCGGTCTGGGTGCTGGTTGCGGCGCTGGCTTTGTGCTGGTGGTGGGCTTTCAGGGCTTGGATGCGCGGCAAAAGCCAGGCGCGCCCTGATGGCCGCTTGATGATGCTCAAGGTGTGGGGCCAGCGCATAGGCTGGCTGGCCAGTGTGCTGCTGCTGTTATGCGCTTGCGCGGTGCTGGAGTGGACGCGTCTTTACCGCTTTGAGGTCAATTTGCCCGACCATTCTGGTGGCATTTTGGGCTACTGGGTGGCGCCGTTGGCCGTGCGCTGGCTGGGCTACACCGGCTCGACTGTGGCTGCCATCGTGCTGGCCTTGCTGGCATTTTCGTGGGTGCTGGGCTTTTCCTGGGGCAAATTGGCTGAGCGCACCGGTGCCTGGATTGAAAAATGGGTGGACCGCGTGCGGCTGGTGGGCGAGCGCATGCGCGACGCACGCACGGGTCGTCGTGCTCAAAAAGAACGTGAAGAACATGTGGCCAAAGACGTGGTGTTGACCCGCGAAGCCTTGCTGGACGAGCCCGATGGGGATTTGGGCCTGTCGGACAGCGTGCTGCCGCCGCTGCAAGAGATCAAGCCCGAGCCTGCGCCCAAAGGCAAGCGCCAACGCGCCAGCACGGCAGAAGAAGATGCCGCGCCGATTGAGCCGGTGATGTACCAAGGCAATAACGATTTGCCTTGGGATGAGGAGCCAGCGCCAGGGCGCAGCTATGCGACCACCACGCCTGAAGAGCGGCTGGAGCCGATGTGGGATGACCCATTGCCCAGCGCGCCCAATGAAACGGCGTTGGTCACGACCGCCGTCAAACGCCAAAAGCATTTGTTTGAAGATGCCAAGAGCGGGGCTTTGCCCTCGGTGAATTTGCTCGATCCTGTGCCAGTGCGCCAGGAGACTGTTGCGCCAGAAACCCTGGAGATGACCAGTCGCCTGATTGAGAAAAAGCTCAAGGACTTTGGCGTGGAGGTGCGCGTGGTCGAGGCCCAGCCAGGCCCAGTGGTTACGCGCTACGAGATCGAACCCGCTACCGGCGTCAAAGGCTCGCAAATTGTGAACTTGTCCAAGGACTTGGCGCGCTCGCTGTCGCTGTTGTCAGTGCGCGTGATTGAAACCATCCCTGGCAAGAACTACATGGCGCTGGAGCTGCCCAATGCGCGCCGCCAGTCGATCCAGTTGAAGGAAATTCTGGCCGCGGAGGTTTACCAGGACGAAAAGTCCAAGTTAGCGCTTGGCCTGGGTAAGGACATCATTGGCAATCCGGTTGTGGCCGACTTGGCCAAAATGCCGCATTGCCTGGTCGCAGGTACGACCGGCTCTGGGAAATCCGTGGGTATCAATGCGATGATTTTGTCGCTGCTGTTCAAGGCCGAGCCCAGCGAAGTGCGGATGCTGATGATCGACCCGAAAATGCTGGAAATGTCGGTCTACGAAGGCATTCCGCACCTGCTGTGCCCCGTCGTTACCGATATGAAGCAGGCCGCGCATGGCCTCAATTGGTGCGTGGCGGAGATGGAGCGCCGCTACAAGCTGATGAGCAAGATGGGGGTGCGCAATTTGGCCGGCTTCAATGCCAAGGTCAAGGCGGCTGAAGAGTCCGGTGAGATCATTGGCAACCCATTCAGCCTGACGCCCGAGCAGCCTGAGCCTTTGGAAACGTTGCCGCACATCGTCATCGTCATCGACGAATTGGCCGATTTGATGATGGTCATCGGCAAGAAGATCGAGGAGTTGATTGCACGCTTGGCGCAAAAAGCACGCGCCGCTGGTATCCATTTGATTTTGGCTACGCAGCGCCCCAGCGTCGATGTGATTACTGGCCTGATCAAGGCCAACGTGCCAACACGCATTGCCTTTCAGGTCTCCAGCAAGATCGACAGCCGCACGATTCTCGACCAAATGGGCGCCGAGGCCCTGCTGGGCATGGGCGATATGCTCTACATGAAGGGCGGCACCGGCCTGCCAGTGCGTGTGCATGGCGCGTTTGTCAGCGATGACGAGGTCCACCGTGTGGTCGAATTCATCAAGCAAAGCATGGGTGAGGCCGAATACATTGACGGTGTGCTCGAAGGCGTCAGCAGCGAAAACGAGAGCGAATGGGCGGTGGACTTTGAAGGCACGGCCGCAGGCGGTGGCGCAGGGGGCGAGAAAGACCCGATGTACGACCAGGCGGTGGAGATTGTGCTCAAAGACCGCAAAACCAGTATTTCCTACGTGCAGCGCAAGCTGCGCATTGGTTATAACCGTTCAGCGCGCTTGCTCGAAGACATGGAAAACGCCGGTTTGGTCAGTGCGCTGACCAGCAACGGCCAGCGCGATATTCTGGTGCCCAACCGAGGTGGGGATTGAGAATGGCTGCACATGACTGAGGCGGCCCCAGCATTGCGGCTGATTGGCCTGTGTGCTGCCTGGTGCGGTGTATGCCGCCAATTTCAGCCAGCTTTTGCACAAGTGCAGAGCAGTTATGCCGAGCAGGCCCCAGGGTTTGAGGCCCACTGGGTCGATGTCGAAGAACCGGCAATTTCTGACGCCTTGGGCGAGGTCGATATCGAGACTTTTCCCACGGTCGCCATCGGCTATGGCAATACGCTGGTGTTTTGGGGCGAGATCCTGCCCAGCGAGGCTGTGCTGCGCCAATTGATTGCGCGCCTGGACGCCCAGCCATCTGCCGCAGCCCAGGCGCCTGCACTGCAAGCGGCCTGGCGTGCGCTGTGTGCACAGATCTGGCCCTGAGCCTGTTCACAATCTGCGCTCAGCCGCGCTGAAGCCCAAAAGGCAAGGCCCCAAAAGCGCATTGCGACGCTGCCCTTTGCTCATACAGACACATGAGCGGCAACAGGCGCCTTGCACTGCTTTTTTTGTGTGGCTTACGCACCTGCGCGGAGATGGTGAGCAGGCTCTGAGCCGCTGGAGAGTGCCGGTAGCGCCAACCTGCGGCTTATCTGAATGCGACATCGCCATAACTGCGCAGTTTGCGGCTGTGCAGTCGCCTCGATTCCTGCTCTTGCAATAATTCAATCGCCTTGATGCCAATTTGCAAGTGCTGCAAGATGCGGCCACGGTAGAAATGGTTGGCCATACCAGGCAATTTCACCTCGCCATGCAGTGGCTTGTCGCTGACGCACAGCAAGGTGCCGTAGGGCACGCGGAAACGAAAGCCATTGGCGGCAATGGTGGCGCTTTCCATGTCCAGGGCAATTGCGCGGCCTTGTTTGAAGCGTTGGAGTGGAATGGCATGCTCCAGCAACTCCCAGTTGCGGTTGTCGGTGCTGGCCACCGTGCCAGTGCGCATGATGCGCTTGACTTCCAAGCCGCTGACGCCGGCAACTTCTGCGACGGCCTTCTCCAGTGCCAACTGCACTTCAGCCAACGCCGGAATGGGCACCCAGGTCGGCAGGTCCTGGTCGAGCACATGGTCATCGCGGATATAGCCGTGCGCCAGCACGTAGTCGCCCAGTTGCTGGCTGTTTTGCAGGCCGGCGCAGTGGCCCACCATCATCCACACATGCGGTCTGAGCACAGCAATGTGGTCGGTGATGGTTTTGGCGTTGGCCGGGCCTACGCCAATATTGACCAGGCTAATGCCTTGCTGGTTGTCTTTGACCAAATGGTAGGCCGGCATTTGTGGCAGGCGGCTGGTATGGGCGCCTGAGGCGCTGGCAGCGCTCTGGCCGCGCAACTGCAATTGCAGTGGGTGGTCTGGTGCTGGGCTATAGCCAGTGCGCCAGGTGATGCGGTTGCCTGGCTCGACCAAGGCGATATAGGGGCTGTTCTCGCGCGCCATTTCCAGCTGGGCTGTGCGCACAAACTCTTCCACATAAAACTGGTAGTTGGTGAACAGCACATAGCTTTGGAAGGCTTCGGCGGCTGTGCCGCTGTAGTGGCGCAGGCGCTGCAGCGACAGGTCGACGCGCTGGGCATTGAACAAGGACAGCGGCTCGGCAGTGCCAGCAGCCGTTTGCTTTGTGCCATTGGCAATCGCGTCATCAATGCGGGCCAGATCGGGCGCATCAAAATACATGTGCAGCAACTGCTTGCGGTGCATGCTCAATTCCGCATCGGCCAGGCCTTGCTCCAGCGAGGCAAAGTGCACCGGAATCGGCTCCTGGCTCAGGCCCACCTCCAGCGGCACATGGTGGTGGTTGATGAGCAATTCAAATTGCTCCAGGTAATAGCTGGCAAACAGGTCGGGACGTGTCAGCGTGGCCTCAAAGCAGCCAGGCCCGGCAACAAAGCCATAGGCCCAGCGGGTGTTGAAAGATGCCAGTGCACTCTCGACCGTGTCCGTGGGTGTGATGCGCACAAACGGGTAATACGCATGGATTGGGCCGGTGTCTTCGCCTTTGAGAAAACGTGCCAAACCGTCTTGCAGGCGCTGGGTTTGCTCGGTGTAGAGCTGCGTGATGGCTTGCAGCGCACTGCTGGCGCTGTGGTGCAGGGTCGTCTTGGTGGTATGCGTCATGGTGTGCAGTATCGGTTCAGTAATCAATGCATTATTGTTGGGTTTGATTATGACGCGGCTTCAAAGGCCTCAATGCCAGCTTTAAGATGCGAAAAGCGGCTGAACTTGTCAACCCCAATCGGTTCATACCGTTGGTGGCTATAGCACGGCTTACATGCAGCAAAGTGCGAGCGCCGTGTAGTCGCCCTGGCAGATCAGGCACAATCCCTATGCAAAGCAATCGAAGGATCAGATGAAAAAAATTACTTTGGCATTGGCAATCACACTGTGTTCAACATGGAGCATGGCCGATGGCCTGCAAGCACTGGATGGCTTTTTGCTGAATGTCCGCTCAGGCCAGGCAGATTTCACGCAGACCGTGACGGCGCCAGAGAAAAATGGCGAGCCAGGCCGTGTGAGCACATCCAGCGGCACTTTTGCGTTTGAGCGCCCGGGTAAATTCCGTTTTGACTACACCAAGCCATTCCCTCAGGAAATTGTTGGCGATGGCAAGACCTTGTGGGTGTACGACGAAGACCTGAATCAGGCCACCTCGCGCGACCAGGCGCAAGCGCTCAACAATACGCCAGCAGCGATTATTTCTTCTGCGACATCGCGCGCTGCGCTGGAGAAAGATTATGTGCTTACAGCCGAGCCCGAGGCCGGCGGCCTGCAGTGGGTGCTGGCCACGCCCAAGGCCGCAGATGGCCAGTTGCGCAGCCTGCGCATGGGTTTTAAAGGCGAGGTCTTGCAGGCACTGAATATTGAGGACAATTTTGCACAGCTGTCGCAATTGCAATTCAGCAATTTCAAAGCCAATCAGCCGGTGGATGCCGCGCAGTTCCAGTTCACGCCGCCAGCCGGTGCGGATGTGATTCGCGAGGCGCAATAAACGCGGCGGCTAGGGCGCTTGCGCCTTGGTGCGCCATGACTGATTCGGCCTGCTTTGCAGGCCGTTTTCATGTCGTTTAGCTGTCGGCCATACTCAAGGCCGCTTCCATATCGACGGCCACAATGCGTGAGACGCCGCGCTCTTGCATGGTCACACCAATCAGTTGCTCGGCCATTTCCATCGCGATTTTGTTGTGGCTGATATAGAGAAACTGCGTGTAGGCGCTCATGCGTTTGACCAGGCGTGCATAGCGCTCGGTGTTGGCGTCGTCCAGCGGCGCATCGACCTCGTCGAGCAAACAGAATGGCGCTGGGTTCAGCAGAAAAATGGCAAATACCAAGGCAATCGCCGTCAGGGCTTTTTCACCGCCTGACAGCAGATGGATGGTCTGGTTGCGCTTGCCCGGTGGCTGGGCCATCACCTGCATGCCCGAGTCCAGGATTTCGTCGCCGGTCATGATCAGCCTGGCTTGGCCGCCGCCGAATAACTCGGGGAACATCTCGCCAAAGTGGCCGTTGACGGTGTCAAAGGTGTTTTGCAGCAACTCGCGGGTTTCGGCATCGATGGTGCGAATCGCCTCTTCCAGGGTGGCCATCGCCTCTTGCAAGTCGGTGGTTTGGGCATCGAGGTAGAGCTTGCGCTCTGAGGCTTCATTCAGCTCTTGCAGCGCGGCCAGGTTGACCGGCCCCAGGGCCTCGATCTGCCGTTGCATCCGATCGATTTCGCTTTGCAGGCCTTCGAGTTTGACTTTGCCTGTCTCAATGCTGTGGGCAATGGCTTCTTTGTCGGCTTTGGCCTCGGTCAGCAGCTCTTCAAATTGTTGCCAGGTCAGCTGCGCTGCTTGTTCTTTCAGGCGCAATTCGGTGATGCGCTGGCGCAGCGGCTCCTGGCCGCGCTCGCGTTGCATGCGGGCTTCGTCGGCCGCACGCAGTTGTTTACCCATTTCGTCGTAGTGCTGGCGTGCTTGGTGCAGCGTCTCTTCGCGCGCGATTTTCAGCGCCTGGGCTTCTTCCAGGCCGTCGACGCTGGCTGCCTCGGTGAAGCGCTCTAACTCGATGTGCGCTTGCTCCAGCTCGCTGCCCAGGCTGTGCAATTGTTGCTCCGCTGTGCTGAGATTGCGCTGCAACTCTTGCCTGCGGCTTTGGATGTTTTGCTGGCCAAATTGCGACTCTTGCAGCTGGCGCTCCAACTGGCGCAGTTGCTCGCGTGCATCGCTCAGCTGGCGCTCGGCCTGGATGGCCGCGTCTTCTGTCTCGACTTGCTGTGACTGGTGCTCGCCCAACTGCATGTCCAGCTCTTCAAAGCGCGCCTCCGCATCGATGGTGCGCTCTTCCAGCTCTTCCAGGGATTGTTGCAGCTCTTGCCAATCTTCATCCAGACGGCTATTGGCCGCGCGGATTTTTTCGGCTTCTTGCGTCAGGCGCATGACCTCCATTTGCAGAGCATGTGCTTGCTTTTGCGCGTGGTCAGCGCTGCTGCGCTGCTGGTGCAAGGCGCTGGCGGTATTTTGGTAGGCGCTTTCAGCCTGTGCCAAGGCGCTGCGTGCTTCGCTGACGACCGCGGTTTGCGCGCTGCATTGCTCTTCCAGACTTTCGATTTCTTGTGCACGCGCCAGCAAACCGGCTTGCTCGCTGTCTTCGGCGTAAAACCCCAGGCTGTGCTGCGTGATGCAATGGCCTTGTGCCAGGAATACTTGTTCACCAGCTTGCAATTGGCCGCGTATGGCCAGCGCATCGTCCAGGTGGCCGGCGCTATAGCAGCCTTGCAGCCAGTCGGCAATCACGCGTTGCAGGCCGGGCTCGTCGCAGCGGATTTTGCTCGCTAGCGCAGGCAAGCTGATGGCGGGATTTGGGGTGGGCGCTGGCGTGCTTGCGCCTTCGTTTGCTTGTGCGTAGAACACCAGCTTGGTGGGCGGGCGGCGATCGGCTTGGGCAAAGCCGCGTACGCTGTCCAGGCGTGAGACGGGCAGGGCGGCCATGCGTTCGCGCAAAGCCGCTTCGACCGCTTGCTCCCAGCCGTTGACAACATGCAGGCGCTTCCACAGTTGCTCAAAATCGGCCAGGCCCTGGGCACTCAGCCAAGGCGCGAGCTTGCCGTCGGACTGGACTTTTTCCTGCAGCGCCCGCAGCGCTTGCAGGCGCGCTTCCAGGCTGGCCAATTTGCCTGCGCTGTTTTGCACAATGTCTTGCTGGTTGCGGCGCTGTTCATCGAGTACGGGCACACTGTCTTGCAATTCCAGCAGCGCGGCTTGCGCGACTTCGGCTTCTTCGCGGGCGATCTCCAGCGCTTCTTGCTGCTCGGCCAGCTGGGCCTCATCGACTTGTTGCAGGCCTTTGCGTTCTTGCTCAATGCGCTCTAGGCGCAGCTGTGCTTGCTGTTTGCGCTCAGCCACGCCGCGTTGCTCGGCTGCTAATACCTGCAACTGCTGCTGCACTTGCTGGGCTTGCTGGCGCACTTGCTCCACCGCCTCGCGCGCTTGGCGCCAGGCCTGCTCAAGCTGCGGCACTTGCGCCGTGTGTTCATCGAGCTGGGCGGCCAGCACTTCGGTGCGTTCTTCGGCGCTGGCGTCATCGCCTTCCAGCGCAGCCAAGCCTTCGCTGGACTGGCTGGAGGTGCTGTGCCATTGCTGCATTTGTTGCTCCAGCGCGGCGATGCGTTGCTCGGTGCGCTGCTTGCCTTCGAGCACAAAGCGGATTTCAGCCTCCAGTTTGCCGACCTCGGCCGAGGCTTCGTATAAAGCACCTTGCGCACTGTTGACCTGCTCACCGGCGGCGTAATGCTGCTCGCGAATCTCCTCCATTTGCGCTTGGGCGGTCTCCATGTCGCCGGCGTGTTTTTGCAGGTCCTCCATCGCTTGCTGGCCTGCGGATTGGGCCTGGCTCAGCTCTTTCTGGGCTTTGTCCTGTCGCAGCAGCCACAGTTGCTGCTGCGACAGCGTGACCTTGGTTTGCAGCTGCGTGTATTGGGCGGCGACCTCGGCCTGGGCTTCGAGCTTGCTGAGGTTGTTGTTCAGCTCGCGCAAAATATCGTCGATGCGCGTCAGGTTCTCGCGTGTGTCTTTGAGGCGCGCTTCGGTCTCTTTGCGGCGTTCTTTGTACTTCGACACGCCAGCAGCTTCTTCCAGAAACAGCCGCAGCTCCTCAGGCTTGGATTCGATGATGCGGCTGATCGTGCCCTGGCCAATGATGGCGTAAGCGCGCGGTCCAAGACCTGTGCCCAGGAACACGTCCTGAATGTCCTTGCGGCGCACTTGCTGGTTGTTGATGTAGTAGCTGCTCGCGCCTTCGCGCGTCAAAATGCGCTTGACGGCAATTTCTGCGTACTGGTTCCATTGGCCGCCGGCGCGGTGGCTGGCATTGTCAAACACCAGCTCGACGCTGGAGCGGTTGGCCGGTTTGCGGTTGTTCGTGCCGCTGAAGATCACATCCTGCATCGACTCGCCACGCAGCTCGCTAGCTTTGGACTCGCCCAGCACCCAGCGCACCGCATCCATGATGTTGGATTTGCCGCAGCCGTTGGGGCCCACCACGCCCACCATTTGACCGGGGAGGAGGAAGTTGGTGGGTTCCGCAAAGGATTTGAAACCGGCTAATTTGATGGAATTAAGACGCACGAATTAGTCCACTAGATGAGAAGCATCAGGCCCGCGCATGGCCCAGCAAGGTCCCTGCGCATGCAACAGGCAATGGTAATAGAAAAAGACCGCAGCACCGATAAAGCCAGGTGCGGCGTTGTTGGCGCGCAGAGATGGCGCTGGGGCACTTGCAAAAATGCCCGTTTGGCCGTGCAACCAATTCCACTCTTGGGACACAATAGCAAAGGATGGCGTGGCGCTGCGATGTGCTTGAGTTGTGAGTCGCAGATTAGCCGCAGTCCCTGCCAGGTGAGCAGGGCTAACGCCTGCGTTTGGCCAGTATTTCGCCACTGTTATTGATCTAGGGACATCTTATGCGTTCACCATTCGTTCGTTGTTTGCCTGCCTGTCTTGTCGCCGGTGTGCTGCTGGGCCTTGTGCAGTTGCCAGTGATGGCTCAAAACGATCCTTTGGGGGACTTGATCCTGCAGAAAACACAGCCCAAAGCAGCGCCTAGCCAGCCAGCAGTGGCTGCAGAGACCAAGGCCGTGACCAACACCCCTGCTGCTCCCAGCGCATTTGGCCTGCCGGCTGCTGCGCCGAATACGTCTGCAAACACCCCGCCAGGCACGGCCGCCACCGGCAACGCTTGGGGCCAGGCGGGCAGCTTAGGCGCTGCCGCTGCAGGGGTGCTCAATGGCGGCGGTGTGGATGCTGCAGCCCTGTCTTCGCTGGGCCTGCCCAGTCTGTTTGGCGGCTCAGCCGGCAACGTTGCAGGGGTCTTGCAGTACTGCGTGCAAAACAATTACCTGAACAAGGCCAAAGAACAGGTCAATGCGCTCAAGGGTGGGTTGTTGTCGATGGCCGGGCTGCAAAACGACCCTGCGCCGCAAGCGAGCAACAGCAATTATGCGAGTGGCTTGGCTGGTATCTTGATGGGCGGTGAGGGCGAGCGATTTGATCTGAACAGTATTCAGGCCAATTTGAAAGAAAAGGCCTGCAGCTACGTGCTTGAGCAAGCCCCTTCGCTGCTATGAAAACGGGTTCTTGTGCGTGTTGGCACGCCGTTTGAGCGCTGTTGCGTTTAAGATGTGCGCCATTCCAACCAACAGGCAGGCCAGGCCGATCGCTTAGCTTGCGCCAGTAGGTTGTTAGAGCCTGTTCCTCATCTCCGCGCAGTTGCGCGGCGATGAGGAACAGGCTCTTAGACAGTTACTGGTGCGGGTGTGGTGCTGTCTTGTTATGTACACTGAACACCACCGCATGAAGAGGATACAAACATGTTGATGACGGCAGATCAAGGGCAATTGGTACTGGTCGATTACCAAAGCAAGCTGATGCCAGCTATTTTCGAAGCCGATCGCGTCTTGGCCAATGCCACTGTGCTGGCGCGTTTGGCCCATTTGTTTGAAGTGCCATGCTGGGGCACCGAGCAAAACCCGGAAAAACTGGGCCAGAACGATGCCACACTGCGCGGCTTGTGCCGAAGCACATTTGCCAAAATGCATTTTGGTGCTTGCGCGGAACCTGATTTGGTTGAGGCCTTGCGTCCTCCGGCAAAGCCTTTGAGCGGCAATGCCAGAAGCCTGCCCAAGCATTTGCAAAAAGCCAAGCAAAACCAGGCACCTGTGCGCGAGCAAATCGTGCTGGCTGGCTGCGAAGCCCATGTGTGCCTGCTGCAAACCGCTTTGGGTTTGCTGGAGCAAGAGTTTGAGGTTTGGGTGGTCACGGATGCTTGCAGCTCACGTACCGAGCGCAGCCGCGATGCTGCATTTGACCGTTTGGCGGGGGCTGGTGCTGAACTGGTCACCACCGAGATGGTGGCCTTTGAGTGGTGCGAAACCGCCGAAGATCCGCGTTTCAAAGAGTTGCTGGCACTGGTCAAGTGAGGGGCTGTGTGCCGGGCACCAGTTTGTTGGTCCTTGGCGCATTGGGCTGCGCGTACCGCATGACCAGGCGATCGGCATCGGCATTATGGTCAGCGTCACAGAACCTGGCTCTGCTGATGGGGGGCGAATATGGCGCGTCATTGCGGCGCTCAAGCCTTATCTGGCCATCAGCGCGCGCGCAATCCTGTGAAGGTGCATCTGCAAGAGCTCGGCTGCAGGGGAAGGTGCTTCATGCCAACCCGTCTCCAGACGAAAAAAAAGCCCGGATAACCGGGCTTTGAAAGGATCCATGAAAATGGTTTCGAAAGGATCCAAGGAGACAATCGTTGCCTTGGCCTGCAGCTATAGCTGCAGTGCCAAGCCATGTACCCATCAAGTTGTGCTTGAAATCATGCGGGTCATGGCCAAAGCCATAGGCTCAATGCATTCTTTGCTTCTGCGCAAGCACCAGGCTTTTTGAATGGGTTCAAGCAAAGCCTGCTGCCTGCCAGCAACACAATTTAGATATTGCGTTGGATGTTGTTGGCGTTTTTGGTCGCGCTGTCAGCCACTGCGTTGAAATTGGCCTGGGCCACATCAGAGGCTTGTTTCACTGTCTTTTGCACAGATTCGTAAGCATTGTTGGCTGCAGAGAGCGCGCTGCGCACGACGGCTACAGAAGCTTCGGTACCAGCAGGTGCGTTTTTGGCTGCGCTTTCAACCAGATTGTTGACAGCTTTCTGGGCGTCGGCTGTGCGTTCTTCAACCACTTTGCTCAGTTCCTGGCCGTTTTCGGAAGCGATTTCGTACAGCTGGCGGCTGTAGTTCGAGACTTTTTCAGCCAGTGGCTGCAGGATGCTGGTTTGCAAGGCGGCCAATTCTTGGGCATCTTTGGCAGACAGAACTGCCTGGCTGTGTTTGGCTGCGTCTTGCAGGGCTTCACGCGAGACTTTGACGTTCAGGTCGATCAGCTTTTCCACACTGGCAAAAGCTTTGTTGGTCAAGCCAAACAGTTGCTCAATATTGGCTTTGTGTGCCGCGATGATTTGTTCAGGTGTCAGCGCCATGTCAATCTCCTTCAATGGGTCAGTGGTAGAAATGAAACTGCCACAACATGAAAATCACTTATCGAGTCTTGCAGTTGTGTATGTTGCGGTGCAGCATGGTTTGAATTATGGACCATGCTCCCAATCTACGCAAGCATTTTGTTGCGCTGCAACAAAAAAGTTTGACTGAGCAAGCTGCGATGCTTTGAAGGCTGTGTGTGTTGAGTAACTGGTGCTTGAGGCCACTTGGGCTGTGCAGTCTGCGCAAACAGGCTCTTAACTGCTGCTTAGGCTAGGGTAATAAGCCAAGAGCTGCATCAATGCATGCATGGTCGCTGCCTGGCGAACCGCTTGACGATCACCTGGGAATACGCGCTTTTCGCTCAAGGTATGTCGTCCAGAGGACCATGCAAACCACACAGTTCCGACTGGTTTTTCAGGGCTTGCACCTGAAGGCCCTGCGATGCCTGTGATGGCGATGCTCAGTTGTGCGTTGGAATGTGTGAGAGCGCCTTCTGCCATCGCACGTGCCACTGGCTCGCTGACCGCGCCGTGGCTTTGAATCAGCTGGGCTGGTACACCCAGCATGGCCTCTTTGGCTGCGTTTGAATAGGTCACCATTGCGCGGTCAAACCACTGGCTTGAGCCGGCCATGTCCGTGCAACTGGCGGCAACCAGGCCGCCAGTGCAGCTTTCTGCGGTTGCGAGCATCCAGCCATTGGCTGTGAGCGTGCGTGCAACATCTGCGACCAGCGTTTCAAGAGAGGGGGGAGCTGTATGCATTGGTCAAGTGCTGATGGGCCTTTGGCTGCGCTGAGACAGCAGCAGCCAAAGGCGTGATTAAAACAAGTATTTGACGATGGCAAATACCAGCAGGGTGCAGAACGCGGCCACCAAGTCATCAAAAATGATGCCCCAGGCACCGCGCCAGCCTGTGCCTTTGAAGCTTTGGTCTGCCCATTTGACGGGCTGCGGCTTGACCGCATCAAAGAAGCGAAAGACGATAAAAGCGGCCAGCTGCAGCAAGAAGTCACTGGGCGCAATCAGCCACAAAATGAGCCAAAAACCGATCACCTCATCCCAGACGATATGGCCTGAGTCCGGCACGCCCAAGGAGTCAGAGGTTTTTTTGCAGGCCCACCAGCCCACTACCAATGAGACCACCAGCAATGCTGCCATTGCAGTATTGCTCAAATGCGTCAGCAGTACGGCATAGACCAGCCAGGCCCAGAGCGTGCCGCAGGTGCCCGGCGCGATCTTGCTCAAGCCGGAGCCAAAGCCCATCGCGATCAGATGTGAGAGCTGGCTGAGGTCTTTCAGACCCACAGGCCGGTGAGTGGGCTTGTCGGAGGTCGGCATGGATGTATAGCTAGATAAACAAATACAAGAGTGTAAGCGCAGCCTGTTTGCGCTTACGCGAACAGGCCAAGCAAGCTTTAAGAGGCTGCTTGTCGTCTGCAAGCAAGCCGCGTAAGGCTTTAAAACAAGCGGTGCAAGGCGGCTGTTGCAGTTCGCACCACTGAAGCAGCAAAGCGGGCATACCTATGGCGCGCTGTGATGCCTTGCGGTTCGGGTGAGGCTCTCAAAGTACCTTATTTTGTCAAAATATTTGTCGAGCCATGCGGATGGCATCGGTGTTTGTGCCCGTCGTGGTTTTTTTCTTCTTCAGCACGGCCGGCATCGAAGTGGACGGGCCTTGACCTGTCCTTGAGCCTGCAGAATGCATCATGGATACCTGTGCAATCGGTGAGTCATTCATTGGCGAACTTGAAACGTTTTTTGTCAGCCTTTCAATTTGGCTCAGGCGCTGTGTCAGTGTTATCGATCTTAGGAATGTCACCTACGTTGGTGCCTAAAGCGCACATTAAAAGACGATATTCAGACAGAATGGGGCAGCTTTACGATGAAGAGCTGTTAACACAACCCTTGATACGCCGCTGCGAAACATTGTTGTACTACCTGTACTGCTTGCGGTTTCACGCTTGGTCTCAGTCGCAAACCCTTGGTTTGCTCGGTCGTGTGAGCAGCTCTAAAAAGAGGCAAGAGCCGTAAGCGTGCGGTTCACCTTTAAAGGAGTGTGCCTGTATGAGTTATCGACCTTGGCTTTCTTCCTATCCAGATGGGGTGCCGGCTGATATTGACCCAGATCAATACCAGTCCTTGATTGATGTAATGGATCAGGGGTTTAGAACCCATCGAGACAAGATCGCTTACAACTTCATGGGCAAAGAGTTCAGCTTTGCCACGGTCGATACCGAAAGTATGGCGTTTGCCGCTTATTTGCAGGGCTTGGGCTTGCAAAAAGGCGATCGCGTTGCGGTCATGATGCCCAATGTTGTGCAGTATCCGGTGGTGGTCGCAGGCATTTTGCGGGCCGGCTTGGTACTGGTTAATGTGAATCCGCTGTATACGGTGCGTGAATTGGAGCACCAGCTCAACGACTCAGGCGCAACTGCGATCATCATCATCGAGAACTTTGCCCATACACTGCAACAGTGTTTGGCCAATACGCCAATCAGGCATGTGGTGGTCGCCAGCATGGGGGACCGCTTAGGATTGATCAAGGGCGGTATTGTCAATTACGTTGTGCGCAACGTGAAAAAGATGGTGCCTGCATTCTCGCTTCCAGGCGCTGTCGCGTTCAATGTGGCCTTGCAGCAAGGCCGTGGCAAAAGCGTGAAAAAGCATGCGATTGATCGCAATGATGCTGCTTTGCTGCAATATACCGGCGGCACGACCGGCGTCAGCAAAGGCGCGCTTTTAACGCATCGCAATATCATTGCCAATATTTTGCAGTCTGAAGCATGGAATGAACCGGCGATGAGCCGTATTCCCAGCACAGAACAGCCCACTGCGGTATGTGCCTTGCCCCTCTACCATATTTTTGCCTTCACGGTGAATATGATGCTGAGCTTGCGCAATGGTACAAAAAACATTTTGCTGCCTAATGCGCGCGACTTGTCAGCAGTGCTCAAAGAGTTGTCCAAGCACACCTTCCATTCGTTTCCTGCGGTCAATACGTTGTTCAATGGCCTGTTGCACCATCCCGATTTCGGCACTGTGAACTGGACCAACCTGAAAATCTCGATTGGCGGCGGTATGGCAGTGCAGGGCGCTGTAGCCAAACTGTGGCTGGAGAAAACTGGCTGTCCGATCTGTGAGGGCTATGGCTTGTCTGAAACCAGTCCTTCAGCCACCTGCAATCCCGTGACCATGAAAGAGTACAGCGGCACGATTGGCGTGCCGCTGCCCAGCACCTACGTGCAGTGCATTGATGATGATGGGCGCGAGGTCCCCGTTGGTGAGCGTGGAGAGATTGCGATCAAGGGGCCGCAGGTCATGCAAGCGTACTGGCAGCGCCCAGACGAGACGGCCAAAGTCATGACTGCCGATGGCTATTTTCGCACCGGCGACATAGGCGCCATGGATGCCAATGGTTTTTTCAAGGTGGTAGATCGCAAGAAAGACATGGTCATTGTCAGTGGCTTCAATGTGTATCCCAATGAAGTCGAGGATGTGATGGCGACCTTGCCAGGTGTGTTTGAGTGCGCGGTGGTGGGCATCGCCGATGACAAATCGGGTGAGGCTGTGAAACTGGTGATTGTGCGCAGTGATCCTGGCTTGACTGAAGAGGCGGTGCGGCGCTTTGCGGCTGAGAAGTTGACCAACTACAAGCGACCCAAAGTCATCGAGTTTCGAGATGCCTTGCCCAAAACTTCTGTGGGGAAAATATTGCGTCGAGAACTACGGTCTTGATTGGGGTTATCTGCATGCCTTTGGCATGGTTCCTGGCAACTGTTGCAACTGGCAGGCGTTGATCAGAAGTGCTCTGGCGATGCGATAAACGCGCGCGCGCTTATCGCATCACACCATTCTGTTATTGTGTGTTGGGAAGGGTGGGCTTTAACCATGGCTGCGGCACTGAGGGTTGAATGCCAAGACTCGAATTTGCATGCCCAGATGCTGAAATGAGACCTGTTTAGCCATTGGGGCGTCATGCGTCTTTTGTGCTGCTCAAGATGGAATCAAGGGCATTTTGTAACATTGCATTTTTTTATTTTGATTGTTTTAACAGATTTAATTGACTAGATGAGCGCTTTAAAAAACAGTGCGCTTAAAAAACAAAAAACTCGCCAATGCCGCTTGTGGCAAGGGTTTGAAAAGTACGGGCGGTTTGCTTGACGGCGAGAGATTAGCGACTATGATGTGCGCAAGAAGCAATTATTTGCAGGTTTCAGCATGGGTATCTCAATGCCTTTATTTCATGCTTGTTACGTTTTGGGATGAGTGAAGAGGCGTTTGTCGAGGCGGTTTGGCGACTTCATTGGACAAGCGCATGCAGCCAGAATCACTCACGCACAGACTTTTATTTTTCCACCAACCACTGGGAGTTATTGATGACATCGAATTCTTCTAACGCGTCGCAAGATGATGCAGTTTTCGGTTCTGTAGACCTGTCCTACGTGATGCCGAAATATAAGATCCCAGAGCAAGAGCACTCTGCGGCGCACGCCTACCAAGTGGTGCATGATGAGCTCATGCTTGATGGCAACTCCAGACAAAACTTGGCGACGTTTTGCCAAACCTGGGTGGATGAGGAAATCCACAAGTTGATGGATGAGTGCATCGACAAAAACATGATTGACAAGGATGAATATCCACAAACTGCCGAGCTTGAGTCGCGCTGCGTCCATATGCTGGCCGATTTGTGGAATTCGCCAAATGCAAAAACCACACTGGGTTGCTCAACGACAGGATCTTCTGAAGCGGCCATGTTGGGCGGTCTGGCACTGAAGTGGAATTGGCGCAAAAAACGCCAAGCGGCTGGCAAGTCGACTGATAAACCGAACCTGATCTGTGGTCCAGTGCAAATTTGCTGGCACAAATTCGCGCGTTACTTCGATGTCGAGTTGCGCGAAGTGCCGCTGGAAGGCGATCGCCTGCTGATGACGCCTGAGGAAGTGCTCAAGCGTGCTGATGAAAACACCATTGGTGTTGTGCCGACGCTGGGTGTGACTTTCACCTGCGATTACGAGCCAGTCAAGGCGATCAGCGATGCGCTGGACAAGTTGCAGGCTGACACTGGTTTGGATATTCCAATCCACGTTGACGGCGCCAGCGGTGGTTTCTTGGCGCCGTTCTGCGCGCCTGAGTTGGAGTGGGACTTCCGTCTGCCACGCGTGCATTCGATCAACACTTCGGGCCATAAATTTGGTCTGGCTCCGCTGGGCGTGGGCTGGGTGGTTTGGCGTGATGCCAGCAATCTGCCTGAAGAGCTGATTTTCAACGTCAACTACCTGGGCGGCAATATGCCCACTTTTGCGCTGAACTTCTCTCGTCCAGGTGGTCAGATTGTGGCGCAGTACTACAACTTCCTGCGTTTGGGCAAAGACGGTTATCGCAAAATCCATACGGCTTGCTATGACACAGCGCGTTACCTGTCCGACGAAATCGACAAGCTGGGCCCATTCAAGGTGCTGTTCAACGGCGACATGAAAAAAGGCATTCCTGCGCTGTCATGGACCTTGAAGGAAGAGTACAAAGACCGCGGCTATACCTTGTATGACTTTGCCGACCGCTTGCGTAGCCGTGGCTGGCAAGTGCCTGCGTACTCGATGCCAGCCAACCGCGAAGACTTGGTCGTGCAGCGGATTTTGGTGCGCCATGGTGTCAGCCGTGATTTGGCAAGCCTGCTGATTGAGGACATGAAGCGCACGCTCGATTACTTCAAGAAGCACCCAGTGCAAGTTCCAACGACTGAAAAAGAAGCAGGTGGCTTCCGCCATTAAGCCTTGTAAGCGCGTCGCAAGCAAGGCGCGCTCAAAGACCTTTGCGTCTGTTGATGGCGTTTGCGCTGAATGCGTTGAGGCCGTGAGCAGGCGCGAAAGCGCCGCTGTTGCAGTCAATGGATACTGCGGCAGCAGCGCAATGTCTCTGCCAGACTTGGCTTCTGGTTGTTAGCATGGGCGGTGGAGACTTTCTGGTGTCAGTATTTTCATGCAGCCATTTCACACACGATAAGCCATGACAGAATCAGTCTCCTCTATTGATCAGATTTTTACCCTCAGCGGTTTGCGCACAGACCACTGGCGTGACTTGCTGGCTATTGCCCGCAAATGGCATGCTGGCAAGGCAGAGGCAGTGCAAGTGAGGCAGGCTTACGACGCTTTGCAAGCGGTCGAAACCCTGCATGCCTATCCTGGGCCGCAACTGCTCAATGCGCTGACAGCTGCGCTGGATGCCAACAACAAAGAGAGTTTTGTCGATTTGGCCGGGCGCATCTCTTTTTCGATCCTGGCGCGTTACTACAAAGAAGACGCCCGTGAATGGGCGGTAACGCCTGAGCAAGGCCGAGAGTTGGCAGGTAGTTTTACTGGCTCAGATCCTACGGCGCCTCATCGTCCATATTTTGAAGTGTTGGTTGTCGCTCCGCCTGATAGTCCACGCGTGGCGCAAAATGTCCAACTCATCCGCTCACAGCGTCGCAAAGAAGACGAGTTTGTCTATGAGCCTGTGGTGGTGACGAATTTTCAAGATGCTTGCTGCGCTATTGCGACCAACAGCAATATCTGCGCAGTCGCCATTTTTGAAGGCTTTAACTACGCCAGCCAATTTCCGATGCCGCAGCTCAATGTGATGTTGCAGCAGCTCAACATCACCGCCAACGATGACGATGAGCATCTGGCGCTAGAGTTGGCCCAGACGATGGCTGACCACCGCCCGGAGTTGGATATCTATCTGATGTCCGACCGCAATCCGCAAGAAATCGCCAGCGATTCGCGCTCCGCGCATGTGCGCCGCATTCTGTACGCCGTGGAAGAGCCGATCGAGCTGCATCTGTCGATTCTCGAAGGCATTCGCCACCGTTACGAAACCCCATTTTTTGACAACTTGAAGCGCTATGCACAGCGCCCTGTCAGCACCTTCCATGCACTGCCTATCGCACGTGGCAAGTCGGTGTTCAAGTCCGATTGGATCAAGGACATGGGCGAGTTCTATGGCCGCAATCTGTTTTTGGCCGAGTCCTCTGCGACTACGGGCGGGCTCGATAGCTTGCTGGAGCCCACTGGCAACATCAAACGTGCCCAAGAAAAAGCGGCTCGCGCATTTGGTGCAGACCATTGTTTCTTCGTCACCAACGGCACCAGTACATCCAACAAGATTGTGCTGATGTCGGTGGCCCAGCCGGGGGACATCTTCATTGTCGACCGCAACTGCCACAAGTCCCACCATTACGGTGCCGTGCTGGGCGGACTGCAGCCGTACTACGTGGAGGCGTATCCTATGAAGGAATACTCCATGTATGGCGCGGTGCCGCTGCGCGTGATCAAGCAGGGCTTGCTCAAGCTCAAGGCCGAAGGCAAGCTCGACCGCGTGCGGCTGCTGGATTTGACCAACTGCACCTTCGATGGTCATGTCTACAACACCTTGCGGGTGATGCAAGAGTGTCTGGCCATCAAGCCCGACTTGGTGTTCCTGTGGGATGAGGCCTGGTTTGGTTTTGCCCATTGGTCGCCATTCTTGCGCCCACGCACTGCAATGGGCGCGGCTGCGACACTGGAGAAATACCTGCGCTCGCCCGAGGCGCAGCAAGCCTATGACGCGCAGCAGCAGTTGCTGGGTGAGAATCCCGATGATGAGGCACTGCTCAACACCCATTTGGTGCCTGATCCGAGCAAAGTGCGACTGCGTGTGTACCAGACCAATTCCACGCACAAGTCGATGTCGGCGATTCGCCAAGGCTCGATGGTCCTGGTCAAAGATGTGGACTTCCACCGCATCGAGCCACAATTGCACGAGGCGATTTTCACGCACTCGACCACCAGCCCTAACCAGCAGTTGATTGCTTCGCTGGATGTGGCGCGACGCCAGATGGAATTGGAAGGCTATGGCCTGGTGAGCAATGCGATTCAGATTGCTTTGGATATTCGCAACCAGATCAATACACATCCACTCATTTCGCGTTATTTCCGCGTTTTGGGGGCCGATGAGATGATTCCTGAGCAGTACCGAAACAGCGGCTTCAAAGACTTTTTGGCGCCCGGCACGAATTGGAGTAATGCGGCACTGGCCATTCGCGACGACGAGTTTTTCCTCGACCCTACGCGCATTACCTTGGTGTGCGGCACGGCCGGGTTTGATGGCACGCAATTCAAGAATCTGCTGGCCAATCAATACGACATCCAGCTCAATAAGACTTCCCGCAATTCGATTCTGCTGCAGTCCAACATCAACAATACGCGCAGCGACGTGGCCCAGCTGATCCATGTATTGCTGGAAATCTCCAGCCAGATTGATGAGCGCCTGCGCAATGACGGTGAAGGTGCCAGAGAGGCCTTTGAGCAGCGTGTGACAAGTTTGATGACCGATGTGCCAGATCTGCCCAACTTCAGCGCATTTGATGCCAAGTTCCGCAACGACGTGAACGGCCAAGTGGCAGTGGAGGGTGATATTCGCACGGCGTTCTATAAGAGCTGGGATGAGAGCAACACCGAATACGTCGGTCTCAATAGCCCTGAGTGCGACCAGCGCTTGAAGGATGGCCCGCCAATGGTGTCGGCGAAACTGGTGATCCCATACCCACCAGGCTTCCCGATTCTGGTGCCAGGCCAGATCATCAACCACGAAGTGATCTCGTTCATGCGCAAGCTGGACGTCAAAGAAGTGCACGGCTATGACTCTAGCCGTGGTCTTCAGGTTCTGAAGAGTTAAGTAAGAGGCAGGATCCAAGCCGTGTGCCTCACGCCTGTGTGGGCCACGGCTTTGGTCGTTAGCGAATCACAGCAATGTGGGTTCTTAATACATATTGATTGGGCGCTTTATGTTAGAGATTTGGGATTGGTTGGCATCAACCCTGCGCAGCTACCCTGAACTGGCGATTTTTTTAACGCTGGCAGCTGGTTACTGGTTGGGAGCGGTTCGATTTGGCTCCTTTAATCTGGGGGCGGTGACAGGGACCTTGCTGGTCGGGGTGCTCGTGGGGCAATTGGGCATCACGATTTCACCGCAAATCAAGTCGGTGTTTTTCATCATGTTCTTGTTTGCGGTTGGCTTTGGTGTCGGGCCGCAGTTTGTGCGTGGTATTGCCTCCGATGGCTTGCCGCAGGCGGTCTTTGCCGTAGTGATTTCCTGCCTGTGTTTGGGGGCGGTGTATTTTGCAGCTGTGGTGTCTGGCTATGGTCCAGGCTTGGCCGCAGGCTTGCTCGCTGGAACGCAAACGATTTCGGCCTCGATTGGTTTGGCCACTGATGCGATTGGCAACCTGGATCTCACACCGGACCAAATCAAGGCCCAGCTTGATTTGATTCCAGTCGCGTATGCGGTAACTTATTTGTTTGGTACCGTGGGCACGGGCTGGATCATTGCCTTCGTAGGCCCTAAATTACTGGGCGTTGATATTGAGAAAGAATGCAAGCGCTACGAAGCTGAAATGCAGCACGGCGAACCAGCCGATGGCATGCAATCGGCTTGGAATCAGTACATTGTGCGCGCTTTTAAATTGACAAAGCCAGGAGTCATCGCTGGTTTGACAGTGGCCAAGGCCGAGCAAGAGGCCAGCGGTGGCAAGCGCATGTTCCTGGAGAATCTGCGCCGCAACGGCAAGATCATTCCTTTTGACGACAACACCGTGCTGGAGGTGGGAGACATCATTGCGGTCTCTGGCCCACATGAAGACCTGGTGGCCTGGACGCACCGCGCCGAAGAAGTCACAGACAAAGAGCTGCTTAATATTCCGGTCGAGTCGGTTGATGTGCTGGTGACCAGCAAAAAGGCCGATGGCAAGACCTTGATTGAGCTGGCCAAGCACTCCGCTGCACGTGGCGTATTTGTCACCCGCATTCGCCGTGGCTCTATGGGCGTGGACATCCCGGTGCTGGCCCAAACCAAACTCAACCGTGGTGATATCGTCACTGTGAGCGGCTCACGCAAGCACGTGCAAACCGTTGTTGACCAGTTTGGTTTTGCCGATCGTCCTACCTCGGTCACCGACATGGTGCTGGTTGGTTCAGGCATTGTGATTGGCGGTATTATCGGCGCCATTGTCGTGCCCATTCATGGCGTGCCCATCACTTTGTCGACGTCGGGCGGGGCTTTGATTGCCGGCTTGGTGGTCGGTTGGTTGCGCAGTTTTGTGCCTAAAATTGGCACCGTGCCCAGCGCCACTTTATGGTTCATGAATTCGGTGGGCTTGAATGTGTTTATCGCTGTCGTCGGTATCACTGCCGGGCCGACCTTTATTGCCGGTTTGAAAGAAGTGGGTTTCACCATTTTCTTCTGGGGCTTGTTTGCCACGGGGGTGCCGATGTTGCTGGCGCCATTGATTGGCAAGTACATTTTCAAGTTTGATCCAGCCATAAACCTGGGCTGCTGCGGTGGAGCACGTACCAGTACCGCATCGGTGGCCATGGTGGCCGATGTGGCCAAAAGCAATGTACCCATGCTCGGCTATACAGTTCCGTATGCGGTCAGCAATACATTGTTGACCCTGTGGGGCTTGGTCATTGTTTTGATGATTGGCTAAACTGTTGCCTACCCGGTGCCCGAACCAATCGGGCACAACCAATGAATGAAGTGCCTATGCCTTTTTTAGCACAAAGAGTGAAAAACCCACTGTACCGCCGCCTGCTGGCTTTGTTGAAAGTGGGATTTGCATTGAGTTTAGGCTTGGGCTTAAGCGCCTGCTCGCAAGGGCAGGCGCCTTCCTTTTTGCTGTTTGATTCCTACTTCCCCAGTTGGCTGGTCGGTATCTTTGTGGCTGTGCCGATTACCCTGGTGCTGCGGGTGATTTTTATACGCATCGGCATTGATGAGGTGATGCCGTTGAGGCTGTTGACCTATCTCTGCATTGGCGCCTGCATTGTTATGGCATTTTCTTTCTACTATTCACCGCGCTAACAGCCTATGACTCAGAACGCAAAGCGCTCGCCACGGCGATTTTTCGCCATTTTGATTGTTGTCTTTATCCTGGTTGTGACAGCCTGGGCTGGCTGGGTGTTGTTGCAGCACGCGCGCAGCAATCCATTGTCTGAAGATGCGGTGATTCAGGCTGACATTGTGCATATCAGCTCGGCCATTCCTGGACAGCTCAAAACCATCCATGTGCAAGAGGGCTCGCGCGTCGCCAAAGGCGACTTGCTCTATGAGCTCGACCCATTGGTGTATGAGCTGCAAGTGCAGCAGGCCGAGGCCCAGTTGGCGATTGCCCAATCGGCGCTGACTTCGACTGGGCGGCGCATTCGCGCAGAGACCGACAATGCCTCGATTGCCAATGAGCAGATCACCCGCGCGCGCACCAATTTGGCATACGCCGAAAGCAGCTTGCGCCGCTTGACGCCATTGGCAGCCAAAGGTTATGTGACACAGCAAGAGCTCGATACTGCCAAAACAGCGGTCAACGATGCACGCATCAGCCTGAGCCAAGCACAGTCACAGTATTCGGCGGCAGGCAATCTGGTGGGTCAGGTAGATGGCACCGAAGCTGCTGTGCGCAATGCCGAGGCTACCCTGGGATTGGCACAAAAAGCCTTGAAGGACACCGCGATCTACGCACCCAGCGATGGCCTGGTGGTGGGGCTGACAGTTTCTGCGGGTGAACACATGATCAGTGGCCAGTCACTGTTCACGCTGATCAATACCAATACTTGGAATGCGACGGGTTTTTTCCTGGAGACCGATCTTGACAAAATCCAAGTGGGCCAATGCGCGTCGGTGTTTGTGTTGTCCAGCCCCAAGCGCGAGCTCAAAGGGCGTGTGAGCAGCATCGGCTGGGGCGTGAATAACGCCGAAATGGTGTCCTTGCCACGGGCTTTGCCTTATGTGCAAAAGTCACTCAATTGGGTGCATGTGGCGCAGCGTTTTCCAGTTCGCATCGCGCTCGAGACCGCGCCTGAAGAGCTGATGCGCATGGGCGCCTCTGCCACCGTGATGATTCGTGACATGCAGGATTGTGAATGAGCCCATCCGTCCTTCGCACCTTTTTTCCGGTCGCTCTCGATGAGCTGATGCCTTTTGATGGGCGTCTGGCCTCAGCGATACGAGTGGCCTCGGTGTGTGCCCTGACCACGATGTTATTCATGGTGTATGGCATCCCGTTGGTGGCGATTGGCTGTTATCTGGTGATTTTTGTCATGAAGCCCAATATCAGCGGCAGTATGCTGATGGCCATTGGCATCATTGTTTTGGCGTCGTTGATTATCTGGTTGATGTTATGGGCTGTGCAAATGACGATAGACCGCCCAGTACTGCGCATGGCCATGTTGGCGTTTTTCTCGTTTCTATTCTTGTATTTGGGGGTGGCCAGCAAGGTAGGTGAGGCCGGCAGTATCCTGGCACTGGTGATGGCGTTTGTGATCTCGATGATTGGCCAGATTCCGCTGGGCGAGATCGCCACGCGTGCTGTCTTGTACGCCTGGCTGATGGCCGTTGTGCCCATGGGCGTGTTGCTGGCTTTTACACTGACCTTTGCCCCATCTCCTGGCAAGATCTTGCGCAACAATCTGGCCCAGCGTATGCAGCGCATTGCCGAACAATTGGATTTAGAGGCCAATCCCGCCGCCTGGCTTGCACCACTGAGGCAAGGCAATGCCGACATCGCTATCACGATGCTGTTTGTGAAAGTGTTTGCGGTATTGCCACGGGCCGAAATCGCTCGTCTGCAGCAAACCGTCAATGCCAGTTATATGGTGGCCGCTGCCGCCCAAGTGGCGCAGCGCAATGGCATTCAAACCGCAGCCCACCCCGCATTGGCTGCCTATTGCCGCGCACTCAGTGAGGCGATTCAGAATGGCCAGCCGTTTCCTGCGCCGCCAGCGCAACTGCAAGCGCCTTTGCCAGCTGAGGCCCAGGCCTTGGAGCCGCTGCAGCAACATTTGTTGTGCTTTCCTGCCCAGCCGGTGCTGGCATTCCACGAGCAAGTGGTGCAGCCCAAAGAAGGTTTTTTGAACCCCGACGTCAAAACCAACCGACTCTATAGCCAATACGCATTGAAGGCGACGTTTTGCGCGATTGCCTGCTATGTGGTCTATACCGCGTTGCAGTGGCAAGACATCCATACGGCCTTGATCACCTGCTATGTGGTGGCGCTCAGCACCACTGGTGAAACGGTGCACAAGCTCAGCCTGCGCATCTTAGGGTGCTTGATTGGGGCGAGCTTTGGCATGTTGTCGATTTTCTTTGTGATTCCCTATATCCACTCAATCGGCGCGCTGATGGTGCTGGTATTTGCGGTCACGCTGGTGGCAGGCTGGGTTGCTAGTGGCTCAGAACGCAGTGCTTATGCGGGGGTGCAAATTGGTCTGGCTTTTTTATTGACGGTGTTGCAGGGCTTTGGCCCAGAGGTCACGCTGGATGCAGCCATGGACCGTATTGCGGGGATCTTGTTGGGCAATTGCATGATGTACATCGTCTTCACGCGCGTCTGGCCAGTCTCGGCTGGACAGGCTGCGGCAGAGCAGCTTAATGCGTTGGCGGCGAAGTTCAAATTACTGCTCGATCAGCCTGTCGCGACAGCGCAAACATCGAATGACTTGCAGCGCTTGCTGCCTAAATTGCAAGCTGTGCGTGACCAATTGATGATGAACGACTACGAGCCCCTGTCAATGCGGCGCAGCGACGAAGACATGGCTGCGATGCAGCAAGCGGCAGACCAGCTTGAAAACCTGTATTTGCAAACAGCCTTCGCTACACAAGGATCTATTTCAGAGAGTAAGAAGCAAGGTGCTGCTCAATTGAGCCATCAGCTCGCCATATTGGCTCAGCCTTCTTCATGAAGCGAATCATGCACAGTACCCCCCCTACTAACACCACTGGCTTGGGGATCAAGCCAAAGTTGACCACGGCTGGCAAATGCGTGGCTTTGCTGGCCTGTGCGCAGCTTTTGAGTGCCTGTGTCAGTAATACATTGGACCGTTACGCGCCTCCATCACCAAATGAGGCCTGGCGTCCGGCAGCAGATTCGCCGTGGCAGGGTGAAGTCCCTAGTTTGAAAATCCCAGCAGAGCAGCGTGGTCCGAGCTTTGCAATTCCTGCGCTGCCAAACCAGTTGCCCCGATTGGCGCCGGTGGAGCCAGATACGCGCTTTGAGCAGTCCGCACCACTGAATCTGGCCCAATTGATTGATATTGCGCAGCGTGAGAACAAGGAAACCAAGCAGGCCTGGAACAGAGCTCGCGAAGCGGCATTGACCGTGGGTGAGGTGGAGTCCCTGTGGCTGCCGAACCTGTCCGTCAATGTGCTGTCTGGCTATCAACGCAGACGCACTCCAGTGACACTGCCTTTGGGAATGGGGGAGACAACGGTCCATAGCAATGTCCACGGAACGATTCCGGCACTCACGTTAAATTGGCTATTGTTTGACTTTGGTCTGCGAGAGGCTGCATTGGATGGCGCGCAGTATGTCTCGCTGGGGGCGAATATTCTTTTCAATGCCAGCCACCAAAAAGTCATACGTGATGTAACCAGCCATTACTACAGCTATAACGCCGCCCGCGCAAGGACTGAGCTGGCGCGCAAAACCCAGCTCAACCATGAAGCGGTGATGCAGGCCGTGCAAGAGCGCATGGATGCCGGTGTGGCGACGCGCGTGGACCTGGCGCTGGCCCAGCAGGCCAACGCCCAAGGCAAGCTGCATCTGGTCACCAGCGAAGGGTTGGAGCGCAATGCTTATCTAGCCTTGGTTGGCTCCTTGGGGCTGGCTCCCACCAGTATTGTGCCGATTGCGCCCACTCCCGACGTCACGTTGCCAGCGGCCAATGACCCTATTACTGAGCAGCGCCTGCAAGACGTTTTGAGTGAACGGGCCGATATTGCCGCGGCATACGCTGCCGTGCGCGCGGCTGAAGCTGCCGAGCGGGTCGCAGAGGCGGCTTTCAGGCCCAAAGTCTTTATGGCCGGCTCATTGGCCCACACGAGCAGTCGGCTTGATGTCGGCAACCTGCCCACTTTGAGCCCGCAAGGCTCATCCACAGGCGTCTTAGTGGGCATCACCATGCCGTTATTTGATGGTGGTTTGCGCAGCAGCGAGCGCGCCAAAGCGCAAGTGCGGGTAGAGCAGGCGCAAGAGGCCTTGCAGCAATTGCGTGACTTGGCGATTCGCGAGGTGGCTGGGGCCGAGACCGTGCTCAATACTGCCCTGCAAAGCTACGAAGCTGCCACCGAATTGGTGGCGACGGCCACGGTGGCCTATGACGCTGCATTTGAGTCCTACCAACATGGCCTGGTCAGTATCCAGCTGGCAACGATGGCCGCCAGTCAGCTCAATATCGCACTCCAGGCTCAGCTTGATGCGCGATACGCCGCATTGACTGCAGCAGCGAATTTGGCATTTGTGATGGGTGATATGGTGGCTGCCCAAGACCAATGGCTGCCGCCCACCCAGTGATTCTCCATTTCATTTGCACGTGTTTTCTCACCAACCGCTTCATAAGGAGTAAGACGATGGCCCCGAAACAGAACATGCTCACACGCAGTATTGTGGCAAGCCTTGCATCCCTGGCACTGATTGCGCCTGTGGTCAGCCAGGCATGCACCTCCATGCTCTACACCGATGCCCATGGTGCACCGTACGCGGGACGGACGATGGAATTGCCAATGTCACTGCCCTATAAGATTGCCTATTTCCCGGCTGGGACGAAATTTGGCTCGAAGGCAGATAACCACCATGTGCTGGATTTTGATACCAAGCATGCGTTTATCTCGGTGGCTGTTCCTGATCCTGTCAACGGTGAGCTGAAAGTGTCCGAAGGCCTCAATGACAAAGGCCTGAGTTTCAGCTTGCTGGCATTCGCAAGCACTGATGGGCCTGCCGATATGATGTCCAAAACCCAGGCCGTTTTGTCTGCCATTGATTTGGGCTCATGGACCTTGTCGCAGTTTGGCACTGTGCAGGAAGTCAAAGAGGCATTGGAAAAACAGCCGGTCTTGGTGACTGCACTTTTGCCTTTGGGCTTGTTGAAAACGCCGTTTCACTACTCGTTGCACGATGCCACAGGCAAATCGATTGTGATTGAATTTGCCAATGGCAAACAAAACGTGATTGACAACCCGATTGGCGTAATGACCAATGGACCTGAGTTCAGCTGGCATATGACCAACCTGAACAATTACACTTTTCTGAGCAATATTGACCACTCCACACTTGAGATCAACGGCGTCAAGCTCAGCCAGCCAGACTCCGGTATCGCGACCGTGGCGCTGCCTGCATCGAATACATCAGTGGGACGCTTTGTCCGCGCCGTGTATTACTCGCAGTTTGCTGAAAAAGGCGACACTCCTGCCAAAGCCATGCAGACGCTGGCCAATGTGATGAACAACTTTGACCGTCCGCGCGGCATTTCGGCTGACAACCGCTTCACGGCAGGGGCGATTAACGCGACAGCACCGGGGCTGACCGAGCATGAGATGTATGTGAGCGAATACACCAACTGGACGAGTTTGATGGATCTGCGCAATCTGCAGTTCAATATCCGCAGTTATGACAGCCTGAATTACGTGCACTTTGACCTCAATGAGTTGAAAAAAACCACGGAGAAGAAAGTGCTGGCCTTGTCTGATATTGCCACAAACTCCATCAATGGCACGCAATTGCTGCAGGCGGCGAGCAAATAAAGCAGGCTGGTGCGGCAATTTCGATGCCAAATACCAATCGGTTGAATGCGGTTGAGTGGCTGCGTTGAGATTACCACTCATGGGGCTGGCCCAGGTTATTTCAGTCCCCATGCTGTCAATAGGGATATGTGCTGTGTGAAATCACAGACATATTGACCGTTTAATATCGATTTTCTTCATTAATTTTCTTTATATGCAAAGAAGGTGAAGGGATTAAGTTCGATTTGATTGGTGGTATTTGTTGCGCTTCGAATGCGTAAGAAGCCCGATTTGGCTCGGCCACGCTGCACGTGACGCGAATGTTGCCGTTTAATTTCTTCGTTTCGTCTATTTTTGTGTCTTCAATTGCTGGTTCTTTTTCAATAATGTTGAAAATGCTGCTGGCTTTTAGGGTGTTTATGGTAGGATCGTCGAAGCTCGAAATTGTTGCAGATTGTTATTTTGCGTAATGGAATTGTCTTGCCAAAACCAATTTCTATAGGTGTTGCTTATGTCCCTAGATATTAATGCGTCGATCAAGGCTGCTTACGAAGCTGGTTTGAAAGCTTCTGGCGGTAAGAATGCAGACTACATCCCTTTTCTAGCCAAGGTCCCAAGCGACTTGTTTGGGATCTGCATCGTGACTGTGGATGGCCAATGCTTCAAAGTCGGTGATACAGACTACCAGTTTGCGCTGGAGTCGATCTCCAAGGTTTTTACCCTGGCCTTGGTGATGGAGAACATCGGCCCAGAAGGCGTGCGAGAGAAGTTGGGTGACAGCCCAACGGGCATGCCATTCAACTCGGTGGAGGCCATTGAATTGAATCAGGGCAAGCCACTGAGCCCATTGGTCAATGCCGGAGCGATTGCAGCCGTCAGCTTGGTGCCAGGAGATTCCGCAGATGAGTGCTGGGCCAAGATTCTCGACATGCAAAGCCAGTTTGCTGGTCGCTCCATTGCACTCAGTGACGAAGTCAATGTGTCTGAGCAGACCACCAACTTCCACAACAGAGCCATTGCCTGGCTGCTGTACAGCGCAGGCACCGCTTACAGCGACCCGATGCGCGCAGTGGAGGTCTACACAAGGCAATGTTCTACTTTGGTAGATGCCGTTGATTTGGCCACGATGGGGGCCACACTAGCCAACGGTGGTGTGAATCCGATCACCAAAAAACGTGTGATTCAAGAAGGTAACGTCGCACCTATTTTGGCTGAAATGATGATGGAGGGCCTCTACACAAGCTCTGGCGATTGGGCATTCACGACCGGACTGCCAGGCAAAAGCGGCGTTGGCGGCGGTTTAATGGCAGTCATTCCTGGCAAGCTGGCGATTGCGGCTTTTTCTCCACCACTGGATGATGCGGGCAATTCTGTGCGCGCGCAGGCAGCGATTGCAGAAGCTGAGCGCCATTTAGGCGGCAATATTTTCAGACCCAAAGTCTGATGTAGGAAAGAGGGCAAGGGCGGACCGACTCTTTTCACTTACTTTGCCTTCTTCATTCTGGGGAATTAATTCATTATTTTTGGATATTGGTCATTTTAAAAATAATGAATTAATTCTATTAATCGTTTGTGATTTATGGGGGTGACTACCATGGCTACATCCAGTGCGGCTGTATCAAGTAAGCAGCTTTCAATGATTGGCTTCTTTGCCATTACCGCTTCCATGGTAATGGCGGTTTACGAATATCCGACCTTTGCGACCTCAGGCTTTAGCTTGGTGTTCTTCTTGCTGCTTGGGGGGATTTTGTGGTTTATTCCAGTTGGCCTGTGTTCAGCGGAAATGGCCACGGTGGACGGCTGGCAAGAGGGCGGGGTATTTGCCTGGGTATCCAACACCCTGGGTGAAAAATGGGGGTTTGCAGCCATTTCATTCTGCTATCTTGAAATTGCGATTGGTTTTTTGCCAATGCTGTATTTCGTACTGGGCGCGCTGTCGTATATTCTCAACTGGCCTGCACTGAATGCCGATCCGGTAACTAAGACGATTGCTGCTCTGGTGATTTTGTGGGGTCTGGCGTTCACCCAATTGGGCGGCACCAAATACACAGCCATCATTGCCAAAGTGGGTTTCTTCGCTGGCATTTTGTTGCCTGCTTTGATTCTGGCTGCGCTGGCGATCAGCTTTCTCACCAGCGGCGCGCCCTTGCAGATCGAAATGTCTGCTAAAACATTTTTCCCTGATTTCACCCAAATCGGTACCTTGGTGGTTTTTGTCGCGTTCATCTTAAGCTACATGGGGGTTGAGGCTTCAGCCACGCACGTCAATGAGATGAAAAATCCTGGCCGTGACTACCCGATTGCAATCATCTTGCTGATGATTGCCGCAATCGTTTTGAGCTCCATTGGTGGTTTGTCGGTCGCAGCAACGATTCCTGCTGACCAGATCAACCTGTCTTCGGGTGTGGTGCAGACCTTCAGCTTCTTGGTCGGCCATTTTGGTCCAGGCTTTGAATGGACTGTACGCATCATTGCCGCTTTGCTGCTGCTGGGTGTTTTGGCTGAAATCGCCTCCTGGATCGTTGGCCCATCGCGCGGCATGTTGGTGACGGCTCAGAAAGGCATCTTGCCTGCCATGTTTGCGAAAGTGAACAAAAATGGCGTGCCCGTGGCATTGGTGGTAGCACAGCTGATTCTGACCACGATTGCGATTGTGGTGCTCACCAACTCCAGCGGTGGCGGCAACATGTCGTTCCTGATTGCCTTGGCACTGACCGTGGTGATTTACCTGTGCACTTATTTCTTGCTGTTCCTGGGCTACATCAACCTGGTTCGTAAGCAAAAAGGTCTGAAAAGAACTTTCAGCGTGCCTGGTGGTGACACTTTCAAAGTCATTGTGGCTGCGGTTGGTTTTGTGGTGTCTGTGTTTGCCTTCTTCGTCTCCTTCTATCCACCCTCATCGATTGGCGGCGAGAGTGCAGACCGCTCTTATGTGATGCTGCTGGTGGTCAGCTTTGTGGTTGTGGCGGCAATTCCATTCGTGATTTACGCCTTCCATGACAAGTCTGCCAAGAAATTGAATGCGAATTTGGTGCACATCAAAACCCACAATGCACCCGATGGCCACTTTTTCATGCACCCACGTGCTCGTTCGACCCACCATGTGGTGCCAACTGACACCCCTGATGGTGCTGGCAAATAATCAGCTTGCCTTGATTGTCTAGTTGATTAGACAATCGGGGCGGTGCTTGCCCAGGTCAAAGGCTGAATCATGTGCATGATTCAGCCTTTTTTCATGGGCATCGCTGGCTGCGCCCGTTGTACTGATATGCAAAACGCATCCAGCGCTAAGAGCCGTGTTAAAGGGTTGGGTGCAGGGCGCATCTTAGTTGGCTGAAAAGAATAAATTTCACCCTTCGATCACTCTGGAGCGGCATGGATGCCATCAATTGAAACTACCACCAGCTTTATGCTGGTCATTTTCCTGTTGGGCTTTACTCCAGGTCCGGACAATACCTTTGTGCTGATGCAATCGATAAGCCGCGGTAGACGAGCAGGGTTTATCGCCATAGCAGGATTTTGTGTGGGCATTTGTGTACACACCGCTGCAGTGGCACTTGGTTTGGCTGCATTGGTGGCCGCATCGGCGGTCGCATTGACGGTGTTGAAAATTGCTGGTGCGGTGTATCTTGGCTACCTTGCATGGCAGGCATTTCATGCGCCTGTGCAGGTTTTGCCGAACCAGCAAGTCGGTGCAGGTGATGGTCTGCGGCTTTTCATGCGTGCGATTGTGATGAACCTCAGCAATCCGAAACTGTTGTTGTTTTTTGTGGCATTTTTGCCGCAATTCGTCGACAGTGGCGCTGGGCCGGTTGAATTGCAGGTTGCCTGGTTTGGCTTGTGCTTTGTGATGAATACGGTGCTGGTCTTCGGCACAATCGTGCTGTGTGCCAGCTGGATAGGCCGGGGGCTGCGCCAATCACCGCGCGCGCAGCGCTACCTCAACCGTGCTTGCGGTGTTGTATTCGCTGCGTTGGGCGGGCGTTTGTTGGCATCGGCATAGTGGCAGCGCCACCAGCATGGATGATGTGCCCATTGCCTGTGCGCGGGTGGATTCGTGGGTCGGCTGTTTTTTTATGAGTGCAAAGAGCGCTGGAGGTAGCGGGCACCCACACCATAACCGGCCAGCTTGCTGTGCAGCTCGGGCGCTGGGTTGGCGGGTGGCTCAAAGCCCAGTCGTTGCCAATAGCCTACTGCTGTTTCTAACGCCACCAAGGAGGCGCTGTGCAAACCCAGTGTGCGGGCGTGTGCAATGCCTGTTTGGTACAGGCGTTGACCAATCTGCCGGCCTTGCGCAGCGGGAGTCACGGCGCAGTCGTGCAAGAACCAGTGTGTGGCTTGCACTGGAATGCGCTGCAGCGGTACATTCAAGCTCGGCGGCAGGCTGCCATCCCATGGGTAGGCAATCAAATAGCCCAGCATGGCCCCAGTCTGGGCATCACGGGCTGACCAGCATGTTGCGGCAGACAAGGCCAGGCGGTTGTGAAAAAAATCGGCATCTTCCAGCAAGTGGGTAGGGTAGGCGCTGCTTTGTACCTTTAAAACATCATCAATGTCTTGGGTTTGCAGCGTGTGGATATGCATTTGTTGAGCGTTTGTCGGCATTTGAAAATTGCAGCGCACAGTACCCCTTCAGGCAGCAGCTGCCGCATCAGCATGCAGTAGCGGGTGTTCTCTGTACCAGGAGTGCTGTTTTCAAGGCTGGGGCGCTTATGTCATTGGTGGTTGAGGAGCGGGGCTGAGGACTTCACCAGCACGGTTTTGAGCGGCTTCAGCTTCGGCTTCGGCCAGGGATTGTGCAAGACTGGCAGACAGCAGCAAGATGGCGCTGGAGAAATACAGCCACATCAGCAAAGCCACCAGCGAGCCAGCAGCGCCATAGGCCGAGACTGCGGCAGCGCCAGACAAGTACACGGCCATTGCATGCTTGCCAATCGTAAATAGCACTGCGCCAATTGTGGATGCTGCCATCAAATACCGCAATGACGGCTTTTTCCCATCACTGATGCGCATCAGGCCAACAAATAGCAGAGTGACAAATACGAAGGCCAAGGTTTCATTGAGCACGGTCCACAGCAGTGGGTAATTCAAGGTCTCGCCCAGCAGATTCGAGAGAACACGCAGCACGGTTGACAAGACCAGGGAGCCCATCAGCAAACCACCCAGCGCCAGCATATAGCCGACGCCACGCAGGCGCAGCACGGCGACCCACCACCAGGGCTGCTCGGGACTTTTGGGCACACCCCAAATCACTTTGAGTGAATCTTGCAAAGCCACAAACACACCGGTGGCAGCCATCAGTAACACGCCAAAGGCAATCACGCTGGCAATCAGGCCTTGTTCAGGTGCTGTGGCGCTTTGCATGGCCTGTTCTACGGCGGAGGCAACCCGCTCGCCGGTGACTGCTTGGATTTGCGCCACGACGGTGCTCTCGACAGTGGAGCGATCCAGCCACCAGCCTAGGCCAGCAACCATTAAAACCAGCAGCGGGGCTAGGCTTAGCATGGCATAGAAGGCCATTGAGGCACTCATGCGCATGCCATCGAGCTCCAGCCAGTGCATTGTGCCTTTGACCAGCCACGAGCTCATGACACGCGATTGAAGGCGGTGCAAGGTCGATGTGGGAGGAGTTGGAGTAGTGGGCGTCATATGCACTACTTTAACAGCGCCTAGTGTCTGGCGGCCTAAACCCTGGCGCTTGATCTTTGTGGCCCAAAAAAAAGCCATGGCAACTGCCATGGCTTGTTCGCAGACGTAGCGTCTCAATCAGGCTTTGCTGCCCAGTGCTTCAAATGCACGCTGGGTGATGTCGCTGACCGAGCCAACACCGCTGATTTTGCGGTACTGGGGTGCAGTGCCTGCATCTTTGCTGGCCCATTCCGAGTAGTAGGCGACTAACGGGCGGGTTTGTTCGTCATAGACTTTCAGGCGTTTGGTGACGGTTTCTTCCTTGTCATCATCGCGCTGAATCAGCGGCTCGCCTGTCACATCGTCAATGCCTTCAACTTTTGGTGGATTGAATTTGACGTGGTAGGTACGACCGCTGCCTGGGTGCTGGCGGCGACCGGTGGCGCGCTCGAAAATATCGGCAAATGGCACGTCGATTTCCAGCACATAGTCCAGTTTGACACCGGCTTCCTTCATCGCATCGGCTTGTGGAATCGTGCGTGGGAAACCATCAAACAAGAACCCATTGACGCAGTCAGGCTCGGCAATGCGCTCTTTGACCAGGCCGATGATGATGTCGTCGCTGACCAGTTGGCCTGCATCCATCACGGCTTTAGCTTTGACGCCCAGTGGCGTGCCGGCTTTGACCGCTGCGCGCAGCATATCGCCTGTGGAAATTTGAGGAATACCGAATTTTTCACAGATAAAGGCCGCTTGTGTTCCTTTTCCGGCACCAGGTGCGCCCAGCAAAATCAGTCTCATTGGATGTTCTCGACTTTCGTTATATTGAACTTAAAAGATTCTCAAGATGGCATGAGGCGCTGTTGGTGCGGCTCTTGCCATTCAATTTCAGTGCATGCACACGCACAAAAAGGCCCAAGCTCAAGGGCTTTGCGCGGCTATGAGCTGCGCGTGGTTGCGTTGCATGTGGTGTATCGTCGTAATAAGCATAGCATGGCAATGTAGCCTGTTGAGCACATTGGCGTCATCCTTTGGTTGGCAGGGAAAACTCTAGTTTTTCCATCAAACAGCAGGAAAAAGCCATAGCCAAGCCAGCAGGCGGTCTGAGCCAATTTTAGATCTTCATGACCTGCTCGCGGTAGTATTGCAGCTCGTCAATTGATTCGTGCACATCGGCCAAGGCCGTGTGCTTTTGGGCTTTTTTGAAGCCGGTGGTGATTTCTGGCTTCCAGCGGCGTGTCAGTTCCTTGAGCGTGCTCACATCAATATTGCGGTAGTGGAAGTAGGCCTCCAGCTTGGGCATGTACTTGACCAGAAACCGGCGGTCCTGGCCAATCGTGTTGCCGCACATCGGCGACTTGGCTTTGGAGACATACTTGCGCAAGAACTGCAGAATGAGTGTCTGGGCCTGCTCTTCATCAATGGTCGAGGCGCGCACCTTGTCAATCAGGCCGCTGCGGCCATGTGTGCCTTTGTTCCAGGCGTCCATTTTGTTGAGAAGCTCATCGCTTTGGTGAATGGCAATCACCGGCCCTTCGATGCGCGGTTGCAGTTGCGGCCCCGTAATGACGACGGCAATTTCCAATAAACGGTCAGTCTCAGGGTTCAGGCCCGTCATCTCACAATCGAGCCAGATCAGGTTCTCGTCTGATTTGGCCAGCGTGGCGGGAATGGTCGGTGCGAGTGTCTCTGCGCTGTGCTCGTTCGTCGAGGCGGAAGTGGCGGCGATGGTATTCATCCCTGAATTGTCGCCCATTCAGACACGGCGCTGGAGTCCTTTGCGCATTTTTTCTGCAAACTAAGTGCTTTCAAGGCTTGATATTGCATTGACTGGCTGCTATCTGCAAATATGGCGTTGTAGCGTATCCCTTACACTGCCAACTTCGCGTACAGCAATTGGTATTTAGCATGGAGCCTAGTGCGCCACCAACATGAGTTATTCATCTTATTCACCCGTGTGGATTTTCACCGTACTGTTTGCCAGCGCCCTGGTGCTGCAATTGGGCATTGAGTTGTGGCTGGCATCGCGTCAGGCACGCCATGTCATGCAGCACAGAGGCGTGGTGCCGCCTGCATTTGCGCACCGCATGACCTTGTTTGCCCACCAAAGGGCGGCCGATTACACGGTGGACTGCGTGCGCCTGGGCATGCTGGAGAACGTGTTCTCTGCCTTGGTGCTGATCAGCTGGACTTTGCTGGGCGGTTTGGACGCGCTCAATCAAGCATTGCTGGGCTGGACCGGACCCGGTTTTATCCAGCAATTGGCGGTGCTGCTGGTGTTTGCTGTGGTCTCGGCGTTGTTGGGCTTGCCCTGGAGTCTCTTCAAAACCTTTGTGATTGAGCAGCGCTACGGCTTCAATAAGATGACTGCGCGCTTATGGCTTGCCGATGCCGTCAAGTCAATGCTGGTGGCAGCCTTGCTGGGTATTCCATTGGCCGCGGCCGTGCTGTGGCTGATGCAAATGGCTGGCAGCCTGTGGTGGCTGTGGGCTTGGGCTTTATGGGTTGGCTTTAATGTGCTGCTGATGTGGTTGTTTCCCACGGTGATTGCGCCGCTGTTTAACCGCTTCAAACCGCTCGAAGACATCCAGCTCAAAGAGCGCATTGAGGCTTTGATGGCGCGCAGCGGCTTTCAAGCCCAGGGCTTGTTTGTGATGGATGGCAGCAAGCGCAGTGCCCATGCCAATGCGTACTTCACCGGGCTTGGCAATGCCAAGCGGGTGGTGTTTTTCGACACCTTGCTCAATAAGCTCAATCCGGCTGAATTGGAGGCGGTGCTCGCGCATGAGCTGGGGCATTTCAAATACAAGCATATTACCAAGCGCCTGTGGTCATTTTTTGCGCTGAGCTTTGTGGGTTTTGCTGCTTTGGGTTGGTTGCTGCACCAAGCCTGGTTTTATTGGGGGCTGGGCGTGATGCCGGCCATGGCGGTGAATACGTCAGGCATTGAACTGGCCGTTGGCAACAACAGCGCGCTGGCATTGATTCTGTTCAGTATGGTGATCAGTGTGTTCGGTGGCTTGTTTCAGCCGATCTTGTCGCAGCTGTCACGCAAACATGAATTTGAGGCCGATGCTTATGCAGTGGCCCAAACCAATAGCCAGGATTTGGCCAATGCCTTGCTCAAGCTGTACGAGGACAATGCTTCAACACTGACGCCAGATCCGCTGTATGCCCGTTTTCACTACTCTCACCCGCCAGCGACCGAGCGCTTGGCCAGAATGCAAGCCCATGGATAAAGCGATTCGCGCAGCGCGCAACGAAAGACAGGCATGAAACCCGTATTAGACAATGGCCTGGTGGTCACGGGACATGGCCGCCATTACGTAGTGGAAACAGAAGATGGCGCAAGACGCATTTGCCACCCGCGTGGCAAAAAAAGCCAGGCAGTGGTGGGCGACCGGGTGCGCTGGCTGGCACCTGCCGCAGGACAAGGCGAGGAGGGCACGATTGAGCAAATCCTGCCGCGCAGCAATTTGTTTTATCGCCAGGATGAAATCAGAACCAAGGCATTCGCTGCCAATATCGACCAGGTGCTGGTCTTGCTTGGGGCTGAACCCGTGTTTTCCGAATGGCAATTGGCCAAAGCCTTGGTAGCCGCAGAGGCCGCTGGGATTCCGGCGCTGATTGGTTTGAACAAGCAAGATTTGCCCGAACCCTTTGAGCAGGCTTGGCAGCGCCTGGCCGCCTACCGGCAACTATGGCCTGCTGTGAACCCCAATGCGGATCAGCAAGGGGCAGGACCTGAAGGTGCTGCTATGCAGCCGCTTTACCCAGTCTTTCGTTTGCAGCTTGGTGCCACACATGCAGGCGCGGACGGCGCGGCGCTGTTTGAGCGCTTGCGCGGCAAATCGACCTTGGTGCTCGGTCCCTCTGGCGTTGGCAAGAGTACTTTGATCAACCGCTTGGTGCCCAACGCAGCTGTGCAAACCGCAGAAATATCCCGAGCGCTGAACAGCGGCAAACACACGACCACGACGACAACCTGGTACTGGGTCGATCGCGCTGCCGGTACCGCAGTCCTTGATTCACCGGGCTTTCAGGAGTTTGGTCTGAACCATATCGAGTGGCAGTCGCTGCCGCAGTGGATGCCCGATATTGGCCGCCACGCGACCGGATGCCGTTTCTACAACTGCACCCATATCCATGAGCCAGGCTGTGTGGTGCGTGATGCGGTCGTAGAGGACGGTGGGGAGGTGGCATCTGCCGTGTATGGGGGGGCATTGGCGATGCCGCGCATTGCAGCCAGCCGTTATGCCTTGTACGAGGACTTGTTTGCCGAGCTGCGCGGCAGATAAAAGCCTGTTTTAACTACCTTTGTGTGAAAGCCTTGCCTTTCGGGGTGGGGCACAACAGGCACGCTGCCTGGTTAAAAATCCTCGCTGGGCAGGCAGCCCGGCTGCGGTTTCTACTGCACACCGCATCCAGTTGGGCTGTTCATTGCTTACCAAAGATCATTCTTGTTGGTTACGTTAGGGCGCATTTCCAATTGGGGGGCACTGGGCACTTGGCGCAGCTGGTCTTCAATTTGGCCCAGATACGCGGCAGTCGAGTTGTCGGAGTCATCGGCGCGGTGGCGCAGGCGCTCTTCCAAATCGTCGATTTTGTTGAGCAAGACTTCTTGGCCTTCTTTGTGTTGTTGCAGCAAAAATTCACGCAATTCGGTAAAGCGAGAGGCTTCGGCTTTGTCGGCCAATTCACGCTGGTGTTTCAGTTCTTTGGTGTGGCGGTGGTAGTCCAGAATCACCGTGCCTTTGAGCCACAGGATGTATGCCAGAAAAAACACACCCAAAATCGCCATCAGCGACAGCAAAATCAGGCCAAGGGGCGCTTGGGTTTCGGTGAAACCGAAGGACACGGTAGAGACCGCTGTCAGCGCTTCCCAGTTGAGAAAAGCCAAACCACCAATGGCCAACACCAGCAAAATGATCAGCTGCAAGCGAATATTCATGTGTTAAACCCTTTTTATTGATTCCAAGATGGGACTTTACGCCATGTAAGGCATGGGGCTGAGATTATCATGTATCTCTGTGCGCTGAACGGTTTAGCAGGCTCTGTCAAACGTCCAGAGCCGTTAGAGCCTGTTCAAAGTCTCCACGCAGACCGCGTTGGAGTCCAAAAGGATACGGTGCGCGGCAAAAACCGCAGTCGGGCTAGCTGCCCGGCGAGGATTTTTAACAACGCAGCGTGCCTTGCGCGACTGCGTCGAGACTTTGAACAGGCTCTTAGGGCCGTGCTTGCAATACCCCATACAACATTTTTTCTCCAGAGGAACTCCATGGCTCAACCCAGCACGGCACCTGTCAGCCCCTTGACGACCGTCTCGCGCAGTGCCGGATTTTTGCGGATTTGGCGCCGTTTAATGGGCTCGCTCCATGGCAGGGAAGAGGGCAGCGGCAGTGAGCAGGCTTTTGATATCAAGCAATGGGACCTGGTTGACAGGTTGCTGCAAGAGGCAGCCAGCCCGATTGATAGCGAAACACGTATTCGTGCACGCGTGCGGCAACTGCTGGAGATGTACCTGCAGGCCACAGCGGAAGACCGCTTGCAGTTCATGAATCGGTTGGCGGCTGGGTTTGGTGTTGACGAGGCTGTTTTGGAAGACGCCATTGAGTCCTTTCAAGAAGCGCGCTTGCCGATTGACAAACTGCATGCGCAAGCCCGCATTGCGGAGGCGTTGGAGTCGCCGCGCCAGCGCATTTTGCGCCAGTTCAATTTGTTGCCCAATGGCATCGAGTCGCTGGTGTTCATGCGTGCCGAATTGCTCAGAGCTGATGACCAAGAACGTTTGGCGCCGCTGGAGCATGATTTGCTGCGGCTGTTGACGCTGTGGTTTGATGCAGGCTTCCTGGAATTGCAGCGCCTGAGCTGGTCTTCGCCAGCGGCCTTGCTAGAGAAGCTGATGCGCTACGAGGCCGTGCATGAAATCAAGTCCTGGGACGATTTGCGCAATCGCCTCGATTCGGACCGCCGCTGCTATGCCTTTTTCCATGGTCGCATGCCCGACGAGCCACTGATTTTTGTCGAAGTGGCCTTGGTGAACCACTTGGCCAGCAATGTGCAAATGCTGCTCGATGAAAGCCAGCCCACCACTGATCCGGAGCTGGCCACCACAGCGATTTTCTATTCGATCTCGAACGCGCAGCCGGGCTTGCGTGGCGTCAGCATGGGCGAGTTCTTGATCAAGCGGGTCGTGGCGCAATTGGCGCAGGACTTCCCAGCACTGCAAACCTTTGCCACGCTCTCGCCCGTGCCTGGCTTTAGCAAATGGCTCAAAGAGTCACTCGACGAGGACAGCTATGTCGCGCAGTTGCCACTGCAAGTGCGTTTCATGATGGAAGGCGACAGGCAGGAGAGCCGTTTTGATCGTTTGCAAACAATTGTGCAGGATCAGGAATGCGCACGCAGCAGCGGCTTGGTGACCAAGGACGATTTGCTGGCCTTGCAACAATGGTTGCTCAGCGAGTGCGCGCACTACCTGCTACAAGAAAAAAGCCGGCAAGACCCGCTTGATTCGGTCGCACGCTTCCATTTTGGCAATGGCGCGAGCTTGCAGCAAATCAACTGGATGGCTGATACATCGCCTAAAGGCATGCGTGAATCCTTGGGGCTGATGGTCAACTACCTCTACCAGCTCGATGCCATTGACGAGCAATACCACGCGTTTGCCAAAGAGGGGCGCTTGGCGCACTCCAGTGAGGTGCGCAAATTGCTGACTGTGCGTGAGGCCTTGCGCATTAAAAACTGAATGGGCTGCTAGTAGCAGCCGGGCAGCAGGTTCTTGGAGGAGGGAGTGCCATGCGGACCAGAGAAAATTTTCTATATAACTGAAAGTTTTTAATGATGGTAAATAATATGCACACCAAACCACTGACATGTGTGCATACACGATTGCCTAATGATGACCCCGCCAAACCTGCCGTTGTTGAATTCTGCACGTGAGTCGATTGACTGCGCGGCTGCTGCCAATGGCGGCGAATGCGTGCTGGTCGGCGCAGGACCGGGTGATCCAGAGTTGCTGACGCTCAAAGCCGTTAAAGCCATTGCGCGCGCTACCGTGTTGCTGGTCGATGACTTGGTCAATCAGGCGGTCCTGGACTACGCCTCACCCACGGCCCGCATCGTGCATGTGGGCAAGCGCGGCGGCTGCAAAAGCACGCCGCAGGCCTTTATTGAACGGCTGATGATTCAGGAGGCCCAGGCCGGTGAAGTGGTGGTGCGCCTCAAAGGGGGGGATCCGGCGATTTTTGGCCGTTTGGGTGAAGAGCTGGAGCATGTGCACGCAGCTGGTGTGCGCGTTAGCGTTGTCAACGGCATTTCATCGGGGGTGATGGCAGCCACTGCGCTGGCTTGTCCTTTGACGCACCGTGACCATGCACACGGCGTGTTGCTGCTCACGGGCCATGCGGCACCTGGTCAGCAAGAACTCGATTGGGCGCAGATTGCCCAGCTGGCGCATGCGCAGCGCTTGACCTTGGTCATTTACATGGGCGTCAAAGGTGCGGCGGGTATCCAGGCCGGCTTGCTGCAAGGCTTGCCGCAGCACACGCCTGTGGCGCTGGTGCAGTCGGCGACCTTGCCAACCCAAAGACGCATCATGACCGACTTGAGCGGCCTGGTGGAGACCATTGCCGCTGAACAAGTGCAAAGCCCAGCCATCATTTTGGTCGGAGATGTGCTCAAAGCCAGTCTGGTGCTGCAACAATACGGGGATGGCCACGATACCACCCACCACTACCGCAGCGCAGAGCCCATCTGGCGCAACCAAGCCATCGGCTAATTCGCCACAGACCCAAGCGCCAGTGCGCACCCAGCGCTTTGATGCGGTTGTGATTGGCGCCGGTGCTGCCGGTCTTTTTTGCGCCGCACAAGCTGGCGCATTGGGTTTGCGGGTGCTGGTGATTGACCACGCCAAACGCCTGGCCGAAAAAATCCGCATCTCTGGTGGTGGGCGCTGCAATTTCACCAACCGCGACTTGGATGTACGCCAGCCACAGCACCATTTTGTCAGCGACAACGCACAATTTTGTCGCTCGGCGCTGTCGCGTTTCACGCCGCAGCACTTCATTGCCCTGTTGCAGCAACACGGCATTGCGTTCCACGAAAAGCACAAAGGCCAATTATTTTGCGACCACAGCGCGCAAGACGTGATTGGCATGCTGCTGCAATTGTGCAAAGAGGCCAATGTGGACATTTGGCATCCGTGTGAAGTCGAGTCCATCTGGCGCTCTGATCGCAGCCAAGCGGAGGGCGAGTCTGCCGATGCGCCAGCGACCCCAGCGCCCTTTTATTTGCGTACTTCGCAAGGTCAAGTGCAGGCGGGCGCCTTGGTGATTGCAACCGGTGGCTTGTCGATTCCCAAAATTGGCGCGAGTGATTTTGGCTACCGCATTGCCAAGCAGTTTGAGCTGCCCTTGATTGCACGCCGCCCAGGTCTGGTGCCGCTGACTTTTGCCCCGCAAGACTGGGCCGCGTTTGTGGCTCTGGCTGGCTTGGCCTTGCCGGTGGAGATTGCCACTGGCCAGGGCAAGCAGGCCATGCGCTTCAAAGAAGATCTGCTGTTCACGCACCGCGGCCTGTCTGGTCCGGCGATTTTGCAAATCTCCAACTACTGGAAGGTGGGTGCACCGCTGCAGATCAACTTGCTGCCGGAGCTGGACCATGTATTGGATGAATTGCTGCAAGCCAAACGCACGAGCAAACGGCTGCTGAGCAATGTGCTGGCGCAATGGCTGCCTACGCGCTTGGTCGACACCATGGTCGCGCAGCGCACCGAATGGCAGCGCCCGATCGACCAAGTGCCGGACAAGGCATTGGCGGCGCTGGCCGAGCAGTTGCAGGCGTGGCAGATTACGCCCAGTGGCACAGAGGGCTACGCCAAGGCCGAGGTGACATTGGGCGGTGTCGATACACGTGCACTGTCATCCAAAACCATGGAGTCGCAGCAGCACCCAGGCCTGTATTTCATTGGGGAAGTCGTTGATGTGACGGGCTGGCTGGGCGGCTACAACTTCCAATGGGCGTGGGCCAGTGGCCATGCCTGTGCGACTGCAATGGCCCAGCGGCATGCAGGCACCACCAGCTAACTAACTGTTGGCGTGTGCGCTTTGAATCAGCGCTTTGTGCTGAAAAATTTGCATTGTTGGCCTTGCACGGAGTGTGATACTGGCTATAATGCTTGACTTTGCTGGCAAATGCCCTGTTGGCCATACTAGTTACTGAACAAACGGGGCGAAACCGCTTAGCTTGCTGCACGAGGCCTGATCTTCCTTTGCACACAGCTTCGCACCATATTTTAGATTTGAATGACTACTATCCGCGTCAAAGAAAACGAGCCCTATGAAATTGCTTTGCGTCGCTTCAAGCGCACGATTGAAAAGCTGGGCCTGCTGAACGAATTGCGTGCTCGCGAGTTCTACGAAAAACCAACGACAGAACGCAAGCGCAAAAAAGCAGCTGCTGTGAAACGCCACTACAAACGTGTGCGCAGCATGCAATTGCCTAAGAAAATGTATTGAGCATACAAGCCTTTGGCTTGTTGGCCTGATCACCAAATACCATGGTCAGGCAGCCCAATCAAACCGCGCAAAAGGGACGCCTTGCGCGGTTTTTTTGTTTTTGTGATGAACGCCTTGTGTGTTGCTTGCAATGCACGCAGGCACTAGGGAGAATCTCATGACATTGAAAGCACAAATCACCGAGGATATGAAAGCTGCAATGCGCGCCAAAGAGGCCAATCGCCTGGGCACGATTCGTATGTTGCAAGCTGCGATCAAGCAACGCGAAGTGGATGAGCGCATTGAACTCGATGACGCCGCTGTCGTGGCCATTGTCGATAAGCTGGTCAAACAGCGCAAAGATTCCATCGCCGCATTCGAGCAAGCCAATCGCCAGGATCTGGCCGACCAGGAGCAGTCAGAGCTGGTGATTTTGCAAGGCTATCTGCCAGCCCGCATGAGTGCTGAAGAGGTCAGTGCTGCGATCGGCGCGATCGTGGCGCAACTGGGTGCTGCCGGCCCAGGCGATATGGGCAAGGTGATGGGCCAAGCCAAGAAGGAGTTGGCGGGCAAGGCCGATATGGCCGTTGTCTCTGCTGCTGTCAAGGCTGCGTTGGCTGGCTAATAACCCGCCGCGCGCACTCGTTTGCGGCGCTGTCAAACACCGGCTGCCATTGGTCGCTTGTGTGCTTGCAGTGCCGCGCTGCGCAATTTGTTGCGCAGCAACCCCAACAAGCACACGGCCGTGATGGCCAGCGCAGCCACACTGGCTGCCCAAAAAGGCCAAGCGCCGGTTTGCGCAGGCCAGCCCAGCAGGCCGTGGTAGGCCAGCAAATAACCACCTGTGACCCCAATGCCCCAAAGCATCACCGGGTACAACACCATCGGTGCAATCGTGATGCGCCAGCTGCGCAGCAAAAAGATCGAGATGACCTGCGTCGCATCGGCAATATGGTAGAGCGCAATCCAGCCCAGCAGGGCTGCGCTGGTGGCGTGTACCACTGCATTGTTGGTGTAGAGCCCGGTCAATGGTTCGCGCAGCAGATACATCACACTGGCCAGTAGCAGCGACAGGCCAAAGCCAAACAGCAGGCAGGCGCGCGCGAGCCTGATCGCCATCAGCTCATGGCCAGCGCCACGCCAATAACTGACCCGCGCACTGGCAGCGATGGCCAGCGACAGCGGGAACATATAGCTGATGCCGGCAAAGTTGCTGGCAATCTGGTGCGCCGCTGTCACTGCATCGCCTTGGCGTGCAATCAATAAGGCCATGATGGCAAACGAGCTGACTTCGACCGAGGCCATCAAACCGGCTGGAATCGCCAGGCGGGCGAATTCACGCTGCTGCTGGCCATCGATGGGCTCCATCTTCGCCCACAGCCGCAATTGTTGATAAGCGGTTTGGGTGTTGAGCAGCCAAAATGCCAGTCCTATCAAGCTGATTTGCACGCACAAGGTGGCCCAGGCGCTGCCAGCAATGCCCAGCTCAGGCAGGCCGGCATAGCCGTTGACCAGCATGACAGTCAGCGGCACTTTGACAGCCAGGCCTGCCACTTGCAGCCAGGTGACAAAGTGCGGGATGCCGATGGCTTGGCTGAGCGTGGCAAACACCCGGTAGCCTAGCGCCATGGGCAGCGACACAGCCAAAATCAGCAGGTACTGTTTGACAGCCGCATGCATTTCTACGGGCACTTGCATCAGCGGCAAAACCAGCGCTGGAGCGCCAAGCAGCAACACAATGCCCAGCACGCACAATGCGCCAGCCAGGTACAGACTCTGGCGCACCGAGGCGCCAAGTTGCGCCAGTTTTTTGGCACCCAGCAACTCGGCCCACACCGGCAAAATGCCTTGCACACTGGCCAGCAAGCTGATGTAGACCATGATGAACAGCGCGCCAGCAACCGACAATGCCGCCTGCGCTTGCACCGAGTAGTGGCCAATGACGGCGACATCGGTGATGCTGTAACCCATCGTGGCAAGCTGGCCCACCAGGATGGTGCTGGCATGGGTGGCAATGATTTTTCGTTCAGACATAGGGTGGGGGTACTGGGCAACAACCAAGACCTTTGGCCTGCGCTGCAGTCTGCGAAAAGTCGATGGCTGGCAATGTAGCGCAAATTGGCAGCTTGCCGCCAGCTTTAGAGTCTGTTCACCATCTCGACGCAGCCGCGTTGAAGCCCAAAAGCAGACGGTGTGCGGCAAAAAACGCAGTCGGGCGATCTGTTTGGCGAGGATTTTTAACAAAGCAGCGTGCTTGTGGGGGCCAACCCCCAACCCCTGGTCCCCAAAAGCGCTGCAAGGATCCCAAAAATGCATTGTGGCGTTGGCCGTTTGGCTCAAACCGACCTATGGTGGCAACAGGCGCATTGCGCAGTTTTTTTATGTTTTGCGCGACTGCAAAAAGATCGTAAACACGTTCTTATGGCCTCTAGCTAGGAACTGCCTGCGCATTGCCGTAAAATCAAAGGTTTGGTGCGCTGCACTAGGGCTTTGTGCTGGCCACATTGTGCTGGCCATGCCTATGGCGCTGCTGCGTCCATATCCGAATCTCTTTTTGTTATTCCAATCCGTTAGGCCGTCATGTCCAATACCATTTTGCAATCCATTCCTGCTGGCCAGAAGGTCGGTATCGCTTTTTCGGGAGGTCTTGATACCAGTGCGGCCCTGTTGTGGATGAAGCAAAAAGGCGCGACCCCGTATGCGTACACCGCCAATCTGGGCCAGCCCGATGAGAGCGATTACGACGCGATCCCACAAAAAGCCATCGCTTATGGCGCTGAAGTGGCGCGTCTGATCGACTGCCGCAAGCAATTGGTGCACGAAGGCATTGCTGCGATCCAATCCGGCGCCTTCCACATCAGCACCGGCGGCATCACTTACTTCAACACGACACCGCTGGGTCGCGCCGTGACTGGCACGATGCTGGTGGCGGCGATGAAGGAAGACGATGTCAATATCTGGGGCGATGGCTCGACCTTCAAAGGCAACGACATCGAACGTTTTTACCGCTACGGTTTGCTCACCAACCCAGCGCTGAAAATCTACAAGCCATGGCTGGACCAGGCTTTCATCGACGAGCTGGGTGGCCGCAAAGAAATGAGCGAGTTCCTGGTGGCCAATGGGTTTGACTACAAAATGTCGACCGAAAAAGCCTACAGCACCGACTCCAACTTGCTGGGCGCTACGCACGAGGCCAAAGACTTGGAGTTCTTGAACTCTGGCATTCGCATTGTGCAGCCCATCATGGGCGTGGCTTTCTGGAAGCCAGAAGTTGAAGTCCAAGCCGAAGAAGTCACTGTCCGCTTTGAAGAAGGCGTGCCCGTGGCCTTGAATGGCAAAACCTTTGCCGACAGCGTTGAGCTGTTTTTGGAAGCCAACCGCATCGGTGGCCGCCACGGTTTGGGCATGAGCGACCAGATCGAAAACCGCATTATCGAAGCCAAGAGCCGTGGCATTTACGAAGCACCTGGCATGGCTTTGCTGCACGCTGCTTACGAGCGCCTGGTCACTGGTATCCATAACGAAGACACGATTGAGCAGTACCGTATCAATGGCTTGAGACTGGGCCGCTTGCTGTACCAAGGCCGCTGGTTTGACCCGCAAGCGATCATGCTGCGTGAAACCGCTGAGCGTTGGGTTGCCCGTGCGATCACCGGCGAGGTGACCTTGGAGCTGCGCCGTGGCAATGACTACTCGATCATCAACACCGAGTCGGCCAACCTGACTTACGCGCCAGAGCGCCTGTCGATGGAAAAAGTGGAAGACGCGCCGTTCAGCCCAATCGACCGCATTGGCCAGTTGACGATGCGCAATCTGGACATCGTCGACACCCGCGCCAAATTGGGCATTTATGCTGCAAGCGGCTTGCTGCTCACAGGTGCAGATGGTGGCGTGCCTTTGTTGGGCGGTCAAGACAAGTAAGCCCAGGTTTTTAGACCACGTTATTAGGGTGGGTTGGAGTGTCGCGTAACCCGCAGTAGCCTCTCTAGCCCCCCATTGTCCGAACACAAGCCCTCGCAGCGCCACGCTGTGCTGGGCTTGAATGCTTTTTGCCATGTTTCACATCGTCCTGGTTCACCCCGAAATCCCGCCCAATACCGGCAATATCATCCGCTTGGCTGCCAATACTGGCAGCCAATTGCATTTGATCGAGCCGCTGGGGTTTTCTATGGAAGACCGTTATATGCGCCGCGCTGGGCTGGACTACCACGAATACGCCAAAACCTTGCGCTACAGCAGCTGGGACGTTTTTTTGGAAACTGAACAGCCCGCTGCCGAGCGGATGTTTGCGATGACCACACGAGGCAGCCGCAATTTGTTTGAAGTCGCTTTTCAGCCCGGTGACTGGCTGGTGTTTGGCGCAGAGACACAAGGCCTGCCCGAGTCGGTGCGCGAACATTTCCCGCTACCGCAGCGCCTGCGCCTGCCCATGGTGGAAGGCCAGCGCAGTTTGAATTTGTCGAACTCGGTGGCGGTGACCGTGTTTGAGGCCTGGCGACAAAACGGTTTTGCCGCAGGGCGCTAAGAACCTGTTGACGATCTTTTCGCAATCGCGCAAGGCACACAAAAGCGCATTGCGGCGTTGCCCGTTCAGGTTCGAAAGTTCAGGCTGCAGAGCTGGCCTGGGGCTTGTGCATCACGGCTTGAAACAATGGCAGGGCCAGCCAGTGCTGGCGCCACTGCTGCAAGTGCGGCAAGGCCTGGGCATTCCACCAGTCTTCGTCAATCGCAGCAAATTGCCGTACAAATGGAAACAGGGCGGCATCGGCCAAGCTGGCATGTGTGCCAAACAAGAATGGCTGCATGCCCAGGCGCTGCTCCAACTGGGCCAACCATTGCAGGGCCAATGCGCGTGAATCGGCTAAGCGCACCTCGGTATGGCGTTCGGGGTATTTGCAGCGGTCAAGCAGGGGTTTGAAGTTGCGGTCCAAATCGCCAATCAGCGCCAGCATCTGCGCCTCATTGCCGGCGCTGGGACTGAGCCAATGCAGCGGGTCATTGCGGCGCAGAGCCCACAGCATGATGTGCAGACTTTCATCCACTACTTCCTGGCTTGGCAACACCAACACCGGCACCGTGCCTTTGGGCGAGGCTTCTAGCAATTGTGCAGGCTTGTTGCGCAGCACGACTTCAATGGCTTGGTAAGGCTGCTGGGCGGCGGCCAAGGCCAGGCGTGCACGCATCGCGTAGGGGCAGCGGCGGAATGTAAACAAGACCGGCAGCGCTGCCGTGTCTTGTGCCGAGGTGTTGAGGGGGAGGGCGGCAGTGCTCATGGGGCAGGTGTTTTGGGTTTGAAGTCGCACCAGGTGCTGACGCGGCATTCCCAGCAGCGCGGCTTGCGGGCCTGGCAAATATAGCGGCCCAGCAAGATCAGCCAGTGGTGGGCGTGCACGGCGTATTCAGCGGGCACGCGCTTGAGTAGTTTTAATTCGACTTCCAATGGATTTTTACCAGGTGCCAGGCCAGTGCGGTTGCTGACACGGAAAATGTGGGTGTCGACGGCCATTGTCGGCTCACCAAAGGCGACGTTGAGCACGACGTTGGCGGTTTTGCGGCCTACGCCTGGCAGCTCTTCCAGCTCAGGCCGCGTGCGTGGAATCTCGCCGCCGTAGTGCTCGACCAGCATCTGGCAAGTCGCCATCAGGTTTTTGGCTTTGCTGCGGTACAGGCCAATGGTTTTGATGTGCTCCTCCAGGCCTTCCTGGCCCAAATCCAGAATGGCTTGTGGCGTGCCTGCGACCGGGAACAGCTTGCGTGTGGCTTTGTTCACGCCCACGTCGGTGGCCTGGGCTGACAGCAAGACTGCGGCCAGCAATTGGAAATCGCTGCCGTATTCGAGCTCGGTCACAGGATGTGGGTTGGCCGCTTGCAGCTCGGCAAAAAACAAGGGGATATCGGCTTTTTTCATCGTGGTTGCGGGGCCATTATGGGGTTTGCTGAGCTTACGCGGTCACTGCGCTGCTTTGCACGGGTTTGCACCGGTTTCAACAAACGCTGTGGCGACTGCGCCCCATGACCATATGGGTGAGCTCCACAACGCGGATGCCTGCGAGTGGTTGGGGGCGGGGAGTGGTGACAGTGGGGTGCATGGACTGGTCAAGAGAGAAAGCAGGGCGTAAAAAAGCCCATCAGAGATGGGCGATCATATCGGGCTTGGAGCGCGCAGTCAGTGCAAAGGTCAATCTGCAGCTGATGCGTGCTGTCTTGCTGGTTTAGCGCAGCACCAACACAGGCACTTTTGCGCCAGTCAGCACATGCTGGGTTTCGCTGCCCAGCAGCAGGCGGGCAAAGCCTTTGCGGCCGTGTGAGGCCATCACAATCAGATCCACTTCATCGACCGAGGCCGCTTGCAGAATCAAATCAGAGATGCTGTCACCGCTGAGCACTTGCACATCGGTGGCAATGCCGCGCGCTTGGCCTTCTTCAAGCACCGAGGCCATGGCGGTTTGCGCCTCTTCACGCCATTGGCGTTCGCTGGTTTCTGCGAATTCGCGGTTATTGACTGAGCTGCCTTCCAAATAAGTCACAGGATAGCTAGGAGTCACTGTGAGGATCGTGACGCGCGCGCCAGTCAGTTTGGCCAGGTCAAAACCATGTGAGATGGCTTTTTTGGAAAGTTCGCCGCCGTCTGTGGGAATCAAAAGATGCTTATACATGGTTGCTCCTTGTTGTATGAATGGAGAGTGAAACGAATAGACTGGCTCGCACGCACAGCGCTGAGGTGCTCGCTTGTTCAAGCTAAGTATACGCAGCGATACGCAAAGCCATGTCATTTCTTGAGAAATTTGCTCAATACGCCGGTCTGTGTACTGGAGCGTGTGGGCCTATCTGCTTGGTATGGATACCAGTGTGAATGGTTTTACCTATGAATCAAGAAATTTGCTGGGTTTATTTTTGGTTTTATTCAGTTTTTAAGGCTACTTTGTTTTTGGGCTAAAAAAGTGTTGTATACTTTCGTTTTTAGTCGGAGCGT